>DKFM01000001.1 GCA_002452815.1 Rhodobacteraceae bacterium UBA6796
TCTCCGGTTCGGGGCTCAAATGGGCAAAATCGCGCCATTTTCGGGGATCGCTCTGCGTGGATCGGGCGCCGGGCCGGGCCAGCGGGCAGGGCGGGCGAATCCTGTTGTCGGGGGCATTTGCGACCCAAGCGGATGCGGCCCTGAACGCAAACCAGACTGTTCGAAAACCTGCCCTAAAGGCAGCGGATCGCAGCGGCCTGCAAGATTGCTCGGTCCGCACGCATCAACTCGAAACAGGAAGATTGGCTGGGGCGGTAGGATTCGAACCTACGGTACACGGTACCAAAAACCGACGCCTTACCACTTGGCCACGCCCCAACTTGCGGCGGTGTTTAGCCAAGCCGGCGGGTGGCTGCAAGAGGAAAAAGTGACAAATTTGTTTGCAGCCTGTCACGCCATGCGGCTAAGCCCGGAGCCATGGAAAAGACCGATGTAATTATCCTTGGGGCCGGGGCGGCCGGGTTGTTCGCCGCCGGAGAGCTGGTACGGCGCGGGCGGCGGGTGGTCGTGCTCGATCATGCTGCGCGACCGGGCGAGAAGATTCGCATCTCGGGCGGGGGGCGATGCAACTTCACCAACCGCGATCTGACCCGGCAAAACGCCGCCAGCCGATTCCTGTCGGAAAATCCGCGCTTTGCCCTCTCGGCGCTCAGCCGGTTCACGCCGGAGGACTTCATCGCGCGGATGGACCGGGCGGGAATCGCCTGGCACGAGAAACATCTGGGCCAGCTGTTTTGCGACGGCAAGGCGGGGCAGGTTGTCGACATGCTGCTGGATGCGATGCGCCCGGGGGCCGAACTGCGGCTGGGGTGCACGATCGGGGCGGTGGAGCGGTCGGGCGACGGCTTTGTCGTGCAGACCTCGACCGGCGCGCTTGGGGCGCAAAGCGTGATCGTGGCGACCGGCGGCAAGTCGATCCCGAAAATGGGGGCTACCGGGCTGGGCTATGGTCTCGCCGAACAGTTCGGGCTGCGCGTGACCGGGACGCGCGCGGCGCTGGTGCCGCTGACCTTCGCGGCGCAGGATCTGGCGCGGACCGCGCCGATGGCCGGGGTGGCGGTGGCGGCGCGGGTCAGCCACGACCGCACCAGTTTCGACGAGGCGCTGCTGTTCACGCATCGCGGCCTGTCGGGGCCGGCGATCCTGCAGATTTCAAGCTATTGGCGCGAGGGCGATGCGATCCGCGTCGATCTGGCGCCGGGGCGGGACATCGCGGCCGAACTGGCGCGGATGCGCGGCGAAAACGGCAAGGTCGCGCTGCACAATGCATTGGCGCGGCTGCTGCCGGACAAGCTGGCGCTGTTTGCCACGCAGGAGGCGGGGCTTGCGGGGCGGCTGGCCGATCAGGGCAATGCCGCGCTTGACCGGCTTGCCGCGCAGGTCCACCGCTGGGAGATCCGCCCGGTCGGCTCGGAAGGCTACCGCACCGCGGAGGTGACGCTGGGCGGGGTCTCCACGGCCGATCTGGATGCCAAGACACTGCAGGCGCGCGCGGTGCCGGGGCTGTATTTCATCGGCGAGGTGGTGGATGTGACTGGCTGGCTGGGCGGCTACAATTTCCAATGGGCCTGGTCTTCGGCCTGGGCCGCGGCGCAGGTGGCCTGAGCGGGCAGGGGGTGCTGCCCTCCGTCGCCGGAGGGCGACACATAATGGCCGGGGAGGGGGCGCTGCCCCCGGCTCCTGACGGAGCCTCCCCCGGGATATTTTGGCCAGAAAGAAAGGCGATCTGCGTTTTCTTTCTGGTCGAAATATCCCGCGGGGTGAATGGCCGCAGGCCAGAGGGGGGCCGCGCCCCCCTGCCGTTGTCACAGGCGGATCGGGTCTGCCTTGGCGATCCGGTCGAAGGCCATCAGCGTGGCAATCAGATGCGGCATCTGATCGAGCGTGATCATGTTCGGCCCGTCCGACGGCGCGCTATCCGGTGCCTGATGCGTTTCGATGAACACCCCCGCGATGCCGAGGCTGACGGCGGCGCGGGCCATCACCGGGGCCATCTCGCGCTGCCCGCCGCTGGCGCCGCCCAGGCCCCCGGGTTGTTGCACCGAATGGGTCGCGTCCATGATGACCGGGTAGCCGGTTTTCATCATCGTCGGCAGGCCGCGCATGTCCGCGACCAGCGTGTTATAGCCGAAAGAGGTGCCGCGTTCGGTCAGCAGGATCTTTTCATTGCCGGTCGAGGCGACCTTGTCGGCGACGTTGGGCATGTCCCAGGGCGCCAGAAACTGCCCCTTCTTGATGTTGACCACGCAGCCGGTTTCGCCTGCGGCCAGCAGAAGATCGGTCTGGCGGCACAGAAAGGCCGGGATCTGGATCACATCGACGACGGCACCCGCGATGCGGGCCTGTTCGGGGTCGTGAATGTCGGTCAGCACGGGGCAGCCCAGGCGTGCACGCACCGTGTCGAGGATCTTCAGCCCGGCGTCGATGCCCAGCCCGCGCTTGCCCTTCAGGCTGGTGCGGTTGGCCTTGTCGTAGCTGCCCTTGAAGATGAACTGCGCGCCGGCCTCTACGCAGGCCTTGGCCATCGCCTCGGCGATCATCAGCGCGTGGGCCTCGCTTTCCAGCTGGCAGGGCCCTGCGATCACGGTCAGCGGGCGGTCGTTGCCGACGGTCAGCCCGCCGATTTTCACGTCTTTCATCCGGTCCTCCGGGTCAGCTCGAGACCTGTTCGCGCAGGATCGAGGCAGTGAGCGAGAGCATCAGATAAATACCCGAAAAGATCAGGAAGGCCAGCAGCGTGTTCTCGAAGGCGCGCGGATAGGTGGGTTCGTCCGGGGCCACGGGGCGCACGCCGGTGGACAGGTAGCGCACCTGTTTGTTGGCTTCGATCCGGGCGGTTTCCATCTGCTGGGCGGCGGCCGACAGCAGCATCTGCCGGGTGGCCAGCTCGGCCTCGGCGATGCGCAGCTGGCCGGTGATCGAGGCGAGCGATTCCGACGACCCGCTGCGTTCGGTCAGTTGCTTGCGCAGATCCGCGATCAACGTTTCAAGCCGGGCGATATCGCCGCGCACGCCATCGACGCGCGCCTGGTTCGGGCTGGGGTTGTCGAGCAATTGCCCCAGTTCCAGCCGCTTTTGCTGCAACTGCGTTTCGAAGCCCGAGACCTGGCTCATCACCAGGCTGCTTTCGGTGACCGGGTCCAGGATGCCCACCTGTTCCTGCAGCGTCAGCACCTTGGACTGCGCGGCAAAGACCTTGGCCTCGGCATCCTCGTAACTGTCGCGCGCGCCCTTCATCTGGTCTTCGCGCAGCCGCGAGGTCAGCTTGTCGACCTGTTCCTCGGCATAGGAGATCAGCGATTCCGAAAACTGCCGCGAGACTTCCGGGTCGGCGGCGATCACCTCCATCTTGACCACCCCTTCCGAAGGGTCGTAACCGATCTTCACATTGCGCCGATAGGTCTTGTAGGCGGCTTCGTTCGTGGCATCGGCATCGAGGCGCTGGATCGGGTCGATGAAGTCTTGCGAGAAATGTTTCTTGAAGCCCTGATCGGCATCAAGCCGCAGCATCGCATCGCGCGATTGCAGATAGCTTTGCACCGTCACCGAATCCTGGTTGGTCGCCAGCTGCGTGCCCGAGAACAGGCTGCCCAGCCCGCTGGCCCCGGCCATGCCTTCGGATTTCTGGATCACGAATTCGGTCTTGGTGGCGTAAAGCGGGGTCGCGACGACGAAGTAATACCAGCCCGCCAGCAGCGTCGGCAGGAAGACGAAAAACGCCAGTCGCGCTCCCAGCAGGGCCAGCTTGCGCTGCCGCCGTTTGGTGATGTCGCGCTGGATGCGGATGATTTCGCGTGCGCGCTGGGCTTCGCCCATCACCTCGGTCGCGGGCGGCGGGGCGGCCTTCACCGTCTGCGGCAGCTGCACGCGGGTGTCGGCCCCCTTGCCATCCAGCCGTGCCAGCGCCTGCGTGGTGCCTGCTTCACCCGGCGCGCCGGCGGCGCTTTGGCCGATGCCCAGCACATCCGTGCGGTCGAACGGGTCGATCCCCTTGCGGCGCAGCAGGCGCACGGCTTCGAAATCCGATGTCGCCTCGATCCCGTGTTTCTGCGCGGTGCGGCGGGCAAGCCGCAATTGCCGCCCGGTCAGCCCTTCGGCGCGAATCTGGGCGATTTCCTCTTCGGTGGTCATTTCCGAGGGGCCCAGCACCGTCGTGCCGCCGACCTTGGCGGCCGAGGAAAACCGGCCCTCGCCGAATCCGTCGTCTTGGGGTTCGAAAATCTGCGCCGGATCGGGGCTGGCCTGCGCCGCGGCGGCTTCGGCGCGCAGACGGGCTGCGGCCCCCGGCGGCGGGGTTGTTTCTACCGGCGTCGGGGCGGGGCCCGTGTCCGACAGGGCGGGCGTGGCGCGGCGGACGCGAAACTTCGTGGCCTTAGGATTGGTAGTCATACATCCGCTTCGCTTCTTCCAGGGTGTCAAACATATACAATTGCCCGTCGCGCAACACAGCCGCCGAGCGACAGAATTTTTCCAGCGTCGTCGCCTGGTGCGACACGACGATCACCGTCGCATCCTTGAGCCGGTCGCGCAGGATCGAGCCGGCCTTGCGGTTGAACTCCACATCGGTGGTCGAGGGCATCCCCTCGTCGATCAGGTAGATGTCGAATTCCAGCGCCAGAAGCAGCGAGAAGGTAAAGCGCGAGCGCATCCCCTGGCTGTAGGTGCCCACCGGCATGTCGAAATATTCGGCAATGCCACAGAGCCAGCGGCAGAAGGCCTCGACGTAATCGGGGTCGAGCCCGTAGAGCCGCGCGATGAAGCGTGCGTTTTCCCGGGCGCTGTGCTTGTTGACCACGCCGCCCATGAAACCCAGCGGAAACGACACCCGGCAGGTCTTGCGAATTTCACCCTCATCGGGTTTTTCGAGGCCCGCCATCATGTTGATCAGCGTCGTCTTGCCGGTGCCGTTGGGTGCCAGAATGCCAAGGCTGTTGCCCAGCTCGACGCGGAAGCTGGCGCGATCCAGGATCACCTTGCGCTGCTTGCCCGTCCAGAAAGACTTGCTGACATTCTCGAACTCGAGCATGGCCCCCCCGGTTGTGCCGCCTGATACGCTGTGGCGTTCGTTACATCGTGATCGGATCTGGTCCGAAAAATCCCTTAAGCCGCTTCTACTGGCGATTTCGGGCAATATTATGTCCTAACGAAACAAAGGTATAGGCAGCCGGGGTTTGTTTTGCCTCACGAAACGAAGAGTCACGACGCGCTGATCGACGAGATCCGGGCCTGCAGGCTGTGTGCCGGGCGATTTGCTGCCACCGCCAGCGCGCATGTGCCGCGCCCGGTGGTCTGGTTCCGGCCCGGCGCGCGCGTGCTGATCGTCGGGCAGGCGCCGGGCGCGCGGGTGCATGCCTCGGGGCGACCCTTTACCGACCCGTCGGGCGA
This sequence comes from Rhodobacteraceae bacterium UBA6796, assembly GCA_002452815.1. GTDB lineage: Bacteria > Pseudomonadota > Alphaproteobacteria > Rhodobacterales > Rhodobacteraceae > Rhodobacter. Next base: position 5,386 of record DKFM01000001.1, read on the forward strand.
CCGGCTGCGGAACTGGATGGGGGTGGATGCCGAAACCTTCTATGACCGCAGCCGCATCGCGATCGTGCCGATGGCGTTCTGCTTTCCGGGCTACGACGCCAAGGGGTCCGACCTGCCGCCGCCGCCCCTGTGTGCCGCGACCTGGCGCGCGCGGGTGATAGCGGCGATCGGCACACCGCAGCTGACACTGCTGGTCGGCGGCGCCGCACAGCGCTGGCATCTGGGCACGCGCGCGGTCTCTGACACGGTTTTCGCGTGGCAAAACCACGCGCCGGCCGTCTTCCCCTTGCCCCATCCGTCCTGGCGCAATACGGGATGGCTGAAACGCAATCCGTGGTTCGAGGCCGAGGTGATCCCGGCGCTGCGCGCCCGGGTGAAGGAGGTATTATGACGCCCTATGATCGCGCCCACGCCGCATCCGCCGCCGACCCGGACAACGAGGCCCTGCGTCTGGCGGTCTATGACCGGCTGGCCGATGCGGAGTTGTTCCTGCTGCTGGAATCCGAACCCGAGGGCGACGACATCACGCCCCAGGTGTTCGAAACCGAGGACGGCGATTTCGTGCTGGCCTTCGATCTGGAGGAGCGGCTGGCCGAGTTCACCGGCGAACCCGCGCCCTATGCGGCGCTGCCGGGCCGGGTGATCGCGCAGCATTTGGTAGGCGAAGGCGTCGGGCTGGGGGTCAATCTGGGCGTGGCTGACTCGGCGCTGTTGCTGCCGCCTGAGGCGCTGGAATGGCTGACCCATGCGCTGACCCATACCCCCGAACAGACCGACGCGCGCCCGGTGGCCTTTGACGCGCCCGCGCTGCCGCCCGCGATTCTGGGGCTGCTGCTGCCCGCCTTCGACGCGAAATTCGCGCAACTTGCCGGGCTGGCCAGTCATGCGCTGCTGGGCGGCGTGACCTATGACGACGGGCGGCGCGGGCATGTGCTGGCTTTTCTGGGGGCGCCCGAAGCAGCGCGACCGGGCATCGCCAAGGCCATGGCCGAAGCGCTGGCCTTTTCCGGGCTCGATGCGGGCGAGCTGGACGTGACCTTCTTTGACGAGGGCGATCACGCGGCGGCGGTGCTGCTGGACAAGGCGCTGGTGCTGCATCTGCCCGAACCCGAGGTGGAAGAGGTGCAGGAGCTGAAGCCCACGATGCCGGGCATGGACCCGAGCAAGCCGCCGATCCTGCGCTAGGCGCCCGGGGGTTTCACACCCCCGGACCCCCGTGGGATATTTGAGCCAAGATGAAAGCCACGCCCTTTCGTCTTGCCGAACCTATCGCGGGTGGGAGGGCGTCGGCGGCCGGATCAGCGCAGGCCGATTTCCGCCAGGGCCGCCATCAGGTCACGCGGCAGCGGTTCTTCCCGCTCGCGACCGGGGGCAAGGTCCTTGGGGGCGTCTGCGGGCGTCAGATAGCGCCAGCCCTGGAACGGCCGGCGGGGCAGGGCTTCGGTGCGGACAACGTCCCGGTCGAGCAGGATCGCGCAGCGGGTGATGCCGTCTTCGCCCGGCCGTTCCTCGAGCCCGATCACCTTCTGCCGGGCCAGGACAACCCCTTTGAAGACCCAGTAAAGCGAGCCGCCATCCAGGATTTCATCGCTGCGCTTGGGCCACATCCGGGTGACGTGGCAGGCCGGTCCGGTGCCGTAGCGCGCCGCCTGCCAGTCGATCAGATCCTCGACCTTCTCGGCGCCGACGCAAAGTTTGATCAGGTGAATCATTCACAGCCCCCGCTTCCGGTCCAGACTTAGGCCGATGCGCGGGCTGCGGCAAGGGAAGGGGCTTTTCACTCTGGTCTCACTCTGCCCCATCATGTAGTGTGGAACCCCGCCCCCGGCGCACCACATGGTCCGGGGGCGTTGCATTTTCAGCCCACCGCCGGGCGCCGCGCATTGTGCGGTGCCGCTCAGAAGACCCGAAGGACAACCGGATGACCCGTTTTGCCGCCCCCATCGCCGAACAGATCTGGGATATGAAATATCGCCTCAAGGATGCCGAGGGCGCCCCTGTGGATCTGACGGTCGAAGACAGCTGGCGGCGCATCGCCCGTGCCCTGGCGGCCGTCGAGGCGGACCCGGCCCTGTGGGAAGAACGCTTCTATGGCGCGCTGGAAGATTTCAAGTATCTGCCCGCCGGGCGGATCACGGCGGGGGCGGGCACCGGGCGTGCCGTCACGCTGTTCAACTGCTTCGTGATGGGCACGATCCCCGATTCGATGGGCGGCATCTTCGACATGCTGAAGGAGGCCGCGCTGACGATGCAGCAAGGCGGCGGGATCGGCTATGACTTCTCGACCATCCGCCCGCGCGGCGCGGCGGTGCAGGGGGTTGCCGCGGATGCCTCGGGGCCGCTGTCGTTCATGGATGTCTGGGACGCGATGTGCCGCACGATCATGTCGGCGGGGTCGCGCCGCGGGGCAATGATGGCCACGATGCGCTGCGATCACCCCGATATCGAGCAGTTCATCACCGCCAAGCAGGATTCGGCCCGGCTGCGGATGTTCAACCTGTCGGTGCTGGTGACTGACGCCTTCATGGAGGCGGTGAAAGCCGACGGCCCGTGGGAGCTGACCTTCGAAGGTCGCGTCTATCACACGCTCAACGCCCGCGATCTGTGGAACAAGATCATGCGCGCGACCTATGATTACGCCGAGCCGGGCGTGATCTTCATCGACCGCATCAACAAGATGAACAACCTGAGCTATTGCGAGACGATCGCGGCGACCAACCCCTGTGGCGAGCAGCCGCTGCCGCCCTATGGCGCCTGTCTGCTGGGCTCGGTCAACCTGGCGCGGCTGGTCACGAACCCGTTCACCGCGCAGGCCGAACTGGACCCCGCCGCGCTGGACGATCTGGTGCGTCTGGCGATCCGCATGATGGATAACGTCGTCGACGCCAGCCGCTTCCCGCTGCCGCAGCAGGCCGAAGAGGCCGCCAACAAGCGCCGGATCGGGCTGGGTGTCACCGGGCTGGCCGATGCGCTGCTGATGCTGGGGCTGAAATACGGCAGCGACGCGGCGGCGGCGCAGACCGAAGCCTGGATGAAGGCGATCGCGCGGGCGTCCTATCTGGCCTCGGTCGATCTGGCCCGCGAAAAAGGCGCCTTCCCGCTGTTTGACGCGGAAAAATACCTGGCCTCGGGCAACATGATGCAGATGGATGACGATGTGCGCGAGGCGATCCGCACCCACGGCATCCGCAACGCGCTGCTGACCTCGATCGCGCCCACCGGCACGATCAGCCTTTACGCGGGCAATGTCAGTTCCGGGATCGAGCCGGTCTTCGCCTATGCCTACACCCGCAAGGTGCTGCAAAAGGACGGCAGCCGGACCGAGGAAGAGGTCGTCGATTACGCCGTGCAGATGTGGCGTGACCTGAAGGGCGACGCGCCCTTGCCCGACTATTTCGTCAACGCGCAGACCCTGGCGCCGATGGCGCATGTGAAGATGCAGGCGGCGGCGCAGAAATGGATCGACAGCAGCATTTCCAAGACGATCAACTGCCCCGAGGACATCAGCTTTGATGATTTCAAAGATGTCTACATGGCGGCCTGGGATCAGGGGTGCAAAGGCTGCACCACCTATCGGCCGAACGATGTGACCGGATCGGTCCTGTCGGTCAGCGAGAAATCCGAAAAGACCCCCGAAACCGATCAGGGCGCCGAAGTGGTTTACCTGACCGAGCCGCTGGACCGTCCCGCGGCGCTGGAAGGCTCGACCTACAAGATCAAATGGCCGGGGTCGGAACACGCGATCTACATCACCGTGAATGACATCGTGCAGGCGGGGCATCGCCGCCCGTTCGAGGTGTTCATCAATTCGAAGAACATGGAGCATTTCGCCTGGACCGTGGCCCTGACCCGGATGATCTCGGCCGTGTTCCGGCGCGGGGGCGATGTCAGCTTCGTCGTCGAAGAGCTGAAAGCCGTGTTCGATCCGCGCGGCGGGGCCTGGTTGCAGGGGCAATACATCCCCTCGATCCTTGCCGCGATCGGCGGGGTGATCGAACGCCACATGGTCGCGATCGGCTTCATCGAGGGCGAGGGGATGGGCCTGAAATCCGATCCCAAGGCCGAGGTCATGGTGATCGGCGAGGCCCCCCGCGGCCAGGCCTGCCCGGCCTGCGGCAGCTACGCGATGCGCAAGGTCGAAGGCTGCATGACCTGCGCCGACTGCGGCCACAGCAAATGCGGCTGAGGCCGGGACGAGGGTCTGTTTGCCCCACTATAAATAGTCCATTTCCCGGGTGATTTGACCCTTCCGGCACGGACCAGATGACCACCGGCTGCGCGGCAGTCGGTGGTTTCTTTTTGGATCAATGCCTTGCGTGCGTGGCGGGGTTCGGGGCTCTGATCTGCCGTCCGGGCGTGAGGCCTGGCGAAGCCGATGATGGTGTGGTCCGGGGCAGATCATCACTGTTCGGTCATGGGTGAGTCATAATTAAATCTTATGAATTACAAGAATAAATGCAATTTGGATTGATGATTTCGCTCTGTTAGAACGGTTTCAGGAACCAGCTTCCGCTCCTGGCATGATATGCTCGGGGGAGCCAAGGCCACGATGAACGCAGCAAAATGGAGGATCAGATGGACGGGAACGACGTCAAGAACGAGGGCAAGTGCCCGGTCATGCATGGCGGTTTGACCAGCATGGGCGGCAATGTGATGGAATGGTGGCCGAACGCGCTGAACCTCGACATCCTGCACCAGCACGATACCAAGACCAACCCGCTGAAAGGTTTCAATTATCGCGAACAGGTCAAGTCGCTGGACTATGCCGCGCTGAAGGCGGATGTGCATGCGCTGATGACCGACAGCCAGGAATGGTGGCCGGCGGACTGGGGCCATTACGGCGGGCTGATGATCCGCATGGCCTGGCATGCGGCGGGGTCTTATCGCGTGGCCGATGGCCGCGGCGGTGGTGGCACCGGCAACCAGCGCTTTGCGCCGCTGAACTCCTGGCCGGACAACGCCAACCTCGACAAGGCCCGCCGCCTGCTGTGGCCGATCAAGAAGAAATACGGCAACAAGATCTCCTGGGCGGACCTGATCATCCTGGCGGGCACCGTGGCCTATGAAAACATGGGGCTGAAGACCTTTGGCTTTGCCCTGGGCCGCACCGACATCTGGCATCCCGAAAAGGACGTTTACTGGGGGTCCGAAAAGGAATGGCTGGCGCCGTCCGAGAACCGCTATGCGGATGTGGGCAAGCCCGATACGATGGAAAACCCGCTGGCGGCCGTGCAGATGGGTCTGATCTATGTGAACCCCGAAGGGGTGAACGGCAAACCCGACCCGTTGGCCACTGCGTTGCAGGTGCGCGAAACCTTTGCCCGCATGGCGATGAACGACGAGGAAACCGTTGCGCTGACCGCGGGCGGCCACACGGTTGGCAAATGCCACGGCAATGGGCGGGCCGAAAATCTGGGGGCGGACCCGGAAGGCGCGGATGTGACCGAACAGGGCCTGGGCTGGATCAACCACAAGGGCCGTGGCATCGGGCGCAACACCGTGACCTCGGGCATCGAGGGGGCCTGGACCACGCATCCGACCAAGTGGGACATGGGCTATTTCCATCTGCTGTTCACCTATGACTGGGAATTGAAGAAATCCCCCGCCGGTGCCTGGCAGTGGGAGCCGGTGAATATCTCCGAAGAAGACAAGCCGGTGGACGTCGAAGACCCGTCGATCCGCTACAACCCGATCATGACCGACGCCGATATGGCGATGAAGATGGACCCGACCTATCGCGCCATCTGCGAAAAGTTCATGGCCGATCCGGCGGCGTTCGACGATGCGTTTGCCCGGGCCTGGTTCAAGCTGACGCACCGCGACATGGGGCCCAACACCCGCTACATCGGGCCGGAGGCGCCGTCGGAAATCCTGCTCTGGCAAGACCCGGTTCCGGCTGGCAACACCGCCTATGACGTGGCCGACGTGAAGGCCCGGATCGCGGCCAGCGGCCTGTCGGGTGCCGACATGATCGCCACCGCCTGGGATTCGGCGCGGACCTTCCGGCAGTCGGACTATCGCGGCGGCGCCAATGGTGCGCGTATCCGCCTGGCCCCGCAGAAGGATTGGGAAGGCAATGAACCCGCCCGTCTGGCCCGTGTTCTGGCTGCGCTGGAACCGATTGCCGCGCAAACCGGGGCTTCGGTCGCGGATGTGATCGTGCTGGCCGGCAACCTGGGTGTGGAAATGGCCGCGAAAGCCGCCGGTTTCGACATCGAGGTGCCGTTCTTCCCGGGGCGTGGCGATGCCACCGACGCCATGACCGATGCCGACAGTTTCAAGTGGCTGGAGCCGGTCGCGGACGGGTTCCGCAACTGGCAGAAGAAGGACTACGTCGTTTCGGCCGAGGAACTGATGCTGGACCGTGCGCAGCTGATGGGTCTGACCGCCTGCGAGATGACCTGCCTTGTCGGCGGCATGCGGGTTCTGGGCGCCAACTTCGGCGGGAGCCAGCATGGCGTGTTCACCGATCGCGTCGGCGCGCTGACCACGGATTTCTTCGTCAACCTGACCGACATGGCCTACAGCTGGAAGCCCACCGGGCGGAACAGCTATGCCATCGTCGACCGCAAGTCGGGTGACACGAAATGGACGGCGACGCGCGCGGATCTGGTGTTCGGTTCGAACTCGATCCTGCGTTCCTATGCCGAGGTCTATGCGCAAGACGACAATGCCGAGCGTTTCGTGCAGGACTTCGTGGCGGCCTGGACCAAGGTGATGAACGCCGATCGCTACGATCTGCAGGTCTGATCGTCAGGCCAGGGACAAGGGGCGCTCCGGGAAACCGGGGCGCCTTTTTGCATTTTGACTGCATGCCGCGTGAACCCTGGGGGGCGGTTCGACAGCCCCGTTTGCAATGCTATTACGAACCTGCCCTGCCGCCGCTGCAAGTGACGCAAGGGCATGCAACCGGAGATCCCTGGCCTTGCCCGGGGCTCGTGATCGCGCATGACGGGTAGTGATCCGCCAAGGCCATCGGTCCGCCCTTGAGGGTGATGTCAGCCGAAAAACCGCCAAAAAAACCGACGACCGCCCAGCCCCAGATCATGCGAAATCCAGAATTTCGTTGCGTTTCAAACGACATGCGCAGATGAATACAATTTTGTCATACTTTCGGGGGCTATGTGCATTAAGGTATTTAAATGGTAACGCGCAACAACCTGAGGATGTGAAGGCCGGATCGAGAATCGCCTGGATGGAAGACAGCGCACTCAAAGCTGAATACGCTCGCGAGATCGAGCTGGCCGACGACCTGGAGAAAAACAGGCGCCGGCTGCTGGATTATGCGCATGTCGGACAGCAGCTGTTCATTCAGCGGGTGGTGATCTACACGACGGCAATCTTCCTGGCCGGGGCGTATTACAGCTGGCGGATAGCGGCGGGGTTCTACTTGCTGCTGGCCCTTTGCGAAACCTACGACGCGCTGGTGTTTCGGGATATCGTCAGGCGCCAGACCTGGCGTCAAACGGACATCAGGCGGGCGATGCGCCGCGTTTACACGGGGACGATCCTCAGCGCGGTGACGGTTTCATTCTGCGCCACCTTCGTAGCCCTGCTGCAATCCAGCGCGTCGGGGCATTTCATGCCGATGTTCATGCTGGTTTCCGCAGCCATATTCGCGGCGATGAACAACAACCAGTTCCTGCGCGTGCTGGGAATCCGGCTGTCGATCTACATTGTCGCCATCATCTTCATTCCGCTGAGCGATGTATGGCGCACGCGCGCGCCGCTGTCCTCGGAGGTGTGGCTGCATCTGTTTACGGTGTTGTTCGTGCTCGGGTTTCTTCTGGAACTCGCGCGGAACTTCCTGATCAGCTATTCCAACTCGTTGCAGAACCTCATGGATCTTGAGATGAAGCACGAGCAGACGAAAGCGGCCTACAAGGCCAAGACAGAGTTTCTTTCGACCGTCAGTCACGAGTTGCGCACGCCCATCACCTCGATCAAGGGGGCGCTCGAGATGATCAACGCCGGGGCCCTGGGCGCGGTACCAGAAAAGATGTCCATGGCGTTGCAGATCGCGGCCCGCAACACGCGGCGCCTGCAAAGTCTGGTCGAAGACCTGCTGCTGCTGCAAAGCGCCGAGGCCGGGAAGTTGAGCCTGCGGCTGGAAAGGCTGGATGCAGGCAAGTTCATTCAGGAAATTGCAGAGCGTTTCGCCCCCTATGCCGACAGCAAGGAGGTCGTGCTGCATGTGAATGCGGAGCCTGACACGCTCTGGTTCGAATGCGACGAAAAGCGGATGGATCAGGTCGTCACCAACCTTCTGTCGAATGCGGCGAAGTTCTCGAACCCCGGGGGCGTGGTCACGGTCTCGGTCCATGATCATGACGATCAGGTTGAAATTTCGGTCGTCGATGAAGGGCTGGGTATTCCGGCGGACAGCGGGGATCAGATCTTCGAAGAGTTCCGGCAGCTGGATTCCTCAAGCTCCCGGAATTACCAGGGAACGGGCCTGGGGCTGAGCATCGCCAAACGGATCGTCGAGGCGCATGGCGGCCAGATCGGCTATGAAAGCGAGGTCGGTGTGGGGTCGACCTTTCATGTGCGCCTGAAAAAGGCCCCGGCGCCTTAACCCTGCCTGCGCCGTCGTTGCGATCATTCGAAGCGGGCGAACAGGCGGCGGGTCAGGGCGCTGATCTGGGCGTGAAAGGCCAGCGCGATCAGCGTCACCACCGCGATGGTGGCAAAGCTCAGATCGGTGCGCATCCGGCCGTTGGCATGGATCATCACCGCACCCAGCCCGTCAGAGCCGCCGACCCATTCCCCGATGACCGCCCCAACCGGGGCATAGACGGCGGCCAGTCGCAGCCCGCTGCCCAGCATCGGCAGGGCCATCGGAATGCGGATATGCCACATTTCGCGCCAGCCGTTCGCCCCCATGGTGCGGGCCAGATCGCGACAGGCTGGCGTGGTTCGCGTCAGCCCGTCGAAGAACGCCGCCGCCACCGGGAAGAAACAGATCAGCGCGGTCACCACGATCTTCGGGGCCATGCCGAACCCGAGCCAGAGCGTCAGGATCGGGGCCAGCGCGAAGATCGGGATCACCTGCGAAATCAGCAGCACCGGGCGCAAGGCCCGCGCGCAGGGGGCATATCCCGCCATCAGCACCGCCAGCACCGCCCCGCCCGCCGCACCCAGCCCGAAGCCCGCGGCGATCTCGGCACAGGTGCGCAGCGCCGCCTGCGCCAGCAGCGCCTGATTGGACCAAAGTGCGGCGGCCACCGCGCCCGGCCCGGGCAGCAGGAAGGGCGGCAGCCCGGTCGCCACGATCAGCCCTTGCCACAGCAGCAGCCCGCCTGCGGCAAGGATCAGGGGCGTCACGATCCTTCGCGCGCTCATGCCCCGGCCCCGGCGATCAGGCGCGACAAGAGCGCGCCCTGACAGGCCAGAACCGCAGGGTCGCCCGGTGGGCGCGGGGCGGGGCTGTCGGGGGCGCGGGCGTCGGACAGCCCGCTTTCGGTCAGCAGGTGGATCTGGTCGGACAGCCGTGCGGCCTCGGCCGGGTCATGGGTGACCATCAGCACGCTGCGCCCCCGCAACAGATCTGCGGCCAGATCCTGCATCGCCAGCCGCATCCGCGCATCAAGGGCCGAGAACGGTTCGTCCAGCAGCACCAGCGCGCGATCCTCCATCAGTGTTCGGGCCAGCGCGACCCGCTGCCGCTGCCCGCCCGACAAGGCGGCGGGATATTTAGCGGCGTGATCGGTCAGCCCGGTGCGCCCTAGGATCGCGTCAAGCCGCGCGGTATCCGCCGCCTCGCCGCGCAGTCGCGCACCAAGCGCCGCGTTCTGGCGCACCGTCAGCCAGGGCAGAAGGCCCGGGTCCTGCGCCATCAGGGCGACGGGGGGGCGGTTGTCGATCCGGCCTTCGAACTGCCCGCCGATCGGCAGGCCCGCGATCAGCCGCAGCACCGTCGACTTGCCCACCCCCGACGGTCCTAGCAGCGCGGTCCATGTTCCCGCCCGCAGCGTCAGCCGGATCGGCGGGAACAGCACCTGTCCGCCGATGCGCACCTGCCCCGACAGCACCACGGGCCGCATCATGCCGGCCAGAGGCCGAAGCAGCGGCCGTCGTTGGCGCCCCTCATTCCGCCGCCCCCGGGTCCAGCGCCAGTTGCGACACCGGCAGAACCGTGTCGATCAGCCCGGCCTCGTGCAGGAACGCCTCGAACCGCTCATAGCGGCCATGGTCCAGTGCCGCAGGGCTGTGGGCAAAGCGCGGCAGCGTGTCGGCCCAGGCCTGGGTGTTCAGCGCGTCACCCAGATCGGGCGCGGTGGCGGCAAAGCTGCGGAAGGCCGCATCCGGGTGGTTCACCAGATACTGCGTGCCACGCTCGACCGCCGCCAGAAAACGGTTGATGCGGTCGCGCGCGGGGTTTGCCGGATCGGCCAGGCTGTCGGCATTGGCCACGAAGATCAGCTCGTCATAGGCGGGCAGGCCGGCCTCTTCAGGGAAGAAACAGCGCCCGTCGCCCCCCGCCAGCCGCATCTGCGTCAGCTCGAAATTGCGAAAGGCGCCGATCACCGCATCCACCTGCCCGGTCATCAGCGCGGGGGTGAGAGACCAGTTCACATTGACCATCTCGACATCGGCCATCGTCAGCCCGGCACTGCGCAGCATCGCCTCCATCATCGCGCCTTCGATGCCGGACACCGAATAGCCGATCTTGCGGCCCTTCAGATCGGACAGGTTTTGCACCGGGCCCTTGGCATCGACCATCAGACAGTTGAGCGGTGTGGCCACCAGCGTGCCCACCCGCCGCAGCGGCAGGCCTTCATGCACCTGCAGATGCAGTTGCGGCTGATAGCTGATCGCCAGATCGGCGCGCCCGGCGGCCACCAGCTTGGGCGGCTCGGCCGGATCGGCGGGGGCGATGATCTCGACCGCCAGCCCCTCGTCGGCAAAGAAGCCCTGTTCCTGCGCCAGAATGATCGGCGCATGATCGGGGTTCACATACCAGTCAAGCATCAGCGTCAGCTTGTCTTGCGCCTGCGCGGGCAGGGCGAGGGTCAGCGCGGCGGCAAAGGTCGCGGCGAGGCGGGGGAATGTCATCGGATGTCTCCTGCAGGGATAAAGGGGGTGTCGGCCAGAAGGGCAATCTCGCCCGGCCAATGGGGGCGCAGCCGGTCCGCCGCGCGCCAGGCGCGCAGCCCGGATTGGCAGACGAACACCGCCCGGTGGCCCGGCGCGGGGCGGGGGGCGTGCGGGCCGATCTGCTCGATCGGCAGACGCAGGGCGGCGGGGGTTATAGGGACGGGGGCCTCGCCGCTGTCGCGCAGCTCGATCACCAGATCAGTCGCGCGCAGGTCTGATTTCGCGATAAATCGGTGCGACGGGCCCTCGGGCTCGGGCGCGCTGTCGAAGCGGAAGCTGGCCGTGCGCGCGCCCGCCATGTCATAGCGCACAAGCTGCCCCAGCGGCGCGGGCGCAAGACCGATCAGCAACGACAGCGCCATCTGCGCCTGCAGCAGGCCGAACATCCCCACCACCGGCCCCAGCACGCCCGCGCTGGCGCAGGTGGCCTGGGTGTCGGGCAGGTCGGGGAATACCGCGCGCAGGCTGGGCGCGCCGCCGCAAAATCCGCCGACATAGCCCGCAAGCCCCAGCACCGAGGCCGAAATCAGCGGTTTGCCCAGGCTCAGGCAAATGTCCGACAGGGTATAGCTGACCGCGAAACTGTCGGCGCAATCCAGCACCAGATCGGCCGCGGCCACCAGATCGGGCGCGGTGGCCGGGGTCAGCCATTCCACCCGAGGCGCGACCTGCACATCGGGATTGAGCGCGCGCACGAAGGCGGCGGCAGCTGTGGCCTTGGGTTGACCCGGAAAGGGGCCATAGATCGGCTGGCGGTGCAGGTTCGACAGCTCGACCCGGTCGGGGTCGACCACGGTCAGCCGCCCGATCCCCGCACCCGCCAGATATTGCACCACCGGCACGCCCAAGCCCCCGGCCCCCACCACCAGCACATGCGCGGCGGCGATCCGCGCCTGCCCGCTGGCGCCGACCTCGGGCAGGATCGTCTGGCGCGCATAGCGGCTCATGCGATCACCCGCAGCCAGTCGCGCACCCGCGCTTCGGGGTCGGGGGCGAGGGTGATGTCGGTCACGGCCGAGACCACATCGGCGCCCGCGGCAAAGGCCTGTTGCGCGCGATCAACCCGCAGCCCGCCGATGGCGACCAGGGGTATGCCCCCGATCCGCGCCTTCCACTCGGTCAGCTTTTCGACCCCCTGCTGATGCCATTTCATCTGCTTGAGGATCGTGGGCCAGACCGGGCCAAGCGCGATGTAATCGGGATGCAGCGCCAGCGCGCGGGCCAGCTCTGCCTCGTCATGGGTCGACAGGCCAAGCTTCAGCCCCGCCGCGCGGATCGCGCCCAGATCGGCGGTATCCAGATCCTCTTGCCCCAGATGCAGCCAGTCGCAGCCTTCCTCGATCGCCAGTTGCCAGTGGTCGTTCACCACCAGAATGGCCCCGGCGGCGCGGCACAGATCGCGCGCGCGGCGGATCTCGGCGCGCAGCTCGGGCAGGGGGCGGTCCTTGATCCGCAGCTGCACCAGCTTCACGCCCAGGGGCAACATCCGCGCGATCCAGTCGGCACTGTCGAAGATCGGGTAGAAACGCGGCAGGGTCATGTCAGGAACGCCTTTCCAATCAGCGGGGTAGAGGGGGCGGCCATGTCGCGCGGTTCCATCGGGTCGGCGAGATAGGCCTCGCGCCCGGCTTCGATTGCGCGCGCCATTGCCCGCGCCATGGCTGCCGGATCGCCGGCCCTGGCGACGGCGGTGTTCAGAAGCACCGCGTCGAAGCCCAGTTCCATCGCCTGCGCGGCATGGCTGGGCAGGCCGATCCCGGCATCCACCACCAGCGGCACATCGGGAAACTGCGCGCGCAGGCTGCGCAGCCCGAAGGGGTTGTTCAGCCCCCGGCCCGACCCGATCGGCGCGCCCCAGGGCATCAGCACCTGACAGCCCGCGTCCAGAAGTCGTCCACAGATGGTCAGATCCTCGGTGCAATAGGGAAAGACCTCGAACCCCTCGGCGGTCAGGATGCGCGCGGCCTCGATCAGGGCCACGACATCGGGCTGCAGCGTGTCGGTGTGACCGATCACCTCCAGCTTGATCCAGGGCGTGCCGAACAGCTCTCGTGCCATATGGGCGGTGGTCACCGCCTCTTTCACCGTGTGGCAGCCCGCGGTGTTTGGCAGGACGCGCACGCCAAGACCCGCGATCAGATCCCAGAAGGCCTGCCCGCCGCCCTGTTCGCGGCGCAGGCTGACCGTGGCGATACCCGCCCCAGAGGCGCGGAACGCCTGCGCCATGATCGCGGGCGAGGGATATTGCGCCGTGCCCAGCATCAGCGCGCTGGACACCTCGACCCCATAAAATACCGGCATCGTTCAGCCCCCCTGCATCGGGGCGACAACCTCGATCCGGTCGCCCTCGGTCACCGGAGTCGTTGCGCGCAGGGGGACGGGGACGAAATCGCCGTTGCGGGCGGTGGCGACCTTCTGGCCGAAGCCCTGCTCGGTCAGCAGGTCGGCAAGGGTGGCGGCGGCGGTCTGTCGCGCCGCGCCGTTGAGGGTGATGTTCATGCGCTGACCTCGTCCATGAAAGCAGGGGTGATGCCGGTTTCCAGATGATCGGCGGCCATCGCTGCCACCGCGGGCGCCAGCAGGAAACCGTGCCGATAAAGCCCGTTGGCATATAGCGTCGCACCGCGCCGCCGCAGCCGGGGCAGGTTGTCGGGAAAGGCCGGGCGCGCATCGGCGCCGGTTTCCAGCACCTCGGCCTCGCCAAAAGCCGGGTGCAGCGCATAGGCGGCTGACAGCAATTCCAGCACCGAGCGTGCCGTGACAATGCCGCGCCGGTCGCTTTCGATCATCGTGGCGCCCAGCATGAAGATGCCATCGCCGCGCGGGACGATATACAGCGGGATGCGCGGATGCAGCAGCCGCACAGGGCGCGAGAGCGTGACATCGGGGCAGCGCAGCACCAGCATTTCGCCGCGCACGCCGCGCAGGTCGGTCAGCGCATCGCGGGCCGCAAGGCCGCGAGCGTCGATCTGCAGGGCGGGGGCCGGGGACGGGGGCGCGCGGTGGAAGGCCACACCCCGGGTCCGCAACCCGTCGCGCAGGGCACTCAGCGCGGCGCGGGGGGACAGGTGCGCCTCGTCCTCGAAAAACAGCCCGGCACTGAAACGGCCGGCCAGGTCCGGTTCCAGCGCGGCAATGCCGGCGGCATCAAGTGGTCGGTGGCCCCGACTGCGGCGGGCGAAGCGGGCCAGTTCGCCCTGATCGCGCGCGAGCGCCAGCACCAGCGTGCCGTTGCGCCGGACCGTGCCGGTGTGGCGATCCCACCAGTCGATCGCGCCAAGGCCCAGCCGCTCGACCGGTTCTTCGGCGGATTCGCGTTCGCAATAAGGGGCGAGCATGCCGCCCGCCCACCACGAACAGCCATGCGGGCCGGGCGTGGGTTCGGGGTCAACCAGTTCGACGGGGTGGCCGCGTGTGGCCAGTTCGGTCGCGATGGCCAGCCCCATGACGCCCGCGCCCAGAATGCGGAAAGGTTTCATGCCGTGTCCCCCCAAAACTGATGGAAATGATGCACGGGCCCGTGGCCGGACCCGACCTGCAGGCGGTCGGCGGCGGCAATGGCGCCTTGCAGGTAGCGATGCGCGCGGGTCACGGCCTCGGGCACGCTTTGGCCCTGCGCCAGCCCGGCGGCGATCGCGGCCGACAGCGTGCACCCCGTGCCATGCGTGTTGCGGGTGGCGCGGCGCGGCGCGGTCAGATCCAGCCGCGCAGGGCCCAGCAACAGATCGGTGCAGGTCGCGCCTGGCGCATGGCCGCCCTTCATCAGCACCCAACTTGGCCCCAGAGCGCGCAACAACTGGCCCTGCACTTCACGCGTGGCGATGTCGGTGGCGGCGGGCTGATCCAGCAGTTCGGCCGCCTCGGGGATGTTGGGGGTCAGCACGGTTGCCAGCGGCAGCAATTCGTCCCGCAGCGCGGCAATCGCATCGGCCGCCAGCAGTCGGTCGCCCGATTTCGCCACCATCACCGGATCAAGGACCACCGGCAGATCGCGCCCGCGCAGCCCTTCGGCCACCACGCGGATCACCTGCGGATCGCCCAGCATCCCGATCTTGACCGCGCCCACCGCCAGATCGTCGAATACCGCCTCGATCTGGGCGCGCACGATGGCGGGCGGCAGGGCCAGAACGGCGGTCACGGCACTGGTATTCTGCGCGGTGATCGCGGTCAGGACGCTAGCGCCATAGCTGCCCTGCGCGGAAAATGTCTTGAGATCTGCCTGAATCCCGGCGCCACCGCCGCTGTCAGACCCCGCGATGGTCAATGCAATTGCTGTCACGTCGCCCCCATATCGACCGACAGACGGATTCGGGGGCTTGGGCACGGCAGAAGGCTGCCATGCTTCACTGCGCTACCCGTTCCCTCCGCCGGTATTAACCGGATCAGGTTCGATGGGTTGGCTGTCGCCTCTCAGCCCCGGTCGCCCGGGGCACCCCAACGAGTAAGTGCGGCTACCTTAGGGGCAGGCGGGGGGATCGGCAAGGGGGCAAGAACGGGGCGCCGGAATGCAAAAGGCCGCCCGAAGGCGGCCTGTCGCGTCAGTTTCGAAGGGCTCAGAACTTCCAGCCGAGCGAGATGTCCCACACCCCATCGTCGACGTTGTCGCCATCGAAATAGCCCAGCTGCGCATAGGCGCCGCTCCAGAAGTTGTAATCGGCGCTGACGCCGTAAAGCGTGGTCGAAGCGACGTCCAGGACGGTCGCGGTGACTTCAAGCTGCGGCATGACCTTGTAGGAACCCCACAGCATGACGGCGGTGTCATCGAAATAGGAATCGTCGCCATTGCTGAGCCCAAGGCCGACCGAATAGAGATCGGTCTCGACGCCGCCTTCGGCGTGCACCAGCGTGCCGTTGGCCGACTCGCCGTCAAAATGCTCCACGCTGCCCGAAGCGAACCACATGCCCTGGGTATAGGTCGCCCCGAAGCCGAAGACGTCCACGTCCTCTTCGTCCGAGAAGCGGTGATAGGAGGCGCTGGCCTTCACGGCGCCGAAATCGCCATCATAGCGCAGGCCGATCGGGGTTTCGTCCGACTGCAGGTAGGCAACGTCCACCAGACCGTCGGTCAGGATGCCCGCTTCGAGCGAGAAGAACCGCGAACCGCCGATGTCAGGAACGCGGGTGTGGTCCTTGAGGGCCGAGCGCGGAACACCGAAGCTGAACTTGTGGTTGCCGGTGGTGTAGGTCAGCGCGCCATAGAGCGCGACTTCCGAGGTGTCTTCGAAATCAAGGCCGAACAGGCCGAAATCGAAGCCAAAGCCGCTTGCACCCGGCGCAACGCTGATGTCGAAGTCGCCGATGATGCCCGACGCGTCTTCGCCATCCGAGGTCAGGTATTCGTATTCGATATAGCCCTTGCCGGTGACGCCTTCGGGCAGAGATTGTGCCGAAGCCATGGCCGGGACGCCGAGCGCTGCGAGAGCGAAGAGAAAGTGCTTCGTGTTCATGGTGTATCTCTTTCTTGTAACAAATTTGAGCCTATTCTAGCCGGAAAAACGGTGTTTTCCGAGGGCAAGTGCAGGGGGGCGGGAATTTCTGCGCGCGCTGTTGCTCTTGCCCCACACGCCGCCGTGATCGAATTGCGGCGATCGGGCCACGGCGCGTGGGGGGGGCGGATATGCAAAGGCCGGGCTGGGGCCCGGCCAGAGATGTGCGATTTCGCAGGAACGATTTGGGCGGGAAGCCCGCGCCGATCAGACCTTGCGCACGCGGATCACCACGTCGACGCGGGTCACCTCGGCGCCGGGGGGCGCCTTGGGAATCCGGGCCAGCTCCAGTTCCTCGGCGGGGGCGTCGGAGATCCGGTTCTCGCCCTCCCAGAAGAAATGCGGGTGGTCGTCCATCCGGGTGTCGAAATAGGATCGCGTCGCGTCGACGGTGATTTCGTGCATCAGGCCGGCATCGCAGAATGCGCGCAGCGTGTTGTACACGGTGGCCAGCGACACGCGTTCGCCCGCGTCATGCGCTGCGGCATAAAGCCCCTCGGCCGTCACATGGCGGTTCATGCCGTCGCCGATCAGAAGGGATGCCAAAGAAAGGCGTTGGCGCGTCGGGCGCAAACCCCCATCGGCGAGCCATTTCTGGCCACGTTCCATCTCAAGTTCAGTCATCGCTTTGCGTCTCCCTGTGACATTATATGCGCGGCCAGTGCCTTATTTCAATGGCTTTCCCAGATCAGAGCCCTGAAAGGCGGCGTCGGGTGTTTCGCTGGGTCGCAGGGGGGCTGCGGGCCTTGCACGCGCGCGGGTGCGGGTGTTAGAGGGGGAGGACAGACCACTGGGGGGACACAGGCCGATGACGGGCTTTCCGACGAGCTTCGACCGGGACGATCTTTTGAAATGCGCACGCGGCGAGCTGTTCGGGCCGGGCAATGCCCAGCTGCCGGCGCCGCCGATGCTGATGATGGACCGCATCACCGAGATTTCGGGCGATGGGGGCTTGCATGGCAAGGGCCATGTCGTGGCCGAATTCGACATCACCCCGGACCTGTGGTTCTTTGAATGCCATTTCCCCGGCAACCCGATCATGCCGGGCTGTCTGGGGCTCGATGGGCTGTGGCAGCTGACCGGGTTCAACCTGGGCTGGCGCGGCTGGCAGGGGCGCGGCTATGCGCTGGGCGTGGGCGAGGTCAAGCTGACCGGCATGGTGCGCCCCGACCGCAAGATGCTGACCTACAAGGTCGATTTCACCAAGGCGATCCAGACCCGCCGCCTGACCATGGGTGTGGCCGACGGTATCGTCGAAGCCGATGGTGAGGTGATTTACATCGTCAAGGATATGAAGGTCGCTCTCTCCGAGAGCTGATTCAACCCAACACAGGAGGCCCCCATGCGGCGCGTCGTCATCACCGGCCTGGGCATCATCTCGCCCATCGGCAACAATGCGGCAGAAGTCTCGGACAGTCTGCGTGCGGGCCGTTCGGGGATCGTTTCCGCCCCCGAATATGCAGAGCGGGGCTTCCGCAGCCAGATCCACGGCATGCCGCAGATCGTGCTGGAAGACCATATCGACAAGCGCAACCTGCGCTTCATGGGTCCGGGTGCGGCCTATAACTTCCTGGCGATGGAGCAGGCGATCGCCGACAGCGGCCTGGAAGAAAGCGACATTTCCAACCCGCGCACCGGGCTGATCATGGGCTCGGGCGGTCCGTCGACCTCGAACTTCTTCGAGGCGCACCGGATCACGCTCGAAAAGGGCAGCCCCAAGCGGATGGGCCCGTTCATGGTGACGCGCTGCATGTCGTCCACGAACTCGGCCTGTCTGGCGACGCCGTTCAAGATCAAGGGCGTGAACTATTCGATCACCTCGGCCTGCTCGACCTCGGCGCATTGCATCGGCAACGCGGCCGAACTGATCCAGATGGGCAAGCAGGACGTGATCTTTGCCGGCGGCGGCGAGGAACTTGACTGGACGCTGTCGTGCCTGTTCGACGCGATGGGCGCGATGTCGTCGAAATACAACGACACCCCCACCACCGCGAGCCGCGCCTTCGACGCGACGCGGGACGGGTTTGTCATTGCGGGCGGCGGCGGCGTGGTGGTTCTGGAAGAACTGGAACATGCCAAGGCGCGCGGCGCGAAAATCTATGCCGAACTGACCGGCTATGGCGCGACCTCGGACGGTTATGACATGGTGGCCCCCTCGGGCGAGGGCGGCGAACGCTCGATGCGGCTGGCGGTCTCGACCCTGGGCGAAGGCCGCAAGGTCAGCTACATCAACGCGCATGGCACCTCGACGGTGGCGGGCGACGTGACCGAGGTCGAGGCCGTGCGCCGCGTCTTCGGCGAGGGCAACGTGCCGCCGATCTCGTCCACGAAATCGCTGACCGGGCACAGCCTGGGCGCGACGGGCGTGCACGAGGCGATCTACAGCCTGCTGATGATGGAAGGCAAATTCATCACCGCTTCGGCCAATATCACCCAACTCGACCCGGCGATCCGCCCCGAGGAAATCTGCACCGAGCTGCGTGAGAATGTCGACTTCGACTCGGTTCTGTCGAACAGCTTCGGGTTCGGCGGCACCAACGCGACGCTGCTGATGAGCAAATATCTGGACTGATTTGGTCAGGGAAATCACATGGCTGATCTGATGAAGGGCAAGCGCGGGCTTGTCATGGGTGTGGCGAACGAACGCTCGATCGCCTGGGGGATCGCCTCGGCGCTGGCCGCCGAGGGGGCCGAACTGGCCTTCTCCTATCAGGGGGAAGCGTTCGGCAAGCGCGTTGCCCCGCTGGCGGCCTCGGTGGGTTCGGATATCCTGGTCGATGTCGATGTGAACGACGACGCGAGCCTTGATGCCGCCTTCGCGCAGCTCAAGGAGCAGTGGGGGACGATGGATTTCCTGATCCACGCCATCGCCTATTCCGACAAGAACGAACTGACGGGCCGGTTCATCAACACCTCGCGCGACAACTTCAAGAACAGCCTGGCGATCAGCTGCTACAGCTTCATCGACGTGGCGCGCCGCGCGTCCGAAATGATGCCCGAAGGCGGCAGCCTGATCACGCTGACCTATGGCGGATCGAACCGCGTCACGCCGTTCTACAACGTGATGGGTGTGGCCAAGGCGGCGCTGGAAAGCGCCGTGCGCTATCTGGCCAACGATCTGGGCCCGCAGCAGGTGCGCGTGAACGCGATCAGCCCCGGCCCGATGAAGACGCTGGCAGGGGCGGCCATCGGTGGCGCACGCAAGACCTATCGCCACACCGAGGCCAACGCGCCCTTGCGCCAGAACGCCACGCTGGAGGCGGTGGGCGGCACCGCTGTCTGGCTGTGTTCGGATTACGGCAATTGCACCACGGGCGAGGTCGTGACGGTCGATTGCGGCTATCACGTCCTAGGCATGCCGCAGCCCGAAAACATCTGAGATCAGCGGATCGGGGCGCCTTCGGGCGCCCTTTTCGCTTGCGGCTCAGTCGTCTTTCCGGGGGCGCAATTCGCGCCGCAGCCGCGCCCATTTTTCCTGATATTCCTCGGCATTGCCGAAATCGCAGAATTCGCCGTAATAGGCATGCGCACCCTTCACCCGGCGCGCGTGCTTGATCGGGCACCAGTATTTCTCGGTCCGGGCCGAGACTTCGCGGACATAGGAAATCACCCCGTTGCCATAGCCGCAATAGATGCAGTTCAGCTTCTGGATCGCGTTCAGATAGCCCAGATTGTGACGGTCGATCACGATATGGTCGCGGCGGCGGACCTTTTCGATGTGATAGATCGGGAAACAGATTGCCTGATAGATCGTCACGAACAGATCCAGCAGGACAAAGGGAATGACCACCGCATAGATCACGGGCGCGGTCAGAATGACCATCAGGCGGGTGCGGCGCAAAAACAGCCACAGACGCACGCGGGCGGCGCGATGGGCGTCACGCACGCCTTCCTCGAACACGATCCGCCCGCGCTCGATCCGGTAGCGCATTGTCTCGCGACGGGCGGCCCATTCCTGTTCGATCTGGTCTTCCAGTTCGTTCAGCCGGGCCTGCAGTTTTTCGAGCGTCTCGGGCATGGCGTTCTCCTGTCGAGCCAGTATGATCGCAACCGCGATGCCGTGCCAGAGGGAGAGAGACGGATGCAACTACAATATTTCACCGCGGCCGATGGCGCGAAACTGGCCTATCGCGACCGGGGCGCGGGGCCTGTTGTGATCGCGCTGGCGGGGCTGACGCGCAACAGCCATGACTTCGATTATCTGATGCATCACATGCCCGAGGGCGTTCGGGTGATCCGCCCCGATTACCGTGGGCGGGGCGAAAGCGCCTGGACCGGCGCCGCGACCTATACGGTTCCGCAGGAAGCCGCCGATGTGCTGGCCCTGATGGATCATCTGGGGATCGCCCGGGCGGCGTTTCTGGGCACCTCGCGCGGCGGGCTGATCGCGATGTATCTGGCCGCGGTGGCGCATGACCGGGTGGCCGGGATCTGCCTGAACGATGTGGGGCCGGTGCTGGAGGCCGAGGGTCTGCAGCGGATCTTCGATTATGTCGGGCGCAACCCGGTGGCGCGCACGCTGGAGGGGGTGGCCGACCGGCTGCCGATGGTGATGCCGGGCTTCGCCAATGTGCCCGAAAGCCGTTGGGCCGAAGAGGCGGTGCGCCATTACGTGCAGACCGATGAAGGGGTGAAGATCAACTACGATCCGGCGCTGCGCGAGGCCTTTCTGGGCGCCTTCAAGGGCGATGCGGTGCCGACC
Source organism: Rhodobacteraceae bacterium UBA6796 (assembly GCA_002452815.1). Lineage (GTDB taxonomy): Bacteria > Pseudomonadota > Alphaproteobacteria > Rhodobacterales > Rhodobacteraceae > Rhodobacter. The sequence continues at coordinate 26,671 of DKFM01000001.1, forward strand.
GCCTGGCCGCTGTTTGACGCCTGTGCCGGGCTGCCGCTGGCCCTGATCCGGGGGGCAAATTCGGATCTGCTGAGCGCCGAAGCCGCCGCGGAAATGCGCGCGCGTCGGCCCGACATGATCTTTGCCGAAGTGCCCGACCGCGCACATGTTCCGTTCCTTGATGAACCTGAATCGGTGGCGGCGATCACCGCCTGGCTCGATCAGGCGGCGCGCGCATAACCGCCAGCAGGGCCCCAATGCAAAACGCCGGACCCGAGGGCCCGGCGTTTCGTCATTCCGACAGCAGCGAGGATTATTCCTCGGCCGCGGCCTCGGCTTCTTCGTTGTCGCTCGAGCGCAGGCCCGAGGGCGCCGCGATGTTGGCGATCACGAAGTTGCGGTCGATGGTCGGACGCGCGCCTTCCGGCAGGGTGATGTCGTTGATGTGGATCACATCGCCGATCTGCTTGCCGGTCAGGTCCACGGTGATGTGGTCCGGGATGTCGCCAGCCAGAACTTCCAGTTCGACCTCGGGGCGCACCACGGTCAGCGTGCCGCCGCGTTTCAGGCCCGGCGCCGCTTCGTGGTTTTCGAAGGTGACGTGGATGAACAGGTTGATGCGCGAGGCGCGGTGGGTGCGCATGAAGTCGATATGCGTCGGCAGATCCTTCACAACGTCTTTCTGAACGCCGCGGCAGATCACGCGCACGTCTTCCTGACCTTCAACCTTCAGGTTGAACAGGGTCGACATGAAGCGGCCCTTGCGCAGGCGGGTCAGCAGCTTGTTGTAGTCGAAGTTCAGCGCGACCGGCTCTTTGCCGTCGCCATAGACGATACCGGGCACCATGCCCTCACGGCGTGCTGCGCGAGCGGCCCCCTTGCCCGTCCCCGTGCGCACCGTGGCTTCGAGAGTTTCGATCTCTTTGGCCATTGTTATCTCCAATTGGTCAAGTTGCGGGCCCCCTCCAAGGGTGTGGGCCCATGAAGGTGCGCGCATACGCGGGAATCGGGAAAAAGGCAAGCAGTTCCGGCGCTGCGATGCGGGGGCGCGGGGATTTGAGTATTTTTGCCAAGAAGAAGCCAGACGCGGGCCCCGGGGGCGTTCAGCTATAAGCGTCGAAGAACCCGTTCGGCACCAGCAGGTTTTCGCGCCTCAGATCCTGCACGCGGCGTTCGCCGCACAGCGCCATCGAGGTATCCAGCTCTTTCTGGATGATCTCGAGCGCGCGGGTCACGCCCGGCTCGCCCATCGCGCCCAGCCCGTAGACGAAGGCGCGGCCGATCATCACGCCCTTGGCGCCCAGGGCCAGCGCCTTGAGCACGTCCTGCCCCGAGCGGATGCCGCTGTCCAGCCAGACCTCGGTTCTGTCGCCCACGGCCTGCACGATCGAGGGCAGCATGCGGATCGAGCTGAGCGCGCCATCCAGCTGCCGCCCGCCGTGGTTCGACACCACGATCGCATCGGCGCCGACCTGTGCGGCCATTTCGGCATCTTCGGGGGACAGGATGCCCTTCAGGATCACCTTGCCGCCCCACATGTCCATCAGCTTCTTGATCCGGTCCCAGTTCAGCGCCTGATCGAATTTCTCGGCGGTCCAGCTGTTCAGCGAGGCAGGGTCGGCCACGCTGTCCACATGGCCCACGATATTGCCGAAGAAGCGGCGTTTGGTTTGCAGCATCTCGATGCCCCAGCGCCATTTCGTCGCCAGATCCAGCATCACCGGAACGGTGAATTTCGGCGGCGCGGTCAGGCCGTTCTTCAGATCCTTGTGCCGCTGCCCCAGCAGTTGCAGATCGACGGTGATCACCAGCGCCGAACAGCCCGCCGCGCGGGCGCGTTGCAGCACCTTCACGTTGAAATCATCGTCCGTCAGCGTGTAGATCTGAAACCAGAACGGCGCGTCGGTATTGTCGGCCACATCCTCGATCGAGCAGATCGACATCGTCGACAGGGTGAAGGGCACGCCGAATTTCGCCGCCGCCCGTGCCGCCTTGATCTCGCCATCGGCGCGCTGCATGCCGGTCAGCCCCACTGGCGCCAGTGCCACCGGCATCGCCACATCCTGCCCCAGCATGGTCGAGCGGGTCGTGCGCCCGGTCATGTCCACCGCGACCCGTTGGTTGAGCCGGATCTGCGCGAAATCGGTCGTGTTCTCGCGGAAGGTCTGCTCGGTATACGACCCGCTTTCGGCGTAGTCGTAGAACATTTTCGGCGTGCGTTTGCGGTGCAGGCGCTTGAGATCGTCGATGCAGGTGATGACGGGCATTGCAGTCCCTCCGATTTGGTTAGTTTCCGTTACCAATTCACGCAAAACTGCGCAACCTTTGCTTTGTGCTTGCCAAGTGCCGCGGGCTTGTGTCGAGTGCGCGGACAGGAGGCGCGATGCAGGATATTCTTTACGGAGTGGGCGGCGGTTTTGTCGCGGCGGCGGCCACGGCGGCAGGGGCGATCCCGGCGCTGATCGGGCGGTCCATGACGCAACGCACGGCCGACACGATGCTGGGTTTTGCCGCCGGCGTGATGCTGTCGGCGTCCTATTTCTCGCTGATCCTGCCCGGGATCGACGTGGCCGAAACGATGTTCGGTTCGCTCTGGATCGCGGCGATGGTGGCGGCGGTGGGCATCGCACTTGGGGCGGGCTTCGTCGCCTGGCTGAACGCGGTGCTGCCGCACGAGCATTTCCTGACCGGGCGCGAGGGCGGCGATGCGGCGGCACTGGCGCGGATCTGGCTGTTCGTGCTGGCGATCACCATTCACAACTTCCCCGAGGGCCTGTCGATCGGCGTGGCCTTCGGGGCGGATCGTGCAAACGGCTTGTCGGTGATGACCGGGATTTCCCTGCAGGACATTCCCGAGGGGCTGGCCGTGGCTGTGGCGCTGGTCGGGCAGGGTTACACCCGTCGCCGTGCCTTTCTGGTGACCATGGCAACGGGTCTGGTGGAACCCGTGGGCGCCTTGCTTGGCGCGACGGCGGTGTCGGTGTCTTCGGCGCTGCTGCCCTGGGGGCTGACCTTCGCGGCGGGCGCGATGCTCTATATCATCAGCCACGAGATCCTGCCCGAAACCCACCGCAACGGGCATCAGAACCGGGCGACGGCGGGGCTGATCTTTGGCCTGATCCTGATGATGTTCCTGGACGTGACGCTGGGCTGAGCGGGGCGGGCGCCCCGCCCGGAGGTTTCAGACGGTATCCAGATACAGTTCCGATTGTTCCTGATCGGACAGCTCGGCCATGTAGTGAATTTCCTGCCGCTTGGTCATCAGGAAATTCTCGACGATCTCGTCATCGAAGATCCGCCGCACCAGCGGACACATCGAAAAGGTTTCGATCGCGCGGTGCCAGGTCGGCGGCAACTGGTCAAGGTTCTGCGCATAGGCGTTGCCCTTGAGCGGTTCATCCGGGATCATCCGATCCTCGATCCCGATCAGCGCGGCGCCCAGAATGGCGGCGATCATCAGATAGGGGTTCACATCGCCCCCGGCCACGCGATGTTCGATCCGGCGCGCGGCATTGCCCGAACTGGGCACCCGCAGCGCGGCCGTGCGGTTTTCATAGGCCCAGCCGATGCCGGTTGGCGCATGCGCATTGGGCACCAGCCGGTCATAGCTGTTTTCATGCGGCGCGAAGATCAGCGTCGATCCGGGCAATGCGGCCAGACACCCCGCCACCGCCTGACGCAGCGCGTCAGACCCCTGCGGCGTGCCGTCGTTGAAGATATTCTCGCCCGCCGCGTCGAGCACGGAAAAATGCGTGTGCATCCCGTTGCCCGCCCACATGTCATAGGGTTTCGCCATGAAGCTGGCGGCAAATCCGTGGCGGCGCGCCAGCCCCTTGACCAGCATCTTGAACAGCCAGGTGTCATCGGCGGCCTTCAGCGGGTCGGCCTGATGCATCAGGTTGATTTCGAACTGGCCGGGCCCGGCCTCGGAAATCGCGGTATCGGCGGGGATATCCATTTCCTCGCACGCCTCATAAAGCGCGGTGAAAAACGCATCGAAAGCATCGAGCGCCCGCAAGGACAGCGTTTCGCCCCCGGTGCGGCGTTTGCCGGAACGGGGCGAGGGCGGCACCCGCAATCGCGACCCGGAATCGTCGATCAGGAAGAACTCCAGCTCGGTCGCGACAACCGGGGTCAGACCGCGCGCCTTGTAACGATCCAGCACCCGGGCCAGCGCCTGGCGCGGATCGCCGGCATAGGGGCGACCGTCCATGTGGAACATCCAGATCGGCAACAGCGCGGTCGGCGCCTCCAGCCAGGGCATCGGCAGGAAACCGCGTTCGGTGGGCATCAACAAACCGTCGCAATCGCCGGTCTCGAACACCAGCGGGCTGTCTTCGATATCCTCGCCCCAGATGTCGAGGTTCATCACCGAAAACGGAAACCGGGTGCCTTCGGTGAAGACCTTGCTTGCGAAGCGCGCGGGAATGCGTTTGCCGCGCGCCACCCCGTTCAGATCAGCCGCCGCCACGCGAATGGTGCGCACCTCGGGGTGTTCTTTCAGCCAGTCCATGTCTCACCTGATGATTTGCGGCCTGATCCTCAGGCGCGGGCGGTGAGCCTGCGGCAGATGGCGGTTCAGGCGGCGGTTGACCACCCCGAACAGACCGATCAGCGCCAGCGTGACGCAGATGAAATAGAAGGCAGCGATCGGGTAGGGGATGAAGGGGTTGAAGGTCTTGTCGGCGAAAAACTTCGCGTAATACAGCGCATCGCCGCGTTGCTGATAGGCCGGAAAGCCCGAGAAGAAGACCAGCGTCGTGGCGTGGAACAGGAAGATCGCCTCGTTCGTATAGGCGGGCCAGGCCAGCCGCAGCATGGTGGGCCACAGCACGCGGCGGAACTTGTTCCAGCCGGTCAGCCCGTAGGCATCGGCGGCCTCGATATCGCCCTTGGGCACCGAGCGCAGCGCGCCATAGAAGATTTCGGCCGAATAGGCGGCGGTGTTCAGGAACAGCACGAACAGTGCGCCCGCCCAGGCCGAGGTCACCCAGTTGGTCTGCACCGTCAGCCCGAAGATGTTGATGCCCGCGCGCGGCAGCATCACCAGCGCCTCATAGGCCAGGAAGAACTGGATGAACAACGGCGAGCCGCGGAAGACGAAGATGAACCATTCCGCAGGTTTGCGGATCAAGGGCGCCTCGGCGGCCTTGGCCAGCGCCAGCCCGGTCGCCAGAAAGAAGCCGAAGGCCAGCGCCAGAACGCCGAAATAGATGTTCCAGATCAGGCCAGAGCCGATCAGCGTGAACTGGTGGCACAGCGTGAAGTCGCTGCGCGGCAACAGCCGTTCGCCAATGCCCAGCGAGCGCAGGCCATAATCGGCGATGATTTCGGTGCAGCTCATGCGCCTGCCTCCCCGGCCAGTTTACGCTGCGCCTCGCCCGCCATCGTGGCCTGACCGCGCGACAGCCTTGTCGTCAGACGGCCCAGCACGACCTCTGAGACGCGGGTCATCGCCAGATAGAAACACAGCAGCCCCAGGAAATACCACACGCGCCAGTCGGGGTGCGGATAGGCATAGATCTGCGATTTGGTCGAGCCGAGTTCGCGCGCCCAATAAACGATGTCCTCGACCCCCAGCAGGAACAGCAGCGGCGTGGCCTTGATAAGGATCATCCACAGGTTCGACAGCCCGGGCAGGGCATAGGTCCACATCTGCGGGATCAGGATGCGGCGGCTGACCTGGCGCGGGGTCATGCCATAGGCCTCGGCGGTTTCCAGCTGCGCGCGCGGCACGGCATTCATCGCGCCGAACAGGACATTGGCGGCAAAGGCGCCGAAGACGATGGAAAACGCCACCACGGCTAGGGTGAAGCCGTAAGCCTCGTGCCAGATCTGCGGGCTGGTGGACAGCGGCAGCTTGGCCGCGGCGCAGACGTTGAATTCGCCATTGGCCCAGACAGGTTCACCCGTCGGCGGGCATTTCCACAAATGGCGCAGGTATTCCAACCCCTGATCCAGCGCGACCGGCACGAACAGGAAAAACACGATGTCGGGCACGCCGCGCACCATCGCCGTATAGCCCTTGCCCAGCCAGCGCAGCGGCGCGACCGGGCTGCGCGCCGCCAGGGCGCCGGCAAAGCCGAAGGCCAGTGCCACGGGGGCGGTAATCAGCATTAGGGCCAGAACCACGAAGAACGAGCCGTAGAACAGCATGTGCTTGCCCGAGGTCAGGTAGCACAGGAGCCAGCTCAGGCCCTCGAGTTGGGAAGGATCGGCGCAGCTTGCGAACATGGGGGTCGGGCGGCCCGGAAGGGCCGCCCCCTGTCATCAGAACGTGGCGGCTTCGTCGCCGAACCATTTCGTGATCATCGTGTTGAGCGTGCCGTCGGCCTTCATCTCGGTGATCACCGCGTCGAACTTGGCTTTCAGCTCGGTGTCGGATTTGCGCAGGCCCATGCCGACGCCGCCGCCCAGCGGCACATCCGCGCCCGCCCAGACCATTTCACCGCCTTCGGTGACGAAGGGCGCCAGCGCGTCCTTGTCGGCAAACACCGCGTCGGCCTCGCCGTTCTTCACCGCCGCGACGGTATCGTCGAGCGTGGCGAATTCCAGCAGCGTGGCGCCCGACTTGGCGACGTAATCGGCCTGGATCGTGCCGACCTGCGCGGCGACCACGCCCTGAAGATCCGCGTCAGCCGTCATCGCCATGTAGGACGAGGCCGCCGGGGGGATGTAGTTCTGGGTGAAGTCGATGGTTTCCTTGCGCTCATCGGTGATGCTCATGCCCGCGATGATCGTGTCGTAGTTACCCGACAGCAGGTTCGGGATGATGCTGTCCCATTCGTTGGTGACCCATTCGCAGGTCAGCCCGGCCTTGGCGCACATCGTGTCGCCCAGCTCGCGCTCGAACCCGTCGACTTCACCCTTGTCGTTGATGAAGTTGTAGGGAGGGTAGGCGCCTTCGGTGCCCATGCGCACCGTTTCAGCCATGGCAAAGCCGCTGCAAAGCGCCAGCGCCGCGGTGGTCAGGATCAGCTTTTTCATAGTCTCAACTCCACTGTTGAAGATCGTGTTTTTGGTTTTCGGATTCAGGCCGGCGCGGTGGCCGACAGGAATTGTTGCAGCCGTTCCGATTTCGGCGCGCCGAACAGCGCCTCGGGCGGGCCTTCTTCCTCGATCTTGCCCTGATGCAGGAAGATGACGTGATCGGACACATCGGCCGCCAGCCGCATGTCGTGGGTCACCAGGATCATCGTGCGATGTTCGCCCGCCAGATCCTTGATGACCTTGACCACCTCTTGTTGCAATTCGGGGTCAAGCGCCGAGGTCGGCTCGTCGAACAGCAGCGCCTCGGGCTGCATGCACAGCGCGCGCGCGATGGCGGCGCGCTGTTGCTGGCCGCCGGACAGTTGCGCGGGCCAGTTGTCGGCCTTGTCGCCAATGCCCACCTTGTCCAGCAGGCTGCGTGCCAGCGCCTCGACCTGCTCCGCGGGGCGGCCCAGCACGGTGACCGGCGCTTCCATCACGTTTTGCAGAATGGTCATGTGCGACCACAGATTGAATTGCTGGAACACCATCGACAGGTTGGTGCGGAACCGCGTCACCTGCGCGCGATCGGCCGGGTGGCGCCGCAGGCCTTCGCCCGCCCATTTGACGGCCTCGCCCTCGAACAGGATTTCGCCTTGCTGACTGTCTTCCAGCAGGTTGCAGCAGCGCAGGAGCGTGGATTTGCCCGACCCGGACGACCCGATGAGCGAGATCACCTGTCCGCGTTCGGCACGGATGGAGACGCCCTTGAGGACCTCCAGCTGGCCATAGCTTTTGTGCAGGTTGCGAATTTCGATGACGGGCGCGGGATCGGTCACTTTGGGCTTCTCTTTGTCCGGTTGGTCAAGTTGGCGCGATTTTCGGGGGGAATGCAACGGGCGAGTGACGGCTGACGCAAGGGGATGCGCCAAAAAGACAGGCAGGCGGCGCGATTTTATGCGGGCGCCGGGAAAATCAGCCGCGCTGTGTCTGCACCCTCTGCCGCGCCAGCGCCGAATCACGGTCGTTGATGCCCAGAAGATTGGCCGCCAGCCGGATCAGCGCCTCTTCCTCGGCCTCGCGCGATCCGTCGGCCAGGGCGACCTCCCACATCGCCTCGATCACGCTGATCCGGTTTTCATGCGGGATCCGGTCCTTCAGCGCGCGGGTGAAGCGCACCGTGTCGGGGGCCTCGGCCTCCACCTCTTCGGCGCGCTGGCGCAGGGCTTCGGCCTGCGCGGGGCTTAGGCCCCCGCGTGCCGCCAAGATACGGTCGATGCGCGCCTTTTCGGCTGCGTCGAAATGATGATCGGCGCGCGCCAGCCGCACCAGAAGCGCCGCCAGCGCCAGTTCGGCATCATCGGCGGTCAGTGGTTCGGGTTGCGGGGCTGCAAGCAGCGAAAGGAGCGCTTTGATCATGGTCGCAATGTAATGCCAGTGCCAGTGGGGACAAGGGCGCGCGCGCCCCTGCGCGGGGTCAGCCGGCCCAGCCTTCGACGATGCACAGATCGGCGATCGAGACCGGGGTGCGCAGGCTCATCGCGTGCTGATATTCGGGGCTGAGATAGCAGGCGCGGGCGGCTTCGATGCTGGGGAATTCGATCACCACGGCGCGCGGGCGCAGATCGCCCTCGACCACCTCTTGCGGGCCGCCGCGCACCAGGAAGCGCCCGCCGTATTTGTCGAAGGCCGCCGCATTGGCCACGCGATAGGCCTGATAGGCCTGCGGGTCGTCGACCGTCACATGACCGATCCAGTAACCTTTGGGTGTGCTCATCTCAGGCCCCCCGCGCGGCTTTTTCCGCAATCCCCGACGTGCCCATGCGGCGGTCGAGTTCGGCCAGAACATCGGCCAGCGCCACATCGCGCGCGGCCAGCATCACCAGCAGGTGATACAGCACATCGGCGGCCTCGTAGGTCAGGTTCTCGCGGTCGTTTTTCACCGCCGCGATGATCGCTTCGATCGCCTCTTCGCCGAATTTCTCGGCGCATTTTTCCGGGCCCTTGGCGAACAGCTTGGCGGTCCAGCTGCTGTCCGGGTCGGCGGATTTGCGCGCCGCGATGGTCGCGGCGAGGGTGTCGAGCGTGCTCATGTCAGCCTCACGGGGATGCCGGCGGCGGCCATATGGGCCTTGGCCTCGCCGATGGTGAATTCGCCGAAATGGAAGATCGAGGCGGCCAGAACCGCGCTGGCGCCGCCGAGGGTGACGCCCTCGACCAGGTGGTCGAGCGTGCCGACCCCGCCCGAGGCGATGACCGGGATGCTGACCGCATCGGAAATCGCGCGGGTCAGCGGCAGGTTGAACCCCGCGCGGGTGCCGTCGCGGTCCATCGAGGTCAGCAGGATCTCGCCCGCGCCCTTGGCGGCGACGGTGCGGGCAAATTCCACCGCGTCGATGCCGGTCGATTTGCGCCCGCCATGGGTGAAGATTTCCCAGCGGCCGGGTTCGACGGTCTTCGCGTCGATCGCCACCACGATGCACTGGCTGCCAAAACGGTCGGCGGCCTCGGCCACGACATCGGGATTGGCCACGGCGGCGGAGTTGAAGCTGACCTTGTCGGCGCCGGCCAGCAGCAGCTTGCGCACGTCTTCGTGGCTGCGCACGCCGCCGCCCACGGTCAGCGGCATGAAACACTGCTCGGCGGTGCGGGTGACCAGATCGAACATCGTGCCGCGGTTTTCGTGGGTCGCGTGGATGTCGAGGAAACACAGCTCGTCCGCGCCCGCCGCGTCATAGGCCTTGGCGGCCTCGACCGGGTCGCCCGCGTCGATCAGGTTGACGAAGTTCACGCCTTTCACCACGCGGCCATCGGCCACGTCGAGGCAGGGGATGATCCGGGTTTTCAGCATGGGCAGCGGGCTCCTTTGGCGCAGTCATAACGCCCGGGGCGCGGGATGGAAAGCGCAGAGCGGGGGCCAGCCCCCGCACCCCCGGGATATTGACGCCAGAAAGAAGCGCAGGGCCGGGCGATCATGTGCCCAGTGCGGCCTCGATCTCGGCGCGGATCGCGGGTGCGGGGGCGGGCAGATCGCCCGCGTCGACGGCCCGCAGATAGGCCTGCAGCGCGGCACGATAGATCGGTTTCGAGGGGCGTTTGAGGAAGCCCAGGCGCAGCGTGGTTTCGCTGCCATAGGGGAAGCTGGCGTAGAAGGGGGCGGTCGTCACGACGCGGCGGATATGGCGCAGCGCGGCGGCGCGCCATTCCGGGTGGTCGGGGGTCTCCAGCAAGGCGGTGCCCCGGGCCCGATGCTGCGGGGAGTCATAGGCGGCGTAGCGCAACACCTTGCGCAGTTCCGGGGTGGGCAGGGCCGCCATTTCGGTCAGGAACAGATGGCGCGAGCCGAGCGCGCCCATCGGCACCCCCGCCTTGGTCATCGCGTAGGAAAACCGCCGTTCGCGCAGGAATTCGCGTCCCTTGGTCAGCGGCACATCGCGCCAGAACCTGACAAAGGCCTCTGTGCCGCCGGGCACGGTGAAATTGACGTGGTAGAAATAGGCTTCAATGAAGCCCGCAGCCGTGCCGTTGTGGTCGCGATCCCGATGCAGCCGGGTCTTGCGCACCAGCCCGCCCATGAAACGACCCGTTGCCTCCAGCCGGGGCAGCAGGTCATTGTCCGGGGTGAGCGGAAACCACAGGCTGTCATTGATCAGGGCCAGATGTTCGGGGCGCTGGCCCAGATGGTCGAGCAGCCGCACGCCGTCGCGATAGGCGCCGACGTCGTAGCCATAGTTCGGCCGCTCGCAGATCAGCGCGGCGCGCGAGGCCAGCGCCTCCCGGTCGGCAGACGAGAGCGGCGCGTTCGACACGATCAGCGGCACATAGCCCTGCGCCAGCAGATAATCGCAGCTGTCCAGCGTCGAGGCGCGCAGGCCTTCGGGCTGATAGAGCACCAGCACCGCGACCCGGGGGCCGAAGGGCTGCGCGCCCTCGGTCAGGGTCAGTTGCGCGGGCCAGTCGCGATCCCAGGCGCGTTTGAGCCGGGCGAGTTCGGGGAGCGCAAGCAGATAGCGCAGCTTGCGCACGGCGCGGCGCGCTTCCTTGCGCAGCTTCCTGCCGAGTTTGGTCACGTCTTCAGCGCCGCCAGTGCCTGCGTCAGATCCAGCGCGCCGTCATAGATCGCGCGGCCCGAAATCGCGCCCGCGATCACGCCGGTGTCGCGCAGGGCGATCAGGTCGGGCAGCGAGGATACGCCGCCCGAGGCGATCACCGGAATGCTGACCGCGCGCGCCAGCGCCTCGGTCGCCTCGATGTTCGGGCCGGTCATCGCGCCATCGCGCATGATGTCGGTGTAGATGATCGCGCTGACACCCGCATCCTCGAAGGATTTCGCCAGATCGGTGACCATCACATCGGTTTCCTCGGCCCAGCCCTTGGTCGCCACGCGGCCATTGCGCGCGTCGATGCCCACCGCGACCTTGCCGGGGAATTCACGCGCGGCCTGGCGCACCAGATCGGGGTTTTCGACGGCGACCGTGCCCAGGATCACGCGCGACAGGCCCTTTTCGATCCAGCCTGCGATCGTTGCCATGTCGCGGATCCCGCCGCCCAGCTGCGCGGGCACGGTGATACGCGCCAGAATGGCCTCGACCGCCGCGGCATTGACGGGCGCGCCCGCGAAGGCGCCGTTCAGATCGACCAGATGCACCCATTCGCAGCCCGCGGCCTCGAACTTCGCGGCCTGCGCGGCCGGGTCGTCCCCGAAGACCGTGGCCTTGTCCATCTCGCCATGCAGCAGTCGCACGCATTGGCCGTCCTTGAGGTCGATTGCGGGGTAGAGGATCATCGCCAACTCCTGTCGTTTGGCGCTTTTTGTCACGCACGCGGGCCCCGGGCAAGGGCGCAACGCCACGTCAGCCTTGCCGGGAATCGGGGCGCGTGCCCAGATGGCGCAGGATCTTTGGGAGGAGACACCATGAAAACCATCATTCTGGCGGCAGCGCTGGCCCTGGGTGCCGGGGCGGCGATGGCCGACCCGCTGGAGGGCCTGTGGAAGACGCAGCCCGACGACGGCGCCTATGCGCATGTGAAAATCGCGCCCTGCGGGCCGAATTTCTGCGGCACGATCGTCAAAAGTTTCAATGAAAGCGGTGAATACAAATCGCCCAATCAGGGCAAGATGATCGTGATCGACATGGCGCCCAAGGGCGATGGAACCTATGCGGGCAAGGTCTGGCGGCCGTCGAACAACAAGACCTACATTGGCAAGATCGCGCTGAACGGCAAGGCGATGAAACTGTCGGGCTGTGTGGCCGGTGGGCTGATCTGCGCCAAGCAGGCGTGGTCGAAGATCGACTGATCCGCACCGTGCAGAAAAACGGAACGGGCGCCTTTCGGCGCCCGTTTTGCGTCAGGGGGTCCAGCGCAGGAAATTGGCGATCAGCCGCAATCCGGTGGCCTGCGATTTTTCCGGGTGAAACTGGGTGCCCACCATGTTGTCGCGCCCGATGATTGCGGTGATCGGGCCTGCGTAATCGGCGTGCGCCAGCAGGTGTTCGGGCTGGGCCACCTTGAAATGATAGCTGTGCACGAAATAGGCGTGATCGCCGGTCACGATGCCGTCCAGCACCGGGTGTGGGCGGTCGATCACCAGATCGTTCCAGCCCATATGCGGCACTTTCAGTTTCGGATCGGCGGGCTCGATTTTGACCACCTCGCCGGGCACCCAGCCGAAGCCCTGCGTCAGCTCGTATTCGCGGCTGAGCGTGGCCATCATCTGCATGCCGACGCAGATCCCCAGGAAGGGCTTGCCCTGCTTGTGCACGCCTTCCTCGATCGCCTCGAACAGGCCGGTGAAGCGGTCGAGCGCATGACGGCAGGCCGGAAACGCGCCATCGCCCGGCAACACGATGCGGTCGGCCTTGGCCACCACGTCGGGCTCGCTGGTCACGACGATGGTGCCGTGGCCGGCCTCATGCGCCATGCGTTCAAACGCCTTTTGCGCCGAATGCAGGTTGCCGCTGTCGTAATCGACCAGTGCCGTCAGCATCACAGCGCCCCTTTGGTCGAGGGCAGCACACCGGCCATCCGCGGGTCGACCTCGACCGCCATGCGCAGCGCGCGGGCGACCGATTTGAACGCGGCCTCGGCGATGTGGTGGCTGTTGATGCCATGCACCCGGTCAATATGCAGCGTGATCCCGCCATTGGTGGACAGCGCCTGAAAGAATTCGCGCACCAGTTCGGTGTCGAAGCTGCCGATCTTCTGCGTGGGCATGTCGCAATTCCACACCAGATAGGGGCGTGCCGACAGATCCAGCGCGCAAGCGACCTGGGTGTCGTCCATCGCCAGCGCGAAATGGCCGTAGCGGCGAATGCCCTTCTTGTCGCCCAATGCGCGCACCAGTGCCTGACCGATGGCGATGCCGGTATCCTCGATGGTGTGGTGGTCGTCGATATGCAGATCGCCGGTGGCGCGGATCGTCATGTCGATCAGCGAATGCCGCGACAGTTGGTCGAGCATGTGATCGAAGAAGCCGACGCCGGTCTGGTTGTCATAAACCCCGGTGCCGTCGAGATTGATCTCGACCGAGATTTCGGTTTCGGCGGTCTTGCGCGTGATCGAAGCGGTCCGCATCGCTGATCCTTCCTGTGGTGTCAGCGCCTTATAGGCCGCAGGTGGCGGCTTGTTAAGCGGCAGGCACGCAGGCGGGGGCAAAAAACAAAAAAGACCGCCGAAGCGGTCCATTTTTGTTTTGGAGCGGGCGATGAGATTCGAACTCACGACCCTAACCTTGGCAAGGTTATGCTCTACCCCTGAGCTACGCCCGCACTCCTAAACTGTCCGAACTGGAGCGGGCGATGAGATTCGAACTCACGACCCTAACCTTGGCAAGGTTATGCTCTACCCCTGAGCTACGCCCGCGCTGCCGGTTCGGTGGAGGGGGATTTAGGAGATCGCGCGAGGGGCTGCAAGAGGAAATTTGACTGTTGCCAAGAAAATTGGCGATCGGCCCCGTCGCCGGTCCGGCGGTCGTGGGGGGGCGGCAAGGTCTGCGTGGTAAAAGGCGCCGGGGGCAGGCCGCCTTCAGGGGGGCTGCCGCCACGTTCCAATCCGGGCGCCTCAAGCCTTGTTGACCCCACTGCTGCGGCGCGGCACTCTGCGTGCAGGCACGGGCACGAAGGAGACGGCCATGAACAGCAAGACATCGGGATGGGCCCTGACGGCTTTGGCCGGGGTGGCCGCGGTCGGGGGCTTTCTGTGGTGGCAATCGCAGGCCACGGGCGCTGTTTTCCCGGGCATCGCCTCGGGCAATGGCCGGATCGAAGCGGTCGAGATCGACGTGGCGGCCAAGGCGGCGGGGCGTCTGTCCGAGGTGCTGGTCAGCGAAGGCGATCTGGTGAGTGCCGATCAGCCGCTGGCAAAGATCGATTCCCGGCAGTTGGAGGCCGGCCTGCATCAGGCGCAGGCGGAAAAGAAGCGCGCCGAACTGGCGGTCGATACCGCGAAGATCGTCGTGAAGCAGGCCGAGGCAGAAAAACGCGCCGCCGATGCCGCGCTGGAACAGGCCCGGGCGACGGCGGATGCCGCATGGAAACAGTATGAGCGCACCGAGGCGCTGGCGAAATCCTCGACCGCCTCGGCGGCCTCGCTGGATGCCGACCGGGCGGCGGCGCTGGGGGCCCGGGCCGCGATTGCCGCGGCCGAGGCACAGCAGGCCGCGGCCGAGGCGGCGATCAATTCGGCGCAATCGGCGGTGCTGAACGCGCAGGCCGCCGTCGAGGTCGCGCAGGCCGCGATCGAGGTGATCGAGGTGCAACTGGCCGACAATACCCTGACCGCGCCGCGCGACGGCCGGGTGCAATATCTGGTTGCGCGCGCGGGCGAGATCGTGGCCTCGGGCGGGCGGGTGGTGAACCTGGCCGATCTGGGCGACGTGTCGATGGCGTTCTTCCTGCCCACCGCGCAGGCGGGCCGCGTGGCGATCGGCGACGATGCGCGCATCGTGCTGGACGCGGCACCCGACTGGGTGATCCCTGCGAAGATTTCCTATGTCGCCGATGTTGCGCAGTTCACCCCGAAAACCGTCGAAACCGAGATCGAGCGCGAAAAGCTGATGTTCCGCATCAAGGCGCGGATCGACCCCGATCTGCTGCGCGCCCATATCGACCGGGTCAAGACCGGCCTGCCTGGGGTGGCCTATGTGCGCACCGATCCCGGCATCGACTGGCCCGAAGCGCTTGAGGTCAGGTTGCCGCAATGACCGCCCCCGTGCCCGCAGGGCCGGTGGCACGGCTGAGCGATGTCGGGTTGCGCTTTGGCAAGACCCGCGCGCTGGAGGCGATCAGCCTGGACATCCCGGCCGGTGTCATGGCCGGGCTGATCGGGCCGGACGGGGTGGGCAAATCCTCGCTGCTGTCGCTGATCGCGGGGGCGCGGGCGCTGCAGGACGGGGCCTTGATGGTGCTGGGCGGCGACATGCGCGATGCCGGGCATCGCGGGCGGGTCTGCCCGCGGATCGCCTTCATGCCGCAGGGGCTGGGCCGCAATCTGTATCCAACGCTGTCAGTGCGCGAGAATGTCGATTTCTTTGGCCGCCTGTTCGGCCATGGCGCCGAGGAACGCGCGCGCCGGATCGCCAATCTGTTGCAGGCCACCGGGCTTGCCCCCTTTGCCGACCGGCCCGCGGGCAAGCTGTCGGGCGGGATGAAGCAGAAGCTGGGCCTGTGCTGCGCGCTGATCCACGACCCCGATCTGTTGATCCTCGATGAACCCACGACCGGCGTCGACCCGCTGTCGCGGCGGCAGTTCTGGGATCTGATCGACCGGATTCGCGCCGGGCGCCCGGGGATGAGCGTGCTGGTCGCCACCGCCTATATGGAAGAGGCCGCGCGATTCGATTGGCTGTGTGCGATGCACGCGGGCCGGGTGCTGGCGACGGGCGCGCCCGCGCAGCTGCTGGCGCAGACCGGCGCGGCAGATCTGGACGCGGCCTTCATCGCGCTGTTGCCCGAGGAAGACCGCGCAGGCCATCACGCCGTGACGATCCCGCCGCGCATCGACGACACCGACGCCATCGCCATCGAGGCCACCCACCTGACCATGCGGTTTGGCGATTTCACCGCGGTCGATGATGTGAGTTTCCGCATTGAGAAGGGCGAGATCTTCGGGTTTCTCGGTTCCAACGGCTGCGGCAAGACGACAACGATGAAGATGCTGACCGGCCTGCTGGCGCCAAGCGAGGGGCAGGCGCAGCTGTTCGGCGAAGACATGGACGCGCGCGATCTGAACATCCGGCGGCGCATCGGCTATATGTCGCAGGCCTTCTCGCTGTATGGCGAGTTGAGCGTGCGGCAGAACCTTGTGCTGCATGCGCGGCTGTTCGGCTTTGACCCGGCGCGGATCGGCCCGCGGGTGGCCGAGATGATCGACCGCTTCGATCTGGCCGAGGTGGCCGACGAATTCCCCGACGGCCTGCCGCTGGGCATCCGGCAGCGGCTGTCGCTGGCGGTGGCGATGATCCATGCGCCCGACATCCTGATTCTGGACGAGCCGACCTCGGGCGTCGATCCGGTGGCGCGCGATGCGTTCTGGACGATCCTGGGCGAGCTGTCGCGCCGCGACGGGGTGACGATCTTCGTCTCGACCCATTTCATGAACGAGGCCGAGCGCTGCGACCGGATTTCGCTGATGCATGCGGGGCGGGTGCTGGTGTCGGATGCGCCCGCGGCGATCATGGCGCAGGCAGGCGCGGCCACGCTGGAAGAGGCCTTCATTCAGCATCTGGAGACCGCGATCGGCGAGGTTGATACGGCGCCCGCGCCTGCGACCGTTCTGCCCGACGCCCCCGCCAAACGCGCGCGCAAGCAGTCGTTTTTTGCGCGCGCTTTCAGCCCGCGGCGTCTGTTCAGCTATTGCCTGCGCGAGGCGCTGGAGCTGAAACGCGACCCGATCCGCGGCACCTTGGCCACGCTGGGCACCGTCATCCTGATGCTTGTCGTGGGCTATGGCATCAATCTGGATGTGGAAAACCTGAAATTCGCGGTGCTCGATCAGGACCAGAGCGGGATCAGCCGCGATTATGTCGCGCAGATTTCGGGCTCGCGGTATTTTACCGAGGAACCCGCGCTGACCTCTTATCAGGATATGGACGCGCGGATGCGGGCGGGCGAAATCGCGATGGCGCTGGAAATCCCGCCGAATTTCGCCGCCGATCTGCGGCGCGGGCGGGATGTGGCGGTGGCGGCCTGGATCGACGGCTCGATGCCCGCGCAGGCCGAAACCACGCAGGGCTATGTACAGGGGCTGCACGCCTGGTGGCTGACCGAAAAGATGCGCGAGATTTACGGCGATGCGGCGGTGGCGGGCGATTTCACCATCGCCACGCGCTACCGCTACAACCCCGATGTGCAAAGCCTGCCGGCGATGGTGCCCGCGATGGTGCCGCTGCTGCTGATGCTGATCCCCGCGATGCTGGCCGCGCTGAGCGTGGTGCGCGAAAAGGAACTGGGTTCGATCGTCAACCTTTACGTCACCCCGGTCACCCGGTTCGAATTTCTGCTGGGCAAGCAGCTGCCCTATATCGCGCTTGGCATGGTCAATTTCGCGGGCCTCGTGGCGCTGGCGGTGTTTGTCTTTGGCGTGCCGGTCAGCGGCAGCCTGCCTGCGCTGACGCTGGCGGCGCTGCTGTATGTCACGGTGTCCACCGGAATGGGGCTGCTGATTTCATCCTTCATGTCCAGCCAGATCGCAGCCATTTTCGGCACCGCGCTGCTGACGCTGATTCCGTCGGTGCAATATTCAGGGATGATCGACCCGGTCAGCTCGCTTGAAGGGGCAGGGGCGGCGATCGGGCATATCTTCCCCGCCACCTATTTCGTGACGATCTCGCGCGGGGTGTTTTCCAAGGCGTTGGAACTGGCCGACATGCGCCCCGATTTCATCGCGCTGGCGATCACGGTGCCGATCGTGCTGGGCCTTGGCGTGGCGCTGTTGCGCAAACAGGCGAGGTAGGCGATGCGGCTGGCCAATATCTGGAACCTTGGCGTCAAGGAGTTGCGCGGCCTGCTGCGCGATCCGATGCTGCTGGTGCTGATCGTCTATGCCTTCACCTTCTCGATTCACACCGCCGCCAAGGCGATGCCCGAGACCCTGAACAAGGCCAGCATCGCGATTGTCGACGAGGATCGCTCGGCCCTGTCGGCGCGGATTGCCGATGCGTTCTACCCGCCCTATTTCATGCCGCCCGAGATCATTTCGGCGGCCGAGATGGACGCGCGGATGGATGCCGGGCTTGATACTTTCGCGCTGGATATCCCGCCCGATTTTCAGCGTGATCTGCTGGCGGGCGATGTGCCGCAGATCCAGCTGAACGTGGATGCCACGCGGATGACGCAGGCCTTTACCGGCATGGGCTATATCCAGCAGATCGTGAATGCCGAGGTGAACGAATACCTCGACCGCCACCGCAGCGAAACCGAATTGAACGTCGGTCTGGTGCTGCGCGCGCGCTTCAACCCGCAGCTGGACCAGATGTGGTTCGGGGCGATTTCCAACGTCATCATGTCGATCACCATGCTGGGCATCGTGCTGACCGGGGCGGCGCTGATCCGCGAACGCGAACACGGCACGGTCGAGCATCTGCTGGTGATGCCGGTCAGCGCGTCCGAGATCATGATCTCGAAACTCTGGTCGATGGGGCTGGTGGTGCTGCTGGCCTCGGCCTTTTCCATCGTGGTGGTGGTCGAGGGGGTGCTGCAGGTGCCGATCCCCGGCTCGCTTGCGCTGTTCCTGTTCGGTACGGTGTTGCAGTTGTTCGCGGTCACCGCGATGGGGATCTGGCTGGCGACGATGGCGGGGTCGATGCCGCAGTTCGGGCTGCTGCTGGTGATCACCTTCCTGCCGATGCAGGTGCTGTCGGGCACGCTGACCCCGCGCGAAAGCATGCCCGACATTATCCAGTATATCATGCTGGCCGCGCCCAATACGCATTTCGCGATCCTGGCGCAGGCGGTGCTGTTCCGCGGGGCGGGGCTGGCCGTGGTCTGGCCGCAGCTTCTGGCGCTGTTCGGGATCGGGGCGGTGATGTTTGCGTTGGCGCTGCGCCGGTTCCGCGCCTTCCTGCGATAAGACAAGGGCGGCGGGTTTCCCCGCCGCCCCGTTTGTCAGTCCAGCTCGATCAGCAGATCCTTGGCGTCGATCTGGCTGCCCGGGCTGACATGCAGCGCCTTGATCGTCGCTTCGCGGTCGGCATGGATGCCGGTTTCCATTTTCATCGCCTCGATCGTCAGCAGCAGATCGCCCGCGCGCACCTTCTGGCCCACGCTGACCGCCACGCTGGCCACGGAACCGGGCATCGGCGCGCCGATGTGGTTGGGGTTGGCCGGGTCTGCCTTGGGTTTGGCCTTGGTCGCGGCCTTCACGGCGCGGTTGGGCACCCGGATCGTGCGCGGCTGGCCGTTGAGTTCGAAGAACACCTTGACCTCGCCGGCCTCGTCCACCTCGCCCACGGTCAGGAACCGCAGTTCCAGCGTCTTGCCCGGGTCGATCTCGGCGCTGATTTCCTGCCCCGGCTCCATCCCGTAGAAGAAGACGGGCGTCGGCAGGGTGCGCACGGGGCCATATTGGCGATGCCGGCCCATGTAATCGAGGAACACCTTGGGATACATCAGATAACCCGCCAGATCCTCGTCATCGACGACATAGCCGTTCAGCTCGGCCGAGAGTTTCGCGCGCGTCGCCTCGATGTCGACGGGCGCGAGGTGCTTGCCCGGGCGTTCGGTCGAGGGCTGCTCGTCTTTCAGCACCTTCCTGACGATCCCCGCAGGCCAGCCGCCGGGCGGTTGGCCCAGATTGCCGCGCATCATGTCGATGACGGAATCGGGGAAGGCCACGTCCTTGGCCGGGTCCAGCACATCGGCCTTGCTGATGTTCTGCGCCACCATCATCAGCGCCATGTCGCCCACGACTTTCGAGCTGGGCGTGACCTTGACGATATCGCCGAAGATCTGGTTGGCGTCGGCATAGGCCTGCGCCACCTCGTGCCAGCGTTCCTCCAGCCCCAGACTGCGCGCCTGCGCCTTGAGGTTGGTGAACTGCCCGCCGGGCATTTCATGCAGGTAAACCTCGGAGGCGGGGGCCTCGAGCCCGGATTCGAAGGCCCGATACTGGTGACGCACGGCCTCCCAGTAGTTCGACATCTGACGGATGGCCGCGATGTTCAGGCCGGTGTCGCGTTCGGTATGGGCCAGCGCCTCGACGATGGACCCCAGGCAGGGCTGCGAGGTGCCGCCCGAGAACGCATCCATCGCCGCATCCACCGCATCGACGCCCGCATCCGCCGCGGCCAGAACCGTGGCGCCCGCAATGCCGCTGGTGTCATGCGTGTGGAAGTGGATCGGCAGGCCGACCTCGTTTTTCAGCGCGGTGACAAGGGCACGCGCCGCAGCGGGTTTCAACAGCCCTGCCATGTCCTTCAGCCCCAGCACATGCGCGCCTGCGGCCTCCAGCTCCTTGGCCATGGCGACGTAATACTTCAGGTCGTATTTCGCGCGATCGGGGTTCAGGATGTCGCCCGTGTAGCAGATCGTGCCTTCGCAGACCTTGTTCGCCGCGATCACCGCGTCCATCGCGACGCGCATGTTTTCGACCCAGTTCAGGCTGTCGAACACGCGGAACACATCGACGCCGGTTTCGGCGGCCTGTTTCACGAAGAACTGCACCACGTTATCGGGATAGTTGGTGTAGCCGACGCCGTTCGACGCGCGCAGCAGCATCTGGGTCATCACATTGGGCATCGCTGCGCGGATGTCGCGCAGCCGCTGCCAGGGGCATTCCTGCAAGAAGCGATAGGCCACGTCAAACGTCGCCCCGCCCCAGCATTCGACCGAGAAAAGATCGCCCAGGTTCGCCGCATAGGCGGGCGCGGCCTTGATCATGTCGAGGCTGCGCATCCGCGTGGCCAGAAGCGACTGGTGGCCGTCGCGCATCGTGGTGTCGGTGATCAGCAGCTTTTTCTGCGCCTTCATCCAGGCGGCCACGGCCTGCGGGCCCTGGGTGTCGAGCAGATCGCGCGTGCCTTTGGGAACCGGGCCTGCGGGCAGCGGCGCGCGCGGGGTGCGCGCCTCGGCCGGCGGTTTGGCGCGGCCTGCGGTTTCGGGATGCCCGTTCACCGTGATGTCGGCGATATAGGTCAGGATCTTGGTTGCCCGGTCGCGGCGTTTCTTGAACTGGAACAGCTCTGGCGTGGTGTCGATGAACTTCGTCGTATAGCTGTAATCTAGGAAGGTCGGGTGTTTCAGCAGGTTGATGACGAAGTCGATGTTGGTGCTGACCCCACGGATACGGAATTCGCGCAGCGCGCGGTCCATCCGGGTGATCGCCTGTTCGGGCGTTTGTGCCCAGGCGGTGACCTTGACCAGCAGACTGTCATAATAGCGCGTGATCACGCCGCCCGCGTAAGCCGTGCCGCCATCCAGGCGGATGCCCATGCCGGTTGCGGACCGATAGGCCGTCAGGCGGCCGTAATCGGGGATGAAGTTGTTTTGCGGGTCTTCGGTCGTGACCCGGCATTGCAGCGCGTGGCCCGAGAGGGTGACATGCGCCTGATCGGGCACGCCGGTCGCCTGCGCCAGAGTCGCGCCTTCGGCGATCTTGATCTGGCTTTGCACGATGTCGATGCCGGTGACCTCTTCGGTCACGGTGTGTTCGACCTGCACGCGCGGGTTGACCTCGATGAAATAGAACTGCTGGCTGTCCATATCCATCAGGAATTCGACGGTGCCGGCGTTCTGATAGCCGACCGCGCGGCCGATCTTCAGCGCCAGTTCGCAGACCTCGGCGCGCTGCGCTTCGGTCAGATAGGGGGCAGGCGCGCGTTCGACGACCTTCTGGTTGCGGCGCTGCACGGTGCAGTCGCGTTCATACAGGTGATAAAGCCCGCCGTGGGTGTCGCCCAGCAGCTGAACCTCGACATGGCGCGCGCGCAGGATCATCTTTTCCAGATAGCCCTCGCCATTGCCGAAGGCGGCCTCGGCCTCGCGCCGGCCCTCGCGGACCTTTTCGACCAGCTCGGCCTCGCCCATGATCGGGCGCATGCCGCGCCCGCCGCCACCCCAGCTGGCCTTGAGCATCAGCGGATAGCCGATTTCCGCCGCCTCGGCCTTGATCGCGTCGAAATCCTCGCCCAGCACTTCGGTCGCAGGGATCACCGGGACACCCGCCGCGATCGCCACGCGCCGGGCGCTGGCCTTGTCGCCAAGCGCGCGCATCGTATCGGCGCGCGGGCCGATGAAGGTGATGCCCGCCGCGGCGCAAGCCTCGACGAAATCGGGGTTTTCCGACAGCAGGCCATATCCCGGATGGATCGCATCGGCGCCGCATTCCTGCGCCACGCGGATGATTTCGGGAATCGACAGATAGGCGCCGACGGGCGACAGGCCCGCGCCGATACGATAGGCTTCATCGGCCTTGAAACGGTGCAGGGACAGCTTGTCCTCTTCGGCATAGACGGCGACCGTCTTCTTGCCCAGCTCGTTGGCCGCGCGCATCACGCGGATGGCGATTTCGCCACGGTTGGCTACCAGAATCTTGCGGAACATGTCAGACTCTCCCCGACAGGTGGAATGGCGGAAACCTAGCGTCGCTGCGTTGCGGCGCAAGCGAAAATTGCGAAATTGAGCAAATTAACTGACCAATTTCGGAAAGTTTGCAAAGTTTTCCGGGGCAATCCCGGCCGCCACGGCGCACTTGACTTGGCCCCTTCGGCGCGGGCAAGCAGGGCGGATGATGGATCTGCGCCCCGTGGGCTATATCATCGGAATGCTGAGCATGGTTCTGGGGCTGGCGATGCTGGTGCCGGCGCTTGTGGATTTCGCACATGGCAACCCGCATTGGCGCGCCTTTCTGGAATCCGCGATCATCTGCGCGACGGCGGGCGGGCTGCTGGCGCTGGCCTCGCGCGATGCGCTGCGTCACATGCTGACGCTGCCGCAAAGCTTCGTTCTGACCTCGCTCGTCTGGGCCACGCTGCCCGCCTTCGGCGCGCTGCCCTTCATCATCGGCGCGCCCGGGCTGACCTTCACCGATGCCTATTTCGAGGCGATGTCGGGCCTGACCACCACGGGCACCACGGTCATTCCCGCGCTCGACGATCTGCCGCCGGGCACGAACATGTGGCGCGCGATCCTGCAATGGCTGGGGGGGCTGGGCATCATCATCGTCGCGATGATCTTCCTGCCGGTGATGAAGGTGGGCGGGATGCAGTTCTTCCGCTCGGAAGGGTTCGACACGCTGGGCAAGATCCTGCCGCGCGCGATGGACATCTCGACCGCGCTGATCCGCATCTACGTCGGGCTGACGGTGATTTGCGGGCTGGTCTATGCGGCGCTGGGGATGACCACCTTCGATGCGATCGTGCATGCGCTGACCACGCTGTCCACCGGCGGGTTTTCCAATTACGACGCCAGCTTCGCGCGCTATAGCGGCCCTGCGGAATATGCGGCCTCGGTGTTCATGCTGCTGGCGGCGATGCCGTTCATTCGCTTCGTGCAGCTGACGCAGGGCCATGTCGGCCCGATCTGGCGCGATCCGCAGGTGCGCGCCTTCCTGCGCTGGCACGCCTATGCGATCGGGGTGATCGTTCTGTATCGCATCTTCCGCCACGAGGCCGACTTCTGGCCCACGCTGCGCGAGGTGACCTTCAACGTCGTCTCGACCTTCACCGGCACCGGCTATGCCAGCGAGGACATCACCAAATGGGGGCATCTGGCTTTCGTGGTGCTGATCATCACCGGGCTGATCGGCGGCTGCACCTCGTCCACCGGCTGTTCGGTCAAGGTGTTCCGCTATCTGATCCTGTTCGAGGCGATCCGCGCCCAGATCCGCCGCCTGCACAGCCCGCACCGGGTGGTGCGGGTGCGCTATGCCAACCAGCCGGTCGAGGATGAGGTGGTCAATTCGGTGATCGCCTTCTTCTCGCTGTTCATCCTGAGCTTCGGTGTGCTGATCGTGGGGTTGTCGCTGACGGGTCTTGAAACCAAGACCGCGCTGACCGCGGCCTGGACGGCGATTGCCAATGTCGGGCCCGCCTGGGGCCCCGAAGTGTCGGGCAATGGTGCCATCGACGCCTTCCCCGATCCGGCGAAATGGATGATGTCGGCGGGGATGTATCTGGGGCGGCTGGAGCTGATGTCGGTTCTGGTGCTGCTGCTGCCGCGGTTCTGGCGCAGCTGACGGGCGAGGGCCGGGGCGCGGCCCTCGCAGTCGGGGTCATTTCCAGCAGGCGATCTGCACCGTCAGGCCCTGGGCGATTTCCGCCAGATCCTCGGCCGCAAGCGCCCCCGAGGCGTCAGAGGCCAGCGGGGCGAAGCCGCGCTCTGCCAGCGCGGGGGCCATGGCCGCCGATTGCACCGCCACCGCCAGATCGCCGGGCAACAGCTTGTCGGGGGCATGCGCGTCGGGCAGCAGCATGCCGATCACCGCGCCGGTGGTGTCCAGCACCGGGCCGCCCACGTCACCGGGCAGCACCCGCGCCGCCAGCCGCGCCTGCGATACCTCGCCGGCAAGGCCCGTCAGGTCCGACAATGTGCCGAAGCTGAGCACCGGCGCCGAGAGCGACTCCGGGTAGGAAAATCCTGCCACGGCGACCTCGGACCCGGGGCCGATCGCCGCGGTCTGGAAGGCCGCAACGCGCGCGGGCGCCAGCGGTTTGCGCGGGGTCAGAACGGCAATGCCCAGATCCATGTCGGCAAAGGCCAGATCGACGTCCTGATCCTCGACCGTGATGCGCGCGCAGGTATCGAGCCCGGCGGCCGCGGTCAGCACCGCGCCCTTGTCATCGACGTAGAAACCGGAATGCGCGAATTCCGGGTGGCGAACATTCAGCCCCGACAGCAGATCGGCCCGATCCACGGCCAGCGGCTTGCCCAATGTCGCATCCAGCGCGGTGCCCCCCAGCGGCTTGAAGCTGGCCTTCATCGCCGCCAGCACCCGTGCCATCCGTGCTTCCTGATCGGCGGGATAGACCAGCGTGAATCCCTTGATCAGCCCGCCCGCCAGTTTCGCCTGGGTGTAGGAATGGATCTGCGCGTTCTGCCCGGTCAGGGTGAAGCCGTCGCGTTCGCGGTTGCGCGGCCCCTCCATCGGCACGATTTCCAGCGTCTGCATCACATCATACAGACCGAACAGCGCATTCTGGTCGCCCTGCTGCGAAATCAGCAGCACCGTCACGCCCGAGCCGTCCTTGGCGCGGTAATGCACGAAGGGCGGGTCGTAATGGTCGAATTCGACCAGCCCCAGCGGCAATTCGATGGCGATGCCCGATTCCGGTTCTTCGGTCAGGGTCAGGCCCAGGGCCTTGCGCTCGGTCGCGACGGTGAGCAGAAGTTGCGCCTGCTGTGCCGAAGACAGAACCCCGGTCGGCTCGAACCCCTGTGCGGTTTGCCACGCGGCGATCGAGCCCCGGGTGCCGCGCCCGAAGGCCCCGTCGATGGCCCCGCTGTAGACCCCCTGCCATTGCAGCGCCGCCTGAATGTCCATCCGCTGGTCGCGCGTCAGGGCGGCTTCGAGTTGACGTGACCGGCTCAGTGTTTCGACCGATGCCGGTTCGGGGGCAGTTTCGGCCGCCGGAGCAGGGGCCGCAGTTTCGGGTTCCGGGGCGTTTTCCTGCGCGTCCGGCGTGACAGGGGGCACCGGCGCGGGCGCCTCGGGGACGGCGCTCAGCCCGGCCCCCACAGGCCAGAACTGCTGACCGAATTTCGACCCGTCCGAGACATAGCTGTCTAGGGGGATCATCCGTTCGCTGCGCAGCAGCCGCATCTTTGCCTGTGCGGTTTCCGGGCTGTCGAACGGACCCAGGGTAATCGCATACCAGCCGGTGTTCATGGCAAACCCCACGACATCGGGAAAGCTGCGGGCCCAGTCGCGCGCGCGCTCTTCGCCGGCAGCCAGCGACGGGCGCGCCTCGATCTGGATCCAGGCGGGCTCGGCCCAGGCCAGCCCCGTCCAGATCATCCCGGTCAGCCCGGCCCCCACCACGGCCGAAATGGCCCTGCGCACAGATTTCATTCGTTACACCCCATTCTTACGCTCTTCGCGTTCCGGACGGGCACGTTAGCAGGCTCAGCGGCGGCGTCACCCCAAAATGCGTGGATTTTGCCCGCCGGACCGCCGTTGCCGCCCGGCCCCCGTTGACCCCCGCGCGCCCCTTGCCTAGAGAGGGGGCGCTTTCAGCCAAAGGGGTGCCTTCCCGTGTCCAACACCGCCGCGACCAAACCCGCCGCTCCGCGTTCGTTTCAGGAAATCATCCTGCGCCTGATGACCTATTGGGCCTCGAAGGGCTGCGCGGTGCTGCAACCCTACGACATGGAGGTGGGGGCGGGCACCTTCCACCCGGCGACCACGCTGCGCAGCCTGGGCTCGACGCCTTGGGCCGCGGCCTATGTGCAGCCCTCGCGCCGCCCGACCGACGGGCGCTATGGCGAAAACCCGAACCGGCTGCAGCACTATTATCAATATCAGGTGCTGATCAAGCCGAGCCCGCCGGATCTGCAGGCGCTGTATCTGGGCAGCCTTGAGGCAATCGGCATTGATCTGGAACTGCACGACATCCGCTTCGTCGAGGATGACTGGGAATCCCCGACGCTGGGCGCCTGGGGGCTGGGCTGGGAAGTCTGGTGCGATGGCATGGAAGTCAGCCAGTTCACCTATTTCCAGCAGGTCGGCGGGCACGACTGCCGCCCCGTCTCGGGCGAGCTGACCTATGGTCTGGAGCGGCTGGCGATGTATGTGCTGGGCATCGACCATGTGATGGACATGCCCTTCAACGACCCCGACGCGCCGATCGCGCTGAAATACGGCGATGTGTTCCGCCAGACCGAGCAGGAATATTCCCGCTGGAACTTCGATCAGGCCGATACCGCGATGCTGTTGAGCCACTTCGAGGATGCCGAGGCCGAATGCGAACGTATCCTTGCCGCCGATCCGGTGGACGGGGCGGGGCGGCGCATCGTGATGGCGCACCCGGCCTATGACCAGTGCATCAAGGCCAGCCACCTGTTCAACCTGCTGGATGCGCGCGGAGTGATTTCGGTCACCGAACGGCAGGCCTATATCGGCCGTGTCCGCGCGCTGGCCAAGAAATGCGCCGACGCCTTCGTGACCACCGAAGCCGGCGGTGCCCAGCCCGAGGGTGTCGGGGCGTGAATGGCAAGATCGTCGGAGGCATCATCGTGCTGAGCGCGCTTTTGACCGGGGCTGCGGTCTTTTATCTGCAGGAATATGCATTTTACGAACCCGTGCAGGCCTCGGCCCCGGCGGCCGAAATCCGGCTGACCTCGGTCGAGACCGGCCAGCCCGAAGCGATCCTGGCCGAGGGCTTCGAGGGGATCGACGCCGACAGCTCGCCCCTGCGGTTTCGCGGCTGCTTTCACACGCCGCTGTCGCTGGCCCTGCTGACCGAGACCTTCACCGTCTATGACAACGCAACCCCGCTGAACGGGCCGAACTGGTTTGGCTGTTTCGATGCGGCGCGGATCGGTGCCGATCTGGAAAGCGGTGCTGCGGTGGCCTTCCTGTCCGAACATGAGATCCGCCCCGGCGTCGACCGTGTGGTGGCGATTTATCCCGATGGCCGGGCCTATGCCTGGCACCAACTGAACGAAAACGCGGAGAAGTGACATGCCAGATCTGCTGATTGAACTCTTCTCCGAGGAAATCCCCGCGCGGATGCAGGCGCGGGCGCGCGAAGACCTGCGCAAGCTGGTGACCGATGGTCTGGTCGAGGCCGGGCTGCATTATGCCCATGCTGCCGCCTTCTCGACGCCGCGCCGTCTGGTGCTGGCGCTTGAGGGCCTGTCCGAGCGCAGCCCGACCCTGCGCGAGGAACGCAAGGGCCCGAGCGCAAGCGCCCCCGAAGCCGCGGTGCAGGGTTTTCTGCGTTCGACAGGGCTGACGCTCGATCAACTGGAACTGCGCGACGACAAGAAGGGCCAGGTCTATTTCGCCGTGGTGGAAAAACCCGGCCGCGCCGCGCCCGAGATCGTGGCCGAGGTGCTGGAACGCACGATCCGCAATTTCCCCTGGCCGAAGTCGATGCGCTGGGGCGCGGGTGCGCTGCGCTGGGTCCGGCCGCTGCATTCGATCCTGTGCATCCTGACCACGGAGGCGGGCGCCGAGGTGGTGCCGCTGGAAATCGAGGGCATCGTTTCGGGCAACACGACCGAAGGCCACCGCTTCATGGCGCCGGGCCGGTTTGCCGTTTCGGGCTTTGACGATTACGCCGCGAAGCTGAAGGCCGCGAAGGTGGTGCTGGATTCGGCCGAGCGCGAAGCGATCATCTGGCACGACGCCACGCAGATGGCCTTTGCGCGCGGGCTGGAACTGGTCGAAGACAAGGGCCTGCTGGCCGAGGTGGCGGGGCTGGTCGAATATCCCGTGGCGCTGATGGGCGATATTGCCGATGATTTCCTGGGCCTGCCGCCCGAGGTGCTGCAGACCTCGATGAAGGAACATCAGAAGTTCTTCTCGGTCAAGAACCCGAAGACCGGGCGGATCGAGGGCTTCGTGACCGTCGCGAACCGCGAAACCGCGGATCATGGCGCGACGATCCTGAAGGGCAACCTCAAGGTGCTGTCGGCGCGGCTGTCGGATGCGAAATTCTTCTGGGAAAACGACCTGCGGCTGGTGAAATCCGAAGGGCTGGAAGGCATGGGCGCCGGTCTGGCCAATGTGACCTTCCACAACAAGCTGGGGTCTCAGGCCGCGCGGATCGAACGGATCGAGGCGCTGGCGCGCGAGATCGCGCCGCTGGTCGGCGCCTCGCCCGATCTGGCCGCCGAAGCCGCCCGCGTGGCCAAGGCCGATCTGCGGTCGGCCATGGTGGGCGAATTCCCCGAACTGCAGGGACTGATGGGCAGCTATTACGCCCGCGCCGCGGGCCTGCCCGAGGCCGTGGCCAATGCCTGCAAGGGCCATTATTCGCCGTTGGGCCCGTCCGATGATGTGCCGACCGAGCCGGTGACGGTGGCCGTCGCGCTGGCCGACAAGATCGACACGCTGACCGGCTTCTGGGCGATTGACGAAAAGCCCACGGGCAGCAAAGACCCCTTCGCGCTGCGCCGCGCGGCGCTTGGTGTTATTCGGTTGATTTTGAACAACGATTTGCGGCTGAACCTGTCGGAATTGTTCCAAAAAGCCAACTCTGGCACAGATGCGGGCGATCTCCTCGCCTTCTTCCACGACCGCCTCAAGGTCTTCCTGAAGGATCAGAACATCCGCCACGACGTGATCGACGCCTGTCTGGCGATGCCGGGCACTGACGATCTGACGCTGCTGGTGAAACGGGCCGAGGCCCTGGGCGCGGTGCTGGCCACCGAGGATGGCGCGAACCTGATTGCGGGCTTCAAACGCGCGAACAACATTCTGGCGCAGGCCGAGGCCAAGGATGGCGTCGAATATTCCTACGGGGCGGATGTGAAATTCGCCGAAGGCCCCGAGGAAGTGGCGCTGTTTGCCGCGCTGGATCAGGCCGAGGCGGCGATTGCGCCGGCGATGGCGGCCGAGGATTTCGCAACCGCGATGGGCGCGATGGCCGCGCTGCGCGGGCCGATCGACGCCTTCTTCACCGCCGTGCAGATCAACTCCGACAATGAAATCGTGCGCCGCAACCGTCTGAACCTGCTGTCGCGCATTCGTCAGATCTGCCTGAGCGTGGCCGATCTGACCAAGCTGGAAGGCTGAGTGCCGCCGCCCGCCCCAGATCCGGGGCGGGCGGATTTATTGCGGTGAATTCATCACGTTAGGTGACGCAGCGTCGTTCACCCAATTGTCGCACTTGCGCGGTGCGCGTTTCCGCCTATCCTGCCAAGGGACGAGGGGCATGCTGCAATGCAGAAACACGCTGATTTTGCTGAATTTGTCGAGCTGACGCCGGGGGCTGCGGTCAGCCTGAACCGGCATGGCTGGCGTGCGAAATGTCTGCAGCGGCTGATCCGGCTTGATCTGCCGGTGCCGCGGACGGTGGCGCTGCCGTGCGAAACGGTGCGAGCGATCGCGGCGGGGCAGATGCCCGATACCCAGGCCCTGGCGGCGATCTTCGGGCCTGACCTGCTGGTGTCGGTGCGCTCCAGCCCGGAAAACCCCGAATGGGGCGGGCCGGGAACGGTGCTCAATGTCGGCATGAACGACGCGATGCATGCGATCCTGACCGACAGCCACGGGCGCGAGGCGGCCGATGCGCTGTATCTGCGGTTCGTGCAGAATTACGCGACCCATGTCGCCCGGCTCGACCCCGACATGTTTCATGCCGAGCCGGGGCCGCAGGCGCTGAGCGCCGCGCTGGCGGCCTATCGCGCGGAAACGGACGAAGATTTCCCGCAATCCCCCGCACGCCAGCTGGCCGAGGTGCTGCGCTCTATGGCGCGCGCCTGGGAGGGCACGACCGCGCGGCTGCTGCGTCAGGCCAAGGGTGCGCCGCTGGAGGCGGTGCTGGGCCTGGTGGTGCAGGAAATGGCGCTTGGCATCGGGCCGGGGCTGTCCGGTTCGGGCACGATCCAGTTCGTCGACAGCGTGACGGGCCTGCCGCAGATCACGGGGCGGTTCCGGGGGCAAAGCCAGGGTCGCAAGGCCTCGGTCGAGACGCTGTTTCTGACGCAGGACCCGCGCGGTGCCTCGCTGGAAGAGGCCGCGCCGGCGGTGTTCGAGGAATTGCGCCATTACGGCGCCGCCTGTCGCGCCAAGCTGCGCGAAGAAATGCAGCTGGAATTCGCGGTCGAGGGCGGCAAGGTTGCGGTGATCGACGCGGTGCGGGTGGTGCGCAGTTCGCGCGCCTCGGTCAAGATCGCGGTCGCACTGGCGAGCGACGGGATCATCTCGCGCGAGGATGCGTTGCTGCGGGTCGAACCTCGCGCGTTGAGCGAATTGCTGCACTATCAGGTCGATCCGCGCGCCGCGCGCGACCGTCTGGCACTGGGCATTCCGGCCAGCCCGGGGGCGGCGACCGGCAAGATCGTCTTCACGGCCGCCGCGGCCCAGGCCAGTGCCGCGCGGGACGAACCCTGCATTCTGGTGCGCCGTGAAACCTCGCCCGAGGATATTCGGGGCATGCATGCGGCGGTGGCCGTGCTGACCGAACGCGGCGGCGTGACCAGCCATGCGGCGGTGATCGCCCGCGGTCTGGGCCTGCCCTGCATCGTGGGCTGCACGGATATTCAGATCAACGGGCGCGACCGCACCTTGCGGGGACCCAAGGGCCGGATCTTCCGCGAGGGCGAGGTCATCACCGTCGACGGCACCAGCGGCGAGGTTCTGGTGGGCGCGGCCGAGATGCTGGAACCCGCGCTGGACGATGCCTTCCGCACATTGCTGCGGTGGGCCGACAATGTGCGCGACATCGGCGTGCGCGCCAATGCCGACACGCCCGACGACGCCCGCACCGCGCGGATGTTCGAGGCCGAGGGTATCGGTCTGGCCCGGACCGAGCACATGTTCTTTGACGAAGATCGTCTGACGGTGATGCGCGAGATGATCTTTGCCGATACCGCCAACGACCGGCGCATCGCGCTGGAGCGGCTGCTGCCGATGCAGCGGGCCGACTTCATGGCGCTGTTTGACATCATGGCGGGGCTGCCGGTCTGTATCCGGCTGTTCGACCCGCCGCTGCATGAATTCCTGCCGCATGATCGCGAAGGCATGCGCGAACTGGCCGAGGCGCTGGATCGTCCGCTGTCCGAGGTGACGCGCCGGGTCGAGGCGCTGAGCGAATTCAACCCGATGCTGGGGATGCGCGGTGTGCGGCTGGGTGTGACCGTGCCGGAAATCTATGACATGCAGGTGCGCGCGATCTTCGAGGCGACGATCGAGGCCAGCAAGCGCGGCGCCCCCGTTGTGCCCGAAATCATGATCCCGCTGGTTTCCGCCTCGCGCGAGGTGGAAATCGTCAAGACCCGGATCGATTCTGTCGCGGCGGCGGTGAAGACCGAGATGAAGGCCGATTTCACCTATCGCCTGGGGGTGATGGTGGAAACGCCGCGTGCGGCCCTGCGGGCGGGCGAGATCGCCGAGCACGCGCATTTCCTGTCTTTCGGCACCAACGACCTGACGCAGATGACCTATGGCCTGTCGCGCGACGACGCCGGGCGGTTCATGTCGAACTACGTCAATCAGGGGGTCTATGCCGAGGACCCGTTCCACATTCTGGACGTCGAGGGCGTGGGCGAGTTGCTGTTGATCGGGGCCGGGCGCGGTCGCGCCGCGCGCCCGGATGTGACGATTTCGGTCTGTGGCGAGCATGGCGGCAACCCCGAATCAATCGCCTTCTGCCGCGCTGCGGGCTTCGATTATGTGTCCTGTTCGCCGTTCCGGGTGCCGGTTGCGCGGCTGGCGGCGGCACATTTTGCACTGTTGGCCCCCAAGGGCCGAAGCGGTCTGTAATTCTTGCGCCGCCTCTCTGATTCCTCTGGTGTTTTCAAAAACTTGCAGGTATCGGCAAAGAGTTCCCGACGGGCATGAGTCGTCCGGGGGCTAAGCGGGAATCCGCCACTTTTGTGGGCGGAATTGCCTGTCTTTTTGCCGAAAGGTGGACATCTTAACGTTTTTTCGGTTATGGCGCTGCGGTCGCGGCTCTGGCCGGGGCGATGTCCTTATCGGAAGATACACATGTCAGTGCTGAAAAGCTGGACGGGGGGCGCGATGCTCCTCCTGGCCCTTGCCGGAGGCTTGCGTGCCGAAGTTACGGTAAGCCAGTCGAACGATCCCACCGCGACGGAGCAGGGGCTCCTGTCGGCGTTGTGGCAGGAACGCAGCGCCCTGGGCGCGGTCACCGCCAAGCGGATCTCTGCAATCACCACCGCCCCGAAGGCGGCACGAAAAACCGGCGCGGCGCCGGCAATCACCGCACAGTGGCTGGCCAGCCAGCCGGTGCCCACGGGGGGCGAGCAATTCCAGTGCCTGGCCTCGGTGCTGTATCACGAGGCCCGTGGCGAAAGCCTGGAAGGCCAGATCGCGGTGGCCGAAGTGGTGCTGAACCGCGTCGACGATGTGCAGTTCCCGGGCACTGTTTGCGGTGTCGTGCATCAGGGCAACAACCGCGGCTGTCAGTTCAGCTGGACCTGCGATGGCCGCTCTGACGTTGTGCGCGACCGGCAGGCCTATGCCCAGGTGGCCAAGGTCGCCCGGGCAATGCTGGATGGCGCGCCGCGCGATCTGACCGAGGGCGCGACCTATTTCCATACCCCCGCCGTGCGCCCGAGCTGGTCGCGGCGTTTCGTGCAGACCACGCGGATCGGGGCGCATATCTTCTATCGCAAGCCGGTGCAGACGGCTTCGAACTGAGGTCGCGGATCGGCGCGCAGATGACGTTTCGGGGTGGGCCTTGGCCCGCCCCTTTCGTATTGTGGCGCCAAGCAACACGAGACCCCGATGACCTCTGACACCTCTTTGGCCTTTGCCCACCCGGAAGAACGCGCGCTGGCGTCGGCCCCGGCTGACCCACGCGACCGGATCAGCCTGCGCGATCATATCGTCGAGGCCGACATCGGCGCCTTTCAGCAAGAGCGCGGGCATGTTCAGCGGCTGCGTTTCAACGTGGTGGTCGAGGTGCGCCCCGCGCCCGCGCCGCTGGATGACGACGTGGATCGCATCCTGTCCTACGACCGCCTGACCGAAGCGATCGCGGCCGAACTGGCGGCTGAGCGGCTGAACTTGCTGGAAACGCTGGCCGAGCGGGTGGCCGAGCGGATTTTGGCCGAACCACAGGCGATGCGCGTCTTCGTGCGGATCGAGAAGCTGGATCGCGGCCCCGGCGCGCTTGGGGTCGAGATCGTGCGCGCGCGCGCCAGCCAGCCGGTGCGCCTGGGCGATGAGACCGGGGCCGAGGCGCTGCATCCGGTGGTGGCCTATCTGTCGAATGCCGCGATTGCGGCGCCCGATCTGGCCGCGCGGCTGGACGTGCTGCAGGCCGCGGGTGTGCCGGTCATTCTGACTGTCGGTCTGCCCGAAGGCGGTGTGCCGCAAACCGGGCAGCGCCCGACGCAGCGCCGCATCGACCTGCTGGCGATTGAGCAGAACGCCTGGGTGCTGGCGTCCCGCGATCCGCGCTGCGTGGTGGTTGCGACCCGGACCGAGATCGACTGGGCGATGAAGCACGGGCAGATGGTGGTCTGGGCTCCTTCGAAGATCGTTCTGGACGCGGTCGACGGGCCGAAAGGGGCGGTGGGCGATGCAGTGGCGCTGGCGCTGTGGCTGGCCGAGCAGATGGCGGCCACGCAGCTGGAACTTCACGGGGATGTTTCAGCCCCGGCAGGAAGCCGCGTGCCGGTGACCCGCGTCGATCCGTGAGCCTTGCCAAGCCCCGCCTCTTGGGGTGAAAGGGGCGCATGGAAAAGCTGTATTACCGCCCGCTGGTGCAAACCGATGCCGCCCGCCCCGATGATGCCCTGCGCCTGGCCGGGGGCTGGGGCTGGTTCGATACGGTCGAACGGATCGCCCGTGGTGGCACGCGCGAACTGATCCCGGCAAGCCACCTGCCCGAAGAGGTGGCCGAGCGGCTGACCGCACGGCGCGCCCCGGTGGCCGGGATGGGCATGGAACGCCCCAAGATCATGGGCATCCTGAACCTGACGCCCGACAGTTTCTCGGATGGCGGGCGGTTCGACGCGCCCGAGGTTGCGCTGCAGCGCGCGCAGGATCTGGTTGCGGCTGGTGCCGATATTCTGGACATCGGGGGTGAATCCACCCGCCCGGGCGCGCAGGAAGTGCCCGAGGACGAGGAAATCGAACGCACCGCCCCGGTGATCGCCGCATTGCGAGACGAGGGGTTTGCGGCACCCATTTCGATCGACACCCGCAAGGCGATGGTCGGCGACGCCGCAGTCGAGGCGGGGGCCGATATGCTCAATGACGTATCGGCGATGGAGTTCGATCCGGCGATGGCCGAACTGGCGGCGATCACCGGCCTGCCGATCTGCCTGATGCATGCACAAGGCCTGCCCGAAACCATGCAGGACGACCCGGACTATGGCGATGTACTGCTGGATGTGTACGATTATCTTGAGGAGCGCGTGGCGATGGCCGAGGCCAATGGCATCGCGCGCGAGCGGATCGTCGTCGATCCCGGCATCGGCTTTGGCAAGACGCTGCAACACAATCTGACGCTGCTGCGCGGGCTAAGCCTGTTTCACGGGCTGGGCTGCCCCGTGCTGCTGGGCGTGTCGCGCAAGCGTTTCATCGGCACGATCGGCGGGACCGAGGCGGCGACGGATCGTGGCCCGGGCACCTTGGCGGTGACCCTGGCCGGGGTGGCGCAGGGCGCACAGATCCACCGTGTGCATGATGTGCGTGAAATCGCGCAAGGCCTGCGGCTTTGGCGCGCAATAACAGAAGGTTACGAGTCATGAGCAGGAAGCTTTTCGGCACGGATGGGGTGCGTGGGCAGGCCAACAGCTGGCCGATGACCGCCGATATGGCGCTGCGCCTGGGCGCCGCCGCGGGGCGCTATTTCCGCCGTGACAGCGGCAATGGGCATCGTGTGGTGATCGGCAAGGACACGCGGCTGTCGGGCTACATGCTGGAAAACGCGCTGACGGCGGGGCTGACCTCGACCGGCATGAACGTGCTGCTGCTGGGGCCGGTGCCGACGCCGGCGGTCGGGTTTCTGACGCGCTCGATGCGGGCCGATCTGGGGATCATGATCTCGGCCAGTCATAACCCGGCAAAAGATAACGGAATCAAGTTCTTCGGTCCCGATGGCTTCAAGCTGTCGGACGAGGCCGAAGCCGAGATCGAGGCGATCGTCGCAGGCGAGATTGCCCCGGCGCAGCCGCAGAATATCGGGCGTGCGAAACGTATCGAAGACGGGCGCGGACGCTATGTCGAATATGCGAAAACCACCTTTCCGGGGCGTGGGCGCCTGTCGGGGCTGAAGGTCGTGGTCGACTGCGCCAATGGCGCCGCCTACAAGGCCGCGCCCGAGGTGCTGTGGGAACTGGGCTGCGAGGTCATTCCCGTCGGGGTTTCCCCCAACGGACTAAATATCAATGAAAATTGTGGATCGACTTACACAAGGACCGCCGCCGAGGCGGTCGTGGCCCATGGTGCCGATCTGGGGATTTCACTGGATGGCGATGCCGACCGGGTGATGATTCTGGATGAAACCGGGCGTGTGGCCGACGGCGATCAGATCATGGCGCTGTTCGCCCGCCGCTGGGCCGAGGCCGGGCGTCTACGCGGTGGTGCGCTGGTCGCGACGGTGATGTCGAACCTTGGGCTGGAGCGATTCTTGCAGGGCCATGGGCTGCGGCTGGAACGCACCAATGTCGGCGACCGCTATGTGGTCGAGCGGATGCGCGCGGGCGGGTTCAACCTGGGTGGCGAGCAATCGGGCCATATCGTAATGACCGATTACGCGACCACCGGCGACGGGCTGATGGCGGGGCTGCAGTTCCTGCTGGCGATGGCCGAGACGGGGCTGCGGGCCTCGGATCTGGTCAGGCAGTTCGAAACCGTGCCGCAAATGTTGAAAAACGTGCGGTATCAGGCGGGGCAAGAACCGCTGAACGCAGAAAATGTTCGAAAAGTGATCGCTGCGGCCGAGGCCGACCTGGCCGGGCAGGGCCGTTTGCTGATCCGCAAATCGGGCACCGAGCCGCTGATCCGGGTGATGGCCGAATGCGAGGACGAGACGATCTTGCAAGCCGCCGTCGAAAGCATCGTGGCTGCGGTCGAGGCCGAAACGGCGTAACGGACGCCGCCCCTCGGCCCGGAGTAGTTGAAGGCCTGGAACGGGTTAGCGGGTGAAGCTCACCCAGACAAAGCTGAGGAGCGCGGTGGCTTCGGCCGCAGTCCACAGCACCCCGAACCAGCGCCAGCCTTTCGGGCCGGGTGTGCTCAGCGTGCTGGCGATCAGGGCGCGCAGCACGGCCACACGGTAAAGGCCCAGCAGGGCAAGACTGCCGGTGACCACGGGGGCCAGGGCGCCGGGCGCAAATTTCGCCACAAAGAACACCAGCATGACCAAGGCGGGCACCACCCACAGCAAAATGCCGTAATTGCCGACCCAGAATGTGTCGCCGGGTGCCAGCCTGCCAGAGAATAGCCGTCCAAACCATTGCGGGGTAAAGATTTTCGCGCGCTCCGCCTCGATGGCGTCCAGCTGTGATTGGGGCATGTCGTGCATCGCGCTCTCCTGTGCTGGGGCGAGGGTAAAAGCAAAAGGGGCGCCCCGCAAGGCGCCCCCGGATGTCAGATCGCCGCGGATCAGTTGCGCGACTTGTCGACCATCTTGCCTTTCGAGATCCAGGGCATCATCGCGCGCAGTTTCTCGCCGACTTGCTCGATCTGGTGCTCGTCGTTGATGCGGCGGGTCGCCTTGAAGAACGGCTGGCCCACGGCGTTTTCCTGCATGAAATCGCGCACGAACTTGCCGGTCTGGATGTCGGTCAGCACGGCTTTCATGCGGGCCTTGGTTTCGTCGTAGGGCAGGATGCGCGGGCCCGAAACATACTCGCCATATTCGGCGGTGTTCGAGATCGAGTAGTTCATGTTCGCGATGCCGCCTTCATACATCAGGTCGACGATCAGCTTCACTTCGTGCAGGCACTCGAAATAGGCCATTTCCGGCTCGTAGCCAGCTTCCACCAGGGTTTCGAAGCCCATGCGGATCAGCTCGACCAGACCGCCGCACAGCACGGCCTGCTCGCCGAACAGGTCGGTTTCGCATTCCTGACGGAAGTTGGTTTCGATGATGCCCGAGCGGCCGCCACCGATGGCCGAGCAGTAGGACAGCGCGATTTCCTGCGCCTTGCCGGTCGCGTCATTGTGGACCGCGAACAGGCAGGGCACGCCGCCGCCCTTGGTGTATTCGCCGCGCACGGTGTGGCCCGGGCCTTTCGGGGCCATCATGATCACGTCGATGCCGGGTTTCGGCTCGATCAGGCCGAAATGCACGTTCAGGCCGTGGGCGAAAGCGATCGCCGAGCCTTCGCGCAGGTTATCGTGGACGTATTTCTTGTAGGTCTCGGCCTGCAGTTCGTCGGGCATGGTGAACATGATGACGTCGCACCAGGCGGCCGCTTCGGCGATGCCCATCACGGTCAGGCCTTCGGCTTCGCATTTCTTGGCCGAGGCCGAGCCTTCGCGCAGCGCGACGACGATGTTCTTGGCGCCCGAGTCGCGCAGGTTCAGCGCATGCGCATGGCCTTGCGAGCCATAGCCCAGAATGGCGACTTTCTTGTCCTTGATCAGGTTCACATCGCAATCGCGATCATAAAACACGCGCATGGCGTCCTCCGTTTGTTTGCTGGGGGCAGAATAGGGCGACTGTCAGGAATGTGCGTTCATAATTTGAGTATTCTTGCGATATGTCGTAATTATCATTCTTGAAAATGTTTATGGATGAAAAATTCATGCCAATTGACGATATCGACCGAAGGATCCTGCGCCAGATGCTGGCCGAGCCGGATCTGGCGACCGCGGATCTGGCCGAACGCGCGGGCGTGACGGCGGCGACTTGCTGGCGGCGGATCGAGAAGCTGCGCGCCGAAGGGGTGCTGCGCGGCACGCAAGCGGTGATCGACTGGCGCAAGCTGGGCTGGGAGGTCGAGGTGAGCCTGCGCTTCACCTTGGACAAGACCCATCCGCGGGCCTTCGACGAATTCATCGCCGCCGCGCGCAAGGTTCCGGAAGTCATTGAGATACAGTCATTTCTTGGGCAAACAGACATGCGTCTGAACGTCATCGCCCGCGATATGGCGCATTACCAGGAAATCTATCGCACGCGGATCCTTACCCTGCCGCATATCGCCGACACCGATGCCCTGATGTTGATTTCCACCATCAAGGACAGTGCGGAGTTGCCGCTGTGATCGCGCTGGATGATATGGATCGCGCGATCCTGCGGGCGCTGGTCGAGGATGCCACGCAAAGCGCCGGGGCCTTGGGGCGGGCGCTGGGGCTATCGCAACCGGCCTGCTGGCGGCGGATTCGTCGGCTTGAGCAGGCCGGAATTCTGGCCGGGCGGCGGCTGGTGTTGGACCCGGCGGCACTGGGCTTCGGGGTTACGGTGTTTCTGGGGATCAAGCTGGCAACCAAGGGCCGCGTCAGCCTGGAGGATTTCGAGCGTGCCGCCACCGCGATCCCCGAGGTGCAGGTGGTGCAGCACGTTCTGGGGCTGTTCGATTACCGCCTGAAAGTGCGCGCCCGCGACATCGCCGATTTCGAACGTGTCCTGCGGCGCCGCGTGATGACCCTGCCCGGGGTGGGGCAGGTCGAGGCAAATGTGCTGCTGTCGGAAGAACGGTTGCCGGGGCCGTTGGGGTGAGTTTTCAACCTGCCTGAAATTGCATCGCATCGCCCTGTTTTTGTGCTGCGGCGCCGGGCCGCGCGATGGTAAGTGCGTGCGACGCAGCTGGCTGATGGACGCCGCCGCCCCGGGCCGGTTGGATCGGGGCGAGAGGTTTTCATGTTCGACACCACCGCAATGACCGGGATGCAGCGCAGCCATGGCGAGGCCGCCGTGAGCTTTGACGGCGCGCGCCTGACCGGGCTGCGTCAGCGTGGGTCGGCCAAGGCGCTGTTGCCGCGGGTGCGCGGGACGGTGCCGGAGGTCGTGTTTCTGAATACCTCGGGCGGGCTGACGGGCGGCGATACGCTGCACTACGGTCTGGATCTGCAGGCCGGTGCGCGGGCGGTGGCGACGACGCAGGCCGCGGAGCGGGCCTATCGTGCCGATGCCGGGGTGGCGCGGGTCACGGTTGCGCATCGGGTTGGCGCGGGCGGGTGGCTCGACTGGCTGCCACAGGAAACCATCCTGTTCGACCGCGCCGCGCTGGAGCGGAAAACGGTGATTGATCTGGCCCCCGATGCCGGCTGCCTGATGCTGGAGGCGGTTATTCTGGGCCGTGCCGCGATGGACGAAACTGTCCGTGACTTGCAGTTTTACGACAATCGTCAGATTTTGCGCGCCGCAAAGCCTGTGATGATAGAGCCTCTTTTGATCAATTCGAACATTCTGGCGAAGGGCGCGCGGGGCGCGTTGCTGGGCGCTGCGCGGGCGATGGCGACGCTGGTTCTGTGCGCGCCGGGGGCCGAGGATGCGGTGGGGGCCGCGCGTGCGGCCTTGGGTGAACCCGGGGTCGAAGGTGCCGCCTCCGGCTTTGATGGAAAATGTGTGGTGCGGCTGCTGGCCGCCGATGGCTGGCCGCTGCGCCGCCAGATTTTGACCCTGATGAACGCGCTGCGCCGGGGTGCCGCCCCGCCGCGCGTCTGGCAATTGTAAGAGGACCGAATGAACCTGACCCCGCGTGAGAAGGAAAAGCTGCTGGTCAGCCTGGCCGCCATGGTCGCGCGCAACCGGCTGGCCCGGGGTGTCAAGCTGAACCACCCCGAAGCCATTGCGATCATTAGTGATTTCGTCGTCGAGGGCGCGCGTGAAGGGCGCTCGGTCGCAGATCTGATGGAGGCCGGGGCGACCGTCATTACCGCCGAACAATGCATGCCCGGCATCCCCGAAATGATCCATTCGATCCAGGTCGAAGCGAACTTTCCCGATGGCACCAAACTGGTGACTGTCCACCACCCGATCCGCTGAAGGAGACCCCCGATGAAAAAACTGACGCTGTCGATTGCCGCAATTCTGGCGCCGGGGGCCGCGCTGGCCCATGCCGGGCACGAGACCGGGAGTTTCGCGGCGGGCGCCTTTCACCCGCTGAGTGGCGCCGACCACGTTCTGGCGATGGTGGCGGTGGGCCTGTGGGCCGCGCAGACCGGCGGGCGGGCGTTGTGGGCGATGCCCGCGGGCTTCGTCGGCGCGATGCTGCTGGGCGGAGCGATGGGGGCTGCGGGGCTGCCGTTCCCGGCGGTCGAACCGATGATCCTGGCCTCGATCATCATTCTGGGCGCGCTGGTCGCATTGGCTGGCAAGCTGCCCCTGATGGCGGCGCTGCCGCTGATCGCGCTGTTCGGCGCGGCGCATGGCTGGGCGCATGGCGCCGAGGGGCCGAGCAGTGGCATGGCCAGCTATGCGTTGGGCTTTGCGCTGGTGACGGCGGCGCTGCATGGGGCGGGGCTCTTGCTGGGCCGCGCACTGGGGCAACTGGCCTTGCGCGGGCTTGGCGGGGCGGCGGCCGTGGCAGGCCTGGCCTTGGCCGTGGCGGGGTAATCAGATGATTCCGGGTGAAATTTTTCCCGCCGAGGGCGAGATTATTCTGAATGCGGGGGCCGAGGTGACCGTTCTGATGGTGGCCAATACCGGCGACCGCCCCGTTCAGGTCGGCAGCCACTACCATTTCGCCGAGACCAACCCGGGGCTGAGCTTTGACCGCGCAGCGGCGCATGGCAAGCGGCTGGACATCGCGGCAGGCACGGCGGTGCGCTTCGAGCCGGGCCAGACCCGCGAGGTGCGCCTGGTGCCCTTTGGGGGCGCGCGCCGGGTCTATGGCTTCAATCAGGCCGTGATGGGGGATTTGTAAATGCCAGCCACGATTTCACGCGCGACCTATGCCGACATGTTCGGCCCCACCACCGGCGACCGGCTGCGTCTGGCCGATACCGATCTGATCATCGAGGTCGAGCACGACCTGACCATCTATGGCGAAGAGGTGAAATTCGGCGGCGGCAAGGTCATCCGCGACGGCATGGGGCAAAGCCAGGTCAGCCGCGCAGGCGGGGCCATGGACACCGTCATCACCAACGCGCTGATTGTTGACCACAGCGGGATCTACAAGGCCGACGTGGGCCTGCGCGACGGGCGCATCGCCGGGATCGGCAAGGCGGGCAACCCCGATACGCAGCCGGGGGTGACGCTGATCATCGGCCCCTCGACCGAGATCATCGCGGGCGAGGGCAAGATCCTGACCGCGGGCGGCATGGATGCGCATATCCATTTCATCTGCCCGCAGCAGATCGAGGATGCGCTGGCCTCGGGCGTCACCACCATGCTGGGCGGCGGCACCGGCCCCGCGCATGGCACGCTGGCCACCACCTGCACGCCCGGCCCCTGGCACATCAGCCGGATGTTGCAAAGCTTCGAGGGGCTGCCGATGAACCTGGCGCTGTCGGGCAAGGGCAATGCGAGCCTTCCCGAGGGGCTGGAGGAAATGGTGCGCGCGGGCGCCTGTGCGCTGAAACTGCACGAAGACTGGGGCACCACGCCTGCGGCCATCGACTGCTGCCTGGGGGTGGCCGATGCGATGGATGTGCAGGTGATGATCCACACCGACACGCTGAACGAAAGCGGCTTTGTCGAAAACACGCTGGCCGCCTTCAAGGGGCGCACGATCCATGCCTTCCACACCGAAGGGGCGGGCGGGGGCCATGCGCCCGATATCCTCAAGGTCGTCTCGGCGCCGAACGTGATCCCGTCCTCGACCAACCCGACGCGGCCCTACACGCGCAACACGGTGGAAGAACACCTCGACATGCTGATGGTCTGTCACCATCTGGACAACAAGGTGCCCGAGGATGTGGCCTTCGCCGAAAGCCGCATTCGCAAGGAAACCATCGCCGCCGAGGACATTCTGCATGACATGGGCGCGATGTCGATCATCAGCTCGGACAGTCAGGCGATGGGCCGCGTGGGCGAGGTCATCATCCGCTGCTGGCAGACCGCCGACAAGATGAAGAAACAGCGCGGGCGGCTGCCCGAGGAAACCGGCGATAACGACAATTTCCGGGTGCGCCGGTTCATCGCGAAATACACGATCAACCCGGCGATCGCGCATGGGGTTTCGCAGCATATCGGCAGCGTCGAGGTGGGCAAACGCGCCGATCTGGTGCTGTGGAACCCGGCCTTCTTTGGCGCCAAGCCGGAAATGGTGCTGATGGGGGGGATGATCATCTCGGCGCAGATGGGCGATCCGAACGGCTCGATCCCCGCGCAGCCCTTCTACACGCGCAACATGTTCGGCGCGTTTGGCAAGGCACTGGCCGCGACGGCGGTGACCTTCGTGTCAGAGGCGGCGCTGGCCGACGGGGTGGCGGGCAAGCTCGGCCTCGAAAAACAGGTGCTGGCGGTGAAGAACACGCGGGGCATCGGCAAGGCCGATATGGTGCTGAACGCAGCCACACCCCAAATCGAGGTGCACCCCGAGACGTATGAGGTGCGGGCGGATGGCGAATTGCTGACCTGCGAACCGGCAGAGAGCCTGCCGTTGGCGCAGCGGTATTTCCTGTTCTGACGCGGCGGCCTGCGTCGGCCGGTTGGGGCGTCCGGCCCTTGCAGGCCGGACGCAGTCCATGTGGCGGTGCGCAACGCCGCCGGGCGCCGCTTCGGGCGCATTGTCGTGGCGCGGTTTCGGCCAGTTCAGCAGCCGGACCCGTCATTGCAACGGGTCACCCGTTCTGGGTAAGTTCAGGATGACTTTGCCCCGTTAACCTTAAGAAACAGCTAAGACCGAAGGTAAAATCATGAGCGATCTTCCGAATGCCACGCATGTGGCGGGCAAGGGCCAGTGGCAAGGGGCGGCAGGGCAGGTGGCGCTGGATTACGAAGGCCGGTTCCTGCGCCGCAAACGGCTGGTCACCACGGCGGGCGCGGGGTTTCTGGTCGATCTGCCCGAAGTGACCAATCTGACCGGCGGCGAGGCCTTTGTGCTGGAGGACGGGCGGTTCATCGAGGTGACCTGCGCGCTGGAGCCGGTGCTGGTGATCACCGGCGATCTGCCGCGGCTGGCCTGGCATATCGGCAACCGCCACACACCCTGTCAGATAGAGCCTGCGCGCCTGGTCATCCGGGCCGATCATGTGCTGGAAAACATGCTGCGGGGCCTGGGGGGCAAGGTCACCGCCTCGGTCGAGCCATTCCGCCCCGAGGGCGGGGCCTATGGCATCGGGCGCACGATGGGGCACGATCACGGCCATGACCACGGGCACGGCCACAGCCACGGGCCCGGTCAGTTCCATGTCCACCTCTGACACGGCCGCGCTGCTGCGGCTGGTGCAATGGCTGTCGCCGGCCTTTCCGACCGGGGCCTTCGCCTATAGTCATGGGCTAGAA
Organism: Rhodobacteraceae bacterium UBA6796; assembly: GCA_002452815.1. Classification (GTDB taxonomy): domain Bacteria; phylum Pseudomonadota; class Alphaproteobacteria; order Rhodobacterales; family Rhodobacteraceae; genus Rhodobacter. The sequence continues at coordinate 70,544 of DKFM01000001.1, forward strand.
CAGGCCGTGGCGGCGGGTGAGGTCGGCAGTGCCGAAGCGCTGGCTTGTTGGCTGGGCGATATTCTGGCGCATGGCACGGGCTGGAACGATGCGGTGCTTCTGGCCTGCGGGCTGCGCGGCGAAGACCTGTCAGAGCTGAACGATCTGGCCCGCGCACTGGCGGGCAGTGCCGAGCGGCTGCGCGAGACCGAGGAACAAGGCGCCGCCTTCGCCCGGGCGCAGGCCGAGATGACCGGCACCGAGCCAACGCCCCGTGCTTTGCCGCTTGCGCTGGCGGATGCGGCGCGGGATCTGTCGCTGCCGCCCGATCAGATCATTGCAGTTTTTCTACATTCCTTCGCGGCAAACCTGGTTTCTGCGGGGGTCAGATTTATACCTTTGGGACAATCGGCAGGGCAGCGGGTTCTGGCGGGGCTGCACGCCCCGATCGCCCAGATTGCCGCCCGTGCGGCAACGGCCGGGCGCGCAGATCTGGCCTCTTCGGCCTTCCGCGCCGAAATCGGGGCGATGGCGCATGAGGTGCTGGACGTCAGGATTTTCAAGACTTGAGCGCCTAGGGGCGCGGCGCATGAACAGACACGGAAGGAACAGAGAATGGCGAACGGACCTTTGCGCGTGGGCATCGGCGGGCCGGTAGGGGTTGGCAAGACCACGCTGACCGAGCAACTGGCGCGGGCGCTGGCCAGCCGCTGCTCGATGGCGGTGGTGACCAATGACATCTACACCCGCGAGGATGCCGAGGCGCTGATGCGTGCGCAGGTGCTGCCCGCGGAGCGGATTCGCGGCGTGGAAACTGGCGGCTGCCCGCATACCGCGATCCGCGAAGATGCCTCGATCAACCTAGCCGCGATTGCCGAACTGAACCGGGATTTTCCCGATCTGGATCTGGTGCTGATTGAATCGGGGGGCGACAATCTGGCCGCGACCTTCAGCCCGGAACTGGCCGATCTGACGATCTATGTGATCGACACCGCCGCCGGGCAAGACATTCCGCGCAAACGGGGCCCCGGGGTGACGCGCTCGGACCTGCTGGTGGTGAACAAGACCGACTTGGCGCCCTATGTCGGCGTGGATGTGGCGCTGCTGGAAAGCGATACGAAAGTGGCGCGGGGGGCGCGGCCCTATGTGCTGGCACGGTTGCGGCAGGGCGAGGGCGTGGCACAGATCATCCGCTTTCTGGAGCAGGAGGGAGGGCTCAAACTGGCGGCGATTCCCGACTGATTGCGCAGATTTCCCGACATGTTGATCATTTTGAAGCCCGCGAATTGTTCAATTCGTGGGCTCGTGTTTAAAAAATAGGCGTTCGATCCGGTCGTGTGTCTTTGCGCATGACCCCGCCGCGCCCCCCGGCTTGTCGCGCTGCATGGCAGCATGTTCCCTGATGCGGCGGCGCCTCACCCGGACCGCCTCGGTATAAAACGGCACAAACGCCAGACCTCCCGCACAACGCCCCGCAAACAGGGGCGAACGGGCAAAACAGAGGGACACCAGAATGACAGGGATCAAGAAATACATGCTCAGCGCCGCCATGGCCACGCTGTTCACCGCAGGCGGTGCGCTGGCCGAAGGCGACACCATCAAGGTGGGGGTGCTGCATTCACTGACCGGGACGATGGCGATTTCGGAAACGACGCTGAAAGACACCGTCCTGATGATGGTCGACGAGCAGAACGCCAAGGGCGGCGTGCTGGGCAAGCAGCTTGAGGCGGTGGTGGTCGACCCTGCCTCGGACTGGCCGCTGTTTGCGGAAAAAGCGCGCGAACTGCTGACCGTCGACAAGGTCGATGTGATGTTCGGCTGCTGGACCTCGGTCAGCCGCAAATCGGTGCTGCCGGTGATCGAAGAGCTGAACGGCCTGCTGTTCTATCCGGTGCAATACGAGGGCGAGGAATCGTCGAAGAACGTGTTCTACACGGGCGCCGCGCCGAACCAGCAGGCGATCCCGGCGGTGGACTATTTCCTTGAAGAGCTGGGCGTCGAGAAATTCGCGCTTCTGGGCACCGACTATGTCTATCCGCGCACCACGAACAACATCCTCGAGGCCTATCTGAAGGGCAAGGGCATCGCCGCCGAGGATATCTTCGTCAACTACACCCCCTTCGGGCATTCCGACTGGTCGAAAATCGTGGCCGACGTCAAGGCCCTGGGCGCCGACGGCAAGAAGGTGGGCGTGATTTCCACCATCAACGGCGACGCCAATATCGGCTTCTACAAGGAACTGGCCGCGGCGGGGATTTCGGCCGATGACATCCCGGTCGTGGCCTTCTCGGTCGGCGAAGAGGAGCTGTCGGGTCTGGATACCACCAACCTCGTGGGGCATCTGGCCGCCTGGAACTATTTCGAAACCGCCGAAAGCCCCGCCAACGAAGAATTCATCAAGGCCTGGAAGGCCCGCATGGGTGAAAACCGTGTGACCAACGACCCGATGGAAGCCACCTACATCGGCTTCAACATGTGGGTGAATGCGGTCGAGGCAGCGGGCACGACCGATGTCGATGCCGTCGAGAAAGCGATGATTGGTCAGACGTTCCCGAACCTGACCGGCTCGACCGCGGAAATGCTGCCCAACCACCATCTGACCAAGCCGGTTCTGATCGGCGAGATCCGGGCCGATGGCCAGTTCGACATCATCAGCCAGACCGACCCGGTGCCGGGCGATGCCTGGACCGACTACCTGCCGGAATCGGCGGTGCTGGAATCGGATTGGAAGGATCTGGGCTGCGGGATGTATAACACCGAGACCAAGACCTGCGTTCAGTTGAAATCGAACTACTGATTTCACAAGGGAGGGGGCGCATGCCGCCCCTTCCCCTCATTTCCAGGACTTCGGGGGCAGGAATGCGCACCACTTTTCTGGCGCTGATGGCAAGCCTGTGCCTCGCGCTGCCCGGCTTTGCGCAAGACACAGCGCCCCAGCCTCAGACGACGGACCTTAGCCAGCCCGCGCTGACCGGCCTTGCCGCCGTTCTTGCCGCCCATGCTGATCAGATCGCAAAACCCTCGCGTCAGACCATCGGTCCGGTGATTGCCGCCATCGGCGCTGCAGGGCCGGGCGCCCCCGCCTTTTTGGAGGCCTGGGCTGACAAGCGTGTGGGTCAACGCAAGGACGGCGCGTTCTTCCTGATCGAGAAGACCGGTGACGGCTATGCCCTGATCGATCCGATGACGGGCACGCCCGCCGGCACCGCGCCGAAAGCCGAGATCACCGAACTGAAACCGAATTCCGGCGTGCGCGGGCTGATCGCCTCGGCGCTGGTCGAATTTCAATTGATGGACCCGGACCCGGCGAAACGGCAGGCCGCGATGGACAGTCTGGCGCGTGACGGCGGGCCCGAACATCTGGAACCGCTGCGCGCCGCCATCGAGGGCGAGACCGACCCCGCGATCCGCGCCCAGAAAGAGCGGCTAGAACGGCTGCTGACGATCCGCTTCGGCGCGACCAGCGAAAAGCGTGTGGCCGCGATCGAAAGCTTCGGTGCCGATCTGGGCCTCGATCTGCGTGGCGCGCTGAACCCGATCCTTGTGACCAGGCGCACAGCCTTTGTCGATGCGCCCTCGGGGAATATCGCGGCCGAACTGCGCGCCCCACGCCAGATTTCCGAAGACGAAGCCTATAAGCTGTTGGTTTCCCAAGGCCTTGCGCCTGCGCGCCTGACCCGTGCCGATCTGCGCGCCGCGCTTGAGGCGCATATCGAAAACGGGACGGTCGGCGGTTTCGCCCTTGCCGATCTGGACAGCCCCGCTGCCCGCGACGCCGCCTATACCGCGCTGGAACAGGCCGGCACCGTGCCCGCCGCCGCCACCGATGACGAGGTTGCCGCCGCTGTCGCCGCGCACCGTTATGCCGATGTCTATGCCGAGCCCGACGCCGCCGTGACCGATGCCGCGCGCACCGCGATGAAACGCATCACGCTCAAGGTCGATGCGATGCAAATGGCCGATCTAGGGCTTGATGCGCTCTCGCTCGCCTCGATCTATTTTCTGGCGGCGATCGGCTTGGCTATCACCTTCGGCGTGATGCGGGTCATCAACATGGCGCATGGCGAGTTCATCACCATGGGCGCCTATACCGGCTATGTCGTGCAGCAATTCATCGCCGACTACACCGTGTCGATCCTGGTCGCGCTGCCGCTGGCCTTCGCGGTCACCTTCCTGGCCGGCGTCGCGATGGAGCGTCTGGTGATCCGCCACCTTTATAAACGCCCGCTGGAAACGCTGCTCGCGACCTTCGGCATCTCGATCGCGCTGCAACAGATCTTCAAGAACGTCTTCGGCACGCAGGCGCGGCCGCTGACCTCGCCGGGCTGGCTCGATGGCGCCTGGGTGCTGAACGACGTGGTTTCAATCAGCTATATCCGCATCGCGATCTTCGTTCTGGCGCTGATCTTCCTGGGGGTGTTCCTGTTCATCATGAACCGCACGCGACTGGGGCTCGAGGTGCGCGCGGTCACGCAAAACCCCTCGATGGCGGCCTCGATGGGCATCAACCCCGACCGCATCAATATGCTGACCTTCGGGCTCGGTTCGGGCATCGCGGGGATTGCGGGGGTGGCAATCGGGCTGTTTGCCAAGGTCACCTCGGAACTCGGGTCGGATTACATCGTGCAGTCCTTCATGACGGTGGTCGTCGGCGGTGTGGGCAATATCTGGGGCACTCTGGCGGGGGCCACGCTGAACGGCACGCTGCAAAAGGGGATCGAGTGGCTGAACCCCTCGAACACGCTCGCCGCCCAAACCTACATGATCCTCTTCATCATCGTCTTCATCCAGTTCCGGCCGCGGGGGATCATCGCCCTCAAGGGCCGCGCCGCGGGGGATTGATCCCATGTCCGACCTCTCCCTTTCTTTCTGGTTCAAATATCCCGCGGGGGTCCGGGGGCGCGAAGCCCCCGGCCCGCGACAGGAGGCACAGGCATGAAACCCGGGTCCCTTGCGAAAAACCCCTCGGTCCTGACCTTCCTGCTGGTGCTGGCGGTCTTTACGCTGGGCGTCACCGTCCTGTCGGATGCCTATGGCTCGGGCCTGATCTCCACCTCCATGGTCAAGACGCTCGGCAAGACGCTGTGCCTGTGCCTGATCGCCATCGCGATGGATCTGATCTGGGGCTACACCGGCATCCTCAGCCTCGGGCATTTCGCCTTCTTCGGGCTGGGCGGCTATATGGTCGGCATGTGGCTGATGTTCGCGCGCACGCGCGACATCGTGCTGTCCTCGGCAGGGGGGGCCTTGCCGATGACCCCGCAGGAATTGTCGGATGCCATCGCCACGCAGATCTTCGGCGTGGTCGGCACCTCGGAACTGCCTGCGGTCTGGGCCTTCGCGGGCTCGTTGCCCGCGCAGTTGGCGCTGGTGGTGCTGGTGCCGGGCATCCTGGCCTTCGTCTTTGGCTGGCTGGCGTTCCACAGCCGCGTCACCGGCGTTTACCTCTCGATCCTGACCCAGGCGATGACGCTGGCGCTGTCGCTTTACCTGTTCCAGAACGACAGCGGCCTGCGCGGCAACAACGGGCTGTCGGGGCTGCAAAACATCCCGGGGCTCGAGGCCGCAGGGCAGGACGCGCTTTCGGTCTGGTTCCTCTGGGCCTCGGCGCTGGCGCTGGCCCTAGGCTACATGCTGGCCAGCTTCATCGTCTCGGGCAAGTTCGGCTCGGTCATCCGCGGCATCCGCGATGACGAGGCCCGCGTGCGCTTCCTCGGCTATTCGGTCGAAAGCTACAAACTCTTCGTCTTCACGCTGACCGCGGTGATCGCGGCCATCGCGGGGGCGCTCTATTACCCGCAGGCGGGCATCATCAACCCCGCCGAAATGGCGCCGATCGCCTCGATCTACCTGGCGGTCTGGGTGGCCATCGGCGGGCGCGGGCGGCTTTACGGCGCGGTCGTGGGCGCGGCCTTCGTCAGCCTGGTCTCGACCTGGTTCACCGGCGGGCGCGTGCCCGATCTGAACCTGGGCTTCTACACCATCAAATGGGTCGACTGGTGGTCGGTCCTGCTGGGGCTCAGCTTCGTTCTGGTCACGCTGTTCGCGCCCAAGGGCCTGGCCGGGCTTGTCGATCTGGCGCAGGGCCTGCGCAGCCCGCGCCGGGGCGGCACGCCGCTTGGCCCCGACGATGGCGCCTTGCAGGAGCGGGAGGCGGTGGAATGAATCACCTTCTGGAAGTGTCCGGCATTTCCGTCAGTTTCGACGGGTTCCGCGCGATCAACAACCTCAGCTTTTCCATCGGCACGGCCGAGCTGCGCGCGATCATCGGGCCCAATGGCGCGGGCAAGACCACCTTCATGGACATCGTCACCGGCAAGACCCGCCCCGATGAAGGCCGCGTGATCTGGGGCGAGAAATCGACAAATCTGCTGAAACTGAACGAGGCGAAAATCGCCCGCGCCGGCATCGGCCGCAAGTTCCAGCGCCCCACCGTGTTCGAGGATCAATCGGTCGCCGAAAACCTGATGATGGCGCTGAAAGCCAATCGCGCGCCCTGGAAGGTGCTGTTCTGGCGCCCGGCCCCCGCTGATCATGCCAGGGTCGCCGCGCTGGCGGAACAGGTCGGGCTGGGGGACAGCCTTGAACGGAAATCCGGGGAACTGTCGCACGGGCAGAAACAATGGCTCGAAATCGGCATGCTGCTGGCGCAAGAGCCACGGCTGTTGCTGGTCGACGAACCCGCCGCCGGTATGACGCTGGCCGAGCGCGAGCAGACCACCGCGCTGCTGGTCGATCTGGCGCGCTCGCGCGCGGTGGTGGTCGTGGAACACGACATGGATTTTGTGCGACGACTGGGCTGCAAGGTCACGGTTCTGCACGAAGGCTCGGTGCTGGCCGAGGGCTCGCTCGATCATGTGACCTCGAACCCGAAGGTCATCGAAGTTTATCTGGGGCGGTAAGATATGCTGAAAACAAAGGGGCTTACGCTCCACTATGGCGGCTCTCAGATCTTGTATGGCATCGACATGGAGGCCCGCGCGGGCGAGGTGACCTGCATCATGGGCACCAATGGCGTGGGCAAGACGTCGCTCTTGAAGGCAATCTCGGGCACCCATCCGCGTTCGGGCGGGGAGGTGGTCTTTGATGGCGAGAGCTTGGGAAAGCTGCCGCCGCAGGCGATGGCGCGGCGCGGTCTGGGCTATGTGCCGCAAGGGCGGATGATCTTTCCGCTGCTGACGGTGCAGGAAAATATGGAAACCGCCTTCGCCTGCCTGCCGCGGTCGGAACATTTCATCCCCGATGAAATCTATGAATTGTTTCCGATCCTGAAGGAATTCCTGCATCGCCGTGGCGGCGATCTGTCGGGCGGGCAGCAGCAGCAGCTGGCGATTGCCCGGGCGATGCTGATGAAGCCGAAGCTGCTGCTGCTGGATGAACCGACCGAAGGCATCCAGCCCAATATCATCCAGCAAATCGGCCGCGTGATCGCCTATCTGCGCGAGAAGGGCGATATGGCGATCATTCTGGTCGAGCAATATTTCGATTTCGCCCATGATCTTGGGGATCGGTTCTATGTGCTCAAGCGCGGCGCGGTGGCGATGGAGGGCACCAAGACCACGCTCACCCGCGAGGCGCTGCGCGAGGTGGTCAGCGTCTGAGGGGCGTCCGCTCAGCGCACCCCCAAGCCCGCCTTCATCAGCGTCTTGCGCACCGGGGCCAGGCTGTAAAGCGTGCCAAGGGCCGCTGCGCGCAGGTCGCGCAGCGGGCGCAGGCCCACCATCGAGGCACGGTTGAGCATGTCGATGCCGATTTCGCGTGCTTTCACCTCGGGCCAGCGGCGGCGGTTATAGGCCGCGAGCATCGCCGGTTCGCCGATATGGGCGGGGTCTTTGTCGCACAGCCGCAGCAGGCAGGTCAGATCCGCCAGGCTCATATTCAGCCCCTGCGCGCCGATCGGCGGGATGACATGCGCGGCCTCGGCGATCAGCGCCACGCGCTGCGCGGTGAAACGTTCGGCGATCTGCGTCATCATCGGCCAGACAGAGCGCGGCGTGACCAGCGAAAGCGGCCCCAGCACCCCGGTCGAACGTTCGTTCATCGCGGCCTCGAATTCGGCCACAGGCAGGGCGGCCAGACGTTCTGCCTCGGCGCCGCGTTCCATCCAGACAATTGCAGAGGAATGCTTGCCGTCCCGGTCGGGCAGCGGCACCAGCGTGAAGGGCCCGCCCGAGCGGTGAATCTCGGTCGAAACATTGTTGTGCGGCAACGGGTGCGTGACCGCGAAGGCCAGCGCCTTCTGCCCGTAGCGTGTTGTTTTCACGGAAATTCCGGCGGCTTCGCGGATGAAGGAGTTGCGCCCATCCGCCGCCACGACCAGCCGGGCATGCACGCGTGTGCCGTCCGACAGTGTCACCTCGGCGCCCGCGTCGCGGGTCATCAGGCCGGTGGTGGCAACGCCGGGCCGGAAATCGACCAGCGGCAATTCGGCCAGACGGGCCACCATCTCACGGCGCAGCAGCCAGTTTTGCAGGTTCCAGCCGAAGGGCTCGTCCGAGATGTCGGCGGCGTTGAAATCGCGCGTCAGCCGCGCTTCGGATTTCGCACCGCCAGCGTCGATGATCCGCATGATCTGGAGCGGCGCGGCGTAGGGCGCCAGCCGTTGCCAAAGCCCCGAGGCCTCGAGCACCCCGCGCGAGGGGTGCAGGAAGGCGGTGGTGCGCATGTCGGCGCCCGCCTCATCCTCGGCGGTGACGGGCGGTGTCGGGTCGACGCAGATCGTCGTGAACCCCGCGGCCCCGAAGGCGGCGGCTGCGGTCAAGCCGGCGACACCGCCGCCGGAGATCAGGATATCGGTCTGGACAGGTTGCTCAGCCATGGGGCCCTCCGTTTGCGCGCATCTTAGCGAGGCGCGCGCAGAAGGCCAGTGCCGCGCGGTCGCAGGCTCAGCTGCCGGCGGTCAGCAGCACCAGAAACGCCAGAATCACCCAGGTCGCGCCAACCGCGGCCAGGATCAGACCGCCCAGCCCCATGGTGGCGATCAGGCCGCCGGTGAGGACGAGGATCGCGGCCGCCAGCAGATACATGGTCGAGGCTTTGATTTGTTTGTGTTCGGTTTCGGTGGTGGTGGCCATAGCAGAATCTCCCGTAGCTATCTCCCAGATAGTCGGGCTGTCTTAACGACAGATGAGGCACGTTGAAACAGTGCAGGGATTTTGCGGGTGCAGCAAATTGCCGCACTGTGTCAGCGATGCCGCAGCGCAGCCAGGAAACGGGGCAGATCGGCGGTGTGGTGCTGGATATGTGCGCCGGGCGCGCGGTCTGGCGCAACATGGACCGTGCGCATGCCCATTGCATGAGGCGCGGCCAGATTGCGCGGATCGTCTTCGAACATCGCGGCCTGACGCGGGCGGATGCCAGCCTTGGCAAAGACGGTCTCGAAGGCGCGGGCATCGGGTTTGGGGTGAAAATCGGCGTGTTCGACGCCGTAGATGCCGTCAAACAGCCCGCTCAGCCCGCGCGCGGCCAGCACCCGTTCGGCATAGGGCGCGCAGCCGTTGGTGTAGACGATCTTGCGCCCGGGCAATGCCGCTATGCCCGCGCGCAGCGCCGGATCCGGGGTCAGATGATCGAGCGAGATATCGTGCACCTCGGTCAGATAGGGGCCGGGATCGACGCCGTGTTCATGCATCAGCCCGGCCAGAGTGGTGCCGTAAAGCCGCCAGTAATGATCGCGCAGGTGGTCGGCCTCGGGGCGTGCGACGCCCAGGGCCTGCATCACGAAGGCGGTCATCTTGACTTCGATCTGGTCGAACAGCCGCGCTTCGGGCGGGTAAAGCGTGTTGTCGAGGTCGAAGACCCAGTCGGTGACATGTGCGAAATCTTGTGCGGGCATGGCGCGACGCTACCCCGGCGCGACGGCGGGGGCAATCGACTTTGCCGCGTATTGCCGACTTGTCAGCGCGCGGGGCGCAGCCTAGGGTTTGCGCCTTGAAGGGCATGTCGGGACGATCCATGCAGAAAGACGCATATACGATGATCCTGGAGGCGATCGACGCGGGCGCCTATCGCCCGGGCGACCGTCTGGTGGAATCGGAACTGGCCGAGAGGTTCGGCGTGTCGCGCACCCCGGTGCGCGAGGCGTTGCAGCGGCTGGAAACGCAAAGCATGCTGGCACGCGACGGTCGTTCGCTGATCGTGGCCTCGCTCGATCATAATCAGTTGGCCGAGCTGTATGTCGTGCGCACCGAGCTGGAGGCGCTGGCCGCGCGGCTGGCGGCGAAACATGCCGCCCCCGAGGAGGTGCGCGTTCTGCAGGAAATGATCGACGAGGACCGCGCGCAGATCGGCGATCCGGTGGCACTGAGCCGGGCGAACAAGCGCTTTCACAAGCAGATCCATCTGGCCTCGCACAACCGCTATCTGGTGCAGCAGCTGGACCTTGTGCATCGCTCGATGGCGCTGCTGGCGACGACTTCGCTGGCCGCTGAAGGCCGGGGCGAGACCGCGCTGGCCGAGCATCAGGCGATTGTCGATGCGATCCGGTCGGGCGACGAAGACGGCGCGGCGACAGCGCTGCGCGCGCATATCTCGAAGGCGTTCGAGACGCGGCTGAAACTCGACGCGGCAGGCGGGCGCAAGGGCCGCGGCTAGGCGCGGCCCCGGTCAGTCGATCAGCGGCGCGCGGGGGGTGCGGATCTCGGCCGGACGGGCAGGGGCCGCGGCGGCGATCGCGGGCACCAGATCCGAACTGGCACCGGGGGCCGCGATCGTGTGCAGCGCGTCGAACACGCCATGCGCGGTCTTGTCCCAGTAGAACGGTTTCACGATGACCTCGTAAATCGCCTTCCACCCGGCCAGCGCCCCCAGCGGAAAATAGAAATGCAGCGTGGGCACCCAGGGCATCAGGTGGCGGTGTTCGCGCCCGCGTACCGCCCAAAGCCCGACGGTGATGTTGACCAGTTCGGTCAGCACGCAGGTGCCCAGCAGAACATATTCCAGCTCGCGCGACATGATCGCCTCGATCGGGTGCCAGATGCCGAAAGGGATCAGCCACAGGCTCCACAGCACCGGGGCCAGCAGATATTGCGACAGCGCGCCGAAGATCAGCACCTGCACACCCCAGAACCGTTTCGGCCCCAGTTCGCGCCACAGCCGCGCGGGGTTGCGCATATGCACCGCCCAGGTCATCGCATAGCCCTTGAGCCAGCGCGAGCGTTGCTTGACCCAGGGCAGCGTGCGGCAGTTCGCCTCTTCGCGGGTAACGCCGGCGAACAGCTCTGTCCGGTAGCCGCGGCGGGCCAGGCGGATGCCAAGATCGGCGTCTTCGGTGACGTTATGCGCATCCCAGCCGCCCAGTTCCTCCAGCGCCTCGCGGCGGAAGAACAGCGTGGTGCCGCCCAGGGGCACCACAAGGCCCATTCGCGCGATCCCGGGCAGCATGGCGCGAAACCAGGCCGCGTATTCGATGGTGAAACAGCGCGCCAGCCAGTTCGTGCGCGGATTGTAATAGTCCAGAATGCCCTGCAGGCAGGCGACTTCGGGGCCGGCATCGGCGAAATGGCGCACCATGATATGCAGCTGTTCGGGTTCGGGCATGTCTTCGGCGTCATAGACCCCGATCACCGATCCGCGGCAGAAGTTCAGCGCATAGTTCAGTGCGCGCGGCTTGGTCTTGATCGGGCCGTCGGGCACGGTCACCACCCGCATCCAGCGCGGCAGGCGGGCCCCCGCCAGTGCATCGCGCGTGGTGTGATCGTCTTCCTCGACCACCAGCAGAATATCCAGCAACTCGCGCGGATAGTTCAGCCGCCCCAGGCGGCTGACCAGCCGCTCGGCAATGTCGCGCTCCTTGAACAGCGGCACCATGATCGACACGATGGGCAAGCGCAGCGCGGCGGTCGCAGGGGCGGGGGGCGCCCGGCGCAGCCGGGACTGGGCCCGCATTTCGGTCAGCCATGCCAGGAATTTCAACCCGACCGTGGCGATCAGTGTCACCATGACCCAGGTGAACAGCAACGCAAAGACCACGATCGGCGCCATCCACAACCCCAGTGCGGTGGCCGCGATCAGCCCGAAAGCGATACGCCCTGCGGTCTGTTCGTTGCGGGTGCGGCAGCTTTGATCGGGGGCGACCTTGGCTTCGGCCCGGCGGATCAGCGCGGTCTGGCGGCGCGCGAGCAGGCTTTGATGGACATCGCGTTCCGGCGCCAGCACCATTTTATAAGGGCCGAATTCGGCAGGCAGGCTGTCGCGCAGCCGGGCGAAATGCTCGGGGCGGGCGGTGGCGATGATGGTGGTGCCGCCGATCCGGCGCCAGGGCACCATCGCCTCGCGCAGGCACAATTCGGGGCCGAGCGCGTCGATCATCCGCGGGTCGGGCCGCTGGGCCAGCAGGTCGACCACCGCCGCATTCCACTGCCGCGCCAGGGCGGCCATCAGGTCGGCCTCGGTGACCCAGTCATGGGTCAGCAGGATGTCCCCCAGCCGCACATCCTGACGGTTGCGCAGCGCCAGCGCCTTGAGCAGGTCGCCGGGCGAGACCGCACCCATCTCGAGCAGGATCTGCCCCAGCGGCGAGCGGCCCGGACGCGGGGCGGTGCTGCGGTCCGGCGTGCCGATGCGCGGCCCGCCCGGTGCTTTCAAAAGATCAGAGAGTGCCGCTGCTGGCGCTTCGCGCTCTGGGTGCGGCACAAGTCTGAGTTGTGCTGTCTGTTTCATTCGGTCCCCAACACCGAAACTGTCCCGGGGCCGAGCATCACAGACTTAAGGTTAACAGGTGGTTAACGAAATGCGGCGCCCCCGGGTATTTCCGGGGGCGCCGCACCGCAGCTGCCTGAATTGGCGTTGTTTTTCTTGAAACCCAGGACGGGGCAGGGGATCAGTCTGCGCGGCGGGCGCGCATTGCGTCGGCAAAACGGTCGAACAGGTAATAGCTGTCCTGCGGGCCGGGGCTCGCCTCAGGGTGGTATTGCACCGAGAACACTGGCCGATTCTCGACCCGGATACCGCAGTTCGAACCGTCGAACAGCGACACATGGGTTTCCTTGACGCCTGCGGGCAGGGTCTGCGCATCGACGGCAAACCCGTGGTTCATCGAGGTGATTTCGACCTTGCCGGTTTCCTGATCCTTCACCGGATGGTTGGCGCCGTGGTGCCCGTGGTTCATCTTGATGGTCTTGGCGCCAAGCGCCAGCGCCAGCATCTGATGGCCCAGACAGATCCCGAACACCGGCAGATCGGCGGCCAGAACGCCCTGGATCATCGGCACGGCATATTCCCCCGTGGCCGCCGGATCGCCCGGGCCGTTCGACAGGAACACGCCTTCCGGGTTCAGCGCCAGCACGTCTTCGGCGGTGGCCGATGCGGGCAGGACCGTCACGTCGCAGCCCGCCGATGCCAGGCAGCGCAGGATGTTGCGTTTCGCGCCATAGTCGATGGCCACGACTTTCAGACCCGGCCCTTCGCGCTTGCTATAGCCTTCCGGCCAGGCCCAGCGTTTCTCGTTCCAGGTGTAGCTTTGCGCGCAGGTCACCTCTTTCGCGAGGTCGAGCCCGACAAGGCCCTTCCACTCGCGCGCCTTCTTCACCAGCGCTTCGATATCGAACACGCCATCCGGGCTATGGGCAATGGCGACATGCGGCGCGCCTTGCTGGCGGATCGCGCGGGTCAGGCGGCGGGTATCGACACCGCCAATGCCGATGCGGTCGTTCTTTTCCAGCCAGCGAACCAGATCGGCGGTGGCGCGCCAGTTCGACGGCTCGGTCGGGTCCCATTTCACCACCATGCCGGCTGCGCCCGGGGCGCCGGCCTCGTCATCCTCGGGGGTGACGCCGACGTTGCCGATATGCGGGAAGGTGAAGGTCACGACCTGACCGGCATAGGACGGGTCGGTCATGATTTCCTGATAGCCGGTCATCGCGGTGTTGAACACCAGTTCGGCCACCGTCACGCCGGTCGCGCCAAAGCCCTTGCCGTAGAACAACTGCCCGTCCGCCAGCGCAATCAGTGCGGTGGGCTTTTCCGATGACTGATGGTTTGCAGGCATGGTGCGACTCCCCGGGGCAAAATCTGCTGGAACCTACGGGGGCAGAGGTCCGGGGTCAAGGGGGTAAGGATTATTCCTGTAGCTCAATAATATCAATTGGTTAGCTGTATTGTGCCGGGGCGCGACTGCGGTTATTCTGTCTGCCTTGATTATATGGGGGCAAGACCATGGAGATGCGCGAGCGGATCGCCACGGCGCTGAAAGATGCGATGAAATCGAAGGATCAGGAGCGGCTGTCGACGCTGCGGCTGATCAATGCGGCCATCAAGGACCGCGAGATCGCCATGCGCGGCGCGGGCGATGGCGCCTCTGTCGGGGATGCCGAGGTGCTGGCGATCATGGGCAAGATGGTCAAGCAACGCCAGGAATCCGCGCGTGCCTATGAAGAGGGCGGGCGGCTGGAACTGGCGGAAAAGGAATTGCGCGAGGTCAGCGTGATCGAGGAGTTCCTGCCGCGCCAGCTGTCGGGCGACGAGGTCGAGGCCGCAGTCAGCGCCGCGATCGCCAAGGTCGGCGCCAGCTCGATCCGCGACATGGGCCGGGTGATGGCCGAGCTGAAGGGCAAATACACCGGCCAGATGGATTTCGGCGCGGTCGGCCCGATGGTGAAAGACAAGCTGGGCTGACGCGGCGCAAGCGGCCAGCCTGAAATGCAAAACGGCGCGGGGGGACCCGCGCCGTTTTCCGTTCTGTCGTCAGCGTCAGTCGAGCACTTCTGCCCAGGCTGCCGCCAGGCCCGGCGTGTAGGGCGTGCGCAGGTTGTTGACCTGCCCCGGCTTGCCGAAGGACATTTTCAACCCCAGCTGGATGCTGTTGTCTTCACCGTCATCTTCGCTGTTGGCGGTGATTTCCATGTGGCTGATCTGGGCGGTCGCGAAAAGGTTCGGACGCAGTTCGTACTCACCCCCCAAGGCGATCTTGGTGTATTCACCCCAATCGTCCTCATCTTCGAAGATGTTGGGCGAACGGCCCCATTCGCCTTCAAGGCGCATCAGCAGCCGATCACGCTGCATCGACATGCCGACCTTGCCGAAGTGCCCTTTGAACGCGGTGTCGTTCTCGTCGCCGACCATGTCAGCATAGCCATACTGACCATAGATAGCCGCACCCGGGAGCAACTCGGCTTCGGCTTCGAGGCCGTAGAGCGTGCCGTTGACATAGCTGTTGTAGGTCCCGGCGTCATCGCCCTGGAACCAGTTCTTGCCAGCGAAGATGCCGACATATGCCTTCTCGCCGATCTCGCGGCCTGCGTGCAGACCAAGCGCGGCGGCCTTGTTCGGCGCAAAGCTGTCGAAATAGGTTTCGCCGCCATCATCCCGACCCATGATCGCGAAATCCAGCGTTCCACGCCAGCCACTGTAGTCGGTGCCGACATAACCTTGAAGCGAACGGCTCGACACGCCGTACTTTTCGCCATCGTCGTCGGTGCTCAGAACGTGGTCGCGCCCGATTGCGAAGCCAATATCGCCATAAACATTCATCGGCATCTCTGCCGATGCGGCTGCCCCGAAGAGTGCCATAACACTTGCGGCGGTCAAAATTTTGTAAGTGGACATCCCGTTTCCCCTTCTCAATGCAGTGCCACCTTATGCCTGTCGCCTGGGGGAGGCATGAGTAAATGTCGATGGACGCAGTTTCCGCTAGGGAATGTTGCTTTGTTACATCGTTCAGCGCAGCATTCTGAGTCTTGCGGCCAACTCGCCGCACAGGCGCCGCCGTTCTTCGGGCGTCAGAAAGGCGCCGAGTTCGACCACGCGGGGTCCGCCGGTCAGGGTCAGGTAATCCGGCACGGGGTGGGCCGACAGGTGGGGCGTGATCCAGTAGGGGTTGGCCTGCCAGTCCTGCGCGGGCTTGCCCGGGGCGCGGTGGCTCAGGTGGATGCGATCGCGGCCAAGCTCCAGCTCCTCGATTATCTCCCCCGAGCGATAGCTGCGTGCCAGCGCGAACCAGATCCCCCAGACCGTGGCCGCCAGAAACGGCAGCAGGGCCCAAAGTATCGGCGAGCCCAGAACCGCAAGCAAGGGAAGCGCCAGAAAGGCCGCGGTGGCGCCGATGAAGGCCACGAAGCCCGACTTCGGCAGGCTGCGATAGGGCCAGAGCCGCAGCCTGACCGTGCCATCCTGCTGTTCGGACCAGTGGTAGGGCATCGGTTCCCCCGTTGTCGCTGTGCCACGATAGGGGCGCACCCCGGTTTTGCAAAGGGCGCCGCCCGCGAATGCAAAAGGCCCCGGACATCCGGGGCCTTCGCTATGGTGTCTGCGGCTCAATGCGCGTGGCTGTGGTCCCAGTCCTCGCGTGTGGGCAGCTGCTCGAACGTGTGTTCGGGCGGCGGGCAGGGCAGGGTCCATTCCAGCGTGTCGGCGTATTCGTTCCAATAGTTGTTCTGGGTCACGCGTTTGCCGTAGCGCAGGGTGTAGAACACGATCCCGATGAAGAACACGAAGGACGCGAAGGAGAGGAAGGCGCCGTAGGACGAGATCTTGTTCCAGTAGGCGAAGGCCTCGTTATAGTCGATGTAGCGGCGCGGCATGCCCTGACGGCCCAGGAAGTGCTGCGGGAAGAAGATCATGTTCGAGCCGATGAACATCATCCAGAAGTGCAGCTTGCCCGCCCATTCGGGGTATTGCCGCCCCGACATCTTGCCGATCCAGAAATAGATCCCGGCAAAGATGGCGAAAACGGCGCCCAGGGACATCACATAATGGAAGTGGGCCACGACGTAATAGGTGTCATGATACACCCGGTCGAGCGGCGCCTGGGACAGCACGACGCCGGTGACCCCACCCACGGTGAACAGGAACAGGAAGCCGAAAGCCCAGAGCATCGGCGTCTTGAACTCGATCGAGCCGCCCCACATCGTCGCGATCCAGCTGAAGACCTTCACGCCGGTCGGCACCGCGATGACCATGGTCGCCAGCATGAAATAGCTTTGCTGGGTCAGCGACAGGCCCACGGTATACATGTGGTGCGCCCAGACGACGAAACCCAGCACCCCGATCGCCACCATCGCATAGACCATCGGCAGATAGCCGAAGACCGGCTTGCGCGAGAAGGTCGCGATGACGTGGGAAATGATGCCGAAGCCCGGCAGGATGATGATATAGACCTCGGGGTGACCGAAGAACCACAGGATGTGCTGATACAGGATCGGATCGCCGCCGCCCGACGGGTCGAAGAAGGTGGTGCCGAAGTTGCGGTCCATCAGCAGCATGGTGATCGCGCCCGCCAGCACCGGCAGGCTCAGCAGGATCAGCCACGAGGTGACAAAGATCGACCAGCCGAACAGCGGCACCTTGTGCATGGTCATGCCCGGCGCGCGCATGTTCAGGAAGGTGGTGATCATGTTGATCGCGCCCAGAATCGAGCTGGCGCCCGAAACGTGGACGGCGAAGATCGCCAGATCCATCGAATAGCCGCCTTCGTTGGTGGACAGCGGCGGATAAAGCACCCAGCCCACACCCGACCCCGACTGCCCGTTGCCGCCCGGGGCCAGCAGCGAGGCGATGCCAAGCGCAACGCCCGCGACATAGAGCCAGTAGCTGAGGTTGTTCAGTCGCGGGAAGGCCATGTCCGGCGCGCCGATATGCAGCGGCATGAAATAGTTGCCGAAACCGCCGAACAGCGCCGGGATCACCACGAAGAACATCATCAGCACGCCGTGATAGGTGATCATCACGTTCCACAGATGGCCGTTCGGGGTGCATTCCTGCGTGCTGTCGGCGATGAAGCGTGCGCCCTCGGCACACATGTATTGCACGCCGGGGTCCATCAGTTCGAGCCGCATGTAAACGGTGAACATCACCGAGATCAGGCCGACGACCCCTGCGGTGAACAGATAGAGTATCCCGATATCCTTATGGTTGGTGGACATGAACCAGCGGGTAAAGAACCCGCGTCCGTCATGCGCACCGCCGTGAACGGCTGCGTCCGCCATGCTTTCCTCCCTGTATCGCAGGTCGGGCTCTCCCTTCCCGGGCCTGCATAAGGAATTTCTAGAATGCAAATTTCGCCACGGCAACGATTGAAGGGCAAAACCTGCGAAAAAATGTCGCAGAGCATCCGGGCGACGGATCGCCGGCGGGGTGGCGTAAGACGTGGCGTTGGGGTGTGCCATGAAAAAGCCCCGGCGGACGCGCGGTCCGCCGGGGCGTTTCTGGCGCGGATGCGCCGGGTGTTATTCCGCCGGTTTCAGCGAGGCCAGGTAGGCCGCGATGTCGGGCTGATTCTTCTTCTGCTTGTGGGTCATGCCCGATTTCGCAGCGGCGTCGCCGGTTTTCTCTTTCAGCCAGGCGGCCGGGTCGGTCATGTAGGCGGCCAGTTCAGCCTCGTCCCAGACCATCCCGCCTTCGCCAACCGATTTGATCGAATCCTTGTATTTGAACCCTTCGACCGAGCCGACATGGCGGCCGACAACGCCATAGAGGTTCGGGCCGACCTTGCCGCCCTTGACGATTTCGGTGCCGTCATCGGCGACGATCATGTGGCAGGCTTTGCATTTGCCGAATTCTTTTTCGCCGACGGCGACGTCCTGGGCGAACGAGGGGGTGGCAAGCGCCAGAGCGGCGAGGGTGGCATAAAGGCTGATCTTCATCGCTGGTTCCTTGATGTCATGTCTCGGCCCGACGGGCCGTGGGTGTTGGGCAGATAGGGCCCTCGGGGCCTTCTTACCACGGGGCAAAAGGTCGCGTTACCCCTTTTTTATGTGGCTTTTGCGACTTTCGGCTCGGAGTTGCCGAATATGCATTCAAATTCATGAATAAGAGCATTGTCAAGGTCCGCCATCGTTACCGGCAGGCCCATGTCCACAAGGCTGGTTACCCCGTGCTCGCGGATGCCGCAGGGCACAATTCCGGTAAAATGCGACAGATCCGGTTCGACATTGATCGAAATGCCATGGAAGCTGACCCAGCGGCGCAGCTTGACCCCGATCGCGGCGATCTTGTCTTCGCGCTGGGCGCCATCGGGGCCGCGCGGCTTGTCGGGGCGGGTGACCCACACGCCGACCCGGCCCTCGCGGATCTCGCCGGTGACGTTGAATTCGGCCAGCGCGGCGATCACCCATTTTTCCAGGTTGCAGACGAAGCGGCGCACGTCGCGGCCGCGCTTGTTCAGATCCAGCATCACATAGGCCACGCGCTGACCCGGGCCGTGATAGGTGTATTGCCCGCCGCGCCCGGCCTCATAGACCGGAAAACGCCCGGGGTCGGTCAGGTCTTCGGGCTTGGCCGAAGTTCCCGCAGTATACAGTGGCGGATGTTCAAGCAACCAGATCGCCTCGTCCGCTTCGCCTGCGGCGATTGCCGCGACACGGGCCTCCATGAAGGCAAGCGCCTCGTCATAGGGCACGGGCGCTTCGGCGTGAATCCATTCGACCATTGGGGCCTCCTGCGAAGTTTCTTTCGAAGTAGGTCAACAAAGCCCTTGCCTCAAGCGCGATTTGGTCGAAGACTTCACAGGGATTTGATGATGTAGGGCCGGGACTGCGCCGGACCGCCATTTTGGCGATGCACAGGCGCCTCCGGCAGGTTTGGAGGGTGATATGGCACGCAAATACCTGACATTGGGGGCGCTTGCGCTGAGCGTAGCACTGATGCCCGGCACCGCTGTTTTCGCGGGGGGATCGGACATCGTGGGCGGGATCATCGGCGGGGTGATCGGCGGCGCGATCGTGAACGAGGCGAACAAGAATCGCCGCACGACGACGCGCACCGTCACCAAGAAGCCCGCGGTCAGCAGCTATCAGCGCGAGCAGAACCGTGAGGTGCAGACTGCGCTGAACTATTTCGGCTATCCGGTGGGCACCCCCGACGGGGTGATCGGCGCCAAGTCGCGTGCTGCGATCAGCCAGTATCAGATGCTGCTGGGCTATCCCGCGACCGGCCAGATCACCGAGGTCGAGCGGCAGATCCTTGTCACCAGCTATCAGCGCGCAATGATCGGCGGACCGCAGGTGCAGCAGGCCGTCAGCGGGCTGCAGGGCATGCGGGGCCTGCTGCTTGCGCAGCGCGACCAGATGTATGGCACCGCGGGCGGCGCCCCGACGATGGCGGGCCAGCAGGGGATGCCGATGCCGCAGCAGGCGCCGGGCACGATGGTGATGCAACCGGGGATGCCGATGGCGGTGCCGGGGATGGTCGGCGGGGCCGCAGGCACGATGGTGATGCAGCCGGCAGCGCCCATGCCTGCGATGCCCGGGTTCGGCGCGCAAATGGCCGCGCAACCCGTGGCGCCCACACCCGCAATGCCCTCGTTCGGGGCGGGAATGGTGCCGCAGCCGGTCACGGCCAAGGCCTATTGCACGCAGGTGCAGGCCAAGACCGGCGCCAACGGCGGGCTGCAGAAGGTCGCGATGATGAGCGATCCGGCGCAGGCTCTGGGCGAGCAATTCTGTCAGGTCTCGGCCGAGGCGCGCGAACAGGGCACGGCACTGGTCGCGCAGATCCAGGGCTTCACCCCGGCGCAGATCTCCGAGCAGTGCCGCGGTTTTGGTGCGCTGCTGGCCGATCAGGTCGCGCTGCTGACGACCACGCCGCGTGATGACATGATCGCCTCGATCCAGGGGTTCCTGGCGCAGTCGGGCATGGACGAGGCGCAGACCGCCGGCACGGCCCGGGTCTGTCTGGCGATGGGCTACGCCGATGACGAGATGCCGGTGGCGCTCGGGTCGGCGCTGGTTCTGGCGGGCACCGGAAACATGGTCTATGCCGAATTCATCGGTCACCATCTGGCGGCGGGCGTCGGCACCGAGAAACACCCCGATCTGGCGCTTGACTGGTATGAGCTGGGGCTGAACGCGCTGTCGATCGGACAAACCCCTGTCTTTGCGGCCGGTCAGCCCGATCGTGCCGCGCTGATCCACAAGGCGGCCTTCGCGCTCAACGGCCGCTCGGACGCACCGCCTGCGGCGCCGACGCCGGTTGCAGCGCCGTCGCCCGGGCTTGCGGGGTTTGGCGCGGCGGCGGCCAAGCTGCTGCAAACGGGCGGGCAGGGCAGCCAGCCCTGAGGTCCGGCGGCCGGGTTTCCCGCAGGGGGCGCTGTGGCGCCCCTTGCGCATTTCCGCAGGACACAGACGCGCCGCAAAAAGATCGCCCTGCGTGTAAAAACCCCCTTTCCTTCGAGCACCCTCTCGGATAAGACGCCGCCACCAAGCCAAGATGTGCGGTCGTGGCGGAATTGGTAGACGCGCAGCGTTGAGGTCGCTGTGGGGTAACTCCCGTGAAAGTTCGAGTCTTTTCGACCGCACCAAGACCTTCCCTAAATTGCAGAAAAACACTGCAATTTAGGGAAGCTCCTGCAAGACGCGGGGCCCTCAGCGCATCAGCTTCTTGCAGCTGCAGCCGTTTTGCCCCATCCAGCCACGCAGGTTTGACGCATGCGGTTGCGCACGGTGGGGCGGTGTCCGGCTTTCGCAAACTGCCAAGCGGCGCGTGGCGCGCAGAAGTCCGTGAATGGCCAGCTCCGGGCCTTTTAACGGAACGCCTTGAGCGACCGGCGTCCGCCCAAAGCGCCCGGTCGTGCCTGGCACGGCATGGGCTAAACCCCTGCCCATGGATGCCGGCCGCGGTTGATAGAACATGCGTCCAAGGGCTCCCCCTTCTGGATGCCCTGCAAATACCCGCCTTGTGATCTCGCGCCAGATGGGCGTAACTTATCGGCAGTTCATGTAGTGGAGGCGAGGAGTTCTCATGAAGCACACCAAGATTTTCACCGGCATCGCGCTTGCGTTCGGTCTGGCCGCTTCGGCCGCTGGCGCGCAGGAAATGTCGTTCTTCCGGATCGGTACGGGTGGCACTGCAGGCACTTATTACCCGATCGGCGGGCTTCTGGCCAACGCGATCTCGAACCCGCCCGGTTCGCGCCCCTGCGATCAGGGCGGCTCTTGCGGCGTTCCCGGGCTGATCGCCTCGGCGCTTTCGGCCAACGGTTCGGTTGCCAACATCAACGCCATCGCTGGCGGCTCGCTCGAGTCGGGCTTCTCGCAATCGGACGTGGCGACCTGGGCCTATACCGGCACCGGGATCTGGGAAGGCAAGCCTGCGGTCGACAAGCTGCGCGCGATTGCCAACCTCTATCCGGAAAGCATTCACCTGATCACCAGCGCCGAGTCGGGCATTTCGAGCGTCGCCGACCTCAAGGGCAAGCGTGTTTCGATGGACGAACCCGGTTCGGGCACGCTGGTCGATGCCAAGATCATTCTGGACGGCTACGGCCTGAGCGAAGCCGACATCCAGCCGGAATTCCTCAAGCCCGATCAGGCGGCCGACCGGATGCGCGATGGCGCGATGGATGCGTTCTTCTTCGTCGGCGGCTATCCGGCGGGCGCGATTTCGGAACTCGCCAGCCAGCACGCCGTCAAGCTGATCCCGATCAGCTGCGAGGAAGCGCCGAAGATCTGCGAAGAGTTCAAGTTCTTCGCGCCGGACGTCATTCCGGGCGGCACCTATGAGGGCAATGCTGACGACGTTCAGACGCTGTCGGTGGGCGCCCAGTGGGTGACCAGCGCCGATCAGCCCGAAGAGCTGATCTATCAGATCACCAAGGCGCTGTGGAACGACAACTCGCGCAAGCAGCTGGATGCGGGCCACGCCAAGGGCAAGGCGATCACCAAGGAAACCGCGCTGAACGGCGTCGGTATCCCGCTGCATCCGGGCGCCGAGAAGTTCTATAAGGAAGCCGGCCTGCTGAAATAAGCGTTCGGCATCGGTTTCGACCAGTGTCGAGAGTTCAGGGGCCGCGAAAATCATCGCGGCCCCTTTCGTTACCCACAGCGACAGGAGTTAGCAGATGACCGAGGACCGCAGCAAACCGGGCGACGGCGAAGCAATCCGCCATCTGACAGCCGACGAACTTCAGGCCATTGAAGAAGAATTCGACCCCGAGTTGAGGTTTCGCGTGCTGGCCTGGCCGCTGACCATCGCGTCGGCGGTGATCCTGTTCCTGCTGTCCTGCTATCACTATTACACCGCCGGTTTCGGCATTCCGCAGGCGACCGTGCATCGCGGCCTGCATCTGGGCGTTACGCTGCTTCTGGTGTTCCTCAGCTTCTCGGCCTTTGGCAAGAAGCAGATCACCCCGGGCTGGCGCGCGCCGCTGGGCCTGCCGCTGCTGGAATGGGGCCTGGCCATCGCCGGGATCGTCAGCGCGCTCTATGTGCCGTGGATCTATGCCGAGCTTGCGTTCCGTGTCGGTAACCCGCTGCCCATCGACGTCATCATGGGCACGATCCTGATCGTCGTTCTGCTGGAAGCGGTGCGCCGGTCTATGGGCTGGCCGCTGCCGGTGATCGCGATCCTGTTCATCGCTTATGCCTATTTCGGCAAGTCGATGCCGGGGATTTTGGTGCATCCGGGCGCGAGCTGGTCGAATATCGTCAACCACCTGTATCTGACCTCGCAGGGGATCTACGGCACCGCGCTTGGCGTCATTGCCACCTATGTGTTCCACTTCGTTCTGTTCGGCGTGATGGCGACGCGGATCGGTCTGGGCCAGCTGTTCATCGACATCGCCTCTGCGTTGGCGGGGCGTTATGCGGGTGGGCCGGCGAAAGTGTCGGTGCTGTCCTCGGCGCTGCTCGGCTCGATCTCCGGCTCGTCGATTGCGAACACGGTGACCACCGGCGCGCTGACCATCCCGGCGATGATCCGCATCGGCTATCCGCGCCATTTCGCGGCAGCGGTCGAGGCGGCCGCATCGACGGGCGGGCAGATCACGCCGCCGGTCATGGGGGCGGTTGCCTTCCTGATGATCGAATATCTGGGTGTGCCGCTGACCACGATCCTGACTGCCGCGCTGGTGCCGGCCTTCATGCATTTCTTCGGCGTGCTGGTGCAGGTTCACCTTGAGGCGCGCCGTCTGGGGCTGCGCGGCCTTTCGGCCGCTGAGCTGCCGAACGCCTGGAACGTGCTGAAAGAGGGCTGGCTCTCGGTCGTGCCTCTGGCCATTCTGGTTGCCGTGCTGCTGTCGGGGCGCACGCCGTTTGCTGCCGCCTTCTGGTCGATCACCGCCTGCATCATCGTTCTGGCAATCCAGCAGATTCAGGCATCGGGCATTGCCAACGGCCTGAAGGCCACGGCGCATGGGGTTTTCGAAGGCTTCATCCTGGGCGCCAAGCAATCGCTTTCGGTGACGGCCGCTGCTGCGCTGGTCGGTGTTGTGATCGGTGTCGTGACCCTGACCGGCGTCGGCTTCAAGATCGCCTATATGGTGACCTCGATCGCGCAGGGCTGGGCGATGTCGCTGCATGACACGCTGGCGGTGCTGCCGTTCGAATTGATGACGGTGCCGTCGCTGACGCTGCTGTTCACGCTGATCCTGACGGCGGTGGTCTGCATCCTGATGGGCTGCGGCATTCCGACGACGGCGAACTATATCATCATGGTCGCCGTTGCGGCGCCGATCCTGGGCATGCTGGGCGTGCAACCGATGGTCGCGCATTACTTCGTGTTCTATTACGGGGTGCTGGCGGATGTGACGCCGCCGGTTGCGATGGCGGCCTATGCGGGTGCCGGGATCGCCGGGGCGAATGCGTTCAAGGCGGGTAACACGGCCTTCCGGCTAAGCATGGGCAAGGCGCTGGTGCCCTTCGTCTTTGCCTTCCAGCCTGCGCTGCTTCTGGTGACGGACGGGTTCACCTGGC
This sequence comes from Rhodobacteraceae bacterium UBA6796, assembly GCA_002452815.1. Taxonomy (GTDB): domain Bacteria; phylum Pseudomonadota; class Alphaproteobacteria; order Rhodobacterales; family Rhodobacteraceae; genus Rhodobacter. The sequence continues at coordinate 95,146 of DKFM01000001.1, forward strand.
AGGCCTTTGCGCTTGCCTTCAGTGGTGCCACGCTCGGGATCTGGATTCTGGCCTCGGCGGTGTCGAGCTGGCTTTTCGCGCCGCTTTACTGGTTCGAGCGGATCGTTCTGGTCTTCGCGGCGCTGTTGCTGGTGGCACCGAACCTGATGGCCAGCATGGTCGGGCTGTTGCTTGTCGCACCGATTGCGATGCGCCAGTTGCTGACAGGTCGGCAGGGCGGCGCCCCGGCCTGAGGGGCGTTTGCGCGCTCAAAGGGAACGTGTTTCCGAAAGACGTGCCCCGGGGAAGCCCGGGGCACGTTTTTTCGTTGCTGTGTGCGTGAGCCGATCTTGGCCCCGCGTCATGCGTCGCTGCGGACGGGCGGCCTGGGCCGGAACGCTTCGGGCCCTGCCTGCAGGCGTTTGGCTGGCCGGATGATTCGGTGCGGTGGGCGCGGATCACAGCCCATCCAGCCCCTTCCCCCGCGCGGATGGGCTTGATTCCCGTCGGGCGGCTCTGTGCCCCTCGAATCCACCCCATGTTGACGCCACGACAGATCATTCATTCTGCATGTGCGAAGTGGTCGCTGCTTGCACATTTTAGGACGTTTTCTGACCGTTTCATGCCCGAAACGGTGGCAGTGTAGCCACTGTGACAGCGCTGTGAATTTGCGGTTGAACTCTGCAGGACCAATTGCTTTAGTCACAAACACGGGAGCTAACGAAGAAGAAAATCACGGGGAGCCCGCTTTGACGATTTCTGAAACCGACAAGTCTTTTGTCGTTTTTGACCATGTGCAGAAAAGCTACGACGGCGAAACACTGGTCGTAAAAGATCTGAATCTGTCCATCGGCAAAGGCGAATTCTTGACCATGCTGGGGCCCTCGGGCTCGGGCAAGACCACCTGCCTGATGATGCTGGCAGGGTTCGAAACCGCGACGCATGGCGAAATCCGGCTGGGTGGGCGCAACATCAACATGGTGCCGCCGCACAAGCGCGGGATCGGTATGGTGTTCCAGAACTACGCGCTGTTTCCGCATATGTCGGTGGCCGAAAACCTTGCCTTCCCGCTGGAAGTGCGCGGAATGGGCAAATCCGACCGCGAAGCCAAGGTCATGCGGGCGCTGGACATGGTGCAGATGGGCGCCTTTGCCAACCGCCGCCCGGCGCAGCTTTCGGGCGGTCAGCAGCAGCGGATCGCACTGGCCCGCGCGCTGGTGTTCGACCCCGAGCTGGTCTTGATGGACGAACCGCTGGGCGCGCTGGACAAGCAGCTGCGCGAACACATGCAGTTCGAGATCAAGGCGCTGCACGAACGGCTGGGCATCACCGTGGTCTATGTGACCCACGACCAGGGCGAGGCGCTGACGATGTCGGACCGCGTCGCGGTGTTCAACGATGGCCGTATCCAGCAGCTGGCGCCGCCGGACGAGCTGTATGAACGCCCGAAGAACAGCTTCGTGGCGCAGTTCATCGGCGAGAACAACAAACTGCCGGGCACTGTCGAGGAATATTCGGACGACAAGTGTCTCGTGCGGCTGGCTACGGGCGAGCTGATCGACGCGACGCCCGTCAATATCCGCAAGAAGGGGCAAGAGACGCTGGTCTCGATCCGTCCCGAGCGGATCGAATTCAAGCCCGAAATGATGCCTCCGGGCGCGCATATGATCTCGGCCGAAGTGCTGGAAGTGATCTATATGGGCGACATTTTCCGCACCCGGATGCGGGTTGCGGGCTCTGAGGACTTCGTGATGAAGTCGCGCAACACGCTGGGTCAGACCAAGCTGCACCCTGGCGAGACGATCAAGATCGGCTGGCATCCGCAGGATGCGCGCGCACTCGATCCGATGTAAGATCCGGGCAGGCGGGTCCGTCCCGCCTATCCCCCCGCTGCGAGATCCGCGGCCAAAATGACGTAAAGTCAAACGGCGTTAAGCCAATATAACAACACGGGAGTATAAACATGAATAAACTGTTGACCCTGACCACCGCTCTGGTCGCCGTGGGCGCTGCCGCCTCGGCCGAAGAAATCAGCGTGGTCTCGTGGGGCGGCGCCTACACGGTGTCGCAGGTCGAGGCTTACCACAAGCCGTTCACCGAAATGACCGGCATCAAGGTCGTTTCGATCGACGCCGACAACCCGGCCTCGCCGCTGAAGGCGCAGGTCGAGGCGGGCAACGTCACCATCGACCTGGCCGATGTGGAACTGTCGGATGCGATCCGTCTGTGCGACGAGGGCCTGCTGGAAGAAATCGATCCGGCGATGCTGCCGCCGGCGCCCGATGGCACCCCCGCCACCGAAGACTTCGTGCCGGGCGCGATCCAGGATTGTGCCGTGGCGAACATCGTCTGGGGCACCGTGATCGCCTATGACACCACCAAGTTCAGCGGCGAGCAGCCCTCGACCCTGGCCGATTTCTTCGATCTGGAGAAATTCCCGGGCAAGCGCGGTCTGCTGAAATCGGCGAAACGCTCGATGGAAATGGCGCTGGTTGCCGATGGCGTGTCGCCCGACGAAGTGTATGACGTGCTGGGCACCGAAGAGGGCGTGACCCGCGCGCTGGCCAAGCTCGACACGATCAAGGATTCGACCGTGTGGTGGGAAGCCGGGGCACAGCCGCCGCAGCTGCTGGCCGATGGCGAAGTCGTGATGTCGACCGGCTACAACGGCCGTTTCTTCAACGCGATGGTGGCTGAAGGCAAACCCTTCGCGATCATCTGGGATGGCGAATACATGGATTATGACCTTTGGGTCATTCCGAAAGGCGCCCCGAACGTCGAAGGTGCGAAGAAATTCCTCGCCTTCTCGACTGACACCCAGCGTCTGGCGGATCAGGCGAAATACATCGCCTATGGTCCGGCGCGGAAATCCTCGGCTGCTCTGATCGGCATGTATCAGGACGGCAAGACCGAGATGGCGCCGCATATGCCGACCAACCCGGACAACATGATCAACCCGATCTGGACCGACCCGACCTTCTGGGCCGACCATGACGTCGAACTGAGCGAGAAGTTCAACGCCTGGCTCGCCAGCTGATCTGACGGGCAGGGGGCCTGACCGGCCCCCTGCCACTTCACCCGATCCGACCCGGGGCCCTGTGCGGCCCGACCTGCAGCCATGACATGCGCGGGACATGGGCGATATTTTCCGATGGGGAACCGAATGACCGACGCAACCGCCCAGTTGACCACCGCAGACGGCAAGCCGCTCAAGGCCGCGCTGGCCGCTTCGCTTGCACGTTCGCGCAGGCGCGCCTTCCTGCTGGTTGCACCGCTCTTTCTGTTCGTGCTGATTACCTTCGTCGTGCCGATCGGCCAGATGCTGATGCAATCGGTCTATAACGACACGTTTTCCACCGCCGCGCCCGCTTTGGGCAAATGGTTCGACGAACACCCGCCGGGTTCGGAAATCGACGAAAGCGCCTATGCCGCGCTGGCGTCCGATCTGAAGCTGATGAAGGAACAGAAGACCTCGGGTTCTGCCGGCACGCGGATCAACTATGACATTTCCGGGTCGCGTTCGATGTTCACCGGCACCGCGCGCAAGGCCGACAAGTTCGAACCGCCCTACAAAGAGGCGATCCTGAGCGTCGAGAAGAAATGGGACAACCCGAACATCTGGCGCGCGATGCGCTCGGCCAGCTCGCCTCTGACGATCGACTTCTACCTCGCCGCACTGGACATGACCCGCGACGACGCCGGCAATATCGTCAGCGTGCCCGAAGGGCAGGCCGTCTACAAGATGCTGTTCGGCCGCACCATGATGCTGTCGCTGGCGATCACCGTGATCTGCATGTTCGTGGCCTTCCCGATCGCGCATCTGCTGGCAACCTTGCCGCTGGCGAAATCGAACCTGCTGATGATCTTGGTGCTGCTGCCGTTCTGGACCTCGCTGCTGGTGCGCACGACCTCGTGGATGGTGCTACTGCAAAGTCAGGGTGTGCTCAACGATCTGCTGGTCTGGCTGGGGATCATCGGCGACGATGGCCGCATTCAGATGATGTATAACCGCACCGGCACGCTGGTCGCGATGACCCACATCCTGCTGCCGTTCATGGTGCTGCCGCTCTATTCCGTGATGCGGACCATTCCGCCGGCCTATGTCCGGGCGGCCCGCTCGCTGGGTGCCAACAGCTTTGTCGCCTTCTACCGGGTCTATCTGCCGCAGACCCTGCCGGGGATCGGCGCCGGGGCGCTGTTGGTCTTCATCCTAGCGGTCGGCTATTACATCACCCCCGCGCTGGTCGGCGGTGCCGATGGTCAGCTGATCTCGAACCTGATCGCCTTCCACATGCAGAAATCGCTGAACTGGTCGCTGGCCGCGGCTTTGGCGGCGCTGCTGCTGGCCGGAATTCTGGCTCTTTACTGGCTCTACGACCGGATCGTGGGCATCGACAACATGAAGCTGGGCTGAGCCTGCGCGCGCAACCCTGGTGACAATATCCCGGTGGTTTTGGGGCCCTGCGCCCCGACCCCTGGCGGAAAGGAAAACGGAACATGGCGCTTCCTGCCTATGCAAGCCCGCTGGAACGGATCTGGCATTACACCTATCTGACGCTGTGCGTGCTGATCTTTCTGTTCCTGATCGCACCGATCCTGATCGTGATCCCGCTCAGCTTCAACGCCGAGCCTTATTTCACCTTCACCGAGAAGATGCTGACCTTCGACCCCGAGGGCTACAGCCTCCGCTGGTATGACAGCCTGCTGACCTTCGGCATGCTCAACCCCGAGGCGCCGCGCGACGGGGCATGGTGGCTTGATTTCTGGCAGAACGCGCAATGGATGCAGGTGACCAAGCATTCGATCATCATCGGCTTCTTCTCGACGCTGGTGGCGACGGTGCTGGGCACGCTGGCCGCCCTTGGCCTGTCGCGCCCGGAAATGCCCTTCCGCCGGGCGGTTATGGCGGTGCTGATCTCGCCGATGATCGTGCCGATCATCATCACCGCGACGGGGCTGTTCTTCTTCTATTCGAAGACCGGGCTGGCCAATTCCTACCCGGGGATCATTCTGGCGCATGCCACGCTGGGCATCCCCTTCGTGATCATCACCGTGACCGCCACGCTGGTGGGCTTTGACAGCTCGCTCAGCCGCGCGGCGGCCAGCCTGGGGGCGAACCCGCGCACGACCTTCTTCAAGGTGGTGATGCCGCTGATCCTGCCCGGCGTGATCTCGGGCGCGCTGTTCGCTTTCGTGACCTCGTTCGACGAGGTGGTGGTGGTGCTGTTCGTGGCCGACCACAGCCAGCAGACGATCCCGCGGCAGATGTGGAACGGCATCCGCGAACAGATCAGCCCGGCCATTCTGGCGGTGGCGACGATCCTGGTGATCATCTCGATCGCATTGCTGACCACGGTCGAGCTGCTGCGCCGCCGTTCGGAGCGGTTGCGGGGCGTCAGCCCGCGCTAAGGCGCCCGGGCACCATGCAAGAACAAAAAAGGGGGGCGCTGCCCCCCTCTTTGCTGCGCAAATTCACCCCCCGGGATATTTGACCCAAGGTGAAATTGTCGCTTTCATCTTGGCATAAATATCCCGGGGGTGAGCCCCGCAGGGGCGAGGGGGCAGCGCCCCCTTTGCCCGGTCAGGGCAGGATTGCCAGCCACATCCAGATCGTCAGGATCGAGCCCGCCGTGGCGATCAGCACGCTGGAGGCCGCGACACGCCGCCCCGCGCCATACATATTGGCAAAGAGATAGGCGTTCACGCCGGGCGCCATCGAGGCCGTCATCACCGCCGAGCGCAGGGCTGGCGTGGACAGATCAAACACCCAATGCCCCAAGAGCCAGGCCACCCCCGGATGCACGATCAGCGACAGGGCGGTGACCATCGCAATCGCCCGGCTGTCGCCCTCGGGGCGGTAGCGAAACAGCACGCCGCCCAGGCCAAACAGCGCGGCGGGCAGCGCGGCACCTGCCATCATGTTCATCGCGGCCCAGACCGGTTCGGGCAGGTCATGGCCCGTCACGGCGCGCAGGGCCTGAATCGCGAAACCGCACAGGATGCCGATTACCAGCGGCGTGCGCAGCACGCCAATCAGCGCGTTCAGGCCAACCCGGCTGAGGCCCGCGCCGGTGCCATGGCTGCGCACCGCCTCCATCGCGACGATGCCGATGGTGTACAGAAACGGGGAGTGGATCGAGATGATCGCGAAATTCCCCGCCAGCGCGTCATGGCCATAGGCGCGTTCGGTGATCGGCACACCCAGCAGCAGCGAGTTCGAGAACAGGCAGCAAAAGCCGATCGCCACGGCCTCGGGGCCGGTGCGGCCCAGCACGAAGCGCGCCGCCGTTATGCCGATGGCGAAAGAGATCAGAGCACCCGCATAGAAGCTGATCATCAGGCCGGCGTCATAGCTCGCCCCCAGATCAAGCTTGGCGATAGAGCGGGCCAGCAGCACCGGCACCGCGAAATTCTGCGCAAATCGCATCAGCCCGTCGACCGCCGCATCCGAAAAAAGCCCGCGCCAGGCTACGGCATAGCCAAAGCCGATGACCAGGAAGACGGGCAGGATGACGTCGATCAGCCCGCTCATGGGGCGGCGAACTCCAGCACCATCCCGTCATAGGCGGGGCGGACATGCTCCGGCGTTTCGCGGGCCACATCGTCATGGTCGAGGTCGATATGCATATTGGTCAGCACAGCGCTGGCTGGCCGGGCGCGCGCGATCCATTCCAGTGCCAGCGCCAGATGCGCATGCGTCGGGTGCGGCGTGCGGCGCAGCGCGTCGAGCACCCAGCAGTCCAGCCCTTGCAGATGCGCCCAGGCGGGTTCAGGGATCTCGGAGACATCGGGCAGATAGGCCAGCCCGCCGATGCGGAAGCCGAGCGCGTCGATATTGCCGTGTTCGACCCGGAACGGCTCCAGCCGGATGATCCCGCCCGCGCCCGAGATTTCGAACGGGCCATGGATCGCGCGCAGATCGCAGATCGGGGGGTAATTGCTGTCCGGCGGTTGGATGAAGACATAGCCGAAGCGGTTGAGCAGCGCCTCTTGCGTGTCGGAATCGGCCCAGACGGCCAGCCGTGCGCGCATGTTGAAGGTGATCTGGCGCAGGTCATCCAGGCCGTGCATGTGGTCGGCATGGCTATGGGTGAAAGCCACGGCGTCCAGCTCGCCCACTTCGGCGCGCAGCAGCTGTTCGCGCAGGTCGGGCGAGGTGTCGATCAGCACGCGGGTGATGCCATGCGGCCCCATCCGTTCGACCAGCATCGAACAGCGCGTGCGGCGGTTCTTTGGATTGTCGGGGTTGCATTCGCCCCAGTGCCCGCCGATCCGGGGCACGCCGCCAGACGATCCGCAGCCCAGAATGGTGAAACGCAGGCGGCTCATGCGTGGGCCTTTGTGAACAGACGGTCGAAATTGGCCGTGGTGGCGGCGGCGAAGCTGGCATAGTCGAGCCCGAAGAGTTCTGCCCCCAGACGCGCGGTCAGCGCGGTGTAGGCCGGTTCGTTGCGCTTGCCGCGGTGCGGTTTGGGCGCCAGATAGGGCGCGTCGGTTTCCACCAGAATCCGGTCCAGCGGCGCGGCGGCAAAGATATCGCGCACCTCTTGCGATTTCGGGAAGGTCGCGATGCCCGACATCGACAGGTAGCAGCCCAGATCCAGCGTCGCCCGCGCCAGCGCGGGCGAGGACGAGAAGCAATGCATCACACAGCCGAAGGGTTTTTCGCGCATGCCTTCGGTCAGGATCGCGGCCATGTCATCATCGGCGGCGCGCGAGTGGATAATCAGCGGCAGGCCGGTTTCCTGCGCGGCCTGAATATGGATGCGCAGCGAGACCTTCTGCACCTCGGCAGAGTCGGCGGTGTAGTGGTAATCAAGCCCGGTCTCGCCAATCCCCACGAATTTCGGATGGGCCGACAGCGCGATCAGATCGTCGACCGTGGCCATCGGTTCTTCGGCGGCACTCATCGGATGGGTGCCTGCGGCGAAATAGACCGACGGGTGCGCTTCGGCGATGGCCTGCACCTGTGGCAGCAGCCGCAGCTTGGTGCAGATCGTCACCATCCGCGTCACCCCGGCGGCATGGGCGCGCGCCACCACGCCGGGCAGGTCGTCGGCGAAATCGGGGAAGTCGAGGTGGCAGTGGCTGTCGACGATTTCGGGGATGTTTGTCTCGGTCTCGGCCACGCGTCTATCCTTTCGTGGCGGCCTCAGCTTGCGGCCGCCGTAATCTCCAGAAGCATATCCATGACCAGCGCCGCCGGGTCAAGGTTGACCCCCCGCCCGTGCCGGGCCCGCGCGCCCAGACGCTGATGCACTGCCGCCCATTTCATCGCTGCATACGCATCGGGGCACAGCCGCGCGGCCAGTTTCGCCTCGCCCGGTGCGCCTTCGATCGGCAGCGGCCCGGTGACGCCCGCCCGCGCCAGCCGCGCCAGGAACAGTTCGATCAGGCCCAGCAGCAGGTCATAGCGCGCCTCGTTGGCCTTGCCGGTGATACTGTCGGCCAGCGCCAGCGCGCGCACCCGGTCGAGTTGCGGCAGGGTCGAGAACAGCGCCACCAGCTTTTCATAGCTCGCCAGCCCGTCGAGGTTCAGCAGGCGGATCGCCTCGCCCACGGAACCGCCCGACAGGGTGGCCAGCGCGGCGGTGTTCAGATCTGCGCCATCTTCGGCGGCCAGCAACGCCTCGGCCATCGCGTCGGGCGCCAGCGTATCGAGCCGCAATTCCCGGCAGCGCGAGCGGATCGTGGGCAGCAGCCCCGCGGGCTGGTGCGAGATCAGCAGGAAGGTCACCCGCGCGGGCGGTTCCTCCAGCAGCTTGAGCAGGGCATTGGCGGCCTGCGTGTTCATCTCGTCGGCGCTGTCGACAATGACGATGCGCCGCCCGCCTTCGGTCGCGGACAGATGCAGGAAGCTTTTGAGCTTGCGCACCTCGTCCACGCGGACGTCCTGCGACAGGCCCGTTCCGGTGGCATTGGCGCCGCGCTTGAGCACGAAGACCCCGGGTTCCGAGCCCGCGTAAATGCGGCGGCAGACCGGATGTTCGGGGTCGGTGTCCAGGCTGGCCGGCGGGGGCGGGGCGCCGAACAGCCCGCCATCGTCAGCGGGCTGCGTCAGCAGGAAGCGCGCGATCCGCCAGGCCAGCGTGGCCTTGCCAACGCCCCGCGGGCCGGTCAGCAGCCAGCCGTGGTGCATCCGTCCGGTGCTGAAGGCCTCCAGAAATCCGGCTTCGGCACGGGCCTGTCCGACCAGCCGCAGCGTATCGCGCGGGTGGGGGGCGCCAGCAACCTGGGTCGGGTCGGGCAGGTCGACCTCGTCCTTCTTGCTCATGGCAGGGCCGCCTGCACGACGGTTCGCACATCGGCGGCCACCTCTTCGGCCGGGCGGGCGCCGTCGATCAGCCGAAAACGGGCGCTGAATTCACGCGCCAGCCCCAGAAACCCCGCGCGCATCTGCTGTTGCAGCGCAAGGCCCATATCCTCGAACCGTTCCTCGTGGCCCTGACGACCCTTGGCGCGCGCCAGACCCACAGCGGGGTCGATGTCGATCAGGATGGTCAGATCCGGCTCGCGCCCGATCATCAGCCTGTGCAGCGTGTCGACCGTCGCGCGCAGGTCGCCGCGCGACAGGCCCTGATACATCCGCGTGCTGTCGGCAAAACGGTCGCAGATCACCACCTTGCCCGCGGCCAGCGCCGGGTCGATCGTGCGTTCCAGATGGTCGCGGCGGGCGGCGGTGAACAGCAGGATTTCGGTTTCCGCCGACCAGCGATCGGGGTCGCCTTCAAGGACCAGACGGCGGATTTCCTCGGCGCCGGGGCTGCCGCCCGGCTCGCGGGTCAGCACCACCTCGCGCCCGGTCACGCGCAGGGCCTCGGCCAGAAGCCGTGCCTGGGTGGATTTGCCCGATCCGTCAATGCCCTCGAAGGTGATGAACATCGGCTCAGCTGTTGGCGGCCTGCAGGGCGCGTGCGGTCAGTCGGCCCAAGGCGGCCTTGACACGCACCATGAACCCGCCCTGATCGACATCGGTTTCGGCAACCAGCGGCACATGTTTGGGTTCGGCCAGCCCCGGGATCGTCAGCACCAGATCGCCCAGTTGATCGCCGGCCTTGATCGGCGCGGCGATGGGGCCGTTGAACACCGCCTGCGCGGTGATGCCGCCCTGGGCGGTGGCGGGGATCAGCAAGGTCAGGTCTTCGGCGGGGGTCAGGCCCACACTATCCGCCGCCCCGAGCCAGACCGGCGCTTCGGCCAGGCGGGTGCCCTTGGCCGCCAGCGTCTTCAGCACGAACTGCCGAAACGCCCAGTTGGCGATGGACTCGGCCTCTTGCGCGCGTTCGGTTTCCGAGGTCAGGCCGGAAATCACGAAGACGATGCGCCGGTCGCCCATCACAGCCGAGCCGACAAGACCATAGCCCGCCTCTTCGGTGTGGCCGGTCTTGAGCCCGTCCGCCTGCCAATCGGCGGCGGCAAGCTTCAGCAGCGGGTTGCGGTTATGCGCATTGGCCGGGGCGCGATCCTTGTAATTATACTGGGTTTCCGAAAACAGCGGGTAATATTCGGGGAATTCGGTGATCAGCCGCACCGCCAGAATGCCCAGATCGTGCATCGACATGCGCTGCCCCGGATGCGGCCAGCCCGAGGCATTGGCGAACATCGAATGGTTCATGCCAAGCGCATGCGCGCGTTCCGTCATCAGCCGCGCAAAGGCATCTTCGCTGCCCGCCAGCCCCTCGGCCACGGCAACGCAGGCGTCGTTGCCCGAGTTGATGACGATGCCCTGCAGCAGCTCGCGCACGCTGGGACGGTCGGTTTCGTTGATGAACATCGTCGAGCCGCCCATCGCCTTGGCGCGCGCGGACACTGCAAAGGTGGTGTCCATCGTCACCCGCCCGTCGCGCAGCGCCTCGAACAGCAGGTTGACCGTCATCAGCTTGGACATCGAGGCGGGCGGCAGGGGGATGTCGGCGTTTTTCTCCAGCAGCACGGTCTGCGACGACAGGTCATAAACCCAGGCAGCAGAGGCGCGGGTTTCAAAGGCGCGGGCGGGCAGGGCTGCGACAATCGCAAGGCCGATCACGGCAAGAAGGCGGGTCAGGCGCATCAGGCAGGTCTCTCTATTTCGAAACGGCATAGGCATCGGGGTAGCCCAGGCCCTTGATTTTCTTGAGCAGGGCGTCGCGTTCGGCGGTATTGGCCGCAGGCCCGGCCACAACACGCCAGAAGGTCTTGCCCTGGCTTTCCTCTTTCTTGACGGCGGCGCTCACGCCGCCTTTGGACATCTGACCGGCGGCGCGTTTGGCGTTCGCCTCGACGCTGAAAATGCCGATCTGCACCCAGAGCTTGCCGCCCGTCGCGGTGGAGGGCGCGGCGGCTTTCTCGGGCGTTGCCGCGGGTTTGGCGGCGGGTTTTGCCTCTGCGGCGGCAATTGCACTGCTTGCGGCCTTGCTGATCTCGGCCACAGGTTTCGGTGCGGGCTGCGCGGGTTTGCCATCAAGCGGTTTCGCCGTGATCGCCTCGGGCGCGGCGATCACCGGGTCGGTGACCAGCGCCTGAGTTTCCGGCGCGGCGGGGCTTTCCTCGCGGCGCAGTGCGACCACCGACAGCTGCGCGGGCGCCCCGGCCAGCATGCCCAGAGCCGCCGCGGCATCCGAGGACACCTGCAGTTTCGGGCCGGGATTGTCGCGTTCGCGGCGGAACAGCGCGCCGATCACGAACTTGCCGTTGGCCGGGTTGCGGATGATTACCCGTTCCGGGTCCTTGACCGTCGGATGCGCGACCCAGACGCCGCCCAGCGAGGGACGACCGTCCCACAGGCCCTGTTCCTCGACCGAGAACACTTCGGGGGCCTCGACATCGCGTTCGACGATCCGGGTAGAGGAAGAGGGCGTCACCACGGCCTCGCCTTCGGGTGCTTTCTTGCCAAACCCGAACGGCTGGCCTTCCTGGCAGCCGGCCAGCGCCAGGGCGGCGCCCAGCATCAGCCCATATCGCACGCGCTGCGGTGACGTCATACGCTTGCTCATATTGCCCCTTCCTGCGCGGGTAGCCGCCCGCGTCTGATCCCCGGCCTTTGTGGCCCTTGTCCGCATCCGCCGAAACCGGCGCAGCACCTGCATTTTGCGGGACTTTACCTGTTCGCACCCGTCAAGAAAAGCGCGTGCTGCGGACACGGGCGGATTTCGGCACGCCCCCCTTTCAGAATCGCGTGATCCGGGCTAGTCCGGCGCGATTGGAAGTGTGGCCGAGTGGTTTAAGGCTCTGGTCTTGAAAACCAGCGAGGGGGAGACCCCTCCGTGGGTTCGAATCCCACCGCTTCCGCCATTTTCCCATGGTATTGCTATCGCTTGCCAAGGTGGGCCGGCGGCGCGGACGAATCGGATTTCCTGCCCCTGGCGGGCGGGCTCAGACCTCGATGATCTTGCAGCCTGCGGCGGTGCCCGAGGTCTTTAGCGCCTCGGGGAAGCTGCCGCCGCAAACGACCCGTTCCAGGGTGTCGATCCGCCCCCATCGGTGCGGCGCCGGGCGATTGATCTTGGCGTGGTCGATCACCAGGGTGCGTTCCCGGGCGCAGGCGGTGATCGCCTGCCGGGCACGGATTTCGTCCAGGTTGAAATCCAGCAGATCGCCGGTCTCGGACATACCGCCGACCGAAAAGATGGCGTGGTCGAACTCCAGTCCCGCGAAGAATTCGACGCTTTCGGCACCGATGAAATCCAGATCGCGCAGGCGCACCTTGCCCCCCGCCAGCAGCACGGTGATCCGTTCGGCCAGCCGCAGCGCCAGTACGACATGGATGTTGTTGGTCGCGACCGTCAGCCCCTGATGCCCGGTCAGCGCGCGCGCTACCGCCTCGACCGTGGTGCCCGTGCCGAGCGCGACGGTCGCGCCGTTCGGGATCATCGCCGCAACCGCCGCGCCGATCCGGCTCTTTTCGTCACGCGACACCGCCAGCCGCGGTTGATAGCTGATGTTCTCGGTCGCGGCGCAAAGCGTGGCCCCGCCGTGGCGCCGGCGCACGATTCGCGCCTCATCCAGCGCGCGCAGATCGGCGCGCAGGGTCTGTACCGTGACGCCCAACATGTCGGACAGGGCGGTTGCCGACAGCTCACCATAGCTTGACAACAGGTTGACGATATGGTCGCGGCGGCGGGCGGTATCGCTTTTTTCCATTTTCTTTCGAAATCTATATGTGTTGCGTCAGGCTAAGCGTTTCTTGGGCGCGGGGCAATATTTTCGATCAGAAAACAAGATATTTATTGCTGTCATCTTGGCGTTACGCAGCAGGTGTAGCTAGCCCCCGAAGAGAGTCGCCTTCCCGCATATGGCTTTCGTTCGAAAATAGATGGAGAATCCGATGTCCCGTTCCCTGCTGGCGGCTGCTGTCGCTCTGGTGCTGCCCACGATGGCCGCTGCCGAAACGCTGACGCTTTATACCTCGCAACCCAACGAAGACGCGCAGACCACGGTCGATGCGTTCATGGCTGCCAACCCCGGCATCACGGTCGAATGGGTTCGTGACGGCACCACCAAGCTGATGGCGCGTCTGGCCGCCGAGATCGAAGCGGGGGCGCCGCAGGCCGACGTTCTGCTGATCGCCGACACGGTGACGCTGGAAGGTCTGGCGCAGGAAGGTCGGCTGGCGGCCTACAAATCGCCCGAAGATGCGGCCTATGACGCGGCGCTTTACAGCGCGGATGGCTATTATCATTCGACCAAGCTGATAACCACCGGCATCGTTTACAACACCGGCGCGCCCGCGGTCCCGACCTCCTGGGCGGATCTGGCCAAGCCCGAGATGGCGGGCCTGGTTGCAATGCCTTCGCCGCTTTATTCCGGCGCTGCGCTGATCCATCTGGCCACGCTGACCGGGACCGAAGGTCTGGGCTGGGAATATTACACCGCGCTGGCCGCGAATGGCACGCTGGCCGAGGGTGGCAATGGCGGCACCTTCAAGGCGGTCGCCTCGGGTGAGAAACCCTATGGCGTTCTGGTCGATTACATGGCGATCCGCGCCAAGGCCGAAGGGTCGCCGGTGGAATTCGTCTTCCCGGCGGAAGGCGTGTCCTATGTGACCGAGCCGGTCGCGATCCTTGCCGGAACCCAGCATATGGACGCGGCCGAGAAATTCGTCGACTTCCTGCTGAGCGAGGCGGGCCAGGATCTGGTCGTGCAGATGGGCTACATCCCCGCCCGCACCGGCGTGGCCAGCCCCGAGGGGTTCCCCGCGCGCGATGACATCAAGCTGATGAGCTTCGATCCGGCCAAGGCACTGGCCGAGAGCGAGGCCAACAAGGCGCGCTTCGCCGAGATCTTCGGCGTCCAATGAGCGTGTCGACTTTCGGAAATGGCAACAGCCGGTCGCTGGACCGGCTGTTGCCCCTTGTTCTGCTGCCTGTCGCGGTGATGGCGCTTGGGCCGGTTGTCCGGCTGCTGCTGGAAGGCATCGGCTTTGGCGAAGGGTTCACCACCGATCACCTGCGCACTGTTCTGGGGCGTGACAGCACGCGCACCGCGCTGATCCATTCGTTGCTGACCGCAGGGGGGGGCACCGTCCTGTCGGTGCTGATCGGTGCGAGCTTCGCCTTTCTGGTGGCGCTGACCGATATTCGTGCCAAGGGCGCGCTGGTGTTCTGCCTGATGGTGCCGATGATGATTCCGCCGCAGATCACAGCGCTGGCCTGGATGCAGATGACGGGCCCGTCCTCGGTGCTGCTGAAACTGCTGGGGCTGGCCCCGCCGCTGGGCAGCCCGCAACCGTTGCATTCCGCCGGGGGGATCGTGCTGCTGCTGGGCATCCAGCACGCGGCGCTGGTGTTTCTGACCCTGCGCGCCGGATTGCGGATGATCCCTGCCGATCTGGTCGAGGCAGCCCGGATGTCCGGGGCGGGTGCCGTCCGGGTCTGGGCGCAGATCGTCTTGCCGCTGTCGATGCCTGCACTGATCGCAGGGGGCGCGATGGCGTTTGTCACCGCGCTGGGCAATTTCGGGATTCCCGCGATGCTTGGCATTCCGGCGGGGTATTCGACGCTGCCGACGCTGATCTATCAGCGGCTGGTGGGCATGGGGCCCGCGGTGTTGCCCGAGGTCGCGGTGCTGGCGCTGCTGATCGGCGCGGTCGCGATCGCCGGGGTCTTGCTTGGGCGTGTGATGCTGTCGCGTCAGGGGTTCGGGCTTGTGGGCCTGTCGGGCACGCCGCTGACGCTGTCGCTGGGACGTGCGCGGTTGCCGGTCGAAATCGCGCTGTGGGCCTTCATCTTCGCGATTCTGGCGCTGCCCTTGATCGCGCTTCTGGCGACATCGCTGATCCCGGCCTATGGGGTTGCGCTGAGCTTCGACACGGCCACGCTCAAGGCTTGGGCCGAGGTGCTGTTCGTGCAGCCGGTGACCCGCCGTGCCTATGGCAATTCGCTGATGCTGGCGGTGCTGGCCGCGGCGATCCTGATGGCGGTCAGCCTGCCGCTCGCCTGGCTGATGGAGCGCCGCCCGAGCCGCCTGAGCCGCGCGCTCGATGCGCTGATCGACCTTCCCTATGCGCTGCCCGGGGTGGTGCTGTCGATCGCCTGCATCCTGACCTTCCTGAAGCTGCCGTTCACCGACCTTACGCTTTATGGCACGATCTGGATCATCCTGATGGCCTATCTGGCGCGGTTCTTCGTCGTGATGCTGCGCCCGATACAGGCGAGCCTCGCGCAGCTTGATCCCGCCATGGAAGAGGCCGCGGCCAGCGTCGGCGCGCGGCTGGGGCGTCGTCTGCGCACCATTGTCCTGCCGCTTGCGGCCCCCTCCGCCGCCGCCGGGGCGATCCTGGTCTTTCTGACGGCGGTCAATGAACTCACGGTCTCGGCGCTGCTGTGGTCCTCGGGGACCGAGACACTGGGCGTCGTCATCTACAACCTCGAAGACAGCGGCGAGACGGTCATGGCCTCTGCGCTGGCCATGTCGATCGTGCTGCTGATCGTCGCGCTGATGGCGCTGGTTCAGATCAGCGCAAAACATTTTCCGAAAGGTGTCATCCCATGGCAGAGCTGACCTTCGACAATCTGACCAAGCGTTTCGACGGGGCGCCCGCGCTGGACCGGATCAGTGCCAGCATCGGGGCAGGGGAATTCGTCGCGCTGCTGGGGCCCTCGGGCTGTGGCAAGACCACGCTTTTGCGCCTGACGGCCGGGTTCGAACATCCCGACGCCGGGACAATTCGGGTCGGTGGTGACATCGTGGCAAGAGAGGGGCGTTTCGTGCCGCCCGAAGATCGCGAGATCGGGATCGTGTTTCAATCCTACGCATTGTGGCCGCACAAGACCGTGGCGCAAAACGTCTCTTACCCGCTGGAGGTGCGCCGGGTCCCGCGTGCCGCGCGCGAAGCCCGGGTGGCCGAGGCGCTGGACCTGACGGGGCTGCGCGATTTTGCCGGGCGGATGCCGGCGCAACTGTCGGGCGGGCAGCGTCAGCGCGTGGCGCTGGCCCGCTGTCTGGTGTTCGAGCCGCGCGCGGTCCTGCTGGACGAACCGCTTGCGAACCTGGATCTGGCGCTGCGGGCCTCGATGCAAGAGGTGTTCACGATGTTCCACCGCCGCACCGGGGCGACGATGCTGTATGTGACGCATGACCAGAGCGAGGCGCTGGCGCTGGCCGACCGCGTTGCGGTGATGCAGGCCGGACAGATCCGGCAATTCGCGGCGCCCGAGGTGCTGTATCGCGAACCGGCGGATTGTTTCGTGGCGGGGTTCGTCGGGGACGGCGCGGTGGTGCCCGCGCGCCTGACCGGCCGGGCCGAGGCAGGGCGTGTCCTGATCTCGGTTCTGGGGGTCGAGGTCTGGGCGCGCAGTGCCACCGCCACGCCCAGCCACGTCAGCATCCGCCCCGAGGCAATCGCCCTGTCGGACGACGGGGCGCTGCGTGCGCGGGTGATCGGCTGCACCTATCTGGGCGGGCGTTTCCGTCTGGAACTGGAAGTGGCGGGCGAAACGCTGGTGGCGTTCTCTGCGCGCCGTGCGGCGCTGGGCGAGACTCTGGGGGTCACGATCACCGACCCTTGGGCGTTTCGCGACCCCGAGGCCGAAACCCTGATCGCCCGGGTGCTGAACCATGCGTGAGATGCAGGCCGACAGCGCGCCTTGGGTCGAGGTTCTGTCGGGGCTGGGCGAGAAGGGCCCGGCCTGTATCCGGCTGTGGACGGGGCGCGCGCTCTGGGTGCTGGATGTCGGCGCAGGCCCCGAGGCTACCTCGCCGTTCGAGCCGCACTGGCTCGAGGGGGCGGCGCGGGTGTTCATCACCCATGACCACGTCGACCATATCGGCGGCGCGGCCCATGCGATTGCGGCGGGCCTGCCGATCCATTGCACCGCGCAGACCGCCCGCGCCCTGCCGCCCGGCGCCGCGCTGCATCCGTTGCCCGAGACGGGGCAGGTCACGGTGGACGGTGTCTGCGTGACGACCGGACGCAATGGCCATGCGCTGGGTGGGGTCTGGCTGCATTTCGCGCTGGGCGAGGGGCTGTTCTTTTCGGGGGACTGGTCCGAGGAAAGCACCTGGTTCGCCTTCGATCCCCCGCCCGAGGCCGGGACCGCGCTGATCGACGCCTCCTATCATCTGGATGACGTGCCGCAGGCGGCGCGGCTGGCGGCGCTGGACCGGGTGCTTGACGATCTGGAAGGGTGTCAGCTGCTGTTTCCGGTGCCGCCCTCGGGGCGCGCGGGCGAGTTGGCGCTGCATCTGATGCGGCGCGGTGATTTATCCCTTGATGACACATGCCGGCAGGCGCTGACGCGCGCGCTGGACAGCGGCGGTCTGAACGGGCGCGCGACCGATCTGGCCCCGCTGCTGGCGCGCGCTTTCGATCCGGCGGCGCGGTTTCTGGTCTGCGATACGCCGAATGCCGATGCGGGCATGGCCTGGCAAATGGTGCAGGGCTGGCGTGATGCCGGGCGGTTGGGCCGGGACGCGGTGGTGGTCTTCACCGGGCACATGACCGCGCATGCCCGTGCCATCGCCGCACAGGGCGGGCGGTTCCTGCGCTGGAACGTCCACCCGCCGCTGTCCGACCAGATCGCCATGGTGGAACGCCTGCAAGCGCGGCGGTTCGCGCCGCTGTTTTGCAGCCAGCCCGAGGATTACCTGCTTGAACCGCGTTTCGAGGCGGCATTGCTGCTGAACGAGCGGTGCGCGCTGTGATCGACCCGCGCCGTCCTTTCGTGCTGATCCGCCATGGCCAGACCGATGCCAACCGCGACGGGCTGATCGCGGGCCGGATCGAGGCGCAGTTGACCGAGGCGGGCCGCGCGGCCGCCCGGGCGCTGGCCGGCCGCCCATGGCCTGCGGCAATCGCGCTATTCGTCAGCCCGCAGGCCCGCGCGCGCGACACCGCGCTGCTGGCCTTTCCCGGCCGCCTGCCGGTCATTCTTGGCGGGCTGCGCGAACGCGACTGGGGCCAGTTCGAAGGCCGCCCGATCCACGAGATGCCCGCGCGCGAGGCCACACCCGAAGGGGGCGAGCCCTGGCCCGCGATGCTGGGCCGGGTCGGCGGGGCGATCCGGGCGGCGCAGGATCGGGCAGGGGCGGCGTTGCCGGTGCTGGTCGCGCATTCCGGCGTGATCCGTGCCGCGCGCCAGCTGACCGGCGGCAGCGCCCACGGGCCAAGCCCGGCCAATACCACACCGCATCTGTTCCGCCCGACGGCGGCGGGCTGGTGCGAAGAGATTTTGACGGAAAAGGACAGCATATGGACTGCGTGATCTTCGACATCGACGGAACTTTGGCCGAATTCGACGCCGCGCGTCTGGGGCATCTGGTGCATGGCGTGCCCAAGCATTGGGATGCCTTCCATGACGCGATGGCCGAGGCCCCGGTGATCGCGCCGGTCGCGCGGTTGCTTGGACGGTTGCAGGCACAGGGCGAGGCGATCGTGCTGTGCTCCGGGCGCCCGGAAGGCTGGCGCGACCGCACCGCTGCCTGGCTCGATGCGGCCGGTATCCGCCACGATGCCCTGTATCTGCGCCGCGCCGAGGAAGACCACGCCAGCGACCCCGAGGTGAAACGGCACGCGCTGGCGCGCATTCACGCCGATGGCTATCGGCCGTGGCTGGTGGTGGATGACCGCAGCGCCGTGGTGGAGTTCTGGCGCGCCGCGGGGCTGACCTGCCTGCAATGCGCGCCGGGCGATTTCTGAGGCGGTTGGCGCACCAGCGTTGCAACCCCGGACAAAACCGGGCAGACCGCGGCAAGGCTTCGCTCGGAGGGGCGCGTGGTGTTGAATTCTGTCGCGGCGTTTGCCGGGTTTCGTCTGGGGCTGGGGTTGATCCTGGCGATCGGTGCGCAAAATGCGTTCGTGTTGCGGCAGGGGCTGCGGCGCGAACATGTCTTTGCGGTGGCGGGGTTTTGTGCGCTGTCGGATGCGTTGCTGATTGCCCTTGGGGTCTCGGGGTTCGCGGTGATGACGCGGATTGCCCCCTGGGTGGTCGAGGCGCTGCGTTGGGGCGGGGTCGCCTTTCTGCTGTGGTATGGCTGGCGCGCGGCGCGTGCCGCCTGGCGCGGGGGCGAGGCCCTGCAGGCCGGTCAGGGCGGCACGGTGTCGCTGGGCCGGGTGCTGGCGACGGTCGCGGCACTGACCTGGGCCAATCCGCATGTCTGGCTCGATACCGTGGTTCTGCTTGGTGCGGTGTCCGCGCAGTTTCCGGGGCAGGGGCTCAGCTTCGGGCTCGGGGCGGGGATCGCGTCCTTCGTGTTCTTCTTCTCGCTGGCCTATGGCGCACGGCTGCTGGCGCCGCTGTTCGCCAAACCCCGCGCCTGGCAGGTGCTGGATGCGCTGGTTGCACTGATTATGGTCTCGGTGGCGGCGCGGCTGGCGTTCGGCGGGCTGTAACCCATACAATCAGCCGCTTGCAGCGGCGGCGGGCTTGCGTTCATCTGGGCGGATGAACGCCCCCTCTCAAGATCGGCCCGTTCTGGGCGTATTGTGGATGCTGGCGACGGGGCTGAGCTTCGTCGTCGTGAACGGCATCGTGCGCTATCTGGGCACCGCGCTGCCCGCGCCGCAATCGGCCTTCATCCGCTTTGCCTGGGGGCTTTTGTTCCTGCTGCCGGCGCTGCGGCCGGTCCTGCGGTCAGGCTTCGGGCCGCGTGTCTGGGGCCTGTTCGCGTTGCGCGGGGGGCTGCATACGCTGGCCGTGATCCTGTGGTTCTTCGCGATGGCGCGCATTCCGATCGCCGAGGTGACGGCGATCGGCTATCTCAATCCGATCATGGTAACGATCGGCGCGGCGCTGCTGTTTGGCGAAGGCTTCGCCTGGCGGCGGATGCTGGCGATCGGCGTGGCGCTGATCGGCGCGCTGATCGTGCTGCGCCCGGGCCTGCGCGAGATCACCCCGGGGCATTACGCCCAGCTGGGCGCCGCGCTGGTGTTCGGCGCGTCTTATCTGGTGGCGAAACGGCTGACGCAACTGGCCCCCGCAGGTGTGGTCGTGGCCCTGATGGCGCTGACCGTCACCATCGGGCTTGCGCCCTTCGCCGCCGCCGTCTGGCAGCCGGTGACCTTGACGCAGGTGCTGTGGCTGGGGGGCGTGGCGGTGTTCGCGACCCTGGGGCACTACTGCATGATGCGCGCCTTCGCCTGTGCGCCGATGACGGTGACACAGCCGGTCACTTTCCTGCAGTTGGTCTGGGCCACGCTTCTGGGCTGGCTGATGTTCGGCGAGGCGGTGGACCCTTGGGTTCTGGTTGGCGGTGGGCTGATCATCGGCGCGATCAGCTACATGACCTGGCGCGAATCCCGCATCAAACGCCGCACGACCACGCCGCCGGTGAACGCGACCAAGGGCTGACGTCGCGCGCGCGGTCACGGGCAGGATGCCTCCGGCGGGAGTATTTGAGCCAGGAGAAATATCGGGCTTCTTCTTGGCTCAAATACTCACTGATCGCCGGTCATACCCTCGCGCGGGTTGATCAGCCGGGCGATGACGCCCTCGCGGGTGATGCGCCGACCATCGGACAGGGCCACGGCGGGGGTGCGGATCAACCGTTCCATCACCTCTTTCACCGGGGTGTCGATGGCCAGGGCGGGGCCTTCGGCCGGGCCGGTTTCGGCCAGATCCGCGGCGGTCAGCACGCCCAGCGGGTTCATATGCGCCACGAAATCCGCGACATAGTCATCTGCCGGATTGGCGATGATGTCGCGCGCGGTGCCCAGTTGCACGATCCGCCCGCCTTCCATCAGCGCGATACGATTGCCCAGCTTGAAGGCCTCGTCCAGATCGTGGCTGACGAAGATGATCGTGCGTTTCAGCGTCGATTGCAGCTCCAGCAATTCATCCTGCAGCTTGGCACGGATCAGCGGGTCGAGCGCCGAGAAGGGCTCGTCCATCAGCAGGATCGGCGCCTCGGTGGCGAAGGCGCGGGCCAGACCGACACGTTGTTGCATGCCGCCCGACAGCTCGCTGACCTTGTGATCGGCCCAGTCGGCCAGCCCCACCATCTCCAACTGCGCGTCGACGCGCGCGCGGCGTTCGGCGCGGGTCATGCCGCCCAGTTCCAGCCCCAGGCCCACATTCTCGCGCACTGACCGCCAGGGCAGCAGGCCGAATTGCTGGAACACCATCGCCACGCGGCTCAGCCGGATGCGGCGCAGCGTGGCCGGGTCGGCGTGGGTCACGTCGACCAGCGCGTTGCCGTCGCAGACCTGCACCGCGCCCCGCACGACGGGGTTGAGCCCGTTCACCGCCCGCAGAAGCGTCGATTTGCCTGACCCCGACAGCCCCATCAGCACCAGAATCTCGCCCTCGGCCACGCTGAGCGAGCAATCATGCACGCCCAGAACCTGCCCGGTGGTGTCCTGAATCTCGGACCGGGTCAGCCCCCGATCCATCAGCGGCAGGGCGCGTTCGGGGTGATCGCCAAAGACGATGGAAACATTGTCAAACCGCACCGCAATGCCCGCGGTTTCCTTCGGATCGGTGATGCGGGTCATTTCGGCCCCCCCATGCGCAGCATGCGGTCAAGCAGGATCGCCACGACAACGATGATGAAGCCCGATTCAAAGCCAAGGGCGGTGTTGACGGAATTGAGCGCGCGCACCACCGGCACGCCAAGCCCGTTGGCGCCCACCAGCGCCGCGATCACCACCATCGACAGCGACAGCATGATCGTCTGGTTCAGCCCGGCCATGATCTGCGGGGTCGCATAGGGCAGCTCGACCTTCCACAGAACCTGATTGGGTGTGGCGCCAAAGGCGCGGGCTGCCTCCAGCAGCGGCTGCGGGGTCGAGACCACGCCCAGATGCGTCAGCCGGATCGGCGCGGGCAGCACGAAGATCACCGTGGCGATCAGGCCGGGCACCATGCCGATGCCGAAAAACACGATCGCGGGGATGAGGTAGACGAAGGTCGGAAGGGTTTGCATCAGGTCCAGAATGGGCTGCAACACGGCATGCAGCCGCGGCCGGTGGGCGGTGGCGATGCCGATCGGCACGCCCAGGGCCATGCAGACGACACAGGCCGACAACACCAGCGTCAGGCTTTCGGTCGTGGCCTTCCAATAGCCCTGGTTGAGGATGAACAGGAAGCCCGCAGTCACCAGCAGCGCGGTTTTCCAGTTGCGTTGCAGCGCGTAGGTCAGCGCCACGAAAACCCCCACGACCACCAGCGGATGCGGCGTCTGCAGCACCCACAGAATGGCGTCGATCAGCGCCTGCATCAGTGCCGAGAGCGCATCGAAAAAGCCCGATGCGTTGTCCTTGAGCCAGTCGAAAACGATCTTCGCCGTTTTTCCGACAGGAATTTTATTGGCGGTCAGCCAATCCATCGCCTGTTCTCCCTCGGGCGAAAGGGCCCCCTCCTGTGGGAAGGGGCCGATTGGGTCAGTTCAGTGCAGCGGTGACCGCGGCCAGTGCATCGCCGCCATCCTTGGTGGTCACGCCGTCCAGCCAGGGGGCCAGAACCTCGGGGTGGGCGGCCAGCCAGGTCTTTGCCGCATCCATCGGATCGGTCCCGTCGTTCAGGATCGCGCCCATGATCTCGTTTTCCAGCTGCAACGAGAATTCAAGGTTTTCCAGGAACTTGCCGGTGTTCGGGCATTCCGCGACATAGCCTGCGCGCACGTTGGTCGCGACCTCGGCGCCGCCGAAATCCGGGCCGAACCAGTCGTCGCCACCGGCCAGATAGGTCATCTTGAAATTGGCGTTCATCGGATGCGGTTCCCAGCCCAGAAACACGATCGGCTCGCCGGCCTTGTCCGCGCGTTCGACCTGCGCCAGCATCCCCTGTTCCGAGCTTTCGACAACGTCGAAGCCCTGCAGTTCGAACGCATTTCCGGTGATCATGTCGAGGATCAGGCGGTTGCCGTCATTGCCCGGTTCGATGCCATAGATCTTGCCGTCGAGTTCGGCCTTGTGGGCCGCGATGTCGGCGAAATCCTTGATCCCCAGTTCGGCGCCCTTGGCATTGGTGGCCAGCGTGTATTTCGCGCCCGTCAGGTTGACGCGCACGGTTTCGACGGTTCCAGCCTCGCGATAGGGCGCAATGTCGCCCTCCATCGTCGGCATCCAGTTGCCCAGGAACACATCGACATCGCCACCACCAAGCGCGGCATAGGTCACCGGCACCGACAACACCTTCACGTCGGTTTCATAGCCCAGTGCCTGCAGCACGGTCGAGGCGACGGCGGTGGTGGCGGTGATGTCGGTCCAGCCGACATCCGAAAAAATCACCTTGTCGCAGCCCGCGGCCTGCGCGGTTCCGGCCAGCGTCAGCGATGCCGCGCCTGCAAGAAGAAGGGAACGAAGGGTCATAGGTCTCTCCCAGTTGGTTGCCCATAGTTTGGTCACAGGCTTTTTTGTTGATTGACGAGTCAATAAACTTGCCTGTAGCTCCGTTTGGCAAGGACTTTTTACGAGAAGGTCACAAAACCGATGCCGAAGCTTGGTGCAGAGCCTATTCGACGGGCCGCCTTGGTGAAAGCCACGATTGAGACAGTGGGCGAGGCCGGATCGCTGGAGGTGACGGTCGCGCAGATCGCGCGGCGCGCGGGCATGTCCTCGGCGCTGGCGCATCATTACTTCGGCTCGAAAGAGCAGATCTTCCTGGCGGCGATGCGGTCGATCCTGTCGCTCTACGGGGCCGAGGTGCGCGGCGCACTGGCCACGGCGCGCGACCCGAAGACCCGGTTGCACGCCGTGGTGTTGGGGTCGTTCGCCGCAGGCAGTTTCCGGCGTGAGGTGATTTCGGCCTGGCTGAATTTCTATGTGCTGGCGCAGACCAACGCGCAGGCCCGGCGGTTGCTGCATATCTATCAGCGGCGGTTGAAGTCGAATCTGATGGTCGCGCTGCGCCCGCTGGTGGGCGTGCGGGCACCCGCCGTGGCGCGCGGGCTCGGGGCGCTGATCGACGGGGTCTATATTCGGGCCGCGCTGGCCGAAGGGGCGCCGGATCGCGCCTATGCGACCGAAATCGTTATGGAATATCTGGACCGAGAGCTGGAGGAAACCCGATGAACGCGCAACCGAAAGCAAGCCACTTCGTCAATGGCGACTGGCTGGAAGACACCGCAGGCGATCTGATCGAGGTGACCTATCCGGGAACCGGTGCGGTGATCGCACGGCTGCATGCCGCCACCCCCGCGGTGCTGGAGGCGGCCCTGTCGGGGGCTGAACAGGCGCAACGCGCCTGGGCCCGGCTGAAGCCTGTCGAACGGGCGCGCGTGCTGCGTCGGGCGGCCGATCTGATCCGCGACCGCGGGGCGGCGCTGGCGCGTCTGGAAACGCTGGATACCGGCAAGCCGATCCAGGAGACCGAGGTTGCCGACTGGCCCTCGGGGGCGGATGCGCTGGAATATTTTGCCGGGCTCGCGCCCACGGTGACCGGCGAGACGATCCCGCTGGGGGGCGATTTCGCCTATACGATTCGGGAACCGCTGGGCGTCTGCGTTGGCATCGGTGCCTGGAATTACCCCAGTCAGATTGCCTGCTGGAAGGCGGCGCCCGCGCTGGCGATGGGCAATGCGATGGTGTTTAAACCGTCCGAGGTCACGCCTCTGGGCGCGCTGCAACTGGCCCAGATCTTCATCGAAGCCGGAATGCCGCCCGGCGTTTTCAACGTGGTTCAGGGATTTGGTGCGGTCGGCGCGGCGCTGGCGACCGATTCGCGCGTGGCCAAGGTCTCGCTGACCGGATCGGTGCCGACGGGGGCCAGGGTCTATGCCGCGGCGGCGGCGGGGATGAAGCATGTGACGATGGAACTGGGCGGCAAATCGCCCTTGATCGTGTTTGACGACGCCGATCTGGACAGCGCGGTGGGCGCCGCGATGCTGGGGAATTTCTATTCCTCGGGGCAGATCTGCTCGAACGGAACGCGGGTGTTCGTGCAGGCGGGTATCAAGGCGGCGTTTCTGGACCGGCTGGCGGCGCGAACTGCCGCGATCCGCGCGGGCGACCCGCTTGACCCCGAGACGCAATTCGGCCCGCTGGTCAGCGCCGCGCAGCGCGACAAGGTGCTGGCCTATATCGAAGGCGCCAAACGTGAAGGGGCGCGTCTGGTCTGCGGCGGGTCTGCGGGCAACGAGGGGCCGCTTTTCGTGCAGCCGACCGTGTTTGCCGAGGTCACCGACCAGATGACTCTGGCGCGCGAGGAAGTCTTTGGTCCGGTTATGGCGGTCCTTGATTTCGAGACCGAGGAAGAGGTGATCGCCCGCGCGAATGCCACGCAATTCGGGCTGGCGGCTGGGGTGTTTACCGCCGATCTGGCGCGCGGGCACCGGGTGATCGGCCAGTTGCAGGCAGGCACCTGCTGGATCAACGCCTATAACCTGACCCCGGTCGAGATGCCCTTCGGGGCGGTCAAGGCCTCGGGGCTGGGGCGCGAGAATTCGAAGGCCGCGATCGAACACTATACCCAGGTGAAGACGGTCTATGTCGGCATGGGCCCGGTCGAGAGCCCCTATTGAACGCGCCGGGGGCTGTCTGCCCCCGGACCCCCGAGGATATTTGTGCCAAGATGAAAGCGGAAGCGATGGACGCGGATTATGTGATCGTTGGGGCGGGTTCTGGCGGGTCGGCACTGGCGTATCGCTTGGCAGAGGCCGGGCGCAAAGTTACACTTATCGAACATGGCGGCAGCGATTTCGGCCCGTTCATCCAGATGCCAGCTGCACTTTCCTATCCTATGAACATGGGGATCTATGACTGGGGGTTCGACACCGAGCCCGAGCCGGCCCTGGGTGGGCGCCGCCTTGTGACGCCGCGCGGCAAGGTGATCGGCGGATCTTCCAGCATCAATGGCATGGTCTATGTGCGCGGTCATGCGCGCGATTTCGACCATTGGGCCGCAGCAGGGGCGGCGAGCTGGTCCTATGCCGACGTGCTGCCCTATTTCAAGCGGATGGAACACTGGCATGGGCATGCCGATGGCGGCGATGCCAGCTGGCGGGGGGACAGCGGACCTTTGCATGTGACCCGCGGACCGCGCAAGAACCCGCTGTTCGGCGCCTTTATCGAGGCCGGGCGGCAGGCGGGCTATCCGGTGACCGAGGATTACAACGGCCGCCAGCAAGAGGGCTTTGGCCCGATGGAGGCCACGATCTGGAAGGGGCGGCGCTGGTCGACGGCGAATGCCTATCTGCGGCCCGCGCTGAAAGGTGGAAATCTGAGGATCATCAAGGGCTTCGCGCGCAAGGTTCAGATTGAGGGCGGGCGCGCCGTGGGCGTTGAAATCGCGCGCGGTGGGCAGATTTCGGTGGTCCGCGCGCGGGCCGAGGTGGTGCTGGCGGCGAGTTCGATCAACACGCCCAAGCTGTTGATGCTGTCAGGCATCGGGCCTGCCGCGCATCTGGCCGAACACGGGATTGCCGTGCTGGCCGACCGCCCCGGA
This sequence comes from Rhodobacteraceae bacterium UBA6796, assembly GCA_002452815.1. Lineage (GTDB taxonomy): Bacteria > Pseudomonadota > Alphaproteobacteria > Rhodobacterales > Rhodobacteraceae > Rhodobacter. The sequence continues at coordinate 121,923 of DKFM01000001.1, forward strand.
GTGGGGGCGAACCTGCAGGACCACCTTGAAATCTATATGCAATTTGCCGCGCGGGAACCGATCACCCTGTTCAGGCACTGGAACCTTTGGGGCAAGGCGCTGATCGGGGCACAATGGCTGTTCAGCAAGCGGGGATTGGGCGCATCGAACCAGTTCGAGGCCTGCGGGTTCATCCGCTCGGACAAGGGGATCGAGTATCCCGACATCCAGTATCACTTCCTGCCGATTGCGGTGCGCTACGATGGCAAGGCCGCCGCCGAGGGGCACGGGTTTCAGGTGCATACTGGCCCGATGCGCTCGAAATCGCGCGGGACGGTCACGCTGCGCTCTGCAAACCCGGATGACAAGCCGCTGATCCGGTTCAATTATATGAGCCACCCGGACGATTGGGCAGAGTTTCGCAAATGCATCCGCCTGACGCGCGAGATTTTCGCGCAACCGGCGATGGCGGGGCATGTGCACCACGAAATCCAGCCCGGCGCCGGGGTGCAAAGCGATGAACAGATCGACGCCTTCATCCGCGACCACGCCGAAAGCGCCTATCACCCCTGTGGCACCGCGCGCATGGGGCAGGCGGATGACCCGATGGCGGTGGTCGACCCGGAAGGCCGGGTGATCGGCGTCGACGGGCTGCGGGTGGCCGACAGTTCGATCTTTCCGCGCATCACCAATGGCAATCTGAATGCGCCCTCGATCATGGTGGGCGAAAAGATCGCCGATCACATTCTGGGGCGAAGCCTGCCGCCAGAGCAGGCGGAGACCTGGATCAATCCCGATTGGGCAGTGGCGCAACGGTAAGGTTACCCACAGGATCTTGGTTGCAAATCCCTGCAGACCCGCCATATCTGGGTCATGTTCAGGATTTGTTCATTTTTGCTGCTCTTGGCGCTGCCGGTATCTGCCGAGGTGGTCACCGGCCCGGCGCGGGTGATCGACGGCGATACGCTGGAAATCGGTGCAACGCGGGTGCGCCTGTTCGGCATTGATGCGCCGGAGCGCGCGCAAGATTGCGAAGACGCGGCGGGGCGGCGTTGGGCCTGCGGGGCCGCCGCCCGCGCGCGGCTGACAGACCTGGCGCAGGCGCAGGTGCGTTGCACCGGGCGCGATACCGATCGTTATGGCCGGATGGTCGGAACCTGCGCGGTGGAGGGCACCGATCTGGCGGCGGTTCTGGTGGCCGAGGGGCTGGCCTTCGCCTATCGGAAATACTCGGCAGATTATGTCGGATTGGAGGATCGGGCGCGACAGGCCCGGCGCGGTGTCTGGGCGGGGCAGGCCGTGCGTCCGGCAGAATTTCGCGCCGCAGGGCACATGGAGCAATCCCCGCGCGGTGCCTGTGCGATCAAGGGCAATATTTCCGCCAAGGGGCGACTGTATCACATGCCGGGCGCACGCAGCTATCGGGCGACGCAGATCAACGCCGCGAAGGGAGAGCGTTGGTTCTGCACCGAAGCCGAGGCTCGCGCGGCCGGGTGGCGGAAGGCAGGCACATGATCCCGGTTTGACACGGGTCAAAGTGCCGCGCAGTTTGCCGACGTAGGTTGAGATCGAACAGAGCAGGAAAGGGAGAGACTCATGTCGAATACGCCGCACACGCTGCAGGAAGAATTCCCGCAGGACATCGCGAAACTTCATGATCTGAAGGTTTCGAATGCGCATTTCGCACGTCTTCTGGAGGAATATGACGCGGTCAACGATCAGGTTCACCGGGCCGAGACCTATCTTGAGCCGATGAACAGCACGGCCGAGACCGAATTGCGCAAGAAACGTGCCGCGATCAAGGATGAGATCGCGCGCATGATGATGGCTGTCTGAGAAATATCAGAAACGCCGCGAAAGCCCCGGAAATCCGGGGCTTTTTTGTTTCAGGCGATGTCATAGGGCAGCAGCCCGCGACGATCTGGGTTGATGCTGAGGCGCCGTTCCAGCGGGGGCACCGACCGCTGATGGCAGTCCTTGCGCTCGCAGATCCGGCAGGAAATGCCAATCGGCTGATAGGCCCGCGGATTGCTCAGTTCCATGTCGTCGGCATAGACCAGCCCGCGGGCATGGCTGACCTCGCAGCCCAGGCAGATCGCATAGCGGCGCACCTGGGCGGTGAACGATCCGCCGGGTTTCGACACGTCGCGCGCCAGGCAAAGATAGCGCACCCCATCGGGCGTTTCGGCCAGTTGCCGCAGAAATTTCGTTGGCGTTTCAAAGGCCTGATGGACATTCCATAGCGGGCAGGCGCCGCCGAAACGGGCGAATTGCAACCGTGTGGCGGAATGGCGTTTGGTGATCGTGCCGGCCTGATCGACGCGCACGAAGAAGAAGGGAATCCCCTTGGCGCCCGGCCGTTGCAGGGTCGACAGCCGGTGTGCGACCTGTTCGAACGAGGCGCCGAAACTATCCGCCAGACGCTCCAGATCATGGCGTGTCTCTTGTGCGGCTTCCAGAAAGGTACGGTAGGGCATCAGCGCGGCGCCCGCGAAGTAGTTGGCCAGGCCGATCTTGGCAATGGCGCGCGCCGTGTCGGATTGAAAGCGCGCAAGGTCCAGCGTGGCCTCCAGCAATTCGTTCTGGGTAATCAGCGCAACCTGATGCAGCAGTTGGAACGCCTGCGTGGCGCGCCCGACATGGGCCGACAGGCTGATCGTGTTGCCGTCACGTTGGCGCAAGGGGGAAATGTTCGAAAACTGCACTTCGATCCCGCGGGCATTCAGGGCTTCGGTCGCCCTTTGTATCGGGTCCAACCGCTTGCCATCCGGGCAAGAAAAGCGTTCGGCCGCGCGATCGACTGCGTCGATGTAATTGTCGCAATAGTGAAAGAAGTCGCGCACCTCTTCCCAAGGCGAAACCACTGTTTGGCCGGCCTCTCGCCCGAGGGCTTCGTCGAGTGAGGCCAGCCGTTCATGGGCCTGACGATAGGCACGATGCAGTTCCAGAAACGACCGTGCCAGCGCGGGGGCGTTCGAGGCCGCAAGCCGCAGATCGGCCAGCGGCGGGGCGCCATCGGCAAACACGGGATCGGCAAGGGCCTCGCGCATGTCGCTGACCAGACGTTCGGCATCGCCCGCAGACAGTTCGGTCACATCTAGGCCAAATTCGCCCGCCAGCGCCAGCACCACGGCCGCCGACACCGGGCGGTGATTGTTCTCCATCTGGTTCAGATAGGGCAGCGACACGCCGAGGCGGTCGGCAAACAGCTTTTGCGTCAGCCCGAGGCGTGCCCGGGTTTCCCGCAGCTTGACGCCTGCATAGAGTTTCTGAGTTGCCATGGCGCCCTCCCTTTGCAAAGTTATTTCTAGCTTTGCAAAGGTGTTGCGTCAAATGTTGCTTGAGGGCGCCGGTTCGGCCGCACCCGCGCAAGGATCACTGCTGTGCCTGCCGCAATAAGGGCGCCCGATAAGTCATCCCTTCGTTCCCCCCAAAGCCGGGAAAATAGCATGAAGGCGCCTAGGGCCCTGCATGGCGCGCAGGCTTGCTCTGGCCCGAGATACGCGGGCTCAGAGTTTCGAAAGCACCGCGGTCAGATCGCCATAACCGGTGAGGCGCCGCTCGTAGGCAAGATCCAGCCGCGCGGCGGCCTCGCGGGCCTTGGCGTCCAGCGCGGGATCGTCGGTCTGTGCCAGATAGACCAGCTTTTCGTAATTGCCGAACATGGTCTGCACCAGTTCGGGGTAGCGGTCGAACCCCATGGGGCGCCAGACAAAGGCATCGAACTGGCGAACCAGAAAATCGGTCAGGTAGAAGGCGGTGATTTCGCTGTCGGCATGGGCGGCGAAGGCGTCGTTGCCTTCAAAAAACGAATAGCAATGTGGACCCGGGACCATTTCGACGCCCAGTTCCTTACACTTTTCGAACAACTGGCCGCCCGTGCCGCAATCGGCATAGACAACAAATATATCCGCATAATCGGCACGGTGCTTGCGCACGGCAGCCTCGACAGCCGGGGTAATCTTTTCAGGATGAAGATGCAGGTTGGCGGGCAGACAGGTCAGATCCAGATGATCCCACCCATTGGCAGCCTTGAGTGCCAGGATTTCTCGTGCCAACGCGCCACAGGCAATGAGCAACACCCTTCCCTTGCCCGCAGGGGCGAGCCCTTGATCGCTCAACTGCGCGTCCGAAATCATTCGACACGCGCCATCAGCCGCACCAACCCCGCCGCCAATACCGCGCACAGCGCCACGGCGGCCAAAGGCACGCCCGCGGACGCGGCCAGCCAGAGCGTCACCCCACCAGCAAGGATGACGGCGCAGATCAGGATCAGAAAATGGGTTAGGGGCATCGTTTCCTCCGTCTGACCTCAATATGGGGCGCGGGGGCGCAAAGGAAAAGGCCCCGAAGCGTGCTTCGGGGCCTTTTTGCCATCACAAACGTGGGCTTAGGCGCTCATCTGGTTGTGTCGGCGCGACAGCATCTGCTTGGCGGTTTCCACGGCAACAGCGGCATCGCGGCAATAGGCGTCGGCGCCGATGGCCTTGCCGAACTCTTCGTTCAGCGGGGCGCCGCCGACCAGCACCAGATATTTGTCGCGCAGGCCTTTTTCCTTCAGCGTGTCGATCACGACCTTCATGTAGGGCATCGTGGTGGTCAGCAGCGCCGACATGCCGATGATATCGGCGCCTTCACGCTCGGCGGTATCCAGATAGTTCTCGACCGGGTTGTTGATGCCCAGATCGACGATCTCGAAGCCTGCGCCTTCCATCATCATCGCGACAAGGTTCTTGCCGATGTCATGGATGTCACCTTTGACGGTGCCGATCACCATCTTGCCCATCCGCGGCGCACCGGTTTCGGCCAGCAGCGGTTTCAGGATGGCCATGCCGCCCTTCATCGCATTGGCCGCCAGCAGCACCTCGGGTACGAACAGGATACCGTCGCGGAAGTCGTTGCCGACCACCGTCATCCCCGCGACCAGCGCCTTGGTCAGGATGTCATAGGGCGTCCAGTTGCGGTCAAGCAGGATGCCGACCGCTTCCTCGATCTCTTCCTTCATGCCGTCGTAAAGATCGTCATGCATCTGGAGCACCAGCTCCTCGTCATCCAGTTCCGAGAGGATGATATCGTCTTCATCGGCCATAGCGCGGTCTCCTGATGGCGGTCTTGATACTGTGATGCGGGCAAAGCCCCCGGGATACTTGGCAATTTGCGACATGCGCCGTTCTGTCCCCGACCTGAGGCTGATGGGGCAGGCGTGCAATGCGGCGAATCTCTTGGCAACTGTTCCCAGTTTGTTCTAAATCTGGGACATGAGCCTCTTGCCCCTTGATCTGCCGCCCAGCGACCCGCGCCAGCGCCTGAAAGCGCGGGGCGCGGCGCATAATCCCGTGGGGCGGTTCGAACCCTATGCCCGGCTGGTCGAGTCGGACGGCTGGGACATTCCCGAAGAGGAACAGCTTTTGCGCACCGAGGTCAGCATTGAGCGACCGCGCAGTGTAATCACCCGCAACAGCAGCCCGGATGTGCCCTTCGACCGGTCGATCAACGCCTATCGCGGCTGCGAACATGGCTGCATCTATTGCTTCGCGCGGCCCTCGCACGGCTATCTGGGCCTGTCCGCGGGGCTCGATTTCGAAACCCGGCTGGTCGCCCGCCCCGAAGCGCCCGAGGTGCTGGAACGCGAACTGGCGCGGCCCGGCTATACGGTGGCGCCGATCGCGATGGGGACCAATACCGATCCCTATCAGCCGCTGGAGGCGAAGATGGGCATCACCCGGCGCCTGTTGCAGGTGCTTAGCGCGCATAACCACCCGGTCACCTTGGTCACCCGGGGCGCGGGTGTGCTGCGCGATCTGGATCTGCTGGCGGATCTGGCTGCACGAAACCTGGTTCACGTCGGTGTCAGCGTGACCACGCTTGACGATGATCTGGCCCGCAAGATGGAGCCGCGGGCGCCCGCCCCGGCCACACGCATCCGCATGATCCGGGAACTCGCCCGTGCAGGTGTGCCGGTGCGGGTGATGGCCGCGCCGATGATCCCCGGCCTCACCGATCACGCGCTCGAGGCGATCCTGACCGAGGCCCGCAGGGCCGGTGCCCGGGCCGCAGGCATGCTGGTCTTGCGCCTGCCGCACGAGGTGGCGCCGCTGTTCGCCGATTGGCTGGAACGCCATTTTCCCGCCCGGGCCGAGCGCGTGCTGGGCGCCATCGCCGCGCTGCGGGGCGGCAAGCTCAACGACCCGCGCTTCAAGACCCGGATGACCGGCGAAGGCGTCGAGGCCGATCTGTTGGCGCAGCGTTACGCCGTCGCCTGCCGTCGCCTGGGGTTTCAGCGCAGCCTTGGTCCGCTCGATTGCACGGGGTTCGCCGTGCCGCCCCGTGTGGGGGATCAGTTGGAGCTGTTCTGAGAAAACCGGCATTCTGCGCCTCTGGCGGGTTGGGTATGAGTATTTGGGCCAAGAAGAAATCAGCTGTCTTCTTCTTGGCATAAATACTGGAACTTCCGAAGCCGGGTTAGCCGCGACGGCGGCCGCGGCGTTCGCGGGTGGGGGCGCCGTCGTCATCGCCGGTGCCATCCGAGGCCGAGGAGAACGGGCCGAGCTTGGCCGAAATCTCTTCGAGCGTGGGACGCGGCCCGCGCGGGCGGGTTTCAAGCGCCGCGCGCATCGCCTTGAGGTGCACGGGCATGGTGCCGCAGCAGCCGCCGATGATCGTGGCGCCCGCATCGCGCGCGAGGCAGGCGTAATCGCCCATCAGCTCGGGCGTGCCGTCGTAATGGATGTGGCCGTCGTGGTATTTCGGAATGCCCGCATTGCCCTTGGCGATGATCGGACGTTCCGTCCCCGCGGCGACGAAGCCCAGGATGGTGCGCATCAGGTCCGAGGCGCCGACGCCGCAATTGGCGCCGAAGGCCAGCGGCGGATTGGGCAGTTTCTCGACCAGGGCGGCCAGCTGGGCCGAGGTCACGCCCATCATCGTGCGCCCGGCGGTGTCGAAGCTCATCGTGCCGCACCAGTCCATGCCGGCCAGACGCGCCGCCTCGGCCGCGGCCTTGAATTCCTCGGGCGCCGAGATCGTCTCGACCCAGAGCACATCGGCGCCGCCCTCTTTCAGGCCTTCGGCCTGTTCGTGGAACATCTCGACGGCGAGTTCATGGGTCAGCGTGCCCATCGGCGCGAAGATGTCGCCGGTCGGCCCGATCGAGCCGCAGACCGCCACCGGGCGCCCGGCGGCATCGGCGACCTCGCGGCCGATTTCGGCGGCCAGGCGGTTGAGTTCGCGCACCCGGTTCTGCGCATTGTGCAGCTTGAGCCGGCTGGCATTGCCGCCGAAGGTATTGGTCAGGAACAGGTCGGAGCCCGCATTCACGGCACCGGCGTACAGTGCCTTGATCTTGTCGGGATGATCGGCGTTCCACAGTTCGGGCGGCTCCCCCGAGCTGAGGCCCATGTTGAACAGGTTGGTGCCGGTCGCACCATCGGCCAGAAGCCAGTCGCGGGACTGCAGGAGGCGCTCGAGCGCGTTGGTCATGGGGCGGGGCCTTTCCAAGATGCATCTTGCCGCGGCACAGACTGGGGCCGGGCGGTTGCCCCCCTCCTGCCACGGCTGTGCCGTTTTGGCAAATTCGTTCTGTTCAAGAAGATGTTGAGCCCGCTGCATGTGGCGGCGCATCGCCGTTGCCGGGCAGCGGGGGAGGGCGGCGGATCGTGCAGGCTATGTCGGCAGCGGCCAGCGCCAGGGCCGCGCGACCGGGGGCCGCGATGTAAAGCGGCACCAGCCGGGGCGCGAAACCCATCTTGAACTGACGCAGTCCGGCGCAGCCTGCGCCTGTCTCGGCCCGGCGCCAGACCAGCGCCGCGGGCCCGTCGATATGATCGGCGTCGGGGGGCAGGGCGGCCAGCGAGAACTGCCGCGCCCCGCAGGTTCGCGCCAGATCCAGGGCGGTGGCGATCAGTGCCTGCATCGTGCCGTCTGGGGCGTCGGCGCCGGGGCGCATCAGATCCAGCGTCCACTCCTGTGCGTTGGCATGGAAGCTGGCAAAGCCCACCAGACGGCCGTTCAGATGTGCCAGGATCACCTCTTGGCGGGTAAGGTAGTCGGGGGCGAAACGGCCCATGGAAAAGCCCCGCTCTCCGCCGCGGGATGCAGCCCAGTCGGCGGCGATCCGCGCCATCGCTGCCAGCGGCAGGGGTTGGCGCGCGGGGGTGCAGACAAGCCCGGCCCTGGCGGCCTTGCGCAGCTTGCGGCGCAGGCCGGCCCGGGCGGGGATGCCCGGATCGAAGCGTTGCGGGTCGAGGCGGCAGTCCATTGCCACCGGGGCGACCGTCCAGCCTGCGCGCCGCGCGGCCACCGCGGTGCGCGCGCCGATCTTATAGAGGCAGGCGATGCGCCCCTCGGCGCGGGCGGCGCTGCGCAAGTCGGGCAGCAAGGCGACGGCGCCGGTCGGGCCGAACGCGTCGATCAGGCCGATGAGCGCCTGTGGCGTGCGCCCGATCATCCATCCCGCGCGGTGATCGGGGCAAAGCAATACGCCATGTTCCCCCTGATGCAGGAGGCCCAGCTCGGCCTGCGGTGCGGCGGCGATCAGCGCGGCGGCGCGGGCGCTGAGCGGGGTGGCCGGGGCCGCGAGACACTCTTGCAAGCGCATCTCTGCACCCCGTTGCGCAAAGATCAGGGCGAACATCGCCAGAATGGCCGGGGCGCCGTAATAGGCCGCACGCCACGCCAGCACCGCACCCAGCAGCGGCGCCGATTGCACGTCGGGCAGAAGCAGCACCAGCATCAGTTCGAACGGGCCGACGCCGCCAGGCGTGCCCGAGACGAAACCCGCCCCGAGCGCGATCAGGAAGGCGGGGTAGAGGGCGGCAAAGGTTATGCCGCTGGCCTCGGGCATCAGGGCCCAGAGCGCGAGCGCCGCGCAGACGGTATCGGCGGCGGCCAGCCACAGGATGCGCCCCATCGCCGGGAGGGAGGGCAGGCGCCAGGACCAACGGCCGATGCGCCCCCCCGGCCACCACAGCGACAGCGCGATCAAGGCGCCCCCGCCGAACAGAACCATCGCCGCCAGCCCCTGCACTGCGATCTGCGGCAGGCCCTTTGACAGAGAAACCGGTGCGACCAGCATCACCGCGGCGCTCAGCATCGCCCAGGCGGCAAGGAAACTGGCCGCGACGGCGGCGGTCAGGCGGCTGGCGTCGCGTAGGCTGCTGCCTGGCAGCATCCGCCAGCGCACCAGCGCGCCGGACACCAGGCCGAAACCGACGGTTTGCGAAATCGCGATTGCAACCCAGCCCGCACGCCGCGCCTGCGATGGCGTCTGACGGGTGGCCAGAACCCGGTGCATCAGCGCGTCATATTGCGCCAAGGCGGCAAACGACGCGAAGGTGGCCAATGCGGCGACGGACCATTGCAGCGCGCTGACGGCCCCGACGGCCGCCCAGATGGCCGCGGGATCCAGGGCGGACCACCGGTCGCGCAGCACCAGCGCAAAGCCCGCCAGCAGCGCCAGCCCCAACGCCTGCCGCCAAAGCGCACGCGGCCAGTCGGGCACCCCGAACGGCGCGTCCTGTGCGACCTGCGACTGCGCGCACTCTCCGGTCAGGGCCGCATCCGTTGCGCCCTGTGCCATGTGGTGTTCCGACATCCGTGTTTCCTCCCCGAACCCGAATGCGAGTGTGGCGCGAAGCGGTTCACATAGGCTTAACGGAAGGCCGGTGTCGGCGGAGGAGTGGGATCTGGGTAAACAAAACCCCGCTGCGCGAAGCACAACGGGGTCGGGCCCCAAGGGGCCGGAAAATCAGGCGGCAGCCCGGGATGGGCTGCCGAAAGAGTGGCTCAGCTTTCGGCCAGCTGACGCTTGGCTTCGGCCAGGCACTCGGCCATTTTCGCCCGGATCGTGGCTTCGTCGCTCTTGCCTTCCAGATCGACGATCAGCTTGCGTGCGACATCTTCGGCGCCGGCCTCCTCGAAATCGGCGACGATCAGATCCTTGGCATAGGCATCGGCTTCCGGGCCCGTCTTGCCCAGCAGACCAGCGGCCCATTGCGCCAACAGTTTGTTGCAGCGAGCCTCGGCCTTGAACTGCAGTGTCGCGTCATGGGCGAATTTGCTTTCGAAGGCGTGCTCGCGCTCGTCAAACGTGGTCATACTCCGGTCCCCCCCTCAAAGGTTGCTCTTATCTTTCATATGGCCGAGCGCGCGCCGCGCCGCAAGCCCGCTTTCACGAAGTTTTAACTGGACAGCGCTTTGCCCTATGTCTTGCGGGGCGCGCGGCCTTGGCCTATAGGGGCGAAAAGGGCCACGCGCCCGCCCTCCGCCTGCCGCTGCAGATTGCCGCAGCTGCGGGCCGCATCGAACGGAGCAGCCATGGCACCCCGGCGCAAGAAAATCTACGAAGGCAAGGCGAAGATTCTGTATGAAGGCCCCGAACCGGGCACTTTGGTGCAGTATTTCAAGGATGACGCCACCGCCTTCAACGCGCAGAAGAAAGCCACGATCGAGGGTAAGGGCGTGCTGAACAACCGGCTGTCCGAGTTTTTCATGACCGGGCTGACCAATATCGGCGTGCCGAACCACTTCATCCGCCGCATCAACATGCGCGAACAGCTGATCCGCCAGGTCGAGATCGTGCCGCTGGAAGTCATCGTGCGCAATTTCGCCGCAGGCTCGATCGCCAAGCGTCTGGGGCTGGAGGAAGGCACCGCGCTGCCGCGTCCGATCGTCGAATACAGCTACAAGAATGACGCGCTCGGCGATCCGCTGGTCCCCGAGGAATACATCATCGCCTTCGGCTGGGCCAATCAGCAGGATCTGGACGACATCGTGGCGCTGGCGCTGCGGGTCAACGATTTCCTGTCTGGCATCTTCTATGGCGTCGGCATCAAGCTGATCGACTTCAAGATCGAGATCGGCCGGATCTGGGATGGCGATTTCATGCGCCTGATCGTGGCCGACGAAATCAGCCCCGACAGCTGCCGTCTGTGGGATGTGAAGACCGGTCAGAAGCTGGACAAGGACGTGTTCCGCCGCGATCTGGGCAGCCTGACCGACGCCTATACCGAAGTGGCGCGGCGTCTGGGCGTTCTGCCCACCAACACCACCACCATCAAGCCCACGCTGATCAACTGAAGGAGCCCGCGATGAAAGCCCGCGTTCATGTCATGCTGAAAGACGGCGTTCTGGACCCGCAGGGTGAGGCGGTGCGCCATGCGCTCGGCCATCTGGGGTTCGGCGGCGTCGAGGCCGTGCGGCAAGGCAAGGTGATCGAGCTGGATCTGGCGGCGGCCGACAAGGCTGCGGCCGAGGCCGAAGTGCGCCAGATGTGCGAAAAGCTGCTCGCCAACACGGTGATCGAGAAATACACGATCGAGATCGCCTGAGGATGCGCCCGGGATGCCAGGTCTTGCCATACCGGCAGGATCTGTCTCTAGTTCGGATGTTCCAGTCCAACATGAGGGAGACGATAGATGTCTGATGAAAAGGATGTTGCGGTCGATCTGGCAGCCGAACTTGACCTGGTTGCAGCGCGGTTCGTGCCGGTCAAGCCGGACGATCTGAAAGAATTCGAGAAATGCGTCGCACATAACGGATGCATTTACTGCCAGCAGAAAAGCGAAAAGAAATGGGTGCGCGTGGGCTGCTACGCCTGAACAACACGCCACCAGGGGCGGCCACGATGCCGCCTTTGGTGGGCCCCGCGCCCGGCCACAAAGGAGTTACGCCATGAAAGCCGCTGTCATCACCTTCCCCGGGTCGAACTGCGACCGCGATCTGGCCGTGGCTTTTGAAAAGGCCGGGGCCGAGGTGGTGCGGGTCTGGCACAAGGAAACCGCGCTGCCTGCGGGGGTCGATGTGATCGGCGTTCCGGGCGGGTTTTCCTATGGTGATTATCTGCGCTGCGGCGCGATTGCCTCGCGTTCGCCCATCGGGCAGGCCGTGGCGGATTTCGCGGGTCGGGGCGGCTATGTGATCGGGATCTGCAACGGTTTTCAGGTGCTGACCGAGATGGGCCTGCTGCCGGGCGCGCTGATGCGCAATGCCGGGCTGAAGTTCGTCTGCAAGCCGCAGGCGCTGCGGGTGGCGACGGCTGACAGCGTGTTCACCAGCGCCTATGCCAAGGGCGACGAGGTGGTCTTCCCGATCGCCCATCACGACGGCAATTTCACCATCGACGCCGAGGGCCTGGCCCGGCTGGAAGGCGAAGATCGTGTGGCCTTCCGCTATGTCGACAACCCGAACGGGTCGATGGCCGATATCGCCGGCGTGCTGAGTGCGAACCGCCGGGTGCTGGGCATGATGCCCCACCCCGAACGTGCGATCGAGGCCGCGCAGGGCGGCGCCGACGGGGCGGCGCTTTTCCGCGCGTTGACCGGGGTCATGGCGCAGGCCTGAGCAACGCGGCTTGTTGCGCCGGGGCGCATGACTTAAATTCACGCCATGGTCGTGACCCCGCGCATCCCTGATCTTCTGAGCCCGCCCGAGCCGAAACGCCGGGGGGGCTGGGTTGCCCGCCTTGCGGTGGGCGGCATTCTGGCGCTGGCCGTCGCGGTGATCTGGGTCACCAATGCCTGGCTGACCGACCGCTTTGCCGAGACCACCCGGGTGCGGACCGAGCTGCGTCTGGCGCTTTACACCGGTAATATTATCAGCGAGTTGCAGCGCACCAGTGTCGTGCCGCTGTTGCTGGCGCGCGATCCGGCACTGACCAGCGCGCTGGAATCGGGCGATTTCTCGAAGACCTCGGCCACGCTGATTTCCGCGCGCGAGGATATTGCGGCGGCCTCGATCCGGCTGCTTGACCTGAGCGGGCGCACGGTGGCCTCTACCAACCGGAACCTGATCGGCACCTCTTATGCGACCGCGCCCTTCTTCGTCGAGGCGCAGCGCTCGCGCGAGACGATCTTCACCGCAACCACGCGCGAAACCGGGGGCACCGGGTTCAACTATTCCCGGGCGCTGGTTTCCGAGGGCAAGGTGGTGGGCGTGATCGTCGTCGAGGCCGAGCTGGCGAAATTCGAACGCTCCTGGGCGGGGATTTCGGATGCGGTGGCGGTGACCGACAGCGAGGGCCACATCATCCTGACGACCGAGCCGAAGTGGCGCGGGCTGACGATGGCCGAGGCGCTGAGCGCACGTTCCGCGCCGACCGCGATCCAGCGCGCGCTGCAGGCGACGGCCGACTGGGCCAACGATCCGCCCGATGCCTATCTGCGGGGCATGGCGGTGATGCGCACCGAAACCCGGATTCCGTTCCGGGGCTGGCGGATGGTGGCGTTCACCAGCTACGATTCGGTGCGCGAGCGGGTGAATGCCGTGCTGGCGATGGAAATAATGGGCTTTGCCATCGTGCTGGCGGCGGCGTTCTATCTGCTGTCGCGACGGGCGCGGGTGCAATCGGCGGCCTATCGGCGCGAATCGGTTGAATTGCGGGCGCTGAACGCGCGGCTGTCGCGCGAGATCGCCGAACGTGAACGGGTGCAGAAGGATCTGGCGGTGGCCGAGCAGACCCTGGCGCAGTCGTCCAAGCTGGCGGCCTTGGGCGAGATGTCGGCCGCGGTCAGCCACGAGCTGAACCAGCCCTTGGCCGCGATGAAGACCTATCTGGCGGGGGCGCGGTTGCTGTTGCAGCGCGCGCGCACCGAAGAGGCGCTGTCCTCGTTCCAGCGCATCGACGATCTGATCGAGCGGATGGGGGCGATCACCCGGCAGCTGAAATCCTATGCCCGCAAGGGCGGCGAGGCGTTCGAGCCTGTCGATCTGCGCGCCGCGATAAGTTCCGCCCTGGCGATGATGGAGCCGCAATTGCGTGCCCGCACGGTGCATATCTCGCGCGTGCTGGCGCGTGGCCCGGTGATGGTGATGGCCGACCGTATCCGGCTGGAGCAGGTCATCATCAACCTGCTGCGCAATGCGCTGGATGCGACGAAGACCGTGGCCGATCCGCAGATCGAGATTTTGCTGACGGCGGGCGAGACGGCGGTGCTGAGCCTGCGTGACAATGGCCCGGGCATCACCGATCTGGACAAGTTGTTCGAGCCGTTCTGGACCACCAAGAAACCCGGGGAAGGCACCGGGCTCGGGCTGGCCATTTCGTCCTCGATCGTGAGCGATTTTGGCGGTCGGCTGACCGCCTATAATGCCGAAGGCAGCGGGGCCGTGTTCGAAATGCAGCTTCCCCTGATTTCGGAAAAGGACAAGACGGCCGGGAAACCCGGCGTAAGAGCAGCGGAGTAGAATATGGCTCGGATGATGAAAGTGGCGATCGTCGATGACGAGGAAGACATGCGCCAATCGGTCAGCCAGTGGCTGGCGCTCTCGGGCTTCGACACTGAAACCTATGCTTGTGCGGAAGATGCGCTCAAGGTGATCGGGACCGATTGGCCCGGTGTGGTGATTTCCGATATCCGCATGCCCGGGATGGACGGGATGGCGTTTCTGAAACGTCTGATGGGGCTCGATTCCGGGCTGCCGGTGATTATGATTACCGGGCATGGCGACGTGCCGATGGCGGTCGAGGCGATGCGGCTGGGCGCGATGGATTTCATGGAGAAGCCCTTCAACCCCGACCGGATGACCGAACTGGCCAAGCGCGCGACCCAGGCGCGGCGGATGACGCTGGATAACCGGGCGCTGCGCCGGGATCTGGCCGAAGGCGCGCAGGTCATGGGCAAGCTGATCGGCACTTCGGCCCCGATGGAGCGGCTGCGCGAGGATATCCTGGATCTGAGCCAGGCGGACGGTCACGTTCTGATCGACGGCGAAACCGGCACGGGCAAGACGCTGGTCGCGCATGCGTTGCATGCGACCGGGCCGCGGGCGGGCAAGAAATTCGTGGTCATCAGCTGCGCGGCCTACGCCGAAGAGGCGCTGGCGGCCAAGCTGTTCGGTCCGGTCGAAGAGGGTGGCGCGCTGCCCTTGGTCGAAGAGGCGCGGGGTGGCACGCTGTGTCTGGAAGATATCGAGGCGCTGAGCCAGCCGTTGCAGGCGCGGCTCTTGCAGTTCATCAACGATCAGGGCACGCCTGCGGAAACCCGGATCATCGCGATCTGCAACGCCCATGGCGAGGGCCGCACGGTCGAGGATGCGCTGCGCCCCGATCTGTTCTTCCGGCTGGCCGCGCTGAAGATCACGCTGCCGCCGCTGCGCGCGCGCGGCGAGGATATCCTGACGCTGTTCACCCGCATGTCCGAGCAATTCGCCGAGGAATACGGTTGCGATGCGCCCGAGGTCACCGCGCAGGAAGCGGCACAACTGTTGCAGGCGCCCTGGCCGGGCAATGTGCGCCAGCTGATCAACGTGGCCGAGCGGGCGGTGCTGCAGTCGCGTCGGGGATCTGGCTCGATCGCGTCCTTGCTGATGGCCGACAACGAAGAGACGGGCCCCGCGATGACGACCGAGGGCAAGCCGCTGAAGGAATATGTCGAAAGCTTCGAGAAGATGCTGATCGACAACACGATGCGGCGCCACAAGGGGGCGATCACCGCGGTGATGGAGGAGCTGTGCCTGCCGCGCCGGACGCTGAATGAGAAGATGGCGAAATACGGGCTGTCGCGTCAGGATTACATCTGAGGGTGCACCTGCGGGCCGGGCAGGGGGCATCGCCCCCTTCCGGGATTTGACGGGCGTCAATGCCGCAAGGGGACTTTGCGTAGATACTGACACGGCATTGCGGTCTTGAAACGCAGTGCTGTGGAGGTGCGGATGTCTGGTTTCGTATCGGATGGACGGATCGTTTCGGTCGGGGAGAAGGGGCTTGAAGGGGTTTTGCGCCTTCCGCCCGGTGCGCTGGGGCTGGTCGTCTTTGCCCATGGCGCC
This sequence comes from Rhodobacteraceae bacterium UBA6796, assembly GCA_002452815.1. GTDB lineage: Bacteria > Pseudomonadota > Alphaproteobacteria > Rhodobacterales > Rhodobacteraceae > Rhodobacter. Next base: position 137,664 of record DKFM01000001.1, read on the forward strand.
GGCAGCAGTCATCGCAGTATCCGCAACAATTTCGTCGCCGAGAAACTGGGTAAGCGCGCCATTGCCACGCTGCTGTTCGATCTGCTGACAGAGGAAGAGACGCTGGATCGTGCCAATGTGTTCGACATCGCATTGCTGAGCACGCGGATGATCGAGGCGATCGAATGGGTGCGGGGCAACCCGGATATTCCCGATCTGCCGATCGGGCTGTTCGGGGCAAGCACCGGGGCGGCGGCGGCGCTTGTCGCGGCGGCGCGGGTGCCCTCGGAGATCGCTGCGGTGGTTTCGCGGGGCGGACGCCCGGATCTGGCTGGCGATATGCTGGCGCAGGTCAGGGCGCCGGTGCTGTTGATCGTGGGTGGCCGCGATTATCAGGTGCTGGGTCTGAACAAGGCGGCGGCCGAGCAGTTGTCGGCGCCGTGGTCGCTGCGCATCGTGCCGGGGGCCACCCATCTGTTCGAGGAACCCGGGGCGCTGGAACAGGTGGTCGCGCTTGCCGGGGATTGGTTCGAGCAACATCTGCGGCGCGCGGGGGATGGGACATGACCAGATTTGCGGATCGCACCGAGGCTGGAAAGGCACTTGCCGCCGAGCTTGCGGCAAAGGGCTACAAGGATCCGGTCGTTCTGGCGTTGCCGCGCGGCGGGGTGCCCGTGGCGATCGAGGTGGCGCGGGCGCTGCATGCGCCGATGGATCTGGTGATGGTGCGCAAGATCGGCCTGCCGCATCAGCCCGAACTTGCCGCGGCGGCGATCGTGAACGGCGATCACCCGCAATTGGCGATCAACGAGGCCGTTGTCGCACATGCCGGGTTGTCACGAGAGGATCTTGACCGTCTGGCCCAGGTGCAACTGGCCGAGATCCGCCGTCGTCGTGCCTTTTACCTGAAGGATCGCGTGTCCGTCCCGGTCGAGGGGCGCACGGTCATTGTCGTGGATGACGGCATTGCGACCGGGGCGACGATGCGCGCCTCGTTGCAGGCGGTGCGGCTGCGAAAGCCCGCGCGGCTGGTGTTGGCAGTGCCGGTCGCGGCACCCGATACGCTTGAAGAGTTGCGCGCCGGGGTCGATGAGGTTGTGTGCCCGCTCCGGCCGCGGGCGCTCATCGCGGTTGGCGCGCATTACGTCGACTTCGGGCAGACTTCGGACGACGAGGTTGTCCGGCTGATGGATGAAGCCGAGCGCCTGCTCTTGTGAGCGCGCCCTCTGAGGGGCCTTGGGCATTAACTTTTACTTTACGAAAAACCGATTGTCTTTGGGCGGATGGCGGGTCTATTGTCGTCAACATGTCGGTGAACCGTAGATTATTGCGGTTTTGCCCACGGAATTCGCTGATTTTCGGACCGTAAAGATCGCGCGATGGCGCATCTGGGGCCGGGTCAACCGATTGGTCGAAAGACCGCAAGTTTGCCTCCAAGGCTTTGAAAAGCCAGAGGTTTTCAGATGGGTGACGGGCTTTGCCCGCGCTTGGGAAAGAACCGCGATGACGCGTGAGAGTTTGGGGCAGGTGATGACGGGCGGGCCTTTGGCCGCCGCCGCCTGCACGGCTTTGCGCAAGCTCGCCTCAACGAAAAACCATGTCTGTGGCGCCGCCCCCGCAAGGGTCAGGCGCCGTCGGACGTGTGGAAACAGGATTAATGGCAAAGAAAATGCTTATCGATGCCACCCATGCGGAAGAGACCCGCGTTGTGGTGGTGGACGGCAACAAGGTCGAGGAGTTCGACTTTGAAACCATCAACAAACGGCAACTGGCCGGGAACATCTATCTGGCAAAAGTGACGCGGGTGGAGCCTTCGCTCCAGGCCGCTTTTGTCGATTATGGCGGCAACCGTCACGGGTTCCTCGCCTTCGCGGAAATTCACCCGGATTATTACCAGATCCCGGTTGCCGACCGTCAGGCGCTGCTGGAGGAAGAGCGCGCCTATGCCGAGGCCGAGGAGGCCGAGGAAAAATCGCGCAGCTCGCGCCGGTCGCGCTCGCGCTCGCGCAGCTCGGCCAAGCCTGAGAAGGCGAGCGATGCCGATGCCGTCGTCCGTTCCGAAGACATTCCGGGCATGGCGGTGCTTGATCCCGAGGCCGAGGTGACCGAGGCGCCGGAAGTTGTGGAGGCAGAGGCCGGAACCCCGGTTGAGGCCGAAGCCGCGCCGGAAGTTGCAGAGCAGGCGCCTGCCGACATGCCGGAACTGCCCGAGGTGTCGAGCGAGCCCGTGCAGGACGCCGAAGAGGCCGAAGACGATAACCACGACCACGATCACCCCGCCGATGACGATATCGAATCGGTCGCGGACGAGGATGTGACCGAAGAGATCCGCGCCCCGCGCAAACCGCGTCCGCGCCGCTACAAGATCCAGGAAGTGATCAAGGTGCGCCAGATCATGCTGGTGCAGGTCGTCAAGGAGGAACGCGGCAACAAGGGCGCCGCGCTGACCACCTATCTGTCGCTGGCGGGCCGCTATTGCGTCCTGATGCCCAACACCGCGCGCGGTGGTGGGATCAGCCGCAAGATCACCAACGCGGCCGACCGCAAGAAGCTGAAGGAAATCGCGTCCGAGATGGAGGTACCGCAGGGCGCCGGGCTGATCATCCGCACCGCCGGCAGCCAGCGCACCCGCACCGAAATCCGCCGCGACTACGAATATCTGATGCGCCTGTGGGAACAGATCCGCGAGCTGACGATGAAATCCGTCGCCCCCGCGCCGATCTATGAGGAAGGCGATCTGATCAAACGCTCGATCCGCGACCTCTATTCGAAAGAGATCGACGAGGTTCTGGTCGAGGGTGAGCGCGGCTATCGTCTGGCCAAGGACTTCATGAAGATGATCATGCCGTCCCATGCCCGCAGCGTGGTGCATTATCAGGAACAGCTGCCGCTGTTCGCGCGCTTCCAGGTCGAAAGCTATCTGGCGTCGATGTTCAACCCGGTGGTGCAGTTGAAATCGGGCGGCTACATCGTGATCGGCGTGACCGAAGCGCTGGTGGCGATCGACGTGAACTCGGGCCGGGCCACGAAAGAAGGCTCGATCGAGGATACCGCGCTGAAAACCAACCTGGAGGCCGCCGACGAGGTGGCACGCCAGCTGCGCCTGCGCGACCTGGCCGGTCTGATCGTCATCGACTTCATCGACATGGAAGAGCGCAAGAACAACGCCGCCGTCGAGAAGCGGATGAAGGAAAAGCTCAAGACCGACCGCGCGCGGATTCAGGTGGGTCGGATCTCGGGCTTCGGCCTGATGGAGATGAGCCGCCAGCGCCTGCGCCCCGGTATGATCGAATCGACCACGCAGCCCTGCCCGCATTGCCACGGCACCGGGCTGATCCGCTCGGACGACAGCCTGGCGCTGCAGGTTCTGCGCGCGATCGAGGAAGAGGGCACGCGCAAGCGGTCCCGCGAGGTGCTGGTGAAATGTCCGGTGGCGGTGGCCAACTACCTGATGAACGCCAAGCGCGAGCATGTGGCGGGCATCGAGGCACGCTATGGCATGTCGGTGCGGATCGAGGCCGATCCGTCGCTGGTCAGCCCTGATTTCTCGATCGAGAAATTCAAGACCGCGACTCGCGTCGTGCCCGAGGTGGTGAGCCCGGTGGTTTCGGCCTCGGCCAGCCTGATGGCAGAGATCGACGAAGAGGACTTCATCGACGAGGACGAGGCTGAGGAGGCCGAAGCCGCGGACGAGTCCGGCGATGCGGCGCAGCCCGCAGGCGAGGAAGGCCCGAAGAAGAAGAAGCGTCGGCGTCGGCGCAAGAAGAAGTCGGGTGCCAATGGTGCCGATCAGCAGGCCGAGGGCGGTGATGATGAGGCGTCCGAGGAGGGCGCGGAAGCAGGCACCGCGGGCGATGAGGACGAAGACGCGGCCGAAGATGCGATGCGGGCCGCTCTGGCCGCCGAAGCGAGTGCGGCCCTGGCCACGGTGAGCGAGGCTGCGCCGGAAGCCGCGGCCGAGGTGGCGAGCGACGAAGCTGCCGTGGAAGAGGCGCCCGCGCCCAAGAAAACCACCCGTTCGCGCAGCGCGCGTCCGCGCAAGACTGCGACGACCGAGGCCGCGGCCGACGGCGAAGAGCCGGTGAAGAAGACGTCGACGCGCTCGCGCAGCAAGAAGGCGGCCGAAGGCGAAGAGGGCGAGGCGCCGGTGAAGAAGACCTCGACGCGCTCGCGCAGCAAGAAGGCGGCTGAAACTCCGGCAGAGCCTGCGCCCGAAACCGCAGCCGATGTGCCGGTGACCGCAGAGGCGCCGACGCCCGCCGCCGAAGCGCCCGCAGCGATGCCGGAAACGGACACGGTCGCGCCCGAAGCGGCGAGCGTTGAAAGTGAACCGGTCGCAGCCGAAGTCACGCTGGCGCAGGCCCCCGAGGCCGAAGTTGCCGAGATCGACGCCCCCGCTGCCAAGGCCCCCGAGGCCGAGCCCGAGGATGACAAACCCAAGCGGCGCGGCTGGTGGTCGCTCTCGCGCTGATCAAAGCAGAAACGCCGGGCCTCGTGCCCGGCGTTTTCATTGCGCTCAACCGCGGCAGATCAGATAGGTCTTGAGCCCGGCCGCGTCCTCTGCGCTCAGCAGCGCATGCCCGGCCTGTGCGCAGAAATGCGGAACGTCGATCCAGCTGGCCCCGTCGGTGGCATGCAGCCGCACCACGGCGCCCGGAGCCAGCCCCTCCAGCACCTTGCGCAGGCGCAGCACCGGCAGGGGACACAAAAGCCCGATGGCGTCGATTTCAGCGGCAATCTCCATGCCCCGCCCCTAGCGGCCCTGTGTCGATTTGTCCACGCGGCAATATGTTCCCGGGGATGTGAGCGGCGCATGGGTGACGGCGCCCGCATGCAATGCTAGGAGGGGGCATGTTCGGAATTGATCTCATCGACGCCGCCTTCCTGCCCGCCGCGCTCGTCGCGCTGGTGGCGGGGCTTTTGTCCTTCCTCAGCCCCTGCGTGCTGCCGATCGTGCCGCCGTACCTGGCCTATATGGGCGGGGTCAGCATGAGCGATCTGCGCACCGGCAAGGGCGCTGCGGTGGTGCCGGCGCTGTTCTTCGTGCTGGGGCTGTCGACCGTCTTTCTGATCATGGGTTTCGCCGCCTCGGCCTTCGGACGGTTCTTCCTGAGCAATCAGGAGATGTTCGGCCGGATCTCGGGGGCGGTCATCATCGTGCTGGGGCTGCATTTTCTGGGCGTGTTCCGTATCGGCATCCTTGATCGCGAAGCACGGCTGGATGCCGGCGATCAGGGGGGCTCCAGCCTGGGGGCCTACGTCCTCGGCCTTGCCTTCGCCTTCGGCTGGACGCCCTGCATCGGCCCGCAACTGGGCGCGATCCTGTCGATCGCGGCGCAGGGCGGCGACATGGTGCGCGGCACCGGACTGCTGGCGATCTATGCGCTGGGGCTGGGGATACCCTTCCTGCTTGCGGCCCTGTTCATCCAGCGCGCCATCGGTGTGATGAACCGTCTCAAGCGCCATATGGGGCTGATCGAAAAGGTGATGGGTGGGCTTCTGGTGCTGGTGGGCGTGCTGCTCCTGACCAATGCCTTCTCGGCGCTCAGCTTCTGGCTGCTCGAAACCTTCCCGAGCCTCGCGACATTGGGCTGAGGCAGACACCGGGGGATGGACTGCCCCGGTCCGGATGACCCGGGCCGCGCCTTTCTTTCTGGAAAAATATCCCGGGGGTCCGGGGGCAGCGCCCCCGGCGCGGGGGCTTACTCGGCCCAGTCGGGTTTGCGCTTCTCAATGAAGGCCTGCAGCCCCTCGGCGGTGTCGCGCCACAGCATGTTTTCCACCATCACCGCGGCCGTGTGTTCATAGGCGGCGGCCAGATCGAGCGTGATCTGGTCATAAAACGCCCGCTTGCCGATCTTGACCGCGGCGCTCAGTTTGGCGGCGACGGTTTCGGCCAGGCGGGCCGCCTCGGCGTCCAGCGCCTCATGCGGCACCACCCGGTTCACCAGACCCACCTCGCGGGCGCGGACGGTGTCGATGAATTCGCCCGTGGTCAGCATTTCAAAGGCCACCTTGCGCGGCACATTGCGCGTCAGCGCGACCATCGGGGTCGAGCAGAACAGCCCGATATTCACCCCGTTCACGCCAAACCGCGTGCCCTCGGCCGCCACTGCCATGTCACAGCTGGCAACCAGCTGGCAACCGGCGGCCGTGGCGATGCCATGCACCTCGGCGATCACCGGCTGGGGCAGGGCGGGGATCATCTGCATCACCTCGGCGCAGCGGGCGAAAAGGTCGGCGAAATATGCCGCGCCCTTGTCGGGGGCGGCGCGCCCGGCCTGCATTTCCTTCAGATCGTGGCCCGCGCAGAACGCCTTGCCCGCGCCTTTCAGCACCACGGCCTTCACGGCCGCATCACCTGCCAGCTGCTCAAACCGTGCCTTCAGCGCAGCCAGCATCGCATCCGACAGCGCGTTCAGGCTGCCCGGGCTGTTCATCGTCAGATGCGCCACGACGCCACGTCGTTCCAGTTCCACCAGATCGGTCATTGCAAATCCTCCCTTTGCATCGAACCTTAGGGAAAGGGAGTTGAGGGAGGAATGATGCAACTGCAAATGGACGCTACGTCACTTGACCGGTTTCTGGCCGAGGCCTTTCCGCAGGTGGCCGATGATTTCGTCATCGAAACGGTGGGCGAGGAGCTGGTCGTGCGGCTGCTTGTCGGGCATGGGCACCTGCGCCCGGGGGGCACGGTATCGGGGCCCACGATGTTCGCGCTGGCGGATGTCGGCATCTATCTGGCGATTCTGGCCCGGATCGGGCCGGTGGCGCTGGCGGTGACGACCAACGCCAGCATCGACTTCCTGCGCAAGCCCGCCGCCGGGCGCGACCTGATCGCGCGAGTGCGCATCCTGAAGCTGGGCCGCGTGCTGGCGGTGGGGGATGCGCTGATCTTTTCGGATGGCGATGCGGCCCCGGTGGCGCGCGCGTCGATGACCTATTCGATCCCGCCGAAGCAAGGATAGGCGATGACTCGGGGCGGTTTTCTTGGGGTATTTTAATACCTATTTTTTAAGACGTTGATTTCTGGTAATAAAATTGCCCCCTTGGGGCTTGATTTTGTCGCGCAAATCCCCGAAAAGCCGCCATCCGAATTCCACATCCCTTCAAAGGGCGATCACAGATGAAAACCTATACCGCGAAACCTGCGGAGATCGAGAAGAAGTGGATCCTGATTGACGCCGAGGGCGTCGTTCTGGGCCGCCTCGCCACGATCGTTGCCATGCGTCTGCGTGGCAAGCACAAACCGACCTTCACGCCGCACATGGACATGGGCGACAATGTCATCATCATCAACGCCGACAAGGTGCAGATGACCGGCAACAAGCGTGAAGACAAGCGTTACTACTGGCACACCGGCCACCCGGGCGGGATCAAGTTCCGCACCGCGCGTCAGGTGCTGGAAGGCGCCCACCCCGAGCGCGTCGTGATCAAGGCTGTCGAGCGCATGATCTCGCGCAACCGTCTTGGCCGTCAGCAGATGTCGAACCTGCGCGTCTACGCCGGTGCCGAGCATCCGCATGAAGCCCAGCAGCCCGAAGTTCTGGACGTCAAGGTCCTGAACTCGAAAAACACCCGGAGCTAATCATGTCCGATATCAAATCCCTCGACGATCTGAAGTCGGCCGTTTCCGGCACCCCCGCCGCCGTGGTTGAAGCCGACGCGCCCCGCGCGCCGCAGCGCGACGCGCAAGGCCGTTCCTACGCGACCGGCAAGCGTAAAGACGCGGTTGCCCGCGTCTGGGTGAAGCCCGGTTCGGGTAAAATCGTGGTCAACGGCAAGGAAATGGGCACCTACTTTGCGCGCCCGGTTCTGCAGCTGATCGTGAACCAGCCGTTCCAGGTTGCTGGCGTCGTCGGCGAATTCGACGTCTTCGCGACCGTCGCTGGCGGTGGCCTTTCGGGGCAGGCCGGTGCGGTGAAGCACGGTATCTCGAAAGCGCTGCAGCTGTATGAACCCAGCCTGCGCGGCGCGCTGAAAGCCGCCGGCTTCCTGACCCGCGATTCGCGCGTCGTCGAACGGAAGAAATACGGCAAGGCCAAAGCCCGCCGTTCGTTCCAGTTCTCGAAGCGCTGATCTTCGCGACATGTTTTCGGAAAACGCGGTCCCTCGGGGCCGCGTTTTTCATTTCGGGCGGCTGTGCTTTGGCTGCCATCACGATGCGTGTGTTGCCCAAGGAAAAGGCGCGGGCTTCTTCTTGGTTGAAATACTCCCGCCGGAGGCACGCCCGGATGCCACCCGCAGTCGCGCCGAGGATCAGAGCGGTTTGCTTTGGCCCGACATTGCGCTAGGACTGTGCCAAACACATCAAAAGGCGCCCAATGTCCGTTTCCATGCTGTCCACCTTCGTCAAACCGATGCATCCCGAGGGGCGCAAGTTCGTCGCGATCTTTGCCGGGATCACGCTGGTCCTGTTCCTGCTGTGGGAGCCGCTGGGCTGGATCGGCGTCGGGCTGACGGTGTGGTGCTATTACTTCTTCCGCGATCCGGTGCGGGTGACGCCCACGCGCGACGGGCTGATGATCTCGCCCGCCGATGGTGTCGTGTCGCTGCTGGAACCCGCGGTGCCGCCGGTCGAGCTGGGGCTGGGCGATCAGCCGATGACCCGGATCTCGGTGTTCATGTCGGTGTTCAACTGCCATGTGAACCGGCTGCCGCTGGCCGGCCGGATCACCAAGATTGCCTACCGCCCGGGGCTGTTTCTGAATGCCTCGCTCGACAAGGCGAGTTCCGATAACGAGCGCAACGGCATGGCGGTGCAGATCGCCGACGGGCGCAGCTATGGCGTGGTGCAGATCGCGGGCCTGGTGGCGCGGCGCATCCTGTGCGAGGTGCGCGAAGGTCAGGAGCTGATGACCGGCGAACGCTTTGGCTTGATCCGCTTCGGTTCGCGGCTGGATATCTATCTGCCCGACGGCGTGCAGCCCCTGGTGTGCATCGGTCAGACGATGATCGCGGGCGAGACGGTTCTGGCCGATCTGCACGGCACCGAAGCGGCGCGCAGCGGCGGGGTGCGGTAAGATGGTGGTGCGCCGCAGTCAGGATCAACTGCCGTTTCTGCTTCTGTTGCCCAATCTGGTGACGATTTCGGGCATGTGCCTGGGGCTGACCTCGATCCGTTATACGATGGTCGGGCGGTTCGAGCTGGCAGTGGCCTTGCTGATGCTGGCAGCGGTGATCGACGGGCTTGACGGGCTGATCGCGCGTCGGCTGCGGGCGACGTCCGATTTCGGGGCGGAACTGGACAGCCTGTCCGATTTCCTGTGCTTCGGCGTGGCGCCGGGCCTGTTGGTCTATCGTTTCGGTCTGGGCGAGGCGAATGCGCTCGGCTGGATCGCGGTGCTGGTCTTTGCCGCAGCCGGATGCCTGCGACTGGCGCGCTTCAACGTGATGCGTGGCGACGAGGCGACGTCGAAAACGCATTTCACCGGGGTGCCGGCGCCTGCGGGTGCGATGCTGGCGCTGTTGCCGGTGTTTCTGCAACTGGCCGGATTGATCGACACCCGGCAGATGCCGGGGCTGGTTGGGGTCTGGCTGGCACTGGTCGGCCTGTTGATGATCTCGCGGATACCAACGCTTTCGCCCAAGGCGCTGCGTGTGCCGCGTTGGGGGGTCGGCGGGCTGTTCGTCGGCACGGTGATCGGCATGGGGATGATCGTGACCCGGATCTGGTTGCTCGCGGTGGTGATCGACGTGATCTATGTGGCGCTGTTGCTGCCCGCGATCTGGAAGATGCGGGGCCGCATCCTGCGCTGAACGACAGGCATGCATGACATCAGGGCCGATCCGGGAAACCGGGTCGGCTTTTGCATTTGCGGGATGCCCAGGGGGCAGGGGAGTGCGGGAAGTTTGTGCCCCGGCACGCCGGTGCCCGGATGCCCGGGCCGCCTCAAAACGGGGGCTTCGGGGGCGGTTGTGCCGCGACTCACAGCGCCCGAGTCGCAAGATTCGCGGCCCACGTCACCAGCCGGGCGTTTCATGCCTGCTGCCTGCGATGGCGGCCTTCATTTTTTGCCCAAAAAACACCCAGCAAAATAAAGGCTTCTGAAGAAAAATGACAGTTTCACGAAAAATGCTCTTGCGCATGCCGTCGGCAGTTCGTAAACACCCCCTCACCGAAGCGGGACACACCG
>DKFM01000013.1 GCA_002452815.1 Rhodobacteraceae bacterium UBA6796
GCCTGTGCGCCAAGTGCTACGGCCGAGATCTCGGCCGCGGCTCGATGGTCAATGCCGGCGAAGCGGTGGGTGTCATCGCTGCGCAGTCGATCGGCGAACCGGGTACCCAGCTGACCATGCGTACCTTCCACGTCGGTGGTGCGGCCTCCCGGGCGGCGGCGGCCAGCGGCGTCGAAGCCAAGTCCGGCGGCACGATCCGCTTTGCCGGCAACATGCGCTATGTGTCCAACGCGAAGGGCGAGAAGGTCGTCATTGCGCGTTCGGCCGAAGTGGTGGTCGCCGACGACATGGGCCGTGAGCGCGAGCGTCACAAGTTGCCCTATGGCGCGCTGCTGCTCGTCGACGACGGCGCGACCGTCAAGGCCGGTGTCCAACTTGCCACGTGGGATCCGCACACCCGCCCGATCGTGACCGAATACGCCGGGACGGTGAAGTTCGAGAATGTCGAGGAAGGTGCGACCGTCGCCAAGCAGATCGACGAAGTGACCGGTCTGTCGACGCTGGTTGTCATCGACTCCAAGCGCCGCTCGAGTACCGGCAGTACCAAGGGCGTGCGCCCGCAGGTCAAGCTGCTCGACGAGAACGGCGAGGAAGTGAAGATCGCGGGTACGGATCACGCGGTGGCCATCACCTTCCAGGTCGGCTCGCTGATCACCGTGAAGGATGGCCAGCAGATCGGCGTTGGTGAGATCCTGGCGCGTATCCCGCAGGAGTCGGCGAAGACCCGCGACATTACCGGTGGTCTGCCGCGCGTGGCGGAGCTGTTCGAAGCCCGTGCGCCGAAGGATGCCGGCATGCTGGCGGAGTACACCGGTACGGTGTCGTTCGGCAAGGAAACCAAGGGCAAACAGCGTCTGGTCATCACCGAGCCGGACGGCACCGCGCACGAGTTCCTGATTCCGAAGGACAAGCACCTCATGGTCCATGATGGCCAGGTGGTGAACAAGGGTGAACTCATCGTCGACGGCCCGGCCGATCCGCATGACATCCTGCGCCTGCAGGGCATCAGCGAACTGGCCCGCTACATCATCGACGAGGTGCAGGACGTGTATCGTCTGCAGGGCGTGAAGATCAACGACAAGCACATCGAGGTGATCGTTCGCCAGATGCTGCAAAAGATCGAGATCCTGGATTCGGGCGATTCGACGCTGCTGAAAGGCGAAAACGTCGACAAGGCCGAGTTCGAGGAAGAGAACGCCAAGGTCGAGGCGCGCGGTGGGCGTCCGGCCGTGGGCGAACCGGTTCTGCTGGGCATCACCAAGGCCTCGCTGCAGACCCGCTCGTTCATCTCGGCGGCCTCGTTCCAGGAAACCACGCGGGTGCTGACCGAAGCTTCGGTTCAGGGCAAGCGCGACAAGCTGGTCGGTCTGAAAGAGAACGTGATCGTCGGTCGTCTGATCCCGGCGGGCACGGGTGGTGCGACCGCCCGCGTGCGCAAGATCGCAGCCGAACGCGACAACGTGGTCATCGAGGCCCGTCGTGCCGAGGCCGAAGCGGCCGCGGCCCTGGCTGCGCCGGTTGCTTCGGGCTTCGACGATGCCGATCTCGGCGCGGTCGAAACGCCGGAAAGCCGCGACTGATCTTCGCCTGACGGTTCAGGCCATGACCCCGCGCGAGCGATCGCGCGGGGTTTTCATTTTGCCGTTGCCGGGCCTGTTGCGGCGGAGGATAGTCGGGGGATGGCGGCCGGTCATCGCGCCCCTGTCCCGGCACCAGGAGGATTTTACAATGCGCTCTTTTTCCGGCTCTGTTGTCGCGTTTGTGGCGGTGATGCTGGCCCTGCCCGTAGGGGCCAGCCCCTTCACCGAGGCGGAGGTGCAGCTGCGCGGGGCCTATGGCGCCTATCGCGCGGCCCTGTTTCTGAGCAATCAGGGGAAAGGCCCGGAAACCCTGTCCGCACTGGAAAAGTTCAACGCCGCTTGGGACGGGCTGGCTGCGGGCTGGGGCCAGACCCCGCCGCCGCAATATGCCGACGACGCCGGGCTGCCGCTGACGTTTCAGACCGTGGACGGGTTGATTGAAAGCGCGACGGCGCAGGCCACGGCGGGCGATCTGGCGGCGGCGCATGAAACGCTGGAAGCGGTGCGCGATGAGGTCGCCGCACTGCATGCCCGCAATGGTCTGATCGGGTTTTCGGACCGGATGAATGACTACCACGCCGCGATGGAGAAGGTGCTGACGACCGAGTACAGCGCGTCCGGTTCGGGGGCCGCGGCGCAGCTTCTGGCCGATGCGAGGTTGCTTGATTATCTGGCCACGCAGATCCTGACCCATCCGGCGCCCGAGGCGGACGCCGCAGAATATGCGCCGCTGTTGGCGGGCTTTGTCGCCTCGGTCGAGGCGTTTCTGGCCGCGGCGGAGGCGGGCGACGTTGCGGCAACGCTGGCCGCGCGCGGCGGGTTGAAACCGGCCTATTCCAAGCTTTTCGCCAAATTCGGTTGAATTCTTGCGGGCACCGGCGGTGCCGCCATCGTGCGGCCCTGCGAGTTTACATCAACTGGACCTGCGGGTAAGAGAAGGGGCCCGGTCCGGGCGGCTGCGGTGAAGGTGCTATGACGGAAGTTTCCATTGTGATCCCGGCGCGCAACGAGGCGTCGAACATCGAGGCGCTGCTGGATGGTATTGATGCCGCCTGCGCGCCGGTCTGCGATTACGAGGTGATCGTGGTCGATGACGCCTCGGACGACGGGATGGAGGCGATCTTGCGCGCCCGTATGGCGCAGGCGCCGCGGTTGCGCGTGCTGCGCCACGACCGTTCGGGCGGTCAGTCGGCGGCGGTGCATTCGGGCGTGCGCGTGGCGCGCGGGGGGATCATCTGCACGCTGGATGGCGATGGTCAGAACCCGCCCGAAGAACTGCCCAGGCTGATGGCGCCGCTTCGGGTCGCAGGGTCTGGTGACGTGGGGCTGGTGGCCGGGCAACGTGTCGGCCGGCAGGATACGCTGTCAAAGAAACTCGCCTCGAAATTCGCCAACGGGCTGCGTGCGCGGATCCTGAAGGATGGCACGCGCGACACAGGCTGCGGGCTCAAGGCATTCCGGCGCGAGGCCTTTCTGGCGCTGCCGTATTTCGACCATATGCACCGCTATCTGCCCGCGCTGTTTGCGCGCGATGGCTGGCAGGTCGCGCATGTCGATGTCAGCCACCGCGCGCGCGGCGGCGGGCGCTCGCACTATTCCAATCTGCAGCGCGGGCTGGTCGGCATTGTCGATCTGGCCGGGGTCGCATGGCTGTTGAAGCGGCGCAAGAAATCGCGTCCGACCGAAGTTTTCGCCTCTGAAAAAGCGGAGTAAGTCATGCATTGGCTGATGACGGTTCTGAAGGTCGACAGCACGACCGAACTGTGGTGGGTGATTTTCGGCTTTGCCGCGCAGGGCATGTTCACCGGGCGCTTCCTGGTGCAATGGATCGCATCCGAGCGCGCCCGGGATTCCGTGGTGCCGGTGGTGTTCTGGTATTTCTCGCTGGCGGGCGGGGTGATGCTGCTCAGCTATGCGATCTATCGTCAGGACCCGGTTTTCATTCTGGGGCAGGGGCTGGGCGTGTTCATCTACGTCCGCAACCTGTGGCTGATCTATGCCAAGCGCCGCCGCGAGTTCTGAGCGCGGCTGGCTCGCGCCTGCGATTGCCGTCGTTGCGGCGGTGACCGGGCTGCGGCTGGTGGCGCTGGCGTTCAACCGCACCGATCTGTTCGTAGACGAGGCGCAATACTGGTTCTGGGGCCAGAATTTCGACTTCGGCTATTATTCGAAGCCGCCGTTGATCGGCTGGCTGCTGCGGGCGGTCACCGATCTGGCCGGGTCGGATGCGCCGTTCTGGGTGCGCATGCCGGGCGCGGTGCTGCACGGGGTTACGGCGCTGATTCTGGCGGCACTGGCGGCACGGCTGGCGGATGCCCGGGTGGCGCTCTGGACGGCGGCGATCTATGTCACGCTGCCCTTCGTGGCACTGGGGTCATTGCTGATCTCGACCGACACGGTGATGGCGCCGTTCTATGCGGGGGCGTTGCTGTTCTTTGTGCGCGCGGGGCAGGGCGGGCGCGCAGGCGACGCCTTTGCCGCGGGGATTTGTGCGGGGGCGGCGTTCATGGCGAAATATGCCGCCGTCTATCTGATTCCCGGCGCGGTTCTGGCGGTGCTGGTGGCGCCCGCTCTGCGGCCCGGCTGGCGCAATGCGCTGCTGATGGCCTTGGGGTTCGGTCTGGTGATCGCACCCAATGTGGCCTGGAACCTGACGCATGATCTGACCACGGTCGAGCATACGATGGACAATGTCGGCTGGGTGCGCACCGGTGCCAATGTCCGCCCCGGTGCGATGGCCGAGTTCCTGGCCAGTCAGTTCATCGTTTTCGGTCCGCTGACCATGGCTGCCTTCCTGTGGGGGCTGGTGCGGGCGCGCACTGCGGCCTTGCGGGCGCTGGCGGTGTTTGCGGTGCCGCCCCTGGCGGTGGTTCTGGTGCAATCGTTGCTGGGCAAGGCCTATGCCAACTGGGCGGTGGCGACCTATTTTGCGGGCACGGTTCTGGCGGTCTGGGTGATGGGCGCGCGCTGGCGCTGGATGGCGCTGGCGGTCAACCTGCTGGTCGCGGTGGCGCTGCCGGTGCTGACGGTTCTGGCGCCCTGGCCCGAGGTGAAGGGGCAGACCCTGCTGCACCGTTATCTGGGACGCACGGCGATGAGCGAACAGATCCTGGCACTGGCCCGGGCCGAAGGCCTGCCGGTGCTGAGCGACAACCGGGATGTGCTGGCCGATCTGTTTTATACAGGGCGCGACAGCGGCGTGCCGATCTATGCGGCGCGCCCCGACGGGCGGCCCGAGCATTACTATGCGCAGAATTTCGCGCTGCCTGCGGGGTTTAGCGGCAAGCTTCTGCTGATCGCGACGGCGCCGGTCGATTGCGGGACCGGGCCGGTGCCGCCCGCGGGGGTGTTGAACGGCACGGGAACCTGGGCGGGCAAGGGGCTGACCCCCTATGTGATTGAGGCGGAGTGTCTGGATGCCGCAGATTGACTATCAGATGACCGGACGCTGGCTGATCGCCGGATGGCTGGTGGCGCTGGCGCTGTTTCGTGGTGCGCCGGGGGTTGATCTGGCGATCACCGGGCTGTTCTGGCATGGGCCCGAAGCGGGGTTTTCGCCGCTGGCAGACCGCTGGATGTGGGAATTCCTGCGTCAGCGGCTTTGGGATGTGTCGATCCTTGTCTTCCTGGCCACACCTTTCGCGCTGTGGCGCGCGCTTGCCCGCAATCGCCCGGTGCTGGATCTGCCTGCGCGGGTCTGGGGGTTTGTCTTCACGTTGTATCTGCTGGGGCCGCTTTTGCTGGTGAACGGCTTTCTCAAGGCGCAGTCGGGCCGGGCGCGGCCTGCCAATGTGACCGAATTCGGCGGCGACCGGCTGTTTACCCCCGCCGGGCAATTCGCCGATCAGTGCAGCGCGAACTGTTCCTTCGTCTCGGGCGAGGTGGCGGCGGCGGTGGTTCTGGGCATCTGCTTGTGGCTGGCGCTGAGCTTCTGGCGCGCCCGGCTGGCCCGGTGGTTGGTAATCTACGGGCGGGTCGTGGCCGTGTTCATCCCGATCTTTGTCATCGTGCAGCGGGTCGGCACCGGGCGCCATTTCGCCTCGGATGCGGTCTTTGCGGCGCTGTTCATGCTGACCCTGGCCTGGGCGCTGCATGCGATCTTCGCGGGTCAGCTGGCACCGTGGCTTGCGCGGGGGCGGGGGCTGACGGGGCGGCGCAGTTGACAAGCCCCGCGACTCCCCCTATAGCGCCGCTACCCGACGGGCGCAGTGTGTCCGCAGGGTAGCCGAACTTCAGTGGTCACGATCCGGGCCCTATAGCCTCGATCCTCTGGATTTCAACGCATTCGCCGCCTTTTCGGAGGGGGTGCAATGCGGTTTGGCGTTTTGCGATAGGCGCAAGGCGCCGTCGAGAAGTGGCGCACCCGGGCTATTGGGTGCGAGTATTGACAGAGCAAATACGGGGAACCGGTATGCCTACCATCCAACAGCTGATCCGCAAGCCGCGGCAGCCCAAGGTGCAGCGCTCCAAGTCGCAGCACCTCCAGTCGTGCCCGCAAAAACGTGGCGTGTGCACGCGCGTCTACACGACGACTCCGAAGAAACCGAACTCGGCTATGCGTAAGGTCGCCAAGGTGCGCCTGACCAATGGCTTCGAGGTCATCTCCTATATCCCGGGCGAAAAGCACAACCTTCAGGAACACTCCGTGGTTCTGATCCGTGGCGGCCGGGTGAAAGACCTTCCGGGTGTCCGTTACCACATCCTGCGCGGTGTGCTGGATACCCAAGGTGTTAAAGATCGTCGTCAACGCCGTTCGAAATACGGCGCGAAGCGTCCGAAATAAGGAGATCGACAGATGTCTCGTCGTCACGCCGCTGAGAAACGCGAAGTTCTGCCGGACGCCAAGTTCGGTGACCGCGTTCTGACCAAATTCATGAACAACCTGATGATCGACGGCAAGAAATCGGCCGCCGAACGCATCGTCTACAGCGCGCTGGAGCGCGTCGAGGGCAAGCTGAAGCGCGAGCCGATCGAAGTGTTCCACGAAGCCCTCGACAACGTGAAGCCTTCGGTCGAAGTGCGTTCGCGTCGTGTGGGTGGTGCCACCTACCAGGTGCCGGTCGAGGTTCGTCCGACCCGTCGCGAAGCCCTGGCGATCCGCTGGCTGATCACCGCCGCGAAGAACCGCAACGAAAACACGATGGAAGAGCGTCTCGCTGGCGAGCTGCTTGACGCCGTGAACTCGCGCGGTTCGGCTGTGAAGAAGCGCGAAGACACCCACAAGATGGCCGACGCGAACAAAGCGTTCAGCCATTACCGCTGGTAACAGGAGCCCACGAAATGGCACGCGCCTATCCGCTGACCCGCTATCGCAACTTCGGCATCATGGCCCACATCGACGCGGGCAAGACCACGACGACCGAACGCATCCTCTACTACACCGGCAAGTCCCACAAGATCGGCGAAGTCCACGACGGCGCCGCGACGATGGACTGGATGGAGCAGGAACAGGAACGCGGGATCACCATCACCTCGGCCGCGACGACCACTTTCTGGCAGCGCCAGGAAGATCCGACCGCCGAGGGCACTTCGGACACGAAGTTCCGCTTCAACATCATCGACACCCCCGGCCACGTCGACTTCACCATCGAAGTCGAACGTTCGCTCGCGGTGCTCGACGGTGCCGTCTGTCTGCTGGACGCCAACGCTGGCGTCGAGCCGCAGACCGAAACCGTGTGGCGTCAGGCTGACCGCTACAAGGTTCCGCGGATCGTGTTCGTCAACAAGATGGACAAGATCGGCGCTGACTTCTTCAACTGTGTGAAGATGATCAAGGACCGCACCGGCGCGACCCCGTGCCCGATCGCCCTGCCGATCGGTGCCGAGGACAAGCTGGAAGGTATCGTTGACCTCGTGACCATGGAAGAATGGGTCTACCAGGGCGAAGACCTGGGTGCCTCGTGGGTCCGTCAACCGATCCGCGCCGAGCTTCAGGACGTTGCCAACGAGTGGCGCGCCAACCTCGTCGAGCTTGCCGTCGAGCAGGACGACGCGGCGATGGAAGCCTACCTTGAAGGCAACGAACCCGACGTGGAAACGCTGCACAAGCTGATCCGCAAGGGCACGCTGTCGATGTCCTTCGTGCCGGTGACCGCCGGTTCGGCGTTCAAGAACAAAGGTGTGCAGCCGCTGCTGAACGCCGTGATCGACTATCTGCCGAGCCCGCTGGACGTGCCGGCCTATGTCGGTTTCGCCCCGGGCGACGAGACGGAAACCCGTAACATCGAGCGTCATGCCTCGGACGAAGAGCCCTTCTCGGCTCTGGCGTTCAAGATCATGAACGACCCCTTCGTCGGTTCGCTGACCTTCACCCGGATCTATTCGGGCGTGGTGAAAAAGGGTGACCAGATCCTCAACGCCACCAAAGGCAAGAAAGAGCGCGTCGGTCGTATGATGATGATGCACTCGATCAACCGCGAAGAGATCGAAGAAGCCTATGCGGGCGACATCATCGCGCTGGCCGGTCTGAAAGAGACCACCACCGGCGACACCCTGTGCGACGTGGCCAAGCCGGTCGTTCTGGAAACGATGACCTTCCCCGAGCCGGTGATCGAGATCGCCGTGGAGCCGAAGTCGAAAGCCGACCAAGAGAAGATGGGCCTCGCGCTTGCACGTCTCTCGGCCGAAGACCCGTCGTTCCGCGTCGAAACCGATTTCGAATCGGGTCAGACCATCATGAAGGGCATGGGCGAACTTCACCTCGACATCCTGGTCGACCGCATGAAGCGCGAGTTCAAGGTCGAGGCGAACATCGGTGCGCCGCAGGTGGCCTACCGCGAGACCATCTCGCGCGAAGCCGAAATCGACTACACGCACAAGAAACAGTCGGGTGGTACCGGCCAGTTCGCGCGCGTGAAGCTGATCATCACCCCGACCGAAGTGGGCGAAGGCTATTCGTTCGAATCGAAGATCGTGGGCGGTGCGGTTCCGAAGGAATACATCCCCGGCGTCGAAAAAGGCATCAAGTCCGTCATGGACTCGGGCCCGCTGGCTGGCTTCCCGGTTATCGACTTCAAGGTCGCTCTGATCGACGGTGCCTTCCATGACGTCGACTCGTCGGTGCTGGCGTTCGAAATCGCGGCCCGTGCGGCGATGCGTGAAGGTCTGAAAAAGGCCGGCGCGAAGCTGCTCGAGCCGATCATGAAAGTCGAAGTGGTGACCCCGGAAGAATACACCGGTGGCATCATCGGCGACCTGACCTCGCGTCGGGGCATGGTTCAGGGTCAGGACACGCGCGGCAACGCCAACGTGATCTCGGCCATGGTGCCGCTGGCCAACATGTTCGGCTACATCAACAACCTGCGCTCGATGTCCTCGGGCCGCGCCGTGTTCTCGATGAGCTTCGACCATTACGACGCCGTGCCGCAGAACATCTCGGACGAGATCCAGAAGAAATACGCGTAAGGATCCGGGCGTCGGGGGAAACCCCGGCGCCTCCTTCGCGATCACACGATACAGGAGGCCATTATGGCAAAGGCAAAGTTTGAACGGA
>DKFM01000011.1 GCA_002452815.1 Rhodobacteraceae bacterium UBA6796
TATCCCGCTCAGAACACGACGATCATCGACCCGTGGGCGGCCATGGCTCTTCGGAAAGAACGGCTCGAGCCGTGCCATCTGCTCGTCGCTCAGCCAGAAAAGATTGCTCACCACACCCTCCTGTAGTTGGAGAGCGTGAATCACGCCGCCAGTGGCACCGCAAGCCGATTAATGGGTCCTGAGCCTAGGTTTTTCTCGATCTGGCTGCAGATATTATCCAACCCCCGCCGGTCGCCAGGAGTCTTCATTAAGGTGACCGATTCGAGGCCGGGATAATCAGGCCCGGGTTCCATCCGCGAATGCTTATTGTCATATTTGTGCATAAACCCATGCCGCGCCAGAAGTTTCTTCAGTTCGGCATTCATCCGTGCCCCATCGCGCGTTGTGCGCTTCAAATCTTCGCGCAGCTCGTTCAGCTCTGGCGAAGGGGCGGTTGCGTCCAAAATCTCTTCGAAAACCGCAAGGCTACGTTTGTCCCAACCGGCATCTGGACCCCTTTCAATACAAAAATCCATGGCCGCACGCATCCGATCCGCGAATTCACCGGAGTAGATTTCAGGCTTGAGCGCGCGCGCCAGTGACGGGCCGATACCCGAGGCCACTGCTTCGACGCTCCGAGGCTGGCGCAGGTCTTGCAATTCGGCCTGCAGTTCCTGGATCTGCGCCTCTTTCAGCGCCAGTTCTTCTTGCCAGAGCTGCTCGTTTTCCACATCCGACAGGCGGTTGCGATCCACCTCGCGCTGCTGTTTCAGAATTGCATCCTGCAGATCAAGCCAGTCCCAACCACCGGCTGTAGGCATCTGGCTGCGGATTGTCACCGCCGCCGCCTTGACCCGCTGCACCAAGGCCTGCGCATCCGGGATCGACCAGCCAAGATAGGCGCGCTGCACGAAACCGCCTCCCGGCAAGGCAATACCGATCGTGCCATTATAGACGTTCTCGCCCCCGACCTGATCGCGCAGTCGGAAAGAAAAATCACGCGAGGGTTCACACACCACATGTGCCACCCCGGCCAGATCGCGCGCCAGCGCGTTGATGGCCCGCCGTTCCAGCACCCAGCGCCCGGCATCCGTGGCCGAGATGTAGACCGTCGGCAGATACTGCGTGGCCTTGCCCGTCACGATCTGCTCGGCCAGCGCCAGGCCCGCGGCGTCATCGGACAGCAGGTGCGGCCCAAGCGCAGGCGTGAACGCACCGTCCGCAATCACCTGCCCGTCTTCCAGGATCATCCGGATCAGATGCGTGCGCTTGGGCACCTCGAGCCGCGCCAGCGTTTCAACGGCCAGGCATTGCGCCCGCACCCGCAAGATATTCCCGCGCCCGGGTAAGGCGCGCAGCACGGCTTCGGTGCGCCACAGCCGCCCCTCCGGGTCGGCATAGTCATTGCGGCAGCCCGTCGCGAGCCAGTCCGCATCACGCCGCAACGTGCGCAGCTGCAGGGATTCGGCGTCATGGGCCAGCCGGGTATCATCATCGCCCAGATCGGCGGGGGCGTTGCCTTCGAACAGTTGACACACCTGTTTGGCCCCGCGCAGCCAAGCAATGACCTGGGCCACAAACTGGGGCGTCCCAAAGGATTTTGGAACAAGAAATTCGGTTGCAAATTGGCTCATGCACACAGGCTACTGCCCGCGTGCGACCCGCGTCAATCGTGCTCTTACGCGTTGAACAGGAAGTGCAGGACGTCGCCGTCCTTGACCTCGTAGGTCTTGCCCTCGACGCGGAACTTGCCCGCCTCTTTTGCGCCCGCCTCGCCCTTGTAGGCGACGTAATCGTCATAGGCGATGGTTTCGGCGCGGATGAAACCGCGCTCGAAATCGCCGTGGATGACGCCTGCGGCGGCCGGCGCCAGCGTGCCCTTGCGGATCGTCCAGGCGCGGGCTTCTTTCGGGCCGACGGTGAAATAGGTCTGCAGACCCAGCAGGGTGTGACCGGCGCGGATCAGACGGTCCAGACCCGCCTCTTCCAGCCCCATCTCGCCCAGGAACATCTCGGCCTCTTCGTCGTCAAGCTGGCTGATCTCTTCCTCGATCTTGGCCGAGATCACCACCGAGGCCGCGCCCTGCGCCGCGGCCATTTCGGCCACACGCGCCGACTGGCTGTTGCCCGAAGCGGCGCTTTCCTCTTCGACGTTGCACACGAACAGCACGGGTTTCGCGGTCAGCAGCTGCAACATGTTCCACTGCTTGCGTTCATCCTCGGCCACCTGAACGGTGCGCGCGGGCTTGCCAGATTCCAGCGCGGCCAGCGCCGCCTTCAGCAGTTTT
The DNA here is from genome assembly GCA_002452815.1 of Rhodobacteraceae bacterium UBA6796. Lineage (GTDB taxonomy): Bacteria > Pseudomonadota > Alphaproteobacteria > Rhodobacterales > Rhodobacteraceae > Rhodobacter. The sequence goes on from DKFM01000011.1 coordinate 2,268, forward strand.
TCCTGCTCGGCCGCTTCCTTGTCGCCGCCCTTGAGCTTGCGCGCCAGGTTCGCCAGACGTTTCTCGATGCTTTCCATGTCGGCAATCATCAGCTCGGTCTCGATGGTTTCGGCATCGGCCACCGGATCGACGCGGCCCTCGACGTGGGTCACATCGCCGTCTTCAAAGCAGCGCAGCACATGGGCGATCGCGTCCACCTCGCGGATATTGGCCAGGAACTGGTTGCCCAGCCCTTCGCCCTTCGAGGCGCCTTTCACCAGACCGGCGATGTCGACAAAGGTCATCCGCGTCGGGATGATCTGCTTGGAGCCCGCAATCTCGGCCAGCTTGTCCAGACGCGGATCGGGCACCGCGACCTCACCCACGTTGGGTTCGATCGTGCAGAAGGGGAAGTTGGCGGCCTGCGCGGCGGCGGTCTTGGTCAGCGCGTTGAACAGCGTGGACTTGCCCACGTTCGGCAGCCCCACAATCCCCATCTTGAAACCCATGATCTTCCCCTTTGCATCCCGAACGCGGCGCTTTGGCCGCCTCTTACGCGTGCAGGCGTCACATGGCAAGGCAAGCGCCCGGTCCGCCCCCCTTTGCGCCTTGATTTTCCGGCGCCCATACCGCAAACCGCTGGGGATATTTCCGAAGGAACGCCCCATGACCCGCATCGACGCCAAATTCGCCGCGCTGACCGCCCAAGGCCGCAAGGCCTTCGTCGCCTATATCATGGCGGGCGACCCGGATCTGGAAACCTCGGCCGCAGTGATGCAGGGCCTGCCGGGCGCGGGGGTGGACATCATCGAACTGGGCATGCCCTTCACCGACCCGATGGCCGATGGCCCGACGATCCAGCTGGCCGGCCAACGCGCGCTCGATGGCGGGCAGACGCTGGAAAAGACGCTGCAGATGGTGCGCGACTTCCGCAAGACCGACGACACCACGCCGATCGTGATGATGGGCTATTACAACCCGATCTATAACCGCGGCGTCGACCGGTTTCTGGCGGATGCAAGCGCGGCGGGCATCGACGGGCTGATCGTCGTCGATCTGCCCCCCGAGGAAGACGCCGAGCTGTGCATCCCCGCGCAGGCGGCCGGGATCAATTTCATCCGCCTGGCCACCCCCACCACCGATGACAAGCGCCTCCCGAAGGTGCTGCAGAACACCTCGGGCTTTGTCTATTATGTCTCGGTCACCGGGATCACGGGGGCTGCGGCCGCACAGGCGACCGAAGTCGGCCCCGAGGTCGCGCGGATCAAGGCGCAAACCGACCTGCCGGTGATCGTGGGCTTCGGCATCACCACCCCCGAGGCGGCGCGCACCATCGCGGGCGTGGCCGATGGCTGCGTCGTGGGCTCGGCCATCGTCAAGCTGATCGGCGAGGGCAAGCCCGTGCCCGAGGTGCTGGAGCATGTCGCGGCGCTGGCCGCCGGTGCGCATTCGGCCTGAACGCCGCAGCCCTGCAAATCCGCGCACAGGCCCGCCGAAAACGCGGGCCTTTTGCATATCCCCCGTGACAGCGCCGCCGCGCGCCCGTCCCCCCTTGCCGCCCCGGGCATCGCCCGCTAGGCTTCCCCTATCCAAGCAAAGAGACGAAAATGCTGATCGGCATCCTGCAAACCGGCCAATCCCCCGACATTCTTCGGGCGGAGGCGGGCGACTACCCCGACATGTTCGAAACCCTTCTGGCCGGGCGCGGCCTGACCTTCCGGCGCTACCACGTCGAAGAGATGGAGTTTCCCGAAGACGTGCATGAGTGCGAAGGCTGGCTGATTACCGGCTCGCGTCACGGCGCCTACGAGGACCACGCGTTCATCCCGCGGCTCGAGGCGTTCATCCGCACCGCGATGGCCGCGAAGGTGCCGCTGGTCGGCATTTGTTTCGGTCACCAGATCATCGCGCAGGCGATGGGCGGCAAGGTCGAAAAATTCCCCGGCGGCTGGGCCGTCGGCGCGCAGGATTACGATTTCGGCGGCGAGAAGATCACCCTGAACGCCTGGCATCAGGATCAGGTGGTCACCCGCCCCGAGGGCGCCGATGTCGCCGCCTGCAACGATTTTTGCGAGAATGCGGCGCTGGTCTATGGCGACCGTGCCTTCACCGTGCAGGCCCACCCCGAATTCCGCGATGCCTTCGTCGAGGGGCTGATGGATACGCGCGGCAAGGGCGTCGTGCCCGACCCGCTGATGCAGGCCGCCCGCGCGCGCCTGGGCCAGCCAAACCAGTCGCAGGCCATCGCCGAGCGGATCGCGGCCTTCTTCCTGCAGCCCAGGGGCTGAGCATGTATGTCCCGCCCGCCTTTGCCGAACAGGACCGTGCCCGGCTGCAAGACCTGATCGCGGCATTCCCGCTGGGTCTTCTGATTACCGCCGGGCCGGGCGGGGCCATGGCCAATGCGCTGCCGTTCCTGCTGGTGCAGGACGGCGACAAGACCCTGCTGCGGGCCCATCTGGCGCGGGCCAATCCGCAGCTGGCCGAACTGGGCGCGTCGCCGCAGGTGCTGGTGGTGTTCCAGCCGGGTGATGCCTATGTCAGCCCGGATCTCTATCCCAGCAAGGCCGAACATGGCCGCGTCGTGCCGACCTGGAACTATGCGATGGTGCAGGTGCGCGGCCCCGCGCGGCTGGATGACAGCCTCGACTTCCTGCGCCCGCAGATCGAGGCACTGACGACCCAGCAAGAAGCCGCGCGCGCCCGCCCCTGGGCGGTGTCCGACGCGCCCGACCGCTTCATCGCGGCCCAGATGCGCGGCATCGTCGGCCTCGAGATCGAGGTGCAGCAGATCGAGGGCAAACTGAAGCTTTCGCAAAACCGCAACGAGACCGACCGCGCCGGCGTGCGCAACGGCATGATCGCCGAAGGGGAGCCGCTGGCCCGGCTGATGCCTGATCCACAGGCCCGACATTTTCACCTGCCCAACACAACAATTTGGAAAGTTTGAACAATGTCTTCGCAAATGACCAACTGGACCAGCAAGATCCCGCAAGCCGCGCAAAACTATATCGAGGGCCGCCGCCTGGACGAGGTGGAATGCATCGTGGCCGACATCGCGGGCGTCGCCCGCGGCAAGGCGATGCCCGCCTCGAAATTCCAGTTCCAGGACCGCTTCTTCCTGCCGAACTCGATCTTCCTGCAGACCATCACCGGCGAATGGACCGACAACCCGATGGGCGCCTTCACCGAGCCCGACATGATCCTGACGCCTGATTTCAGCACTGCCACCGCCGCGCCCTGGACCGCCGACATCACGCTTCAGGTGATCCATGACGTGAACGACCAGCAGGGCAATCCGGTGCCGACCGCGCCGCGCAACGTGCTCAAACGGATCATGGGCCTGTATGAGGCCGAAGGCTGGCAGCCGATCGTCGCGCCCGAGATGGAATTCTTCCTCGTCGCCCGCAACCTCGACCCGAACCAGCCGATCATTCCGCCGATGGGCCGCTCGGGGCGGCGCGCGGCGGGCAAGCAGGCCTATTCGATGTCGGCGGTCGACGAATACGGCAAGGTGATCGACGACATCTATGACTTCGCCGAGGCGCAGGGGCTGGAAATCGACGGCATTCTGCAGGAAGGCGGCGCCGGTCAGGTCGAAATCAACCTCGCTCATGGCGACCCGGTCGATCTGGCCGATCAGATCTTCTATTTCAAGCGGCTGATCCGCGAGGCCGCGCTGCGTCACGACTGCTTTGCAACCTTCATGGCCAAACCGATCGAGGGCGAGCCGGGCTCGGCCATGCATATCCACCAGTCGGTGGTCGACATGAAGACCGGCCAGAACATCTTCTCGGACCCGGACGGCGGCGAGAGCGAGGCCTTCCTGCATTTCACCGCCGGGATGCAGAACTATCTGCCCGCGGTGATCGCGCTGCTGGCGCCCTATGTGAACAGCTACCGCCGCTATGTCCCGGATTTCGCGGCACCGATCAACCTGGAATGGGGCCGCGACAACCGCACCACCGGGCTGCGCGTGCCGATCTCGGGGCCTGCGGCGCGGCGGCTGGAAAACCGTCTGGCGGGGATGGACTGCAACCCCTATCTGGGGCTCGCCGCCTCGATGGCCTGCGGCTATCTGGGGCTGAAGGAAAAGCGGATGCCGCGCCCCGAATGCATCGGCGATGCCTATATGAGCGACACGGACCTGCCCTATAACCTGGGCGACGCACTGGATCTGTTCGCCGAATGCGCCCCCGTGCGCGACGTGCTGGGCCCCGAGTTCTGCACCGTCTACGAGGCCGTGAAGCGCAACGAATACAAGGAATTCCTGCAGGTCATCAGCCCGTGGGAGCGTGAACATCTGCTGCTGAACGTGTGACGGCCATGAACCTTCTGTTTGCCAATGACCGGCTGGGGGAATACCCCGCCAGCCTGTATGTCGACACCAGCGACCCGGCCCCCGACCGCCCTGCCCTGCGCGGGGCGGATCAGGCCGATGTCTGCATCATCGGCGCGGGGTATACCGGGCTGTCGGCGGCGCTGCATCTGGCGCAGGCCGGACGGCGGGTGATCGTGCTGGAAGCGCATCGCGCGGGCTTTGGCGCCTCGGGGCGCAACGGCGGGCAGATCGGTTCGGGTCAGCGGCTCGAAGTGACCGATCTGGAACAGATGGCGGGCAAGCCCGCCGCCCGCCGCCTGTGGGACATGGCCGAAGAGGCCAAGGCCCTGACCTACGATCTGGCGGCGCAGGCGGGCGTGCCCACCTTTCGCGGCATCGCACATGCCGCACGCAAACCCGCCGAGGTCGCCCATGCGCACCAGATGGCCGCGCATCTGGCACAGCACTATGGCTACGATCAGATCGAGCCGCTGGATGCGGCGGGGTTGCGCGCGCTGATCCCCTCGGACGCCTATGTCGGCGGCGACATCGACCACGGCGCCGGTCACGTCCACCCGCTCAATCTGGCGTTGGGAATCGCGCGCCTGGCCGAGACCGCAGGCGCGGTGATTTTCGAACGCAGCCCGGTCACCCGGATCGTGCATGGCACCACCGGGACGAAAAGCCGCATCGAGACCGCCGAGGGCCATGTCATGGCCGATCACGTCATCCTGGCGGCCAACGGCTATCTGGACCGGCTGGAGCCGAAGATCGCCGCGCGGGTGATGCCGATCAACAATTACATCGTCGCAACCGAACCATTGGGCGCCCGCGCCCCCGAGGTTCTGACCCGCAACATCGCCGCGCACGATACCAAGTTCGTGGTCAACTACTGGCGCCTGCACGAGGACCGTCTGGTCTTCGGCGGCGGCGAGACCGTCACCTACCGCTTCCCGCGCGACATTGCCGCCAAGGTGCGCAAACCGATGCTCGCGGTCTATCCCGCGCTGAAGGATGTGAAAATCACCCATGCCTGGGGTGGCACGCTGGCGATCACGCTCAACCGGATGCCCTGCTTCGCGCGCCCGGCCCCCAATTGCCTGTCGGCCAGCGGGTTCTCGGGCCATGGCGTGGCGCTGGCCTGCCTTGCGGGCAAGTTGATGGCGCAGGCGGTCACCGCCACCGGCGACGGGTTCGACGCGATGGCCGCGCTGCCGATGCCCGCATTCCCGGGTGGCGGGCTGTTGCGCTGGCCGATGCTGGTGGCCGGAATGTCGTGGTTTTCCCTGCGCGACCGCATCGGCATCTGAACGCCGATACAAAACTTTCATTTGGCCTTTACAGCCGAAAAGACGTAGAGCTTGCGCGATGACAAAGCAGGATCGCCCCATGCCCCGTGATGGCCAGACCGCCCCGAATTGCTACGACGCCGAACCGATCCCCGAGGCGGCCCGCGCAGAAATCGACCGTCTGCTAAGCTCGGGGGATCTGTTCCGCTACACCTCGGAAAATGCGCCGGTCTCGCAGCTGGAAGCGGAATTCGCCGACTTCATCGGGGCGCGTTATGCGGTGGCGGTGGCATCCTGTTCGGCGGCGCTGTTTTTGTCGCTCAAGGCGCTGGATCTGCCGCGCGGCGCGCGCGTGCTGGTGCCCGCCTTCACCTTTGCCGCCGTGCCCTCGGCAATCGTGCATGCCGATTGCGAGCCGGTGCTGGTCGAGGTGGCCGATAACTTCCGCATAGACATGGCCGATTTCGAAGCGAAATTCGATGACAGCATCGCCGCGGTGATGATCAGCCACATGCGCGGCCACACCTCGGACATGGATGCGATCATGGCGCTGGCCGATGCGCGCGGCGTGCCGGTGATCGAGGATGCGGCCCATAGCCTGGGCACGTTGTGGAACGGCCGCCAGATCGGCACGATCGGCAAGATCGGCTGCTTCAGCTTCCAAAGCTACAAGCTGATCAACGCCGGCGAAGGCGGCATCCTGATTACCGACGACCCGGAACTGGCGGCGCGCGCAGTGATCATGTCGGGCGCCTATGAACACAACTGGAAAAAGCACCCCGGCCTGCAGAACAGCTTCCATCACTGGCAAAACAAGCTGCCGCTCTACAACACCCGGATGCAGAACCTGTCCGCCGCCGTGATCCGCCCGCAGATCGCCGAGGTGCCGCGCCGGGTGGCCGATGGTCGCGCGAACCACGATTACGTGGCCGAAATCCTCAATACCTCGCCCTGGCTCGACGTGCCGCCGCCGCTTGCGCCCGAAACCCGGGCCCCTGACAGCCTGCAGTTCAATCTGGTGGGCGAATGGAGCGACGCAGAAGCGCTGCGCCTGCAGGACGAAGCCAAGGCACGGGGCGTTTCAGTGCAGGTTTTCGGCCTGTCGCAGGACAATGCGCGCGCCTATTGGAACTGGCAGTTCCTCGGCGAGATCCCGGAATTGCCGAAGACCCGTGCGATGCTGATGCGCGCCTGCGACACCCGCCTGCCCGCCCGGCTGAAGAAACCCGATCTGGATTTCATCGCACACGCGATCGTCGAGGCGGCAACGGCGGTCAAAGGCTGACACCGCGCGCGGGCTGAGTGGACCGGAGCCTCCGGCGGGGATATTTAAGCCAGAAAGAAGGCAGCAGCGGTTTGCCTTCTTTCTGGCCGGAAATATCCCGGGGGTGAATGCGGCGCAGCCGCAGAGGGGGCGGGCCCCCTGCCCGGCCCCACGTAGCGCGCGCCTTACATGACTCGGGGGTAGTCGATTTTCGGGCAGCGGTTCATCACCACGCGCACCCCTTGCGCCCGGGCCGCCGCGGCGGCGCCATCGTGCATCACGCCCAGTTGCATCCAGACCGTGCGCAGCGCGGGCAGATGCGCCAGCGCCTGCTCGACGATTTCCGGCACCGCCTCGGAGCGGCGAAAGATATCGACCATATCGACCTTCAGATCGGCGGGAATCGCCACCAGATCGGGATAGACCGTCTCGCCCAGCAGGCTCTGCCCCGCCAGCCCCGGGTTGACCGGAATGATGCGATAGCCCTTGGCCTGCATGTATTCGGCCACATGATAGGACGGGCGGTCGTGATTGGCGGAAATGCCCACGACGGCAATCACCTTGGTATCGCTGAGAATTTCACGGATTTCGGGATCAGTCATCATCGCCTCCTGTTTCGCGCCAGCTTGCAGAAAAATGCGCCCGAGCCAAGAGGCCGGGCGCACAGTGGCGGAACGAGGGACAGTGAACTGAAGCGCGGCGGTTCCAAAGCCGTGCTTCCTGAGTCAGACATAGGAACGTAAAAGCCCGGTTAAAGGGGGCCGGTTCGAAATCCACAGCCTCTCGCGCGTTTGTGACTTCAGCGATTTGTGGCCGCGTACAGGGCCACAGCCGCCGCGTTCGAAACGTTGAGCGAGCCGAACGCCCCGCCGAAGGGAATTTTCACCAGCGCGTCACAGGTCTCGCGCGTCTTTTCGCGCAGGCCCGGGCCCTCGGCCCCCAGCACCAGCCCGACAGGCCGCGTGCCCGCCTGCGCCAGACCTTCGGCCAGGGTCATCTCGGCCTCGCCCGCCAGACCCAGCAGGACATAGCCCATATCGCGCAGCTTCTGCATCGCGTCGGCCAGGTTGACCACCCGAAGATAGGGTTGGCGTTCCAGCGCACCGCTGGCGGTTTTCGCCAATGCGCCGGTCTCGGGTGCGGAATGGCGCGCGGGCGCCACGACGGCACGCGCGCCGAAAACTTCGGCCGAGCGCAGGATCGCGCCGACGTTATGCGGATCCGTCACCCGGTCGAGCAGCACCACCAGCGGCGCGCCTGCGCCGCTCAGGCACACCTCGTCGAGCGTGCCCCAGTGCAGCGGCTTGACCTCCAGCGCGGCGCCCTGATGGACCGAATCCGGGGCCAGCGTGACATGGGCGTCGAATTTGCGCGGATCGACGATCTCGGGGGGCAGACCGCCAGCGGCAATCGCCTCGGCCAGCTTGTCGGCCGCGTTTTTCGTCAGCACCAGCCGCAGTTTTTCGCGCGCCGGGTTCATCAGCGCATCGCGCACCGCATGCAGCCCGAACAGCCACACGGTTTCCGCCGCCGCCGCGCGGCGCGCGCGTTCCTTGTCAATCACCCAGGTCGGTTTCTTCATCGCAGATCCCCTCGCTTGCCCCCCTTCCTGCGCTGCCCGGGCCGGTTTGGCAAGAGCGGCGCAAAAACCGGATTTTTCCGGCTTGACGCCCCCCGCCCCCTTCGGTATCTCCCCCGCAGCGTCGGGTGACGTGCTGCAAGGTGCGGCAGCGGACTGTAACTCCGCCGGGGCGACCCACGCCTGGTTCGATTCCAGGGTCACCCACCATTCCCCTCTCAGGACTGGTGTTTTCTGCAAGCCGCAAGGCTTGCACCGTTGCGTTGCAACGCAGCAAAGCCGCCCTTTTGCCCGCCGGATTAGCCGCTATACTGGCGCCAAATCGGAAGGGCGTGTGCGTATGGCGGGCAAGAAGAAGCAACAGGTGTTCAATGTCTTCTGCGTCGCCCAGAGCGGGCGGCTGGAATACGAGGCCATCCTGTTTACCCGCTCGTTTCGCGCGATGAATCCCGAATTCAAGGGCCGCCTGATTGTGGCCGAACCCAGCGGCGCCCGCTGGACCGCGCCGACCCGGATTTCCGACCCGGTGCGCGCCCTGCTGGAAGATGCCGGCGCCGAAATCGTGCCCTTCGAGAACAGGCACTTCGGCCAGTCCTACCCCTACGGCAACAAGATCGAGGCGATGACCGCCCTGCCTGCCGAGCCCTTCGTGTTTTTCGACACGGACACGGTGTTCACCGGGCCGCTGTCGGATGTGACATTCGATTTCAAACGGCCTTCGGCTTCGATGCGGCGCGAGGGCACCTGGCCGGAGCCGCCGCTTTATGGGCCGGGTTACACGGCGATCTGGAAGTCGCTTTACGATCGGTTCGGGCTCGATTTCGACAGCTCGCTCGATAAATCGCAGTTCGACGAATACTGGCAGCGCTATCTGTATTTCAACGCGGGCTGGTTTTACGGCGCCGATGCGCAGGCCTTCGGCAAGCGATTCATGCATTACGCCCATTCGATCCGCTGGGACACGCCCGATGAACTGGCCAGCCAGTCGCTTGATCCCTGGCTCGATCAGGTGGCACTGCCGCTGGTCATCCACAGCTTCGGCGGCGGCCGTCCGGGGCCGGGGCTGGATGGGCTCGATGGGGCGGTCAGTTGCCATTACCGCGCGCTGCCGCTGCTGTATGCGCGCGAATCGGATGCCGCGGTGGCGATGGTCGAACAGGTCGCCGCCCCCAATGTGGTGAAGAAGGTGCTGAAGGGATACGATCCCGCCAAGCGGCTGATCTATCAGGGCAAGGGCGCGAAGCTGCGCGCGATGTTCGATCGCAACGACCTGCCCAGACGTGAACATGTGCTGCGCAACGCGATCAAGCGCGCGGGGCTGTGGCTGCGCTGAACGCGCGGCCGGCGTGCCCATGGTGCCGTCGGGTCCTGAGTATTTTGCCAAGAAGAAGCCGAAAGCCCGGTTTGCATATTAGCGAAGGCGAATGTGTTTGAAGGGCGCCGGGGTGGCAGATAGGGTGCGCGCGATTGCTTTGCGGGAGATGCACATGTCCGACTATTCCTTTGAAACGCTGCAAATTCACGCGGGCGCCGAGCCCGATCCCGCGACCGGCGCGCGGCAGGTGCCGATCTATCAGACGACGGCCTATGTCTTCAAAGACGCCGATCACGCGGCGCGGCTGTTCAACCTGCAAGAGGTCGGCTACATCTATTCACGCCTGACCAACCCGACGGTGGCGGCGCTGGCCAACCGGGTCGCGGCGCTGGAAGGTGGCGCGGGGGCGGTGTGCTGCTCGTCCGGCCATGCGGCGCAGATCATGGCGCTGTTCCCGCTGATGGGGCCCGGGCTGAACATCGTCGCCTCGACCCGGCTTTACGGTGGCACGATCACGCAATTCGGTCAGACCATCAAGCGCTTCGGCTGGGGCTGCACCTTTGTCGATTTCGACGATCTGGCGGCGGTCGAAGCGGCGATCGACGACAACACCCGCGCGATCTTCTGCGAGTCGATCTCGAACCCGGGCGGCTATGTCACCGATCTGGACGCGATTGCGAAAGTCGCCGACAAGGCGGGCGTGCCGCTGATCGTCGACAACACGCTGGCCTCGCCCTATCTGTGCCGCCCGATCGAACATGGCGCGACGCTGGTGGTGCATTCGGCGACGAAATACCTGACCGGCAACGGCACCGTCACCGGCGGCGTGGTGGTGGACAGCGGCAAGTTCGACTGGTCGGCCAGCGACAAGTTCCCGAGCCTGAGCGCCCCGGAACCCGCCTATCACGGGCTGAAGTTCCACGAAGCCCTGGGCCCGATGGCCTTCACCTTCCATTCCATCGCCGTGGGGCTGCGCGATCTGGGCATGACGATGAACCCGCAGGGCGCGCATTACACGCTGATGGGGATCGAGACGCTGAGCCTGCGGATGGACAAGCATGTCGCCAATGCCAAGGCGGTGGCGCAATGGCTGGAGGCCGATCCGCGGATCGAATTCGTGACCTATGCCGGGCTGGAAAGCTCGCCCTGGCACGACCGCGCCGCGCGGATCTGCCCGAAGGGCGCGGGTGCGCTGTTCACCGTGGCCGTGAAGGGCGGCTATGAGGCCTGCGTGAAGCTGGTGAACAACCTGAAACTGTTCAGCCATGTCGCGAACCTTGGCGATGCGCGCTCGCTCATCATCCATTCGGCCTCGACCACGCACCGCCAGCTGACCGAGGCGCAGCAGATCGCCGCGGGCGCGGCGCCCAATGTGGTGCGCCTGTCGATCGGGATCGAGGATGCCGCCGACCTGATCGCGGATCTGGACCAGGCGCTGCGTGCCGCCACGGCCTGAGCCCGGCACACCGACCTGAGAACCGTTGCACAAGGGGCCTTCGGGCCCCTTTCTGCAAGGCTGTGCCGGCCATGTCTTGCGAAAACCTGCCGCTGCGGCCAACACATTCCGGTGGGCGCCTTTTCATGCGCGGAAATCTGCTTTACCAAGGTTGACGATCAGACGCGCCGGTTTGCGGCAGGCCGCGCCCCAATCCTAGAGCCCCGGAATGAAACCAAGCTTCGCCCTCAATCTTTCGCATGACGGCATCGGTTTGTTGCACCGTGCGGGCAACACCTGGTTCGAGCTTGGTTCTGTTGCGCTGGATGCCCCCGATCTGACCGAGGCGCTGGCCGCGCTGCACCGCAGGGCGCAGGACCTGGCACCACAGGGGGTCAGCAGCAAGCTGATCATCCCGGCCTCGCAGATCCTTTACACCGAGATCACCGCCCCCGGGCCGCGCGCCGCGCAACGACGGCGCCAGATCACCGCCGCGCTGGAGGGGATGACACCCTATAGTGTGGCCGATCTGGTCTTTGACTGGTCCGGCCATGGCGAGGTGGTGCACGTCGCCGTGGTGGCGCGCGAGACACTGGCCGAGGCAGAGGCTTTTGCCGAGACCCACGGCTTTGGCCCGGTCTCTTTCGTGGCGATGCCCGCCCCCGGGCAATTCGCGGGCGAGCCCTATTTCGGCATGACCAGCGTGGCGAGCACGCATCTGCCCGAAGGCGCACGGCTCGATCGCGATCAAGACCCGGTGCGGATCTCGTCTGCGGCAATGCCCCTGGCGGCCGCGGCCCCTGCCGTGGCGGCAGTTGCCCCCGATCTGCCCCCCGCGCCGCCCACCGAAACCCCTGCTCCGGCACCTGTTGAACTGCCCCCTGAGGCCCCCGGCGAGGCACCGCCCGAGCAGCCCGAACCGGCCCCCGAACCCGCACCGCAAGAAGTTCCGCCCGCAGAGCCGGAACCGGCCGAACCCGATCTGCCGGAGCCCGGGCCCGACCTGCCCGAGCCGGACCTGCCCGAACCCGGGCAGCCGGAGCGGCCGCACGACTTGCCCGAACCCGAAGCCCCCGATGAGCTGCCGCCCGCCGACGCGCCAGTGGAGTTGCCCGATGAGGCGCCCTTCGAGGATCAGCCCTTCGACGACAGCCCCGCGGATCTGCCACCGCCGGAGGCGCCTTTCACGCCGATCCCCGAAGCGGGAGACGCGTTTGCAGCGGCGGCACCCGCGACACAGGGCGACGGGATCGCCCTTGAAACGCTTGGCGGCGAGTTGAGCGACCCCGAGGCGCTGCTGGATCTGGATATGGCGCTGAACGCGCCTCTGGACCCCGCTTTCGATGCCGCCCCGGTGCAGGAGGTTCCGCCCCAGGAGGCGGAAGCCCCCGACGCCGAGGCCACCGCAAAGGAAGAAAACGACTGGGCCTGGCTTGAGCCCACGGCACAGACGCCCGTGACCAACGCCGATGCGGATGCAGGCCAGCCGGCTTCGCCATCGCCGGACCCGGTGACTGCGGATACCGGGATCGCCGCCTTCCAGTCGCGGCGCAATCGCGACTTGCTGGCCGTGCCCGATACCGCAGAGACGACCCCGGCAACGGCCCCGCGGCTGGGCGGCGTTGGTCGCATCACCCCCCTTGCCGCGCCCGAGCGGAAATCTCATCTTGCGGCATCCGGGGCGACAGGGATCACCGCGCCGGGTCTGGCGCTGCCCGACCCGCCCCCCGAGGCCGGGATCGAACAGAAAGCCAGAAAAATCGGCCGTGCAGCGCGGGCAGGTCTGGACCGCGCGGCCCGAGGCACGGCAGCGCTGAGCGGCAGTGCCAGCAAGGCGCTTGCACGGGGGCTGGCGGCGCGCAAGACGCGCGCAAACGCGCCGAAAGATGCCATGCCCAAAAGTTTGGGCGCGCGTCTTGGGCTGGGCGCCGATAGTGCAGCGACCGGCACGCCGCCAACCGCTGTGGCCGCCAGCGCGCTGGACACCGACAAGACAGTGTTCGGCGCGCGGCGCATGCCGAAAGTCGGCGGCAAGCCGCGCTATCTGGGCGCCAAGCTGACGGGCGGTCTGGTGCTGTTCATCGCAATTGTGGCGCTGTGGTCGAGCTTCCTTGGCGATCAGAACACAGCGGAAAACGATGTGCAGAACGCTGGCCTGACCGATGCGGCCGATCCGCAGCAGGTGGCCGCGCCGGAAGCCGTTGATCTGGCCGAGACCGCGCCAGAAGCGACGGCGGAACCGGCGCCAGCCCCTGTGGCAACCGCGGCCAATGAACCGGCGACCGAAACCGCCCTGCCGGCTGTCGATTCGACGCTGGCCGCAGCCTCTGCCGCCAATGCACCGCAGACGACCGACACCACGCAACCGACCACTGAAGACGCCGCGCCGCAGGCAACCGACAGTGCGGCCGAGACGGCAATGGCACTGGCCGCGCTGTCGAGCGCCGATCCGCAGCTGTCCGCAACGGCCCAGACCGGTCTGCCGCCCGCCGAAAGCCTGACCGACACGCAGCCCACCGCCCCCAGTGCACCGCCGCCGTTCGATCAACTGGCGCGGATCAGTCCCGAGGGCGAAATCCAGCCGACGCCGCAGGGCGTGCTGATGCCCGGCGATTTCATGCTGTTCGCAGGGCGCCCCGAGCGGGTGCCCGCCGCGCGCCCTGAAGGTGTGATTGCTGCGGCAGCCGCGGCCGCTCCGGCCAGCTCGCCTGCCCCCGCAAGTGCCCCTGCCACCGGAACGGAGCCAGCGGCGGAGCCTGCGCCCTATGCCGACCCGGCGCTGAAGGGGTTCAAACCCAAGACCCGCCCGGCCGCCATCGCCGCAGCCGCAGCCGCAGCCGCAGCAAATCAGACCTCGCCTGCCATCGAAGACGCCACCACACCTGCGGCAAATGATGACGGCGCCGCCCTGACGCCCCAGTTGAGCCCGGCCGAACAGGCCCGGCTGGCCGCGAAGAAACCGCGCAACCGCCCCGAGGCGATCATTCGCGCCGCCGCCGCGCGGGCCGAGGCAGACAGCGCTGCGGCAGCCGCAGCGCAGGCCGCAGCAGCCGATCCGTTTGCGGGGGCCACGGCCGCCGCTGTGGCGGTCTCGCGCCGGCCGTCCAGCAAACCCAGCAGCTTCAAGGCCTCGGTCGAGCGTGCCCTGGCCGCCGCCATCGCGGCAGAGCCGGTGCCAACCCCGGTGGCCGCCGCCGCCGCGCCAGTGCCCAAAGCCGCCGCCAAGGCCCCCGCTGCCGCCCCGGAAGAAATCGACGAACCCGAGCCCACCCATGCCGCACCGAAATTGCCGACATCGGCCTCGGTCGCCAAACAGGCCACGCAGAAGAACGTCATTCAGTTGGGCGAGATGAACCTGATCGGGCTTTATGGCGCCTCAAAAAGCCGCCGCGCCCTGATCCGCATGCCGAATGGCAAATTCGTCAAGGTCTCGGTCGGGGACCGTCTGGATGGCGGCAAGGTCACTGCGATCGGCGAAAGCCAGCTGACCTATCAGAAAGGCTCTCGCAGCTATACGCTCAAGCTGCTGAAAGGCAGCTGAGCCACGCCCCCGACCGCCCCGTTCAACAAAGGTAACATCGCTGCAACGTTGGGTTTTTTGCCTTGCGTGCGGGGGCTCATGCTCTAGGCTGGAGCCGATCATCCCTTTCCCCTCGCCCACGGTCGCGCCCCTCCCCGGGACGACCGAACCGGAGTCCGCCGCCGATGGAAGGCTTTTTGCTGCAAGCCACACTGTATCTGATCGCCATGGTCGTGGCCGTTCCGCTGGCAACGCGCGCGGGGCTGGGTTCGGTTCTGGGCTATCTGATCGCGGGCATCCTGATCGGGCCGGTGACCGGGCTGTCGGGCGCGGAAATGACCGACCTGCAGCATTTCGCGGAATTCGGCGTGGTGATGATGCTGTTCCTGATCGGGCTGGAACTGGAGCCGCGCGCGCTCTGGGCGATGCGCGACAAGCTGATCGGGCTGGGCGGGTTGCAGGTGGTGCTGACGATGGCGGCAGTGACGCTGGTATCCCTGTCGCTGAAGATGAACCTGCAGACCGCGCTTGCGCTCGGGATGGTGTTTTCGCTGTCCTCGACCGCGATCGTGCTGCAAACGCTGAACGAGAAACGGCTGATGCAGACGGCAGGCGGGCGTTCGGCGTTTTCGGTGCTGCTGACGCAGGATATCGCGGTGATCCCGATGCTCGCGCTGATGCCGCTTCTGGCGCTGCCGGGTGCGCGGGCGCTGGCCAAGGCCGAAACGACGCCCGATCATGCGGTGGCGCATTTCATCAACACCCTTCCCGGCTGGGGGGTTACGCTTCTGACGCTTGCGGCCGTGGCCTTCACCGTGATTGCCGGTCACTATCTGGTGCGCCCGCTGTTCCGCTTCGTCCACGCCGCGCGGCTGCGCGAGATCAACACCGCGATGGCGCTGATGATCGTGGTGGGGATCGCCTCGCTGATGAACCTGGTGGGGCTGTCGCCTGCGCTTGGCACCTTCCTTGCGGGCGTGGTTCTGGCCGACAGTGAATTCAAGCACGAGCTGGAAAGCGATATCGAGCCCTTCAAGGGCCTGCTGATGGGGTTGTTCTTCATCACCGTAGGCATTGGCATCAACTTCGCGGTGTTCTTCGAAGCGCCGTTTCAGGTGATGGGTCTGGTCCTGCTGCTGGTCGGGTTGAAGGCGGGCATCCTGTTCGGACTGGCCCGGCTGTTCCGCATTCGCGGCAAGGATCGCTGGCTGTTCACACTGGGCCTGGCGCAGGCTGGCGAATTCGGCTTCGTGCTGGTGTCCTTCGCGGTCAGCCAGCGGATTTTCCCCGCCGCCCTGGCCGAAAAGGTGCTGCTGGTCATCGCGCTGTCGATGCTGATTACGCCGCTGATGTTCATTCTGCAGGATCTGCTGGCAAAACTGGCGCGCGGCGACGAGGACGCCCCCGATGCCGACGCGATCGAGGAACAGGAACCGATCATCATCGCCGGCGTGGGCCGTTTCGGACAGGTGGTGAACCGGCTGGTCACGATGTCAGGGTTCAAGACCACGGTTCTGGATGCCGACCTCAAGACGATCCAACTGATGCGCACCTTCGGTTTCAAGGGCTATTTCGGGGACCCGACGCGCCCCGACCTGCTGGCCGCGGCCGGGATTGCCAAGGCGCAGGTTCTGGTGGTCTGTCTGGACGACAAGGCCTCGATCACGCGGCTGGTGGCCTATGCGCGCCGGCTGCGCCCCGATCTGCACATCATCGCCCGCGCCCGCGACCGGATTCATGTGTTTGAACTGTATCGGGCGGGCGCCGATGACATCGTGCGCGAGATGTTCGATTCCTCGCTGCGGGCGGGGCGCTATGTGCTGGAAAACGTTGGGCTGAACGAATTCGAGGCGGCCGAGCTGGAAAAGCTGTTCTTCAAACTCGACCGCGCTGCGGTGCGCGATCTGGCACGGGTCTGGAAACCCGGCGTGCCAGTCGAACAGAACCCCGAATATATCGAGCGCATCCGCAACCTGAACGCCGAACTGGAAACCGCGATGATGGCACGGTTCGCCGCACGCGCCGAGAAGCCGGAAAAACCCTCGGGCAAAGAAAGCGCCCCGATCGCGGACAGCTGAGCCCCGGGACAAATGCAAAACGCGGACCCGAAGGCCCGCGTTTCGGCAAACTGTTCTGCGAGCCTGTCAGGCCGCGCGGCCGACCAGAACGTCGTCAACGCGCTTGGCCGCCCCGGCCTCGTCGGTGCCCGACACGGCGGCGACTTCGCGGGTCAGCCGCTCCAGCGCCGCTTCGTAAAGCTGACGCTCGGAATAGGACTGCTCGCGCTGATCGTCGCTGCGGTGCAGGTCGCGCACCACCTCGGCAATCGACAGCAGGTCGCCCGAATTGATCTTCTGTTCGTATTCCTGGGCCCGGCGCGACCACATCGCGCGCTTGACCTTGGCCTTGCCGCGCAGCGTATCGAGCGCCTTGCTGACGATATCGGGCGAGCTGAGCCCGCGCATGCCGAAATCGGTGGCCTTGTTGGTGGGCACACGCAGGGTCATCTTGTCCTTTTCGAACGAGATCACGAACAGTTCCAGCCGCAGCCCGGCGATTTCCTGTTCTTCGATCGAGATGATCTTGCCGACGCCATGAGCGGGATACACAACGAAATCATCCGGGCGAAACTCGGTCTTTTTGGTCTTGGTCATTCAGTTGCTTCCTTGCAGCCGCACTTGCTTGCCCATAGTTCAGAGAGCATAAAACACCCCCGGCCGCCTTGGCGCCGTTAAGGTGTTGACGATCACTGAAACGCCCTCCGCAACCGAGCAGTGCTGCGCGAGGTTTAGGGTCGAGATCCTTTGTCACAGGAATGTAGCATAAAATCCGGGCATTTTAAAGCGCGACGCACTGCCACAAGCCCGTGAACGCGGGAAAACAAGGCCTTACGCCAAAATCGGGGGGCTGCAAGAGCAGGTTTTACCACCGCCTGAAACGACAAATCGCCCGAAGCCGGGCGATTCGCGCAAAATCATGTGGCAGTTTGAGAATCAGTCGCCCGTGCCGGGATTCGGGCTGAAGTATTTCTCGAGCTTGCCGGTCTCGCCGTCGTATTTCTCGTGGTCGGGCAGCGGATCTTTCTTCTGCGTGATAACCGGCCAGATCTCGGCATATTTGCGGTTCATCTCGACCCAGGATTCCATGCCCGGTTCGGTATCGGGGCGGATCGCATCGGCGGGGCATTCCGGTTCGCACACGCCGCAGTCGATGCATTCGTCGGGGTGGATCACCAGCGTATTCTCGCCCTCGTAGAAACAGTCGACCGGGCAGACTTCGACGCAGTCGGTGTATTTGCAGGCGATGCAGTTATCGGTGACGACATAGGTCATGGACGAACCCCGGACGTTTGGATTTTCGCGATACCTAGCGGGCGGCGGCCCATCAATCAAGAGAAGAGCGCGCACAAAGGCCCGACTGCGGCGATCTGGCCTGCCCGCGTTACGGCTGTTCTGCCGCAGCGCCGGTTGCGCGAACGCCTGTTTCTTCCAGCAGGTGATACAGCAACGCGGCTTCGACCGCCGGACCGCGGCGCGTGCCGCAGGCCAGCACCCGCAGCACCCGGACCTGGCCGCCAAAGGCCAGCGTCAGCACGTCCCCCGGGCCCACCGCGCGCCCGGGTTTGAGCACCTTCTGCCCGTTCACCCGCAGCTTGCCGCCCTGCACCAGATCGGCCGCCAGCCCGCGCGTCTTGCAAAAGCGCGCGTGCCAGAGCCATTTGTCGATGCGGAGCCGCTCCGCCTCGGTCACATCAGGACTTGCTCTTGAAGCCCATCAGCGCCGCAGCGAAGGGGTTGTCCGGGTCGATCGGCTTGTCCTTCTTGGGCGGGCGGGCCTCGAACTGGCGCTGGCCTTCGGGTTTGCCGCCCGGCTTGCCGCCCTTGCCCTTCGGCTTGCCGCCGAACTTGTTGTCCTTACGGTCGCCACGCGGCTTGCCTTCGCCGCCCTCGCGACGCTTGCCGCCTTCGGCACCGTCACGACGCGGGCCACGGTCGGCACGCTCTGCGCCACGATCCCCGCGCGGCGCGCGCGGACGCGGCGCCCAGGTGAAGGTGTAGAACACTTCCATCTCGGGGGAGGCTGCCTCGGCCTCGGCTTCGGCCGCCGCAATCGGCGAGGCCTCTTCCGGGATCGGGTTTTCGGCGCCCTCGACCGGAGCTTGCGGCACGGGTGCGACGCGGGCTTTCTCGCGCTCGCCCTTCTCGGCCTTGTAGCCCAGACCTTCCATCAGATCGGCGAATTGCTCCAGCGTCATGCCGGTGATCGACAGCATGTCGGGGTTCGCCTCGAACCCGCCGCGGCTGTCCTGACCGCGCAGGATGTCGGCCAGACGTTCCAGCATGTCGATGCGAATCGCACGCGCGCCCGCCTGACGATAGCCCGAACGGGTATAGGCCGAAGCCTCGATCTCGGCCACGTTCGGGATCGTCACCAGGCCGGGCGGCGGGCTTTCGGGGAACTCCTGCAACCCGTCCCACAGCGAGGCCAGCACCAGCCGCAGCCGGGTCGGCGCGGGCTTCAGCAAGGCCTGCTGGAAGATCGTGTATTGACCGAAGCGCACGCCATGCTTGCGCAGCGCGCCGCGGGCTTCCTGATCCAGTTCCTTGACCTCGGCGGCCACGCCTTCGCGCGGAACGATGCCCATCGCCTCGACCAGACGGAAGGCAAAGCCGCGCGCCAGCCCGGTCAGCGCCTCGTCCCGGCTCATCGCCAGAAGCGGCTCGAACAGGGTCGCGATCTTGCGGTCGATGAAATGCTGCAGGCGGCGCTTGACCTTCTCGGCCACGTCAGCGCCCGCCTCTTCGTCGACAAATGCCTCGACCGTCGGGCGCAGCGCCTCGGGGCCTTTGACCAGCTTGCCGACGGCCACCGTGCCCCACATCAGACCGCCCTGCTCGGTGAAGTCCATCTCGGTATCGGGCGCGTTATAGAACCGGTCCGCCCGCAGGCTGAACTCGGGGCGCAGCGCCTCGTAGGCGGCGCGTGCCAGCATCTTCGCCTCATCGGGCGAGCTGGTCGCATCCTGCTTGAAACGGAACCCGTCCAGACGGCCGGCGAATTCGCCTTCGACCATCACTTCGCCCTTGTCGTTCACCTCGGCCACGAGGGTCTCCTTCTGCTTGAGCCGCCGCAGCAGAACACTGGTGCGCCGGTCCACAAATCGTTGGGTCAGCGCGCCATGCAACGCATCTGACAGGCGGTCTTCTACAGCGCGCGTCTCGGCACGCCAATGACTTTCGTCGTCAACCCAGCCTTTGCGTTGGGCAACATAGGTCCATGTGCGGATAAACGCCAATCGCTTGGACAGCGCGTCGATATCGCCCTGCACCTTGTCGATGCGCGCGATCTGCCCCGCCAGCCAGTCCGACGGCACCCCCTTGCCCGATTGCAGAAAGCCGAAAATCCGCGCCAGCAGGGTCGCATGTTCAGTCTGTGAAATCGAGCGGAAATCGGGAATCCGGCAGACATCCCACAACAGCCGCACGTCCGAGGGGTGCGTCACACGGTCGGTCACCTCGGGGAATTCCGACAGGGTTTTCAGCGCGATCAGGTCGTCCGCATCGCGACCGCGGGTCAGCCATTCGTCGCGCGGACTTTCTTCCAGGCTCTGGATCAGCCGCGCCATGGTGCCGAATTCCAGACGCGGATTGCGCCATTGCAGCCGCTGGATCGGCGCGAAGCGGTGGTTTTCCACCGCGTCGATCACCTCGGGCGGCAGCGGGCTGGCCTCGCCGGTTACGCCGAAGGTGCCGTCCATCGTGTGCCGCCCCGCCCGCCCGGCGATCTGGCCCAGCTCGTGCGGGAACAGCGGCCGCATCCGGCGCCCGTCGAATTTGGACGTGGCGGAAAACGCGACATGCTCGATATCGAGGTTCAGCCCCATGCCGATCGCATCGGTGGCGACCAGATAATCGACATCGCCATTTTGATACATCTCGACCTGCGCATTGCGCGTGCGCGGGCTCAGCGCGCCCATCACGACCGCCGATCCGCCCTTCTGACGGCGCAGCAGTTCAGCAATGGCATAGACATTATCAACCGAAAACCCGACGATCGCGCTGCGTGCGGGCATCCGGCTTGTCTTTTTCGAACCTGCCCACTTCAATTCCGAAAACCGCTCGCGCCGGGCGAACTGCACCTTCGGCACCAGCGCCGCAATCGCGCCCTTCATCGTTTCCGAGCCCAGGAACAGCGTCTCGTGCAGGCCGCGCGCGTGCAGCAGCCGGTCGGTGAAGACATGGCCGCGCTCGGGGTCGGCGCAGAGCTGGATTTCATCGAGCGCCACGAAATCGGCACCGATTCCCTCGGGCATCGCCTCGGTGGTGCAGACCCAGTATTGCGTCCGTTCCGGGACGATGCGCTCCTCGCCCGTCACCAGCGCCACGCAGGACGGGCCGCGCGCCCGCACGATCCGGTCATAGACCTCGCGCGCCAGCAGACGCAGCGGCAGGCCGATCACCCCTGTGCGATGCGCCAGCATCCGCTCGATCGCGTAATGGGTCTTGCCGGTATTGGTCGGCCCCAGCATGGCCGTGATCTGCCCTGACATCATCCTACCCGCTTACCGCGCCGCCGTTACAGGGCCACGCCCGCAAGCGCCTTTTCCAGCCTGCCGATCGCGTCTTTCACATCCTGCTGATGCGGGTTCAAGGCGAAAGAGGCACGAAAGGCCGCCAAGGCCTTTTCCTCCTGGCCCATTTCCTCCAGAATCATCCCCAGACCGGCCAGCGCGCCCCAGTGCCGCGGCTCCAGCGCCAGCGTATGCGCGATGTCATCCAGCGCAGGCCCGAAGGCGCCCGCCATGAACCAGGCACTGGCGCGCGCGTTCCAGCCTTCGGGAAAATCGGGGGCGTGATCGGTCAGCGCGGTCAGATGTTCGATCGCGGCGTCTGTATCGCCCTCATCCAGCGCCGTTTCGCCCCGCTGCAACAGCAGATCCATCGCCGCCGAGCCCGAGCGCGACCACGCGCGCTCGATATCCGCCTGCGCGCGCTCCCATCCGGCATAATCGGGATCGGCGAGTTCGTCGAAATACCGCTCCAGCCCCGCGGTTTCCGCATGCACCGGCGAAACGCCCAAAATCAGGGCGGAAAGTGCCGCTACGATATATTTGTTTATGGTCATGGCCCCGCGCATAACTAAACTGTAACCAAAGCGCCGGAGAAAGCGAGAGCCCCGGCCATCACAATCGGAGGAATTCATGAGCGACATCATCGAGGCGGCCGTGGCCGCGCTTGCGGCCAAACTGCCCGACGGGTTTTCGTCGACCGCGAAATTCGTCATCAAGGACGAAGGCGCCATCGTGATCGACGCCGACGGCGTGCGCGCGGGCGATGACGAGGCCGACGTGACGCTGATCGCCGATGTCGACACATTCAAGGGCATCCTGTCGGGCGATGTGAACCCGACCATGGCCTTCATGACCGGCAAGCTGAAGATCGACGGCTCGATGGGGCTGGCGATGCAACTGGGTTCGGCACTGTCGTGATGCAACCTGCGCCGCTGCATGCCGACATCGCGCGCGGCCCCGAAGGGGGACGCGCGTTCTGGCTGACGGCGGCGGATGGTGTGCGGCTCCGGCTGGGCGTCTGGCCGGGCCCGGCGGGCGCGAAAGGCACGGTCTTTCTGCTGCCCGGGCGCACCGAATATATTGAAAAATACGGCCCCGCCGCCGCCGATCTGGCGCAGCGGGGCTATGCCATGCTGGCGGTGGACTGGCGCGGGCAAGGGCTGGCCGACCGTCTGCTGGACGATCCCGTCAAGGGGCATGTTGTCAACTTCACCGACTATCAGCTTGATATGGCTGCTGTTTGTCAGGCGGCAGAGGTGCTGGATCTGCCCCGCCCGTGGTTCATCCTGGGCCATTCGATGGGCGGCGCCATCGGCCTGCGGGCGCTGATGGGCGCACACCCGTTCGCGGCCTGCGCCTTTTCGGCACCGATGTGGGGCATCGGCCTGCCCGCCCTTGTGCACCCCTTCGGCGCACGCATCGCCCGCGCGCTGAACGACACCGCCTTCGCCCTGCGCTACGCTCCCGGCACCGGCCCGCAGACCTATGTGTTCCGCGATCCGTTTCTGGACAACAAGCTGACCACAGATCCCGGCATGTGGGCCTTCATGGTCGATCAACTGGCGCAGGCCCCCGCGCTGATGCTGTCGGGCCCCTCGCTGCGTTGGGTGACCGAAGGCATTCTGGAATGCGCGGCGCTGGCCGCCCTGCCCGCCCCCGATCTGCCCTGCTATACCGCGCTCGGCGGGTTGGAGCGGATCGTCGACATCCCCGCGGTAGAGCGTCAGATCGCACGCTGGCCCAAGGCCCGGCTCGACCGGATCGCGAGCGCCCAGCACGAGGTGATGATGGAAACCGCGGCCACCCGCGCGCACTTCTACGACGCCTGCGCGGCCCTGTTCGACGCCAACCGCGGCTAAACGCGCTTACAGCGCGATCCTGGTGAACCCGTCGCGCAACGCTTCGGACCAGGCATGCGACATGCGCGCAAACTGTGCGTCTTCCTTCTCGATCCGGCGCCGCATCGTCACCTTGCAGTCGTCCTTCTCGATCACGGCCAGATCCAGCGGCATCCCCACCGACAGGTTCGAACGCAGGGTCGAATCCATCGACAGCAGCACCGCCTTTTGCGCGTCTTCCAGCGAAGTATCCGGCCGGACCACCCGGTCCAGGATCGGCTTGCCGTATTTATGCTCGCCGATCTGCAGGAAAGGCGTGTCCTCGGTCGCCTCGATGAAATTGCCTTCGGGATAGATCAGGAACATCCGCATCGCGCCGCCCTTGCGCTGCCCCGCGACGATCATCGAGGCCGAGGTCGAGACCTTCGATGCCTCCATCCGCGCGTCGATGTCCTGCCGCACCGAAGCCAGCGTGTCACCGACGATTTCCGCCACCTTCAACATCGTCGGCGCCAGCATGATCGAATCCGACGGCGTGGCGTCGGGGTCGTCCACCGCCTCGCGCAGGCGTGCCATGGTGGTTTGAGTCACCGAAAGCGACCCGGCGGTCAGAATTGTCACCACCCGCTCGCCCGGTTCTTCGAAGACGAACATCTTGCGATAGATCGCAATATTGTCGACCCCGGCGTTGGTGCGGGTATCGCTCAACAAAACCATGCCTGCATCCAGCAGCAGGCCCACACAATAGGTCATCCGATCCCCCGGGATTCGCGCGTTACGGCGAGATTATTGCTGCACCGACTCGAGGGCAACTGTGACATCGAGGCTCTCTTCGCCCGTGCCAAGTGCAATGCCCTTGATCGGCGCCGCGTCGCGGGCATCGAAGCCCGATCCCAGCCGGATATAGCGCCCGTCCGGGCAGCACTGATTGGCCGCGTCAAACCCGATCCAGCCGATCCCCTGCACCCAGATTTCGGCCCAGGCATGGGCGGCCTCGTGCGGCTCGCCATCATCGCGCGCGAACAGATAGCCCGAAACATAGCGCGCCGGCAGTTCCACCGCGCGGGCGCAGGCGATCAGCGCATGGGCATGATCCTGGCAGACCCCTTCGCCCAGGGCCAGCGCCTCGGCGGCGGTGGTATGGGCATGGGTCACGCCGGGCTTGTAGGCGATCGCCTCGGCCACGGCGCGCGACAAGCGATGCGCGCGGTCCAACCCGTCTTCGGCCCCCAAAACCGCCTCTTGCGCCAGCGTCTCCAGGCCATCGTCGATCCAGGTTGCGGTGGTTTCGCGCAGATAGGCGAAGGGCGAGACAGTTTCGCGATGCCCACGCAGGACACCCGCCATGTCAGTGGTTTCGACCTGCCCGGTCACGACGACCGTCACCTCGGACACCGGACCGCGCAGCGACCAGCCTTCGACACGGTCTCCGGCACCGTCCCGAAAACTGCCGCCTTTGACGCCGCCGTCGACCGCGACATCCCAGTTGATGATGCGCTGCCCGTCGAACCGCGAGGGGAACAGCCGCAGCGACTGCACTGCGGACCGCATCGGCGCGTCATATTGGTAGGTGGTGACGTGATTGACCGTCAGGATCATCGCGCTTCTCCGCTCAGATAGGCGTGCTGCACCATTTCGGTCAATTCGCTGATCTCGCGGATGAACCGGGTCAGGAATTCATGCAGCCCCTCTTCGAAAATGTCCTCGATCCGGGTTTCCGACAGCTCGCCCAACACCGCGCGCGCCCGCATCTGTGCCGGACCCGATTTGTGATAATCGCGCGCCAGCTGGTCCAGATGTTCCATCGCGGTTTCCGTGGCGGTAATCAGCGACCGCGGGCTTTGCCGGTTCAGGATCAGGAAATGTGCGATTTTTGCAGCCGTGATTTCGCCGCCATAGGCCCAATGGAAGGCGCGATGCGCCGAAAGCGCGCGCAGCAGCGTCTGCCACTGGTAGTTATCAAGCCCGGACCCCACAAAATCCAGCCGCGGCAGCAGGACATAATATTTCACATCCATCAGCCGCGCGGTGTTGTCGGCGCGCTCCAGCGCGAAGCCAAGGTTGAGGAAGTGATAGCCGTCGTTGCGCAGAAGCGTCGCATCCATCGCCCCGCGCACCATCGCCGCCTGCCGGTTGACCCATTCGGTCAGCTCGGTCAGCTCCAGTTCTGACCGCGCCTGCCGTTCCAGCTGACGCATTTCCTGAAACGCCATGTTCAGCGCGTCCCAGACCTGGCTGGTCATCGCCGTGCGCACGATGCGCGCGTTTTCTCGGGCCCGCTCGATGCAGCTGACAACTGAACTGGGGTTGTCACGGTCAAAGAACAGATAGCTTTCGATGTTGCGCTGCACCGGGTCGCCGTATTTCGCCGCAAAGCCTTCGGCCGTGCCCGAGGCCTGCAGCAGGCTTTCCCATTCGCTGCGATATCCGTGCCCGGCCGAGGGCATCAACGCGATCCGCGCGCCCACCTCCAGCAGCCGCGCCATGGTTTCCGCACGCTCGATGTAACGCGCAATCCAGAAAAGGTTTTCCGCCGTCCGGCTTAGCATGTCAGTTCACTCCGCCAGAACCCAGGTATCCTTGACCCCGCCGCCCTGCGACGAGTTCACCACAAGCGAGCCTTCGGTCAGCGCCACGCGGGTCAGACCGCCCGGCACCAGCTCGATCTTTTCGCCAACCAGACAATAGGGCCGCAGATCGACGTGACGCGGCGCGATGCCTTCCTCGACGAAGGTCGGCGTGGTCGACAGCGCCAGCGTCGGCTGGGCGATGTAATTGCCGGGGTCTTCCTCGATCTTCAGACGGAAATGCTCGATCTGGTCCTTGGTCGCCTTCGGCCCCACCAGCATGCCATACCCGCCCGATCCGTGGACCTCT
The DNA here is from genome assembly GCA_002452815.1 of Rhodobacteraceae bacterium UBA6796. GTDB lineage: Bacteria > Pseudomonadota > Alphaproteobacteria > Rhodobacterales > Rhodobacteraceae > Rhodobacter. Next base: position 28,256 of record DKFM01000011.1, read on the forward strand.
TTCACCACCAGTTCGGGCAGATGCGAGAGCACATATTTCTTGTCCTCTTCCTTACCGCACTGCCAGGTCGGCACGTTCTGCAAAAGCGGCTCTTCGCCCAGATAGAAGCGGATCATGTCGGGCACGAAGGTATAGATCGCCTTGTCATCGGCCACCCCTGCCCCCGGCGCCGAGGTGATCGTGACCCCGCCGGAGCGGTAGACATCCATCAGACCCGGCACCCCCAGCATCGAGTCAGGGCGGAAGCACAGCGGGTCGAGGAAACTGTCGTCGATGCGCCGATAGATCACGTCGAGCTTCTTGGGCCCTTCGGTCGTGCGCATCCAGACGAAACCGCCCTCGACGAACAGATCCGCGCCCTCGACCAGTTCGACCCCCATCAGATCGGCCAGGAAGCTGTGTTCGTAATAGGCCGAGTTGAAATGCCCCGGCGTCAGAATCGCGATCGTCGGGTCGCGGTCGCATTTCGCGGGCGCGACCGAGGCCAGCGTGCGGCGCAGCGCATCGGCATAGCCGTCGACCGGCTCGATCCGGTTTTCACGAAACAGCGCGGGGAACATCCGCATCATGATCTCGCGGTTTTCCAGCATGTAGCTGACGCCCGAGGGCGTGCGGCAGTTGTCTTCCAGAACGAAAAATTCGTCCGGTCCGGTGCGCACCAGGTCAATGCCGACGATATGGCTATAGATCCCGCGCGGCGGGGTGAAGCCGGTCACCGCGCGCTCAAAGGCTTCGTTCTGATAGACCAGACGTGCCGGGATCTTGCCCGCGCGCACGATCTCGCCGCGGCCATATACATCCAGCAGAAAGGCGTTCAGGGCGCGGGCGCGTTGCTTGATGCCACGCTCCAGCTTGCGCCATTCGAACTGTGTGAAGACGCGCGGGAACATGTCGAACGGGATCAGGCGATCCGGGTCGCCCCCTTCGCCGTAGACCGCAAAGGTGATCCCGATGCGGCGGAACAACGCCTCGGCCTCGGCCTGTTTCATCTGCCGCAATTCGGCGGGCATTGCGCGGGTCCAGTTCTCGAGCCGGGCATAGGGCTCGCGAACTTTGCCGCCATCATACATTTCATTGAAGAAGTTGGTCATTCGCCTTGATTCCTCCGGCCTTGGGTCGAGCTTAGGCAGCGCCCGAAAGGAGGAAAAGTGGCGCCGAAGTGTTAACGCCGTTCAGTCGCAAGAAATTGCCTTGAAAATAGGACAATGCATATATTTTAATCATCCAGCGTCCATTCTGGTGGGTGGACGCCCCGGTTCCCCGGTGCCCGATGGGGGTGCCGGGCCTTGCACCGCCCCCCTGCCACCCCCTATCTGTTGGGCAACACGCAACACGAGGACGCCATGACCCTGACCCTGCCGACACCCGTTTTTGATGCCAATGCCAGCGCGGGGGCCTTCGGCGATCTGCCCGACTGGGATCTGAGCGATCTGTATACCGCCCCCGATGCCCCCGAATTTGCCCGCGACATGGAGTGGCTCGAACGCGCCTGTGCGGAGTTTGCGGCCGATTACGAAGGCAAGCTGGCCGGGCTCGACGCGGCGGCCATGGCCGAATGCATCCATCGTTATGAGGCGATCGAAACCACCGCCGGGCGGATCATGTCCTATGCGGGCCTGCGCTATTACCAGAACACCACCGATGCCGGCTGCGCCAAATTCCTGGCCGACGCGCAGGACAAGATCACCAATTTCACCACGCCGCTGGTGTTCTTCAGCCTGGAATTCAACCGCATCGAGGACGCCACCTATGCGACCGTCTTCGCCGATCCGGCCGTGGCGCGCTACAAGCCCGTCTTCGACCGGATGCGCGCGATGAAGCCGCACCAACTGTCCGACGAGATGGAGAAATTCCTGCACGACCAGTCGGTTGTCGGCGCCGCCGCATGGAACCGGCTGTTTGATGAAACCACGGCCGGGCTGGAATTCACCGTGCAGGGCGAGGTGCTGAGCCTGGAAGCGACCACCACGCTCTTGTCGGATCACGACCGCGCCAAGCGCGAGGCGGCGGCGCGCGAATTGGCGCGGATCTTCGGGGAAAACATCAAGCTGTTCGCCCGGGTCCACAACACGCTGGCCAAGGAAAAGGAAATCGAGGACCGCTGGCGCAAGATGCCCACGCCGCAATACGGCCGCCATCTGGCCAACGATGTCGAACCCGAGGTGGTCGAGGCGCTGCGCAATGCGGTGGTGGCGGCCTACCCGCGGCTTTCGCACCGTTATTATGCGCTGAAGGCTAAATGGCTGGGGCTCGACAAGCTGCAGGTGTGGGACCGCAACGCCCCCCTGCCTGCCGAATCCCCGCGTCCGATCCAATGGGACGAGGCCCGCGAAACGGTGATGTCGGCCTATGCCGCCTTCGCGCCGGAAATGGCCGAGATCGCCGCGCCCTTCTTCGACAAGGGCTGGATCGACGCGGGCGTGAAGCCGGGCAAGGCGCCGGGGGCCTTTGCCCATCCGACCGTGACCACGGTGCATCCCTATATCTTGCTGAACTACCTGGGCAAGCCGCGCGACGTGATGACCCTTGCGCATGAACTGGGCCATGGCGTGCATCAGGTGCTGGCCGCGGATCAGGGCGAGCTGCTGGCGTCAACGCCGCTGACGCTGGCCGAAACCGCCTCGGTCTTTGGCGAGATGCTGACCTTCCGCAAGCTGCTGGAGGGCGCCAAGACCCCGGCCGAGCGCAAGACCCTGCTGGCGGGCAAGGTCGAGGACATGATCAACACCGTTGTGCGCCAGATCGCGTTCTACGATTTCGAATGCAAGCTGCACGCCGCCCGCGCCCAGGGCGAGCTGACGCCGGACGACATCAACGCGCTGTGGATGTCGGTGCAGGCCGAAAGCCTGGGGCCGGTGTTCGAGTTCATGCCGGGATACGAAACCTTCTGGTCCTACATCCCGCACTTCGTGCACTCGCCCTTCTACGTCTATGCCTATGCCTTCGGCGACGGTCTGGTGAACGCGCTTTATGCCGCCTATGCCGACGGCCTGCCGGGGTTCGAAGAGAAGTATTTCGCGATGCTCCGCGCCGGTGGCTCGATGCATCACAAGGATCTGCTGGCCCCCTTCGGGCTGGATGCCACCGACCCCGCGTTCTGGGACAAGGGGCTGAGCATGATCGCCGGGCTGATCGACGAGCTGGAGGCGCTGGAAGACTAACGCCACGGCAGCGCGCAGCCCGGTTTGCGGGCGGCCAAACCCCTGATAGCCTCCCCGCAAACGGGGAGGTTTTTTCATGGCATATGGTTGGCTGAAGGGCATTGCGGGGGTGGCCGCTTTGGGGGCTGTGGGGTTTTTCACCTTCGCCCCCGGCGTGGTCGAGAACGGGCAGAACAGCGTGATGGCGCATGCCCCCTGGCCGGTTTCGGCCGAGGCGGCGGCGCTGCATGCGGGGCTGGTGGTTGGTGACTGGCATTCCGACGCGTTGCTGTGGGACCGCGACCTGACCGAACGCAGCCCGCGCGGCCATGTCGACCTGCCGCGCCTGCGGGCGGGCAATGTGGCGGTGCAGGTTTTCACCACCGTCACCAAAAGCCCCAAGGGCCAGAATTACGATCACAATTCCGCCGATGCCGCCGACAATATCACGCCCCTGGTGATCGCCGAACTGCGCCCGCCGAAGACATGGTTCAACCTGACCGAACGCGCGCTGGATCAGGCCGCACGGCTGAACGCCACCGCCGCGCGCGCGCCCGATCAGTTGCGGATGATCCGCAGCAAATCCGATCTGACCGATCTGCTGGCCGCGCGCGCGGCGGGCGCGCAGACGGTGGGCGGCATTCTGGGGGCCGAGGGCGCGCATGCGCTGTCGGGCGAGATCGTCAATCTCGGGCGGCTTTACGATGCCGGGTTCCGGCTCGTCGGATTGACGCATTTCTTCGACAACGAACTGGGCGGCAGCCTGCATGGCGCCGAGGACCGGGGGCTGACCGATTTCGGGCGTCAGGTGGTGGCCGAACTGGTCGCGCGCGACATGGTGATCGACCTTGCCCATGCGTCCGAGCAAATGGCGCGGGATGTGCTGGCGATCCCGGGCACCCGGCCGATCGTGTCGCACACCGGCATTCACGGCGTCTGCCCGGTCAAGCGCAACTACCCCGACGATCTGATGCAGGCGATTGTCGCGAAAGGCGGGGTGGTCGGCATCGGCTACTGGGCCGATGTGACCTGCGATGCGACCCCTGCGGGCGTCGCCGCCAGCATCAAGGCCGCCGTCGCCTTGCTGGGCGAAGATCACGTCTCGCTCGGCTCGGATTTCGACGGCGCGGTGGAAACCGGGTTCGACAGTTCGGAACTGGCCGCACTGACACAGGCGCTGATGGATGCGGGCCTGTCCGCGCCGGTGATCGCCAAGGTGATGGGCGGCAACATGATGCGCTATCTGGCCGAAACCCTGCCCGACTGAGCCGCCTGCGCCCCCGGCCGCAAACCGGGGGCAGCTCAGCCCAGAACGCCCTCGACCTCGAACCGCGTCAGGCGGGGATGGGCCAGCGGCCCGAACCCGGCCAGCGTCGGCATCTGCGGAAACAGCGCCGCGAACAGCGATAACATGCGCGGGGCAATCATCTCGGCGATCCCCTCGCCGGGGTGATAGCTCTCGATCTCCAGCCCCGCGACGCGCAGCGACCCATGACGGGCCAGCACCACATGGAACATCGGCACCGGGGCAACAGGGGTCAGCTCGATCACGCCAACCCCGTCGACGAAGGCCCGCGCGGGCACATAGGCCGCCTCCAGGCCCAACTGCGCGCGCAGCCGCGTGTCACGCAGGCAAATCCGCGCGCGCGGCCCCAGCATCAGATCGGGCATCGGACGGCCCAGCCCCAGGGACTCGGCGGTGATCCGCGTCAGGGTCACTTGGTCATCGGGGTGCGGGGTGGTCGCGCGCGGATAGGCCATCATCGAACCAACCCAGGTCACGGTCTCGCTGCGCCCTTCGGCAGTCAGCACCCGCGTGCCGGGCTGCAGGTCTTCGACCGCGACGGGGCCGAACTCGGTCTGAATCAGCGATCCACGCGCCAAGGCGGAAAATGCCTCTTCGAACAGCGGCGTTGCAGGGGCCAGCCGGGTCGAAGTTTCGATATCCCCCTGCGGGGTGAGCCAGGCGGCCTCGTAGCGACGCGTCAGAGGCATGGCGCGCAGAGGCCGCCCGTCAACAGGAACCGTGGCACGCCCAAGGCGCGCCGCAACATTTACTGCCGGGTCCAGGTCGGACGGGATGCGCCCGACCGTGGAACGGTGAGGATACGACATGCGATCAGCCTTTCGGTCTGGTCACATCTGCCACGGCCCCCACCGGGTGCAGAGAGACAAGCCCAAGATGGCGTCTTTGCGCGGTTCCGTCAAACTTTTCAAAAGATTGGCCCCGGGGCGCGCGTCAATCTGCGGGCCGGCCGGGCGACTGTTTCGGCGGCAAAGCGCGGTGCCACACAGCCGCCGCAATTGCCAAAATCCTGCCACGGTCTGACACGAATCATCGTGCTTTGCGCCCCCTGTGCCACGCGCAGGATGGCACCCGCGCACAAGCCAACCGGCCGGGAGTGGCAGCCCCCGGCCGGTGTGTCATCGTCTAGGGGAAAGTCTCAGGACGCGCGCACGGCGCGGGCCGCCAGCGCACGCGGGATCATCCGCTCTTCCCGGCGCGCAATCGTTTCGGCACGACGCGCCCCCCGGGCCCAAGGCATCCGGGTCTCGCATTTGGCAGCCTCGGTCAGAGCCGATTTCATCCAGCGGGCGGTGGTGTTGGTCGCGGTCATGGTCTGCTCCTGCTCTGCAGCTGTTAAGATCGGGTCTTGCGCCCGGATGAGGCAGGTATGACGGCCCATTGCGGCAAGGATTTGGCAGGAACGGAAAAATCTTGTGCACAAACCGCCCAGAATTATGGCGCAGGGATTGTTTCAAATTACGCACAAATCAACGGAATATCGCGGATTGACCGCATGGCCTGCCCTGATCGTGGCACAAACAAGGCAGAGCGCCCCTTGATCGCGCCACAATCAGAGCCGGATCGCCGAAATCAACCGCCCGTAATCGGCTTCACCCAGATGAGTCGTGCGACGATAGGAATAGAACCGCTCGGGATCGGAATAGGTGCAGTGCCGCGTCCACTCCGCCACGCCGACCCCGGCTTCACGCAGCCGGTGCACACCGAACCCCGGCAGGTCGAACATCGGCTTGCCCTGCGGCCCACCGGAAAAGAACCGACCATAGTCCGGGTCTTCGGTCAGGAAGGTTTCCATGAAATCGTGGCCGACCTCATAGGCACGCTGCGAAATGCACGGCCCGACCACGGCGACAATATCGCCGCGCGTGGCGCCCAGGGATTCCATGGCCTCGATCGTGGCCTCCAGCACGCCCTCCAGCGCGCCGCGCCAGCCCGCATGCGCAGCGCCCACAACGCCCGCGCGCCGGTCAGCCAGCAGCACCGGCTGGCAATCGGCGGTCAGCACGCTCAAAACCAGCCCGGGCGTCGCGGTGACCAGCGCATCGGCCTGCACCGGCGCATAGCTTGGCCCCGAAATCACGGCGACATCGGCCGAATGCACCTGATGCACACCGATCAGCGCGGCAGGCGCCACCCCCATCGCCCCGGCAACCCGGTCACGATTGATGTTGACCGCCTGCGTCTGGTCGCTGGAACCGTGACCGCAGTTCAGACCGGCAAACACCCCCGAGGAGGCACCGCCCTTGCGGGTGAAAAACCCGTGGGAAACGCCGTCGAGTGCAGGCGAGGTCAGGATTTCAAGCTGTGCAGACATTCATCACGCGCGGACCGCATCGAAACCCGGCGGCAGCGGGGCAAGAGGGGGATAGACAGCGAGGCTCTGGAACAGGTGACCCATTTCCTCGGGGTGGGTCAAGCGCCGATGCGCCGCGATATGCGCCTCAAGCGCGGAACCGGCAAGGTTTCGCGCCAGCGCCTGCGCCCGTCCGGTGATGCCCAGCCGTTCCAGCAGAACGCCCTGCGGGGTCATCGCGCTGCACGCCGCACCTGCGGCCTGCGCGGCCTGGGCCAGCGGTTCGAACGCGACATGGGCGGTCAGATCGGCCTCGCCCGGGTTGGCAAAGGGGCTTTCGGGCCGATGTGCGCGCAGGGCCTGAAACGTGTCGCCCAGACTGCGCCAGTGGCCATAGTCGATAAAAATCGCAACCCCGCCGCGCGTAGCGATCCGCGCGGCCACCTGGCCGACGAAGGCCGGCGCGCCGGGGCAGATCTCGACAATATCTCCATCGCGCGTATCGCCCAGCCGGTGCGCCAGCGCAGCCAGGGGCACGGGCGGCGCCAGCCCCGGCACCAGCGCGCCCTGCGCATCAAGGCCCACCTGCCGCTCGGCCCAGGCGTCGCCGCGCCGCTCGAATTGCCGGATCGGCAGCGCATCCAGAAATTCATTGGCCAGCAGGAACACCGGCCCCTCGGGCAGCGTTTCCAGACTGTCGTGCCACTGCACCCGATGCCCGGCCAGCCGCGCGCGCTGAACCTCGCGCAGCGTGGGCGAGGCCTCGATCAGATGCACCTGTGCCGCCTCGGTCATGCCCGGCACCGCACGGATCGCGCGCAGAACATCGGCCATCAGCGTGCCGCGCCCCGGCCCCGGCTCGACCAGCAGAAACGGCGCGGGGCGCCCCTGATCGAGCCAGACCTGCGCCAGCGCCAGCCCCAGCATCTCGCCGAACATCTGGCTGATTTCCGGGGCGGTGATGAAATCGCCCGCCTGCCCGAACGGATCGCGGGTGGCATAGTAGCCATGAGCAGGATGCAGCAGGCATTCGGCCATGTAATGATCAAGCCGCAACGGACCTTCGGCCGCGATCCGGCGTTCCAGAATCCGGGCCAGCGCCGTCATGCATTGCCCCGCCGCATGGCCCGCGCGATGAACCACAGCCCCAGCGCGATCATCGGCAGCGACAGGATCTGCCCCATGGTCAGCCCGCCCTGCCCGATCTGAAGTGCATAGCCCAGCGGGTTGGTATCGCTGGCGAATTGCGCATCCGGCTGGCGCACCAGTTCAACCAGAGAGCGCGCCAGACCATAACCCGTCAGGAACACCCCGAGCAGCAGACCGGGCCGCCGCAACGCCCCGGCCGCGGTCAGCCCCCAGAGGATCGCGCCAAGCAGCAGACCTTCGAGCCCGGCCTCGTAAAGCTGCGAGGGGTGACGCGCGCAAAAGCCGTCGACCTGCCCGGCGATGCCGTTGCAAACCTGCGCCTGGGGCAGCGGAAAGATCACGCCCCAGGGCAGATCGGTCGGACGCCCCCACAGCTCGGGCTTGATGAAATTCGCCACCCGCCCCAGCAACAACCCGATCGGCGCCACCAGCGCGAAGGCATCGGCGATGCGCAATGCGGGCAGCCGATGGCGGCGGCAGAACCACAGCCCCGCAACCACCACGCCCACGAAGCCGCCGTGAAAGGCCATGCCGCCTTCCCAGACCTTCAGGATCTCCAGCGGATGCGCCAGATACCAGTCCGGCTGATAGAACAGCACGAAGCCGAGGCGCCCACCCAGCACGACCCCCAGAATCACTGCCGTCAGCAGTTCTTCGACCAGATCCGGCGGCATCGGGGCCACACCGCCCCACAGCGCCGGGCGCTTCATCAGCGTCACCATGATCCGCCAGCCCGCCAGCAGACCGCCGATATAGGCCAGCGCATACCAGCGGATCGGCAGGTCCACGCCGGGAATGACAATGGCGTTCGGGTCGATCTCGGGGAAGGGAATGGCCATGACGCTCCTCGTTTGGCGCGCAACACACCCCGGGGCCGCGATGAAGTCAACCTTGAGTCTTGCGCCCCGCGCCCTCATATAAGGCAAAACCCCGTGACCAGACCGGAGCCCCCGATGCAAGCGCCCAACAAACTGTTCGACGAAATGTCCAAGCTGATGACCAATGCCATGGGCGTGGCCCAAGGCGCCAAGACCGAGGCCGAGACCGCGATGAAATCCTGGATGGACCGCTGGCTGGCCGATCGCGATTTCGTCACCCGCGAGGAATTCGATGCCGTGCGCGCGATGGCCCAGAAGGCCCGCGAAGAGAACGAGGCCCTGAAGGCGCGTCTCGATGCACTGGAAGGCAAGAAAGACGCCTGATTTCACGTCGGTGAACGATCCCCGCCGGAGGCTGCCGACCATCAGGCCGGAGCCTCCGGCGGGGATATTTTTGCCAGGGTGAAAGCCGCTCAGCGCTGCGCTGCAAGGGCGCGGGCCAGAACCTCGGCCACCCGCGCGCTGAGCGGCAGGGCCCCCGACAGGATATCGTCCTGCGCCACCCAGGCCGCCTCCAGCGCATCATCGCCCGCCTGCGGCGCGCCCGCCTGCCAGTGGCAGGCCACCGCGACCAGATGATAGTGGAAGGCAATCGCCCCGGTTTCATCCCGGCTGATCGCATCGGTGCAGGCCAGAACCGGGCCTGCGGTGGCGGTGATACCGGTTTCCTCGGCCAGTTCGCGCAGCGCCGCCGCCTCGACCGGCTCGCCCCAGTCGACCTTGCCGCCGGGAAAGCCCCAGAGACCCGCATCGGGCGGATTGGCCCGGCGCACCAGCAGCGCCTGATCGCCGCGCACCACCACGGCCAGCACGGCAAGGCGCGGGACCGGCAGGCTCATTGCAGCGCCACCGTCCGGGCCAGCGTGCCATCGGGGCGATAGAGCAGCACCTCGCCGCCCTCGGTGACCACGACGGTATAATCGCGCGCGAAGGTAATCGCCTGCACCCGCGCGCCTGCGGGCAGGGTGATCGCGGCGGGCAGATCGGGCAGCGCGGCCTTGCCCGGCAAGCGGATGACAAGCAGCGCAATGATCGCTACAAGGCCCGCAATCATCGTGGCCGTCAGCGCCGTGACCAGAATTTTCAAAAACCGGATCTCGGGCAACGGGGTCGGATCGGAAGGCATCATGTCGGACATGGAAGAACGCATCCTGCGGCTGGTGATCGAGGCCGGCGAAGACGGGCAGCCCCCCTTTGACCGCCTTGATAAGGCCTTGGCCGCGATTGTGCCAGAGCAGGCGGCGCTGTCGCGTTCGCGGCTGGCCCGGCTGATCGCCGAGGGCGCCGTGACGCGCGATGGCGTGGCGGTCACCGATCAGAAGGCGAAGGTCGCGGCGGGTGAGACGTATCAGATCACGCTGGAGCCGCCGCGCAGTGTCGAAACCCTGCCGCAGGACATTCCGCTGAGCGTGCTGTGGGAAGACGACGATCTGATCGTGATCGACAAGCCCGCGGGTCTGGTCGTGCATCCCGCCCCCGGGTCCGAGGATGGCACGCTGGTCAATGCGCTGCTGCACCACTTCGGCGGCAAGCTGTCGGGGGTGGGCGGCGAGGCGCGGCCCGGCATCGTGCACCGGATCGACAAGGACACGTCGGGCCTGCTGGTGGTGGCGAAATCCGATCGCGCCCATCACGGGCTGGCGCATCAGTTCGAAAAGCACACGGTCCACCGGCACTATCTGGCGGTGGTGCATGGTGTGCCCGATGCCGCCGACCCGCGGCTGCGCGGCACCAAGGGCGTCAGCTTCGAGGCCGGCAATATCCTGAAGATCACCTCGCAGCTTGCGCGGCACAAGACCGACCGGCAGCGGCAGGCCGTGCTGTTCCACGGCGGGCGCCATGCCGTCACCCGTGCCCGCGTGGTCGAGGACTTCGCGGGCGTCGCGACCCTGGTCGATTGCTGGCTGGAAACCGGGCGCACCCATCAGATCCGTGTGCATATGGCGCATGCGGGCCATGGGCTGATCGGCGATCAGACCTATGGCGGGCGGCGCAAACTGCCCGCCAAGCTGATCGGCACGGCGGCGCAGGAGGCGGCACAGACGTTCCCGCGGCAGGCGCTGCACGCGGCGACGCTGGGCTTCACCCACCCCGTGACCGGCGAAGAGCTGTCCTTCACCTCGCCCCTGCCCGCCGACATCGAGGCGCTGCTGGCGGCACTGCGCGCGGGGGCTGGCGGCGGGAACTGAACATATCGGTTCAATTTTGCGTCATCTTCGCTTGCCCCCGGACGGGAACCGCTTCATGCTTCGTTGAGTTCCTTGTGATATCCGGCCGCCACTTCGGGTATCAATTGGTCAACGCCCGGGCTTGAACCCGACGGGGTGCATCCCCATGTGTCGGGGTCTCGATCAGGGAGAAAGGTCGTAGATGACGAGTTATGCCAACCTGCCCGCCCCCAGCCCCGAACAGGGGCTGAACCGCTATCTGCAGGAAATCCGCAAATTCCCTCTGCTGGAACCCGAAGAAGAATACATGCTGGCCAAGGCGTGGGTCGAAAACCAGGATGCGAACGCCGCGCATCGCATGGTCACCTCGCACCTGCGTCTGGCCGCGAAGATCGCCATGGGCTATCGCGGCTATGGCCTGCCGCAGGCCGAAGTGATTTCAGAGGCGAACGTGGGCCTGATGCAGGCGGTCAAACGCTTCGACCCCGAAAAGGGCTTCCGCCTGGCCACCTATGCGATGTGGTGGATCCGCGCCGCGATCCAGGAATATATCCTGCGCTCGTGGTCGCTGGTGAAACTGGGCACGACCTCGGCGCAGAAGAAGCTGTTCTTCAACCTGCGCAAGGCGAAATCCAAGATCGGCGCCTATGAGGACGGCGATCTGCGCCCCGAACATGTGGCGAAGATCGCGCAGGATCTGAACGTGACCGAGGACGAGGTGATCTCGATGAACCGGCGGCTGTCCGGCTCGGACGCGTCGCTCAATGCGCAGGTCGGCGCCGCCGAGGGCGATGGCACGACGCAATGGCAGGACTGGCTGGAAGACGAAGACGCCGATCAGGCCGAAGCCTATGCCGAGGCCGACGAGCTGGCGGCGCGCCGCGCGATGCTGGTCGCCGCGATGGATGTGCTGAACGAACGCGAGAAGGACATCCTGATGCAACGCCGCCTGCGCGACGAGCCCGTCACCCTGGAGGAGCTGAGCGCGCAATACGATGTGTCGCGCGAACGCATCCGCCAGATCGAGGTGCGCGCGTTCGAGAAATTGCAGGGCCGGATGCGCATGCTGGCCCGTGACAAGGGCATGCTCGTGCCCTCCGCCGAGACCTGAGCCCCTGCACCGCCCGCGTTCCCTGCGCGCCGCGCCCCGGGGGCGCGGCGCTGTCATGCGCCATCGCCCGGCTGGACGTTCCCCGCGCCCAAAGATAGCCTGCCCTGCACAGCCAAGGGTCTGTCAGGGAGGCACGCATGGAACCGATGAACTGGGGCATTCTGGGGGCTTCGCATTTCGCCCTGCACCACATGGCGCCAGCTATTCATGCGGCCCGCGGCGCCCGGCTTTCCGCGCTGGCCAGCAGCAACCCTGACAAGGCCGCGCCGTTTCGCGCCTTCGCCCCCGATCTGCGTCTGCATGACAGCTACGAGGCACTGCTGGCCGATCCCGGCATCGAGGCGGTCTATATTCCGCTGCCCAACACGCTGCATATTGAATGGTCGCTCAAGGCACTGTCTGCGGGCAAGCATGTGCTGTGCGAAAAGCCGATCGCGATGGGGGCCGAGCAGATCGACCCGCTGATCGCCGCCCGCGATGCCAGCGGAAAATTCGCGACCGAAGCCTTCATGATCGTGCATCATCCGCAGTGGCAGCAGGTCCGCGACTGGCTGGATGCCGGGGTGATCGGGCGATTGGCCCATGTCGACACGGTGTTTTCCTACAACAACCCCGACCCCGGCAATATTCGCAACCAGGCGGCGATGGGCGGCGGCTCGATCCCCGACATCGGGGTCTATGCCTATTCCTCGGTGCGTTTCGCCGCGCGGGCCGAGCCGGGCACCCTGCACAGCACGATCCGGCGCGAGCATGGCGTCGACACCTTCGCGCAGGTCACGGGCGAGATGACCGGGCCGGAAGGCGGCTTCACCTATTCGGCCATAACCTCGACCCGGCTCGCGCCGCGCCAGGAAGTCACCTTCCAGGGCGATCAGGGGCTGATCCGCGTGCATGTGCCCTTCAACGCGGGCGTCTTCGGCGAAGCGCGGCTGAGCCTGCAGCGTTCAGGCCAGCCCGACGCCGAGATCCGCTATCCCGGCGTCAACCAATATGTGCTGCAGGTGGAAGCCTTCGTGCGCCACATCCGCGACGCGGCGCCCTACCCCTGGACGCTCGAAGACGCGCGCGCGGGACAGGCGATGATCGACAAGGTCCGGGCATCGGAACAATGACCCCGCCCCGGGGGCGCCCGCCTCTGCGCGGATCAGGCGAGTTTCGCCAGCCGGTCTTCGAGCACGTCGAAGGGCACGCCCGGCTCGTCCTTGGCACAGCGGATCACCAGGCTGGTCTTGACCGAGGCCACATTTTCGGCGGCGGTCAATTGGCCGGTCAGGAAGCTCTGGAAGGTGCTCAGGTCAGGCGCCGCGCACTTCAGCACGAAGTCGATCTCGCCGTTGAGCATGTGGCACTCGCGCACCAGCGGCCAGGCGCGGCAGCGATTCTCGAACGCCGACAGGTCCGACTCGGCCTGGCTGTGCAGCCGCACCATGGCGAAAACCTGCACTTCGAAGCCCAGTTCGCGCGGGTTCACATCGGCATGATAGCCCCGGATGAAGCCCGCTTCTTCCAATGTGCGCACGCGGCGCAGGCAGGGCGGCGCCGAGATCCCGACCCGCTTGGCCAGCTCGACGTTGGTCATCCGACCGTCAGCCTGCAGTTCGGCCAGAATTTTCCGGTCGATCTCGTCAAGCTTTGTCGTGGCCATGATACCCTCCGCAATTGCCGCGAAACTTACCCGCCCGGGCGGAAATGCGCAATAATATTTCGCGCAAGGTCATGCAAGGGCAATCGGTCGCATCCCGGGGCTTTCGCCGCATGCAGCGGGGGTTTTCGCCGCTCCGTGCCGGGACTATATCGGAACGCAAGGAACATGAGGAGGCCAGGATGGGCGAGACGAAAAAGACCAAGGTGCTGATCATCGGCTCGGGGCCTGCGGGCTATACGGCGGCGGTTTATGCCGCGCGCGCGATGCTGGAGCCGGTTCTGGTGCAGGGCATGCAGCCGGGCGGACAGCTGACCATCACCACCGAGGTCGAGAACTGGCCGGGCCGCACCGAGGTGCAGGGCCCCGATCTGATGGTTCAGATGGAAGAGCATGCCCGCGCGATGGGCACCGAGATCATCGGCGACATCATCCTGGATCTGGATCTGTCCAAACGCCCCTTCGTCGCCCGCGGCGATTCGGGCACGACCTACGAGGCCGACGCGATCATTCTGGCCACCGGCGCCCAGGCGCGCTGGCTGGGGCTTCCCTCGGAAGAGAAGTTCAAGGGCTTCGGCGTCTCGGCCTGCGCCACCTGTGACGGGTTCTTCTATCGCGGCAAGCAGGTCGTGGTGATCGGCGGCGGCAATACCGCGGTCGAAGAGGCGCTGTTCCTGACCAATTTCGCCGCGAAGGTGACGCTGATCCACCGCCGCGACAGTTTCCGCGCCGAGAAGATCATGCAGGACCGACTGTTCAAGAACCCCAAGATCGAGGTGATGTGGAACCACACCGTCGAGGAAATTCTGGGCACCGAGGCGCCGCTGGGGGTGACCGGCGTGCGTGCGAAGGACGTGAATACGGGCGCCGAGACGGTCGTGCCCTGCGATGGGTTCTTCGTGGCGATCGGCCATGCGCCCGCGTCGGATCTGGTGAAGGATCAGCTCAAACTCCATTCGGGCGGCTATGTCTGGGTCGAGCCGGGGTCGACCCGCACTTCGGTCGCGGGCGTCTTTGCGGCGGGTGATCTGACCGATCACACCTATCGGCAGGCGGTCACCTCGGCCGGCATGGGCTGCATGGCGGCGCTGGATGCCGAACGCTGGCTTGCCGGCGAAGAGGCCTGAGACCAGCCAGAGCCACGATCATGGAATCTCCGCCCGGGAATTCTCTCCGGGCGGAAATTTTGGACCAAGCCGGGCCAAACTGATGGCAAATCCCCCTTATTTCGCTCCAGTGTCCCTGATCCGCTTGAAATTTTCCCCAATCAGGGCCTAATCCACCCCGCGTGCAGCGGGTCTTTTGGCCCGGCGGCGTTTTACTCATATCCCAAAGTCAGGTTCCAAGATGTCCCTTCCCAACCTCGCCCCGATCCCGGAACTTTACGTTTCCCACGAATCCGCGCTCAAGCTGAAGGCGGAGGCGGGCAACCTGCCCAGCTGGGATCTGACCGCGCGCCAGATCTGCGACCTGGAACTGCTGATGAACGGCGGCTTCTATCCCCTGAAGGGCTTCCTGACCGAGGCCGATTATGACGGCGTGGTCGAGAACATGCGCCTGGCCGACGGCAGCCTCTGGCCGATGCCGATCACCCTGGACGTGACCGAGAAATTCGCAGAAGGCATCGAACCCGGCCAGGATATCGCGCTGCGCGATCAGGAAGGCGTCATTCTGGCGATCCTGTCGGTCACCGACAAATGGGAACCGAACAAATCGCGCGAGGCCGAGAAGGTCTTCGGTGCCGACGATCTGGCGCATCCGGCGGTGAACTACCTGCACCACACCGCGGGCAAGATCTATCTGGGCGGGCCGATCACCGGCATCCAGCAGCCCGTGCATTACGATTTCAAGGCGCGCCGTGACACGCCCAACGAATTGCGCGCCTATTTCCGCAAGCTCGGCTGGCGCAAGATCGTCGCCTTCCAGACCCGCAACCCGCTGCACCGCGCGCATCAGGAACTGACCTTCCGCGCCGCCCGTGAAGCGCAGGCCAACCTGATGATCCACCCGGTCGTGGGCATGACCAAACCGGGCGATGTCGATCACTTCACCCGCGTGCGCTGCTACGAGGCGGTGCTGGACAAATACCCGCAATCGACCACCACGATGAGCCTGCTGAACCTGGCGATGCGTATGGCCGGCCCGCGCGAGGCGGTCTGGCACGGGCTGATCCGCCGCAACCACGGCTGCACCCATTTCATCGTCGGGCGCGACCATGCGGGCCCGGGCAAGAACTCGGCCGGCCAGGATTTCTATGGCCCCTATGACGCGCAGGACCTCTTCAAGGCGCATGAAGAAGAGATCGGCGTAACCATGGTCGACTTCAAGCACATGGTCTATGTGCAGGAAAAAGCGCAATATTATCCCGCGAACGAGGTTCCCGAGGGCTGCACCGTGCTGGATATCTCGGGCACCGAACTGCGCCGCCGCCTGCGCGAGGGGCTGGAAATCCCGGAATGGTTCAGCTTCCCCGAGGTGGTGACCGAACTGCGCCGCACCTCGCCGCCGCGCGCCCAGCAGGGCTTCACCGTGTTCTTCACGGGCCTGTCGGGGTCGGGTAAGTCGACCATCGCCAACGCGCTGATGGTCAAGCTGATGGAGATGGGCGGGCGCCCGGTGACGCTCTTGGATGGCGATGTGGTGCGCAAGCACCTGTCGTCGGAACTCGGGTTCTCGAAAGAACACCGCGACATCAACATCAAGCGCATCGGCTATGTCGCCTCGGAAATCACCAAGAACGGCGGCATTGCGATCTGCGCCCCGATCGCGCCCTACACCGCCACGCGGCGCGCCGTGCGCGAGATGATCGAGGCCTATGGCGCCTTCGTCGAGGTGCATGTGGCCACCGCGCTGGAGGAATGCGAGGCGCGCGACCGCAAGGGCCTGTATAAACTGGCACGCGAAGGCAAGATCAAGGAATTCACCGGGATTTCCGACCCCTACGAAGCGCCGACCGCAGCTGAACTGGTGGTGGACACCAAGGATGTGGATGTCGACCACTGTGCCCATCAGGTGATCCTGAAGCTGGAGTCGCTGGGCCTGATCCGCGCCTGATCGTCGTCGGCAGAAAAGCGAACGCCCCGGTCCCTGTGCGACCGGGGCGTTTTCATATCTGCGGCGGCGATCGTTCGGGCGCCGAGGGGGCCCTGCCCCCGCGGCTGCGCCGCCCCCCCGGGATATTTGGCCCAGAAAGAAAGCGCCGCCCTCAGCAGTGAAAAAAGGGGGGCATATGCCCCCCTCTCTGACGGTTCACGGCAAATCGCGCGGATCAGTGCACGCTGAACGCCGTCGCATCATGTTCGCGCGCCAAGGCAAAGGCCATCCAGCGATCCTTGACCAGCGCCAGACGTTCGCCGTTGGCATCGTGCAGCGCGTAAAGCTGCGTCAGACCTGCGGCCTGCGCCTGCACATCTGCGGGCAGGTCGGCGACCGCGACCGGGCGGACATAGACGATACGCTCGCCCACCGGCTCGTCGAAGTTGTATTTCACATCCATGTCAGCCCCCTCATTTGCGTTGGATTGGAATGCTCTGCACTACCGGGTCGGGCAGTGCGCGGTTCAGATCGACATGCAAAAGCCCGTTTTCAAGGCTCGCCCCGGCGACCTCGACCCCGTCGGCCAGCACGAAGCTGCGCTGGAAGGCGCGCGCGGCAATTCCCCGGTGCAGGAAGATCCGCTCTCCGGCATCGTCGGCCTGACGACCGCGGATCACCAGCGCGCGATCCTCCATGGTGATCGCCAGATCGCCCTCGGCAAAGCCTGCGACGGCCAGCGTGATCCGGAACGCGTCCGGGCCGCATTGTTCGATATTGTAAGGCGGGTAGGCATCGCCCCCCGTCTTGGCGGTCCGCTCGACCAGCCGTTCCAGCTGATCGAAGCCCAGCAGATAGGGATGCGCACCAAAGCTCAGTTTCGTCATCAGGCAAGCCCTTCATCAAGCGACGTTGCAGTGCCGGGCCCCGCGATGCGGCTGCCCGTCTGGCTCAATATGGGCAGCCAGCCGCGCCCCTGCAAGGGGCGGCCGCGCAGGCGGGGCTGTGGAATTTCCCCCACAAGGGCGCGAAATTGTTATATTAAACCTGACGCCTTCCCGACTCAGCGCGTGGCGCATCGGGGGCCTGACCCAGTGATCGGATGCCGGATATGAACGCCCATATCGAGATGAACCCCGAAGAGGTGCTCCGCGTGAAGCTTGGGGTGCTGCGCCGTGAGCACCGCGACCTGGACGAGGCGATCCACGCCCTGGCCGAACGCGGCATGTCCGACCAGCTGCGGCTGGTGCGGTTGAAAAAGCAGAAACTGGCGCTGAAAGACCAGATCGCGCGGATCGAAGACCAGCTGACCCCCGATATCATCGCCTGAACTCTTGCCGTTGGCAGCCCGCTGCCTATAGTGCGCGCTCCAACGGAGGGACGATCATGGGCGTCAAAGTCGGAATCATCATGGGCAGCCAGTCGGACTGGCCCACCCTGCGCGAAGCCGCCAGCATTCTGGACGAGCTGGGCGTGGCTTATGAAACCAAGATCGTCTCGGCGCATCGCACGCCCGATCGGCTTTGGGCCTATGGCAAGGCGGCGGTCGAGCGCGGGCTGCAGGTCATCATCGCGGGCGCCGGGGGTGCGGCGCATCTGCCGGGTATGATGGCGTCGAAGACCCGCGTGCCGGTGGTCGGCGTGCCGGTGCAGACCCGCGCCCTGTCGGGCGTCGACAGCCTGTATTCCATCGTGCAGATGCCCAAGGGCTACCCTGTCGCGACCATGGCGATCGGCGCTGCGGGCGCGGCCAATGCCGGGCTGATGGCGGCGGGCATCCTGGCGCTGAACGATCCGGCCCTTGCCACGCGGCTTGATGCCTGGCGCGAGGCGCTTTCTGCCTCTATCCCCGATGAGCCCAGCGATGAGTAAGATGCTGACCCCGGGCGCGACCATCGGCATTCTGGGCGGCGGGCAACTGGGGCGGATGCTCTCGGTCGCGGCCAGCCGTCTGGGCTTCACCACCCATATCTTCGAACCCGGCGCCAACCCGCCTGCGGGTCATGTCGCGCATCGGGTGACCACGGCGGGCTATGACGATGCCGTGGCGCTGGCGGAATTTGCAGCCTCCGTCGATGTGGTGACCTATGAATTCGAGAACATCCCGACAGAGGCGCTCGACCTGATCGAGGCGACGCGGGTGATCCGCCCGGGCCGCCGGGTGCTGGCGATCAGTCAGGACCGGATCATCGAGAAAACCTTCCTGAACGATCTGGGTCTGGCGACGGCGCCCTGGGCCGAGGTGACCGATGCCGCCAGTCTGGACGCGGCGATTGCCAGGATAGGCACGCCCGCGATCCTCAAGACCACACGGCTGGGCTATGACGGCAAGGGACAGGCGCGCATCATGACGCCCGCCGATGCCCCCGCAGCCCTGGCCGCGATGGAGGGCGCGCCCGCCGTTCTGGAAGGCTTCGTGACCTTCAGCGCCGAGATTTCGGTGATCGCCGCGCGTGGGGCCGATGGTGCGGTGTCGTGCTTCGATCCCGGGGAAAACGTGCATAAATCGGGCATTCTGCACACGACCACCGTTCCTGCGCGCATCAGTGAAGGCCTGCGCACCGATGCGGTGCTGATCGCGGCGCGTATCCTCAATGCGCTCGATTATGTCGGCGTGATGGGGGTGGAGCTGTTCGTGACGCAGCAGGGCCTGCTGGTCAATGAAATCGCGCCCCGGGTGCATAATTCCGGGCATTGGACGCAGGCGGGCTGCGCGGTGGATCAGTTCGAACAGCACATCCGCGCCGTGGCGGGCTGGCCGTTGGGCGATGGCGCACGCTATGCCGATGTCGAGATGCTGAACCTGATCGGTGACGATGTGGCGCGCGTGCCCGAGTTCGCCCGCCAGCCGCGCACCCAGATCCATCTGTATGGCAAGGCCGAGGCCAAACCCGGCCGCAAGATGGGCCACATCAACCGCGTGCTCTGAGCGCCGGGGCCCTCCCCCGGACCCCGCGGTATTTCAGGCAAGATGAAGGGGCTTTCATCTTGCTCCAAATACCGCGGGGGGAATGGGCCGCAGACCCAGAGGGGCAGCGCCCCTAGCCCTTGCGCAGGGACACCGCGATACCGCCCAGCACCATGATGGCCGCAGCCCAGAATCGCAGCCCGGGCACTTCGGCCAGCAGGGCAGCGCCGCCAAGTGCCGCCAGCAGCGGCACCGACAGCTGCGAGACCGCGGCCAGGCTGGCGGGCAGTTGCGGCACCACCCGATACCACAGCGCATAGCCCAGACCCGAGGTCACCGCCCCCGAAGCAAGCGCGGGCCAGATCCCCCAGTTCGGCGCAATGCTATCCCCCGACAGCAGCAGCCAGACTCCGGCCAGTGGGGTTGCCAGTGCGAAGTTCAGCGCCGTTGCGGCCAGCGGGTCGCCCGCGCGCCGCCCGTTGAGCGAATAAAGCCCCCAGCCGACCCCGCCCAGGGCCATCAGCGCGACCCCGGCCGGATCGACCCGTGCCCCGCCCCCCGGCGCCATCAGCACCACCAGCCCCGCAAAGGCCAGCCCCGCCCCGATCCAGCGCCAGCGCGTCATCCGCTCGCGCGCGATCAGGGCGCCGGTGAACATGGTGATCTGCACCGCACCGAACAACACCAGCGCGCCGATGCCCGCATCGACCAGCCCCGACGCGATGGAAAACCCGAAGACATACAGAAACAGCGTCGCCATGCCGACGCCCGCCACCCGCAGATTGGCCCGTAGCGCCGCCGTGCCGCGCAGGCCCAGCACCAGCCCCAGCAACACCATGGCCCCCGATCCCAGCCGCAGCACCGCCACGAAGGCCGGGTCCAGCCCGGCCACGCCCACCGCCATCCGGTTCAGCACCGAATTCGAGGCAAAGGCCAACATCACCAGACAGGTCAGCAGGAACAGGCGCATGGCCACCACCCTGCCCCGGCGCGCCGCGCGCGGCAATGTCCCTTCGGCAGCGGGCATGAAAAAGGCCCGGGCGATGATGCACCCGGGCCCGATGTTGTCGCGGCAACGGCACTCAGCTGGCCGAATACATGCCCTCGTAGATCGGCACCAGCGTGTCGGTCTCGAACAGCGAACTGACCGAAGTGCCCGACCAGGTGTTCAGGATCGCCTGCGCGAACATCGGCGCGGTCGGCACGATGCGGATGTTCTCGCAGTTTTTTACTGCCTCGGTGGGCTCGATCGAATCGGTGATGACCAGCGACTTCATCACCGATTTCGACACCCGCTCGACCGCCGGGCCGGACAGGACGCCGTGGGTGATATAGGCATGCACTTCGGTCGCGCCATTCTCGACCAGCACTTCGGCCGCCTTGCACAGCGTGCCCGCAGTGTCGCAGATGTCATCCACGATGATGCATTTCTTGCCCGAGACATCGCCGATCACGGTCATGCCGGCAACTTCGCCCGCCTTCTCGCGGCGCTTGTCCACGATCGACAGCGGCGCGCCGATGCGCTTGGCCAGTTCGCGCGCGCGCGCCACGCCGCCCACGTCGGGCGAGATCACCATCACGTCGTTCAGCTGGCCCTTGAAGTGGTGCAGGATGTCCAGCGCGAAGACCGGGCTGGCATAGAGGTTGTCCACCGGAATATCGAAGAAGCCCTGGATCTGCGCGGCATGCAGATCGAGCGTCAGGATGCGGTCAACGCCCGCCTCGGTCAGCAGGTTCGCCACCAGCTTGGCCGAGATCGGCGTGCGGGCCTTGGCGCGGCGGTCCTGGCGGGCATAGCCGAAATAGGGGATGACGGCGGTGATGCGATCGGCCGAGCTGCGCTTGAGCGCATCGGTCATGATCAGCAGTTCCATCAGGTTGTCATTGGCCGGGTTCGAGGTCGACTGGATGATATACATGTCCTCGCCGCGGACATTCTCATAGACCTCGACGAAGATTTCCTGATCGTTGAACCGTTCGACCCGGGCATCCACCAGATTGACCGACATGCCGCGGTGCATCGACATGCGCCGTGCAATGGCATTCGCCAAAGGTTTGTTGGCATTGCCGGAAATCAGTTTGGGTTCGGTCATGGCGGGCATCGGAGGGGCACCTTTGAGCTACGGCCGGGGCAGATCCGGCGGATTCGCGAAGATTGCGCCTGCCTTAACACCCGGCTAGCTTGCCCGCAAACATGACGCGCGTGTGAAAGGTGCCCGATGGCCCAGATTGACTATTTTTTCTCTATCTTCAGCCCCTGGACCTACCTTGCGGGCACCCGGTTTGAAGAAATTGCCGCAAAACATGGCGCTGCGGTGACCTACAAGCCGCTGGATCTGCTGGCGCTGTTCGACCGCACCGGCGGCACCCGCCCGGCCGCCCGCCATCCCAGCCGCATGGCGTACCGCATGCAAGAGCTGCAACGCTGGTCCGCCAAACTGGGCAAGCCGATGAATTTCACCCCCGCAGGTTATCCGCCGAACCCGGCGCCGGCCTCTTATGCCGTGATCGCCGCGCAACAGGCGGGCGGCGGCGATCTGGGCGGGCTCGTGCAGGCGCTGGCCCGTGCGGTCTGGGCCGAGGACCGGAACATTGCCGAGGACGACGTGATCCGCGCCGCGCTCGTCGCCAACGGGTTTGACGGGGATCTGGTCACCACCGGGCTGTTTGCCGGGGCGATGGCCTATGAGAAGAACCTCGAAGAGGCGGTCGAGCGAGGTGTCTTCGGCTCGCCCTTCTATATCGTGGCCGAGACCGACCAGCGGTTCTGGGGCCAGGACCGGCTCGATTTCCTCGACGCTCATCTGGCAGGGCTGTGATGCACACCGATATCCGCCAAAGCCACGAGATCTTCTGGCAAACCATCGGCACGGGCCCGCGCCCGGCCCTGGCCGTGCACTGCACGCTGGGTGCAAGCCAGCTCTGGGTGCCGGTGCTGGCACCGCTGGGCGAACAGATCAGCGCCATCGCCTTCGATCAGCCGAACCACGGCCAATCCGCCCCTTGGGACGCCAGCGGCGCGGCCCCCGGCGCCTTTCAGACGCTGGTGACGCAGATCGCGGCGGGCTTCATCGACCGCCCCGTCGATCTGATCGGCCACAGCTTCGGCGCCTCGGTCGCGCTGCGCATCGCGGTGGCCGCCCCCGAGGCGATCCGCTCGCTCACGCTGATCGAGCCGGTGCTGTTTGCCGCCGTCGAAGGCAGCGAGAAATGGCGCGAGTTGCGCGCCCATCAGGATCATTTCGAAGCCGAGATCGCCGCAGGCAACCTGGAGGCCGCCGCGCGCGGCTTCATGGGCGCCTGGGGCGCGGGCGTGCCCTGGGAGGCCCTGCCCGAGCATCAGCGCGCGCGGTTCATCACGCAGATGCCGATGGTCGGCAATATCAGCGCGGCCAATTTCGAAGACCCGGGCCGGATCTGCCGCCCCGACGGGGTCGAAGCCATCGACGCGCCGGTTATGCTGATTCACGGTGACAAAAGCCCGGCCATCGTGCCCGAAGTCTGCGAGGCCATCGCCGCGCGCCTGTCCGATGTCGGCACCGCCTGTATCCCGGGCGGCGGACACATGCTGCCCGTGACCCACGCCCAGCAGGTCACCGACCTGATCGGCCTTAATCTGGAGCGCAGCTAGGACATACCCGGAGCAAGGGGGCGCTGCCCCCTCGGGCTTGCGCCCTCACCCCCGGGATATTTGCGCCAAGGTGAAAGACCACAGGGGAAACAGGCGAAGGTCGTCTTGGTCTGATGCCACGAGGTGCCGGCACGAGCCGGGGGCAGCGCCTCCTGCCGTGTTACCCCAGAAGCGCGAGGAACGCGTCGATCTCGGCCTCGGTCGTGGCCCAGCTGGTGACCATCCGGGCGGCGAGCGGTTCGGCCATGTCGCCCTCGAGCGATTGATCGAAGGGCCAGAGGTAATAGGCCGCCCCCGCCCCTTGAGCCCGGCGATGGGCGGCACGCGGGAAGGCCGCGAAGACCTCGTTGGCATGGGTCGGATGGACCAGCCGCGCCCCGGGCAGCGCCGTGATCCGGGTCGACAGCAGTGCCGCCATCGCATTGGCATGCCGCGCCAGATCCAGCCACAGATCGCCTTCCAGATAGGCCTGCATCTGGGCGGCCAGGAAGCGGTGTTTCGAGAACAGATGCCCCGCCCGCTTGCGGCGCAATTCGAATTCCCAGGCGCGTTTCGGATCGAAGATCACCACCGCCTCGACGCCCATACAGCCGTTCTTGGTGCCGCCGAAGGACAGCACGTCGACACCCGCGCGCCAGGTCATCTCGGCCGGAGTGCAGCCCGCCGCGACCAGCGCGTTGGCGAAACGCGCGCCATCCATATGCACCGGCAGGCCGAAGTCACGCGCGACCTGCGTCAGGGCCGCCACTTCGGCGGCGGAATAGACCGTGCCCGCCTCGGTCGCGTTGGTGATCGACACCATGCCACGCTGCACATTATGCACACCGCCGCGCCCGGTGTGGGCGATGGTGTGGTGCAGCGCCTCGGGCGTCATCCGGGCATGCGCCCCGTCGACCAGCACCAGCTTGGAACCGCCGGTGAAAAATTCCGGCGCGCCGCATTCATCCTCTTCGATATGGGCGTTGCGGTGGCAGAAGATCGCGCCCCAGGGATCGGTCAGCACCGCGCAGGACAGCGCATTCGCCGCCGTGCCGGTCGCCACCAGATAGACCGCGGCCTCGGGCGCCTCGAAGATCTCGCGGATCTGCGCCGTCACCGCCGCGCTGAGCGGGTCGGCCCCATAGGACGCCATATGGCCCGCATTTGCCGCGGCCAGCGCCGCCATGATCTGCGGCGCGACGCCCGCGGTATTGTCCGATGCGAAATTCACGACAGATCCTCGATGATGTAGTTGTCCCAGTCTTCCTCGGGCACCTCGAACTCGGGCACCGTCCAGCCGCGCACCGAATTGCCGCTGCTGTGCACCGTCTCCCGGTCGCCCGAGATCAGGTAGTGCCACGGCTCCAGCGGCTGGCCATCGAAGCGCAACCGATAGGCGCAGGTCGCCGGCATCCAATAGGCGATGTCGGCGATGTTCTTGGGTGTCAGGCGCACGCATTCGGGCACGAACTGGTGCCGGATCTCGTATTGTGCGCAGCGGCAGGTCTCGCCATCCAGCAGGCGGCAGGCGACACGGGTGAATTCGACCTCGCCGGTGTCTTCATATTCCAGCTTGTTCAGGCAGCATTTGCCGCAGCCGTCGCACAGCGCCTCCCATTCGGCGGGCGTCAGGCTGGTCAGCGGCAGGGTCCAGAACTGGGGGCGGAGTTTGCTCATCGGGGAACCCTGACGCAAAGCGGAAGAAAGGAAAAGGGGCTCAGGCGGTCAAGATTTCGCGCGCCCTGGCGCAATCTGCGGCCATCTGATCCATCAGCGCAGGCAGACCGTCGAATTTGATCTCGGGGCGCAGATAGTCGACGAAGGCCACCGACAGGTGCTGGCCGTAAAGATCTCCGGCGAAATCGAAGATATAGGTTTCGAGGTTCGGGGTATTTTCACCAAACATCGGACGCACCCCGAGGCTTGCCGCCCCGATGTAATTGCCCGCCTGCGGCCCGGTCAGCACATCGACCTTGACGGCATAGACCCCGAGCCGGGGCAGATGCAGCCCCGCCACGCCCATATTCGCCGTGGGATAGCCCAGTTCGCGGCCGCGCTTTTCGCCGTGCACCACCTCGCCCTCGATCCGGTGCAGGTGGCCCAGCATCGCCGCCGCATCGCCCGGGCGGCCTTCGGCCAGCGCGGTGCGGATCGCGGTCGAGGAGACCTCGAGCCCGTCGACGTGCAGCAAGGGCGCAATGGTCACATCGAACCCGTAGCGCTGGCCGAAGCCGATCAATTCGGCAACGCCTGCGGTGCGACCCTTGCCGAACCGGAAATCCCCGCCCACCGCGACATGGGTCACGCCCAGCCCTTCGGCCAGCACGTCACGGGCGAAGGCGTCTGCCTCCATCCCCGCCAGTTCGGCGCCGAACGGCAATTCGTAAAGGTGGGAAACGCCCAGCTTTTGCAGGCGATGCGCCCGGGCCTCGGCATTCATCAAACGAAACGGCGGGGCCTTGGGCGCGAAATATTCGCGCGGGTGCGGCTCGAAAGTGATGATCCCCAGCGGACCGCGACCGCGCGCCAGATCAATCACCGACTGGTGGCCCAGATGCACGCCATCGAAATTGCCCATCGCAACCGATGCGCCGCGCGCCGTATCGGGCAAGCCCTTCCAGTCGGTGAATTTCTGCATCGTCCCCGCCTTGCCGACGAGGCCGCCGGTCAGTTCAGTTTTTCGACGGCGCGAGAACCAGTGCCTCGCCCTTGATCACCACCGTATCGCCCACCATGCAGGTGGTTTCAAGGGTGACACGGCGGCGGGCGTGATCGATCGCAGTAACCTTGACCTCGGCCTTGACGGTTTCACCCGGGCGCACGGGAGCCAGGAATTTCAGCGACTGGCCCAGATAGATCGTGCCGTGCCCCGGCAGTTGCTCGCCGATCACCGCCGAAATCAGGCCCGCCGACAGCATGCCATGGGCGATCCGGCCCTTGAACATCGTCGCCTTTGCGTAATCGTCGTTCAGGTGCACCGGGTTGTGATCGGTCGAGACTTCGGCGAACATCTCGATATCGCGGTCGGTGATTTCCTTGCTCAGCGAGCGCGTCATGCCGATTTCCAGATCTTCGAGGAAAATCGTCTTGGTGGCAGTGGTTTCGGGCGTCGTCATGATCCGGACCTCAGAGTTATGTTGCACTGCGGCATAACAGGCCCGGGGCGCCAAGGCAAGGGTGCGCGCAACTTATTTGCATATTGCCGCAAAAATAAGCAACAATATTGCGACACACCCCCGCCCACTTGGGAAGTTGCCTTGGGATCAGGCAGGCTCAGCGCAGCGTGCCGATGGTGAACAGCGGGTCGCGCTGACGCGCGGCAAGCCAGGCCGCCAGCAGTTCGGGGTCGGGGTTCTCGACATCCGGGCCGAACTGATCCGCCGCCAGCCCGCCCGAAACGAACAGTACGTCGATACCCTCGCCCGCCGCGCCCGACACATCGGTATTGATCCCGTCGCCGATCGCCAGAATCCGGCTGTCATCCACACCGCCGATCGCGCTGAGCTTGCGGCGCGCCAGATCGTAAATCGGCGGATGCGGCTTGCCGAAATACATCGCCGTGCCGCCCATTTCCTCGTAAAGCGCCGCCAGCGCCCCGGCGCAGTAGATCCGCGTTTCGCCCATGTCGACGACAATATCGGGATTTGCGCAGAGCATCGGCAGGCCACGGGTCTTGGCCAGCAAAAACCGCGCACGGTAATCTTCGGGCACCTCGGTCATCTCGTCGAAGGGGCCGGTGCAGACGATGCCCTCGGCCTCGTCGAAAGGCACCCGTTCGACATCGGCCCGGCCCTGCCATTCCGGCGGAATTTCGGTGAAGAACCCGTCGTCCTTGGCGGGCCCCAGATGCCAGACCTTGCGCCCCACCGCGCCTGCAAGCATCGCATCCTGTGCCGCGTCACCCGAACTCACCACCAAATCCCAGGCATCGCGCGGCACGCCCAGACGGTCCAGCGTGGCGATCACGAACCGGGCCGGGCGCGGCGCATTGGTCAGCAGCACCACCTTGCCACCGCGCGCCCGGAACCCCTGCAAGGCCGCCACGGCTGCCGGAAACGGCGTGACGCCATTGTGCAGGCAGCCCCACAGATCGCAGAACAACGCATCATAGGGGGCCGAAATTTCGGCGAGCGAGGGGACAATCTGGGTCATCTGGGGCCTTTCCACGGCAATTGCGGCGGGATGCACAGGGCCTGCCCCGCGCAGTCTTGCCGGGGTATATGGCATGTGCGTAACGCTTTGGCAAAGGTCACAGTTCCAGATCGGTGGCACGGCGTGACCTTGCAACAGATGGGGGCGCTGCCCCCTCTTGGCTGCGCCAATTCACCCCCGGGATATTTTTGCCAAGATGAAAGCGCTCTTTCACTTTGGCTCAAATATCCCGGGGGTGAGGCCGCAGGCCGAGGGGGCAGCGCCCCCTTGTGCGCCGAAAGGCACAACAAAGGGCGGGGGTTACCCCCCGCCCCTGATCCGCAAGGACGCGAAGGATCAGACCTTCAGCGCCGGGATGATCTGTTTTTTCCGGCTCATGATGCCCGGCAGAACGACGGTGTCGCCGGTGACGGTGCAGCCGAACGAGGCTTCGGCGATCTTCTTGACCAGATCGTTCGGGACCAGCAGCGTGGCCTCTTCGTTCAGGATGTCGATGATGAACAGCAGCACCTGATCGGCGCCGTCTTCCTTGGCCACGCCAGGCATCGAGCCCATCAGGCTGTCCTTGCGGTCCAGCAGCAGCTTGGGCGCGGTGGTTTCCAGAACCGAAACGCGAAGCTCGGCGCCGTCGACGGTGTATTCTTTGGAATCCATCCGCAGCAGCTCGGCATCCGAGAAGGACGAGACATCGGATTTCGCCTCGAACATCGCGGTGGCCAGCTCGGTCATGTTCACGCCCAGATCAGCGGCCAGCGCCTCGCAGACGGCGCGGTCATGCGCGGTCGTGGTGGGCGAGCGGAATTCCAGCGTGTCGGACAGGATGCACGAGAGCATCGCGCCCTTGATCCCGCGCGGCGCGGTCTTGGCGGCATCGCCCATCAGGTCGTACATGATGGTCGCGGTGCAGGCCAGCGGACGCACGGTGATGTCGATCGGACCCTTGGTTTCCAGCCCGCCGACCAGCTTGTGGTGGTCGATGATCGCGGTGATGTCCGCCTTGGCGATGCCCGCGGGCAGCTCGGCCGGGTTGTTGGTGTCGACGATGACGACTTTCTCGCCCTCGGCCACATCCGCGATGATCTCAGGCTTGGGCAGGTCCCAGTGCTTCAGAACGAAGGCCGCTTCGGTGTTGGGTTCGCCCAGCAGCACCGGCACGGCGGGCGTGCCCAGAACTTCGGTCATGTACCAGGCCCAGACGATGGGCGAGCCGGTCGAGTCGGTATCGGGGGCCTTGTGGCCGAAAACCTTGGTGGTCATGGGATTCCTCGCGTGGTCGGTTTCGCGCGGGTTATACGGTGCGCGCCGGGTCTTGTCATCCCGCGCGATGCCGGGGAACCGCGTTTTCGCGGGAAAAATGCCGCACTGCAGCGGTGCGTCAGCGCGGCAACGGGGTGATGGTGAAGCCCCTGGCCTCGAGCAGCGCCAGAAGCCCGGTCTCGCCGGACAGATGCAAGGCCCCCGCCGCCAGGACCACGGGCCCCTCTGCCAGCGCATCCTCGATCACCGGCAGCCAGGCACGGTTGCGCGCGGTCATCAGAATCTCTTCGGACAGGGCCATCTGTGTTTCGACCTCGGCTGCGCTCATGCCGCCCTCGAGCGCCTGCTCCCGGCTGAATTCCCAGATCAGCCGGGGCTCGCCGCGAAAATACAGATCCGCCATCGTCACCGCCATATCCTCGGCATCGCGCGCGCCGATCACCGCCGCGCGCAGCATGTCCGGGATCGCCTCGGACGGGATCTGTTCGAACAGCCGAAACACGGTGTCATAGGGTTCCAGCGCACGGATCGGCACCCCGGCGGCGTGAGCCTCGGCCATCACCTGCTTATCAAGCCCCCCGCGCCCCTGCGCCACGTCCTGCATCGCGCAGGGCGGCATCGCCAGCGTCACCGCGACAAAGGCGGGCTGCATCTTGGCCACCAGAAACCCCGGCATTCCGCGCGCCGTGGCGGCCGCCATCAGATCCTGCCAGTCCTGTTCAGGCAGGATTTCCGGCAGCGTCGGGCCGGTGGAAAACATCAAGGTCGGATCGGATTTCATGGCGACCTGAAGCGCGGCCTCTTCATCGGGGCCGGCCTCGACCAGCAGGGTCCGGGCAGTCAGAAGATCGGGCCGGATCGCCTGCAGCGTCGCATCGTGGCGCGGATCGGGCAGATGATAGGTGCCGACCAGGGTCAGATGCTGATCGCCGCGATCCGCCGCAAACAGAAGGCCGCGCGCATGCGGCGCCCTGTCGGCCGCGACAGTCAGCGCGTCCTGACGGGCCTGCGGCAACGCGTCGAAAAGGTTGTGCCCGCTGCAACCCGCCTGCGCGGCGAAGGGGAGCGTAAATGCGATCAGGGCGGCAAAAATCAGCTTCATAAAAGGCTCCGGTCTGGTGGCGCCAGCTTGCCACGCGCGGACGGGACGGCCAAGCCGATGCGGTCCCGGTGTGGAAAAATTTCACGACTGCGGGTGTTGACAGCCGGGGGGGCGCGTGACTAACTCCGGCATCGTTAGCACTCAGCCGATGCGAGTGCTAAGACCCATAACCTGGAACCTTAGGGAGTGACCCAGATGGCATTCAAACCGCTTCATGACCGCGTGCTGGTCAAGCGCGTGCAAAGCGAAGAAAAAACCAAGGGCGGCCTGATCATCCCCGACAGCGCCAAGGAAAAACCCGCCGAGGGCGAAGTGATCGCCGTGGGCGAAGGCGCGCGCAAGGATTCGGGCGAGCTGATCGCACCCTCGGTCAAGGTCGGCGACCGCATCCTGTTCGGCAAATGGTCGGGCACCGAAGTGACGCTCGACGGCGAAGAACTGCTGATCATGAAAGAGGGCGACATCATGGGGATCATCGGCTGATCTGCCGATAACCCCTTCGCCTTAAATTCCGAAATTCCAGTCAAGGAGCCAACGACATGGCAGCCAAAGACGTTAAATTCTCGACCGACGCCCGCGACCGCATGCTGAAGGGCGTGAACATCCTCGCCGATGCGGTGAAGGTGACGCTGGGCCCGAAAGGCCGCAACGTGGTCATCGAAAAATCCTTCGGCGCGCCGCGCATCACCAAGGACGGTGTGTCGGTTGCCAAGGAAATCGAACTGTCGGACAAGTTCGAGAACATGGGCGCGCAGATGGTGAAAGAAGTCGCCTCGCGCACCAATGACGAGGCCGGCGACGGTACCACCACCGCGACCGTTCTGGCGCAGGCGATCATCAAGGAAGGCCTGAAGGCCGTTGCCGCCGGCATGAACCCGATGGACCTGAAGCGCGGCGTCGATCTGGCCACGCAAAAAGTCGTCGAGGCGATCAAGGCCGCGGCCCGTCCGGTGAAAGACAGCGACGAAGTGGCCCAGGTCGGCACCATCTCGGCCAACGGCGAAGCCGTGATCGGCCGCTTCATCGCTGACGCGATGCAGAAGGTCGGCAACGAGGGTGTCATCACCGTCGAAGAAAACAAGGGCATGGAAACCGAAGTCGAAGTCGTCGAAGGTATGCAGTTCGACCGCGGCTATCTCTCGCCCTACTTCGTGACCAACCCCGACAAGATGATCGCGGATCTGGAAGACTGCCTCATCCTGCTGCACGAGAAGAAACTCAGCTCGCTGCAGCCGATGGTCCCGCTGCTGGAGCAAGTGATCCAGTCGCAAAAACCGCTGCTGATCATCGCCGAGGACGTGGAAGGCGAAGCGCTGGCGACCCTGGTCGTCAACAAGCTGCGCGGCGGCCTGAAAATCGCGGCTGTCAAGGCTCCGGGCTTCGGCGATCGCCGCAAGGCCATGCTGCAGGACATCGCGATCCTGACCGGCGGCCAGGTGATCTCGGAAGATCTGGGCATGAAGCTCGAAAACGTCGGCATGGACATGCTGGGTAACGCCAAGAAGGTGACGATCTCGAAAGAGAACACCACCATCGTGGACGGCGCTGGCGACAAGGCCGAAATCGAAGCCCGCGTGGCGCAGATCCGCACCCAGATCGAGGAAACCACCTCGGACTACGACAAGGAAAAACTGCAAGAGCGCGTGGCCAAACTGGCTGGCGGCGTTGCGGTGATCCGCGTCGGCGGCATGACCGAAGTCGAAGTGAAAGAGCGCAAGGACCGCGTCGATGACGCCCTGAACGCGACCCGTGCGGCCGTGCAGGAAGGCATCGTCGTGGGCGGCGGCGTGGCGCTGGTTCAGGCCGGCAAGGTTCTGGCGTCGCTGAAAGGCGAAAACGGCGATCAGGAAGCTGGTATCGCGATCGTCAAGCGCGCGCTCGAAGCGCCGATGCGTCAGATCGCCGAAAACGCCGGTGTTGACGGGGCTGTCGTCGCGGGCAAGGTCCGTGAATCGACCGACCTGGCCTTCGGCTTCAACGCGCAGACCGAAGAATATGGCGACATGTTCAAGTTCGGCGTCATCGACCCGGCGAAGGTCACCCGCACCGCGCTGGAAGATGCAGCCTCGGTCGCTGGCCTGCTGATCACCACCGAGTGCATGATCGCCGAGAAACCCGAGCCGAAACCGGCTGCGGGCGGCATGCCCGACATGGGCGGCATGGGCGGCATGATGTAATCATCCGCTCCCGTCAGGGACAGGAAAGGGCGCCGCTTGCGGCGCCCTTTTTCTTTGCCGCGAGATCAGGCAGGCTGGGGACATTGAGCGGCGAGGTTTGTGAGATGCGATTGCGCGAAGAGGGCCCGGGCGGGGCGCTGACCTTCACAGACGGGCCCGCGGGCGCGCTCGCACGGGCGCTCTGGATCGTCCCAGGGGGGATATTGGCCATCGGGGCGGCACTAGGGGCGGCGTGGCTTGCCCAGGCGCAGCCCGGCCCGATCTGGGCGGTGCTTTTCGGGATCGCGTGGCTGGCGGTGGCCGGCATCGTCGCGATCATGCTGATCGCAAGAGGGCGGCGGGACTTCAAGCGGCTGATCCTCGCGCCCCATAGCCGCCGCGCCGAACTGATGACGCGGCCGATGGGCAAGGCGGCGCGGCTTGTCTCCTGCCCACTGGCCGATCTGCCGCCGCCGCGGGTCTACATGCTGCCCTCGGCGCCCGACACCTCAGAAACGGCGGCCCTAGAGATCAACCTCGGGGCGGGGGAGTATATCGCGATCGCGGATTTCGCGGATGAGGCGGCGGCGCAGGCGATGGCGGCGCGGGTGCGGGCGATGATTGCCGCGGCGCGACAGGCGGGCTGAGCGCAATTGTCGCGAAAGGTCAAATCAGCACCGAAACGCCGCCCCGCAGGGCGGCGCGATTGTCGCAAAAGTGAAAGCGATCAGGCCCCCACCAGCGTCAGCACACGCCGCGTCGCGGCTTCGTAGCCTTCGATCCCCAGACCCGCGATCACGCCCTCGGCGCGGGCCGAGACATAGCTGTGATGGCGAAACGCCTCGCGCTTGTGGACGTTCGAGATATGCACCTCGATCACCGGGCCTTCGAAGGCGTTGAGCGCATCGAGGATCGCGACCGAGGTATGGGTGAAGGCCGCGGGGTTGATGACGATGCCGCAGGCGGCGTGGCGCGCCTCGTGGATCCAGTCGATCAACTGGCCCTCGTGGTTGCTTTGCAGCAGGCGGATCTGCACGCCACGCGGCCCCGCGATGGCCGCACAGCGCAATTCGACATCGGTCAGGGTTTCATGCCCGTAGATCTCGGGTTCGCGCTGCCCCAGCAGGTTCAGGTTCGGCCCATTGAGAATATAGATCTGTCGGCTCATCGCCCTGCCCTTCCGTAGCTTGTCTTTCGTGGCTGTCCGCGCCAAGCGGCGTCAGACAATTTCCCAGTCGTCTTCATGCGGCAGTGCGCCGATCGCCAGCCAGTCGGCGCGCACCCGTGCCACGCGGGTATCGCCCCAGGTGCGGAACACGATCACGAAGCCCTCTTCGGTAATCATGTCCGCAGAAATATCCATCCGCCCGTTATGCTTCTGGTCGATGTCCCACATCGACAGGCTGACCTTCACCACCGGCGGCAGTTTGAACGGCTCTTCGAACTCCACGATCTTGCGCAATTCGCGCGGTCCCTCGCCGGTCCACATCACGCCCCCGTCCTGATAGTCGGAAAACAGGATCAAAGAGCCCTGCGTGATCCCGAGCGAGTGGCTGTTCATCCGCAGCATCGTTCCCCCACCCACGGCCATAGTTTTCCAAGGTTTACGCCCGACCGGAGAAATAAAAAAGCCCCGGGATGACCCGGGGCTTTCTTTGCGATGTTTTTGGTGCGCTTACAGCGACATATGGGTGCCCAGGGCTTCCATGTCAGCCAGCATCTTGGTGGCAGCGTCGACCACCGAAGGATGGGCCGCCTCGACGACGGACCGGGCTTCGGCCATCATCTCGGCATGGATCGCCGCGGTCAGCTCGGCTTTCGGCAGGCCGCGCTCGGCGAGCACGGTCACGCCCTCGGGCGAGATTTCCGCGAACCCGCCGGTCACCGCATAGTCAGCCGTGCCCTCGGGCCCGACGACCGTCAGGATCCCCGGACGCAGCGTGGTGATCAGGGCCGCGTGCCCCGGCATCGCGGTCAGGTCGCCATCGGCGCCCGGAATGCGAACCTCGCGCGCCGTCACGGAAGCAAGCTTCCGTTCGGGCGAGACGAGGTCGAATTGCATCGTATCGGCCATGGATCAGCCTCCTTACGCAGCGGCGGCGAGTTTCGCAGCCTTCGCGATGACTTCGTCGATGCCGCCGACCATGTAGAAGGCCGCTTCCGGCAGGTGATCGTATTCGCCGGCCACAACCGCCTTGAACGAGCGGATGGTGTCTTCCAGCGGCACCTGAACGCCGTCCGAACCGGTGAACACTTTCGCCACGTCGAAGGGCTGCGACAGGAAACGCTGGATCTTCCGGGCGCGTGCCACGGTCAGCTTGTCCTCTTCCGACAGCTCGTCCATGCCGAGGATGGCGATGATGTCCTGCAGCGATTTGTAGCGCTGAAGGATACCCTGCACATCACGGGCAACGGCGTAGTGTTCGTCACCGATCACGGCCGGATCGAGCAGACGCGAGGTCGAGTCGAGCGGGTCCACGGCCGGGTAGATGCCGAGTTCCGAAATCGCACGCGACAGAACGGTCGTGGCGTCGAGGTGGGCGAACGAGGTTGCCGGCGCCGGGTCGGTAAGGTCGTCGGCCGGAACGTAGATGGCCTGCACCGAGGTGATCGAGCCCGCGTTGGTCGAGGTGATGCGTTCCTGCAGCGCGCCCATGTCGGTGGCCAGCGTCGGCTGGTAGCCCACGGCCGAAGGGATACGGCCCAGCAGTGCCGACACTTCCGAACCCGCCTGGGTGAAGCGGAAGATGTTGTCGACGAAGAACAGAACGTCCGTGCCCGACTGGTCGCGGAACTGTTCAGCCAGGGTCAGACCCGACAGAGCGACACGCATACGCGCCCCCGGCGGTTCGTTCATCTGACCGTAGACCAGCGCCACTTTCGATTTTTCCAGATCGTCCGGGACGATAACGCCCGATTCGATCATCTCGTGGTACAGGTCGTTACCTTCACGGGTCCGTTCGCCAACGCCCGCGAACACCGAGAAGCCCGAGTGCACTTTGGCGATGTTGTTGATCAGTTCCATGATCAGAACGGTCTTGCCCACGCCGGCGCCGCCGAACAGGCCGATCTTGCCGCCCTTCGAGTAGGGCGCCAGCAGGTCGATGACCTTGATGCCGGTGACCAGGATTTCCGACGACGTCGACTGCGCGGCGAAATCCGGGGCGGGCTGGTGGATGGCGCGGTGTTCCGACGCGGTGACCGGGCCTTTTTCGTCAACGGGCTCGCCGATGACGTTCAGGATGCGGCCCAGCGTCGCGTTGCCGACCGGCACCGAGATCGGCGCGCCGGTGTCGGTGACGGGGGCGCCACGAACCAGACCTTCGGTCGCGTCCATAGCGATGGCGCGCACGGTGTTCTCGCCAAGGTGCTGGGCCACTTCGAGGACCAGCTTCTTGCCGTTGTTCACGGTTTCAAGCGCGTTAAGAATTGCCGGCAGGTCGCCATCGAACTGAACGTCCACGACGGCGCCGATCACCTGCGTGACTTTGCCTTTAGATGCCATAGTGTTTCTCCGGTTCCGTCAGAGCGCCTCGGCGCCCGAAATGATTTCGATAAGCTCGTTGGTGATCACGGCCTGACGCGAGCGGTTGAACTCGATCGTCAGCTTGTCGATCATCTCACCCGCGTTGCGCGTGGCGTTATCCATGGCCGACATCTGGGCGCCGTTGAAGGACGCGTTGTTTTCCAGAAGGGCCGCGAAGATAGCCGTTGCAACACCGCGCGGCAGAAGGTCTGCCAAAATCGCTTCCTCGCTGGGTTCGTAGTCGTAAACCGCCGACGTGCCGGTGGTTTCCGCCGCTTCGAACTGCGCGGGGATGATTTGTTTCGCGGTCGGGACCTGCGAGATCACGCTTTCGAAGCGGGCGAAGAAGATCGTCGCCACGTCGAATTCGCCGGCTTCGAAACGGTTCAGAAGATCGCGGGCGATATCCTGAGCGTTCGCATAGCCGATGCGCTTGATCTCGGAGAGATCGACATGCGCCACGAAATACTGGCCAAAGTCACGACGCATGGCATCGCGGCCTTTCTTGCCGACGGTCAGGATCTTGACCGTCTTGCCCTGGGCCAGCAGCTCGGTGGCACGCTGCTTGGCGAGCTTGGCGATGTTGGCGTTGAAGCCACCGCAAAGCCCGCGTTCGCCGGTCATCACCACCAGCAGGTGGGTCTGATCCGAACCCGTCCCGGCCAGAAGCCGGGGCGCGCTGTGGGAGCCGCCCACCGAGGCTGCAAGCCCCGACATGACGGCGGTCATGCGATCGGCGAAGGGCCGAGCGCTTTCGGCGGCTTCCTGGGCGCGGCGCAATTTTGCGGCCGCGACCATCTGCATCGCCTTCGTGATCTTCCGCGTGTTCTTGACGCTTTGGATCCGGTTTTTGAGGTCCTTAAGGCTGGGCATTTCCCTGTCCTTTCAGGCGCTTACGCGAAGGTCTTGGCGAATTCTTCGATCGCAGCTTTCAGCTTGTCCGCATCCGCACCCTTGATTTTCGGGTCGTCGTTGGTCAGCCAGTCGAGGATGTCCTTGCGGGCGCCACGCAGGTGGGCCAGCAGGCCTTTTTCGAAGCGCGCCACGTCCTTGACCGGGATCGCATCCAGGAAGCCCTGGGTGCCCGCGAAGATGACGGCCACGATTTCCGCGTTGGTCAGCGGCGAATACTGCGGCTGTTTCATCAGCTCGGTCAGACGCGCGCCACGGTTCAGCAGCTTCTGGGTCGCCGCATCAAGATCCGAACCGAACTGCGCGAAGGCAGCCATTTCGCGATACTGAGCGAGTTCCAGTTTCACCGGACCGGCAACGGTCTTCATCGAGTTGGTCTGAGCCGACGAACCCACGCGCGACACCGACAGACCGGTGTTCACGGCCGGACGGATACCCTGGTAGAACAGTTCGGTTTCCAGGAAGATCTGGCCGTCGGTGATCGAGATCACGTTGGTCGGGATGAACGCCGACACGTCGCCGCCCTGGGTTTCGATGATCGGCAGAGCGGTCAGCGAACCGGCGCCGAAGTCTTCGTTCAGCTTCGCCGAACGCTCCAGCAGACGCGAGTGCAGGTAGAACACGTCGCCCGGGTAAGCTTCACGCCCCGGGGGACGACGCAGCAGCAGCGACATCTGACGATAGGACACGGCCTGTTTCGACAGGTCATCGTAGATGATCAGGGCGTGACGGCCCGAGTCGCGGAAGTATTCCGCCATCGCGGTCGCCGAGTAGGGCGCCAGGAACTGCATCGGCGCCGGGTCCGAGGCGGTCGCGGCGATCACGGTCGTGTATTCGATCGCGCCGGTTTCCTCGAGCTTCTTCACCAGCTGGGCAACGGTCGAACGCTTCTGGCCGATAGCGACATAGAAGCAGTGCAGTTTGTTGGCCGGGTTGGCGTCGTTGTACGATTTCTGGTTCAGAATGGTGTCGAGCGCGATCGCGGTCTTGCCGGTCTGACGGTCGCCGATGATCAGCTCACGCTGGCCACGGCCGACGGGGATCATCGCGTCGACCGATTTCAGGCCGGTCGCCATCGGTTCGTGCACCGATTTCCGCGGAATGATGCCCGGCGCCTTGACGTCGGCAACCATGCGCTTGGCGGCTTCGATCGGGCCCTTGCCGTCGATCGGGTTGCCAAGGCCGTCCACGACGCGGCCCAGCAGGGCCTCGCCCACCGGAACGTCCACGATGGCGTTGGTGCGCTTCACCGTGTCGCCTTCTTTGATGTCACGGTCCGAACCGAAGATAACGACACCGACGTTGTCGACTTCGAGGTTCAGCGCCATGCCGCGGATGCCGCCGGGGAACTCGACCATTTCGCCCGCCTGGACGTTGTCGAGCCCGTGCACACGGGCGATCCCGTCACCGACCGAGAGCACACGGCCCACTTCGGCAACTTGGGCGTCTTGCCCGAAATTCTTGATCTGCTCCTTGAGGATAGCAGAGATCTCAGCTGCTTGGATGCCCATTATCCGACCTCTTTCATGGTGTTCTGGAGGGAAGCGAGTTTCGACTTGACCGAGGTGTCGATCATGCGCGAGCCCAGCTTGACGATCATGCCGCCGATGAGGCTTTCATCCACGGCAATGTTGAGTTTGACGGTCTTGCCCGTCTGTTGGTTCAGCGTTGCGGCCAGTTTCTCGGCCTGCGCGTCGGACAGCGCGGCGGCCGAAACCACCTCTGCGGTCACTTCGCCTTTCTCGGTGGCGATGGCTTCGGCCAGCGCCTTGAGAAGCTGCGGCAGCGCAAACAGGCGCCGCTTTTGCGCCATCAGCGCAAGGCCATTGGCCAGTGCGGCCGACAGCCCCATTTTCTGGGCCAGGGTGGCAATCGCCGCACCCTGCTCTTCGCGCGAATAGACCGGCGAGGAGATCAGCTCGCGCAGATCGGCGGAATCCGCCAGCGCGGCGCTGAGCGCACCCACGTCCGATTCAAGGGCGCCAAGGCCCCCGGCATCGCGTGCAAGTTCGAAAATAGCCGTGGCATAACGCCCGGCGATGGCTGCGGAAATCGAAGCTGGTTCGGACACGTCCACCCTTCCGATGCTCTTGCCGTCGCATCCAGAGCCTGACGGCCCGGACCGAAGGCCCCCCTTGGCGTATGGGGTCGCCCATACGTCGCATATCGGCCCCGCGTGTAGCAGAGCAATCCCCCCCTCGCAACCATCTTGCACAACAGAATGTGAATGCCAGAGGTGCTATTTGCACCTGCGGCACAACTGTTAGCGCAAAGCCTCCGAAAGTTCGGGCGCTAACAGAAAAATCGGGGGAAGTGACGCAAAGGTTATGGCAACAAGACTGCCTAATTTCGCGGCAAGTGATTCACCCGGCCCGCATCCGGCCCATTCAGCCCGGGCTGCGTAGCCGTGCCGGGTCGGCGGCGGGTTTGACCGCGCCTTCCAGGATGGACAGCGGCTTGCGCACGGCCGCGCCCAGCCCCGGACGACGCGGCGCATGCACCTGTTTGGACACTTCGAGCATTACCACACCGGCGGCAAGCAACCCCGAAACGCGCGCGCCCATGCGTTCCCACATCGGCGCCGAACGCAGCCAGAACCGGCGATGCGAGGGCGGGATATAAAGGGCAGCGCCGTGTCGCTCGGGTACGAACCGCGCCCGGCGGGCCTGCGCATCCAGCTGGCCGAGCGAATAGGGCCTGCCAAAGCCGAAGGGCGTGGTT
This sequence comes from Rhodobacteraceae bacterium UBA6796, assembly GCA_002452815.1. Taxonomy (GTDB): domain Bacteria; phylum Pseudomonadota; class Alphaproteobacteria; order Rhodobacterales; family Rhodobacteraceae; genus Rhodobacter. The sequence goes on from DKFM01000011.1 coordinate 67,320, forward strand.
TCGCGCGGCGCCCAAAGCCCCGCGCGGTTCGGCACGATCAGCAACGCCCGCCCCCCGGGCCCCAGCACCCGCCAGCATTCCTCCAGCAGCGCATCGGGATGGTCCGAAGCTTCGAGCCCATGCATCACCACCAGCCGGTCGACCATGCCGGTTTCCAGCGGCCAGCGGGTTTCGTCGCACAGCACCGAGACATTGGGCATCCCCGCAGGCCAGGGCATCACGCCTTGCTGCGCCGGCATCAGCCCGATCACCCGGCGCGCGCAGTCCAGATAAGGCCGCAACAGCGGCACCGCAAAGCCAAAGCCCGCCACCGTAAGCCCGGTCATTTCCGGCCCCGCGGGCCACAGCGACAAGACACGGTCGCGCACGGCCTTCTGCGCCGCACCCCCCAACTGGGTGCGATAGTAAAAGTTCCGCAGATCGAGCACATCAAGATGCATTGCGCAGCGGGCCTCCTTGGGCGAAGCTGGGGCAAGAATAACGAAAGCGACGCGAAACGCCATGCCTCTCGAACTGCTGATCCTGCCCTGCCTTGCGGACAATTACGCCTATATCGTCCATGAGGCCGCCACTGACACGACCTCGGTGATCGACGTCCCCGAGGCCGCGCCCGTGCTGCAGGTGCTGACCCAGAAAGGCTGGAAACTCAACCACATCCTGATTACCCATCACCACGGCGATCATATCGACGGGGTCGAGGCGCTGGCCGAGGCGACGGGCGCGCGGGTGATCGGCGCTGCGGCCGATGCACACCGCCTGCCGCCGCTGTCGGATGCCGTGCGCCCCGGGCAAAGCCTGCCGATCGGGGTCGAGATGGTCGAGGTGCTGGATGCGCCGGGCCACACCATCGGCCATGTTGCCTATTACTTCCCGCAGGCGGGCCTGCTGTTTTCGGGCGACAGCCTGATGAGCTGGGGCTGCGGGCGGCTGTTCGAGGGCAGCCCCGGCCAGATGTTCGCCACCCTTGGCCGGATGGCCGCACTGCCCGGCGACACGCTGGTCTGTTCGGGCCATGAATATACCGAGGCCAACGGCCGCTTCGCGCTGAGCCTGCAGCCCGATCATCCGGCCCTTCTGGCGCGGATGGCCGAGGTGCGGGAAAAACGCGCGGCCGGGCAGCCCACGCTGCCGGTGCCGCTGTCGCTGGAGCGGGCGACCAACCCCTTCCTGCGCAGCGACGATCCGGCCCTGCGCGCGGCGCTTGGCCTGCCCCCCACGGCCAGCGCGCTGGAAACCTTCGCCGCTGCCCGCGCCCGCAAGGACAGTTTCTGACGCCCGGTTGCTCAGCCCCGCGCCGGAGGTTGCGGTGCGCCGGGCTCCGGCGCGGCTGAGGTCGTTTCCATCGCGGCCTCGGCGGCCTTCTCGGCGGCGCGCAGGGCCGCCTCGCGCGCACGCACCTGGCGCAGCGCATCGGCGATGAAGGGCCGCGACAGCGCGGCATAGAGCGGTTCGGGCGTGATGACCCGCGCGGTGCCATAGCCCAGCATCGCCGCCGCCATCACCGGCACGATGATGTCATGGCCGCCGGTCATCTCGATGATGATGACGATCGCGGTCATCGGCGCCTGCGTCACCCCGGCGAAATAGGCCGCCATTCCCAGGATCGCGGCCAGCCCGATATCCGAGCCCAGGGCCAGCGCCACGGAAGACCCCAACCCTGCCCCCACAGACAGCGACGGCGCGAACAGACCGCCCGGAATGCCCGAAACCGTGGCGACCAGCGTCGAGATCAGTTTGAACAGGAAGAAGCTGGCCGGCGGGGCCTCGCCCTCGATCGCGCTGCGCGCCTGTTCGTAGCCGGTGCCCCAGGTTTCCCCGCCCGAGCCGACGCCCACGATTGCGGTGATGATCCCGGCCACCAGCGCCAGCAACAGCATCTTGCTGCGCGGCGATGCCCCGCGCCAGCGCCGCATCCTGCGGCTGACCGACAGCACCCCGCGGCTGAAGATCGCGCCCATCACGCCCCCGGCCAGCCCGCAGCTGAGCACCAGAACCCAGTCACGCGCCTGATCCAGAACGACATGCGATTTGCCGAAATAGGTGTAATTCCCCAGAATGGCGAGCGAGGCGACCCCCGCGATGATGACGGTCGACAGCACGATGCCATTGGTGCGCGCCTTGTAGGACCGGCTCATTTCCTCGATCGCAAAGACGATCCCGGCCAGCGGCGTGTTGAAGGCCGCGGCAATCCCCGCCGCCGACCCCGCCAGGATCAGACCGCGCCCCTCGGCAATGCCGCCAAAGCGCCCCGACAGCATCATGATCGACGCCCCGACCTGCACCGTCGGCCCCTCGCGCCCGATCGAGGCGCCGCAGAACATCCCCGCGACGGTCAGAAACACCTTGCCCACCGCGATCCGCAGCGACAACATGCCCCCCCGGTCGGGCACATCGCGCAAATGGCGCGCCGCAATCGCCTGCGGAATACCCGACCCCTGCGTGCCCGGAAAATACCGCCACGCCAGCCAGGCACACAGCACGAACCCCAGCGGGGTAATCAGCAGCGGCGCATAGCGGAATTCTTCGGTTCCGGCGAAAGTGGCAAAGGTCCGCTGCGCGAAATCGGCCGCCTTGGCAAAGCCCACGCTGATCGCCCCGATCGCCAGCGCCCCCGTCCAGAACACCAGCCGCGACTTCCACAACCGCGTTGACGAAACCATCGCGCGCGACCGGCGCAACATCGCAACACGCGAAAATCTGAAGGCGGTCATCTTTCCCACTTTCGTTTGGAACCCCGCGCATGAACCTTTTGCGCCCGTTTTTCAACCCGCAACCGGCCTTGCCCCCCTCTTGAATACCCCGGTGCACGCCATATATGCACAAAAATCAGGCAACCACCCCCGGGCGCCCAAGCGCATTCACGAAAAGCATTTTCTGCCGCCTGCGAACGGGCGGATGCCTCTGCACGCTGCAGGAAACGATACGGCGCCGGCGTGCCGGGGCAAGTGAATGTTCACTTTTACAGCAAACTCTGAATTGCAGTGCGAATTTCCGTGAAAAGCCCTTGAAGCCGGACGCATTCCACCGAACTTTAACCCTATGAGGCCAGGATCAGAGGGAGTCCGACGATCCGCAGAAAAAAGGAGCACCATATGCCTTCGTTCTCGACCACGCTCGAACAAGCCATCCATGGTGCGCTGGCGCTGGCCAACGCGCGGCGCCACGAGCTTGCCACGCTGGAGCATCTGCTGCTGGCCCTGATCGACGAACCCGACGCGAATCGTGTGATGCGCGCCTGTTCGGTCGATCTGGACGAGCTGCGCCAGACCCTGACCGAATTCATCGACGATGACCTGTCGACCCTGATCACCGAGGTCGAGGGGTCGGAGGCCGTGCCGACCGCCGCCTTCCAGCGCGTGATCCAGCGCGCGGCGATCCATGTGCAAAGCTCTGGCCGGACCGAGGTGACGGGGGCCAATGTGCTCGTCGCGATCTTCGCGGAACGCGAAAGCAATGCCGCCTTCTTCCTGCAGGAACAGGACATGACCCGCTATGACGCGGTGAATTTCATCGCGCATGGCGTCGCCAAGGACCCCGAATTCGGCGAACCCCGCCCGATCCTGGGGGCCGAGGACGAGGCCAAGACCGAAGGCGGCGCGCAGGGCGGCGGCGAGGCCAAGGAATCCGCGCTGGCGAAATATTGCGTCGATCTGAACGCGAAATCCGCCAAGGGCGATATCGACCCGCTGATCGGCCGCGAGGAAGAGGTCGAGCGCTGCATCCAGGTGCTGTGCCGGCGGCGCAAGAACAACCCGCTGCTGGTGGGCGACCCGGGCGTCGGCAAGACCGCCATCGCCGAGGGGCTGGCGCTCAAGATCACCCGTGGCGAAACCCCGGAAATCCTGTCGAAATCGACGATCTTCAGCCTCGACATGGGGGCGCTTCTGGCCGGCACCCGCTATCGCGGCGACTTCGAGGAACGGCTGAAAGCCGTCGTCAAGGAGTTGGAGGAACACCCCGACGCGATCCTGTTCATCGACGAGATCCATACCGTGATCGGCGCCGGTGCCACCTCGGGCGGGGCGATGGATGCCTCGAACCTGCTCAAACCCGCGCTGGCGGGCGGCAAGCTGCGCTGCATGGGATCGACCACCTACAAGGAATTCCGTCAGCATTTCGAAAAGGACCGCGCGCTGAGCCGCCGGTTCCAGAAGATCGACGTGAATGAACCCTCGGTCGCGGATTCGGTGAAGATCCTGATGGGTCTGAAACCCTATTTCGAACAGCACCACGACATCCGCTACACCAATGACGCGATCAAGGCCGCGGTGGAACTGTCGGCGCGCTACATCCATGACCGCAAGCTGCCCGACAAGGCGATCGACGTCATCGACGAGGCGGGCGCGGCGCAGCACCTGCTGCCCGACTCGCGTCGGCGCAAGACACTGGGCGCCAAGGAGATCGAGGCCGTGGTGGCCAAGATCGCCCGTATCCCGCCGAAAAACGTCTCGAAAGACGACGCCGAAGTGCTGCGCGATCTGGAAAAGACGCTCAAGCGCGTGGTCTTTGGTCAGGACAAGGCAATCGAGACGCTGTCCTCCGCGATCAAACTGGCCCGCGCAGGCCTGCGCGAACCCGAAAAGCCGATTGGCAACTATCTGTTCGCCGGCCCGACCGGCGTCGGCAAGACCGAGGTTGCCAAGCAACTGGCCGATACGCTGGGCGTGGAACTGCTGCGCTTCGACATGTCGGAATACATGGAGAAACACGCGGTCAGCCGGCTGATCGGCGCGCCTCCGGGCTATGTCGGCTTCGATCAGGGGGGCATGCTGACCGACGGGGTCGATCAGCACCCGCATTGTGTGCTGCTGCTGGACGAGATCGAAAAGGCCCACCCCGATGTGTTCAACATCCTGCTGCAGGTGATGGACCACGGCAAGCTGACCGACCATAACGGCCGGGCGGTTGATTTCCGCAACGTGATCCTGATCATGACCTCCAACGCGGGCGCCGCCGACATGCAGAAGGCCGCCATCGGCTTTGGCCGCGACAAGCGCGAGGGCGAGGATACGGCCGCAATCGAACGCACCTTCACGCCGGAATTCCGTAACCGTCTGGATGCGGTGGTCAGCTTCGCGCCGCTCTCGCGCGAGGTCATCATCCAGGTCGTGGACAAGTTCGTCCTGCAACTCGAGGCCCAGCTGATCGACCGCAACGTTCATATCGAACTGAGCCCCGAAGCCGCCAACTGGCTGGCCGAAAAGGGCTATGACGACCGGATGGGCGCCCGTCCGCTCGGCCGCGTCATTCAGGAGCATATCAAGAGGCCCCTCGCCGAAGAACTGTTGTTCGGGCGTCTGACCAAGGGCGGCGTCGTGAAGGTTGGCGTGAAGGATGACGCCATCGTCCTGAACATCGAAGAACTGGGCAAGCCGCGGATCGCGGGCTCCAAGCCGCGGCTTCTGCCTGCGGACTGAGGCCCCGACTGCCCCTCCCGAACGGCGCCCGAAAGGGCGCCGTTTTCCATGGCCGGCTTCAGGGCAGCGCAACTCCTGTGGCCGGGGTGTCCTGACTGAAGATATTGATCCAACCGCCCGCGTCCCGCCGCCACAGCGATGCGACATACATCTCTTCGGGCGCATCTTGCCCGGGCCGCAGGTAGCGCGCGCGATAAGCCAACAGCGCATGGCCTGCCCCCGCAGGCACCACGCGCGGGTCGGCGATGTCATACCAGGCCACACTCGGGCCCGCGGCCAACTGGGCACCATGATCTGCGCGCCCGGCAAACCCGTCGGGGTAGACGCCCAGAAAATCATCCGACAACAGGGCCATGTCGGCCTGCGCATCCCCCGCCACCAGCGCCGCCCAGACGCGGTGCTCCTGCGCCAGCAACTCAGCCAAAAGCCTGTCGCTCATCGTTCCGTCAGCTTCAGCTCGATCCGCCGGTTCGCCGCGCGCGCCGCTTCGGAATTGCCCAGGGCAACGGGCCGGAATTCGGCAAAGCCGGTCGCGGCCAGACGGCTGGGCGGAAAGCCCAGATCGTTGATCATATAGCGCACGACCGACAGCGCCCGGGCCTGGCTCAATTCCCAGTTATCCCGGAACTCGCCCAGACCCGACAGCGGCACGTTGTCGGTGTGGCCATCAACCCGCAATATCCAGTCGATTTCGGGCGGAATCTGTTTCGACAGCTCGCGGAAGGTTTCGGCGACCCGGGCAATCTGCGCGCGGCCCTCGGGGGCCAGATCGGCCGCACCCGGTTCGAACAACACCTCGGAAGAAAACACGAAGCGGTCGCCCACCACCCGCACGCCTTCGCGCCCGGCCAGCAGTTCCGACATCCGGCCAAAGAACTCCGACCGATAGCGCGCCAGATCCTTGGCCTCGGCCTCGGCCCGCTTGCGGGCCTCTTCCTCCAGCGCGGCACGGCGCTTCTGTTCGGCCGCGACCTGCGCCAGCGCGGCGTTCAGCTCCGATCCGAGCGTTTCGACCTGCACCTGCGCGGCCGCGTCCTTGGCCTGTGCGGCATCCAGAATGCCCTGCAATTCGGCCAATTGCCCGCGCAGCGCCGCGATTTGTTCGTTCAGAAGCGTGATCTTTTCGGCCCGCCGGTCCAGCATCTGGGCCTGATTGGCCAGCGCCTTTTCGGCGGTCGCACGCAAGGCCGCATCCTTTTGCGCGGCGCTCAACTGCACGTCGAACTGCTTTTGCAGATCGGCCTTGGCGGCCTCGGCCGCGGCCAGCAGGGTCAGCGTTTCCTCGGCCCGCGCGCGCGCAGCCTCAAGCGACAGGGTCATCGCCGCCAGCTCGTCGCCCGAGCTTTTCAGCTTGGCCCGCAACTCCTCGATCGTCGCACGGTCCAGACGCAGATCAGCGGCGCGCGCGGCCGCCTCGTCGCGCGCCGCGTCGCGCTCTGACAGCAGCGTGGCCACCTGCGCCTCGAAGGCGGTGATCTTCTGTCCGGCCGCATCCAGTTCGGCCTTGCGGGCATCCAGCTGCCCGCTGAGTGTCGCGATCAGCGTGGCCTGTGCGGTGGCCCGCTCCTGCGCCTGCCCGAGCGCCCCCTGCAGATCGGCGCTGCGCGCCTCTTCCAGCGCCAGCGCGCGGGCCAGTCCCGCAACCTGATCGGACAGGCTCGACAGCTCGTGTTCCTGGGTGCTCACCGTCTCGCGCAGCACCGATTGCACCACCATGAAGATCGTCAGCACGAACATCAGCACCAGCAAAAGCGCGGTCATCGCATCGACGAAACCCGGCCAGATCGTGGCCGAAAACCGTTGACCGTTGCGGCGGGCAAGCGCCATCGCTCAGCTCTCCTTGCCGCGCAGCAGGGCGCGGGTCAGGGCGGCGAAATCGTTGCGCAGTTCGGCCATGCTCTCTTGCCGCCCCGCCGAAACCTCTTCCAGCAGCCGCAGCAACTGCACGTCGATCGAGCGCAGCCGCATCCGGGATTCGGCGTCGACCTCGCTATCTTGTGCCGCCGCCGCCCGCTCGGCCAGACCGTCCAGCGCGGTTATCAGCCGCTCCTGCCCCGCGGCCATGGCCGCCAGTGCCTGCACCTGCCCGGCCCGCGCCTCGGCCTCGGCATTCAGCCGCGCGGCCAGCGCCTCGACCGCCTGCGCCAGTTGCGCAAGTCGCGCATCGGCCTGCGCGCGCGCCGCGTCGGATTGCGCAAACAGCGTCTGCAGGCTGTCCATCTGCTCGGCCATGTGGTCCAGAACCTCGGCGGCGATGGCGGTTTCGCCCTCGCCTTCGTTGCCGGCAAAAGACAACCGCGTGATCGAGGAAATCCACTCTTCCAGTTCGCGGTAGAAGCGGTTCTGGCCATGGGTGACGAACAGTTCCAGCAGGCCCACGACCAGCGACCCGGCGAGCCCCAGCAGCGACGACGAAAACGCCGTGCCCATGCCACCCAGCTGCGCCTCCAGCCCGGTCATCAGCTTGTCGAAGACCGACATCGCGCTTTCGCCCTCTTGCGGGGCCAGCGCGCGGATGGTTTCGACCACCGCCGGAACGGTCGTGGCAAGGCCATAGAACGTGCCCAGAAGACCCAGGAAAATCAAAAGGCTGGCCAGATAGCGGGTGATGTCGCGAGCCTCGTCGATCCGGGTTGCCACCGATTCCAGGATCGAGCGCGACGCCGAGGTCGCGATGCGCCGCGAAGCACCGCGCGCGCCCAGCAGCGAGGCAAGCGGCGCCAGCATCTGCGGCGCCTTGTAGGCCGGGCGTCCGGGGCGGTCGGCGGCGAAACTCTCGATCCAGCTGACCGCGTTGATCAGTTGCACCACCTGCCAGAAGCACGCCAGCACGCCCGCGACGAAGACCGCCGCGATCAGCCCGTTCAACCAGGGGTTGGCAATGAAGATCGGGAAGATCCGCGCATAGGCGAGCCAGCCGCCTGCGCCGACCAGACCCAGCACCATCAGCATCAGGGTAACCTGCCGCACGGGCTGCGAAAATTGCGTATCGAGCCGGATCGGCGCGCGCATGGACTGCCTCATATGCTGCTCTGTCGGCGCGAGGATAGGCGGGCCTGCGCCCGGTGCCAAGCCTTATCCGACCAGTGCACGCACCCGTGCGGCAAGCCAGTCCAGATCTGCATCGGCAATGCCCAGATCGTGCAGGTGCTGCGCCGTGGACCACAGGTAATCGCGGTTCGGCCCACGTCCGCCATGGGCGCGCGCAATGATCTGCGCCTGTTCCTCGGGGGCGAGGCCGCCACAATACTGGTCATGCACCGGGTCGATGACATAGGTCACCGCCGACACCTGCCGCCCATCGGCCAGATCGACCGGCAGCGTCACCTCCAGATAGGCGGCCGACACCAGTTCGCGCGCGCGCAATTCTCCCATCACGGCCGCTTCGGCCTCGGGGGGGACGGCAAAGGCCAGCCCTGCGCAACTGGCCTGCGGTGCGGCGTCCAGCGCCAGCACCAGACCGGGGGCATCGACCGTGCCGCGATGATGGATCGAGCGCATGCAGAACGACCGATGCCAGCCCTGCGCGCGGGCCAGGACCGTTTCGGCCGGGGTGAACCCGGGGTTCCAGATCAGCGATCCGTAGCCAAAGATCCATAACGTTTCGGTCATCGCGCTGGCCCTCCTGCCGGGGCCGGGATACATAACAGGGGGAAAAATGGGAAGGGGCGGCGATGCGGCGCTTGATCGGCTTGGTGGTGGTTCTGGCCCTGCTTTATGGCGGCTATTGGGCGGTGGGCGCGCAGGCCGTGCGGCGCGGGGCGGCCGCGGCGCTGGAACAGGCGCGGGCCGAAGGCTGGGGCAGCGCCGAGGCCGTCACACTGGCCGGCTTCCCCTCGCGTTTCGATCTGACGCTGCACGCGCCCGAAGTGCGCGACCCGCAGGGCAGCCTGGCCTGGCGCGCCGATCTGGCGCAGGTCTTTGCGCTGAGCTACCGCCCGCAAGAGCTGATCGTGTTCACCCCCACCACCCAGCAGCTGCGGCTGGGCGGGCAGTGGTTCGATCTGACCAACAGCGATCTGCGCGCCTCGGCGGCGGTCGGGCTGGCCGCCAGCCTGCCGCTGAGCCGCGGGACGCTGGTCGGCAAGGATCTGGCGCTGGCTCATGGGACGACACCCGTGCTGGCCGCCTCGGAACTGCGGGCCGCAATCCGTCAGGCGCAGACCGATCCCGCGCCCAATGCCTATGATCTGGGGCTTGACCTGCTGCAGCTGGATCTGCCCCGGCACTGGCTGGCCCAGATCGCCCCCCAAACCGATCTGCCGGCGCGGATCGAACGGTTGCACGTGGATGCGACCGCCACGCTCAGCGCGCCGCTCGATCGCACCGCCCCCGCCGCCCCGCCGCAGATCGAGGCGCTGAGCCTGCACGCGGCGGAACTCGACTGGGGCGGGCGCCAGTTGCGCGCAGATGGCACGCTCAGCATTGGCCCGACGGGCCAGCCCGAAGGCACGATCACCTTTCGCAGCAAGGACTGGCAAAGCTGGCTGGCGCTGGCCGAGGACCTGGGCCTGATCGCAGCAAAGCAGATGCCGATGCTGACGGGCCTTGGCACCTATATGGCGCAGGCGCAGGGGGGTGAACTTGCGGTGCCGCTGGCCTTCCAGAATGGCCGGATGAGCCTTGGCCCGGTGCCGCTCGGCCCCGCGCCGGTGCTGGGTCAGCGGCAGTAAGACCCGCTACGATAGCGCGCGGTATCGACGTGGATGTGATCCTGATGGAAGCGGTCCGATTTCGGGCCCAGAACCGTGCCGAACGTGCCGCAGGCGGATTTATGCACCGCCTTCATCAGCCTGGGTTCTGACTTCCAGCCCTTGAGCACCGAAATCACCTCGCCATTCGCCAACCGCACCCCGGCCAGATCCAGCGCCCGGCCGCGCCCGTGTTCGGAAATCTTCGCGCCCTTCTGGTTGTTGCGCGGACGACAGGTGTAAGAGGCCGCGATCTCCAACCGGGCCAACCCGCCGCCCTTGCGCCCGACCGCGGGCACGATGCCCTCGTCGACCCAGGTCTTCAGTGCGCGCGCGGTGGCGCAGTCGATCATCGCGGGCGTGGACAGCGGAATCCCCGACACCGCCATAACCTTGACGCCGTTCTCCAGACCGCAGCCCTTGGCCTTGGCCGGGATCGGCGGGATCGTGACGCCGGTAATCCCCGCCATGCCACAGACCGCCCCGCGCGCACCGGGCTTGCCGGTTTTCGCAGGCACGCTGGCGCCCGACATCGCCACCAGCCTGGTCAGATTGGGCTTGGCCAACGGGCGCAGGCGCGACAGATCCGCGGCCCCCGACACCTGCACCGCAACCGGCGCCACCGTCGGCGCCGCAACACTGCGGGGATTGGGCAAGGGGCGCCACGAACTCAGCGGGGCCTCGGCCAGTGCAGCCCCGGCCAGCAGGCTCAGCACCAGTGCGGCAAGCCCCGCCCGCATCAGCCGCGCTCGTCCTTGGGGGGCGGCGCACCGCGGCCGAAATCGGGGGCGTCGGTATCCTGCCCCGCCTCGATGATCGAACGGCGGATCGCGCGGGTCCGGGTGAAATAGTCAAACAGCATGTCGCCATCGCCCATGCGGATGGCGCGTTGCAGCATGAACAGTTCCTCGGTGAAACGGCCCAGAATATCGAGCGTCGCATCGCGGTTGGTCAGGAACACATCGCGCCACATCGTCGGGTCCGAGGCCGCGATCCGCGTGAAATCGCGAAAGCCCGAAGCGGAATATTTGATGACCTCGTCCTGGGTCACGCGGCGCAGATGGTCGGCCACGCCGACCATCGTGTAGGCAATCAGGTGCGGTGTATGCGATACTACGGCCAGCACCAGATCGTGGCGGCCAACCTCCATCTCGTCGACATTGGCGCCCATGCCCTGCAAGAAGCCGCGCAGCCGGGCGGTTGCGGCAGCGTCGCCCCCCTCCAGCGGCGTCAGCAGCCACCAGCGGTTGACGAACAGCGTGGCAAAGCCCGCCCGGGGGCCGGAATGCTCGGTCCCGGCCAGCGGGTGACCGGGAATGAAATGCACACCTTCGGGGATATGCGGGCCCACCGCCTCGACCACGGCCTGCTTGACCGAGCCGACATCGGTGACCGTCGCACCGGGCGCCAGATGCGGCGCGATTTCGGCGGCGATCGCCCCCATGGCGCCCACCGGCACGCACAGCACCACCAGATCGGCGCCCGCGACGGCCTCGGCCGCCGTGTCGCACACCCGGTCCACCAGCCCGATTTCCAGCGCGGTCGCACGGCTTTCGGGCGACTTGGCGTGACCTACGACCTCGCCCGCCAGACCTTTCCAGCGGATCGCATGCGCCATCGACGAGGCGATCAGCCCCAGCCCGATCAGCGCGACGCGGTCATAGACCTTGCTCATTTCCCGCCCCCGCCTTGAACAGCCCGATCATATGCGCGACACGGCGGCACGACGGTTCGTCCCCCACCGTGATGCGCAGGCAGTTGGGCAGGTTATAGCCCCCCACCCGGCGCACGATCAGCCCCTCGCGTTTCAGGAATTCATCACAGGCCGTCGCCTCCTCTTCCGAGCCGAACCGCGCCAGAATGAAATTCGCGGTCGAGGTATCGGAGGGCACGCCCTTTTCGGCCAGCGCCTCGGCCAGCCAGGCGCGCAGACGGGCGTTGTCGTCGCGGCAGCGGTTCACCCAGTCCTGATCGCGCACGGCCGCCTCAGCGGTATCCATCTGCGCGGTGGACAGGTTGAACGGGCCACGAATGCGGTTCAGCACGTCGATGATCGCGCGCGGACCATAGCCCCAACCGATCCTCAGCCCGCCCAGACCATAGATCTTGGAGAACGTCCGGGTCATGAACACGTTGCTCAGCCGCGTGGCCAGCTCGGCGCCGCCGTCATAGCCCTCGACATATTCCGCATAGGCGCTGTCGATCACCAGCAGCGTCTGCTTGGGCAGCCCCGCCGCCAGCCGCTCCAGCTCGGCCAGGCCGATCATCGTGCCGGTCGGGTTGTTCGGGTTGGCCAGGAAGACCAGCTTGGTCTTCTTGTTGCAGGCCTTCAGGATCGCATCCACATCGGTGGTGCGCTCGCGCTCGGGCACGCAGACCGGGGTCGCCCCCGCCGCCATCGTGTAGATCCGATACATCAGGAAGCCGTGTTCGGTGAAGACCACCTCATCCTTCGGCCCGGCATAGGCCTGGCACAGGAAGTTGATGATCTCGTCCGAACCGACGCCACAGATGATCCGCGCCGGGTCCAGCCCGTGCACATCGCCGATTGCCTGCCGCAGGCTGGCGTGATCGGTATTGGGATAGCGGTGCAGCTTGTGGACCGCGCGCGAAAACGCCTCGCGCGCCTTGTCCGAGGCGCCGAACGGGTTTTCATTCGAGCTGAGCTTGATCGCATCGGAGACCCCGGCCACATGCGCGGCCCCACCCTCATACAGGGCGATATCCATAATGCCGGGCTGCGGGCGGATCTGGTCGTTCATGATAATATCCTCAGCTTTGCGCGCTTCTTAGCGGGCGGCGATGCGCATTGCCAGCGCAACTTGCACCCCGCGCAGCAACGCCCCTGCCCCGTGTCCCTGGCGCCAGCCCCGCACGGCGCGCCGATAGGTAAAACTTGACTCATTCGCACAGCTTTCGCCCCGGCCCCCGCCCGGATTGCGCCACAATTCTCTATGATTTCCTAATGAGATGCATCTGATTTGAGGCCCCTCATGCCCCTGCGCCCCCTCTGCCCTTTGCTCACTGCCGCGCTTCTGGCCAGCTCCCCGACCGTGGCAGAGCCCGGCTCGACGCTGGAGCACCTCTATCGCACCCTGCCCGAATCCGCGCGGCTCCGGGCACAAAACGAGCTGGCGCGCGCAGATCTGTTCCTGGGCGAGGTGGACGGTGGCTGGAGCCGCAGCCTGGAGCGCGCCCTCAAACGCGGGGCGGAAACCGTGGCGATGCGTTCAGATTCGCATCGCATCCCGAAGTTCAATGACCCCGACGAAACCCGGGCCTATCTGGAAGCGCTCAGCTCGGGCAGCCTGTCGGGCCTGCTTTACCGCGATACCTCGTTCTGGGGCTGGCTCACGAGCCCGCCTTTCGAAAGCTGACCGCGCGCCCAATAAAGAAAAGCCGCCCCAAGGGGCGGCTTTTCGAATTTCGGGGTCGGCGAAGACTGAACGATCAGTTCTTCGCGTAGAATTCGACGACCAGGTTCGGTTCCATCTGCACCGGATAGGGCACGTCGCCCAGAGCCGGGGTGCGCACGAAGGTCGCGGTCATTTTCGAGTGGTCGACTTCCAGATAGTCCGGCACGTCGCGCTCGGCCGACTGGGTGGCTTCCAGCACCACGGCCAGTTGTTTCGAGCGGTCACGAACGGCGATCACGTCGCCTTCCTTGACGCGGTAGGACGCGATGTTCACGCGCTGGCCGTTCACGGTGACGTGGCCGTGGTTCACGAACTGGCGGGCGGCGAAGACGGTCGGCACGAATTTGGCGCGGTAGACGATCGCGTCCAGACGGCGCTCCAGCAGACCGATCAGGTTCTCGCCGGTGTCACCTTTCACACGCTCGGCCTCGGCATAGATGCGACGGAACTGTTTTTCCGTCAGGTCGCCGTAGTAGCCTTTGAGTTTCTGCTTGGCGCGCAGCTGGGTCCCGAAGTCCGACAGCTTGTTCTTGCGGCGCTGGCCGTGCTGGCCCGGGCCGTATTCGCGCTTGTTGACCGGCGACTTGGCGCGGCCCCAGATGTTTTCGCCCATGCGGCGGTCGATTTTGTACTTGGCAGACGTGCGTTTGGTCACGGCTGATCTCCTTCTTTACGTTTCGAAGGGCGTTGTCCTTTCCCGCCGGCCTTTGGGCAAATGCCCCCGCAAGACCCTTGGGCGACAGGCTTCCCCTTGCGGGGTCCACCAACACCAATGAATAAACCGGCGGCAGGGCGCCACCGGGATGGCGGGCTTATACAGCCGCGCGCGCCGGTGTCAACGCCCTTCGCCGGTTTTCGCCGCGCCCCGCCTCAGGCGGCCAGATCGTGACGCAGGATCGCCGCCTCGGAGGTGCGCAGGGCGCGGCGCGCATAGGCGCCATAGCTTTGCGGATCGTCGGCCAGCCGCGGCAACAGCGCCAGCAGATCGCGGCGCTGATCCTCGGCGATCATCTCCAGCGCGGTCGAGGCCGGATGGAAGCTTTCGGTCTCCATCCCGTTGGCCCACAGCACCTGATGACGCTCCAGCAGCAGATGGATATAGCGCAGATCGCGCAGCCCCTGTTCGACGCGCACCGCGCCGCCGTTCACCAGATCGCAGGCCCGCACCAGAACCTCGGCCTCGTTGAACAGGGCCTGCGCGGCGGGCCCCTTCACCAGCATCCGGTGCTGTGGCGAAACCAGCAGATCGCCCGTCGGGCGCCCGATCCCGAAGGCCCCCGCCCTAATCCGCACCGGCCGCAGATGCGGCATCGCATAAAGCCGCGCGCCGCTCATCCGGCGCGACCCGATCCAGCTGATATCCTGCGCGCCATCGTCGCGCGTCATCACCTGATCGCCCGGGCGCAGATCTTCGACGGCAACCGCGCCGCGCGGGGTCTCGATCCGGGTGCCCGGCGTGAAACAGATCACCCCCGGCGCATCGGCCCCGCCCGCCGGCGCGCGCAGATCAAGCGCGCAATCGACCACCCACAATTCGCATTCCGTGGGCGGAACCCGCCCCGAAAACAGCAACAGGCGCCCGCGGCCATCAGCCAGCGCAACCAAGGTCACGACATAGGTCTGCAACCCGTCGGTGACGGTAAAGCTTTGATCCGGCGTGGTTTCTTCGGGAACATTCGCAAGATCGGCCCCGCCAAGCGCGGCGCCCATCAGGCGGCGGACCATCCGCGCGGCCCGCACACGGGTTTCCGCCTCGCCCTCGGCCCCGGTCAGGACCAGCAGATCGCCAGGCCCGTCGACCCGCACCGCCTCGCCCCACCATTGCCAACACGCACCCACCATCAACGCGTCAAGAGGCGGCGCCACAACGCCGTCCACCTCTGTTTGTGCCCATGAGATGACAAACGCGCCCTGATAGCCCGTTTTCATTGCCTGTATGTCCTGCCGCCACGTTTTTATGGACCTTCTGGTCCTTGATTACGTCGACGGTAACATGTGCGAATCGGCTTGTGAATCCCTTAAATCCACCCAGACCGCATTCGGCGGCCCGGCGGGCGCCTGCGATCAGAAGTTCACCCGCGCGCGCAACCCGCCCAGGATCTGCCCCTCGGGCTGGCCGACATATTCCTCGGACAACCAGGTCAGGCCGTAGAACACACCGACGAAGCCGATCCGGGTCGAGACACCCGCCCGCAACCGGCTGCGGGTCTTTTCAGGTTCGACACCGTCGGCCGCGGGGAAATAGACGCTGTCGAAGACCCGCGCGATATCACCGCCCAGCACGAAAGACGTGTTGCCACCGCCCTCGCCCGAAACCCCGACATAGCGATGCCCGGTCACGTCGTCGCGCAGCCACAGCGCGCCCGTTTCACGCGCGCCGAAGCTGAAATCGGCGCCCGCGCGCAGATAGGTCTCATCACCCGCCCGCGCCTCGGCGAAGGGGCGCAGCTCGCCCCCGGCCAGATCGAACCCGCGGCCGATCTCGGCGCTGAGCGTGGGATACAGATGGTTCGGCAGCTGATCCTCGGCCACGACCACGCGCGGCGCGCTGAACAGATCGTGCAGATCCTTGTGCAGCGTGGCAATGCCGGTCGCAGGGCCCACGGCGGTCACGCCCAAGCCCAGACGGGTCTCGACCCCGCGCACGTCAAAATAGGTGTTGGCCGCCGCATTCAGCCGACCGACATAGCGGCGATCGCCCGCAGGCGGGTTGCGCAGCCGCGACGGCGCGATGATCGACCCGCCGAAACGGTATTCCATGATGTCGAAGGGCCGCGTCGGCAAGGCCCCGTCCCAGCCCGTGCCCCGCACGAAGCTGAGCGAATAGCCCCCGGTCTGCCAGCGGTCGTCACCATCACCGAAATAGTCGTTGTAGAAGAACCGGCCCACGCCCAGCAACTGACGCTCACCTTCGGCCTGCGCCGGATGCGCCAAGGCGGCCAGACCAGCCAAGAAGAGCGGAACAAGGGCCCGGAGGCCCGAAAAAGAAGGGGTGCGCATCTGTCATCCTGCCCGGTGTTATTGTCGCTCCCGCAGCGCGGGTTACCGTTCGTTTACCACCCTATTCCGCGCAAATCAGGCGAAAATACGACCGGGTCTGCAAATTCCGTCCCGGAAAAACAAAAGGCACCCCTCAGGGTGCCTTTGCCTGATGCACAAGCGCGGTGCGGGTCAGTCTTTCGCGCGCTCGACATAAGAGTTGTCGGCGGTGTTGATGACGATGCGGGTGCCCGCACCGATATGCGGCGGCACCATCACGCGGATGCCCCCGGTGCAGGTCGCGGGCTTGTAAGAGGACGAGGCGGTCTGCCCCTTCACGACCGGCTCGGTTTCCTCGACCTCGACTGTGACTTTCTGCGGCAGTTCCATCGACAGCGCCACGCCCTGGTGCATCAGCAGCCAGACGCGAATCCCGTCGCGCAGGTGAACCTTGGCATCGCCCACCACGTCTTCGCTGACGGTGATCTGCTCGTAGCTTTGCGGGTTCATGAAGTGGAAGCCTTCGCCGTCTTCATAGAGGAAATCGAATTCCTCTTCGTCGACATGCGCCTTTTCCACGCTGTCGACGGTCCGCCAGCGCTCGTTCACCTTCACACCGTCGGAAATGCGGCGCATCTCGACCTGGGTGACCGAATTCCCCTTGCCGGGGTGGATGTTTTCGGCGGTCAGCACGACATGCAGCACGCCGTTCAGGTCGATGACATTGCCCTTGCGGATCGAAGAGGCGATCACTTTAGCCATAATGACGGTCCTTGATTGTTCCTGAGACAGGCTCTGGCGCCCGGATGGCGAAGCGCCTAAACCATCCGCGACGCAATTTCCAGAGAAAAGCCCACGCATGACCCAGACCCCCTGGTGGCACCCCGACCGTCACACCGACCGCCGCCCCGCCCTGCTGGCACGCAACCGGATTCAGGGCGCGCTGCGCGGCTGGCTGGCTGACGAAGGGTTTCTGGAGGTCGATCCCTGCGCGCTGCAGATCAGCCCGGGCAACGAGGCGCATCTGCACGCCTTCCGGACCCAGGCGATCGGCAACGACGGGATGGCGCACCCGATGTATCTGCACACCAGCCCGGAATTCGCGATGAAGAAGCTGCTGGCGGCGGGCGAAACCCGGATCGCGGCCTTCGCCCATGTCTGGCGCAACCGCGAACGGGGCGCGCTGCACAGCCCGGAATTCACCATGCTGGAATGGTATCGCGTGGGGCAGGACTATACCGTGCTGATGGACGATTGCGCGGCGATGCTGCGGCTGGCGGCCCGGGCCGCAGGCAGCGACATGCTGCGCTATCGCGACCGGACCTGCGACCCTTTCGCCCCGCCCGAGCGGCTGTCGGTGGCCGAGGCCTTCGCGCGCCATGCGGGCATCGACCTGCTGGCCACCTGCGACGGCGCTGAAACCGACGCCAATGCCCTGCGTGCCCAGTGCCGGGCCGTGGGGATCTCGGTGCGTGACGATGACACCTGGTCGCTGATGCTGTCCAAGGTGCTGGTCGAAAAGGTGGAACCGCATCTGGGCCATGGCCGCGCCACGGTGCTGGACCGCTACCCCGCCGCCGAGGCGGCACTCGCCCGCCCCGCCCCCGATGACGCCCGGGTGGCAGAGCGGTTCGAGCTTTACGCCTGCGGGGTGGAGCTGGCCAATGGCTTTGGCGAACTGACCAATGCCGCCGAACAGCGCCGCCGCTTCATGCTGGAAATGGAAGAAAAACAGCGGATCTATGGCGAGAGCTACCCGCTGGACGAAGATTTCCTTGCCGCGCTTGATCTGATGCCTGCGGCCAGCGGCATCGCCCTCGGCTTCGACCGGCTGGTGATGCTGGCCACCGCAGCGCCGCGGATCGACGATGTGATCTGGGCGCCGGTCGCCGGTTAAGCGGCGTGATCGCGCAGGGTTTCCAGCGCGATCACCTGCAACGCCCGCCGATGCGTGGCCGCCAGAACCACGCGCGGCGCGCAGCCTTCGTCCTGCGCCTCGAGCCAGCGCGCGGCACACAGGCACCACCGATCGCCGGGGACCAGACCCGGGAAATCGAATTCCGGGCGCGGCGTGCTCAGGTCATTGCCGATATAGGCCGACCAGACCAGGAATTCGGCCGTCACGATCACGCAGACCGTGTGGCTGCCCGCGTCTTCCCAACAGGTGTTGCAATGCCCGTCACGAAAAACCCGGTGCGCGGGGTCATGGAACAAGGCTGCAACACCCCGCCCAAGACATTGACTGCCGGTTCCATTTCCATGCGTGCCTCCGCCCGTTGCAGCGCCCTCAGGGGGCAGGCGCGCGCCAGTCGACCCAGCGGCCGTGGAAATCCGCGCGTCCGAGGTCCAGCGTTTCACCCCCGGGCCACAGCGTCAAGCGCAGTGCCGCCCCGGGCGCGGCGCCGTCTGCCTCCATCCCGAAATGCGCCAGCGGGGCCGTGGCACTGGCCGCAGCCCCCGCCCGGTCCAGCGCGGCCGCGCAGCGCGCCTGCACCGCAGGCGGGAAATATTGCCAGGCGACGGTGTGGCAGACCAGATGCAGCGCGCCCGGGTACAGAACGGCCAGCCGCGCCTCCAGCCAGTCGGCGGCATCGGCGAGGGCGACCGGCGCAGGATCGGCGGACAAGGCATCCAGCCCGGCGCGGGTGCGCGCCAGCCGGTCGGCCTGATCGGCCCAGATGTAGGACAACAGCCGCAGCCGGTCCGCAACCGGGTCGAGCGGGTTCAGATCGGCCCCCGCCCGCGCCACGACCCGGGGCTGCGCGACCGGCGGCAACGCGCCCTGCCAATCGGGGGCAAGGCGCGCGACCGGGTCGGCCGCACCGAAGCTTTCTCCCCGCAGATCAAGCGCATAGCGATCCCAGATCAGATTGAGCCCGGCGCTCGCCCCCAGTTCGGACAGAACCAGCGGCAGGCCGAACCGCGCCGTCAGCCATTGCCCCAGTGCGATCAGCGGGCCCGAGCGGCGCATCTCGTTCGTTTGCGGCGGGCTGTCGAGGTAGTGATCGACAAACGCGGCCTCGGTCTGCAGCACTGCGGCCATCGGCGCGGTCAGATCGGCTGGGGCCCGGCCCTGCGGCGCATTGTAGGCAGGTGTCAGCGGCCCGACACGCCCGCGCAGATGCAACGCATGCAGCGCCCCCGCCAGCCGCAGCGGCAGTGAATGCCCCGAGGGGCCGATGTCGCCGCTGAAGGCCTGCAGCCGCGCGGCCAGCGCGGGCGGCACCTGCCCCGCTTGCCACAGATGGGCAAAGGCCCGCAGCACCGCGGCCGTGAACGGCGATCCCAGATCGGTGCAGGCCAGTGCCTGACGCTCCAACGCTTCGGGCAGGGTCTGCACCATTGTCACCTCTTCGCCTGTCTGGGCGGCCCAGCCCGCCACCTGAACGCTAAGCGCGGGTGCAGATGGCCGCAGCACAGGCCGCAGCATGCCCGCCTTCCGCACCACGATCAAGTCGGGCGCAGCGATCCGCAGGGACGCCGGGACAGAGCGCGTCAGTAGATATAGCGGATCTGATCGGTCCAGTAGCGTTCCATCCGGCGCAGGGTGCGGTTCATGTCGTCCATCGCGTCGAACCCGATCACACCGCGCTGTTCCATGCCCTGAGCGTGCCGTTCGAACAGGTCGGCCACCGCATCACGCAAGCTGCGCCCCTTGGCCGTCAGCCGCACCCGGACCGACCGGCGGTCGATTTCGCAACGCTGGTGATGCATATAGCCGCAATCCACCAGCTTTTTCAGGTTATAGGACACGTTCGAACCCTGATAATAGCCGCGCGTCTTCAACTCGCCCGCGGTCACCTCATGCTCGCCAACGTTGAACAACAGCAGCGCCTGCACCGGGTTGATTTCCAAAATCCCCAGTCGTTCGAATTCGTCCTTGATCACGTCCAGAAGCAGCCGATGCAGCCGCTCCACCAAGGACAGGCTGTCAAGATAGCCTGCCATGAGACCGGGCTGCGCGGCGTCTTTCACCGCCTCCGGCCCGGGCACTTTCACTGGGGTCTGAAAAGTCATTCATTTCTCCGCCGATCTCGCTACCCAGGGCGAAAATGGCGGAAAAACACCAACGTTCGGTTAAGCGCCGAAAATTTCCCGTGAATCTGTCACAAATCCCCGGCACCCAATGCCGCTCCGGGCTCAGCCGCGGGCGTGGCGCGCCTTGGCGAAGGCGGAAATTTCGCTCAGCAGATCAAGGTATTGCGCCGGGCAAGGCTGCGCCCCCGAAACCCACGGATACAGATCCTGATCGTTTTCTTCGAGCAGCAGATCATACAGGTCCAGCGCCGCCGCATCCATCCCGGCCAGCCGTTCATCCGCCCAAGGGCCCAGGATCAGGTCCATTTCCTTGGTGCCGCGCCGCCAGCTGCGCATGCGCATCCGCTTCAGCCGTGCGTCCATCGTCTCGGTCATTCCAGCCCCTCCGCCATCAGCTTGCGCTCCAACCGGCCCAGCCGCGCATCCAGTTCCTCGACGACCGAGCGGATGGCACGGATTTCGCGCACCGTCTCGCGCACCGTTTCCGCCTCTTCCCGCGCCTCGGGCGGCGCGTCAAGCCCTTCGCCCTGCCCCGTCAGCAGCCACATCAGCGAGACATTGAGCATCCCTGCCAGCATCTGCAGCCGATTGGCGCGCGGGTCGGCCGCGTCGTCTTCCCAGCTTTGCAGGGTTTCCAGACGAACGCCCAGCCGCTCGGCCAGTTCGGGCTGGCTCAGCCCTGCGGCCTCGCGCGCCCCTGCCAGCCGGTCCCCGAAGGTCGCCTGTTCGGCGCCATACCAATCTTCGCCCATCTCCGCCCCTCTTTCACTTGAATTCCACGGACCGCAGCGTAAGACATGCATCCGGCAGATACAAACCGGAGCTTCCCCATGGCCTTCCTTTCCGACACCCTCGCCCGCGTGAAACCCTCGCCCACCATCGCGGTGACCAACAAGGCGCGCGAGCTGAAGGAGGCCGGGCGCGACGTGATCGGCCTGGGCGCGGGCGAACCCGATTTCGACACGCCCGAGAACATCAAGGCCGCGGCGATTGCGGCGATCGAGGCGGGCAAGACAAAATACACCGCCGTCGACGGCATCCCCGAACTGAAGAAAGCGATCTGCGAGAAATTCGCGCGCGAAAACGGGCTGAGCTACAAACCCTCGCAGATCACCGTGGGGTCGGGCGGCAAGCAGGTGCTCTATAATGCGCTGGTGGCCACGCTGAACCCGGGCGATGAGGTGATTATCCCGGCGCCCTATTGGGTCAGCTATCCCGATATGGTGCTGCTGGCGGGCGGCACGCCCGTCTTCGTGACCGGCCCGATGGAAACCGGCTACAAGATCACCGCCGAACAGCTGGAAGCGGCGATCACGCCGAACACCAAGTGGTTCATCTTCAACTCGCCCTCGAACCCCTCGGGCGCGGGCTACAGCCATGACGAGCTGAAGGCGCTGACCGATGTGCTGATGCGTCACCCGCAGGTCTGGGTGATGTCCGATGACATGTATGAACATCTGGTTTTCGGCGATTTCAAATTCGTGACCCCTGCGCAGGTGGAACCGGGCCTCTATGACCGCACGCTGACCTGCAACGGCGTGTCCAAGGCCTATGCGATGACCGGCTGGCGCATCGGCTATGCCGGCGGGCCCGAGGCGCTGATCAAGGCGATCGGCAAGGTGCAGTCGCAATCCACCTCGAACCCCTGTTCGATTTCGCAATTTGCCGCGGTCGAAGCGCTGAACGGCCCGCAGGACTACATCGCCGAAAGCCGCATCGCGTTCGAACGCCGCCGCGATCTGGTGGTGGCCGCGCTCAACACCTGCCCGGGGATCAGCTGCCCGACACCCGAAGGCGCGTTCTACGTCTACCCTTCGATTGCAGGCTGCATCGGCAAGACCTCGGCCGCGGGCACGCAGATCACCGATGACGAGGCTTTCGCCAGCGCGCTGCTGGAAGAAACCGGCGTGGCGGTGGTGTTCGGCGCGGCCTTCGGCCTTTCGCCCAACTTCCGCATCAGCTACGCTACCTCGGACGCGGCCCTGACCGAGGCCTGCGCACGGATCAAGACCTTCTGCGAAGGCTTGAAATAAGGGGCGAGGGCCAGATGGCGGGCGATCTGCCGGAGTATTATTTCCGCATCCGCGAGAATGGCGCGGCGGTATTTCGGGTCGATACCGAAAACCGCCAGCGCCGGATCGAGATGGATCAGATCGCCGTCGTCAACATCCGCAATGGCGAGATCAAGGCGCAGGGCGACCGGGTGCTGAGCCCGGCCGATCTGGCCGAGATCGAGGGCTGGATGGCGCGGCGCGTGGCGCTGCTGGCGCAGCGCGATATCGACGACATTCACCGCGCGGTCGATTACCTGAACCTGACGACGCATTGGGTGCAGTCGAAGGCCAGCGATGCGCAGCTGGACGATGTGACCGACGCGCTGCTGCTGGCGATGCACGATCTGCGCACGGTTCTGGTGCGCAAGAAGGCCGAACGGCTGATGAAGGCCCAGCCCGAGGACGAAGCCTGACCCCCGGCCTGCGCGCAGCTGTCGCACCGATCACGCTGGACGCTCTGCAGGGGCGGGACTACTGCGAAGACATCAACGGCAGGAGGCACTGATGCCGCATATCGCGATTCTCGGCTCTGGCTTTGCGGCCCTCACAACGGTACGCGCCTTGCGCCGCCGCGGCGTCGACGCAGAGATCACCGTCATCTCGCCGCGCGATGCGCTGCACTACCTGCCCTCGACGATCTGGATTCCCGCCGGGCTGCGCAAGGCGGCCGAACTGCGCCTGCCGCTGGTGCGGTTCTTTGCCCGCCACAAGGTGCGGTTCATTCAGGCCTCGGTCACCGGGCTGCGCGCCGCCACGCTCGAAATCGACACCGACGCGGGCGAAACGATCCGCGCCGATCACATCGTGATCGCGGCGGGCGGGCGGTTCTTGCGCAAGCTGCCCGGCATCGAGAACGCGATCATCCCCTGCGAAGGCATTGCCGCCGCCGAGGCGATGACCGAACGATTGGCCGCGTTGGAAGGCGGCACCATCGCCATCGGCATGGCGACCAACCCCGCCGAGCCGGGCGCGATGCGCGGCGGGCCGATGTTCGAATATCTGTTCATCCTGGATACGCTGCTGCGCCGTCAGGGCCGGCGTGATCGGTTCCGGCTGGTGTTCTTCTCGCCCGCGCCCCGGCCCGGCAACCGGCTGGGCGAAAAGGCGGTCGACGGGCTGTTGAAGGAAATGGCGAAACGCGGGATCGACACCCATCTGGGCCACAAGATGGTGCGGATCGACCCCGACCGCGTGGTGACCGAGGGCGGCGAAATTCCCGCCGATCTGATCCTGTTCCAGCCCGGCATGACCGGCCCCGTCTGGTTCGAGAATACCGACCTGCCGATGAGCCCGGGCAAGATGGTGCAGGCCGATGCGCTGTGCCGTGTGGCCGGGTTCGAGGGCGTCTGGGTCGCCGGTGATTCCGGCAGCTATCCGGGGCCGGAATGGCTACCGAAACAGGCGCATCAGGCCGATCTGCAGGCGCAGGCCGTGGCCGCCAATATCGCCGCGATGCTGAAGGGCGATCTGCCCCGCACCGAATTCCGGGCCGAGCTTATCTGCATCATGGACAGTCTGGACAAGGGAATGCTGGTGTTCCGGCGCGGCAATCTGAACATCGTCCTGCCCGCGCTGAAACCGCTGCACTGGCTGAAACGGATGTTCGAAAACCACTACCTGCGCGTCTACCGCTAGGTCAGGCGCAACCAGGGCCCGCGCCAGAAGCGCACGATCAGCGTCAGCCCGACGCAGGCAAGCCCGATCACCAGACCCAGCCACAGCCCGACCCCGCCGTAACCGAACTGGAAGGCCAGCAGATAGCTCGACGGCATGCCGATCAGCCAATAGCCCGATCCGGCAACCCACATCGGCACCCGCGTGTCATGCACCCCGCGCAGCAGTCCCAGTGCCATGACCTGCGTCGCATCGAACAACTGAAACAGCGCCGCAACCGCCAGCAACCGCGTGCCGAAGGCCAGGATCTCGGCACTGTCGGGATTGTCCAGATCCAGAAACGCCCCGATCAGCAGCTGCGGCAGCCCCAGAAACAGCCCGATCGTCGCCACGCCGAACAGCGCCGACATCGCCAGCGCCACCACCGCCCCGTCGCGCAGCCGCACCGCATCGCGCGCGCCAAAGGCCCGCCCGGTGCGCACCGTCGCGGCATTGGACAGGCCCATATGCACCATGAACGTCAGCGAGGCGAGTTCCAGCGCGATGCCATGCGCGGCCAGCTGCACCGTGCCGATCCAGCCCATCATCAGCGCCGAGGCCTGAAACAGCCCCGCCTCGAACAGCGAGGTCAGCCCGATCGGCAGGCCCAGCCGGGCCACCGCGAAGAAGGCTTCCCAATCGGGTTTCCAGAAGCGCTGCAACAGATGGAAGCGTTGCAGCGCGGGCACCCGCACCGCATAGATCATCAGCAAGGAGGCCGTGGAGATCTGCACCAGAACCGAGGCCAGCGCCGCACCGCGCACGCCCATTTCCGGCGCCCCCAGATTGCCGAAGATCAGCACCCAGTTCAGCGCGACGTTCAGCGCCAGCCCCAAGAGCGTGACCCACATCACCACCTGCGTGCGCTCCAGCGCGCTCAGATAGGCCTTGAGCACCGCGATCACCAGCGCGGGCACCATGCCCCACATCGCCACGCGCAGATAATCCTGCGCCAGATCGGCCAGCGCCGGATCTTGCCCAAGCGCGCGCAGCACCGGCCCCGAGACCGCCATCACCGGGATCACCGCGCAGGCAAAGATCAGCGACAGCCACAACCCCATGCGCGCATCGCGCCGCACCTGCACCTCGTCGCCCGCGCCCATGGCCGCGGAAATCCGCCCCATCAGCGCATAAGAAAACCCCGAGCCCAGGATGAACAGAAAGAAGAAATAGCTCGACCCCAGCACGACCGAGGCCAGTTCCGGCACGCCATACCAGCCCAGCATGATCGTATCGGTCACATGCAGCGACATCTGCGCAAGGTTCGAACCGATCAGCGGCAGCCCCAGCGCCAGAAGCGTGCGGGCATGGGCGGCGTAGCTGAGCCGTTCGGGCGCAAGAGAGGTGTGCAGGGAGGTCATGACCGGACGCTAGCGCCGCCCCGCGCCAAGGTCCAGTGCCCGCGCGCCCCTGCCGTCAGATGGTGGGCGGGTGCCTCAGCGCCGCTTGCGGCCGGTAATCATCGGGGTGACCAGATCTTCGCGCTTCCAGAAGCGGTAAAAGAAGATCGCGCCCACATGCAGCACCACCAGCGCCAGCAACACGACGCCCAGCTTGTGGTGCATGCCCAGCGCCCAGCGGTTCCACGCGGTCGAGACCTGTTCGGCCAGCGGCCCGGTGTTGATGTAATCCTCAGGGTCGACGATCAGCCCGGTCGCGACCTGTGCAGCCAGCACCGACAGCAGCGCCACCACCGACCAGCCGCCCAGCGGGTTGTGCCCCGCCGCACCCGACGCCTTGCGCGCGCCCAGCGTCCGGGCATAGGCGATCACCGCGCCGGGCCCCTTGATGAAGGTGACAAACCGCGCATTGCGCGGCCCGATCAGCCCCCAGATCAGCCGGAACACCAGAAGCGCCGCCACCGTGTAGCCCGCCCAGAAATGCAGGGTCATCTTCAGTGGCCCGAAATGGCCCAGCAGCCAGCCCCCCGTCACCGCCAGCACCAGCAGCCAGTGAAAGGCCCGCAGCGCCGGGTCCCAGATTTGCGGATTGTCGTCAGCGGGGCGGGGCGGGGTATCGGTCATGGCAAAATCCGTCAAGAAAAAGGCCCGGGCCGCGACGGCCCGGGCAAGAGGTGTGAAGCGGCAGGATTATTCCGGCACGCGATAGTCGTCGTGACAGGCCTTGCAGGTGCCGCCGAACTTGCCGAAGGCCGCGCCAAAGGCAGCGGCATCGCCCGTGGCCGATGCGGCGATCAATTCGGCCCCGGCCTCGTGCATGGCTTTGCCCTTGGCGCCGAAATCTTCCATGTTCGTCCAGATCTTGGCCATCGCGCGGGTCTTGCCCGGGAATTCGGCATCAGACGTGCCT
Organism: Rhodobacteraceae bacterium UBA6796; assembly: GCA_002452815.1. Lineage (GTDB taxonomy): Bacteria > Pseudomonadota > Alphaproteobacteria > Rhodobacterales > Rhodobacteraceae > Rhodobacter. The sequence continues at coordinate 93,878 of DKFM01000011.1, forward strand.
TCGGCGAAAAGCGGGGCGGTGTCGGTCGCCAGAATCGCCTCGAGCTTCGCGGTTTCGGCCTTGGCGGCCTCGGCGTCGAAGGATTTCGCGATCCCGCCCATCGCCTTGGTCACGCCGCCAAGCGACTTGAAATAGGCCTGGCGGGCCTCGATCGCGGCCATCGGATCGGCGAAGGCAGCCCCTGCGATCAGGGCGGCGGGAAGGGCGGCAAGAAGAACTTTGCGCATAGGTGTCTCCGTCAAATGGAACAGGTTATCCGGCCCGGCCGCAAAACGACCGCCCCGGTTGGCTCCAGTATGACAGCGCAAGGCACGTCAGGAATGTGACTTGCGCACACAACGGCATAAAAAGCCCGTGAGCGGCGCGCCCTGCCCCGGTTTTACGCACTTCCGGGCGCGGCAAACCCGCCGCACCCGGTTTGGCCCGATCACGCCGGTCAGACGGGTTTCGGGGCTGCGCGCCGCTGCTCGGGATGCAGCGAGGCGCCCAGGATGTGATCGGCCTGATGGATCACATGGCTGGCATGCCCCACGATCAGCGGATCGGGCGGGGTCGCGATGGAATAATCCTTGTCCGGATAGTCCAGCGTCGAGAGGAAATGCTTCATGCAGTTCAGCCGCGCACGCTTCTTGTCGTTCGACTTGACGATGGTCCAGGGCGCATCGGCGGTATCGGTGTAGAAGAACATCGCCTCTTTCGCCTCGGTGTAATCGTCCCATTTGTCCAAAGACGCCAGGTCGATCGGCGAAAGTTTCCAGCGCTTGAGCGGGTCGGTCTCGCGCGATTTGAAACGCGCGCGCTGCTCGGGGCGCGTGACCGAGAACCAGTATTTGTAAAGCCGTATCCCCGACCGTACCAGCATGCGCTCCAACTCGGGGGTCTGGCGCATGAATTCAAGGTATTCGGTGGGCGTGCAAAACCCCATCACCCGTTCGACCCCCGCGCGGTTATACCAGCTGCGGTCGTAGAACACCATTTCGCCCTTGGTCGGCATGTGGTTGATATAGCGCTGGAAATACCATTGGCCGCGCTCTTCGTCGGTGGGTTTGTTCAGCGCCACCACACGCGCGAAACGGGGATTCAGGTGCTCGTTGAAGCGCTTGATCGTGCCGCCCTTGCCCGCCGCATCGCGGCCCTCGAACAGAATCACGAATTTCTGTCCGGTCTCTTGCGCCCAGAGCTGGACCTTCAGCAATTCGGCCTGCAACTGCGCCTTTTCCGCCTCATAGGCTGGGCGGCCCATCTTGCGCGGATAGGGGTATTTCCCGGTCTCGAAGGCCAGACGCACGGCATTGGGATCGACACGCGGAAAGCTGCGCGGCCCCTGCGCCTCGGTATCGCCCGGCACCACGGCGGGATGTGCCTCGGCGGGGTCGGCGGGTTTGCGCAAAGTGGTAGCAGTATCAACTGCGCTGACCTCTCCCTGCGGCGCCCCAAGCTCAGCCTGCACCGCATCCTTCGCGATTTGTTCGTTCATGCACATCCCTCCGTTTCTGAATTTAAAATCACTCTAAAGCATCGGTGAAAATTTACCTTGATACGTGTCAAAAAACTGTCACCAAACCCGCTGCCGGGACCAAAAACGCCTCTTTTCTTTCGGGGCGGTGCGCGGCAGGCTGAAGGCCCGCAACAGGAGACATCATGGTCACGCTTTACGGAATGTATCGGTCGCGCGCGACGCGCAATCTGTGGCTGCTCGACGAGCTGGCCCTGCCCTACACGCTCAAGCCGGTGGTGCAGGCCTATCGCCTGGTGGCACAGGGCCTCGACCCGCAGGCCCCGGACGCACCGCTGAACACCCAATCCTCGGAATTCCTGCGCCTGTCGCCCGCGGGCGCGATCCCGGTGCTGGAAGATGCAGGCCTGATCCTGTCCGAATCGCTGGCGATCAACCTGTATCTGGCGCGCAAGGCCGGCGGCCCGCTGGCACCGCAGGATCTGCGCGAAGAGGCGCAGATGACGCAATGGGCGCTCTATGGGGCCACCGCGATTGAAAGCCCCGCGCTCGAAATCGCCTTCGCCAGCCAGCGCGGCGGCGAGGCGCAGGCGGTGATCGAGGCGGCCTGCGACAAGCTGATGCGCCCGCTGGCCGCGCTGGAGGCCCATCTGGAAACCCACAGCCACATGGTCGGCGGGCGGTTCACCGTTGCCGATATCAACATGGCGGAAATGGTGCGCTATGCGCAGCCGCACAGCCCGCTGATGGCGCGCTTCCCGCGGATCAAGAGCTGGCTGGAACTGTGCCAGTCACGTCCCGCCTTCAAGAAGATGTGGGCCACGCGCGAAGCCGAACCGGCGTGATCCTGTAGGGTGGCGTGGCAGGGGGCGCTGCCCCCGGCTTCGCCTCCCCCGAAGTATTTTCACCAAGAAGAAGAGCACATTTCTTCTTGGCAAAAATACTCAATTCCCCGGCCTGCCGCCGGGCCCGCGGCGCAAACAGGGGCGGCGCGCTTGCCCCCTGCCCCCAAGCTGCGCTATCCCTTGGCGCCAAGAACCACCAAGAAAGCGAGCAGCATGGCCGACGATCTTCTGTCTTCCCAGCCCGAGACCTATGACGCCTCGTCCATCGAGGTTCTGGAGGGTCTGGAGCCGGTGCGGAAGCGCCCGGGCATGTATATCGGCGGCACCGACGAACGCGCGCTGCATCACATGGTGGCCGAAATCCTCGACAACTCGATGGACGAGGCGGTGGCGGGGCACGCCAACCGCATCGAGGTCGAGCTGCTGGAAGATTATTCGCTGGTCGTGCGCGACAACGGCCGCGGCATCCCGATCGACCCGCACCCGAAGTTCCCGGGCAAATCCGCGCTCGAGGTGATCTTGTGCACGCTGCATGCGGGCGGCAAGTTTTCGGGCGATGCCTATCAGACCTCGGGCGGGTTGCACGGGGTTGGCGCCTCGGTCGTGAACGCGCTGTCGGATCTGATGGTGGTGCAGGTCGCGCGCAACAAGGAACTGTATGAACAGCGGTTTTCGCGCGGCATCCCGCAAGGCCCGGTGCAGAAGATCGGCGCGGCGCCCAACCGGCGCGGCACCACCGTGACCTTCCACGCCGACGAGCAGATCTTTGGCCATCACCGTTTCAAGCCCGCGCGGCTGCTGAAGATGGTGCGGTCCAAGGCCTATCTGTTTTCGGGCGTCGAGATCCGCTGGAAATCGGCGATCGACGATGGCGAGACGCCGACGGAGGCCACTTTTCACTTCCCCGGCGGTCTGGCCGATTACCTGACCGAGACCCTGGGCAAGTCGATGACCTATGCCGACCGGCCCTTTGCCGGGAAGGTGCAGTTTCAGGAAAAATTCGGCGTGCCGGGCAGCGTGGAATGGGCGATCAACTGGACGCCCTCGCGCGATGGGTTCATCCAGAGCTATTGTAACACCGTGCCCACCCCCGAGGGCGGCACGCATGAGGCGGGCTTCTGGTATGCGATCCTGAAAGGCATCCGCGCCTATGGCGAGCTGGTCAAGAACAAGAAGGCCGAACAGATCACCCGCGACGATCTGCTGACGGGTGGCTGTGCGCTGGTCAGCTGTTTCATCCGCGAGCCAGAGTTCGTGGGCCAGACCAAGGACCGGCTGGCCACGGTCGAGGCCCAGCGGCTGGTCGAAGGCGCGGTGCGCGACCATTTCGACAACTGGCTGGCGTCGGATACGAAATCGGCGGGCGCAATCCTCGATTTTCTGGTGCTGCGGTCCGAGGAACGGCTGCGGCGCCGGCAGGAAAAGGAAACCGCGCGCAAATCGGCCACCAAGAAGCTGCGTCTGCCCGGAAAGCTGACCGATTGCACCGCCAAGAACCGCGCGGGAACTGAGCTGTTCATCGTCGAGGGTGACTCGGCGGGGGGCTCGGCCAAGGGCGCGCGCTCGCGCGAGACGCAGGCGCTCTTGCCGCTGAAGGGCAAGATCCTGAACGTGCTGGGCGCGGCCTCGAACAAGCTGGGCGACAATGCCGAGATCCGCGATATTTGCGAGGCCTTGGGCGTGGGCTTGGGCACCAAGTTCAACGTCGAAGACCTGCGCTACGACAAGATCATCATCATGACCGACGCCGATGTCGATGGCGCGCATATCGCCAGCCTGCTGATGACCTTCTTCTTCACCCAGATGCGCCCGCTGATCGACAAGGGGCATCTGTATCTGGCCTGTCCGCCGCTGTACCGGCTGACGCAGGGGGCGAAACGGCTTTATGTCTCTGACGATGCCGAGAAGGAAAAATGGCTGGCCAAGGGCCTGGGCGGCAAGGGCAAGATCGACGTGCAGCGCTTCAAGGGGCTTGGCGAGATGGACGCCAAGGACCTGAAGGAAACCACGATGAACCCGGAAACGCGCAAGCTGATCCGGGTCACGATCCATGACGACACGCCGGGCGAGACCTCGGATCTGGTCGAACGGCTGATGGGCAAGAAGCCCGAGCTGCGGTTCCAGTATATTCAGGAAAACGCGCAGTTCGTCGAAGAGCTGGACGTGTAAACACGCGCAGGCGCGGCCGGTTCGCGGGCCCGCCTCATTCCGTGGGCGGGCCGAAACGTTCCAGAATATGCGCGCGGATCTGGTCGCGGGTCTGACGATAGGCGGCCAGCCGCGCCTCGCGCCCCTCGCCGGTGCCGGTCGGGTCCATGATCGGCCAGTATTCCACATCCAGATGGTAATAGCGCGTCAGGTCCAGCGCCTGCGCCTGCGAGGCAGGGGTCAGCGCCACCACCAGATCGAAGGCCGACAGGTCATCGCCCCATTCCTGCAATTCGGTGAACGACCGCGCACGATGGCGGTGCAGATCGACACCGATCTCTTCGCACACGGCGATGGTGAAGCCGTCAATCTCCAGATCGGCCATCACGCCCACGGACTGGACATAGACATTGCGGCCATAGAATTTCTTCATCATCCCCTCGGCCATCGGCGAGCGCGTGGCGTTGTGATCGCAGCAGAACAGCACCGAATGGGGAAGATTGGGCATCACTTCACCGGAGACAGGACACAGACCAGCGTGAACAGGCGCCGCGCGGTGTCGATATCCAGCTCGGCCTTGCCCTCAAGGCGTTCTTGCAGGATGCGCGCGCCCTCGTTGTGAATGCCACGCCGGGCCATGTCGATTGCCTCGATCTGGCTGGGCGGCAGGCGTTTGACCGCCTCGAAGTAGCTTTCGCAGATCTGGAAGTAATCCTTCACCACCTGCCGGAACGGACCGAAGGACAGGTGGAACTCGGCCACCTTGTCGCCCGCCTCGGTCGCAGTGTCGAACACCAGCCGCCCGTCGCGCACCGCGAGCGTCAGCGCGAAGGGGCCCTCGGGCGCGGGCATGCCCTCGCGTCCGGGAATTGCAAAGCTGTTGTCTTCCAGAATGTCATAGACGGCAACGCGGCGTTCCTGCTCAATCTGCGGCGTGGGCGCGGACAAGCCGCTGTCGTCGATCTCCAGACGTGTGATGCGGGACATTACGCCTCTCCCTCGTTCAGGGCTGCCAGACGCGCGGTGACCGACAGGCCATGCGCCTGCAGGCTTTCGGATTGCGCCAGACGTTCGGCCGCGGGACCGATCGCCTTCAGCGCGGCAGGGGTCATCCGGGCCAGCGTCGTGCGCTTGAGGAAATCGAGCACCGACAGCCCGCTGGAAAACCGCGCCGAGCGCGCCGTGGGCAGAACGTGGTTCGGGCCGCCGACGTAATCGCCGATCGCCTCGGGCGTATAGGCGCCCAGGAAAATCGCCCCCGCATGGTGGATCTGCGCGCTCAGCCCCTCGGGGTCGGCCACGCACAATTCCAGATGCTCGGGCGCGAAGCGGTCGGACAGGGCGGCCGCTTCGGTCAGATCGCGGGTCACGATGACCACGCCATTCTCGCGCCAGCTTTCGCCCGCAATCGCCCGCCGCTCCAGCGTTTCCAGCCGTTTGTCCACCGCCGCCACCACCGCATCGGCAAACCCGGCATCCGGCGTGATCAGGATCGACTGCGCGCTCTGGTCGTGTTCGGCCTGGCTCAGCAGATCCAGCGCGATCCAGTCCGGGTTGTTGTCGCCATCCGCGATCACCAGAATTTCGGAGGGCCCCGCGATCATGTCGATGCCGACCTTGCCAAAGACCCGCCGTTTCGCCGCCGCCACGAAGGCATTGCCCGGCCCGGTGATCTTGTCGACCGGGGCGATCGTGTCGGTGCCATAGGCCAGCGCCGCCACCGCCTGCGCGCCGCCGATCCGATAGACCGCATCGACCCCGGCGATCTGCGCCGCCAGCAGCACCAGCGGGTTGACCACACCATCGGGCGTCGGACACACGACAACCAGCCGTTCCACCCCGGCCACCTTGGCGGGGATCGCATTCATCAGAACCGAGGACGGATAACTGGCCAGCCCGCCGGGCACATAAAGCCCCGCCGCCGAGACCGGCGTGAACCGCCAGCCAAGGCTTGCGCCGCTGTCCTCGGTCCAGAGCGCATCTTCGGGCATCTGGCGGGCGTGATAGGTGCGGATACGGTCTGCCGCCAGTTCCAGCGCGGCGCGGTCCTCGGCGCTGACCTTGGCGATTTCCTCCGCGATCTCGGCCTCGGAGAAGGCCAGCGTTTCCGGCGTCAGCTCCAGGCGGTCGAATTTCGCGGTCAGCTCGATCACCGCCGCATCGCCGCGTGCCCGCACATCGGCGATGATGCCTGCCACGATCGCATCGACATCGGGGCTGTCCTCGCGCTTCATGCCCAACAGGGCGGTGAAACGGGCCTCGAAATCGGCGTCGAGCGTCTTGAGAAAATGCGGCATGACGGTCTCCTTGATCCCTCAACGGGATAATGGCTTGCCCGCCCCACGGCAAGCGCCGAACCGTCGCGGCGCTTTCATCTGGCCGCAAATACCTTGCGGGGGGGGTCCGTGGGGCAAAACCCCGGCGGCGGCACCGGGGGCGCCGGGGGTTTTGAGTATTTATGCCAAGAAGAAGCCCAAAGGCCCCGGGGGGTGGGCGATCTCAGCCCAGATCCTTGCGCATCGGATGCCCGAGGATCCAACGTCCCTCGCGCGGCGGCCCATCGGAGTGCCAGCCGTGATGGCGATAGAACGCCCGGGCGGTGGCCGTTGCGGTCAGCAGCCCGCGCACGCGCCCCTGCCCCACCAGTTCGGCCTCCATCGCCGTCAGGAGCGCGGCGGAATAGCCCTGACCGCGCGCCTCGGGGTGAATGTAAAGCAGGGTGATCTTGCCGGCGTCGGGCGCCTGACCGGCCCATTCGATGGCCCCCACCGCCTCGATCCGCGCATGACCGGCGACATAGACGCGCCCGCCCGGGTCCGCGATCAGCGCGGCAATCGCCTGCGGGGTCTTGTTGGCCAGCCAGTTGGCGATCCGCGCCGGATCGTCGTGATGATCGGCCCCGCAAAGCGCGGTGATCGAAGCCACCAGCACCTCGGAAATACGTTCGGCATCCTCGGGACGGGCAGGACGGATCATCGGACAGCCCCCCGCTCAGTCCGGGTGATGCGGCACGCGCCCCGAGACCGCCCGGTAAGGCCGCGTCACATCGCGCAGATCGACCGACAGGCATTCGACACTGGCCGCAATCGCGCCATCGCCCGCCAGGGTGACGATCAGCCGCCCGGCCCCATCGGCCCCCGGCTCCCAGCTCAGATCGAGGATCGAAAGCACCGTGTCGCGATCGCGCCGGTCGATGCCGGTCGAGGCGATGCCGGTCACGTCCGAGACCACCAGAAGCGACTGCACCCGCTCGAACGCCCGCCCCTCGGCCTCGGCCTGCGCCAGATCTTCCCAACGGCACCGGTTGACCAGAAGGGCCAGACGGCGCGCCTTCGCCTCCCACGAGATTTCGCTCATCGGCAGCACGGCGTCCTGCACCAGCGCCGCGATCACCGCCAGATCCTCGGGCGTCTCGGCGCGCAGGGCCAGCGGGCCCTCGGCAGCATCGGAAAAACGGGCGTCGGTCATCTCAGTCCTCATCTTTCAGGGGGGAGAGCGTACTGGCCTCCCATTCCTCATATCGTTGTCCGCTGGCCGTCTTCCAAAGCTGCCTGCCGTTCGAGGAATAGCCAAGGACGAGATCAGAGGCCCCCGAGGGGCTGGAGAACGCGTAGGATTGCGTGAAGCGCAAATGCTCGCCCTCGGCGACCAGCACCCCCACACGCAGCAACTCCTCAAGCAGCTTGCCATTGAGAAGCGTGGAACGGCCGCCCCGTCCACGCGCCAGCGACCCCTGCTCCACGATGAACTCGCCGTTCACCAGTCGCGCACGCGCGTCGGCGCCCGACTTGGCAGAGCGCAGGAAGAACTGCGGCGCCGCGGCGTCCATCTGAACCGTGACTGCGGGCTCGGGCCGCGCCCGCTCCTCAAACATGTCGATCCGCAACGCGGGCAGCACGATGAACAGGGTTTCCAGAAATTCTTCCATATTCGCCCGCGCGGCTTCGGACAGGCCCGGGCGCGCGGGGGTATTGGCATTGTCCAGCGGCATCCGCCCGATCCGGCGGGCATCCTCGATCAGCCGCGATTCGAGGTATTTCACATGCGCCTTGTGCAGGTTGTTGGCCTGCGTCGTGATCAGCGCGGCGTGGGTCCAGAAACCCTTGGCCACGTCATGGCTGCGGATGCGTGCGGCGATATCCTCGCCCTCGCCGATATAGGCGCGGGGGCCTGTCTCGTCCTCGCCCAGCAGCACATAGACCCCGGTGTGACGCGCCCCTGCGCGGCTCAGGGCCTGGGCAATCTGGGTGCGCGGGAAATAGAGCACATGGCCGGTCCAGTTGAACACTTCGGCGGTCTGCATCCCCGACGGGTTGCCATCGACGAAGAACAGTTCCAGCGACCGACCCTGTGCCATCACTCGCCCTTCACACGTTCGATATGGGCGCCCACCGCGCTCAGCTTTTCTTCCACCCGCTCGTAGCCGCGGTCGAGGTGGTAGACACGGCTGACCACGGTTTCGCCCTCGGCCGCCAACCCGGCCAGAATCAGCGACACCGAGGCGCGCAGATCGGTTGCCATCACCCGCGCGCCGCGCAGTTTTTCGACGCCATGCACGGTGGCATGGCCGCCGTGAACCTCGATCTTGGCGCCCATCCGCATCAGTTCGGGCGCATGCATGAAACGATTTTCGAAGATCTTCTCTTCCAGAACGCTGGTGCCCTCGGCGGTGCACAAAAGCGCCATCATCTGCGCCTGCAGATCGGTCGGGAAGCCCGGGAAAGGTTCGGTGACCACATCGACCGCGCGCACGCGACCGTTCTTGCGCTTGACCTTCAGCCCGGCGGCGGTTTCCTCGACCGAGATCCCGGCGGCATCGAGTTTTTCACAGAAGCTCTCGACCAATTCGATCCGGCCGCCCAGGCATTCCACCTCGCCGCCGCAGATCGCGGGGGCCAGCATATAGGTGCCCAGCTCGATCCGGTCGGTCACCACCGGGTGCGTCGCACCATGCAGCCGGTCCACTCCCTGAATTTCGATGGTCGAGGTGCCCTCGCCCTCGATCTGCGCGCCCATCGCCCGCAGGCAGCGCGCCAGATCGACGATTTCCGGCTCGCGTGCGGCGTTTTTCAGAACCGACGTGCCCTTGGCCAGCGTCGCGGCCATCAGGAAGTTCTCGGTCGCGCCGACCGAGGCAAAGCGCATCTCGTGCACCGCGCCTTTCAGCCCGCCCTGGGTTTTCGCGTGCAGGTAGCCCTCGCGCAGTTCGATCTGCGCGCCCAAGGCCTCGAGCGCGTCGATGTGAATGTCCATCGGTCGTGCACCGATCGCACAGCCGCCGGGCAGCGACACGACCGCATGGCCCAGCCGCGCCAGCAACGGCCCCAGCACCAGGTTAGAGGCCCGCATCTTGCGCACGATGTCGTAATCGGCGACCGGGTTGATCTCGCCGTGGCTGGAACTGGCCAGAACCTTGCCGTCCTGCAGCGCGGCCACCTCGGCGCCCAGACTGGCCAGCAGCTCGGTCATCGTGCGAATATCGCTCAGCCGCGGCGCGTTGGTCAGGGTCAGCGGCTCTTCGCTCAGCAGCGTCGCGGGCATCAGCGCCAGACAGGCGTTCTTGGCCCCGGCAATCGGGATCTGCCCGTTGAGCGGCCCGTTGCCGCGCACGATGATCGAATCCATTCTACTCGTCCTTTGCCTTTTCCGACCCGGCCTCATCCGCGCGCGCCCGCGCCTGCGCCTTGCGCCGCTGCAGATTGGCGCGCAACGCCGCCCGCAACCGCGCTTCGCGGCTGTCCTCGGGGCGCGGCTTGCCGCTGCCGGTATCGGTTTTTTTGTCTGTCATCGGCCTCTCTCTACCCCGCCCGGAAAAATGTGTCGAGAGAGGGTGCAAATTTGTCCTTGCACAGCCCGGCGAATGCATCTAAATCCCCGCCCACGGTCGAAGTTGACCGGAAGGATGCTGTGGTAGCTCAGTGGTAGAGCACTCCCTTGGTAAGGGAGAGGTCGAGAGTTCAATCCTCTCTCACAGCACCATCTTTCCCACATAAGACATTCGGAAAGCGCTGGAAACCACGGAATTCCCGTGTGTTATGCGTTCAGCTGGGTCTGCGCATTCGGCAGGCGAAGCGGGCCGAGCAGGCGGCTTTGCTGCGTTTGCTCCAACGCGCAATTGCACGGCCTTGAATTTCGCAAGGCTGGAAGGGGCAGGTCACCCCGCCCCTCTCCCGATCGAACCTTCGCGCCTCAGCCCAACGCAACCAGGTGGTTGTCCCAGGACAGATTGGCGCTCGACAGCGGCTCGAACCGGCCTGCGGCCACCCGTGCCACCGCGCCCTGGCCGTCGGTCGCGACGAATCCCCCCGCCGCGCAGGGGCCAAGCCCGCAGACATCGGCCCGCGGCACCGACCAGAGCGGCGCGCCCTCGGCGGAAAACGCCTGCACCCGCCCGCCCTTGGGCGAGGTGATCGCCACCTCGGCGCCATCCGGGCTGAAGGCGATCGACCCGGCATAACCCTGCATCGCGAACATCTCGGCGTCTTTCGGCTCGGCCAGAATCACTTCTGTGCCGCGCCGGTGCAGACCCAAAAGCGGCACCGGCTCTGCCAGATCGCCCTGCCATTGCATCGCGAACGCCACCAGCCCGTCGGGCCCCAGCGCCAGATGCCGGATCGAGTTCTGCCACATATCGGGCAGTTCGACCTGATCGAGCACCGCGCCATCCGGGCTAAGGTAGCTCAGATTCGGGCGCATCCGGTCGAGGTTCAGCGGCGTGCGGTCGCTCGGATCGGTCTGGATGCCGCCATTGGCCACCACCAGCACCTCGCTGCCCGGCAGGCGCCGGATTTCATGCGGCCCGATCCCGTTCGAGGCGAATTCCCCGATCCGGCGATACCCCTGCGCCGCATCCCAGATACCGATGCGCCCCTCGGACCCCTCGGCCACCACCTCCGAGGTGAACAGCACCGTGCCATCCTCGGAATAGACGCCATGTCCGTTGAACTGGCGCCCCTCGGGCGGGGTCAGCCGGGCGGTCAGGGCGCCGCTGGCGCAGTCGATCACCAGCGCGAAAGTGCCCGGTCGGCGGGCGAAGGCCACCGCCTCGGGGCGGATCGGATGGGCGGTGGCGGCATGGCCCCGGCCCGGCAGCGATTGCGAAAACAACCGCTCGCCCGTTTCCGACAGCCCCCAGAGCGCATAACCGCCCGAAGGATCTTTCGCCGCGGCCAGGTAGGCCGGGTTGCCCGCATCGGCCCAGCTCGCACGCGGAATCGCGGCGGCAGCAACAAGAGAGGCAAGGAAAGCGCGGCGTTTCATGGTCAGGTCCTTTTCGTGTCGTTTCAGTCGCCATCGGCCGAGTTGAAGCCCGCATCGACGCCCAGAAGCGCGCCGATCTCGCTCAGCGCGGCATCGTGCGCGGCGCGCACGGATTGCTGCAGAATCTCGACCTTCAGGCGGGTGCCCGGCTCCGCCACCCCTGCGAAGACCGGATCGTCCAGCTTCGCGGCCACGTCATGCGCGCGCGCGAAGGCCGCTTCGGTCAGCGGAATCTCCCCCAGCCCCTGCGCCAGCGCGCGGGCGAACCCTTCCAGCGCCTTCAACGACAGCGCCACGTCGCGCAACGAGCGGCCAGAGGCCAGCGCTTCGGCCCGTTCCGGGCGCGGCTTGTCGAAGCTGCCCAGCGGGCGGCCCAGCCTCTGATCGGCGTTGAATTCGAGGCCGGAAATCAGCTGCGTGAACAGGGCCTGCCGCGCCTCGGCACGGGTCAGGAACCGGGTGTTGCCCTCGGCCCCCGCAGTCAGCAACAGATCGGCATAACCGCCGTGCCACTCGGCCTCGGTCTCTTGCGCCATCCGGGCCAGATCGGCGGCCAGCGCGCGGCGCAGATCGCAGGCATAGGCGCCCGTATCCGTGGCCTCGGCGCCGTAGAGCAGCCGCTCCAGCCCGAACAGCCCGCGCGCGGCGACCGACACCTGCGCCATGCCGTCGGCCGTGACCAGCGCGGGATCGGCGGCTTTCAGCATCGACTCGGTCTGGCGCGCGCCGATGGCCTTGGGATCGGGCCAGAAGGCGATCGCCAGCGCACGGCCCTTGTCCTCGATCGGGCCCAGCCGCAGATGGGCCACCCCCAGCCAGGCATCGAACGTGGCGTTCCACGGCGCCTGCAACGCGGCAGAGCTGCAATCGGCCTGCGCCGCGTCGCTCAGCGCCTGCGCCGCAGCGGTGAACCCCGCATAGCCGGGCAGGATTTCCTTGCTGATCGCCTCGGGCACATCCGCCTGTGCGGGCGCCAGCACGGATTGGGCGGCAAGGAACAGGGCAGCAAGGGGCAACAGGCGCATCAGAGGCTCTCCAGATAGGCGATCAGGGCGGCGCGGGTCTCGGGCGCCATCTGCGCGACCCTATCACGGGCCGGCGCCGCTTCGCCACCATGCCACAGGATTGCCTCGAGTAACGATCGCGCGCGCCCGTCATGCAGATAGGTCGCGGGGTGGCCGGTGGCCGCCTCGGTCAAACCGATGCCCCACAGCGGCGCCGTGCGCCATTCGCGGCCCGTGGCCAAACCTTCGGCGCGCTCATCGGCCAGACCGGGGCCCATGTCATGCAACAGCAGATCGCTGTAGGGCCAGATCAGCTGAAAGCTGCGCGCCGGATCGTCGGGAGTGCGCGGCGTGACGAATTTCGGACGATGGCAGGCCGGGCAGCCAGCGGCATAGAACGCCTCCTTGCCCGCCAGAACCTGCGGGTCCGCCACCTTGCGCCGCGCCGGAACGCCCAGATTTTGGACGTAGAACGCCACCAGATCCAGCGTATCGCCCGAAACCTCGCGGCCATCGCGCAGCCCGGCATCCTCGCCCGTGGGGGCCGCGCGGCAGGCGGTCTGCGCCGCCGTGCAATCGCCTGCCGGATCTGGGAAAAGCGGCGTCGAAAGGCCCATATCCGTGGAAAACGCCGCCGCCGCCATGTCGCGCAGGCTGGCCGCGCCCGCCTTGTGGCCGAATCGCCCAAGCGTGACCGCCCCGGCAGCCGGGCTCCAGACGCGCGCGGCGCGGCCCGAAATCCCATCGCCATCGGCATCGTCCGGGTCGGCCTGCGCCAGAATATCGGCCTCTGCCACCGCTTCCAGCAGGCCGAGCCCGATCAGCTGCGGCGCGATGCGCAGGCTGGTCTGCGTGCCCGGCGTCAGTTCGGGCGTCACGCGCGCCAAGGGGCGGCGCAGATGCACCACCTCGCCGCCGGCCAGCTCGACCACGTCCTCTTCCCACGCCAGCGTCAGCGCGCCTTCCGCGGGCACGCCGGGCACGGCGCGATCCTGCAGCTGGCTGCCATGTACAGGGTGCGGCGCGCCGTCGGCGCCCGAGAGTTTCAGCACCATCCCGGAAATTTCGGCCGCGCTTTGCGGCGGGCGCCCGCGTCCGTCACCCGGATGGCAACCCGCGCAAGAACGGGCGTTGAACAGCGACCCCAGCCCGTCCGAGGCGCGCGTGGCCGTGGGCGCCGCAACCCAAAGCTTTTCAAACAGTGCCTCGCCCAGCGTGAAATCCATCCGCAGATTCAGAGGCAGGTTCGCCGCAGGCTCGGCGAACTGCGCCACGGTGGCGGCCCCGGCCGGGCGCGCCTCGAATGGCTCCGGCGCGGTGAAATCCGCGGTCCAGGCGGTCACGGCAGCAACCCGCGCGGCGTCATCGGCCAGCGCGGGTCCAACCAGCGCCAGCAGCGCCACACAGGATTTCAGCAAGGTCGTCATCGAAAAACGCCCGCGGCAGTCGCCCGCCGCGGGCCTATATCTTATTGGAAGACCGCGTTCGGGTTATCGAGGCTGTCCGAGCCTTCGACCTCGATCTCGCCGCCCAGGGCCGCCACCGCACGCTCGATCGAGCGGGTCTGGGTGACCAGCGCATCAACCGCCTTGGTGATGATCGCAGCGCCCTCTTCATTGCCCATCGCCAGCATCTGATCGAAGGCCATGCCACCTTCGGCCGCCGCTTTCATTTCCCCCAGGGCGCCCACCGAAACGTCGAGTTCGCTGCGCAGCTGCGCATCGACGGCCGGATCGGCGGCCTTGACCAGATCGCTGATCGAGGGCCCCGAAACCACCGTGCCATCCACCCGGGTATAGCTGCCGGTATAGACGTTGCGGATGCCGACCCCGTCGTAATAGTGGCTCAGATGGGTCATGTCCGAGAAGCAGTCATGCTCTTCTTCCGGGTCGTGCAGCATCAGGCCAAGCTTGATCCGCTCGCCCGCCAGTTCGCCATAGGACAGCGACCCCATCCCGGTCAGAATCGCCGAGACACCGGCCTTCGGGTCGGCCTCGATCGCCGTGCGTGCGGCGCCGCCCTCGGCCCAGTTCGCCACCATTTCCTGCAGATCAGTGACCAGCAGGTCGGTCGCAGCCTGCAGATAGGCCGCCCGGCGGTCGCAGTTGTCATGGGTGCAGCCCTCGCCCTGCACGAAATCGGTGTAGGGCCGCGCGCCCGCCCCCGCATCCGTGCCGTTCAGATCCTGCCCCCAAAGCAGAAATTCGATGGCGTGATAGCCGGTGGCCACGTTCGCCTCGATCCCCTCGGCCTCGTGCAGCGTTTCGCCCAGCAGCGCGGGGGTGATCTCGGTCGCGTCGACCTCGGTGCCGCCGATGGTGACCTTGGGGTTGGCGATGATGTTCAGCAGCGCCAGTTCGTTTTCCTCGTTCACCGCGGCCGAGTCCATGTCGACATAGTCGATCAGCCCCTCGTCAAGCGGCCAGGCGTTCACCTTGCCTTCCCAATCGTCCACGATCGGGTTGCCGAAGCGGAAGGCCTCGGTCTGCTGGTAGGGCACGCGCGCCGCAACCCAGGCCGCCTTGGCCGCCGACAGCGTCTCTTCGGACGGCGCGGCGATCAGCGCCGCCACCGCTGCCTGCAGGCCCTCGGCCGTGCTGAGCGCATCACCATAACCCGCCTCGGCCAGATCCGCATAGGTATCCAGAACTGCCCCGGTCGCGGGGGCATCGGCAAAGGCCGGGGTGATCAGAGCGGTGGTGGCGGCCAGCGCCATCAGGGGTTTCATCATCGCACGTTTCCTCAGTCAGTGTCCCGCCCCGTCCGGGGCCTGCCGGGAAACTGACTGAAATGCTCGGATATGTAAACCCGATTTTTTCAGTAAACTTTATTCGCCAACACAAGGCAGGGGCCGATCCCGGAAATGCAAAAGGCCGCGCCTTGCGGCACGGCCTTTGAACCAGAGGTTCGGCGCGATCTTACTTGATCTTGCCTTCCTTGTATTCGACATGCTTGCGCACGACCGGATCGTATTTGTTCACGGTCATTTTTTCCGTCATGGTGCGGGCATTCTTCTTGGTCACATAGAAGTGCCCGGTGCCCGCCGTCGAGTTCAGACGGATCTTGATCGTCGTCGGCTTCGCCATTTTCAGTCTCCTAGAGTCGGGCACCCGTGCGCCCGCGAATTCCTTGAAGCCCGCCTTTTAGCGAGGCCGCGCCCGGAGTCAACCGCCAAACCGAACCTGTCGCGCAAAATTCTGCATCCCGGGCGCGGAACACCGAACCGGCCCGGGCAGACAGACCTGCCGCCCCGCTCAGACCAAGGGCTTGCCCATGGCGTGATGGATTTCCAGCACCTTCGTCGCCTCCAGCCCCAGGGCTGCGGCCAGATTGGCAAGATATTGCTTTTCGGCCTCGGTATCGACGCTGATCGCCATCAGGGCCGCGGAATAGACCTGAGCCTTGGTGCTTTCGGTTGCCGCCGCCGCCAGTGCCGCAACATCGACAGGCGCATCCAGCGCGGCCTCGACGAAGGCGATCTCTTCTTCCGAGGCATCGCCCAGATGATCCATGATCTTGGCCCGTTCTTCGGCGTCGATCTCGCCATCGGCCTTGGCGGCCTGAACCATCGCGCGGATCATCAGCTTGGCCTGCTCTTCCAGAATCGTATTGGCCGGCATGTTCGCGGTGACGGCACCGATCATATCGCCCAAGCCCTTGGCCCCCGTCGCCGCAGCGCCGGTCATCGCGTTCATCAGACTGCCCAAACCGGCCTCGGTCGCCTCGGTCGCGGCAGCGGCCTGGTTGCCGAATTTGGTGACCATCTCGCGCACCGCATCTTTGCCGCCGGGAACACCGAACTTTTCGGCCATCTCGCCCATCTGATCGGCCATGCCACCGGGCTCGCCCGCGCCGCGCAGCGCTTCTTTCATGCCATCGACACCGCCAATCTTGCGAAACTTGTCGACACCGCGTGCTGCGGCAAATCCCACGGCCAGCGTGGCCAGCGTTTTGACGAAACTCATGTTCCCCCCCATTGGTTTGGACACACAGAATACTGCGCCCAATGTAAGAACACGCCAACGGTTTTTCAGGGGGAAATGCCGAAATAATCCCGCAAAACCCGATATGCGGGCGGGGAATCGGCAGGCCGAAAATGCGCGGATGGCCTGTAAGCCGGATTTTGTCCGGGGGCATGCGCCCCCTGGATGACCATTCCTCTAGCCCTGCAGTTGCCTGCAGGATCAAGCCGCCAACCCGGACCGCTCGGGGCGAAGCTCCCCTGCGGTGGCGTTGCCGCCCCGCGCGCGATCCCTATTCGGCGTTGCTCCCGGTGGGGCTTGCCGTGCCGGTCCTGTTGCCAGTCCCGCGGTGGGCTCTTACCCCACCGTTTCACCCTTACCCGCGCCCGAAGGCGGGGCGGTCTCGTTCTCTGTGGCGCTTTCCCTGGGGTTGCCCCCGCCGGGCGTTACCCGGCACCGTTGCTTCATGGAGTCCGGACTTTCCTCGGACCCCCAGCTATCCGCGGCAGCGGAGCTATGGGCGCCCGCGGTCATCCGGCCATCCGCGCACGCCTGCCTTACGCCGCAACCGGGGGCGCGGTCAATGGGGGCGCCCCGTCAGCAGGCCCGCCACTGATCGCCATCATCGCCAAAGCGCGCGGCCAGATCGGCGATCCGCGCCATGTCGATGGCATCAAGCGGCCCGCTGGCGCGCGGGCGAAACCGCGACCGGAAGGCCGCCAGCAGCGCATCGAAGGGCGCATCGGGATAACCCACCGCAGCCGCCAGCGCGGCAAAGGCCGCGGGATCGGGCGCGATGCGCGGCCCCTGCCCCGGCCAGACCGCCAGCCCCTGCCGCGCCAGACGCCGCCAGTCGAAACGTGGGCCCGGGTCAATCTTGCGTTCAGGCGCCATGTCGGAATGACCGATGACCCCCTCGGGCGGGATGCCCCAACGCGCCATGATCGCGCCCAGCAGGGCCTCCAATGCCGCCATCTGCGGTTCCGGGAAGGGTTGATCGCCCGGGTTGGCCAGTTCGATCCCGATCGAGCGCGAGTTCACATCGCCCTGCCCGCGCCACGCTCCGGCCCCCGCGTGCCAGGCGCGCGCGGCCTCGTCCACCAGTTGCTCGGTCCCGCCATCCTCGGCCACCAGCCAATGCGCCGAAACCTCGGCCTGCGGATCGCACAGCCGGTCCCGGGCGCAGGCCGCATCGGCCATGGCGGTATAGTGAATCACGATCAGCTCGGGGCGCGCACCGCCCCGCCGCTCTCCGAAATTCGGAGAGGGCAGGCTCATTGCCGCGCGGTCTGGAACGGGCGCGGGTCCCAGCCACAGGCAAAGCCGTCGCCGTCGGGGTCCAGATTGCCGGGGTCTTTCTGCGGCCCGCCGTTTTCCAGAAACGCCATCTGCGCCAGATCGGGCGAGACATATTTCGCGCAGGCCTTGTCGGAACTGACCATATGCAGCCCGCTGCGGCCATAGACCGACTGACCCGGCGCATTGGTCGCGGCAAGCGCATAGGCGGCAAGGTTCGGCCCCGCCGCCCCCTGCACCGGCGCGATCACGGGCGCCACGGCCGGCGCCGACGTCACCACAGGCGCCGCCATGTCAGCCACCGGCGCCGGTTCGGTCGCCGGGGCGCCACCGGGGGCGGTCGCCGCCAGCGCAGCCATCGCCTGCGCACCAAGCGCCCCCTCGCCCCCGGTCGCCGGAGCGACGTTTGTCATCGCCGCCGGGTCCATCGCATTCATCGGCGCCCCCACGGCAGCGGTGCCTGCGCCCGGGTCCTGCACCGGGACCGGGCTTTGCGGCGTGCTGGCGATTTTCGGCTGAACCTGCAACCCCGGGCTTTGCCCGGACAGTTCAGCCTCGCGCTGCGCCAGATAGGTCTGATAATCGCCAAACCCCACCCCCGCGCCAGACTCCGGCACGGTCGGTTCGCAGGCGGCCAGCGCCAGAACGGGGAGGGCGAAGATCAGACTGCGCATCGGCTTACTCCGTTACCACCATTTCGCGGGCTTGGCGCTGAAGCCTGCGGCTTTCTCCAGCACATAGGCATGGTTCAGCAGGTCGCCCTCGGCCCAGGGCCGCCCGATCAGCTGCAGCCCCAGCGGCAGGCCCTTGCTGTCCAGCCCGACCGGCACCGAGATCCCCGGCAGACCCGCCAGGTTCACAGTCACGGTGAACACGTCATTGAGATACATCGCCACCGGATCGGCATCCTGCATCTCGCCCAGACCAAAAGCCGAAGACGGCGTGGCCGGCGTCAGGATCGCGTCGATCCCGTCGGCGAAAGCCAGATCGAAATCGCGCTTGATCAGCGCGCGCACGCGCCGCGCGCGGTTGTAATAGGCGTCATAGAAGCCCGCCGACAGCACATAGGTGCCGATCATGATACGGCGCTGCACCTCGGGGCCGAAGCCCTCGGCGCGGGTCTTTTCATACATCTCGGTAATGCCGTCGCCCGCGCCCAGTTTCGCGCGATGGCCATAGCGCACCCCGTCATAACGCGCGAGGTTCGAAGAGGCCTCGGCCGGCGCGATCACATAATAGGCGGGCAGCGCGTATTTCGTGTGCGGCAGGCTGATATCGACGATCTCGGCCCCGGCATCGCGCAGCATCGCGATCCCGTCATCCCACAGCTTCTCGATCTCGGCGGGCATACCATCCAGCCGGTATTCGCGCGGAATGCCGATCTTCTTGCCACGGATGTCGCCGGTCAGCGCCGCTTCGAAATCGGGCACCGGAATGTCGGCGCTGGTCGAATCCTTGGGATCGACCGAGGCCATCGCACCCAGCATGATCGCCGCATCACGCACCGATTTCGTCATCGGCCCGGCCTGATCGAGGCTCGAGGCAAAGGCCACCACACCCCAGCGGCTAACGCGGCCGTAGGTCGGCTTGATGCCCACGATACCGGTAAACGCCGCAGGCTGGCGGATCGAGCCGCCGGTGTCGGTGCCGGTCGCCGCCAGACACAGATCGGCGGCCACGGCGGCGGCCGACCCGCCCGAGCTGCCGCCCGGCGTCAGCTTGCGATCGTCGATCTTCCAGGGGTTGACGACATCGCCGTAACAGGCGGTCTCGTTGCTCGACCCCATCGCGAATTCGTCCATGCTGAGTTTGCCCAGCATCACCGCGCCCGCATCCCACAGGTTCTGCGTCACGGTGGATTCGTATTCCGGCTTGAACCCCGCCAGAATGTTCGAAGCCGCCTGCGTGGCCACACCCTTGGTGCAGAACAGATCCTTGATCCCCAGCGGAATCCCGCACATCGCAGGCGCATCGCCCGCCTTGATCCGGGCATCGGCGGCGGCGGCCTGCGCCAGTGCGATCTCGGGCGTCTTGGCGCAGAAGGCATTAAGCGCATCGGCGCCATCAATCGCGGCCAGACAGGCCTCGGTCAGCGCGACCGAGGTGGTTTCGCCCTTGCGCAGCGCATCGCGCGCATCGGCAATCGTCAGTTTGTTCAGGCTCATTCGACCACCTTCGGAACGGCAAAGAAACCCTCGCGGGCATCGGGGGCGTTTTTCAGGATCTTGTCCTGATAGCCGCCGTCGGTCACCACATCCTCGCGCCGCTTCAGGCGCATCGGCGTGACCGAGGTCATCGGCTCGACGCCCTCCACATCCACTTCGTTGAGCTGCTCCATGAAGGTCAGGATGCCGGACAATTGCCCGGCCAGCTTGGGCAGGTCGTCTTCAGCCACGGCAATGCGCGCCAGATGCGCCACCTTGCGGGCGGTGTCGATGTCAATGGACATAGGGGTCTCCGCTAATCTGGGCACGGGTTTAGCGCCCATGGCCCCGGCTTTCAAGGCGCTTGCCCGGGCCGCACGCTGCGCTAGGTTCTGCACAAAGATGATGGAGGATGCGATGAACCTGACCTGGCTTGGCCATTCCGGCTTTCGGCTCGAAATCGCCGACGCGGTGATCCTGATCGACCCCTGGCTGACGGGCAATCCGATGTTCCCGGCAGACCGGCGCGCCGAGGCGCTGGCAGGCGCGACCCATGTGCTGCTGACCCATGGCCACGGCGATCACACGGGCGACACGCTGGCAATCGCGAAACAGTTGAAAATCCCGGTCGTCGGGATCTACGATCTGATCAGCCACTGGCAAGAGGCAGAAGGGATCGACGGCATCGGCTTCAACAAGGGCGGCACGGTGGATCTGGCCGGAGCCCACGTCACGATGGTGCCCGCAAGCCATTCCTCCTCGCTGGGCGGCCCGAACGGTCCGGTCTATGCCGGGACCGAGGCAGGCTACATGATCGCGGGCGAAGGCCACACGATCTATGTGACGGGCGACACCACGATCATGGCCGACATGGGCTGGATGGGCGAATACCACCGCCCCGACATCGGCATCCTGTGCGCGGGCGGGCATTTCACGATGGACATGAAAGCCGCCGCCTGGGCCGCGAAGAAATACTTCGATTTCAAGACCGTGATCCCCTGCCACTACCGCACCTTCCCGGTGCTGGAACAGTCGGCCGCGGCGTTGGCGGCGGATCTGCCCGGGGTGCGGGTGATCGAACCGCAGGTGATGCAGCCGATCACGCTTTGACCAGCGGCGCAGGGGGCGCTGCCCCCTCTTGGCTGCGCCAATTCACCCCCGGGATATTTCAACCAGAAAGAAAGCGCTCTTTCACTTTGGCTCAAATATCCCGGGAGAGTCCGGCACGGACGGGGGCAGCGCCCCCTGCCCCGCGCATCAGGGACGCAGGTAGGCGTAGCCTTCGCTCTGCAGTTCCATCAGCCGCACCGCCCCCGAGGGCACGACGCTGGCCTCTTCCAGCAGCGGCACGTCCTTTTGCGTTTTCTGCTTCATCGCCTCGACGGTATTCAGACATGCCGAGAAGGTCAGGTTGTCATACATCAGCGCCATTTCCGCGATCCGGTCCTTCACCGGCGAGGTATCGGCGCGCAGCATGTGCAGGCCGGGGCCATAGGTGACGATCTCGATCGCGACCTCTTCGCCCTTGTCGGCATAGTATTTCTCGATATTGGCCGCGTTGTTCAGCGCCATGTTCATCGTCGAGACGTTTTCCTCGTCGACATGGATCGCCACCTTTGCCGGATCGGCCCAGACCGGGGCAGATGTCAGCACAATGGCCAGCGCGCAGGCGGCCAATCCTCCCTGAAGTGCCATGTGAACCTCCCTTTTCACATCAGAGGGAAAGCGTCGGGTGGATCGGCGCGGAAATCAAGAGATTTGAATATATGATTTCACCGCTCAGCGGCGGGCGGCAAAAAAGTCCTTCAGCAGCCGTTCGGCCTCGGTGGCGGCGATGCCGTCATAGACCTCGGGGACGTGGTGGCACTGCGGGTGGGCGAAAATCCGCGGGCCTTGCGCGACGCCGCCTGATTTCGGGTCCGCCGCACCGTAATAAAGCCGCGCGATACGGGCATTGGACAGGGCGGCGGCGCACATCGGGCAGGGTTCCAGCGTGACGTAAAGGTCATGGCCCGGCAGCCGCTCAGACCCGGCAGCGGCGCAGGCCGCGCGCAGGGCCAGCACCTCGGCATGCGCGGTGGGATCGTTCAGCTCGCGGGTGCGGTTGCCCGCGCGCGCCACCACCTGCCCGCCCGGTGCCACGATCACCGCGCCCACCGGCACCTCGCCGCGCAGGCCCGCCGCGCGCGCCTCGGCCAGCGCCAGATCCATGAAAGAGGTAAAATCCATGCTCTTTCATCGCCTGCAATCCCGCCCCGTTCAAGCGGCTTTGCAAGCGGGCGGGAAAGGTGTATTGGGGCGGCTTGCGCCCGAGTGATCCGGCGCCCCCTCCCTTTGAAGGACGACAGCGATGACTGACACGCCCGCCACCCCGGCGCCCGCCTCCGCACCCCAATCCAATGACCGCATTGCCAAGGTGATTGCCCGCTCCGGCGTGGCCTCGCGCCGCGACGCCGAAAAGATGATCCTGGCTGGCCGCGTCGCGGTCAATGGCAAGACCATCGCCAGCCCGGCGCTGGATGTAGCGCCCAGCGACCGCGTGACGATCGACGGCAAGCCGATCGACGCGCCGCAGGAAACCCGGGTCTGGCTCTATTACAAGCCGCTCGGACTGGTGACGACCGAGAAGGACGAACAGGGCCGCCGCACGATTTTTGACGAGATGCCCGAAGGCATGCCGCGGGTTCTGAACGTCGGGCGGCTCGATTTGAATTCCGAAGGTCTGCTGCTGCTGACCAATGACGGCGGGCTGAAGCGGCGGCTGGAGCTGCCCGAAACCGGCTGGCTGCGCAAATACCGCGTGCGCGTCAACGGGCGCCCCGATAATTCCACCTTCGACCCGCTGCGCCGCGGGATCACGATCGACGGCGAGGATTTCCAGCCGATGGAGATCGAGCTGGACCGCCAGCAGGGCGCCAATGCCTGGCTGACCGTCGGCATCCGTGAAGGCAAGAACCGCGAGATCCGCCGGGCGATGGCCGAGATCGGGCTGCAGGTGAACCGGCTGATCCGCATCAGCTATGGCCCGTTCCGGCTGAACGACATGAACCCCGGCGATGTCCTCGAGGTCAAGCGCAAGGTGCTGCGCGACCAGATGGGCGACCGGCTGTTGCTGGGCGTGGCCGAGGGCCGCCAATCGCGCGAGGAACGCGTCGAAGCGGGCCAGCGCGCCCGCGAGGCCCGCTTTGCCGGGCGCGGCGAGGGCGGCGCGGAGCGCAGCGCAGATCGCGGCCCGCGCAAGCCTTTTGGCGAGAAGAAATCCTTCGGCGACAAGAAACCCTTTGCCCGCGACGGCGAAGCGCGCGGCGAGCGCAAGGGCTTCGGCGGCCCGCGCCCCGAGGGCGACCGCAAACCGCGCGAGTGGAAACCGCGCGAAGACGGTGATCGCAAGCCCCGCGGCGAGTGGACCCCGCGTCCCGAGGGGGATCGTAAGCCGCGTGGTGAATGGAAGCCGCGCGAAGACGGTGATCGCAAGCCCCGTGGCGAATGGACCCCGCGCCCGGAAGGCGACCGCAAACCCCGCGGTGAGTGGAAACCCCGCGAGGAGGGCGACCGCAAGCCGCGTGAGGAGGGCGAGCGCCGCCCGCGTTGGAGCAAGGATGGCGCCAAGCCGCGCGCGGCGGGTTTCAAATCGCATAGCGAACGCGACGGTGACACCCCGCGCGGCGAGCGCCGGAGCTTTGGCGACAAGAAACCCTATGGCGACAAGAAATTCGGCGACCGCGCGCCGCGCGGTGAAGGCTTTGCCCCCCGCGACGGCGGCCGGGATGGCAAGCCGGGTGGCTTCAAATCCGGCGGCTTCAAATCGGCGGGCGGCAAGCCGGGCGGCTATGCGCCGCGTGACGGCGGCCCGCGCGATGGGGGCGGCAAGCCGGGTGGTTTCAAATCGCACGGCGCCAAAAGCCACGGCGGCTCGGGCAAACCGCGCGCGGCGGGCTTCAAATCGCATGGCGACCGCCCTGCGGGCGGGTCGCGCGGCCCGCGTCCTTCGGGCCCGAAACGCGGCTGAGCATCGGTACTGATGGGGGAAACCCCGCGCGCTTTTCTCGCAGACTTGCCCCGCTTGCCTCTGGCAGGCGGGGTTTTGCATGCCTATTGTTGAGGCAACCGCCAGGGCCGCCCTGCCCTCGCGCCGCGAAGGAGCCTGCCTGATGTCACGCACCGCCGTGCAACGAATTGCGTTTTTTCTGATCCTCGCGCTGACGCTGCGCGTCGCGCTGACCGGTGGGGTGTGAGCGATGGCCCAGCGGTTTGGCGGCAAATACAGCCCGGATACGCCCCCGCAGCCCAGCGGCACGATCCCGCCGGAACGTAGGCCACGGGTCGAGCATCGCCAGGAAGGCTGGCCATTCTGGATCGTGGCCGCCGCGCTGCCGTTCCTGCCGATGGCGTTTGGCGACGGGCCCGTGGCGCTGGCCCGGGGGCTGGCGGCCTTTGCGCTGATCGCGGCCAGTGCCTGGATGACGCGCGAAGGGTTGCGCGCCGAAGCCGCGTTCGAGGCCCGCAAGGTCGCGCGCCGGCCAGCCCTGCCACGCAAATTGCTGGGGGCGGTGCTGCTGGGGCTGGGGCTGGCTTGCGGCGCGCAATCGCCCGAAATGGGGCTGGCAGGCGCTGCGGTGATCGGGCTGATCGGGCTGGGGCTCGGGGTCGTGGCCTTCGGCTTTGATCCCGCGCGCGACAAGGGGATGGAAGGCATCGACACCTTCCAGCAGGATCGCGTGGCCCGCGTCGTCGAAGAGGGCGAGAAATACCTGGCCGCGATGCAGGGCGCGATCACCCGCGCGGGCGACCGGCAGCTGGAGGCCCGGGTGGCCCAATTCGCAACCACCGCGCAGGCGCTGTTTCGTGCGGTCGAGGAAGACCCCGGTGACCTGAGCGCGGCGCGGCGCTACATGGGTGTCTATCTGGAGGGCGCGCGCGACGCGACGGTGAAATTCGCCGATCTGTGGGCGCAGACCCGCGATGCGCAGGCGCGTGCCGATTACGCCGCGCTGCTGGACGATCTGGAAAGCAATTTCACCGCCCGCACCCGCAGCCTGATCGAAAACGGCCGCGAGGGGCTGGAGATCGAGATCGACGTGCTGCGCGACCGGCTGGCGCGCGAAGGGGTGCGCCCGCCCGGAAAGGGCTGAGCCGCGCAATACTGCCGGGGATTGGTCAAAGTTTCGCCCAGTTGTCGGCGCAAGGTGACGAAACCGTTTTCTAGAGCCGGGCAGTTTGACCATGAAACGCTTTACCCTTTGCCTTGCGGCCCTGTGCGCCGCCCCTGCCGCAATGGCCGCCGCGGGCCAGACAAGCCCGGTCATAGCCCCGGAGCCGGCGGACTCGGCAACGTTCATGCAAACTACCCTGCTGCTGTCCATGGCGTTTGTGGCGATCAATGTGCTGGGGGGGAGGGTGCTGTTGGGCGTGCTGCTGCGCCCGCTGGTTCGCCGGGTGCTGCGGCCCGCATATGACCGCGCGGCAACCGTCATCATCCGTTCGATCGAGCGCGGCCCGATCAGCGGCGGGCTGCTTCCCGATCTGGCCTTCGCCGGCGTCACCGTGCTGGCGTTGCAGGCGTTCTGGGGGGCGGGTTGGTAATGCGCTCCCTGTCCCTCGCCCCGCCAGACTGGCTGCTGCGCAAACTGCGCAAACTGGAGGCGCTGGCGCCCGACGCGCTGCGCTATCGTCCCGGCGCCTTGCTGCCCAGCGGTGCCGTCGCGACCCCGCAAGACACCCCCGCGCTGCGCAAACTGATGCTGCTGTATGCTGTGCCGCTGGCGGCCCTGCCGGGCCTGCTGTTCGGGGTGCGGCACACGGGGCTGCCGCTGCTGGGCGTGGTGCTGCTGTGGTGGGTGGCGATCTGGATTCTGGCGCAGGGACTGCGGACCGAACGGGAATGGCGCACCCATGCCGATGCCCGCCGCCCTGCGCTGCCGCGCAAGCGCATCGGCGTGCTGGTAGCAATGCTGGCGCTGTTCGGCGCGGGCTGCATCGGCACCGATCCCGGCACTGCGCTGTTGCTGGCCGCGTGCTGCGGGGCGCTGTTGTTCATGGCGTTCGGGCGCGACCCGGCACGCGACCGCGAAGGCGCCGAGCGCCACATCGACCACCGCGACGAGGTCGCCCGGATCACCGAACGCGCCAAGGCCCGCAGCACCCGAATCCACGACCAGCTGCGCCACATCGCGCCGGATCTGCTGGTCGAATTCGCCTATTACGAGGCCACGCTGAACCAGCTGTGCGGCGCGCTGCTGGCCCAGCCCGAACAGCTTTTGCAGGCGCGCGCGCATCTGGGGCCGGAACTTGACGCCCTGATGCAGGCGACCGATAAACTTTCGGTTGTCCTCGCCACCGCGCCGGAGGATGATGTGTGCGGCAGCTATCGCGTGGCGCTGGGGCAGATGACCCGGGCGGCGCGGCACTGCCTGACCGGGCTCCAGGCCACGAGCAGCCGCTCGTTGGAGCTTGAACTGGGCATATTGGGTGACGTTCTGGCGCGGAAGGTCTGAAATCGTCGCCCACGAATTGGGGATGATTATGACAGACACCACCCGCGAGAAAGCCGCACAAGAGCTGGCCGAGATCGAAAGCGCGGCTGCGATCGTGCTGCCGGAACCGGGCGCCGAAATCGTCGCACTGGCCGAGGCCCCGGCCCCGCTGGCCGAGGAAATCCGCAGCCGGATGGCCGAAATCGACATGACCGACACCGGCTCCATCGTGCAATTCGGCAGCCGTGCCCAGGGCGAATTGCAGACCATCAGCCAGTCGATGCTGGCCGATGTGAAGAACAAGGACGTCGGCCCCGCAGGCGACAGCCTGAGCCAGATCGTCACCACGATCCGCGGTTTTTCGGTGTCCGAACTCGATGTCCGGCGCGAGCGTAAATGGTGGGAGAAGCTGCTGGGCCGCGCGGCCCCCTTCGCCAATTTCCTGGCGCGATTCGAGGCGGTGCAAAGTCAGATCGACAAGGTCACCGACGATCTGCTCAGCCACGAACACAAGCTGCTGAAAGACATCAAGTCGCTTGATCTGCTTTATACCAAGACCCTGAATTTCTATGACGAACTGGCGCTTTACATCGCGGCGGGCGAGGAAAAGCTGCGCGAGGTCGACGCCAATGACATCCCCGCCAAAGAGGCCGAGATCGCGGCTGCGGATGAAAACGCCAAGGTGCTGCGCGCGCAGGAATTGCGCGATCTGCGCGGGGCGCGCGACGATCTGGAACGCCGCGTGCATGACCTGAAACTGACGCGTCAGGTGACGATGCAAAGCCTGCCCTCGATCCGGCTTGTTCAGGAAAACGACAAGTCGCTGGTGACCAAGATCAACTCGACGCTGGTCAACACCGTGCCGCTTTGGGAAACCCAGCTGGCGCAGGCGGTGACGATCCAGCGCTCGGCCGAGGCCGCCAAATCGGTGCGCGCGGCCAATGACCTGACCAACGATCTGCTGACCGCCAACGCAAAGAACCTGCGCGAAGCGAATGCGATCGTGCGCACGGAAATGGAACGCGGCGTGTTCGACATCAACGCGGTCAAGACCGCCAACGCCGAGCTGATCGCAACCATCGAGGACAGCCTGCGGATCGCCGACGAGGGCAAACGCGCCCGCGCCGCCGCCGAGGTCGAACTGGTCGAAATGGAAAGCAAGCTGCGCGACACGCTCGCCGCGGCCTCGGCCCGGAGTGCCGGCTGATCATGCCCCATGCCGCCTGCATTGCCCCGGCCATGCGCCGGGGCGGTATTGCCCTCGGCCGTCTGACCGGGGCTTTTGCGCTTTGCGCCGCTTTGGCGGGCTGCCTTGCGGGGCCCTTCGCACTGGGGCCGAACGGGTCTGCCGCGCCTGCGGCCACACCCCGCCCAACCCCTGCGCCCGGCGATCTGGGCGAAAACGGGCTGGTGATGCCGCCATCGCCCGAAAGCCAGGCGGTGCGCGCCTATTACACCCAGGTTGCGCAGACACTGGAAGGCCAGGGCCTGCTGCGGCAGGACGTGGCGCCGCGCGATGCCCCCTTCGGCACGCGCCAGCTGGTGGACAATTTCATTCACGTCGCGCTTTATGACGAATACTCGAACCGTGGTGGCACCTTCGTTGCCGCCCAGACCGCAAGCCGGCTGCGCCGCTGGGAAGTGCCGGTGCGGATGAGCGTGGAATTCGGGCCCTCGGTGCCTATGGCGCAGCGTCGCGCCGACCGGGCCGCGATTTCGGCCTATGCGGGCAAGCTCGCCCGGGCGTCGCGCCATCCGGTGCAGGTCACCCCCACGGGCGGCAATTTCAACATTCTGGTGCTGAACGAAGACGAACGCCGCGCCGCAGGCCCCCGCCTGCAACAGCTGGTGCCCGGGATCGACCGCGCCTCGCTGCAGGCGATCACCGATCTGGCGCCGACGACGTTTTGCGTGGTCTTCGCCTTCTCGGAAGGCGCGGCGCCGAACTACAGCCGCGCGGTCGCGGTGATCCGGGGCGAACACCCCGACCCGCTGCGCCTGTCGTGCATCCATGAAGAACTGGCCCAGGGCATGGGGCTTGCCAACGACTACCCGCGCGCGCGCCCCTCGATCTTCAACGATGACGAGGAATTCGCGCTGCTGACGCGCCATGACGAACTGCTGTTGCAGATCCTTTACGACCCGCGCCTGCGCCCCGGCATGACCGAGGCCGAGGCGCGCCCGATTGTCGAACAGATTGCGGCCGAACTGATGGGCGCGGATAGCTAGGAGGACCAGATGGGCATTCTCGATTTTCTTACCGGCGAATTTATCGACGTCATCCACTGGACCGATGACACCCGCGACACGATGGTGTGGCGGTTCGAACGCGAAGGCCACGCGATCAAATACGGCGCCAAGCTGACGGTGCGCGAAGGTCAGGCGGCGGTCTTTGTGCATGAAGGCCAGATCGCGGATGTCTTCGGGCCGGGGCTTTACATGTTGGAAACCAACAACATGCCGATCCTGACCACGCTGCAGCACTGGGATCACGGCTTCCGCAGCCCGTTCAAATCGGAAATCTATTTCGTCAACACGACCCGCTTCAACGATCAGAAATGGGGCACGAAAAACCCGGTGATTGCCCGCGACCCCGAATTCGGGGCGGTGCGGCTGCGCGCCTATGGCACCTATGCGATGCGGGTCAGCGATCCGGCGAAGTTCATGGCCGAAATCGTCGGAACCGATGGCGAATTCACCGCCGACGAGATCAGTTTCCAGATCCGCAACGTGATGGTGCAGGAATTTTCCCGTGTCATCGCCAGCTCGGGGATTCCGGTGCTGGACATGGCGGCGAACACCGCCGATCTGGGCAAACTGATCGCCAAGGCGGTCGATCCGGTGGTCGCGGGTTATGGCCTGTCGATCCCGGAATTCTATATCGAAAACATCAGCCTGCCCGAGGCGGTCGAGGCGGTGCTGGACAAGCGCACCTCGATGGGGATCGTGGGCGATCTGAACCGCTATGTGCAATTCAACGCGGCCGAGGCGCTGGCCCAGCCGGGCGGCGCGATGGGCGCGACCGTTGGCGCGGGCCTGGGGGCCGGTATGGGTATGGCAATGGGGAACCAGATGGGCTGGGCCGGGCCCTGGGGCGCCGCCCCTGCCCCGCAGGCATCCGTCGCTGCGGCGCCCCCGGTCGCCCCGCCCCCGCCGCCGGTCGAAAAGGTCTGGCATGTGGCGGTGAACGGGCAGGCCACGGGCCCCTATGGCCGGGGTCACCTGGGTCGGATGGTCACCGACGGCAGTTTCACCCGCGACACGCTGGTCTGGTCACCCGGGCAGGACGGCTGGAAACCCGCCGACGAGATCGCCGAACTGGCGCAGCTGTTCACCATCGCCCCGCCGCCCCCGCCGCCGGTGGGGTAAAGGGCGATGGCCGCGAGTCAGGCCACACGGCCGGTTACCGAACACCATTACCCCTGCGAATCCTGCGGGGCGGATCTGCGCTTCGCCCCGGGCCAGGAACGGATGGTTTGCGACCACTGCGGCCATGTGCAGGACATTCCCCGCGCCACCGGACGGGGCACGGCCAGCTTGCGGGAACTGCCGCTCGACGCTGTGCTGGGCGCCCGCCTGCCGGATCTGGAGATGGAAGAGCACCGCACCCTTTCATGTCCGAATTGTGGGGCTTCGATCGAGTTCACCGGCGCGGATCACGCAGCGGAATGTCCGTTTTGTGCAACTCCGGTGGTGGTCGACACCGGCACCCGGCGGTTGATAAAACCGCAGGGCGTGCTGCCTTTCGTGCTGACCGAAGCACAGGCGCGCGCGGCGCTTGGCGCCTGGCTCGGGCGGTTGTGGTTTGCCCCTTCGGGGCTGGCACAATATGCCCGCCGGGGCCGCAAGATGACCGGCGTCTATGCGCCGTTCTGGACCTTCGATGCCCAAAGCCGCACCGAATATGCCGGTCAGCGCGGCGATTATTACTATGAAACCCGGCAGGTGCGGGTCGAGGTCAACGGCCGGATGGAAACCCGCCAGCAACAGGTGCGCCACGTCCGCTGGCGCGCCGTGCGCGGGCGTGTGGCACGCGCCTTCGACGACGTGCTGGTCTATGCCGCGCGGTCCCTGCCGCCGGCCTATACCGACGCGCTGCGGCCCTGGGATCTGTCCGAACTGGCCGATTACCGGCCCGATTATCTGGCCGGGTTTTCCGCCGAGGGCTATACAGTCGAGCTGCACGAAGGCCACCATCTGGCCCGTGCCGAGATGATGCATGTGATCCAGTCCGACGTGCGCCGCGACATCGGCGGCGACGAGCAGCGCATCGACCATCTGGACCCCGAATTCAGCGCCGAGACCTTCAAGCACATTCTGCTGCCGGTCTGGACCGCCGCCTACAAATTCCGTGGTCAGAGCTATCGTTTCGTGGTCAATGCCCAGACCGGCAAGGTGCGCGGGGATCGGCCCTGGTCGGCCTGGAAGATCGCTTTCGCGGTGCTTCTGGCTGCGGTGGTGATCGGGATTGCGGTTTACCTCAACCAGATGCAGCGCTAGGCCGGGGATCGGCGCACCCCGGGTATCTGATCCGGGGGGACGCAGGCCGAAAAAGGAAATCTCATGATTTTGTGCTGCGGAGAGGCGCTGATCGACATGCTCCCGTGCGAGGCGGACACGGGCGACGCGGGCTTCGTTCCCTGCCCGGGTGGCGCGGTGTTCAACACGGCGGTCGCACTGGGGCGGCTGGGAACGAGCGTGGGCCTGCTAACCGGGATTTCGAACGATCTGTTCGGGGTGCAATTGCTGCAGGCGCTGGCAGCCTCGGGGGTAGAGACGGACCTTGCGATCCGCAGCGATCGCCCCACCACGCTGGCCTTCCTGCGCGTGCAGGACGGTCAGGCGAGCTATGCCTTCCACGATGAGAACAGCGCCGGGCGGATGGTGCAGCCCGGCGATGTTCCGCCCGTGCCCGCCTCGGCCAAGGCCCTGTTTTTCGGTGGGATTTCACTGGCGACCGAACCCTGCGGCACGGCCTACGAGGCGCTGATGCTGCGCGAGGCCCCGGCGCGTGTGACGATGATCGACCCCAATATCCGGCCTGATTTCATCCGGGACGAGGCCGCCTATCGGGCACGGCTGGAACGGATGATCGCCGCCGCCGATATCGTCAAACTCTCGGACGAGGATCTGAACTGGCTCTATGGGCCGGGCGAGATTGCGTCTTTGGCCGCCGGGGTTCTGGCGCGCGGCCCGAAGCTGGTGTTCATCACCCAAGGTTCCGCAGGGGCGCAGGGGTTTTCGGCCTCGGCGGTCGAATCTGTGCCCGCCTGCGCCGTGACTGTGGTCGACACCGTCGGCGCGGGCGACACTTTCAACGCAGGGGTTCTGGTGGCCTTGACCCGGGCAGGCGCATTGCACAAAGATGCCATCGCCGAAGCGGGCACCGGGCTGATCCACGCTTGCCTGACCCTCGGCGGGGCCGCCGCCGCCGTCACCGTATCGCGCGCCGGGGCCAACCCGCCTTGGGCCAAGGAGTTGTCATGAGAGCACTTATTCAACGCGTCACCACCGCTTCCGTGACGGTTTCCGCGCAGAAGATTGCAGAAATCGAACATGGGTTGCTGATCCTCGTCTGTGCCATGACAGGCGACACCGAAACCGAGGCCGAGAAGCTGGCGCTGCGGATTTCCAAGCTGCGGATCTTCAAGGACGAGGCTGGCAAGATGAACCGCGCCGTGGGCGACATCGGCGGCGCCTGTCTGGTGGTCAGCCAGTTCACATTGGCCGCCGATACCTCGCGCGGGAACCGGCCGGGGTTTTCCAGTGCCGCACCGCCCGAAACCGGCAATCACCTGTATCAGCATTTCGCAGGCGCGCTGCGCAATCTGGGGCTGCCGGTGCAAACCGGCGAATTCGGCGCCGACATGGCGGTCGACCTGCGCAATGACGGGCCGGTCACGATCTGGATGGATACCGCCGACCGCGCCTGAGCGGCATTCAGGGCGGTTTCCCTTGACTTTTGCCCGCCCCTGCCCCATCTGCCAGTGACCCGATGTCCGCTGCCGCGTGAGCAGCCGCGCCTCTGAGTGCCCGAAACGGCACATGACGCAGGCGCCAGACCGGGGAAACGGTCCCACATTCACGCGGGGGGCCAGCCGGCGCAAGCCGCGCACCCGCCCGCCTCTGCGCCCCGTTTCCGGGGCTGCATCCGATTTCGCGCATCCGCGCATCAGAAAGACAAAACTTTGGAAAACTTCGACAATCTCGGCCTCGCGCCGATCCTGCTGCAAAACCTTGCGGGTCTGGGCCTGCACAAGCCCACGCCGATTCAGGCACAGGGCATCCCGCATATCATCAAGGGGCGCGACCTGCTGGGCCTGGCGCAGACCGGCACCGGCAAGACCGCCGCCTTCGGCCTGCCGATGCTGACCCGGATCATCGCCTATGGCAAACGCCCGGCACCCAAGACCGTGCGCGCGCTGATCCTGGCGCCGACGCGCGAGCTGGCAACGCAGATCCATGACAACCTGTCGGCCTTTGCCGCGGGCGCCCCGGTGCGCATTCAGCGCGTCGTCGGCGGTGCCTCGATCAATGTGCAATCCGAAAAGCTGTCGAAAGGCGTGGATGTGCTGATCGCCACGCCCGGTCGCCTGCTGGACCTGCTGGACCGGCGCGCGCTGGTGCTGTCGGAAACCAAATATCTGGTGCTGGACGAGGCCGACCAGATGCTCGACATCGGCTTCATCCATGCGCTGCGCAAGATCGCCAAGCTGATCCCCGACGAACGCCAGACCCTGCTGTTCTCGGCCACCATGCCCAAGCTGATGGAAGAACTGGCCGACAGCTACCTGACCGACCCGGTGCGGGTGCAGGTCAACCCGCCGGGCAAGGCCGCCGAAAAGATCGAACAGGGCGTGCATTTCACCACCCAGGGCGAGAAGGCGACGCTGCTGGCCGAATATATCGCCAAGCACCCGAAAGAGCTGGCCGTGGTGTTCAACCGCACCAAGCACGGTTCGGACAAACTGGCGAAACTGCTGGATAAATGGGGCTTCTCGGTCGCCGCGATCCACGGCAACAAATCGCAGGGCCAGCGCGAACGCGCCCTGGCCGCGTTCCGTGCGGGCGAGGTCGAGGTGCTGGTCGCGACCGATGTGGCGGCCCGTGGCCTTGATATTCCGCAGGTCGCGCATGTGTATAACTACGACCTGCCGAATGTGCCGGAAAACTACGTCCACCGGATCGGCCGCACCGCGCGCGCCGGGCGCGACGGGCGCGCCGTGGCCTTCTGCGCGCCGCTGGAAATGGGGGATCTGCGCGCCATCGAAAAGGCGATGAAAGCCGAAATTCCGGTGATCGGCGGCATGGCACATGAAGAGCCTGCCGGCCTGAAACCCGGCGCGCGGCAGCGTCAGGGCCAGGGCGGGCGTCCGGGCGGCAATGGCGGCCCGCGTCAGGGCGGCAAGCCGCAGCAGCGCGCGCCCAAGCCCAAGGCTGTGATCGGCGAAGGCGGCAATCAGCGCCCCGCACGGCGCCCCTCGCGCCGCCCGAAAAGCGCGCATAACATCTGATCAGCGAACGGTTTCTTCCTCGAGGTGCAGCTTTATCTCGAGGAGAATCCGCTGCAGCGCCTGCGTTTCCGTCAGCAGGCGCTTGGCCTCGTTCATGGTGATCTTGCCGTCTGCGATCGACTGGTGATACTCGGCCATCAGCATCGCGAAGCGCTGGCTCAGGGCGACCACATCGGAATTGATCCCGCCGCGGCTCGCATTGCGGCGTTCCTCGTCCAGCGACACGGTCAGCCCGCCCAGTTCGGCCAGGGCATGGGTCACATGCGGGAAGCGTGCCACCGCCTCCAGCCGTGCCACCACGTCGATCGGCATGAACCGATCGGCATGATCGGGGTCGGCGGAATAATAGCGCCCGAGCGTTGCCTTGGACTTGCCGCAGGCCTCGGCCGAGGCTTCGATGCCGACATCCTTGACCAGCGCCTCGCTGTGCTTCTTGAGGTAGCTGCCGATTTTGTCTGTCATCGCTGTCGTTCCCGCTCAAGTCTTTGCAGTTCTGAGAAAAGCTGCATGTCTTTCCCCCTTAACCCCAACGCTGGAAATTGTCACTTTCAAAGCGTCCGGCGAGGCCGGGCACAGGTGAGTGGCCGGCGTCCCAACGCCGGTTCGGGTGGGGCCCCGCATGCTTGTCGATGGGACGACAAGGCCGGAGATCCGGCAGCATGTGCGGGGACCTTTGTTCCCCCTTGCCTGAGCGCCCGCCCCCGCGCTATCCCCGGGCATGGCCAAGCTTTATTTCCACTACTCGACAATGAACGCGGGCAAGAGCACGCTGCTGCTGGCGGCCTCGCACAATTACATCGAACGCGGGATGCAGACCTATCTGGTCACCGCGCGTCTGGATACCCGCGCGGGAGAAGGCCGGATCGCCAGCCGCATCGGCATCGGCTGTGCCGCCGACATGTTCGAGGCCGACACCGATATGTTCGAAATGGTCAAGAATCGCCTGTCCAGGGGCGACTGCGCCTGCATTTTCATTGATGAAGCGCAATTCCTGACCAAGGATCAAGTCTGGCAACTGGCCCGTGCGGTCGATGATCTGGGTGTGCCGGTGATGTGCTATGGGCTGCGCGTGGACTTCCGCGGCGAGTTGTTTCCGGGATCGGCCGCCTTGCTCGCGCTCGCCGACGAGATGCGCGAGGTGCGCACGATCTGCCACTGCGGCAAGAAGGCGACGATGGTTGTGCGCAAGGATGCCACGGGCCATGCGGCGCGCGACGGGGCGCAGGTGCAGATCGGCGGCAACGAAACCTATGTCGCGCTCTGCCGCAAGCACTGGCGCGAGGCGGTGGGCGACGGCCCGGACCCGGCGGGGGAATGAGTATTTTTGCCAAGAAGAAGCACGCCTCTTCTTCTTGGTCCAAATACTCCCGCCGGAGGCAGGAACGGGTGAAGGCTCAGAACCTCTCGACCACGACCGAGCCCACGGAATAGCCCGCGCCAAACGAACAGATCAGCCCCAGATCGCCGGGCGCCAGATCGCCGGAATAGGCATCGAAGGCGATGATCGAGCCCGCCGAGGAGGTATTGGCGTAGTCCTGCAGGATATTGGGCTGTTCACCCGGTTCCGGGTCGCGGCCCAGCACCTTGCGTCCGATGAAATCATTCATCGTCTTGTTGGCCTGATGCAGCCACAGCCGCCGCAGGCTTTGCGGATCGACGCCGGTCTCGTCCAGATGGGCGTGGATATGCGCGGCCACCATCGGCAGCACTTCCTTGAAGACCTTGCGGCCTTCCTGCATGAACTGCATGTCGCGCCGGTCGGCCATCCCGTCGGGGCGGGTGCGGCGCAGAAAGCCGTTGTTGTTGCGGATGTTGTTGGAAAATTCGGTGGCGCAGCGGGTCGAGCGGATCTCGAACCCGTGGGCGGCATCCTCGCGGCGTTCGATCAACGTCGCGGTGGCGACATCGCCAAAGATGAAATGGCAGTCGCGGTCACGCCATTCCAGATGCCCCGAGGTGATTTCCGGGTTCACCACCAGCGCGCGACGCACCGACCCCGCGCGGATCATGTCGGCGGCCGCCTGAATCCCGAAGGTGGCCGAGGAACAGGCGACGTTCATGTCGAAGGCAAACCCGCCTGCCCCCAGAAGTTTTTGAATTTCAATGGCAATCGCCGGATAGGCGCGCTCCATGTTCGAGGCCGCGCAGATCACCAGATCGACCTCGTCGCCGCGCCGTCCGGCCTGGGCCAGGGCCTTGCGGCAGGCGTCCAGCGCCATTTCGGCCATGATCCCCGGCTCGTCATCGCTGCGCTGCGCCAGGCGTGGATACATCCTGTGCGGGTCCAGAACGCCCGCCTTGTCCATCACATGGCGCTGCTCGATCCCCGACGCCTTCAGGATGAATTCGCTTGAAGAATGGTCCAGAGCCGCGACCTCGCCCGCCGCGATCTGGGCCGCGTGTTCGGCGTTGAACAGGTCGACATAGGCGTTGAAGCTGGCGACCAGCTCGTCATTGGTGATGACTTCGGCGGGGGTGAACACCCCGGTGCCGGTGATGGCTGGCGTAAACATGCGGTCCTCCAACTGATCCGTGCAAACTCTGCCGAAGTTTCAGGCAGGTCAAGATTTCAAACTGCGTTCGGAGGCAGTTTGCCGTGACGGAAAGCCCGCAGGTTTTCCACCGCCATCAAGCCCATCGCATCGCGGACCTCTTCGGTTGCGGTGCCCAGATGCGGCAGCAGCGTGACATTGGCCAGATCGCGCAGCGCCTGCGGCACTGCCGGTTCGAATTCATAGACATCAAGCCCCGCGCCCGCGATGGCGCCCGCCTGCAGCGCGGCGATCAGCGCCGCCTCGTCCACGATATCGCCGCGCGCGATATTGATCAGATGTGCATGCCGCGCCATCTGCGCCAGTTCTGCCACGCCGATCAGATGGCGCGTTTCGGGGGTCGAGGGCACGGCAAGCACGACGAAATCCGCCGCCAGCGCCTGCGCCAGCGGCACCTGCGTTGCGGGCAGCCCCGGATCGACGGGGGAGCGGTTGAAAAACACCACCTCCATGCCGAACCCGTAATGAGCCCGCCGGGCAATCGCGCGCCCGATCCGCCCCATGCCGATCACGCCCAGCCGCTTGCCGGTCACATGCTGGCCCAGCATCTGCGTCGGTTGCCAGCCGGTCCAGCCGCCGGTGCGCACCAGCCGCTCGCCCTCGGCGGCGCGGCGCGCGCTCATCAGAATCAGCGTCAGGGCGATGTCGGCAGTGGCATCCGTCACCGCGCCGGGCGTGTTGGTGACGGTGATCCCCACCTCCCGCGCCCGCGCCACGTCGATATGGTTATAGCCCACACCGAAGTTGGCCAGAATGCGCGCCCGGATCGGGCCATCGAAGCTGCGCGGCCCGAAATCATCGCCCAACGTCGGCAGGATCGCGTCAAACTCGGCCAGGGCCCGCACGGCCTCGGTCCGGGTCAGCGGCGCGTCGTCAGAGCGAAACTCCGCGTCGAATTCGGCGCGCAGCGTGGCCTCGACACGCGGCGTCAGCGCGCGGGTGACAAGCAGCCGCATCAGAACATCTGCCCGCCCAGCGGCACATCCTGCCCCGGGGCGATCAAGACGACCTCGCCGTTTTCATCCGGCACGCCCAGCGTCAGCACCTCGGAGCGGACGGGCCCGATCTGGCGCGGCGGGAAGTTCACCACCGCCAGCACCTGCCGCCCGACAAGCTCTTCAATTGTATAGTGTTTCGTGATCTGGGCCGAGGATTTCTTCTCGCCGATCTCGGGGCCGAAGTCGATCCAGAGCTTGTAGGCGGGCTTGCGCGCCTCGGGGAAGGGTTCGGCCCGGGTGATCCGGCCAACGCGAATGTCGACCTTGGCGAAATCGTCGTAGGTTATGGTCATTTGCCCAACTCCTTGCCGCGGTCGGCGGCGGCTTGCGTGGCCCGGCGCATGAGGCCGGGGAAGCCGGTTTCGGGGTCCATCAGAACGGCCAGCGCGGCGGCGGTGGTGCCGCCCGGGCTGGTGACATTGACGCGCAACTGCGCAGGATCTTCGGCGGCATCCTCGGCCAGCTGGCCTGCGCCGCCCACCGTGGCCTTGGCCAGCTTCATCGACAGATCGACCGGCAGCCCCAATGCCACGCCCGCATCGGCCAGCGCCTCGATCAGATGAAACACATAGGCCGGGCCCGAGCCGGAAATCGCGGTGACCGCATCCATCTGATGCTCACCCTCCAGCCGCACCACCTGCCCCACCGCCGACAGCAACCCCTCGGCCACATCCAGATCGGCAGCACTGGCCGCACCATTACCGCAGATCGCCGTGATCCCGCGCCCGATCGCGGCGGGGGTGTTGGGCATCGCGCGCACCAGGGGGGTGGCGGCGCCCAGAATCGCCTCGTAGGTGGCAATGGTCGTGCCGGCGGCCACGGTGACGAACAGCGTCGCGCCCCCGCCCATCGCCTGCAGTTGCGGCAGCGCCGCGGCCATCATCTGCGGCTTGACCGCGATCAGCACCACGGCGGGCGCGGCGGGCAGCGGCCCGTTTACCGCCACCCCGGTGCCCTTCAGCCAGTCCGAGGGATGCGGGTCGATCACATGCACCGATTGCGGCGCGAGCCCACCCCGGAGCCAGCCCGCCAGCATCGCAGAGCCCATCTTGCCGCAGCCCAGAAGCACCAGACCGCGCGCGGAAATGTTCGAAAAGTCCATTTTGCCCCCTTTAGCAGCGGGGCGCAGGTTAGGCCCGCCCGTAGGCCTCTGCAATGGCAACCTTCATCGCGGTTTCGGGCGCCTCGTCGCCCCAGCAGGTCAGCTGCATCGCCGGATAGAACCGCTCTGCCGCGACTACGGCCGCGCCGATCAGCCGGTCGATCTGTTCCGGGCTGGCGATCTGCCCGCCCGCCAGCACCAGACCATAGCGCCAGACCATCAGTTTCTGTTCGGGCCAGAGCGTGAAGGCCCCGGTCCAAACCTGATCGTTGACGCGGTTGAGCAGGTCGTAAAGCGCGGCCTCGCGGCCCTGCGGCGGGTCCATCTCGAAGGTCGAGATCAGCCGCAGCGTTTCGTCCTGCGCCGACCAGGCCAGGGTGATCGAATAGGTGCGCCACTGGCCTTCGACCACCATCGCGATCTGGTCGTCGGTCACGCGGTCGAAATCCCAGTCATGGGCCTGGGCCAGCGTCTCGACCACGTCGATCGGATGAAGGTCTTCAGCGTAGAGGTAGTCTTCGCTCAGTGCCATGCCCGTATCCCCCTGCCTGTCATACGCCCCGGGGTGCAGCTCCCCTAGGGTTTGGTGTTCCCACAAGAAACGGCGCAAGAGGCGCAGTCTCCTACCATATATCGTGCGGGCAAGGGCCCGCCCTGTAAAGCCATTTGTGGTGGATAAGTCGGGTTTTGCCGCAATATCTGGGGAAAACCCCGACAGCCAGGCAAAAGGGGCGGCCAACAGGCCGCCC
The DNA here is from genome assembly GCA_002452815.1 of Rhodobacteraceae bacterium UBA6796. Taxonomy (GTDB): domain Bacteria; phylum Pseudomonadota; class Alphaproteobacteria; order Rhodobacterales; family Rhodobacteraceae; genus Rhodobacter. The sequence goes on from DKFM01000011.1 coordinate 133,381, forward strand.
CTTGACTGATCGGGTTTGCGCGCCTGCGTCAGGCCGTGATCGAATAACCGCCGTCGATGTCGTGCACGCCGCCGGTCAGGTTGCGCGCCTCGGGCGATGCCAGGAAGGCCGCCATTGCGCCGACATCGGCGATCGTGGTCAACTGATGCGTGGGCGCGCGCTGCGCCGCAACGCTCAGCAGCTCGTCGAAATGCGAAATGCCCGATGCCGCGCGGGTCGCCAGCGGCCCGGGCGACAGCGCATGCACGCGAATCCCCTTTTCGCCAAGTTCAGCGGCGGCATAGCGCACCGAGCTTTCCAGCGCGGCTTTTACCGGCCCCATCATGTTGTAGTGATGCACCACCCGCGAGGCGCCGAAGAACGACACCGACAGGCAGGTGCCACCCTGCGGCATCAGCGGCTCTGCCAGCTTGATCATGCGCAGGAAGGAATGCACCGAAATATCCATCGCCTGCGCGAAACCGGCCGCCGAGCAGTCAATCACCCGCCCATGCAGATCGTCACGCGGGGCAAAGGCGATCGAATGCAGCAGCGTATCAAGCCGCCCCCAGCGTGCGCCGATCTCGTCAAAGACCGCGCCCAGCTGATCGGGGTCGCTGACGTCGAGCGGCATCATGATTTCGGCACCCAAGGCTACGGCCAACGGGCGGACATAGGGTTCGGCCTTGGCGTTGAGCCAGGTGACCGCCAGATCGGCCCCCTGCGCGCGCAACGCCTGCGCACACCCATAAGCAATGGAGTTCTCGTTCGCGATTCCGACGATGAGCGCCTTTTGGCCCTGCAGTGAAAACATGGTAGCCTCCGATAAATGCCCTGTGAAATAGGCATAACAAGGTGAACAGTTGGTGACGGTTTTTCTGCGCCGCAGCAAGAGCCAAGACATTTGTCGCACCAATTTGAGGCAATTTGGGCACGTTCCCGCGCGGCACGGGCATTTCCGCGGCAGTTTGGCAATGCCCGGGCCCCCGAAACGCCCCGAGACCCCGCGCGATTTCTGCACCTGCAAAGCATGGAAAAACGTTACCGGACGGCCACCCCCCAAGCGGAGAAGGGCGCCGCGAGGTCAGGCCTTGCGGGTGTCCGCGCGCGCGGGCACGCGGTCAGCCCGGACCGCCGAGGGCGTGCGCCCGAAGGCCGCCTTGAACTGGCGCGAGAACTGCGCCTGATCGGAAAAGCAGAAGCGATAGGCGATTTCCGCCAGCGTCAGATCGCCGGACAACGCAACCAGGTCGCGCGCCGCGCGCAGGCGCTGATCGCGGATCGCCCGTGCCACGCTGCGCCCGTCTTCGGAAAACAACTCGTGCAGGTAGCGTTTCGAAATCCCGCAGGCACGCGCCAGCATCTCGGGGCCCAGCGCCGGATTGCGCAATTCGCGCCGGATCACCTCGTCGGCGCGGCGCAGATGGGCCGCGCGCACCGCGCTCAGCCCCTCTGTCTCGGCACGTTCGGACAGTGACAGCGCCAGCAGATCGACCAGCTGGCGCCCCACCATCTCGGTGGCCGGGGCGGGCATGTCTTCGTCCAGCGCCGTGCGCGCCATTGCCGCGAACAGCGCGCCCACCCCGCGCGCGGCGTCGAACTGCTGCGCGCAGAACCTGTCGGGCTGACGCAGCCGCTCGGCCAGCAGCGCGCGCGAGACTTTCAAAACGCCCAGACTGTTCGCCTTGGTGTAGGAAAAGCGGTAGGGCTCGTTTCCGCGTTCGACCAGAAAGGCGCCGGGCGCACAGCTGACATCGCGCCCCAGCTGGCTGAACTCGACCGGCGCCAGACGGGGAATGGTAATCAGAAAATCCTCTTCGCCCTGACGGCCGATCTGACCGGGGCCGCGTTCGAAGCTCAGCGCATCGGTGGACAGCCGCGACAGTGACACCGGCCCGACCCTGCGCATGCTCAGCCGCCCGCGGAACGCATCGGCATCGCGAAACGTCAGGCGCAGCGGGAAATAGGCCTCGGCAATGACCCCGTCCCAATAGACCGCGCGCTCGCCTGCGGGCAGGTGGTCGGTCGAATGGCTGACAAGTGTCGCGGACATGTCGCGGGCCTTCTGCGGAGTGGAAAGACAACGCTAGGCGAGGAAACCCGCGCAACGCAAGACCCAGTTGACCGCCCCTGCCCCCGCACCCGCCGGCGCCGCAGCCAGCGACAAAAACTTGTGCACCCTGCTGCAAGACGCAGGCGGCGCTGAAACGCACGCTGAACCATCAAATCCAAGAAGCGGCCCACAAGGGCTGCCATAACACAGGGAGACTGCAATGGCCGGTCGCAATGTCGATCCGATCACCCTTTCCGTGGTGCGCGGGGTTCTGGAAACCACGCAGCGCGAGATGACGCTGACGCTGGAACAGACCGCGCGCTCGTCGGTGTTCAACCTGGCGCATGACTATTCGACGGCGCTGTTCAACCACACGCCCGAGATGATCCTGCAGGGCCAGGACATTCCGATCCACCTTGGCTCGCTGATCCCGGCGATGAAATCGGTGGCGAAGTTCTTCGAGGGCGACATCCACGAAGGCGATATCATCCTGCACAACGATCCGGCCTATGGCGGATCGCATATCATCGACACCTGCATGTATTACCCGGTGTTTCACGAGGGCGAACTGATGTTCTGGACGGTCTGCAAGGGCCACCTGACCGACATCGGCGGCCCGGTGCCCGCGGGCTACAACCCGAATGCGACCGAGATCTTCGCCGAAGGGCTGCGCATCCCGCCCGTGAAGCTGTGGGACCGGGGCGTGCCGCGCCAGGACGTGATCAACCTGCTGCTGACCAACATGCGCGCGCGCCGCGACCAGGAAGGCGATTTCAACGCGCTGATCGGCGCCTGTCAGGTGGGGGCGCGCGCGCTCAAGGGTCTGGTCGACAAATACGGCAAGCAGGTGGTCAAGGATTGCATCGCCGAGTTGCTGGACATGGCCGAGGCGCATATGCGCCATCTGATCGCCGCCGTCCCCGATGGCACCTATAGCGGCACCGCCATTCTGGAAGACGCCGGCCACGGCTTTGGCGATTTCGAGATCACCGCGACCGTCACCATCGAAGGCGACGGCTGCCATATCGCGATCCAGTCGCCGCCGCAGGTGCCCTATTTCATCAACAGTTACGAAGGCAACAGCCACTCGGGCGTGTATCTGGGGCTGATGATGTTCGCGCAACTGCCGCCCCCCTATAACGAGGGGCTCTATCGCTGTGTCAGCACCGACATGGGGCCGAAAGGCACGCTGTGCAACGCGCAAAGCCCCGCGCCGCACATGAACTGCACCACCACGCCGATGGAGACATTGACCGACGCCGTGCGCCTGGCCTTCGAGCAGGCCGCCCCCGACAAGGTTTCGGCCAGCTGGGGCCATGCCAACGGCTGCAATATCGCAGGCTGGGACAAGCGCCATGACGAGGAATATGTGACGATGGTTCTGGCCTCGATCATCTCGGGCGCGGGGGCCACGGCCAGTCAGGACGGCTGGCACGCGGTCGGCCCCGAATGCTGCTTCGGGGCGCTGACCTCGGGCGATATCGAGATGCTGGAACACAGCTATCCGATCATCATTCACCGCTATTCGCTGATGGAAGACAGCGGCGGTGCGGGGCGCAACCGCGGCGGGTCAGGCACCTGCTGGGAGGTCGAACCGCTCGATACCCCGATGACGCTGATCACCTTCGGCGAAGGGCGGCGGATCCCGGCGATGGGGGCGGCAGGGGCCGCGTCCGACATGGTGGCGAAAAAGGTCGGCCGGCTGGAAATCACCCGCGGCGGCAAGACCGAGGTCATCACCGACAACGTGATCGAAACCATCCAGCCCGGCGAACGCGCGGCCAATTTCAACCCCGGCGGCGGCGGCTTCGGCCCGGCGTTCGAGCGCCCGGTCGAACGGGTGGTGGAGGATGTGAAAAACGGCCTCGTCAGTCTGGAAGGGGCGCGCCGCGACTATGGCGTGGTGATCACCGATCCGGTCACGCTCGCTGTCGATCAGGACGCGACCGCACAACTCCGTTCCGCCTGATCCCTTTCTCCTGGTTCAAATACTCCCGGGGGTTCGGGGGGGCAGGCAGCCCCCCGTCCCGCCCCCGCCACCCGCAAGGACATATGACATGCAGACCCAATATCGCCTTGGCATCGACGCCGGGGGCACCTTCACCGATTTCATTCTGGCCGACCGCGAAGGCCGCGTGCGCATCGTCAAGGCGCTGTCGACGCCGCAGGACCCGACCCTGGCCATCCGCAACGGGCTGGCGCTGATCGAAGAGGAAACCGGGATCTCCCCGACCGAGATCGTCTCGAATGCCGATCTGTGCATCAACGGCACCACCGTCGGGCTGAACGCGCTGATCACCCATCGCGGCGCCAAGACCGGGCTGATCGCCACCGCCGGCCACGAAGACAGCATCGAGATCCGGCTGGGCCACAAGGAAGACGGCTATCGTTACGACCCGGAATATCCGCCCGCCACGATGCTCGTGCCGCGCTATCTGCGCCATGGCGTGCGCGAGCGCGTGCTCTCGACCGGCGCCGTGCACACCCCCCTGAACGAAGACGACGTGCGCGCCGCCTGCCGTCATTTCCTGGCCGAAGGCGTGCAATCGGTCGCGATCTCTTTCGTGTGGTCCGTGCTGCACCCCGATCACGAACGCCGCGCCGCCGAAATCGTGCGCGAGATGATGCCCGATGTGATGCTGACCGTGGGCAGCACGCTGTATCCGCAGGTGCGCGAATACACCCGCACCTCGACCGCCATCGTGAATGCCTATCTGGGCCCGATCCTGGCGCAATATGTCGAAGCGGTGGATCGCCAGTTCCGCGCAATGGGCGCGAAGAACCCGGTGCGCTATTTCCAGTCGAACGGCGGTCTGGCCACCGGCGATCTGGTCGCGCATCAGGCGGTCTATGCGATCAACTCGGGCCCGGCCTCGGCCCCGCAGGCGGCGCTTTATCTGGGGCAACCCTATGGCGAGGAGAACGTGATCACCGTCGATATGGGCGGCACCTCGTTCGACATCACGCTGACCTGGCAAGGCCGCGCCAACGTGTCCAAGAACATCGACTTCCTGCGCTACCGGATCGGGATTCCGATGATCCAGGTCGAGACGCTGGGCGCGGGCGGCGGCTCGATCGGCTGGATCGACCCGATGGGCCTGTTGCAGATGGGGCCGCAATCGGCGGGGTCTGAACCCGGGCCTGCCTGCTATGGCCGCGGCGGCACGCAGCCCACCACGACCGACGCCAATCTGGTGCTGGGTTATCTGAACCCCGGCGGGCTGGTCGGCGGACGCCTGCCGCTTGATGTGGAAAAGGCGCGCGAGGCGATCCGCACCCATCTGGCCGAACCGCTGGGCCTGTCGGTCGAACGCGCGGCCTATGGCATGTTCACCATCGTCAACACCAACATGGTCAACGGCATCCGCCGCGTGTCGGTCGAGCGCGGCTATGACCCGCGCGACTTCGTGCTGAACTGCGCGGGTGGCGCCACGGGGTCGCATATCACGGCATTGGCGCGCGAAATCGGCATACGCAAGGTGATGATCTCGAAACTCGCCTCGGGGCTGTGCGCCTATGGCCAGATCCTGTCGGATGTGAAGTATAACTACATGGCCCCCGCCCCGATCCGCCTGGAAGGTGCCGCAGCGGCCAGCCAGCTGGACGCCTTGTTCGCCGGGCTGGAAGTCAAGGGCCGGGCGGATCTGACGCAGGACGGTTTTGCCGAGGAACGCATCGCGATCCGCCGCAGTCTGGACATGCGCTATGTCGGGCAGGTCCACGAATGCACCGTCTCGGTCGATCCGTTCGAGATTACCGAAGCCAGTCTGGACCGCCTGAAGGCGGCTTTCCACGCGCGCCACGAAGAACTGTACACCTATTCCGAGCCGAACAGCGCGGTCGAGGTGGTCAATGTCGAAAGCGCCATCGCGGGCAAGGTCGACCGGCCCAACCGGATGCGTCTGGCGCCCGGAAAGGGCGCGGACAGCGCGGTCAAGGGTCTGCGCCCGATGATCTTTGCCGCCGACGGCGTGTCGCAGGAAACCCCGGTCTTCGACGGCGCGGCCCTGGGCGCGGGCGACACCGTGCGCGGCCCCGCGGTGATCGAAGAGGTCACGACGACGCTGGTGATCGAACCCGGCTGGACCGCCGTTCTGGACGAGCACGGCACCTATGTCGTCACCGCTGACTGATCGGCGCCGACCTTCTGCCCGGGGTCAGGCCCCGGGCAGTGAGTCCGCCGCGACCCCGGCGGGCGCTTCATCCAGAATATCGCGCCGCATCGCCGCCGCGGCCGCCGCCCCGTCGCGGCGCAGCAGCGCCAGCAGAATATCATCATGGTAGACCGCCGAGCGCAGCATGTTCGCCTGATCGGGGGTCTGCACCCGGACGATCGGCCCCAGCCGCATCCACAACGGGTCCAGCACTTCGGCCAGAAACCGGTTGTGGGCCGCCGCCGCGATTGCGCCATGAAACCGCAGGTTGGCGGCCAGGAACGCGGGCGTATCCCCCGCCGCGGCCGCCCGCCGCATCAATGCGCATTCGCCCCCCAACGCGGCCAGCTCGGCCTCGGTGCGGCGCAGGGCCGCCACCGTCGCCGTCTCAGTTTCCAATACCAGCCGCAGGCGCACCAGATCGGCACGCTCGGCCGGGCTCAATTCGGGCACGATCATCGTGCGCCCCGGGGTCAGGCGCAGCACACCCAGGCTTTCCAGCCGCTGCACCGCATCGCGCACCGGCATCAGGCTGGTCCCCATCTGCTGCGCCAGCGCCCGCAGGGGCAGCTTTTGCCCGGGCGCAAAGCGCCCCGCCATCAGATCGGCCCGCAACCGACGAAACACCTGCTCGTGCAGCGGCCCCGCGGCATCCAGCGCGGGTCCCTCAGCTTCGGGATGTATCGGACCTGTCATCGCCGCTCACCGCCAAAATTCGTTATAACAGTCATCGACGACTCGTTGCATGAATACCGATCTGATGGGAGTATTCGCCAATTCGTTATAACACCAGCCTGCAGGACTCCCATGCCAACCCGTTCCAATTCACTGGCCAGTGCCGACGTCGCAACCACGCTGCATCCTTACACCAACGCGCGCAAGCACGAACAGACCGGCCCACTGATCATCGAACGCGGCGATGGCATCCGGGTCTGGGACAGCACCGGCAAGGACTATATCGAGGGGCTGGCGGGGCTGTGGTCCGTTGCGGTGGGCTTTTCCGAAAAGCGCCTCGCCGAGGCCGCCTATCAGCAGATGCTCAAGCTGCCCTATTACCACACGTTCGCCTCGAAGGCGCACGAGCCCTCGATCCGGCTGGCCGAGAAACTGGTCGAGATGACGCCCGACACCCTGACGCGGGTGTTCTTCACCTCTTCGGGGTCCGAGGCGAATGACACCATCGTCAAGATGGTCTGGTTCATGAACAATGTCCTTGGCCGCCCCGAGAAGAAGAAATTCCTGGCCCGCACCAAGGGGTATCACGGTATCACCGTCGCGTCGGGCAGCCTGACCGGCCTGCCGGTCAATCACCGCGATTTCGACCTGCCCGCGATCCCGGTGCGGCACCTGACCTGCCCGCATCACTACCGCTTCGGCCTGCCCGGCGAATCCGAGGCCGAGTTCACCGCGCGCCTGTTGGCCGAGGCCGAGGCAGTCATTCTGGAGGAAGGCCCCGAAACCATCGCCGCCTTCATCGGCGAGCCGGTGATGGCCGCGGGCGGCGTGATGACCCCGCCCGAAGGCTATTGGCCGGGGATCGAGGCGCTGTGCCGGAAATACGACATCCTGCTAATCTCGGACGAGGTGATCTGCGGCTTCGGCCGGCTGGGCACGCCGTTTGGCTGTCAGAAATACGGCTTCACGCCGGATATCATGACCGTCTCGAAACAGATCGCGTCGTCCTACATGCCGCTGGCGGCGGTGGTGTTCAGCGATGCGGTCTATCAGGCGATTGCCGATCACAGCGCCACGCTGAACACCTTCGGGCATGGCTTCACCGCCTCGGGGCATCCGGTGGCCTGCGCCGTGGCGCTGGAGAACCTGGCGATCATCGAGGAACGCGATCTGATGGGCAATGCCGCGCGTCTGGAAGCCGCGTTCCAGGCCGGGTTGCGCCGTTTTGCCGATCATCCGCTGGTGGGCGAGGCGCGCGGCACCGGGCTGATCGGGGCGCTGGAACTGGTGGCCGACAAGGCGACGAAACGGCCTTTCGATCCGGTGGGCCGGGTCGGCGCCATCGCCGCCGAGGAAGGCCACGCCGCCGGGCTGATCTTCCGCGCGATCGGCGATCAGCTGGCGCTGTGCCCGCCGCTGATCGTGACCGAAGCCGACATCGCCGAGATTTTCGAGCGTCTGGCGCTTGCGCTGTACCGCACCCAGGCGCGGCTTGCCGCGGAAACCGCAAACTGAGGGCCCGCCAATGACCAGCACGCTTCCCGCCACCCCGGTCACGCATATCTCCGACGACCGCTTCGTCGTCACCGAATGGCAATTCCCGCCGGGCGCTGAAACCGGCTGGCATGTGCATGGCCATGATTACGTTGTCGTGCCGCTGACCGGCGGCGCGCTTGGGCTGACCCATCCCGACGGCAGCTATACCGAGGCGCCGCTGAACGCGGGCGTGCCCTATTCGCGGCGCTGCGGGGTGGCCCATAACGTCTGCAACCCGGGCGCCGAGTATCTGGCGTTTCTGGAAATCGAGGTGCTGCAAGACCCGCTTGCGGCAGAGCGCAAGGTGGTGGTGGCGCGGTTCGCCGACGCCTGGAACGCGCGAGATCTGGACACGCTGATGGCGTGCATGTCTGCCGAGTGTGCCTTTCACGCGGCGGCGGGTCCGCTGGCCGAAGGGACGCGCCATCAGGGCCGCGATGCGGTGCGCGCCGCCTATGCCGCGATTTTTGCCACCTTCCCGCAGGCACATTGGGACCCGCAGCAGACACTGATCGCGGGGGATCAGGCCCTGACCAACTGGCGCTTCACCGGCACCGACACCGCAGGCCGGACAATCACGGTCGACGGCTGCGATATCCTGCACTTCGATGGCGCCCGGATCGCGCTGAAAGACAGCTATCGCAAGGCGGGGGCCTGAGCGGCCCCTCTCCGCCATCTGACAATGCGAAACGCCCGGGCCACGGCCCGGGCGTTCGTTCTTGTCGACGAGGGGCGACAGAGCCACCCCCCGCCCGCGATCACTTCATCAGCGCGTCCATCGGCACCGGCTCCGAAATCGTCCACTCGTCGATCACACCCGGCTTGCCCGCGGTGGTTTCCACGATCAGATAACGCGCCTTGTTCTGATGGTGCAGTTCCGAGGTGAAAGTACGCGGCCCGAACAGGGTGGGTTCGTTGTCCATCTTCTCCAGCTCGGCCACCACGGCATCGGCGTCGATGGTGCCCGCACGCTCCACCGCCTTGGCCCAGACGTCGATCATCGAATAGCCCGGATAGGTGTATTGCGTCGCCGGGTCAGCCCCGGTCTTTTCCTTGTAAAGCGCGTTGAAGGCATTCACATCCGGGTTCGGGTCGTCGCCATAGACAGAGCCCTGCACCGGCACATAGAAATTCGACAGATCGGGCACCGCCGACAGCCAGTAGCTGCCATCCACGGCCGATCCGTTCAGGATCATCGAGTTGATCCCCGCCGCGCGGATCTGCTTGATCGCCGACACCGCGCCCGGCATCATCGTGCACAGCATGATCGCATCGGGTTCCTTCGGCAGCGCCTTGATCCGGCTGATCTGCGAGGCGATCGAGGCGTCGTCGTTCTTGAACACATCCTCGCCCGCCAGCGTGGCATCCGCCAGCTTGGGCAGCATCCAGTCGAAGCCGTCGCAGATGCCCTTGTTATAGACATAGCTGGTGTCCAGAAGGCGGTAAAAGTCGCGCGCCTCTTTCTTGGTATAGGCCCATTCGGCCATCGTCGCGCCTTGCACCGCCGCCAGAACCGAGGCCGAGAAGCTGTGCGGGCCGACGCCCTGAATGCCCGCCTTGATCGATTCCGCGCACAGGAAGAACGAAATCTTGCCCGAGGATTCCGCGGTCAGCGCGGCGGGCGCGCCGAAGTCGTAATCGCAGGACACGACGACCATGTCGGCGCCCGCGTCCAGCACGCTCAGCCCCGCCTTGGCGCCTTCGGCGCGGTCGGTCTTGGTGTCGGCATTGACCACCTTGATCTGTTTGCCCAGCAGACCACCCGCGGCGTTGATCTCGTCGATGCGGATCATCGCGGCGTCTTGCGCGGGTTTGTCATAGGCCTGCATGAAGCCGGTTTCGGCGGTGGCAAAGCCCACCACGATATTGCCGTCGGCATCCTCGGCCAGCGCGCCGGTGGCGGGCGCGAGGCTCAGCGCCAGAACGCTCAGGCTCGTCATCAGTTGCGTGCGAAACATGGGAACTCTCCTTGTTGGTGTCGGTGTGCGACATGGTTATGCGTCCCCTTCGGGAACGGTTTGCGTTGCGGCAAGGGCAGGCCCCCGCCGGTCGCGGGCCCCGAAGGGCCACGCGAATTCCTTGGAAAACAGCCCGTTCGGGCGCCGCGCGAGAATGGCGATCATCACCACGCCAAGCAGGATTTCCTGCAACCCGCCGGGCAGCGCGAAGGTCGTGTTACCCACTGGCACCCCGCGTTCCAGCCAGCGCAGGCCCTGGATCAGCAAGGACAGGATCACCACCCCGGACACCGCGCCCGACAGCGTGCTCATCCCGCCCACGACCAGCATTGAAAGGGTGATGAAAGTCAGGCCCAGATAGAAGGTGTCGGGCGTCACAACGCCGATCGAATGCGCCATCAGCGCGCCGCCCAGCCCCATCACAACGCCCGACAGGCCAAAGGCCACCAGCCGCACGCGGGGAATGTCGATCCCCGAGGCCAGCGCCGCGGTGGGTTCATCGCGCGCCGCCCGCAGCGCCAGCCCGAAGCGCGACACCGCATGCAACCAGGCCACGAAGATCGCCACGATCGCGCCAATCATATAGGGCCAGATCGTGCGCACGATCGGGATGCCGACGACCGAATTCGTCGCCGCCGTCACGCTTTCCCAATTGGCATAGATCGTGTTGATCATCGCCAGCATCGCGAAGGTGGCAATCGAGGCGGCGATCCCCGACAGCCGCATCAGCACCCGCCCGAACAGCAGGGCAAACACCCCCGCGAACAGCGCCGCCAGCACCGCCCCCGGCCCGTAGGGCAGCTGCACCGCCTTGAGCCAGTCAGGCAGGCCCGGGAAGGACAGTTCCTTCATCATCGGCGGCATCGTCAGCCAGGCGGCGGCGTAGGCGCCCAAACAGGTGAAGCCGATATGACCGAAGCTCAGCACGCCGGAATTGCCGACGAAGATGTAAAGCCCCACGACCAGAATGACGCGCACGAAGATGTCGATCATCGTCTGGTTGAAGGGCCGCGAGCCGACCGCCAGCGTCAGCAGCGCCAGCGCCACCATCAGCGCGGTCAGGATCAGCGGCGTGGCGATGGTGCGCAGCAGCACGGATTTCTGCGGTTTCTGGGCATCTTGCGCCATGGCTCAGACCCTTTCCTTGGTGCCGCGCGCGGCAATCAGCCCCTGCGGGCGGAACAAAAGCACGAGGATCACCGCCCCGTAGACGAAGGCATCGCGGAAGGGGCGCGCCTCGGGGGGCAGCACGGTCTGCATCACGACCGAGGCCGCCCCGATCAGGAAGCCCGCCAGAACCGCGCCTTCCAGACTGCCAAGCCCGCCGATCACCGTGGCGATAAAGGCCATCAGCATCACCGCGCCGCCCATCTGGATGTCGACGGTGCCCGTCTGGCTGCCCAGGATGATGGCGATGGCGCCCGCCAGCGCCCCCGACAACGCGAAGGCGCCCATGATGACGCGGTTCGCCCGCACCCCCAGCATCCGCGCCATGGTGAAATTCTCGGCCGCGGCGCGCATCTCCAGCCCGAAGCGGGTGCGGCGTACAAAGACCGACAGGCCCGTCAGCATCACCAGCGTCGCGACGATAGTAATCAGCTGCAGCAGCGGCATCCGCGCGCCCAGCACCTCGACCGGCTGGCTCAGCGCGGGCAAGAGCGAGATCGACTTCGGCCGGCTGGAAAACAGCATCAGCAGGAAATAGCGGATCACGAAGCCAAGCGCGAAAGAGGCGATCATCATCGTCGCGGGGCTGGCGTGGCGGAAGCGGCGGAACACCACCACCTCGGACAGCACCGACAGCCCGGCGCCCACCGCCAGAATGAACGGGATCAGCAGGAACCACGGCATCTTGCCCGCAAACACGATGGCCACCGCATCGACCGAAGGCCACAACAGTGCAAAGACCGCAAAGGCGATCACATCGCCATGGGCGAAGTTCACCAGCCGCATCACCCCGAAGATCAGCGCGATCCCCAAGGCGCCAAGCGCATAAAGCGAACCGAGGCTGAGCGCATCGAACAAAACCTGCAACATCAGTGCTCTCCTTCCGCATATCCGAAATAGGCCGCCTGCAGGGCCTCGCTCTGGCCCATCGCCTGCGCGTCGCCATCCAGCAGGATCTGCCCGCCGCGCATCAGGATCATCCGCCCGCCGACCATCATCGCCCGGGTCGAGCTTTGCTCGACGATCAGCAGGGTCAGCTTGCGGTGCCGCCGCAGGCCGATCAGCCGTTCGTAGACCTGATCGGTGATATTGGGCGCGAGCCCCAGCGAGGGCTCGTCAATCGCGATCAGCCGCGGGTTGGTCATCAGCGCGCGGCCGATCACCAGCATCTGCTGCTGCCCGCCCGACAACAGCCCCGCCTGGGAATGGCGGCGCTCTTTCAGGATCGGGAAGGTGTCATACACCTCTTCCAGTGCGCTGGCCGCCCGCACGCGCCAGCCGCGTTCACGCGTATGCATGCCGGTGCCGACGATCAGGTTTTCCTCGATGCTGAGCGATCCGAACACATCGCGCCCCTCGGGGACCATCGACAGGCCCATGCGGGCGATGTCTTCGGGCGCGCGGCCGGTGATCTCGGCGCCGCCGAAGTCGATGCGCCCACCGGCGGGGGGCGTCACCCCGGCGATCGCCCGCATCAAGGACGATTTGCCCGCGCCGTTCGGCCCGGTGATGAACAGGATCTCGCCCTCGGCCAGGGTGAAGGCGACCTCGCGCACGGCGGTCAGGCGGCCATAGCGGATGGTGACATCGGAAACCGCAAGCAGGCTCATTCCATCACCTCCAGCACCGGCAGCGCACTGTCGGCGGCGGTACCCATATAGGCGTGGCGCACGGTTTCCGAGGCGCGGATCTGGGCGGGCGGGCCATCCTCGATCACCGCGCCGGAATCCAGCACGACGATATGATCGCAGGTTTCCAGCACCAGCCCGACGTTGTGTTCGATCAGCAGCACGCCACAGTTCAGATCGCGCGCGATGCGGCGGATCAGGGCGGCCAGTTCGGCGGCCTCGGGGGCGCTCATGCCCGCGGCGGGTTCGTCCAGCAGAATGTAGCCCGGCCGCCCCATCAGCGCCCGCCCGATCGCCACGCGGCGTTCGTCGGTATAGGGCAGCGTGCCTGCGATCTGATCGGCCAGCGGCGCAATGCCCATCCAGTCCAGCATCGCCTGCGCCTCGGCGATTGCGGCGCGGCGCGACTGGCCAAGCCCGACGCCCGTCACCTCCAGATTGTCGATCACCGGCAGATCGCGAAACAGCCGCCCGCCCTGAAAGGTGCGGGCGATGCCGCGGCGGCGGACCTGATGCGGCTGCAACCCGGCCAGGCTGTGCCCGTCCAGCCGGACCGCCCCTGCGGTCGGCGCCTGAAACCCGGTCAGCACATTGACCAGCGTCGTCTTGCCCGCGCCGTTCGGGCCGATCAGCCCGGTAATATGGCCCGGCGTCACGCTCAGGCGCACGTCCGACAGCGCCTTCAGCCCCGCGAAGGCCACCGATATGTTGTCAGCTTCGAGTTGGCCCATGCCGCCTCTCCCATTCGTCTCAAGTCATAGGACAAAGGGGCGCCCTGTCCCGAAAGCGGTGCTTTCGGGCTATGGCCGTCCCTCCCTGTATGCGGCGACCTCTTTTCGGGCCGTCCGATCGTCAGAGCCTCGCGCGGGCAGCGGGGCCTGTCTTGTCTGAGGGCGCGCAGCAGTTTGACCCTGTGCGCACCCCCGCCTGCCCCCTAGCCCGCCAGATGCGCGCGTGCTCGGTCGAACAGCGCGCGGTTGTCGGCCCGCGCGGCAAGCGCCTGATCCATCGTCACCGGGACGAACTGCGCGGGCGTATGCGGCTGCAGCTGCGCGATCCGGTCCATATCGGCCGAAATCACCACGCCCAGCATCATGTAGCCGCCGCCCGAGACCGCATCGCGGTGCAGCACGATCGGTTCGGTCCCCGAAGGCACCTGGATCGAGCCATAGGGGTAGCAGGCATCGACGATGTTCGACGGGTCCGACCCCGCCCCGAAGGGTTGCTCGCGCGCCACGAATTCCAGCGGATGCCCCCCGCGGAAGCGATAACCGATGCGGTCCGCCTCGGGGGCGACCTTCCAGGTGTCTTCGAAAAACCTCTTGCCCGCGGCCTCGGTGATGCGGTGCCAGTAAAGCCCCGGCAGCATCCGCAGCTCGATCGCTGCGGGCTGCGCACGGCGCAGGTCGGCCGGCAGCGACCGGCCCGCCACGCCCGCGCCCTGCCCGACCGGCAATGCGTCACCCGCCTTCAGCACCCGGCCCTGATACCCGCCGAGCGCGCCCAGCACATAGGTCGAGCGCGAGCCCAGAACGACCGGCACGTCGATCCCGCCCGACACCGCGATATAGGCGCGCGCGCCGCCCTTGAGAAACCCGAAGCTCAGCCGGTCGCCCGCCTTGACGGCAAAGCTTTCCCAAGTCGGTTGCTCGACCCCGTTGACCTTGGGCGGCAGATCGCCGCCGGTGACGGCGACCACGGCATCTTGGGTAAATTCCAGCTCCGGCCCCATGAATGTCGCTTCCAGCACCGCCGCGCCCTCGGGGTTGCCCACCAGCAGGTTGGCGACCATCGTCGCGAAGCGGTCCATGCCGCCGCCTTCGGGAATGCCGAGGTGGTAATATCCGGGGCGGCCCAGATCCTGAACAGAGGTCGAAAGCCCCGGCGAGATGACCTTAATTGCCATTGAGAGCCTCCATCAGGCGGGCATTGGTGCCGGCCATGTCGCGGTTGAAGTCGGTCAGGCTGAAATCGCAGGCGCGGATCGTCGGCTCCCAGGCGTTCGCGGCGATCTGTTCCAGCGTCGCGTCGTATTCGTCGCGGGTCTGGGGCCGGTATTTGACGATGTCGCCGGGTTTGAACAGGCACATCTCCTCGCTCAGATAGCGCACCTGCCGGGTCGGGTCGTAGATTGGGGCGGGCGTCACGCCATACATCTGATAGCCGCCCGCACCGCGCACCGAATAGATCGCCGAGAAACAGCCGCCATGGCCCACCGTCAGCTTGGGCGTATCGGTCCGCGGGCGCAGGTATTTCGGCGCCTGGATCTGTTTTTTCTGCTCGACCAGCTGATACAGGAACGGCAGGCCCGCCACGAAGCCCACCATCGACACGAACCACGGCTGCCCGGCATAGGCGGCCACGAATTCCTCGATCGTGGCATAGCCGTTGATCCGCGCGGAATATTCCAGATCGGTGGCGTTCGGGTCCTGATGCCGCTCGCGGAAGCGCATCTCGACCTCGTGGGTCCAGGGGTCCTGGAAATAGACCGGCAGTTCGATGATCCGCGTGGCCAGCGTCTGGTCGGATTTCGCGGCCTCCACCTCGAAGCTTTTCAGCTCGGCCAGCAGATCGGCGGGGCTGATCCGGTCGGGATCGAACTTGACCTGAAAGCTGGCATTCGCCGGGCAGGTCTCGATCACGCCCGGGATCTGCGCCGCGCGCACCGCGTTGATCATCGACAGGCCGGTGAAGAACGAGGCCAGCGACATCGCTTCGGAAACCTCTCCGAAGATATGCTCGTCGCCGCCGTAACTGAAACGTATCGACATCCCTGTTTCCTTTCAGCTTTCCGCCGCGCCAAGGCGGCTTGCGTTTTCGGTCAGCCAGCCTTCCAGCCAGCGGGTGTGAACGGCGCCCGCCTGCACGGCGGGGTCGGAGGCCAGCGCCTGAAACAGCGGTTTGGTGGTTTTCATGCCGTCGATGCGCAGCTCCGACAGCGCGCGCTGCAACCGGGTGATCGCGGCCTCGCGGGTTTCGGCATGCACGATCAGCTTGGCCAGCAGCGAGTCATAGAAGGGCGGCACCTGATAGCCGGGGTAGAGCATGGAATCGAACCGCACCCCCGGCCCGCCCGGCACCCGCAGCGCGCCCACCACCCCCGGGAAGGGCGCGAAATCGCGCGCGGGGTCTTCGGCATTGATCCGCACCTCGATCGCGTGGCCGCGCGCGGTGATGTCGCGCTGTGTCAGGCGCAGGGCCTCGCCGCCCGCGATGCGCAGCCCCTCGGCCACCAGATCGACGCCGGTGATCATCTCGGTCACCGGATGTTCCACCTGAATGCGGGTGTTCATCTCGATGAAATAGAACTGATCGGCCGCATCGTCATACAGGTATTCGACCGTGCCCGCGCCGGAATAGCCCACCGCCCGCGCGAGCGCGACCGCCGAGGCGCACAGCTGATCGCGCAGCTTGTCCGACAGCGCAGCCGAGGGCGCCTCTTCCCAGACCTTCTGGCGGCGGCGCTGCAGCGAACATTCGCGCTCGCACAGATGGATCGCATCGCTGCCATCGCCCAGGATCTGCACCTCGATATGGCGCGCCTGGCCGATCACCCGCTCCATATACAGACCGCCATCGCCAAAGGCAGCCAGCGCCTCGGCCTCGGCCTGCGGGAAGCCGGCTTCGAATTCGGACAGGTTCTGCGCGATGCGGATGCCGCGCCCGCCACCGCCCGCCGCCGCCTTGATCATCACCGGAAATCCCGTGTCGATCAGCACATGGCGCGCCGCCTCGATCCCGGCCACGCGCCCGGTCGAGCCCGGCACCACCGGAACCCCCGCCGCATGCGCGGCCGAGCGCGCGGAAACCTTGTCGCCCATCAGCCGGATCGCATCGCCCGACGGCCCGACGAACACCAGCCCCGCCGCCGCCACCGCATCGGCGAAGTCCGCATTCTCGGCCAGAAAGCCATAGCCCGGGTGGATGCTGTCGCAGCCGGTATCGGCCGCGGCCTGCAGGATCGCCTGCATGTTGAGATAGGATTTCTTCGCCGCCGGCGGCCCGATGTTCACCGCCTCGTCGGCCAGTTGCACATGCAGCGCCTCGGCATCGGCGGCGGAATGGACCGCCACCGTCGCAATCCCCAGATCGCGGGCCGCGCGGATGATCCGCACGGCAATCTCGCCCCGGTTCGCGATCAGAAGTTTCTTCAGCATCAGTCGAGATCCGCCAAGGGTGCGCCCGCCATCACGGGTTCCTCGTTCTCGACCGCGAAGCGGATGTTGCTGCCCGCCACTTCGGAGGTGACCTCGTGGAAGGATTTCATCACCTCGATCAGCCCGATCACATCGCCCACGGCCACCGCATCGCCATCGGCCTTGTAGGGCGGTTGGTCGGGCGAGGGCGCGCGATAGAAGGTTCCGGGCAGGGGGGACAGGATCTGGGGCATTGCAGCTCTCCGTTCGTTGGGGTCAGGTCAGACGGTTTATTCGGCCACCACCGCACGCACGGCGCGGGCGATGTCGACGGCATTGGGCGTGTCGGAATGCACGCAGATGGTTTCGCAGCGGGTCGGAAAGGTCGACCCGTCGGTCGCCGTGCCCAGATTTTCGCGGATCGCCCGCACACAGCGCGCGGCCATTTCGGCGGGGTCCTTGGCCTCGTGCTCGCGCGTCACGATGAGCGAGCCATCGGGCCGGTAATCCAGATCGCAATAGAATTCCGGAATGAAACTGTGCCCGCGCAGGGCATAGATTTCCTCGTGCAGTGTGCCGGTCATGCCAAACAGCGGCACCCGGAAGACATCGGCGGCATCGCAGACCGCATGGGCGATCGCCTCTTGCCGGGCCGCCATGCCATACAGGCTGCCATGCGGCTTGATATGATGCAGCTCCATCCCCTCGGCGCGCAGAAACCCCTGCAGGGCGCCGATCTGATAGATGATGCAATTGGCCATTTCCTCGCGGCCCATCTTCATCTCGCGCCGTCCGAAGCCCTGCAGATCGGGCAGCGAGGGATGCGCGCCCACCTTCACCCCATGCTGTTTCGCCAGCTTGACGGTGGCGCGCATATGGTCGGGGTCAGAGCCGTGAAACCCGCAGGCGACATTGGCCACGTCGATCAGCGGCATCATGCCGTGATCGTCCCCCATCCGGTAAAGGCCGAAGCTTTCGCCCATGTCGCAGTTGAGTGTCACGCGCATCTGTCTACTCCAAAATTCCCTGCGCCCGAGGGTGGAGCGAAAGGTGAAGCGTTGTGAAATACTAAATTTTACATAATAATATCGAAAAAACCGATATTGCGAAGAAAGCCCCCTATGTCCCTGACATTCAAGCAAATCCGCTATTTCGTGGCCGCGGCCGAAACCGGGCAGGTCAGTCAGGCTGCTATGGAAATGAACATTTCCCAGTCCGCAGTGACATCCGCTGTGCAATCTTTGGAAACGCAATTGAACGTGCGGCTGTTCGAACGTGGCCACGGCGGCGTCACGCTGACGATTGGAAACGGCGGTGCAAAATTA
>DKFM01000017.1 GCA_002452815.1 Rhodobacteraceae bacterium UBA6796
CTGCGCACCGCACGCGTCGTCCTGTGCAGGACTGGGCACTGAAACGGGCGTTGCGCAGATGCATCACCGCTCGGGGTGAAGCCTCGGCAATGACCAAATAGTGCCGGAGCGGGTTGTGTTTCCGGTAAAGAGCCGATGATTGAGCGCAGCTGACTTCTTGTAATTTCGTGGAACTGATGGCCCCCAATCACTCTCAGAATGTCCTGCGTTCCGGCATCCTTGCCCTGTGCCTTTGCGGGACCGCCGCGTTTGCCGACGGCATTTCCAGCTTCGGCACGCCGGGCCTGATCGACATGCCGAGCGCCACCACGACACCGGACGGCACCTTCACCTTCACCACCGCGGTCCTGCCCAAGGAATACCGCAATACGCTGCATTTCCAGATCACCCCGCGCCTGTCCGGGGTGTTTCGCTATTCGGTTCTCGACGGCTACCAGCCGAACGGCGGGGATCGCTATGACCGCAGTTTCGACCTCCACTATCAACTGCGCGCAGAGAGCCCCCGGTTTCCCGCCCTCGCCATCGGCCTGCGGGATTTCGGTGGCACCGGGATTTTCAGTTCGGAATACCTGGTGGCCAGCAAGCACATCGGCGAGCGGTTCACCTTCACCGGGGGCATCGGCTGGGGCAGGCTGGGCTCTTATGGCGGCTTCACCAATCCACTGGGCATCATCGACGACCGGTTCAAGACCCGCCCCGCTCCGATCAGCGCAATCACGGACACGGGGCGTGTCTCGTTTGATCACTTCTTCCGCGGGGACGCCGCGTTCTTCGGTGGTGTGGAATATCAGCTGAACGAGCGCACGCGGCTGGTCGCGGAATATTCGTCGGACGCCTATACGCAGGAAGTCGCGCGGATGGGCTATGATCACAGCACGCCGATCAATCTGGGCATCGACTACCGCGCGACGAAGAACATGACGCTGAGCGCGTTCACCATCGGCGGAGCGCAGTTCGGCGCCAAGCTGAGCTATGTGCTTGATCCGCGTCGCCCGCCCTACCCCGGCGGCACCGAACGCCCGGTCGATCCGATCCTGCCGCGCGGCGATCTGCTCGCTTTGGGCTGGTCGGTGGCCGAGCCCGACGCCAACCGCGCGCGCCTGACCGGCGCGCTCGACCTTCAGGGGCTGGTACTGGAAAGCTATGCCCAGGAGGGCAGCCGCGCCCGCATCGTGATCGACAACCCGCGCTATCCCGCCGCGGCCGAAGCGATCGGTCGCACAGCGCGCGCGATGGCCAACACGCTGCCGCCCGAACTCGAAACCTTCGAGATCACCCTGGCGACGGACGGCATGCCGGTATCGCGCGCGACCCTGCGCCGCGCAGACCTGAGCGAGCTGGAGCATGCCTGGGATGGCAGCTGGCAGAGTTTCGTGCGGACCGATTTTGCGGATGCCCCCGACCGGCTGCCGCCCGACCCCGGCACCTACCCCCGCCACGCCTGGTCGCTTCTGCCCTATTATGCGCTGTCGCTGTTTGATCCCGACGGCCCCGCGCGGATGGATCTGGGCGCGGAACTGTCGGGCAAATACACCTTCGCCCCCGGCCTGTCGGTCTCGGGCGCGGTGCGTCAGAAACTGGTGGGCAATCTGGACAGTTCGGACCGGATGTCGAACTCGGTGCTACCGCATGTGCGCTCGGACCAGGCGCTGTATGACAAGACCAGCGGCCCGAAAGTGATGCGGCTGACTGCCGACTATCTGTTCCGCCCCGGGCAGAACCTGTATGGGCGGCTTTCGGCGGGCTATTTCGAGCAGATGTATGCCGGGGTCTCGGGCGAGGTGCTGTGGTATCCGGTCGACAGTCGGCTGGCCCTGGGAGCCGAGATGAACTATGTCGGACAGCGCGATTACGAAGGGGGCTTCGGCCTGACCGATTACCGGATCGGAACCGGGCATGTCTCGGGGTATTACGATTTCGGCAAAGGCTATCTCGGCCAGCTGGACGTGGGGCGCTATCTTGCGGGCGACTGGGGCGCGACCTTCTCGCTCGACCGCGAATTCGATAACGGCTTCCGTGTCGGCGCCTTCTTCACCCTGACCGATGTATCCTTCGACGACTTCGGCGAAGGCTCTTTCGACAAGGGCATCCGCATCGTCATTCCGGTCGACTGGCTCGCCGGAACCCCTGCGAAAAGCTTTGTGTCGCAAACGATCCGTCCGGTTCAGCGCGACGGCGGCGCGCGCCTGTCGATCGCCAACCGGCTTTATGGCGAGGTGCGTTCGGGCAACGCCAACGAGCTTGAAGATCGCTGGGGCAAGTTCTGGAGATGAGACCGATGCATGCCCTCTCGCGCCTTGTGATCTGTGCGCTTTGCGCCGCACCGCTGCTTGGATGCTCGTCCGATCCGCAAACCCAGAAACAGCTCTCGGCCCTGCCGCTGATGCGCAAATCCGCACCGGAACCTGCCGCAGGCTTTCTGGCGGCCCACAAGGCCGGGGCGCCCGCCGTCATCGCCGTGCAGGAAAACCGCCCCGAGGTCATCGCGGTGTTCCTGCGTCAGGCCCTGTCGGATCGCAGCGGCGTGGGCACCTGGATCACCGCCGATGGCTCGCAGCTGATGTTCGAAGATGGCATCGTGGTCGGCACGCGCGGCTTTGGCGCGGATCTCATGGCCTCTGACGTTTCGGATGTGTTGCCGCTGGTGCAAGGCATGGGCGATGGCATCGCCACCCATCTGATGACGCAGATCGACGGTGACGACCACGCCGTTACCCGCGCCTTCAAATGCCGTATTTCCCGCGCGGGGATCGACAGCGTGGTGATCGGCACCACCCCCGTGTCCACACAGACGATGGTTGAAGATTGCCGCGGTTCTGATACCTCATTCGCCAACTATTACTGGGTCGTCCCCGCCACCGGCGAGATCGTTCAGTCAAGCCAGTGGGCGGGTCCACTCATCGAGCGGGTGTCGGTTCGCAAGATCATTATTCCGGCAGAGCAATGACCTTGCCTCGGCCGAAGACGTAAACTGGAGAGCGCTGTGAAATATTTGCTGATTGCCCTGATGACGACCTCGCTGACGGGGTGTGGCGTTGTTTACAACAGCTCTTCGGTTTCGCCCGGCATCACGGAAGAAGGCAAGGTGCGCGTTCTTCCGATCACCGCCGAAACGGTGATGGTGGCGAACAAGGGGCCCTATCAGCCCAAGGCCCTGCCTGCCTATTTTTCGCAAACGGCAGGCGTGCGCAGTTCCGGCGGGGGCGGGATTGCGCCGCCGCCCACCGCCTTTGACCGCGTCAGCCGGCCCGCAGACATGGAAACCCGGTTGCCGCCCGCCGTCGCCCCCGGAAACTATCGGATCGGTGTCGGCGACGTGGTGTTGCTGGCCACGCCGAAATCGGGATCGACGGTCGAACAGCTGACCGGCATCCTGGCCGCGCAAAGCTCGCGTCAGGGGTACACGGTGCAGGACGATGGCACGATTTCGGTGCCCAATGTCGGGCGTGTGCAGATCGCGGGCCAGACCGTCGAGGATGCCGAGGCGACGCTGTTCCAGCGCTTCCTCGACCAGCAGATCGACCCCACCTTCTCGCTCGAAATCGCGGAATTCCACTCCAAGAAAGTGACCATCGGCGGCGCGGTCGGGGCCCCGGCCGTGGTGCCGATCACGCTTTCGCCGCTGTATCTGGACGAGGCCCTTGCCGCTGCGGGCGGGGCGACGGCGGCCGACATCGACTATGCGACGGTGCGCCTGTATCGGGACGGCACGCTGTATCAGATTCCGCTCAAGGACCTGTATAACCGCCGGGGGGCGCAGCGCATTCAGCTGGCGGCGGGCGACAGCATCTTCGTCGACAGCGAATACGAACTGGACAAGGCCGCCGCCTATTTCGAAGAACAGATCAAGCTTGCGACCTTCAAGCAAGCCGCCCGCCAGGCGGAACTGACCGCACTGAGCACCGAGGTCGACATCCGCCGCGCTGCGCTGGAAGAGGCGCGCAGCAATTTCGATGCCCGCCTGAAACTGGGCGCCGAGGCGCGCGATTACGTCTACATCACCGGCGAGGTAGGCAAGCAGCAACGCTTTGCGCTGCCCTACGACCAGAAGGCCAATCTGGCCGATGCGCTGTATGATGCGGCCGGGGGCATTCCTGCGAAAACCGGCAGCCCGAAGGAAATCTATGTGCTGCGCGGTTCGGACAATCCGCTGGAGTTTGCCTCCATCACCGCGTGGCATCTGGACGTCCGCAATGCGGCGGCATTGATTCTGGCGACCCGCTTCGAATTGCACCCCAATGACGTGATTTTCGTTGCCGCCCATCCCGTTACCCATTGGAGCAACGTCGTGAACTCCATCACCCCGTCGTTGATCTCGACCACGGTGGGCGCTGTAACGGACTAAGCGCGCCCCGCACCGGCATGAAGAACCGAAAAACGAAAGGGCGCCCCAAAGGCGCCCTTTTTGATTGGTTGCGACCTGGCCTGCAAGCCAAGCGACCTGGTTAGTTGGTGGTCGAGGTCGTCGCAGTGGTCGACGAAGTCGCACTGTTCCCGCCAAGAGCGACCGCCGCGGCGCCCAGCACCGCAGCCGGCGCGAACACCGCAAAGTTGGTCGCCTGACCGATCTGGAACGCCCCTTGGGGCAGTTGGGTAGTCGGCACGCACTGGCCCGCGGGATTAAATACCATACCCGCCGGACAGATGCCCGGCTGAACCGGAACATTTTGCGCAAAAGCCGGAACGGAGAAAAGGGCGGCACCCACGGCGAAGACTTGGAAGAGTTTGTTCATGGTAAGCTCGCTTGAAAATAAGAAACGCTTTGTCCTGATACCATATTGCGCTGCACCTGCACAGCCTTGAATAGCTTCCCCTCCCACTGCCAGGCTCAGAAATACATGCAATTTGTGGATTTTGCGTGGGTTTGCCTGAATCTTGGCATGTTGCACAACCGACATGCCGTTTCATCTACATCTGTTTGTCTGAAACCTCCCTGTCCGCCTATCCCGACAGGACACCCACAAACGCGCCCCGAATCGTTCTATTGGCCAGATTGTCTATGAATTTTAATGACATCCCAAGGCTGCAGCGGGGCCGGGTAAAGCTTCCTTAAAGGTTCCGCGCTTCACTGCTCTCGACGGTGCGGGCGGCTTGCTGCCGCGTGGTGAAGGCCGTCGCACAGATTACCGGGGTGGTATCCAATGAACATCAACGCGTTATTTGCGCGGGCGGCGCCTGCGTGTCTGCATGCCTTTGTGCTTTTCGCTGCGGTCCTTCCGGCGGCCCTGCTGATGCTTGTCTTGCCCGCCGCGCCTGCAGCGGCGCAGGCGATCGGCTATGCCCCCCGTACCGTCATCATCGGCAATGACATGGGCGGGGATGTCGGCGCCCGCGCCAACAAGATTGCCGCAATGCGTGCGCAAGGGCGGCGCGTGGCCATCGTCGGCACGGCCTGCTATTCCTCTTGCACGATGTATCTGGGCATGGCGGGCACCTGTATAAGCCGCAAGACCCAGTTCGGTTTTCACAAGCCGAGCTTCTATGGCGCCGAACTGTCGCCTGCCAAATTCGAATACTGGTCGCAGATTATCGCCCAGCACTATCCTACGGCCCTGCAAGAGTGGTATCTGCGCGCCGGTCGTTACAGCACGAACCTGATCCGCATAAGTGGCGCTGAACTGATCCGGCTGGGCGTATCCGAATGCGACAGCCCCTCGCAAAATGCGCAAGCGGCCACGCACTAGGCGCGAGACTTGTTGCATTTCACAGTCAGAACACGACGGTCGCGGCCCGCGGCGTGCCATGTCTCTTTGGAAGCAACGGCTTGAGACGCTCCATCCGGGCGACAGTCGGCCAATGAAGGTTGTGCCCATCGGCACATCGCCTCACGCCAGAGGCCCGAAATCAATGGGTCTGGGGCCTAAAACTCTGCGCCGCAAGCAGGGGCGGCCGCGCCAGTCCGCGCGCACCGCCTGCAAGCCCGCAGGGCAGGAATTCGCCGTCAGACGCCCAGCTTGTCGCGGGCGGCATACCACCACGACCCGATGACCGAATAGGGCACGCGGAACATGCGCCCACCCGGGAACGGATACCACGGCAGCTTGGCGAACACGTCGAACCGGGTCAGATCGCCATTGATCGCCTCGGCCAGAATGCGCCCGAAAGTGTGCGATCCGGTGACGCCATGGCCGCTGTAGCCATGCGCGAAATAGGTATTCGCCCCGATCCGCCCCATCTGCGGCACGCGCGAGAACGAGAGCGCGAAATTGCCGCTCCAGGCATAGTCGATCTCAATACCCTTGAGCTGCGGGAACACCTTGTCAAGGTTGGTGCGCAGCTTGGCCTTGATGTCCTTGGGGTCGGCGCCGCCATAGACCGTGCCGCCGCCGAACAGCAACCGGTTGTCGGCCGACATGCGATAGTAATCAAGGATATAGCGCACATCCTCGACGCAGACATCGGTCGGCATCAGATCACGCGCCATCGCCTCGCCCAACGGTTTGGTTGCCATCACCTGGGTCGAGACCGGCATCACCCGCCAGGTCAGGGTGGGCACGACATGGCCCAGATAGGCGTTGCCGCACAGCACCAGCGTCTTGCAGGTGATCTGCCCCTGCGCGGTTCTGACCACCGGGCGCGCGGCTTCGGTATCAACCGAGGTCACCGGCGACATTTCATAGATCACGCCGCCAAGGCTCTCGAACGCCGCCGCCTCGCCAAGCGCCAGGTTCAGCGGGTGCATATGCCCGCCCGAATGGTCGATCATGCCGCCCACATAGAGGTCAGAGTTGACATGCGCGCGCATCTCGTCGCGGCTCAGCATGTCCTGGTTGTGCAGCCCGTAACCGGCCCAGAGCGCGCGGCGCTCCTCCAACTCCTGCATGTGCTTGTGGGTCAGCGCGGCAAAGACGTTGCCGTCCTTCAGATCGCACTGGATGTTGTAGGTCTTCACCCGCTCGCGGATGATCTGGCCGCCTTCCTGCACCAGACCGGCGACGAAGGTCGCAGTATCCTTGCCATAGCGCTTCTCGATGGTCTGCAAGCTGGCATTGAGCCCGTTGACGATCTGCCCGCCGTTGCGCCCCGAGGCGCCCCAGCCGACGCGCGCGCCTTCGACGATGGCCACCTTGTACCCCTTTTCGGCCAGATGCAGCGCCGTCGACAGGCCCGAATACCCTGCCCCCACGACGCAAACGTCGATTTCATGGCTGCCGCTCAGCGCCGGGCGTTCCGGCGCCGGGTTGGCCGAGGCGGCGTAATAGCTGGTCGTATGCGCGCCGGTCCCGGCATAGGGGTGCGGTTGCAGATTGGTCATGGCGTTCATCAGACGGCCTCCAGGTAGGAGTGATATTCGAAATCGGTGACATGGCGGGTGAAGCGGCTCAGTTCCTGCTGTTTGCACTGCACGAACATCCGCTTCAGACGTTTGGAATAGATCTGCTCGACATGCTTGCCGCGGTTGAAGGCGTCGATCGCCGAGGCCCAGTCATAGGGCAGGTGCGCGTGGTCCTGGCTATAGGCATCGCCGGTGATCGGCTTGGCCGGTTCCCACTGGCTTTCGATCCCCATCAGCGCGCCACCCAGGATCGAGCACAGCACAAGATAGGGGTTGGCATCGGCCCCGGCGACCCGGTGCTCGATCCGGCGCGCCTTGTGGCTGCCGCCCGGAATGCGGATCGCTGCGGTGCGGTTTTCATAGCCCCAGGCCACGCTGGACGGCGCATGCGCGCCCGGCAACAGGCGCCGGAACGAGTTTTCATGCGGCGCGAAGACCAGCGTGTTTTCCTGCATGGTGCGCAACAGCCCGGCCACAGCGTGCCGCAGCATATCGGTGCCTTCGGGGCCGCCGTTGTCGAAGACATTCTTGCCCGCCGCGTCCGCCAGCGAGAAATGCACATGCATCCCCGATCCGGCGCGGTCGCCGTAGGGTTTGGCCATGAAGGTGGCAGCAAAGCCGTGCTTGCGCGCGATGCCCCGCACCAGCCGCTTGAACAGCACCGCATCGTCCGCCGCCTTCAGCGGATCGGCCACATGCATCATGTTGATTTCAAACTGCCCGGCGCCGTTTTCGGAAATCGCCGCATCGGCCGGAATGCCCTGCGCGCGGCACCCGTCATAGACCTCGTTCAGGAAGGCGTCGAAGTGCTGCAATTCGTCCAGCGACAGCGCGCCATCGGAATCCAGCCGCTTGCCGGTGACCGGCGAACAGGGCGGTTGCGGTGCCGATTGCGAGGGGTCCACGACATAGAATTCCAGTTCGGTCGCGACGACAGGGGTCAGGCCACGGGCCTTGAAGCGTTCGACAATCGCGGCCAGTGCGCGGCGCGGATCGCCCGGGAAATCGCTGCCGTCTTCCTGCCGCATCCACAGCTGGGCAAAGGCGGCAGGGCGGCTGATCCAGTCCACCGGGCTCAGCGCGCGGCCGGTGAAATCGCACAGACCGTCCGCATCGCCGGTATCGAACACCAGTTCGTTGCCCTCGATATCCTCGCCCCAGATGTCCATGCCCAACAGCGACAGCGGCATCCGCAGACTTCCGTCCAGGATCTTGTCCAGCTGATCCACGGGCACGCGCTTGCCGCGCATCACCCCGTTCAGGTCGCAGATGCACGCAAAGATCGTCTCGATTTCCGGACGCTCTTCGAGCCACGCCATCGCTTCCGCCGTCGTCATTCGATTCCCCTGCAAAATGTGATATCATTTTCGAGGATGTGATATTTTTACACGTTGTGTCAACTCTCAAGGCACGTCATCTTCGGGGTGACCATTTCCAAAGACCGGGCCACGCATTGATGACCACCACCGACATCCCCGAGCTTCCCCGCGACGACGGGATGACGACGCAAGAACATGCCTATTACCGGCTGCGTAACGCGATCATGCTGGGCGCGCTTCGGCCCGGCACCGCGCTGACGATCCGCGGGCTGGCACAGCAGCTTGACCTCAGCCCGACCCCGATCCGCGAAGCGGTGCGCCGGCTGAGTTCGGAAAACGCGATCGAGGTTTTGGGCAACCGGCGGCTGAAAATCCCCGACATGACCCTTGGCCGCTTTGAAGAACTGGTGCAGCTACGGATCGCGCTGGAACTCCACGCGGCCGAGCGCGCATTCCCGTATCTGTCTGAAATCGTTATTGAACATCTGCGCGCACTGGATGATCGCATGGATGGCGCAATCGCGGCCCGCGATCTGGACGCGCTGACCCGGATGAACCAGGAATTTCACAAGATCCTGTATCGCCTGAACCCCTATCAGGCGGTGATGCCGCTGATCGAAAGCCTGTGGCTGCAACTTGGCCCGTTCCAGCGGCAGGTGATCGAGACGGTGAAGATGGTCGATGTCGTCGATCGCCACAAGGAAATGCTGGCCGCGATGGGCACCCGCGATGTCATCGCGCTATGCGCCGCCATCGAAAGCGACATCCGCGACGGATCGGTCACCGCAGGCCGGCTCCTGCTGCGCAAGGCGGGCGATGCCCGTCCCTTCTGAGTCCGGTTTCGAGCGCGCCGCGGCCTGCCGCGGGGATCGGCCTAGACGCTGACGCCAAAGATCCGCCCGACGCCTGCGGTGATCGCCATGGCGGCCGCGCCCCAGAACAGCACCCGCAGCGTCGCGGGCAGTTTCGGCGCGCCCCCGGCCTGCGCGCCCAACGCGCCCAGCCCCGCCAGACAGACCAGCGTTGCGCCGGTGACGACCGGGATGATCTTGCCCTCGGGCGCCAGCACCGCCGCCGCCAGCGGCAAGGCCGCGGCGACCGAAAAGGTCAGCCCCGAGGCCAGCGCCGCCTGCAACGGATTGGCGGCATGCACCTCGGACAGGCCAAGTTCCTCGCGCACATGGGCCCCAAGCGCGTCTTTTTCGGTCAACTCCCGCGCGACCAGTGCGGCGGTGGCCGGGCTCAAGCCGCGGCTTTGAAAGATCGATGCCAGTTCGCGTTCTTCCTCTTCGGGCGTGTCACGCAGCGCGGCCTTTTCACGGGCGATGTCGGCGCGCTCGGTGTCCGATTGCGAGCTGACCGAAACATATTCGCCCGCCGCCATCGACATTGCGCCCGCCGCCAATCCCGCGCCCCCCGCGATCAGCACGGCGGTATGCGACGGGTCCGCCGCCGCCACCCCGACGATCAGCGAGGCGACCGAAACGATACCATCGTTGGCGCCCAGCACCGCGGCGCGCAGCCAGCCCGAACGGTTGATGTAATGCAGTTCTTCATGGGCGGATTCATAGGGAAGGGACATGATTTCCTCGAGGTGTCGAAAGGGAAAGGTCAGATTTGGGTCGTCAGCGGCAGATCGACGGTTGCGGCAAAGCCCCGCGCCTGCCCCGCGCGCGGCGAGGCCAGCGCCAGCCGTCCGCCGCCCCGCGCAACGATTGCATGCACGATGGCCAGGCCCAGCCCGCTGCCTTTGCCTGCGCCGGGCGCCCGCACGAAGCGCGTGCCAAGCCGGTCCAGCACCTCGGCCGGCACCGGATCGCAGTCGTTTTCCACGCTCAACTGCCCCGCGGGCGTCAGCCGCAAGACGATGTCCGTGCCGGGCGCGCCGTGACGCAGGGCGTTTTCGATCAGGTTGCGGCACAGGATGCCGAAAATATCGGGGTCGAGGTCGGACATCACCGGCGCGGGCGGCAGATCCAGTTGCAGCTGCGCAGCCCCGGCCAGACGCGCGGTATCATCGGCCATCAGCCGCAGCACCGGGCGCAGATCGCGCGCGGTATCGGTGCGCAGCTTGCCCCCCTCGGCGCGGGCAAGTTGCATCAAGCCTTCTGACAGGCGGGTCAGACGTTTCAGCACCGCCTCGATCTCGGTCGCGCGGGCGGCGCTGGCCGGATCGGCGGTTTCGGCGCGCAGGCGTTGCGCCTGCGCGATGGCACCGGCCAGTGGCGTGCGCAGTTCATGGGCGGCATTGGCGGCAAAGCTGCGCTCGGCCTGAAACGCGGCATCGAGCCGTTCCAGCAGACTGTTCAACGTCTGCGCCAGCGGCAGCACCTCGGCGGGCAGGTCGCGGGTTTCCACCGCCGACAGATCCGCCGCGCCACGCTGCGCCAGACGCAGCCGGAACCGGCGCAGCGGCGCAAACCCCAGCCGCAGCACCAGCGCAATCGCCGCCAGCGACAGCGGGATCATCAGCGCCAGAGGCGCCAGCAGCCCCATCTGCACCTCATGGGCCACCTCGTCGCGATGCGCCAGCGGCTCGGCCACCGCAATCGTGATGCTGCCGCGCAACGCCTCGTCGCTGAAAATCCGCAACTGCGGCGTGTCGGAAAACCCCGGGCCCGCATAGGGCGGAAAGTCCTGCGGCCGGGCGGTATGAGATTGCAGCAGCACCGCACCTGCGGCATCGCGCACGACATAGGTGAAATATTCGTCATGCGGGCGGATCACCGGCACCGTCTGCGGCCCGGTCACGCCCTCGCGGCCCAGAATCTCGCTCACCGCCAACGGCAGGATGCGCTGCGCGGTTTCCTCCAGCGCGGAATCGAACACTTCGGACATTTCGGCGCGCACCAGCTGCGCGGTGACCAGCGCCGTGGCCGCCCACAGCAGCGTCACCACCGCACCGACCGCAAGGCCAAGCCGGATCTGGAGCGAGCGCGCCTGTCTCATCCCCGGCCCAACCGATAGCCAAGGCCGCGTTCCGTCTCGATCACGCCGGCGCCCAGCTTCTTGCGCAGGCGGCTGACATGCACCTCGACCGTGTTGCTTTCGACCTCTGCTTCAAAGGAATAAAGCCGCTCTTCCAGCTGGCGTTTTGACAAAAGCTGCCCGGGGCGGCTCAGAAACGCTTCCAGCAGCACCCATTCGCGCGCCGTCAGCGCAACCGCCCGCCCCTCGCGAAAGACCGAGCGTGCCGCAAGGTCGATGTCCAGCGCGCCCAACGTGATGACCGGGTTCGGATTGCCCGCATAGCGCCGCGCGACAGATCCGATCCGCGCCGAGAGTTCGGCCAGATCGAAAGGTTTCACCAGATAGTCGTCGGCCCCGGCGTTCAGCCCCTCGATCCGGTCGGACACCTGATCGAGCGCGGTCATGATGATGACCGGCGTCACATCGCCACGCGCGCGCAGGCCGCGCAGAAAGCCGATGCCGCGCCCGTCGGGCAGCATCAGGTCCAGCAGCACCAGGTCATAGACCGCCACCGCCATCGCATCGCCCGCCGCATCCAGCCGCATGACCCAGTCGATCGAATGCCCGTCCGCCGCGATCTGGTCGCGCACGGCCGCGCCCAGCACGTCATCGTCTTCGATCAGCAGAATGCGCATTCGGGTCTCCACGGCTCACGTCCACGTTATCGCGCGCGAAGCTGACCGCAAGCTGAACCCGCCCAAGGCAGCGCTTCAGCCCGCTGTCAGGTTCGGCGCGCAAACAAGACCTACCCCAAGCCGGAGACCGCCATGCCCCTTGCCCCCCGCCTGCCCCGCCTTGCCCTGTGCGCCCTTGTCGCCACCAGCCTCGGCTCTGCCGCGGTGGCGTCCGAGGCGCATTGCCGTGTGCCGATGGCCGACTGGCAACCCCGCGATGCCGTTCGCGCGCTGGTCGAGGCCCAGGGCCTGACCGTCCGGCGCATCAAGATCGACGACGGCTGTTACGAAGTCGACGCCCGCGATGCGCAAGGTCACCGGATCGAGATGCGCCTGAATCCCGCGACGCTGGAACTGCTGCGTTCGGACGACGAGGACGAAGACGACCACGAAGAGCACGAGGAACGCCACAAATGACCCCCCGGTTGTTCCTGAACGCAGGCTGAACGGGAACGGAGCAACGCTTCAGCATCGTATCAGCTTGGCCCCCCATATCCGGCCCTATCGAAACACCTTGTGAAAAGGACCCCTCATGAAATCCGCTTTTGCCCTTCTCGCCCTGACCACCGCACTTGGCACCAGCATCGTCGGCGCCCTGTCCGCCGCACCGATCACCGCGCCTGACAGCATGTCGTCCGGCTGTGCCGTGTCGCCTGCCGCCGCCTGCCAGGCCCGGGTTGACGGCCTGCCCCTCGCCACGACCGGCGCGCCCCTGATTCTGGCCGACAATGACGGCGACGACGATGACGGCGGCTGGTTCTTCATGCGCAAGGAACGTCACGAGGAACGCCACGAAAACCGTGAGCGCGGTGACGATGATGACGACGATGAGGATGACGACGACGGTTATTCCTGCATGCCGGGCCAGCCGGGCTGCGCCACGGGCAATGCGCCGGCCCCCGCAGGCAGCGTCGCGCCGCCGAAGAACGGGCTTTTTGCGCCGGGCGCTGCCCCCGCCGTGCAAGTCAACTGATCCGAGATAAAGGAGCGACCCGATGAAATCCCTTCTTGCGGCCCTCGCGCTCAGCACCGCGCTGACCGTGCCCGGCCTTGCCCAGGCCCGCCCGGTCACCTTTACCACGCAGATGGCCAATTACGGCGGCGATGGCGCCTATCTGGCCCTTTATGTCACCGATCCACAGGGCGCCTATGCGGGCAGCCTGTGGCTGGCCGGGGGCAAGGCGAAATATTACCGCCACCTGAGCGGCTGGAATGCTGCGACGGGCGGTGACACCGCGCAGGTCGACGGCATCACCGGCGCGTCGGTCGGCGCCGGGCGCGCGTTGACGATCACGCTTGATTTGCAAGATGCGCTGTTTGACGCTGGCTATACGCTGCATGTCGACGCCGCGGTCGAGGATATGCCCGACAGCCCGAATGAGGTGGTTCTGCCACTGACCTCGGCCAATCTGGGCCAACCCGCGCCCGGGCGCCGCTATGTGAAAAGCGTCACTGTCAGCTACTGACCGGAAGGAAACCGGATGTTGCGTCAGATCCACCGCTGGCCCGGCCTGATCGCCGCGCTCCTGATCGTCCTGCTGGCACTGAGCGGCGCCGCGCTGTCGGTGTTTCCGCTGATCGAGCGGCTGGCCGCGCCGCAGGCCGCCTCCGACCTGTCGGTGGCCGATCTGACCGCGCGGGTTGCCGCCGCGCATCCGGGGCTGGAACAGATCCGCCGCGCGCCTTCGGGGCGCGTGGTGGCCTATTGGTTCGACGGCGGCCAGCCGGGTGCGGCGGTGATCGACCCGGCCACCGGGCAGGACGCGGGATCCCCCGATCCGATCGCGGCAGAGCTGTGGCTGACCAATCTGCACCGCTCGCTGTTTCTGGACGACACGGGGCGGATCACCATGGCCGCAGGCGCCGCCGCAATGCTGGTGCTGGCGCTGTCGGGCGCGGGGCTGGTGGCGCGGCGGATGGGCGGCTGGGCCCGCTGGTTCGGGCGCACGCGCGGCCCCTGGGCCGGGCGCGTTCATGTGGAACTGGCGCGCTTCGCGGTGGGCGGATTGCTGCTGTCCTCGCTCACCGGGCTGTGGATGACCGCCTCGACCTTCGCGCTGCTGCCCGACGACCCGGCCGAGCCCGATTTCGTCACCGCCACCGCCGGACCCGCGCCGCTGCCGCTGGCGCAGATTGCGGCGCTGGCCGAAACGCCGGTGGCCGCGCTGCAAAAGCTGTCGCTTCCGGCAGCGGGCGATCCGACCGATGTCTTCACCCTGAAAACCGATGGCGGCAGCGCGCGGATCGACCCCGGCACCGGTGCGGTGCTGTCGTCGGCCGCCCCGACCGGGTGGGAGCGCGCCTCCGAGATCGCGCAGATGCTGCACACCGGGCAAGGCGCGCTGGTGCTGGGCCTGATCCTTGGCCTGATGGCGCTGAGCGTGCCGGCGCTGGCCCTGACGGGGGCGGTGCAATGGCTGGCCACGCGCGCCCGGGGCAGCCGGATCAAGGGAAATGTGGCGGCAGGCAGCGCAGAAACGATCCTACTTGTGGCCTCTGAAGGGGGCAGCACCTGGGGTTTTGCCCGCACCCTGCAAACCGCGCTGATGGCGGCGGGACAGTCCGTCCACAGCGCACCGCTGAGCCAGTTCGACCCCGCGCGGTATGGCCGTGCCAAACGGGTCCTCATTCTGGCCGCAACCTATGGCGAGGGCGAATCCCCTGCGGCCGCCCGCGGTGTGCTGACCCGCATCCGCGCGCTGAAACAGGCGCCCTCTGCACCGCTGGCGGTGCTGGGCTTCGGCGACCGCGCTTTCCCTGATTTTTGCGGCTATGCCACCGATCTGGCACTGGCTGCCGCCGACATCGGCTGGAGCGAACTGCTGCCGCTGGCGACGGTCGACCGGCAATCGCCGCAGGATTTCGCCCGCTGGGGCCGCGATCTGGGCGATGTGCTGGGCCTGCCGCTGGAATTGTCGCATCTGCCCGACCTGCCGCAGACGCAGATGCTGCGCCTGACCTACCGGCGCGATTATGGCGCCGAGGTGCAGGCCCCCACCGCGATCCTGCGCTTTGCCTTGCCGCATCAGGGCCTGTGGGCGCGGCTGACCGGACAGGGCTTCGCCCGGTTTCACGCAGGCGACCTGCTGGGTATCCTGCCCGAGGGATCGGCCGTCCCGCGGTTCTATTCGCTGGCCTCTTCGGCCCGCGACGGGTTTGTCGAAATCTGCGTGCGGCGCCAGCCCGGCGGGCTTTGTTCAGGGCAGCTGACCGCGCTGCAACCGGGCGCCACCGTCACCGCGTTCCTGCGCCGCAATCCCGAATTCCGCCCCGCAAAGGGCCGCGCGCCGGTGATCCTGATCGGGGCGGGCACCGGGATCGGGCCACTGGCCGGGTTCCTGCGCGCCAACCGCAGCCACCGCCCGATGCATCTGTATTTCGGGGCCCGCACACCCACCAGCGACCTGCTTTATGATGCCGAGCTGCGCGACTGGCAGAATGACGGGCGCCTGACGTCGCTGACCACGGCCTTCTCGCGCCACGGGCGGCGGGCCTATGTGCAGGATTGCCTGCGCACCGATGCCGCCCGGATCGCGCGGCTGATTGCCGGCGGGGCGCAGATCATGGTCTGCGGCGGACGCGAGATGGCCGCCGCCGTGCGCATGGCCCTGACCGAAATCCTGGCCGGCACCGGCCAGTCCCCCGCGATGCTGAAAGCCGAGGGCCGTTATGCCGAAGACGTCTACTGACCTCGCCCGCCAGGTGCTGAACGGCCCCACGATGGGTACCCGCTGGTCCGTGGTCTTTTACGCCCCGCCCGAGACTGACGTGCGGTCCCTGCGGGCCGACCTGCAGGCCGCGGTGGATCAGGTCGACGTGCAGATGTCGACTTGGCGCCCCGACAGCGACCTGATGCGGTTGAACGCCGCGCCGCTGGAGACATGGGTGCCCCTGCCCGCCCAACTGACCGAGGTGCTGGACACCGCGCTGAAGATCGGGCGGCTCAGCGACGGGGCGTTCGAAATCGCGATGGGCGATGCGATCGCGGCCTGGGGCTTCGGCCCCGCCCCCGCCGACCCGCAGGCGATCCGCGCCGCCCGCACGCGCCACCGTCGCCCCAGTTTCGAAACCCTCGACCTGGATCTTCCCGGGCTGCGCGCCCGCAAGAGCGCGCCGATGCAACTCGACCTGTCGGGGATCGCCAAGGGCTACGGCGTGGACCGGCTGACCCGCGTGCTGCGCGATCATGGCATCGCCCGCGCGCTGGTCGGCATCGACGGCGAGCTGCGCGCCCTTGGCCCGCACCCCGACGGGCGCGGCTGGTCGGTGGCGCTGGAACGGCCCGATTTCACCACCCGCGCCACCCATTCGGTGTTCGAATTGCACGATATCGCCATCGCCACATCGGGCGATTACCGGCACTGGGTCGATGTCGGCGCGCGGCGGCTGTCGCATACCATGGACCCCGCGCGCGGCGCACCGCTGCTGGACGGCCCTGCCTCGGTCACCGTTCTGGCGCCCAGTTGCATGCAGGCGGACGCGCTGGCAAGCGCCTTCATGGTGCTGGGCGAGGCCGCGGGCCGCGCACTGGCCGCGCGCCTTGGGGTTGAAGCACTGTTCCTGACCGACACCGACCGCAGTGCCGGACCTGCCTGAGCGCGCAGCCCCGCGACCGAAACGGCAAAGCCTCTGGCCATGACCGGCCAAGCGCGGTAAACCCCGGCAAAACCGGACCAAAGGCGGGATCATGGCGCGTCACCTCATCACTTCGGCGATTCCCTACATCAACGGCATCAAGCATCTGGGCAACCTCGTGGGCAGCCAGCTGCCCGCCGATCT
Organism: Rhodobacteraceae bacterium UBA6796; assembly: GCA_002452815.1. Taxonomy (GTDB): domain Bacteria; phylum Pseudomonadota; class Alphaproteobacteria; order Rhodobacterales; family Rhodobacteraceae; genus Rhodobacter. Next base: position 17,019 of record DKFM01000017.1, read on the forward strand.
GTTCGCCCGCTATCAACGTGCGCGGGGCAACGAGGTGATGTTCATCTGCGCCACCGACGAACACGGCACCCCGGCCGAGCTGGCCGCCGCCAAGGCCGGCAAGGACGTGGCCGATTACTGTGCGGAAATGCATGATGTTCAGGCCGAAATCGCGCACGGCTTCCGGCTGTCCTTCAATCATTTCGGGCGCTCTTCCAGCGCGCAGAACCGGGCGCTGACCCAGCATTTCGCCAAGGTTCTGGCCGAACAGGGGCTGATCCGCGAAGTCACCGAAAAACAGATGTATTCGGTGACCGACGGGCGTTTCCTGCCCGACCGCTATATCGAAGGCACCTGCCCGAACTGCGGGTTTGACAGCGCCCGCGGCGACCAGTGCGACAACTGCACCAAGCAGCTTGACCCGGTGGACCTGATCAACCCGCGCTCGGTCATCTCGGGCTCGACCGATCTGGAACTGCGCGAAACCAAACACCTGTTCCTGCGCCAGTCGGCGATGCGCGACAAGCTGCAGGACTGGGTCGACAGCAAGACCGACTGGCCGGTGCTGACCACCTCGATCGCGAAGAAATGGCTCAATGACGGCGACGGGCTGCAAGACCGCGGCATCACCCGCGACCTGAGCTGGGGCGTGCCCGCGCAATTCGACGGCGCGCCGTGGCAGGGCATGGATGGCAAGGTGTTCTACGTCTGGTTCGATGCCCCCATCGAATATATCGGCGCGACGCAGGAATGGGCCGACAAGACCGGCGGCGACTGGGCCCGCTGGTGGCGCACCGACAAGGGCGCGCAGGACGTGACCTATACCCAGTTCATGGGCAAGGATAACGTGCCGTTCCACACCATCGGCTTCCCGGCGACCATTCTGGGCAGCAACGAGCCGTGGAAGCTGGTCGATTACATCAAGTCGTTCAACTACCTGAACTATGATGGCGGCCAATTCTCGACTTCGCGCGGGCGCGGCGTGTTCATGGATCAGGCGCTGGAGATCCTGCCCGCCGATTACTGGCGCTGGTGGCTGCTGAGCCACGCGCCCGAAAGCGCGGATGCCGAATTCACCTGGGAGAATTTCCAGACCTCGGTGAACAAGGATCTGGCCGATGTGCTGGGCAATTTCGTCAGCCGGATCACCAAGTTCTGCCGTTCGAAATTCGGCGAGGCCCTGCCCGCAGGCGGGGAATGGGGCGCGCGTGAAGAAGCCCTGATCGACGAGCTGAACACCCGCATCCGCGCCTACGAAACCTTCATGGAAGAGAAGGAAGTGCGCAAGGCCGCCGCCGAATTGCGCGCGATCTGGGTTGCGGGCAACGAATATCTTCAGGCCGCCGCCCCCTGGACCGTGTTCAAGACCGATCCCGATCAGGCCGCCGCGCAAACCCGCCTCGCGCTCAATCTCGTGCGGCTCTATGCGGTTCTGTCGGCCCCCTTCATCCCGGATGCGTCCGATGCGATGCTGGCCGGGATGCAGACCGAAGACCGCAGCTGGCCGGGCGATGCGAAAGCCGCGCTCGAACTGCTGCCCGTGGGCCATGCCTTCACCACGCCCGAGGTTCTGTTCCGCAAGATCGCCGATGAAGAACGCGAAGACTGGCAACAGCGCTTCGCAGGCACGCGCGGCTGAGGGGGCGCTGCCCCCGGCCTGCGGCCTCCCCCGGGATATTTGCGCCAGAAAGAAGGCCGCGCGCTTTCTTTCTGGCAAAAATATCCTCGGGGGTGAATTCGGCGCAGCCGAAGAGGGGGCGGACAGCCCCCTTTCTCTTTTCCACAAGCTGCGCCATCATCGGGCGAAAGGAGGGCCCGATGACCCAGACCTGCATCCTGATTGGCGCGCCGGTGGACAGTGGCCAGAAACGCGCGGGCTGCCTGATGGGCCCCGCCGCCTTTCGCGTGGCGGGGATTGCCGAGGCGATCGGCGGGCTGGGACATAGCGTGATCGACCGGGGCGACGTGGCGCCGGTGGCGCATCCGCCGATGGCCCATCCCAATCCTGCGGTGCATCATCTGGCCGAAACCGTCGGTTGGACCGAGGCGCTGGCCAAGGCGGGCCGCGCCGCTGCGGCAGAGGGGTTTCCGATCTTCATGGGCGGCGATCATTCGCTGTCGCTGGGCTCCGTCGCCGGAATGGCGGCGCATGCCGCAGCGCTTGGCCGCCCGCTGTTCGTGCTGTGGCTTGATGCACATACCGATTTTCACACGCCCGACACCACCCAAAGCGGCAATCTGCATGGCACGCCGGTGGCCTATATCGCCGGACGCCCGGGGTTCGGGGCGTTTCCGCCCTTCCCTGCGCCGGTGCCGCCCGAAAACATCTGCATGCTGGGTATCCGTTCGGTCGACGAGGCCGAGGCCCAGGCCCTGATCCCCGAGGCCGTCGAGATCGCCGACATGCGCGTGCTGGACGAACGCGGCATCAGCGCGCCGCTGCGCGAATTCCTGGACCGGGTGCGCGCGGCGGGCGGTCTGCTGCATGTCTCGCTGGATGTCGACTTCCTCGATCCCGCCATCGCACCGGCGGTGGGCACCACGGTGCCCGGCGGCGCCACCTTCCGCGAGGCGCATCTGGTGATGGAGCTGCTGCATGAATCGCGGCTCGTCACCTCGCTCGATCTGGTCGAGCTGAACCCGTTTCTGGATGAACGCGGGCGCACGGCGAAGCTGATGGTGGATCTGGTGGCCTCGCTGATGGGCCGGAAGGTGTTCGACCGGCCCACCCGCAGCTTCTGATCAGGCGCCCGCCCCGCGCGCGCGCCATTCGGCCAGGGCCGGGTTGTCATCGACGGCGGGCGCCGCCCCGGTCGTCAGCGCCGCGGTCGCCGCCGCTACAACGGGTTTGGTGCGAAAGTAATAGGCCTCGCGCGCCCCGAAATAGAAGCTGACGATTGCGCCGAGCAGCCACCACAGCGGTTCGGGAACATAGTTCAGCCCGACCATGCGCTGCGCAAAACTGACCGGGTCGATCATCGCGTAGATGAACAGCCCCAGCGTGCCGAGCGCAAGCATCGGTCGCGGCATCCGGTTCAGCCCGTTCACGAAGCGGTCGAACCAGCCGGGGCGTTCGTGCTGAAACTCGGCCCCGTGTTCATCCAGCGCAGCCTTGTAGGCATCATGCGCCGCTTCCATTTTCTTGGTGGCATTGGGCACGAAGACCTCGGCCACCGAACTTGCGGCATTGCCCAGGGCCGTGGTCGCGGCCGATCCGCCAAAGACCTTCTCGATCATCCCCATTTTGCCACCCGCGCCTTGTGGTCGGCCTCGGTCAGGTGAAACCGGGGCGAGATGAATTCCTCGGCCCGCAGGATCCAGCCACCCTTGCCGCCCTTGCGGGTGCGAGCGTATTTGCGGCTGGCGGGGCGGGTGTCGGCCAGCGCGTAGTAGTAATTGCGCCGCGCAATGCCGTAGGCATCGGCGATCAGCCCCGGCGCGGCCTCGGCGGCCGCATGTGCGGCGGCCAGCGTCTGCGGCCCCAGAACGCCGTCGACATCGACCACCTGCCCCATCTGGCCCAGCAGCTTTTGCAAGATGGTGATCGCATTGGCGCCCGCGTTCACATACATGTCAAACACGCTGGCCTGCAGCGCGGCGGGCAGCGCGTTCAGCCGCGGCCCCTCGAAATAATGTCTGACGTAGATTTCCGCGGCCTTCTCGCGCGTCAGCATCCGCACGTCGCGCTCGGTCACATGGCCATCGCCCGACAGATCCAGCCCCAGCCGCCGCAGCGTGCCAATGGTCACGCCGTATTTGGTGGCCCCGCCCGGATCGTCGGGGTCGTTCACATAGCCACCCTCACGGGCGACGATCTCGCGTGCAATCTCGGTGACTGATTTCATGATCCATTTCCCCAAGCTCCCCGGGGAAATGTCTCTGATCGGTGGTTAACGGTGCCGTTACGCCCCGTGCGCTCAGGAGGTGGGCTCTTTGTAGACGCCCTGTTCCTTCAGCGCATCCACCACCTCTTTGGGCATGTAGCTTTCGTCATGCTTGGCCAGGATTTCATTGGCCACGAAGACGGCGCCTTCCATGGTGCCGGTGCCGATCATGCCCTGGTTTTCACCGAACAGATCGGGCAGCACGCCGGTGAAACGCACCGGAACCACGGCACCGCCATCGGTCACATTGAAGGTGATCGTTTCGCCCGCGCCGCGCTGGATCGAGCCTTCCTCGACCAGCCCGCCCAGACGGAACACCTCGCCCGGTTTGGGCGGGTTCTCGGCCATCTGCGAGGGCGCGCGGAAGAAGTTGATCCCGTCGCGCATCGCATAGCCGATCATCCCGGTCGAGATGACCAAGGCCAGGGCCGTCACGAGCAGCACCTGAATGCGGCGTTTCTTCTTGAGGCTCTTCATTCCCACTCCCTCCTCGTCGAAAGGCTTGAGGGGCCTTATCGGCCCGCTCTGCCAGCCGGTCCCTGACTTAAATCAAGGGAACACAGGCGCCAGCATCAGCCCCGCGGTTTCTTCCAGACCCAGCATCAGGTTGGCGTTTTGCATCGCCTGCCCCGAGGAGCCCTTGCACAGGTTATCTAGCGCCACGACCACGATCGCCCGACCCGGCAGCCGGTCGCCAGTGACGCCCACATGAACGTAATTGGAGCCTGCAATCGAACGTGTCGAGGGGAGTGCGCCGAAAGGTAGCACCTCGAGGAACACCTCATCGGCATAGCGCGCGGCCAGTGCCGCGTGAATCGCCGCCGGTTCACCACGCACATAGACCGTCGCCAGAATGCCGCGGTTGAAGGGCATCAGATGCGGGGTGAACTGCACCCGCACGTCACGGCCCGCCAACTTGCTGAATTCCTGATCGAATTCGCCCAGGTGCCGGTGCTTGCCCCCCGCCGAATAGGGCATCGTCCCGCCCGACAGTTCGGCGTGCAGCAGGTTTTCCTTCAGGCTGCGGCCCGCGCCGGACACGCCCGCCTTGAGGTCGATCACAATCTCGTCAAGGTCGATCACGCCTGCCTCGATCAGCGGCCGGATCGCATATTGCCCGGCGGCCGCGTTGCAGCCGGTGCCCGCGCACAGCCGGGCGGCGCGAATCTCGTCGCGGTAGAATTCGGTCAGCCCATAGACCGCCTCTTTCTGCAGCTCGACCGCCGAATGCGGTTTGCCATACCATTTCTCGTACTCCGCCGGATCGCGCAGCCGGAAATCGGCGGACAGGTCCACCACCTTCAGATCGAGCGGCAATTCGGCGATCACCGCCTGGCTGGTGGCATGCGGCAGCGCGCAGAAGGCCAGATCGACCTGCGAAAAGTCGATCTCCTCGATCTTGACCAGATCGGGCAGGCCCATGTGGCGCAGGTGCGGGAACACGTCGCCCATTGCCATGCCGGCCTTGCGGTCGCCCGACAGGGCGGTGATCTTCATGCTCGGATGCGTGGCGATCAGGCGGGCCAGCTCGGCCCCGGTATAGCCCGACGCACCAAGGATCGCGATTCTCTGGGTCATGGTCATCTCCATGGAAAACTTGAAAATTCAGGCAGCTTCGAACGCGATCTTGCGTCGCAGAAATTGCGTGGCATGGGTCGAGACCGAGGCCGGATTGCCGGTGGTCAGAAACTTCGACACGGTGCCCGGGCCTTTGAACTCGGGGTGGCGGATCAGATAATCGGCCAGGCTTTCGGCCACCAGATTGGCCTGCGAGTAGACGGTGACATCCGGGCCCAGTGCCTGCTGGAAGGTGCTTTGCATCAGCGGATAGTGGGTGCAGCCTAAAATCGCCGCCTGCGGATGCGGCATCCGGCGCTTCAGCGCCTCGACATGGCTTTTCACCAGCGCTTCGGCCAGGATTTCGTCGCCCGTCTCGATCGCATCGACAACACCGCCGCAGGGCTGTGCCTCGACATCCACGCCGATCGCGCGATAGGCCAGTTCGCGCTGAAACGCACGGCTGGCCACGGTGGCGGGGGTGGCGAACAGCGCAACATGTTTCACCGTCACTTCGCGCGGGGGGCTGTTGTCGCCCCATTGCCGTTCGGTCAGCGCCTCGATCAGCGGCACGAAGACGCCCAGCACGCGCTTGTCCTTCGGCAGCCAGGTTTCCTGCATCCGCTTCAGGGCAGCGGCGCTGGCGGTGTTGCAGGCCAGAATGACCAGATCGCAGCCCTCGTCCCACAGCCGTTCCACCGCGGCGCAGGTCAGATTGAAGATGTCATCGGCATCGCGCACGCCATAGGGCGCATGCGCATTGTCGCCGAAATAGACGAAGGCCTGATCGGGCAGCCGTTTGGACACGGCGTCATAGACCGTCAATCCCCCCAGACCGCTGTCGAAAATCCCTACTGCCATGCCTGCCTCTTACACCAAGGGATGACGCCCGCCTCGTGGGCGGGTTTCGCCCCTTCTATGCCCCATCGCCACAGAAATAAACGCCTCAAATGCGGGCAGGCGCGTTCACTCTGCCGCAAGGGGCATTGGCGCACCACCCGCCCGAAACGCCGCCAGCAACGCGGCCCGCCGCGCCGCGGCCGCCGCGACCGACGCCTCTTTCACCGGGCCGAAGCCGCGGATCTGCAAGGGCAGTTCGGCCAGTTCGCGGGCGATGGCTTCGGTTTCGGGCGTGACGCGGGGCAGGATCTCGGCCATGTCGGCCTCGAACTGGGCGATCAGCGCGCGCTCGGTCCGGCGTTCCTTCGTGCGCCCGAACGGATCGAACGCCGTGCCGCGCAGCCCCTTCATCCGCGCCAGAACCGCAAAGGCCCGCAACACCCACGGCCCGAAGGCCCGTTTCGCCGGGCGCCCGTTATGTTCGGGGCCTGACAGGAAGGGCGGCGCCAGATGGAAGGTCAGACGCAGATCGCCCTCGAATTCCGCCTGTGCCTTGGCAGCGGTGTCCAGATGCAGCCGGGCGACCTCGTATTCATCCTTGTAGGCAAGCAGCTTGTGATAGCCCTTCGCCACCGCCTCGCGCAGCGCTTCGGGGGCCTGCGCGACCAGCGCACGATACCGATCCGCCAGCGCCGCATTTTGATAGGCCACCAGGTGCGCGGCGCGGGTTTCAATCGGATCTGCCGGGGCGGGCGGCGCCTCGGGTGCCAAGGCGGCCTGCGCCTCGTCCGGGAAGGCCACCGCCCAACGGCCCAGCTCGAACGCGCGCTGGTTGGCCTCGGCCGCGGTGCCATTGAGCGTGATCGCCCGGGCAATCGCGGCATGGCTCAGCGGAACCAGACCCTGCTGCCAGGCAGCCCCCAGCACCGCCATGTTGGAATAGATCGAATCGCCCAGCAGATGCCGCGTCAGATCCGTCGCATCGAAAAATGCCACCCGGTCGCGCAGCCGCGCCTGCAGCGCCAACCGCAACTGTTCGCCCGGCAGGTGGAAATCGCGGTTGCGGGTGAATTCGCCGGTCACGATCTCATGCGCGTTCACCACCGCGCCGGTGCGCCCCGTGGTCATCAGACCCAGCGTCTTCGACCCGGCGCTGACCACCAGATCGCCGCCGATGACGCAATCGGCCTCGCCCACGGCGACGCGGATCGCGGAAATATCGGTCGGTTCATTGGCCAGCCGCAGATGGATATGCACAGCCCCCCCCTTCTGGGCGAGGCCGGCCATCTCCATCATCCCCGCACCCTTGCCATCCAGATGCGCGGCCATCGCCAGCACCGCGCCCACGGTCACGACGCCGGTGCCGCCGACCCCGGTGATGACGATGTTATGCGTGCCCTGAATGGTTGGCAGCGCAGGCTCGGGCAGATCGGGCAGGTCCAGCGCGCGCGCCGGGGCCTTGCGCAATTTCGCGCCCGCCACCGTCACGAAACTGGGGCAGAACCCGTTCAGGCAGGAAAAATCCTTGTTGCAGCTGGATTGATCCACGGCGCGCTTGGTGCCGAATTCGGTTTCCACCGGCACCAGCGAAACGCAGTTCGACTGCACCCCGCAATCGCCGCAGCCTTCGCAGACATCGGTGTTGATGAAGACGCGCTTGTCCGGGTCGGGGAATGTGCCGCGCTTGCGGCGGCGGCGTTTCTCGGCGGCGCAGGTCTGCACATAGACGATGGCCGAGGTGCCCTTTTCCTGCGCCATCCGCTTTTGCACCGCCATCAGCCCGGCGCGTTCGACTTTCTCGATCTCGGGCGGGAAGGCGCTCAGGTCGATCTGTTCCTTTTCGTCATAGACCACGACGATCGGCTTCACCCCCATCGCGGCGATCTCGCGCACGATCTGCGGCGCGCTCAGCCCGCCCTCGTTCGGTTGCCCGCCGGTCATTGCCACCGCATCGTTGAACAGGATCTTGTAGGTGATGTTCACCCCCGCGGCCAAAGCCGCGCGAATGGCCTGCACGCCGGAATGGTTATAGGTGCCGTCGCCCAGGTTCTGGAACACATGCGCGCGGGTGGAAAACGGCGCCTCGCCAACCCAGTTCGCGCCCTCGCCGCCCATATGGGTGAAACCGCTGGTCTCGCGGTCCATCCATTGCACCATGTAGTGACAACCGATCCCGGCATAGGCGCGGCTGCCCTCGGGCAGCTTGGTCGAGGAATTGTGCGGGCAGCCCGAACAGAACCACGGCGTGCGCGTGGCGATCTCGGGCGCGTTGTCGGCGCGGCGCGCGTCCGCGATGCGGGCAAGCCCGGCCTTCACCGCTTCGGTGCCGCGGCCTTCCTCGATCAGGATCTGGCCGATCCTTTCGGCGATCATCACCGGGTCCAGCGCATAGCGCGTCGGGAACAACTCGGCCCCGGTGCGATCATGGTGCCAGCCCAGCACCCGCCGCCCGCGCCGGTTGTCGAAGATCGCCTCTTTCACCTGCACTTCGATCAGCTTGCGCTTCTCCTCGACGACGACGATCACCTCCAGCCCCTCGGCCCATTCGGCAAAGGATTTCATGTCCATCGGGAAGGTCTGCGCGACTTTCCAGGTGGTCAGGCCCAGCCGTTCAGCCTCGGCCTCGCCAATCCCCAGCAGTTGCAGCGCATGCACCAGATCGAGCCAGTTCTTGCCCGCCGCGACGAAACCGATCTTGGCGCCGGGCTTGCCATGCATCCGCTTGTCGATCCGGTTGGCGCGGGCGAAAGCCTCAGCCGCAAACCGCTTGTGGTCAATCATCCGCGCTTCCTGCGCAACGGGCGTGTCGCCCAGCCGGATGTTCAGCCCGCCCGGCGGCAGTTTGATGTCAGGCGTGACGAACTGCATGCGGAACGGGTCGCCATCGACAACCGCCGTCGCCTCGACCGTATCCTTCATCGTCTTGAGCCCGACCCAGACCCCGGCAAACCGGCTGAGCGCATAGCCGTAATGGCCGAAATCAAGGATTTCCTGCACGCCCGCAGGCGACAGTACCGGCATATAGGCATCGACCATCGCCCAGTCGGACTGATGCAGCACGGTCGAGCTTTCACCGGTGTGGTCGTCACCCATCGCCATCAGCACGCCGCCTTTGGCCGAGGTGCCGGCCATATTCGCGTGCCGCATCACATCGCCCGAACGGTCAACCCCCGGCCCCTTACCATACCACAGCGCGAAAACACCGTCGAAGCGCCCCTCGCCGCGCAGCTCGGCCTGTTGCGTGCCCCAGATGGCGGTGGCGGCCAGATCCTCGTTCAGCCCGGGCTGAAACCGCACATCGGCGGCTTCCAGCACCTTCTGCGCCTTGCTCATCTGCAGATCGACCGCGCCCAGCGGGCTGCCGCGATAGCCGGTGACATAGCCCGCCGTATGCCAGCCTGCGGCACGGTCCCGCGCCGCCTGCGCCAGCACCAGACGCACCAGTGCCTGCGTGCCATTCAACAAAACCGGCGACTTGGCCAGATCGAAGCGATCAGCCAAAGATATTTCCTGCCTTCCCATTGAGCACCTCCCCTTGCTTTCTGGGCATGACGCAATGTTAGGTCAAAAAAGCTGACCTACAAAGGGAATTTTTCGGCGAAACCGGTTTGTTAAGTTTAACAGATGAATATAAGAATTTAGCGCGTAATCGTGCCGAGTTTACCGAAAGTGACCGATATGGACTGGGACAAGCTACGAATCTTTCACGCCGTCGCGGATGCGGGGTCGCTGACCCATGCCGGCGATGCGCTGCATCTGTCGCAATCTGCGGTGAGCCGCCAGATTCGCGCGCTGGAAGAGGCGTTGGGCACCACCCTGTTCCACCGCCATGCCCGTGGCCTGATTCTGACCGAGCAGGGCGAGTTGCTGTTCGATGCCACCTCGACCATGGCCAAAAAGCTCGACAGCGCCGCCGCACGCATCCGCGACAGCGAAGAAGAAGTGTTCGGCGAACTGAAGGTGACCACGACCGTTGGCTTCGGCACGCTGTGGCTCGCACCGCGGCTGACCAAGCTTTACGAACGCTATCCCGATCTGAAGATTGACCTGCTTCTGGAAGAACGCGTGCTGGACCTGCCGATGCGCGAAGCCGATGTCGCGATCCGCATGAAGGAACCCGCCCAGGCCGACCTGATCCGCAAGCGGCTGCTGAACATCCGCATGCGGCTTTATGCGACGCCCGAATATCTTGCCACCGCAGGGCGGCCCGCAAAGCTCGAGGATCTGCACACCCACCGGCTGATCTGCCAGAACCCGTCGACCCCGCAGGTGACGGCCGGGGCGCAGCTGGTGCAGCAGGTGATGGCCTATGACGTGGCCTCGACGCTGACCGTCAACAACTACTTCGGTGTGTTGCAGGGCGTCCTGAACCATCTGGGCGTTGGGATCCTGCCCGATTACCTGACCGTGGATTTCCCCGGCATCGAACGCGTTCTGCCCGAGGTGGAATCGGTCGAGGTGCCGGTGTTCCTGGCCTACCCCGAAGAGTTGCGCCAATCGCGCCGGGTCACCGCCTTCCGCGACTTCGTGCAGGACGAGATCCTTGCCTATCGTCGGCAACAGACGGGCGACGCAACCTCTGATTGAGGTGAGGCATTACCACAGCGCATAACGGCCATGCTGCATCTGCGGCATGATTCTCCTTGAACGGTTCACAAACTGCCCATAAATCGAGCTTCGAAGGCGATGAGATGAGGAATCTCTCATCATCTTCTACCTCCCTGTTGGACTAAGGCCGAGCATTGTCTCGGCCATTTTTTTATCCCGCGCCCATCCATCCCGGGGGTGCGCCGCACGCCCCGCCTATGCGCCTTACCCACGGCCCTGACGGCCCCAACCCGCCGCGCCCCCTGTTTTGCATGTGCATAGGGTCAAAACGGCGCATCTTTCCCGGCCAACGCCCCTTTTCCCGCAGGCCCACATGCCCTAAAGATCGCGCAACACACGCGCCTTCGGAGGACCATGATGAACGAGCCGCAGATCACTCCCGACCTGATTGCCGCCCACGGCCTCAAACCCGACGAATACGCGCGCATCCTGGAAATCATCGGCCGCGAACCCACCTTCACCGAGCTTGGCATCTTCTCGGCGATGTGGAACGAACATTGCTCTTACAAATCCTCGAAGAAATGGCTGCGCACCCTGCACACCACCGGCCCGCAGGTGATCTGCGGCCCGGGCGAAAACGCGGGTGTGGTCGACATCGGCGACGGTCAGGCCGTGATCTTCAAGATGGAAAGCCACAACCACCCCTCCTACATCGAACCGCATCAGGGCGCCGCGACCGGCGTCGGCGGCATCCTGCGCGACGTGTTCACCATGGGCGCCCGCCCGATCGCGGCGATGGACAGCCTGTCCTTCGGCCTGCCCAGCCACCCTAAAACCAGCCATATCGTGAAGGGCGTGGTCGAGGGCGTGGGCAGCTATGGCAACTGCTTCGGCGTGCCCAACGTCGGCGGCGAAGTGCGCTTCCATGCGTCCTATAACGGCAACTGCCTTGTGAACGCCTTCGCGGCGGGTCTGGCCGAAACCGACAACATCTTCTATTGCGCGGCCTCGGGCGTCGGCATGCCGGTGGTCTATCTGGGCGCCAAGACCGGCCGTGACGGCGTCGGCGGCGCGACCATGGCCTCGGCCGAATTCGACGACACGATCGAGGAAAAACGCCCCACCGTGCAGGTTGGCGACCCCTTCACCGAGAAATGCCTGATGGAGGCCTGCATGGAACTGATGCAGACCGACGCGGTGATCTCGATCCAGGACATGGGCGCTGCGGGTCTGACCTGCTCGGCCGTGGAAATGGGCGACAAGGGCGGTCTGGGCATCAAGCTGCAACTCGATCATGTGCCGCAGCGCGAAACCAACATGACCGCCTACGAGATGATGCTCAGCGAAAGCCAGGAGCGGATGCTGATGGTGCTGAAGCCGGAAAAAGAGGCCGAAGCCCGCGCGATCTTTGAAAAATGGGATCTGGATTTCGCCATCGTCGGCGAAACCATCGCCGAAGACCGCTTCCTGATCGTGCATGGCAACGAGGTGAAAGCCGATCTGCCGCTGTCGAAGCTCAGCTCCAGCGCGCCGGAATATGATCGCCCCTGGGTCGAGACGCCCGCCGCCGCGCCGCTGGCCGGCCTGCCCGAGATCGGCCCGATCGAGGCGCTGAAAGCCCTGATCGGATCGCCGAACTACGCCGCGAAGGACTGGGTGTTCCAGCAGTACGACACGCAGGTCATGGGCGATACCGTGCGCCGCCCCGGCCAAGGCGCGGGCGTGGTGCGCATCCATGGCACCGACAAGGCCGTGGCCTTCACCAGCGACGTGACGCCGCGCTACGTCAAGGCCAACCCGTTCGAGGGCGGCAAGCAGGCGGTGGCCGAGGCCTACCGCAACCTGACCGCCGTCGGCGCGCTGCCGCTGGCCACCACCGACAACCTGAACTTCGGCAACCCCGAGAAGCCCGAGATCATGGGCCAGCTGGTCGGCGCGATCAAAGGCATCGATGCGGCCTGCCGCGCGCTCGACTTCCCGATCGTGTCGGGCAACGTCTCGCTTTACAACGAAACCGACGGCACCGGCATTATGCCCACGCCCACCATCGGCGCCGTGGGCCTGCTGAAATCGCTGGACGAGATGATCGCGGGTCTGCCCGAGGCGGGCGACATCGCGCTGGTAATCGGGGAAACCTTCGGCCATCTGGGCCAATCGGCACTGGCCTACGAGGCCTTCGGGATCGAGGCGGGCGATGCCCCCGCCGTCGATCTGGCAGCTGAACGCAAGAATGGCGAATTCCTGCGTGCGCAGCACAAGCTGGTCAAGGGCGCGACCGACCTGTCGGATGGCGGGCTGGCGCTGGCGGCCTTTGAAATGGCCGAAGCCGCCGGTCTGGGCGTGACGCTGGACGCGAGCGACATCGCCACACTCTTTGGCGAGGATCAGGCGCGCTATCTGGTGATCTGCGACGCCGCTGGCGCCGTCGCGCTGGAGGCCGCAGCCAGGGCCGCCAACGTGACGGTGACCCGCGTCGGCCGGTTTGGCGGCGATGCGGTAACCTTTGGCGCCGCCACGGCCCCTCTGGCCGATCTGAGCGCAATCTATCGCACGGCCTTTGCCGCCGCGGTCGAAGGCTGAGACCGCAGACGGGGGGCTGTCTGCCCCCCGCACCCCCCGAGAGTATTTTCACCAAGAAGAAGGGCGTATTTCTTCTTGGCCCAAATACTCCCGCCGGAGGCTCCGGCGCAGCCGCCCTTGCAGCGCCTCGGCCCAGGCCCTAGATTTGTCGCAACGAGCGAGGAGACCCGAATGCCGATGGAAGCCCAAGACATCGAAAACCTGATCCGCGCGGGGTTTCCCGATGCCAAGATCACCATCACCGATCTGGCAGGCGACGGGAATCACTGGGCCGCCGAAGTGATCGACGCCTCTTTCAAGGGCATGAACCGGGTGCAACAACAACGCGCGGTGTTTGCCGCGTTGAAGGGTGCGATGGACGGCGCCAATGCGCCGCTGCACGCCCTGGCGCTGACGACCAAGGCCCCCGACTGATTTCAGGCCCTCCCCGGGCGACCGAAAGGACAGACAGATGAGCGCGATCGAACAGATCAAACAGGATATCGCCAGCAATGACGTGGTGCTTTACATGAAGGGCACCAAGGAAATGCCGCAATGCGGGTTTTCCTCGCGCGTGGCGGGCGTGCTGAACTTCATGGGTGTGACCTACAAGGACGTGAACGTTCTGGCCGATGCCGAGATCCGTCAGGGCATCAAGGATTTCTCGGACTGGCCGACGATCCCGCAGCTTTACGTCAAGGGCGAATTCGTCGGCGGCTGCGATATCGTGACCGAAATGACCCTGTCGGGCGAACTGGATCAGCTGTTCGAAGACAAGGGCGTGGCCTACAACAAAGAGGCCGCCGAACAGATCCGCGCCGCCAACGCCTGACCGGCACCGACATCTGCCACAAAGCCCCGTGTCCTGCGCGGGGCTTTTGCTTTGCCTCCCCTTGCCCAGCCCCGTTGCGGCGCGCCCGGGCTTTGGGTAGCCTGCCGTCAGGCCCGCTCAGTTCAGGACACCCCATGTCTTTCCCCTCGACCGCACCCCGCAACCCCGGCATGCCGCTCGAGCCTGCGTGGTTCGCGCAGATCGCCGTCAATACGCCTGCCGCCGAGGCCCGGGCCGCCAGCCTGACCGCCCGCCGCAGCCTGAAGAAGAACCATCAGGCCGCCTGGCTGGTCAACGCGATCCGCTGCATGGATCTGACCACGCTGGCGGGCGATGACACCGAAGACCGCGTGGCCCGGCTGTGCGCCAAGGCGCGCCGCCCGCTGGCCGATCACATCATGGCGGGGCTGGGGCTGGATCATCTGACCACCGGTGCGATCTGCGTCTATCCGACGATGGTCGGCGCGGCGGTGCGCGCCCTTGACGGGTCGGGGATTCCGGTGGCCTCTGTCGCGACGGGCTTTCCCGCCGGGCTGATGCCGCTGGATCTGCGCCTGGCCGAGATCAGCTATGCGGTCGATCAGGGCGCCGATGAAATCGACATCGTGATTACCCGTGCCCATGTGCTGCAGGGCAACTGGACCGCGCTGTATGACGAGATCGCGGCGATGCGCGCGGCCTGCGGGGCGGCGCATATGAAGGCGATCCTGGCCACCGGCGATCTGAAGACGCTGCGCAACGTCTATATGGCCTCGATGGTGGCGATGCAGGCGGGCGCCGATTTCATCAAGACCTCGACGGGCAAAGAAGGCGTGAACGCCACCCTGCCGGTCAGCCTGACCATGGTGCGGGCGCTGCGCGATTATGGCGCGCGCACGGGTGTGCGGATCGGCTTCAAGCCTGCGGGCGGGATGAAAACGGCGAAGGACGCGCTGAACTGGCAGATCCTGATGAACGAGGAGATGGGCCGCGACTGGCTGCGCCCCGATCTGTTCCGGCTTGGCGCCTCGTCGATGCTGGGCGATATCGAGCGGCAGCTCGAACACCATGTGACCGGGCGCTATGCGTCCTCCAGCCGCCATGCACTGGCCTGAGGGAAAGATGCCGACTGTGACCGAGATTCTGGAAACCATGGACTATGGCCCGGCCCCCGAGGCAACCGACGAGGTGCGCGCCTGGCTGGCCGCGCGCGGGCGTTTCGGCCATTTCATCAACGGCGCCTTCACCAAGCCCGGTGATACCTTTGTCACCGACAACCCCGCCACCGCCGAGACCCTGGCCGAGGTGACGCAGGGCACCGCCGAGGATATCTCCGCCGCCGTCACCGCCGCGCGCCGGGCGCAGCCGAAATGGGCCGCCCTGCCCGGCCATGCGCGCGCCAAGTGGCTTTATGCCATCGCGCGCCATCTGCAGAAACGCGAACGGTTCCTGTCGGTGCTCGAGACGCTCGATAACGGCAAGCCGATCCGCGAAAGCCGCGATGTCGATCTGCCGCTGGCGATCCGGCATTTCTACCATCACGCGGGCTGGGCCGAACTGCTGGCCGATGAATTCCCCGGTCAGGCGCCGCATGGGGTCTGCGGGCAGATCATCCCGTGGAATTTCCCGCTGCTGATGCTGGCGTGGAAGGTCGCGCCCGCCCTGGCCGCGGGCAATACCGTGGTGCTGAAACCCGCCGAATACACGCCGCTGACCGCCTTGGCCTTTGCCGAGATCTGCGCCGAGGTGGGCCTGCCCAAGGGTGTTGTGAACATCGTCACCGGCGATGGCGCGACCGGCGCGGCGCTGGTCGCGGCGCCCGTCGACAAGATCGCCTTCACCGGGTCCACCGAAGTCGGCCGGGCGATCCGCACCGCCACGGCGGGCAGCGGCAAGGCGCTGACGCTGGAGCTGGGCGGCAAATCGCCCTTCATCGTCTTTGCCGATGCCGATCTGGATGCGGCGGTCGAGGGCGTCGTCGATGCGATCTGGTTCAATCAGGGGCAGGTCTGCTGCGCGGGGTCACGCCTGCTGGTGGCCGAGGCGGTGGCCGACACCTTCACCGCCCGCCTGACCGCCCGGCTGGCTAAGCTGCGCGTCGGCGATCCGCTGGACAAATGCACCGACATGGGGGCGCTTGTGCATCCGGTGCAACTGGCCCGGGTTCGCGAGCTGGTCAGCCGGGGCGAGGCGGCGGGCGCGCGCCTGATCCAGACCGAATGCCAACTGCCCGCCAAGGGCAGCTTCTTTGCCCCCGGCATCCTGACCGGCGCCCAGCCCGCCAATCCGGCGATGGTCGAGGAAATCTTCGGTCCTGTTGCCACGCTCAGCACCTTCCGCACGCCCGACGAGGCGGTGGAACTGGCCAACAACACCCGCTACGGGCTGTCGGCCTCGATCTGGTCGGAAAACCTGACGCTGGCGCTGGATATCGCGGCCAAGGTCAAGGCGGGTGTGGTCTGGGTGAACCAGACCAATGTCTTCGACGCCGCCGCAGGCTTTGGCGGGATGCGCGAAAGCGGCTTTGGCCGCGAAGGCGGGCGCGAGGGGATGGCCGCCTATCTGCGCACGCCCGAGCCGAAGGCACGCCCCGAGGGCAGCACGGATTTCACCGCCAGCCCGCGTCCCGACACGCCCGCCGAGCCGGGGATCGACCGCACGGCAAAGCTCTATATCGGCGGCGCGCAGAAGCGCCCCGACAGCGGCTATTCCTACGCGATCACCCATAAGGGCACCGAAATCGGGCTGGCGCCGCTCGGGTCGCGCAAGGACATCCGCAACGCGGTCGAGGCTGCGCACAAGGCCAGCGGCTGGTCCAAGGCCACCGGCCACAACCGCGCGCAGGTGCTGTATTACATCGCCGAAAATCTGGCCGCGCGCGCAGGTGAATTCGAGGCACGGCTGAAAAGCACGGGCCACGACCCGCGCGAGGTCGAGGCGACGATCCAGCGCGCCTTCTATTATGCCGCCTGGGCCGACAAGTTCGACGGCGCGGTAAAATCGACCAAGACGCGCAATGTGACGCTGGCGATGCACGAGCCCTTCGGCCTGATGGGCGTGGCCTGCCCCGATGCGGCGCCGCTTCTGGGCTTTGCCAGCCTCGTGCTGCCCGCCATCGCGATGGGCAACCGGGTGGTGGCGATCCCCGCGCCCTCGATGCCACTGGCGGTGACCGACCTCTATCAGGTGTTCGACACCTCGGACCTGCCCGGCGGCGTGGTCAATATCGTGACCGGCCCGCGCGACGATCTGGCCCGCACGCTGGCCCAGCACGATGACGTGGCGGCCCTGTGGTATTGCGGCAGCGCCCAAGGTGCTGCGATGGTCGAGGCCGAAAGTGCGGCCAACCTGAAGCCCACCTGGGTGATGGAGAACCGCGACTGGACCGATGCCCAGGGCCGCAGCTTCCTGACCCGTGCGACGCAGATCAAGACGATCTGGGTGCCTTATGGAGAGTGAGGGAAGGCGGGTTCGAGCCCAAAGCGACCGATGCTGTACTTTGGATGAATGGTGGCAATGAAGTGGGGGGATACAGCAACGACTTGTTGTGTAAGAAAAAGGCACATATCGGTACCCAAACCCGTCGGTTGATCGGAGTGTTAAAAACGTGCGCATTTCCATTTGTCTTTTTGCTTGTCTTCTTTCTGCGCAACAGTCGTATGCGGACATTGTTCAGGTGCCCCTGCTCGAGGATGGCTCGGTGAATGTCGAGGAAGCACTATCTGGTTTTCAGTTGGCTTTTCCCGTCTTCGAGAATGGAGTGCAGCCCAATGATTTTGTCGGAAAACTTCTCGGTGAACATTTTTCTGGTGAAGTGCTCAGGGCCGATGCAATACAGGATTTCACCCTTATCATTGAGGCTCCAACGCTCTCCGAGCACGGCAACTTTTTGATCGCCGTCTTGGCTACAGACGCAATCTGTAGTCGGAGCGGGCTCCGCCCAGGAATGGTTCTTTGGAGCGAAACAAAGAGCCGCAACGGCGCGGCCTGGGAAGTGACAACTTCCTGTGCTGCTGCGACTGACTGGAGACTATCAGATACTCCATCTTGAAGTGATTGCAGACGTTGCAGAGCGTGTCATCAATGGCAGCTTCGTCCCGCACACCCCCCAAACCAAAAGGCGCGCCGCGGGGCGCGCCTTTCGTCATTTCCGCGGTTTGCCCTGCCAGGTGCCGAGCCATCCTTTGAACCGGCCCCAGAGCCCGCGCACCTCGTCGCCGGCCGCATCGGCGCGGTCTTCGACCTCGTCCCAGGCCTCTCCCACATCCTCCAGCACCGGGTCGATCGAGCGTTCCTTGAACTGGCGCCACATTGCGCGGATCGTCAGCAGGACGATCAGGAACACCGTCAGGATGAAGATGTTGACCCAGGGAATGATCCGCACATCCGGCCCCGCGACCGGCTTGATCCCCACCGCGTTCGGGAAGATCGAGAACAGCTCGTTGCGCCAGCCGTAATGGGTGATGACCGCCCATTTCGGGTTTTCGGCGTTGGATTTCAGGTCGTCCGCCTCGGTTTGCAGGCTGGCGGTGTCGAACTTGAAATAGGGCGGCCAGTTCCAGCCGGTATCTTCATTGCGATACACCATCGGCTTGCCGTTGGTCTGGATCGCCGAGATGAACTGCACGTCGCGATTGGTCAGTGTGCCCGACTGATCGTCCGGCGAGGACCAGAAAATCCGCGTCCAGTCGTTCAGATCCTGCCGTTCCTGATAGGTGTTCACCACGCGCACGATGTCATGCTGCGGCAAGGTGTAGTGCAGGAAGCCCCCCACCACGATGAGGATCACCGCCAGGAATGTCCATTTCACATATTTCATCGCCGCCTCACGCGTAATTCACAAGATAGATCAGCACCCCGACGACCACCGCCGGAAGCACCAGGACCAGCCAGATCAGCTTGCGCCGCAGGCTGTGTTCATACTCGGCCATGCCCTCTTCGATGAAAAGCGCGCGGGCCTCGGGGCTGGCATCTTCGTGCCAATCGCCATCCCATTCCTTTTCCAGCGCCTCGCGCCGGAGCGAACGGGAATAGATCAGCAACGCCCAGTAGGACAGTGCCGCCGCCACCGTGCCGAAAATCGCCAGTCGCAGAAATCCGATCATCGCCGCTCCTTCCTTACTGCGCCCCAGGGCCCGACCAGATCGACCGGACCGCGCGGTGCCGGACGGGGCGCGGGACGCGGGGCGCCCCAAGGCCCTTCGGCTTCGTTCATCGACGGCTCGGCCCCGAACAGCGCCGCCCGGGCTCCGGCCTTGTCGATCTGATACTCCTTCTCAAGGAAATCCGCCACATAGGCTTTCTTCGCCTCGGGCCAGGTCTTGTAAAGACGATAGAACAGTTCCTTGTGGCAGATGAACATCTGCCGCACATCCAGCGGGCTGAGTTCGGCCAGCAGCATGTTGACCAGATCGCGCAACGGGCCCTGCGCGGCCCGCAACGTGTAGAAATAGGCCGGGTGCTGGCTGTCGATGCGCGGCCAGGGGCCGCCCGCCTCGACCCAGCGCAGCAGCGCCGCCAGCGCCTGAAACTCCGCCGGAAGGTCGCGGCCCAGACGCTGCGCCACCGCGCGCAACTCGCGCCGCGAGCCCGCCCCGGCATCCAGCCCCAGTGCTGCGGCGGCCTCGACCAGAATGAAATCCATCTTCTGACGCAGGATCGCCCCGGCCTGCGCCCCCTGCGCCTGCACGATGGGTTCGACCAACCCGTTCAGTTCCAGAAACTTGGCGATCTCGTTGCGCTGCGCGGCGCCGAAGACATGCGCAATCGGCAAGGCGCCAAGCGCGCTGCGATCGCCCATGCAGATCGCCGCCGGATGCGCGACCGAGCGGAACACATAGACCCCGCCGAAATGGGCCGTCCAGAAATCCGGCGTTTCAAACGCGGTGGAGCGCAGCGTGACCGGATTGCGCGTCACATCGCCGGTCTTCTTCGCCAGGTCGATCATCTGCGCGATCAGCACATCGTCATACCAGGCATCCGGCCGGGTGCGGAACTGCTCGATCAGACCGGCCAGCTTCTCGGCCTCGGCCACATGATTGCCGGTGGTATCGGCCACCACCACCATGCGCTGGATGTCAAACAACCGCGCGGGGGTGCTCAGCTCATAGACGGTGTCTTCCAGCTCTCCGGCCACCGCATCGCGCGCGGTCAGGCTGAACAGCTGCGCCTCGTTGGCCTCGATGAATTCCCGCAGGATGCTGCGCGACATCGAAAATTTGGCAGCCAGCAAAGGCGCCGATTTCTGCTCAGTCGAGAGCAGGATGAACTGCCGGTTGCAGCCGTTCGGGTTCAGATACAAATGATCGCCCAGTTCGTCGCCCACCTCGGGGGAATAGCCCGAAATGTCGATGTGGAACTCTGTCAGGGCCGTGGTCTTGCCGCTCAGCTGTTTCAGCGCGCGGTTATACCGCTCGATCAGCGCGGGACTGTCCACGCGGATCAGATTGCCGAACATCAGCCCCTTTTCGATCAGACGCTTCATTCACCGCCCCGCCGCACACCCAATGCCATCCGCCCCAGCTTCACCAGCACGACCAGCGGCAGCACGGCGATGATCCCCATCACGAAATAGGCGGCAAACACCTGCTGCGCTTCTTGCCCGGTGGCACAGACGCCCGGTTCGAACAGATGCAGCGCGAAGCTCGGCCCGCAGTTCGACGCCGTGCCGAAAAACGCAGGCACCAGCGCCCCCACCGGCACCAGCGCCAGCATCTTGACCCAATCCGCGCGCGACAGGAACCACGCGACCCCCAGGGCCACGATTGCAAAATAGATCAGAAACATCGTCATTCCCGGCCCTCCAGATAGCGCCGCTTCGCCTCTTCCATGCGGCGCATGTCGCGCACCGCGCCTTCGATCGCCACCTCGTCCGATTTATCGGCATAGCGAAACTCGCTATCGGCATAGCGGTTGATTTCCTGCACCACCATCTCGACCGTGACGGGGCGGCGCAGATCGGCGATCATTGCGGTCTTGGTGGCGTAATCCTTGAACAGGAACAGATCGGGGTTTTCCATCCACTCGTCGGGCAATTCGAAATCCATCGCCCGGACCTTGACCGCATCGGTGATGTTCTTGATCGCACGCCCGGTGAAGCGCGGATCGGCCTCTTGAATCGCCTTCAGATAGGTGCCGAGCTTGGCAAGCGTATCCAGCGGCCCGATCCGCTCTTGCACGGCATCGAACACCTCGGCCAGCCCGGCCTCGGTCGGTCGGTTGTGCGCGGCGAAACTGTTGGCCACCGCGCGCTTGATTTCCTGTGCGGCGAACAGCTCGTGGCTGCCCAGCGGGATGTCATGCTTCTTGCCCAAAAGCAGCGCAAGGATGTCGATGTAATCCTCGCGCGTCTGCGGTCCGTCGACCAGAAACCGCGCGCCTGCCCGCTGACGCAGCGCGTCATCCACATTCTCGGGGAAGTTGGAAAACATCCCGAAGGTGCAATTGCCGCGCACCACGGTATTCGCGCCCGCGAAGGCCTCCATCAGAACGGCGGTCACCTCCTGCTGGCCCGCGCTCGATTGCCGGTCGCCGCGCTTGCCTGCGATCTGGTCAATGTCGTCGACCGTGCCAAACCCGATCACCGCAGGGTCCATGACGTTCTGGATGAAGGCCTTGGCGTTCTGCCCCGACTTGCCCTGATAGCTGTCGATATTGTCGATGCCGAAATTCTGATAGCGGAACGGATAGCCCGTCGCCTTGCAATACTCGTTCAGCAAGCCCGCCATCATCTGAATGAGCGTGGTCTTGCCGGTGCCCGGCGCACCATCGCCCATGAAGGTGAAGATGAAGCCGCCGAGTTCCGCAAACGGGTTCATCTTGCGCTCGAAATCATAGGCCATCAACATCTTGGCCAGACGCATCGCCTGATATTTCGCGATGTGATTGCCCACCACCTCCTGCGGTTTCTTGAACTGCATCACCAGCGTGCTGCCGCGCGCCTTGCGGGCGGGCGCAAAGCCCGCAATCGGCAGATCATCCGCCTCGATGCGCCAGGCCGCACCCGTGAACGCCGCGGTGCGTGCCGCCCCCTCGCCACGCGCACGGACCTTTTCCATCAGCGCCTCGGCATAGGCCAGAACGGTCGCCACCAGCCGCGCATCGTCCGTGCCATGCAGCGCGATGTCCTGATCCAGTTCCCACAAGGCACCATAAAGCGCGAGGCTCGGGTTATCGGTCAGCACCTCGTCGACCGCGCCGATCTCGACCGTGGTCTCGCCCGCCTGCGGCGCCAGCAGAAATGCCGTCGCATTGCCAAAGACCGACAGCACCACCAGCGACTCCGCCGCCAGCAATTCGCCGAACTCGGCCCGCCGCGCCTCTGGCAGACGGCCTTCCAGATTGGCCTGTTTCAGCTCGCGCAGGCCGGTCGCCTCGGCAAAGGCCTCGCCCAGGGCCAGCGCAATCGCCAGGGCGCGGCGCAGCGCCTGCAACACCGCCGCCTGCGCCGGCGTGGGCAGATCGTCGCCCCCCACCGCCTGCACCCGTGCGGCCAGTTGCACGCCATCGGGGCGGGCGGTGGGCCGCGTCACCAGCCCCGGCGTGGTTGACCGGAACCGGCGCGCGCCAGTGACGATGCCTGCCGAACGTTCTACCGGAGCGACCTCGGCCGCACGCGCCAGGCGCGGCGCATGGTCGAACCCCGCCAGCATCGCCGCCGCCGCAGCGTAATGCGCCCGGATCGCCTCTTCGCGCAGTTCCATCTCGTCGCGCAATGCCGACATGCCTGACCTCTTCTTCTTGGCTGAAATACTCCGGGGGTCCGGGGGCTGGCCCCCGGCCTCGCTCAGCCGTAAACCATCACCCGGCCGGAGTGCCCGACCACGAATTTGCGCACCTCGCGAAAGCCCTCGGGGTCTTTCTCGGCCAGCACCTGAAACGGGCGCTGCGGCAGGATGATCGCGCGGCTCATCCGGGTTGCGCCCAGATCGGCCCCGCGCCCCGAAAACGGATCGAGCGCAAAGACCTGCCGTTCGGTCGTCGAAAACCAGCCCTTCTCCAGCTCGACCCGCGTCGATTCCAGATCCTCGATCGTCCAGGCCAGCGCCCAATCCTCGCCCGCGGGGGCGCGCGCCTCGTCCAGAACCTCGCGGATCGGGCCGGTCTGCAGGGTGAAGGCGCTGGAATACATCGGCCCCAGATGGATGCGCCGCAGACGTTTGGGGTGCAGATCGTCGAAATCCGTATCGAAACCCTTGGCAATCGTCACCAGCTTCAGCCCGCCCACCGATTGCGCCAGCAGATGCGCCTGCACCTGCGCCCATCGCCCCTCGTCCTTGGGCAGCGCGGTGCGGCCGCTGTCTTCCAGATCCAGGATATAGACCACCGGCACATTCAGCTGGCTGTCATAGACCGCCCAGTGAAGCGTATAGCCGCGCCGCCCCTGCGGCCGGTCGCCCGTCCATTCCGCCACCGGATGCATCTGCGGCCAGAACAGCCCGCCCGCCGCCAGCGCCTCGAAGTAAAGCCGCTGGCTCAGCGCATATTGCAGATCGGTGGGGATCGTGCGCGCGCCCACGATCTGCCGGATCATCCGGTCCTTCAGATCGGCCTCGGGCGCCATTCCCGCCAGATGTTGCGCGGCCTGCGCGGCATCATTGGCCATCGCCACCAGCTCCTGATAGATCGGAAACCCGCTTTCATGCAGGTCGATCGTCAGATGCCGCCGCGCAGGCCCGGTGATCCGCCCCGCCACAAGGTATTTCAGCGACAGCGCCTGAAACGTGGCCGCAATCGCGCCGGCATAGCCGCTCAGGATCTCGGTCTCGCGCGTGGCCAGACTTTGATCTGCCTCCATCTCCTGCGCGACACTGGCCATCATCCGCGTAATCCGCGCGAATTTCGCGAAATAGCGCCGCGCGGCCAGATCGTCGTTCAGAACCTTGTGGTCATGGGTCAGGTCAAGCTTGGGGGTGGGGTCAAGATCGGGCACTTAGCCACCATACAGGTTCTTGTCGTGTTTCTCGACAATCGCGGCAAAACGGCGGGCAAAGCGTTCGTCGGCCTTGGCCTTCTGTTCCAGCACCTTGCGGGCAAAGACCATGTGATCCTCATGCGCCTCCAGCATCTCGGCCATCCGCGCATTGGTCGCAACGCCGATCCCGGCCATGGCGGTTTGCGCCTCCTGATCGGTTTTCACGCCGATCTCGTTGATCCGGTGCGCCACATCCTGCTGCTGCGCGGTTTTCAGCGATTTTGTCAGCGCATCATACAGCACCACGCGCTGCT
This sequence comes from Rhodobacteraceae bacterium UBA6796, assembly GCA_002452815.1. Classification (GTDB taxonomy): domain Bacteria; phylum Pseudomonadota; class Alphaproteobacteria; order Rhodobacterales; family Rhodobacteraceae; genus Rhodobacter. The sequence continues at coordinate 41,424 of DKFM01000017.1, forward strand.
TGGTGTCGGTCTGCAGCTTGTTGATCAGCACCATCTGCGTCGCCGCCTGGTTTTGCAGGCTGTCGACCCAGGTCTTGCCCTTCTCGATATAGCGCTCCAGCGTCTGGGATTTCGCCAGCTTGACCTGCTCGTCCTGCACCAGCGCGTTATAGCGCACATTCAGATCGGCCAGCTCGGTTTCCAACCGGGTGCGCGCCGCCGCGTCCTGCTCGACCGCGATCTTGTTTTCCAGTTCAATAATCTTGGGGTCCATCGCCTGAATATCGGCACGGATCTGTTCCAACTCGGCCACGGTCGCCTCGCGCTCGTCCAGCGTGCCGGTCAGGTTCGCCTCGACCTTGGCCTTCTGCTCGTTCAGCACCGCCAGCTGGCCATCCAGCAGCTTCACGATGGTGTCGGATTTCGCGATCAGGTCCTGCAGCTTCGCGTCGATCGAGGCCGACCGCAGCCGCTCCTGCCGCATCGCCTCCGACTTGCCGCGCGCAAAGACCCCGACGAAACTCTCCCACCCGGTTTTCGACCGCATCTCGTCGAAATCCTTGGAAAACCCCGCCGTCACATCGTCCAGCCCCATGATAAGCTCGGCGATATTGGCATTCATCGCGTCCGCATGGGCCTGCACATCGGCCAGCGTGGCGTTTTCAATGTCGAAGGTCTCGGCCTCGGCGGTGCCCAGCTTGGCGCGCGCCGTTTCGATCCGGCTTGTGATCTCGGACATCTTGGCCTGCGCCTCGGCCATCTGCCGCTGACTTTCCGCGATCTGGGTTTCAAAACCGGCCATCCGACCCTCCAATGTTAAACTCATTTACAAATGGGAGCCCTCCGCCCCCGCGCAAGACCCCTTCGCTCGAAACGCTAGCGAAATCGTTCCCGCGCCGCCACCGCTTTTGCACATTTACGCGCGCCGATCCCGGGGGTAGCGTGGTGTCATGGACCTGGCCCAACGCATCCGTTTCGAGATCGACCGGCGCCGCGACGATCTGATCGCGCTGACGCAGGACCTGATCCGTATTCCGACATTGAACCCGCCCGGCCGCCACTATCGCGAGATTTGCGACTATCTGGCCGAACGCCTGGCCCACCGCGGCTTTGCGATAGAGCTGATCCGCGCCCATGACGCCCCGGGCGATTGTGACGCCTATCCGCGCTGGAACCTTGTCGCGCGGCGCGCGGGCGCATCCCCCGGCGAGTGCGTGCATTTCAACAGCCATCACGACGTGGTCGAAGTGGGCCACGGCTGGACCCGCGATCCGTTCGGTGGCGAACTCGAAGGCGACCGGATCTATGGCCGCGGGGCATGCGACATGAAAGGTGGACTTGCCGCCTCGGTCATCGCCGCCGAAGCCTTCATCGCCGCCTGCCCAGACTACCGGGGTGCCATCGAGATTTCCGCCACCGCGGACGAGGAATCGGGCGGCTATGGCGGCGTGGCCTATCTGGCCGCGCAGGGCTATTTCGATCCGGGCCGGGTGCAGCATGTCATCATCCCCGAACCGCTGCACAAGGATCAGATCTGCCTTGGCCATCGCGGCGTCTGGTGGGCCGAGATCGAAACGCAGGGCCGCATCGCGCATGGGTCGATGCCTTTCTTAGGCGATTGCGCGGTGCGGCACATGGGCGCGGTGCTGGCCGAGATCGAGGCGACGCTGATGCCGCTTCTGGCCAGCAAACACACCGCAATGCCGGTCATCCCGCCCGGCGCGCGGCAATCCACGCTCAACATCAATTCGATCCACGGCGGCGCACCCGAACCCGAAGCGGGCTCCACCGGCCTGCCCGCGCCCTGCGTGCCCGACCGCTGCCGCATCATCATCGACCGCCGTTTCCTGATCGAGGAACAGATCGACGAGGTGAAGGCCGAGGTCACCCGGCTGCTGGAACGCGTCAAGGCGCAGCGCCCGAGCTTTGCCTATGAAATCCGCGATCTGTTCGAGGTGCAGCCGACGATGACCGACCGCGACGCACCGGTGGTGCGTTCGACGGCCGCCGCCATCGCCGCCGTGCTGGGCCGCGAGGCCGCCTATGTCGTCAGCCCCGGCACCTATGATCAGAAACATATCGACCGGATCGGGCGACTGAAGAACTGTATCGCCTATGGCCCGGGCGAACTGGCGCTGGCGCATCAGCCCGACGAATGGATCAGCGTCACCGACATGACCGACAGTGCCAAGGTGATGGCACTGGTTCTGGCCGAATTACTGGCCCCGGCGGGTTAGGGGGGCGCTGCCCCCCGCTTCGCTCCCCCCGGGATATTTGGGCCAAGATGAAAAGCGGTTTTCCTTCATCTTGGCCCAAATATCCCGGGGGTCCGGGGGCGGCGCCCCCGGCGCGGATCACACCGCGATATTGTCGATCAGGCGCACATCGCCCAGCTGCGCGGCCACCAGCATCCGCGCGGGTTCGCTGAGGTTTGTCATCGGGCGCAGCCCTTCGACGCTGCGCAACTCCAGATATTCGACCGCACCGAACCCCGCTTCCAGGATCGCCGCCTGCGCGTTCATCAGCGTCTCGCCCACCGGCGCGCCATCGCGAATTTCGGCAGCGGCGGCCTGCATGATCTGGTGCAGCGCGGGTGCCTGCGCGCGTTCCGCCGCCGACAGCCGCACGTTGCGCGACGACATCGCCAGCCCGTCGGCCTCGCGGATCGTCGGGCAGCCGATGATCCTGATCGGGATGTTCAGATCCTCGACCAGGCGGCGCACCACCTGCAATTGCTGCCAGTCCTTCTCGCCGAAGAAGGCGCGGCCCGCCTGGGTCATACCGAAGAGCTTGCTGACCACCGTCGCCACACCGTCGAAATGGCCGGGGCGGAAGGCGCCTTCCAGCGGCTCCGACACGCCCGACACCGACACCGTGGTGGCGAACCCGTCGGGATAAACCTCGTCCACACCCGGCGCGAACAGCACGTCGACGCCCTCGGCCTCGAGCAGTGCCAGATCATGCGCCTCGTCGCGCGGGTATTTCGTCAGGTCGTCGGGGTTGTTGAACTGCATCGGGTTGACGAAGATCGTCACGATCACCCGGTCCGACTGTTCGCGCGCAGCCCGCGCCAGACTGAGGTGCCCGTCATGCAGCGCCCCCATCGTCGGCACCACGCCCACCAGCATGCCAGAGCGTTTCCACGCGGCCACCTTCTCGCGCAGCTCGGCCGAGGTGCGGATCACTTGCGTCATTTTTTCACCTCGTCGGCAAAGACATTTTCGGGCGCCGGGAAGGTGCGGTCGCGCACCTCGGCGGCATAGGCGGCAATCGCGGCTTCGCCATCGGCGCCCAGAGTGCCGAAGCGTTTTACGAATTTCGGCTTGAAGGCGGTGAACAGGCCCAGCATGTCATCGACGACCAGCACCTGGCCATCGCAGCCTGCGCTGGCCCCGATACCCACGGTCGGAATGGCGATTTCGGCGGTGATCCGATCGGCCAGGCTGGCGGGCACTTTCTCCAGCACCACGGCAAAGGCGCCAGCGGCGGCCACCGCCTGCGCATCTGCCATCAGCCGCGCGCCATCCTCGCCCCGGCCCTGCACCTTGTAGCCGCCGAACACGTTGACCGATTGCGGCGTCAGCCCGATATGCGCCATCACCGGAATGCCGCGCGTCACCAGAAAGGCGATGGTCTGCGCCATATGCACGCCGCCTTCCAGCTTGACCGCCCCCGCGCCGGTTTCCGCCATCAGCCGGGCGGCGTTGCGGAACGCCTGTTCCGGGCTTTCCTCGTAACTGCCAAACGGCATGTCGATGACCATGCAGGCGCGGTCGAGCCCGCGTGCCACCGCCTGCCCATGCAGCACCATCATCTCCATCGTGACGCCCAGGGTCGAGGGCAGGCCATGCAGCACCATCCCCACCGAATCCCCGACCAGCACCAGATCGACATGGGCATCCATCATCCGCGCCATCGGTGTGGTATAGGCGGTCAGGCACACGATCGGCGCGCCCCCCTTCATCGCGGCGATATCAGTCGGCATCAGCTGCCGCACGGCTCCGGTTGCACTCATCGCGCCCTCCTTCTCCCTGAGGCGCAGACATAACGGCCCGCGGCCTGTATTGCAAAGACAGAAATGCCGCGCCGCAGCGCCGCGGGGGAAGGCGTCGCCGCGTTTCCCCCTGTATCACCCGCGCCCAAATACCTTGATCATGGGGTAGATCGGGTCAATCATGCCCGCACCGTCACGCCACCATGAAGGAGGGCCGAATGACCCACCGCCTGCTGATCCCTGCCGCCGCTTTCGCGCTTTGCGCCTCGGCGGCCTGGGCCGCGCCCGATGCGATCACCCTTGGCATGGTGCTGGAGCCGCCAAACCTCGACCCGACTGCGGGCGCCGCCGCGGCGATCGACGAGGTGGTCTATGCCAATGTCTTCGAAGGTCTGACCCGGTTCGGCCCCGATGGCGCGGTGCTGCCCGCGCTTGCGCAAAGCTGGGACGTGTCCGAGGACGGCACTGCCTACACCTTCCATCTGGTCACCGGCGCCACCTTCCACGATGGCAGCGCCTTCGACGCCGAGGATGTGAAATTCAGCCTTGATCGCGCCCGCGCCGAGGACAGTGCCAATGCGCAAAAGGCACTGTTCACCGGGATCGAGGCGGTCGAGGTGATCGACCCGGCCACGGTGCGCGTCACGCTGGCCGCGCCCGATGGCGCACTGCCGTTCAAGCTGGCCTGGGGCGATGCGGTGATCCTGGCGCCCGAAACCGCGCCCGAGGCTGCGCCCCATCCCATCGGCACCGGGCCCTTCGTCTTTGCCGACTGGGTGCAGGGCGATCATGTCACGCTGACTGCCAACCCTGCCTATTGGGGGGTGAAACCGGCGCTGGCGACGGCCACCTTCCGCTTCATCTCGGACCCGACGGCGGCCTTTGCCGCGATGATGGCGGGCGATGTCGATGCCTTCCCGAACTTCCCGGCGCCCGAAACGCTGGCGCAATTTCAGGCCGACCCGCGGTTCAAGGTGATTGTCGGCTCGACCGAGGGCGAGACGATCCTCGCGATGAACAACCGCCAGCCGCCGCTCGACAACATCAAGGTGCGCGAGGCCATCGCCCATGCGATCAACCGTCAGGACGTGATCGACGGCGCGATGTTCGGCTACGGCACACCGATCGGCACGCACTTCGCCCCGCATAACCCCGATTACCAGGATCTGACCGCGCTGTCGGCCTATGACCCGGAAAAATCGAAGGCCCTGCTGGCCGAGGCGGGGGTCGGCGATCTGACCCTGCGGCTTGCGCTGCCGCCGCCCACCTATGCCCGCCGCGGCGGCGAGATCATCGCGGCGCAGCTGGCGCAGGTCGGCATCAAGACCGAGGTCAGCAATCTGGAATGGGCGCAATGGCTCGAACAGGTGTTCAAGGGGCATGACTTCGACCTGACCATCGTCAGCCATACCGAACCGGCCGATATCAACATCTATGCCCGCCCGGATTATTACTTCGGCTATGGCAAGCCCGACTTCGTCGCGCTGATGGATCAGCTGAGCGCCGCCTCCGACCCTGCCGAACGCAGCGCACTGAACCATCAGGCCGAAGAGATGATCGCGAAAGACTACGTCAACGCCTATCTGTTCCAGCTGGCCAAGACAGGCGTCGCCAATGCCAGGATCGAAGGTCTGTGGGAAAACGCCCCGACCCAGGCCAATGACCTGAGCGCGGTGCATTGGGTCGACTGACCCAGGCCGCGCCCTTTCTTTCTGGCCCAAATATTCCGGGGATCCGGGGGCGGCGCCCCCGGCCTTCCCGCATCAACGCCTCGCCACTCAAGGACATCATGCTGCTGCAAGCCCTCACCCCCGCCGCCACCGACCCTGAAACCAGCCGCCCGGACCCCGAAAAACTGATCTCGGGCGATCCCATCCATACCACCTGGAACGTCGAGGACGACCGCGGGCTGTATTGCGGGATCTGGCAATCCACACCCGGCGCCTGGCGCTGTTCCTATGACGAATGGGAATATTGCCGCATCCTGTCCGGGCGCGCGGTCATCACCGGCGACGATGGCAGCCGGCTTGAGGTAGGCCCCGGCGACAGCTTCATCCTGCGCCCGGGGTTTACCGGCCGCTGGGAGGTGCTGGAAACGATCCGAAAGGACTACGTCATCCTGTTTCGCTGAACGCTGAACGCGCAACGCAGTGAAAAAGGCCGGGGTCTGTGCGCCCCGGCCTTTTTTCATCAGTGCATCCTGTCCGAAGGCTCAGTTCAGCCCGCGCAGCTCAGCCTCGCGGGCCTCGGCAGAGGCCACGGCGGCGGCGTGTTCCTGCGCCTCGACGGTGCCCAGATCGGGCACGATCCCCGCCTCATAGGCCGCCTGATCCGCCTCGATCGCGGCGGTATCCGAGGCCGAGACCAGATAACCGGTGTGCAGCTCGACAACCGGGCCTTCCATCGCCAGGCTTTCCTCGCGCGAGCGGACCTTGACGCGGGTGCCCAGTTCCATCTCGTCATACATGTCGATGACATCCTGGTTGAACAGCCGGATACAGCCCGCCGACGTGGCCTTGCCGATCGAGCTGGGGTCCATCGTGCCATGAATGCGGTAATAGGTATCCTTGCCGCCGCGATAGAGATACAGCGCCCGCGCGCCCAGCGGATTATCAAGCCCGCCCGGCAGGCCGCCCGCCAGAGGGCCATACAGATCGGGGTCGGTGCGGATCATGTTCTTGGTCGGCGTCCAGGAAGGGTATTCCTCCTTGCGGCGCACCACGGCCTCGCCCTTGAAGCCGCGGCCTTCCTTGCCGACCGCAATGCCGAAGCGCATCGCCTTGCCCGGCTCGACGACGTGATAAAGCAGCCGCGCATACGGGTCGACAACGATGGTGCCCGGCGCCTCGGGGCCGTCATAGGCCACCCATTGCCGCCGGTTGCGCGCGGTCAGATAGGCCGGGTTGACGGCAGGCACCAGACGGTCACCATCGGGCCGGGCCTGATATTCCGGCGGGACATTGGCGCTCGAATAGGTGCTGGTCGGCGAATTCGGGTCCCCCGCACATCCCGCCAGAACCGCCACAGCCCCAAGCGCCAGCGCAGCATGGCGCAGACCGGAAATAGACAACCACACGATACCAATCCCCCAGATTTTCCGAATCCCGGGCGGCAGAACCCGGACTGTCGCGTATCAGCCCAATCTGCCCCCTCTCCGTCAACCCCCCGGCACGCCATCGGTTCCCGACTGTGACCCGGACAAAGCAAAACCCGCGCAGAAACCTGCGCGGGTGGCCGTATTTACCCGGACGAAGGGCTTATTCGACCGTGCCGATCGAGAAGAACAGCGTCTCGCCCGAGCTGTCGTCCACACCGTCATTGTCAGTGACCACGAAGCCCTCGCCCGCGGCGTCGATGGCAAAGCCTTCGACCTTGTCCACCACATAGCCGCCGGTGGCCTTCAGATCGGGGATCAGATCGCGGACCTCTTCCTTCGCAACCACGGGCAGATCACCGCCCAGTTTCGCGGGCGCCAGATCGGCCAGCTTCACGCGGAAGATCTTTTTCACCACGGCCGCCGCGCCGATCTGGTTGTCGCGTTCGATCACATAGGCATGATCGCCCGCCACGGTGATTTCCGACAGACCCATCCAGCCCGCGCCCTTGGGTTCCAGCGGGTAATGCACTGCACCCCACTCGCCGGTTTCGGTGTTGTAGGCGACCAGCTTGACCATGCCTTTCGGATCGTCACGCCATTCGCGCTGCACCGCCATCCACAGCATGTCGCCGACCTTCGCTACGCCTTCAAACCCGAAGCGGACCTCGTTGGCGGCCAGTTCCGGCGGCAGGCCGATCTGCTCCTTGATCTCGCCCTTGGCGTTCACATGCAGCAGGCCATGCGGGACCATCTTGGCGGTGTTGCCTTCGCTGGCCAGCCAGAAGCCGCCCTTGCCATCCAGCGTGATGCCTTCCAGATCCAGCAATTGCGCCGCATCGCCGCCCCGGGTGACCGGCGTCGCCGCGATGATCCGCGCGGGTTTCGCCGTCGCGTCGATGGTGAAGATCGCGGGCGCCGCGGAATAGAAGCTGTCCGAGATGCCATACAGGATGCCCGGCTTTTCGGCATCGGCCACCAGACCCGACAGCGCGCCCCAGCCGATCAGCGTGTCGCTGCCCGCCGAGGTAATCATCGGATAGCTGGCCGGGGCCGCGCTGCGTTCGAACAGCATGACATGCGCCCGCGCGGCACCGTCGGCACCCAGATCGGTTTCGTTGGCAGACACGAGCAGACCCCGCGCCGGGATCGTGGTGTATCCTTCCGGCCCGATGCCCGAGGGCAGAAGTTGCAACAGCCTCGGCGCGGCCAGATCGGCCACATCGTAAACCCCCACGACCGACCCGCGTTCAGAGCCGACGAAAACCAGCGTCTGACCGTCGAAATGGCCCACCTCGATCGACTCCGGCTCGACGCCTTTCTTGCCCGCGCGCTTGTCCGGGAAATGGCCGATCTCGGCCACCGCGCGCTCGAAGCTCAGGCCGCTGTCGTAGACGACGCTGCCGTCCTTGCTGAAGATGGTCCAGCCGCGCGAACCGCCCTTCCAGTCGCCTTCATTGGCGGTGGCGAAGTGATCGGCGTCGATCCAGCGCACCGCGTCAGGCTCGCGCGCCACGCCCTCCAGCTTGCCGCTGAAATCAATCTTGCCGTCTTTTTTGGTGTCCACGCCCTGCAGATCGACCGAACCGGCGCTGAAATGGCTGGCCACCGTGCCGTCGGCCCCGATCACCACCAGATGGTTGTTTTCCTGCATCGTCACGACGATTTCGCCCAGCTCGTTGACATCGACGAATTCGGGCTCCGGGTCGTCCCCCGCCACATCTGCCAGCCCGGTCATCTCGATCCGCTGGGCCGCGGCGCAATCGGGCATCCCGTCCTTGAGCGACAGCTTGACCACGAAGCCCGCGGGCATCTGCGGCAGGGCACCGTCGTTCAGCTCTTCATCACGCTCGTTCTCGATGGCCACGGCGACGAAGCTGCCATCCTTGGCGCGCGCCACCGAGTCGGGCTGCCCGCCCAGATCGCAGCTGGCCAGTTCGGTTTTCGTGGCCAGATCGACCACCGCCAAACGACCCGAAGTATTGATGTAATCCGCCGAGGTATTCACCGCGACCAGCGCCTTGGCGCCGATCACCGTCACACTCGTCGGCTCGCCCCCCATCGCGACGGTGCCCAGCGGTTTGGGCGCGCCTGCGTCCGAAATATCCACCAGACCGATCGCGCCCAGCGGGCTGTCGGTATAGACCAGCGTCATGCCGTCTTCGCTGGCCGCAATGATCTCGGCCGAGGTTTTGCGCCCCCGGTCCTCGCCCTCGGCCATGTTGTCGGGCGTGGCAAAGCTGGCGATGCGGTTGAAATTCATTTCGGCCAGGGCGGGCCAGGCGGTGGTCAGCGCCAGGGCGGCACCAAGCGACAAGCGCAGGATCATGGGACTCTCCGGTCAATACAGGTTACCCCTGCCCATGACCCGGCGATGTTACGCCCCCACAACAGGGGCGTGACAGTTTTGCGACCGTGTTCAGGGGGCGCTGCCCCCGCGCGTGCCGCGCTCCCCCGGGATATTTGACCAGAGAGAACGACCTCTCTTTCTTGCCCGGCTATCCCGGGGAGCGCGGTCACAGATTGAAAGGGCCGCCGCCTGCCGGCTTCAGCCGACGATATTGAACCCCGGCCCGTAGGGGTATTTCGTGATATCCTCGGCCCCGTCGTCCCCGATCACCAGAATATCGTGTTCGCGATAGCCCCCCGCGCCGGGCAGGCCCTGCGGCAGCGTCAGCATCGGCTCCATGGAGATCACCATGCCCGGTTCCAGCACGGTGTCGATATCCTCGCGCAGTTCCAGCCCCGCCTCGCGGCCGTAATAGTGGCTAAGCACGCCGAAGCTGTGGCCATAGCCGAAAGTGCGGTATTGCAGCAAATCGCGGTCGGCAAAGAAGGCGTTGATCTGCGCGGTAATCTCGTCGCAGCGTGCGCCGGGTTTCAACAGGCTCATGCCGTATTCATGCGCAGCGACGTTTGCTTCCCAGATCTTCAGGCTGGCGGCGTCCGCCTCGCCCACGAACAGGGTGCGTTCCAGCGCGGTGTAAAAGCCCGAAATCATCGGAAAACAGTTCAGGCTCAGGATATCGCCGCGTTTCAGCTTGCGCCCGGTGACCGGGTTGTGCGCCCCGTCGGTGTTCAGCCCGGACTGGAACCAGACCCAGGTGTCGCGATATTCGGCGTCGGGAAAGCGGCGGGCAATCTCGGCCTCCATCGCATCGCGCCCGGCCATTGCCACGTCGATCTCGCGCAGCCCCTCGCGGATCGTGTCGCGGATCGCATAGCCGCCGACATCGGCGACTGCGGCCCCGTGCCGGATCAGCTCGATCTCGGCCGGGCTCTTGACCATCCGCTGCGCCATCGTGCCGGCGGCAATATCCATGCCGCGCTTCGGCGCCACGAAGTGACTGAACTTCTCGGCATTGACCATGGTCAGGTGGTCCGCCTCGACACCGACCGACTTGCCCGCCCCGATCACATGCGCCACCGCGCGCCAGTAATTATCGCGCGCCCAGTCGGTATAGGTCAGGCTTTCGCCATGGCAACGCCGCCAGGGTTGGCCCGCGTCGATCCCTGCCGCAATCACGACCGAGCGGTCGCGCGTGACCACCAGCCCATAGGGCCGCCCGAAGCTGCAATAAAGAAACCCGGAATAATAGGCGATATTGTGCATCGAGGTCAGAAGACACGCGTCCAGATCGTGCATCTCCATCAGATCGCGCAGGCCTTCCAGCCGCGCCTCGTATTCCGCAGGCGCAAAGGGCAGCGGGGCTTTTTCGCCATTCTCGCAGGTATAGAATTCGGGTCTTTGCATCATCGTCTCCATAGGGCCACCCGGACCCCGAAAGATCCCGGCGTTCAGGACGAAGGCGGAGGGTCCGCAAGCCTTGGGCGCGCCCGCCCCGTGACGACGCCATCGTCACCGCTCGGCCCCATGCTGGCGCAAATGATGCGGCGTTGCAATGCTTGCGGGCGGGCGTCCCGGATCAGGGAAAATGCGGCGCTTTCTTCTTGGCACAAATACTCCGGGGGTGAGGGCCACCCGGCCCGAGGGGGCAGCGCCCCCTTGACCCGGCCCGCAACACGAACGAACCTCGCGGCAATGGTCCGCTATATCCTCAAACGTCTGATCACCCTTGCCGCCAGCCTCGCTTTGGCCAGTGTGGTGATTTTCGCGCTGATCGAGGTCACCCCCGGCGATCCGGCCAGTTTCATGCTGGGGCTCAATGCCGCGCCCGAGACCGTAGCCGCCCTGCGCGATCAGCTGGGCCTGAACGAGGCACTGCCGCTGCGCTATCTGCAGTGGGTCGGCGGGATGCTGCAGGGCGATTTCGGGCTGAGCTATACCTACAAGGTGCCGGTGGCCGATCTGGTAGCCGACCGCCTTGAAATCTCGGCGCCGCTGGCACTGATCGCGCTGGCGCTGTCCACGGCACTGGCGCTGCCTGCGGGGCTCTGGGCCGCGTCGCGCCGCGGGCGGGCGGGCGATGCGCTGGTGATGGGGGCCACGCAACTGGGGATCGCGGTGCCCAATTTCTGGTTCGCGATGCTGCTGGTGCTGGTGTTCGCGATCAAATGGCAGCTGTTTCCCGCCGGTGGCTTTCCGGGCTGGTCTGACCCGTTGGCGGCGTTGCGCGCGCTGACCCTGCCCGCGCTTGCGCTGGCGCTGCCGCAGGCGGCCATTCTGGCGCGGGTGCTGCGTTCGGCCCTGATCGAGACGCTGGGGCAGGATTACATCCGCACCGCGCGCGCCAAGGGCCTGTCGCGCGGGGCCGCGCTGACGCGGCATGCGCTGCGCAATGCGCTGATCCCGGTGCTGACGATCCTGGGGATGCAGTTTTCCTTCCTGCTGGCGGGCGCGATCATCATTGAAAACGTGTTCTACATCCCGGGACTGGGGCGTCTGATCTTTCAGGCGATCACCCAGCGCGACCTGATCGTGGTGGAATCGGTGGTGATGATCCTGGTCTTCGCGGTGATCGCGGTGACCTTCCTGACCGACCTGGCCTATGCGCTGGTCGACCCCCGGCTGCGGAGGCCCGCATGAAACCCGCGCTTGCCCTGGGTGCCGTGCTGTCGGGGGCGGCACTGGCTGCGGCAGTGCTGTCGCTGGTCTGGACGCCCTATGACATCACCCAGCTGGCGATTGCGCAAAAACTGCAACCGCCGAGCCTCGCGCATTGGGCGGGCACCGATCATTTCGGGCGCGACATCGCCTCGATGCTGATGGCGGGGGCGCGCACCTCGCTGGCGGTGGCACTGGTGGCGGTGGGGATCGGCATGGGCGTGGGCGTGCCACTGGGGCTGAGCGCTGCGGCGCTGCGCGGGTCCTGGGTGGATGAGGCGATCATGCGCGGCAACGATCTGATCTTTGCCTTCCCCTCGCTGGTGATCGCGATCCTGATCACCGCGGTCTTCGGCCCCTCGGCCACCAATGCGATCATCGCCATCGGGATCTTCAACATCCCGGTCTTCGCGCGGGTGTCGCGCGCCGGCGCGCTCAGCCTCTGGACGCTCGATTACATCCGGGCTGCGCGGGTGGCGGGCAAGGGGCGCGCACGGATCTCGGCCGAACATATCCTGCCCAATATTGCCAACCTGCTGATCGTGCAGGGCACGATCCAGTTCAGCCTGGGCATTCTGGCCGAAGCGGGGCTGAGCTATGTGGGCCTTGGCGCGCAGCCGCCCACCGCCAGCTGGGGCCGGATGCTGGCCGAGGCGCAGACGATGGTGACGCTGGCCCCGCACGTTGCCCTCGCCCCGGGGCTGGCGATCGTCGCCACCGTGCTGGGGCTGAACCTGCTGGGCGACGGGCTGCGCGATGCGCTCGATCCGCGGTTGCGGGGGCGGATGGCATGAGCCTGCTGCACATCGACACGCTGGACCTGAGCTTTGCCAAAACGCCGATCCTGCGCGGGGTGACGCTGGGCCTCGAGCCCGGCGAAATTCTGGGACTGGTGGGCGAATCCGGGTCGGGCAAGTCGATGACGGCGCTGTCGGTGATGGGGCTGTTGCCGCAAGGCGCGCGGGCCACGGGGCGGATCTGGCTGGACGGGCAGGATCTGCTGGCGCTTTCCGAACGGCAGATGTGCGCATTACGCGGCAATCAGATCGGCATGATCTTTCAAGAGCCGATGACCGCCCTGAACCCGCTGATGACGATCGGCGATCAGGTGGCCGAAACGCTGATGGTGCATCGCAAGATGCCCCGCGCCGAGGCCCGCGCGATCGCGCGCGCCAAGCTCGACCGGGTCGGCCTGCCCGGCCCGCGCTTTCCGCTCTCGCTTTATCCGCATGAACTGTCGGGCGGGCAGCGCCAGCGGGTGGCGATTGCGCTGGCCATCGCGCTACAGCCGCGCCTGCTGATCGCCGATGAACCGACCACGGCACTGGATGTCACGACCCAGGCCGAAGTGCTGAACCTGCTGCGCGATCTGGCGCGCGCCGAAGACATGGCGCTGATCCTGATCACCCACGATCTGGCGGTGGTGGCGGGCATGGCCGACCGGGTCGCGGTCATGCGGCACGGGCAGATCGTGGAAACCGGCCCGACGGAACCCTTGTTCCGCGCGCCACGCCACCCCTATACCGCGCAGCTTCTGGCGGCCTCGACCCATCGCCCCAAAGCGGCGGCGCGCCCGGGCCCCGCAGCGGAGCATGAGTATTTTTGCCAAGAAGAAGCGGCAGGGATTTCTTCTTGGCAAAAATACTCGAAATCCGACGCGGCCCTGCTGCGGGTCGCCGGGGCCACGCGGATCTACCGCCTGCCGCGTCCCCGCCCTTTTGCGCCCCACCCCGAACTGCGGGCGGTCGATGATGTCAGCTTCCAGATCGGCCCGGGGGAGTCGGTCGGGCTGGTTGGGGAATCCGGTTGCGGCAAAAGCACATTGACCCGCGCGATCCTCGGGCTCGATCCGTTGCAGGCGGGGTCCATCACCCTGGGGGCGCACCCGGTGGGCCCCGGGATGCCGCAGGCCGCGCGCGCCGATGTGCAGGTGGTTTTTCAGGACCCCTACGGCAGCTTCAACCCGCGCCAGCGCGTCGAAACCCTGGTGGCCGAGCCATTCCACCTGACCGGCCGCCCCGCCGACTGGCAGGACCGGGTGGCGGCAGCGCTGTCCGAGGTGGGGCTTGCTCCCGAGGATGGTGCGAAATTCATCCACGAATTTTCCGGCGGCCAGCGTCAGCGCATCGCGATTGCCCGCGCGCTGATCATCCGCCCGAAGCTGATCGTGCTGGACGAGGCGGTCTCGGCGCTGGATGTGCGGGTGCGCGCGCAGGTGCTGGATCTGCTGGCCACGCTACAGGCCAGTCACGATCTGGCCTATCTGTTCATCTCGCATGACCTGTCGGTGGTGCGCAATGTCACCACCCGCTGTCTGGTGATGCAGGCCGGGCGGATCGTCGAACAGGGCCCGACCGAGGCATTGTTCACCGCGCCCCGCCATCCCTACACCGCAGAGCTTCTGGCCGCTGCGCCACAAATTCCCCCCGCATGGATGGAGGACCGTGCCCATGCTACCCCTCTGGTTTGATCCCACCGAAATCCTGATCGGCGGACAGTGGCGCAAGACCCGCGAAACGCTGCCCGTCGAAAACCCCTCGACCGGCGCCGAGATGGCGCAGATCGCCCGCGGCAGCGCCAGTGACATCGACGAGGCCGTGGCCGCCGCCCGGGCCGCGCTGGACGGCGACTGGGGGCAGCTCAGCGCCACCGAACGCGGGCGTGTGCTGGCACGGATGGGGGCGCTGGTGCTGGACAATGCCGAGGCGCTGGCCACGATCGAGGCGCTGGATGTCGGCAAGCCGCTGGCCCAGGCGCGCGCCGATGTGGTGGCGCTGGCCCGCTATCTGGAATTCTACGGCGGCGCCGCCGACAAGGTGATGGGCGAGACGATCCCCTACCTGAACGGTTACACCGCCTATACGCTGCGCGAACCGCATGGCGTGACCGGCCATATCGTGCCCTGGAACTATCCGATGCAGATCATCGGCCGCTCGGTCGGCGCGGCGCTGGCGATGGGCAATGCGGCGGTGCTGAAACCCGCCGAAGAGGCCAGCCTGACCGCGCTGGCCTTCGCCCGCATCGCCGCCGAAGCCGGGTTGCCCGCGGGAGCGCTCAATATCGTGCCGGGTCTGGGCGAAGAGGCGGGCGCGGCGCTCTCGGCGCACCCCGGCGTCAATCACCTGAGCTTCACCGGATCGGTTGGCGTGGGGCAGCTGATCCAGGCGCAGGCAGCGGCAAATGTGGTGCCGGTCACGCTCGAACTCGGGGGGAAATCGCCGCAGATCGTGTTCGACGACGCCGATCTGGACCGCGCGCTGCCGTTTTTGGTGAATGCGGGCATCCAGAACGCGGGTCAGACCTGCTCGGCGGCCTCGCGGATTCTGGTGCAGCGCGGGCGCTATGACGAGGTGGTCGCGCGGATGGCCGCGCGCTATGGCGCACTGCGCGTGGGGCCGGCGCTGTCGGATCTGGATCTGGGGCCGCTGATCTCGGCGCGGCAAAAGCAGATCGTCGAAGGCTATCTGCGGCTTGCGTCCGATCTGACCATCGCGGCGCAAGGCCAGATCCACCCCGACGCGCCCGAGACCGGCCATTACATCGCGCCCACGCTGATCGCCGGGGGCAGCGGGGCGCACCGGCTGGCGCAAGAGGAAATCTTTGGTCCCGCGCAGCTGGTGATCCCCTTCGATACCGAGGAAGAGGCCGTGGCAATCGCGAATGGCACTGAATACGGGCTTGTTGCCGCGATCTGGTCGCAGGACGGGCCCCGCACGATGCGGCTGGCGCGGCGGCTGCGCGCGGGGCAGGTGTTCTTGAACAATTACGGCGCGGGTGGCGGGGTCGAACTGCCCTTCGGCGGCACCGGCAAATCGGGCCATGGCCGCGAAAAGGGGTTCGAGGCGCTCTATGGTTTCTCGGCCCTGAAGACCGTGGCCGCCTGGCATGGCTGAGCGTGAAATGGGAGGACGACATGAGACTTGAGGGGAAAACAGCGATTGTCACCGGCGCGGCCTCGGGGTTTGGCGCGGGGATCGCGCGGCGCTTCGCGGCCGAGGGCGCCGAGGTGATGATCGCCGACATGAACTATACCGCCGCCCGCGCGCTGGCCGACGAGGTCGGCGGGCTGGCCTGCGAGGTGGACGTGAGCCGCGACGACTCGGTCACCGAGATGGCGCGGCTGGCCAGCACAACCTGGGGACGGGTCGATATTCTGGTGAACAACGCCGGAACCACCCACCTGCCCGCCTTCATGGAAGAGGTCAGCGAGGCCGAATTCGACCGGGTTTTCGCGGTGAATGCGAAATCGGTCTATCTGACCGCGCGCCATATCGTGCCGATGATGAAGACGGCCGAGCGCGGCGCCATCCTGAACGTGGCCTCGACCGCCGGGGTCAGCCCGCGCCCGCGGCTGAACTGGTATAATGCCTCGAAGGGCTGGATGATCACCGCCACGCGGGCGATGGCGGTCGAACTGGCGCCTTTCGGGGTGCGGGTCAATGCGATCAACCCGGTTGCGGGCGAGACGCCGCTGCTCAAAAGCTTCATGGGCGAGGACACACCCGAGGTGCGCGCGCGCTTTCTGGCGACGATTCCGCTGGGGCGGTTTTCCACCCCCGAGGATATGGCCAATGCGGCGCTGTTCCTGTGTTCGGACGAGGCGGCGATGGTGACCGGCGTCGCGATGGAAGTGGATGGCGGGCGCTGTATCTGAGCCGCCCGGGGGTTTCACACCCCCGGACCCCCGTGGGATATTTGAGCCAAAGTGAAAGGCCACAGGAAAGGGAGACCGATGCGCGCCGGACCAAGAAACCTGATTACCGATGTCGCGGGGCTGGTGGTCGGCAATGCCCAGGATGCGGGCCTGCGATCGGGCTGCACCGTTCTGACGGCGGATCGCCCCTTCGTGGCCGCGGTGCATGTGATGGGTGGCGCACCCGGCACCCGCGAAACCGATCTGCTGGCGCCCGACAAGCTGGTGCAAGAGGTGGATGCGCTGGTGTTGTCGGGCGGATCGGCCTTCGGGCTGGATGCGGCGGGCGGCGTGGCGGACGGCTTGCGCGCGGCGGGGCGGGGCTTTGCCGTGGGGGATATTCGGGTGCCGATCGTGCCCGGTGCGATCCTGTTCGATCTGCTCAACGGCGGCGACAAGGGCTGGTCTGTGAACCCCTATGGCGCCTTGGGACGCGCGGCGCTGGCGCAGGCGGGGCCCGCGTTCGAGATCGGCACGGCAGGCGCGGGCTTTGGCGCGATGACCGGCACGCTGAAGGGGGGCTTGGGCTCTGCCTCGGCGGTGCTGGACAATGGCCTGACCGTTGGGGCGCTGGTGGCGGTGAATGCCCTGGGGTCGGCCTGCGTGGGCAACTGCGCGGAATTCTGGGCCGCACCCTGGGAGCTGGACAATGAATTCGGCGGTCTGGGAGCCGCGCGCGCCTATCCCGCCGGGGCCGAGCCTGCGCCGATGAAGCGGATGGGAGAGGCCACCACGATTGCCATCGTCGCCACCGATGCCACGCTGACCCAGGCGCAGGCCACGCGCATGGCCGTGGCCGCGCATGACGGGATGGCGCGCGCCCTGGTGCCAAGCCACACGCCCTTTGACGGCGATCTGGTCTTTGCCGCGGCCACCGGCGCGCGCGCCCTGCCCGATCCGGTCGCGGACCCGTTCGTTCTGGGCCATGCCGCGGCCTCGTGTCTGGCGCGCGCGATCGCCCGCGCGATCCATGCCGCGCAGCCCATGCCCGGCGATCTGCAACCCTGCTGGCAGGCGCGCTTCGGCGCCTGATCTGCCAGATTGGCAAGGCGATGCGCCGCTTCGGCAAATGACGCGCCCTGCGCTGACCATTCGGGCGGATGGACAAGCCCGCCGCCGCGTGCTTCCCTTCGGGAATGCCCAAACCCCGGGAGGATGACCCATGCTCGACACCACTACCGATCTGAAATCGCTGCTCAAGGACCCGAGCCTGCTTGAAACCCGCGCCTTCGTGGCGGGCGAGTGGGTCGAGGCCGATGATGGCGCGCGCTTTGACGTGACCAACCCCGCCCGGGGCGATGTGATCTGCTCGGTCCCCGATCTGGGCCGCGCCGAGACCGCCCGCGCCATCGCCGCCGCACAAGAGGCGATGAAGGACTGGGCCGCGCGCACCGGCAAGGAACGCGCGCAGGTGCTGCGCAAGTGGTTCGACCTGATGATGGCCAACCAGGACGATCTGGGCGCGATCCTGACCGCCGAAATGGGCAAGCCGCTGCCCGAGGCGAAGGGCGAGATCGCCTATGGCGCAAGCTTCATCGAATGGTTCGGCGAAGAGGCCAAACGGATCTACGGCGAAACCATCCCCGGCCACATGCGCGACAAGCGCATTCAGGTCATCAAGCAGCCGATCGGCGTTGTCGGCTCGATCACGCCGTGGAACTTCCCCAATGCGATGATCACCCGCAAATGCGGCCCGGCGCTGGCGGTGGGCTGTGGCTTCGTCGCGCGCCCCGCTTCGGAAACGCCGCTTTCGGCGCTGGCGCTGGCCGTGCTGGGCGAACGCGCGGGCCTGCCGAAGGGGATTTTCTCGGTCATCACCTCGACCAAGGCCTCGGACATCGGCAAGGAATTCTGCGAAAACCACGCCGTGCGCAAGCTGACCTTCACCGGCAGCACCGAGGTCGGGCGCATCCTGATGCGTCAGGCCGCCGATCAGGTGATGAAATGCTCGATGGAGCTGGGCGGCAACGCGCCCTTCATCGTGTTCGACGATGCCGATCTGGATGCGGCGGTCGACGGCGCGATGATGTCGAAGTTCCGCAACAACGGTCAGACCTGCGTCTGCGCCAACCGGATCTATGTGCAGGCCGGGGTCTACGATGCCTTCGCCGAGAAACTGGCCGCGGCGGTTGCCAAGCTGAACATCGGCGACGGGCTGAATGAAGGGATCACCACCGGCCCGCTGATTTCGGACAAGGCCGTGGCCAAGGTCGAAGAGCACATCGCCGATGTGGTCAAGGGCGGCGGCAAGGTGATGACCGGCGGCAAACGCCATGACCTGGGCGGCACCTTCTTCCAGCCGACCGTGCTGACCGGGGTCACGCAGGACATGAAGGTCGCGACCGACGAAACCTTCGGCCCCGTAGCGCCGCTGTTCAAATTCGACACCGAGGAAGAGGTGATCGCGAAGGCGAATGCCACGATCTTCGGTCTGGCCAGCTATTTCTACGCCCGCGACATCGGCCGGATTACCCGCGTTCAGGAAGGGCTGGAATATGGCATCGTCGGCGTAAACACCGGCATCATCTCGACCGAGGTGGCGCCTTTCGGCGGGGTGAAGCAGTCGGGTCTGGGCCGCGAAGGCAGCCACCACGGCACCGAGGACTACCTGGAAATGAAATACATCTGCCTGTCGATCTAAGACGGCGGGCGGGGGCCACCCCGCCTTCCACGACAGGGACGCCCATGAAAAAGGCCGCGCAGTGCGCGGCCTTTTTGTCCCCTGGACGGGCGATTACTTGTCGTCTTCGTCGTCCTCGTCATCCCCACCGCTGAGGTTGAAGAAGCTGTCGGCATCCGAGAAGTCGCGCGGATCGGCCTTCTCTTCGTCCTGGGTGAGCGAGAAATTCTCCAGCCCGGCGATCGACGAGGGCAGCCGCGGCTCGGGCGCCATGCCCAGCGACTGCTCGGTCGAGACCAGCTTGCGGCGCTCGTCATCGCTCATCAGCCCGCCCTCGGCGGCCTTCTTCTTGGCGGCTTTCTGCACTTCGCTGTCCAGTTCGGACTGACGGCACAGGCCAAGCGCGACCGGGTCGATCGCCGTCATGTTCTGGATGTTCCAGTGCGTGCGCTCGCGGATCGAGGCGATCGTCGGTTTGGTCGTGCCCACCAGACGCGCGATCTGCGCATCGGCCAGTTCGGGGTGGAACTTGACCAGCCACAGGATCGCGTTCGGGCGGTCCTGACGTTTCGACAGCGGGGTGTAGCGCGGGCCGCGACGCTTGTCTTCGCCCACCGAAGCCGCGTTGAACTTCAGGCGCAGCTTGTACATCGGGTCGGCTTCGCCCTTCTCGATCTCTTTCGGATCAAGCTGGCTCGAGGCCACCGGGTCGAAACCCTTCACACCCACGGCCACGTCGCCGTCGGCAATGCCCTGAACCTCCAATTCGTGCATGCCGCAGAAATCCGCGATCTGCTTGAAGGTCAGCGTCGTATTGTCCACCAGCCACACGGCGGTCGCCTTGGCCATCAGGGGCTTGTTCGTCATCGGAGCCATCCTTTACAAATCTCTCCCGGGCCGTGAAATCGGCTGCGGTCGGGTGCTTCCCGTGACCGCGGTCCATTTCTGGGGGGAATTGCGCCCGTATATAGTGCCGAATCCGGCCGGAGGAAAGAGAAAATGAGACTTTCAGCCCTTGCCGCCCTGCTGTGCCTGGCCAACCCTGTCTGGGCCGAGGGCGAACGGGCGGGGGATTTCGACTATTACGTCCTGTCCCTGTCCTGGTCGCCCGGCTGGTGCGCCACCGATGGCGCGGGCCGCAATGCCCGACAGTGCGACCCGCAGGCCGACGCCGCCTTCGTGCTGCACGGGCTTTGGCCGCAATATGAACGCGGCTATCCCAGCTATTGCCACACGACCGCGCGCGATCCCTCGCGCATGCAATCGGCCGCGATGGAAGACATCATGGGATCGGATGGCGCAGCCTGGTATCAGTGGAAAAAACACGGGCGCTGCGCAGGGATGTCGGCCCGCGACTACTACGCCACCGCCCGCGCGGCCTTTGCCAGCATCGACATCCCCGATGTGTTCGAGACCCTGAACAAGGATGTGAAACTGCCTGCCTCGGTCGTCGAAGAGGCATTTCTGGAGGCCAACCCCGGGCTGCGCCGCGAGATGATCACCATCACCTGCGATCAGGGGCGCATTCAGGAAGCGCGGATCTGCCTGAGCAAGGATCTGACACCGCGCAAATGCGGCCCCGATGTGATCCGCGACTGCACGATGCGCGACGCGCTGATGGAACGGGTGCGCTGATCCTGCGCGCGGCGGGGGCTGCCTGCCCCCGCACCCCCGGGAGTATTTTTGCCAAGAAGAAAAGGGGGCTTCTTCTTGGTCCAAATACTCATCCGCGGCCCAGATCCAGCACGATCTTGCCGATATGGGCGCTGGTTTCCATCCGGGCATGCGCGGCCGCAGCCTCGGTCAGCGGATAGGTGCTGTCGATGATCGGACGCAGCTTGCCGGCGGCGATCAACGGCCAGACCCTTTCGCGCAGCTGGCGCGCGATTTCGGCCTTGGCGGCATCCGATTGCGGGCGCAGCGTCGCGCCGGTGATCGTCAGGCGGCGCAGCATCACCTGGGCGAAATTGATCTCGGCCTTCGGGCCTTCGAGGAAGGCGATGAAGATCATCCGGCCATCGTCGGCCAGTGCCTTGATATTGCGCGCGATATAACTGCCGCCGACCATGTCGAGGATCAGATCGGCGCCGCCCTCGGCGCGCAGGACATCGACGAAATCCGCCTCGCGATAGTTGATCGCAATGGCGCCCAGCGCCGTGCAGGCCGCGCATTTCTCGGCCGATCCGGCCGTGGCGAAGACCCGCGCGCCCAGCGCCCGTGCGATCTGGATCGCGGTCGTGCCGATGCCGCTTGATCCGCCATGCACCAGGAATTTCTCGCCCGCTTTCAGCCCGCCGCGCATCACGATATTGGACCAGACCGTGAAGCAGGTTTCGGGCAGGCAGGCGGCGGATTTCAGATCCATCCCGGCGGGCACCGGCAGGGCATGGGCCGCCGGGCAGGTGGCATATTCGGCATAGCCGCCCCCGGGCAGCAGTGCGCAGACCGCATCGCCCACGGCCCAATCCGACACCCCCGGCCCCACCGCCGCCACCCGGCCCGCGCATTCCAGCCCCGGCAGATCGGAGGCACCGGGGGGCGCCTTGTAGGCGCCTGCGCGCTGCAGCGCATCGGGTCGGTTCACGCCGGCATAGGCGATCTCGATCAGGATCTCGCCCTGACCCGGCACAGGGACCGCGCGGGTGACCGGGCGCAGCACCTCGGGCCCGCCGGGCCTGCTGATTTCGATGGCGGTCATCTGCAAAGGCAGGGTCATTGCGACTCTCCCATCCGGCCGGGCATCGGCCTGTCCTGCGGGGCCTGCACTGCGCCCAGCATGTCCTTCACGAAGGGCAGCTTCATCAGCTTGCCCTTCACCTTCTCGAATTGCATCACGTCCCCGATCCGGCGATCGAGGAATTCCCAGCTTTGCGCGTGCCCCTCGCTGTCGTCGCCCATCCAGAACAGCACAACCGCCGAATAGACCCCCGAGAGCGTCAGACGTTTGGAATACCAGTTGTAATCGGTGCTGCTGTCGCCCAGCACCGTCCAGATCCGGTCGGCGGTGCCCCAGATCAGCTTGCTGCCGGTGGCGGCGTTCTGCGGCAGCGCAAAAACCGCGGCCCCGCGGCGTACCAGTTCGGGGTCGGCCGCCTGCAGACGCAGCCGCACTGCAGTGGCGATCTTGTCGCGGAATTTCATCCCCTCCAGATCCGCCTCGGCCAGCGCCGCCTCCATCGCGGCATCGCCCGCGCGATGATGGGCCACGGCCAGATCCAGCGCACCGCGCGGGCAGACCAGCCGTGCCAGCGCCGGATCAAGCCCCAGATCGGCCACGGCGGCAGCAAAGGCGGGGTCGGACCAGCCGTCGAAAGGCACATGCGGCGTGATCGCCGCCAGCAGTTCGGCCTTCATCCGATCCACATCCAAATGGTCGTTTTTCATGGCGTTTTCCTTCGCGTGCGGCAGTAGACAAGTGGCCCGGCCTTTGCTATATGGCCGCTTCCTGCAATCTGATGCAACTCTAACTTAGGAAGGTGGTGACACCACATGCAGGTCAGCGTTCGCGACAACAACGTCGAACAGGCGCTTCGTGCTCTGAAGAAGAAACTTCAGCGCGAGGGGGTTTTCCGTGAAATGAAGCTCAAGCAACATTTCGAGAAGCCTTCCGTCAAGAAAGCGCGCGAGAAAGCTGAAGCCGTTCGCCGTGCCCGTAAACTGGCGCGGAAGAAAGCTCAGCGTGAAGGCGCGCTCTAAGCGGCTGGAATTGCTGGCGGATTTATCCGCACCGATCAACCCCCATGGCCCGGCCATCGGGGGTTTTTTGGTCCTCGCAGTTTCGTGAATTGTGCCCCGATCTGAACCGCGACAAGGCTTGCCCATGCCCGATTTCGGCCCTGTCTTTCACCATCTCGGCCTGATCCTGCTCGCGCTCGGGGTGGCGATGCTGGGTCCGGTGGCATTGGATTTTGCGCTGGCCGATCCGAACTGGGCGCAGGTCTTCGAGGCCGCGATCGAGACGATTCTGTTCGGCGCGCTCTTGGCGCTGGCCAGTGCCAGCGGGCAGCGCAAGGGGCTGACATTGCAGCAGGCCTATCTGCTGACCGCGGCGATCTGGATCTTCGTGCCGCTGTTCGGCGCCCTGCCCTTCATCTACGGCCACCCGGACGTGAGCTTCACCGATGCCTATTTCGAGGCGGTCTCGGGGATCACCACGACCGGCTACACGGTCTTTTCCGGGCTGGAGGACCTGCCGAAATCGGTGGTGCTATGGCGCGGCATGCTGAACTGGATGGGGGGGCTGGGCATCGCCTTCGTCGCGATGATCTTCCTGCCGGTGATGCGGATCGGCGGCATGCGCTATTTCCAGACCGAGGGCTTCGACACGCTGGGCAAGGTTCTGCCGCGCGCGGGCGACATCGCGATCTCGTTGCTGCAGGTCTATGCCGGGCTGACGGTTCTGTGCGCGCTTGTGTTCGCGCTGTGCGGCATGTCGATCCTGGATGCGGTGATCCACGCGATGGCGGCGATCGCGACGGGCGGATTTGGCACCTATGACGCGAATTTCGCGATCTGGTCGCCCGCCGCGCAATATGCCGGCACGGTCTTCATGCTGCTGGGGGCAATGCCTTACATCCGCTTTTTTCAGCTGGTGCACGGCCAGCCCGTGCCGCTGTGGCGCGATCTGCAGGTCCGCGCCTTCCTGCGCTGGTATGGCTATTTCTGCGCGGTGATGATCCTTTATCGACTGTCGCGGGAATCCCTGCCGGTCGAGCAGATCCTGCGCGAGACCACGTTCAACTTCGCCTCGCTGCTGACCGGCACCGGATTCGGCGTGAGCGCGGTGGAGCCGTGGGGCGCATTCGCGATGGTGATGGCGTTTCTGGTCGGCATGGTGGGCGGTTGCACCGGGTCCAGTTCGGGGGCGCTGTCGGTGTTTCGCGTGCAGGCCACGCTGGCCGCGATCCGCGCTGCCGTGTTGCAGTTGCACGCGCCCCACCGGATCGTGCCGCCCCGCTATGGCGGCACCGCTCTGGACGAAACCACGCTGGGCCCGCTGATGCTGCATGTCTCGGGCTATATCCTGACGCTGGGCGTTCTGTCGGTGGCGCTGTCGATGACCGGGGTCGATTTCACCTCGTCGCTGTTTGCGATCTGGGGCTGTCTGGGCAATATCGGCTTCGGCGTCGGGCCGCTGGTGGCACGCACCGGCACGATGATCGACTTCAACGATCTGGCAACATGGCTGATGACGCTGGCGATGCTGCTGGGGCGGCTGGGGCTTCTGGCGATCCTGGTGCTGGTGATGCCGCGGTTCTGGCGCGACTAGACCGGCAGCGCGGTGGTCTTGAACACGGTGCGCAGCGCGAAACTCGACTGCATGCCCTGCACGCCGGGCAGCCGCGCCAGTTTCGCGCGGTGGATGCGGGCGAAATCCTCGGTATCTTCGGCCACCACTTTCAGCAGGTAATCGGCCGAGCCCGCCATCAGGTGACATTCCAGCACATCGGGGATCTTCTTGACCTCGCGCTCAAAGGCCTCCAGCACCTCGTCGGCCTGCCCCGACAGGGTGATTTCCACGAAAACCGTGGTCGGGCGGCCCAGTTTGCGCGCATCCAGCAGCGCCACATAATCCCGGATATAGCCGTCTTCTTCCAACCGCTGCACCCGGCGGTGGCAGGCCGAGGCCGACAGGTTCACCCGTTCGGACAATTCGGCATTCGACATCCGGCCCTGCTTTTGCAGCACGGTCAGGATGCGGCGATCTGTGGCGTCCAGTGTCATTTCTGCGCAAGTTTCTTCGCTGTTTTTGGTTCTTGATCGAAGATATGCGTGGATATTCCGCAAAATGGCAATCGGATTTCAACACATTTGCAGCCGAAGGCGCGCAGACTGGGGCGATAAAGGGATTTCTGGATCGAGGAGGAGACCAGATGAAAATCGGATGCGTGCGCGAAATCAAGGCGCAGGAGTTCCGGGTCGGCATCACGCCCGCCGCCGCACAAGAGGCGGTGGCGCGCGGCCATCAGGTGCTGATCGAGGCCGGCGCAGGCGTGGGATCGGGATTTTCGGACGAGGATTATACCGCCGCAGGGGCACAGATCGCGCCCGATGCGGCCGCCGTCTTTGCCGAAGCCGAGATGGTGGTGAAGGTCAAGGAACCGCAGGCCGCGGAACGCGCGATGCTGCGCAAGGGGCAGGTTCTGTTCACCTATCTGCATCTGGCGCCCGATCCGGCACAGACGCGCGACCTGATCGCCTCGGGGGCGACCTGCATCGCCTATGAAACCGTGACCGACCGCAACGGGGGGCTGCCGCTGCTGGCGCCGATGTCCGAGGTGGCGGGTCGGCTGGCGCCGCAGGTCGGGGCCTGGGCGCTGCAAAAGGCCAATGGCGGGCGCGGTGTGCTGATGGGCGGTGTGCCGGGCGTGCGGCCCGCCAATGTCGTCGTGATCGGCGGCGGCGTGGTGGGCACGGCGGCCGCGCGGGTGGCCAGCGGCATGGGCGCGAATGTGACGGTGCTGGATCGTTCGGTCGCGCGGCTCAGCTATCTGGACGACATCTTCATGGGCCGCCTGACCACCCAGTATTCCGAGCGCAGAGCCACCGCCCAACTGGTGACCGAGGCCGACATGGTGATCGGCGCCGTGCTGATCCCCGGGGCCGCCGCGCCCAAACTGGTAACGCGCGAGATGCTGGCCACGATGAAACCGGGCGCCGTTCTGGTGGATGTGGCAATCGACCAGGGCGGTTGCTTTGAAACCTCGCGCGCCACGACCCATGAAAGCCCGATCTACGAGGTCGATGGCATCATCCATTATTGCGTCGCCAACATGCCGGGCGCGGCCGCCCGCACCGCCACACAGGCCCTGGGCAATGCCACCCTGCCCTTCCTGCTGGCACTGGCCGACAAGGGCTGGAAGAAGGCCTGCGCCGACGATCCGCATCTGTTGAACGGGTTGAACGTGCACGCGGGCCAGATCACCTATCCGGCGGTGGGCCAGGCGCTGAACCTGCCCTATATCACCGGCGCCGACGCGCTGGCGCTGTAATCAAAAGGCCCGGTCTTGCGACCGGGCCTTTCCACCTGCGCGCAGCTTATTTCTTCAGCGCGTCGCGGATTTCCAGCAGAACGTCCAGCTCGCTCGGCCCCGCAGGCGCGGCGGGCGCCTCTTCAACCGGGGTTTCGGCGGCTTCCTTGACCCGGTTCACCAGCTTGACCAGCAAGAACACGACAAAGGCGATAATCAGGAAGTTGATGACCGCCGTGATGAACGCGCCATAGGCGAAGACGGGCGCGCCCGCTTCACGGGCGGCAGCCAGCGAGGCGAATTCGCCCTCGCCCAGATTCACGAACAGATTCGAAAAATCGATCCCGCCAGTGATGACGCCGATGATCGGGTTGATCAGATCGGACACCAGCGATGTCACGATCGCGGTGAAGGCCGCCCCGATGATGATGCCGACAGCCATGTCCATGACATTGCCCTTGGCGATGAAATTCTTGAACTCGTTGATCATTGGTTGTCCCCTGCGTAAGCCCGCAAAACTGCATATACGTCAGTGCAGCGATTAACATATTCTTTGCCTTCTCGCATCTTTTGCTTGGGGGGATTTTCTGCTCTGTTTCCCCCCGACAAACAGGAGCGACCCATGAGCGATCTGAACACCTTTCCGATCACCCGCCGCTGGCCCGCCGCCGATCCGTCGGTGATCCAGCTTTATTCGCTGCCCACGCCCAACGGGGTGAAGGTGTCGATCATGCTTGAGGAGGTCGGGCTCGCCTACGAGCCGCATCTGGTGCGGTTCGATACAAATGACCAGATGACGCCCGAATTCCTGTCGCTCAACCCCAATAACAAGATACCCGCGATCATCGACCCGAACGGGCCGGACGGGCGGCCACTGGCGCTGTTCGAAAGTGGCGCGATCCTGATTTATCTGGCGGAAAAAACCGGGCAGCTTCTGACGCAGGCCAATCGCTACGAAGTGCTGCAATGGCTGATGTTCCAGATGGGCGGCATCGGGCCGATGTTCGGTCAGCTCGGATTTTTCCACAGCTTTGCCGGCAAAGAGATCGAAGATCCCCGCCCGAAGGAACGCTACCGCGCCGAAGTGGCGCGGCTGCTGCAGGTGCTTGATGGGGCGCTGACGGGGCGCGAATGGATCGCGGGCGCCTATTCCATTGCCGACATCGCGATTGCGCCCTGGCTGCGCACGCTGCGTGATTTTTACAAGGCAGGCGATATTACCGGCTGGGACGATCTGCGCGCCGTGCCCGCCTATCTGGATCGTTTTATGGCCCGTCCGGCAGTGGCGCGTGGGCTGACCATCCCGAAGCGCGACTGAGCCCCGGGGTGGGTCAACCGCGCATCGCCGCGCCCGTGCGGGCCGCCAGCCGGGTGGCGAGCCAGGCGGTCCAGCCTTCGGGCTGGGTGAAGTGGTAATTCTGTTCCTCCGGCACCGGGATCGGCGCGCCCGCGATACGGGCCCGTGCCTCGGCGCGGGCGGCCAGGACGATGTCCTCGGGGCTGCGTGCCAGGGCCGCGCAGGCCAGTTCGACCGCCTCTTCCCGGCTTAGCGCGGGGTCGAACAGGTCGGCCTCCTGCAAGGGGTTGGCGACAAACCCGCGCAGCCGCTTTTGCGCCGCCGTGATCCGGGCGCAGGCCTCATCGCGCTGATCGGCGCGAAAGGCGGCCTCCAGCGGGCGGGTTTCCTCGAAGGACGCGAGTTCCTCGCCCAGCCCCTCGCGCGCCGCCTGCAACTCGGCCGCAACCGCATCGCTTTGCACAGACATCTCGGCCTCGCAGGCCGCGATCATCTCGCGCAGCGCCACGATGCGGTTGTCGGCAATCGCTTCTGCCGCCTCGCAAAAGGCCAGATCGCGCGCCGCACGACCGATTTCATCCATGGCCGATTCCAGCGGAAACAATGCGCCGATGGGGCGTGCGCTGGCAAAGATCTGACCGGCCCGGGTCCAGGTAATGTCTTGAAGCATGGTGAACATCCCGCGATTTTCTGATGCGGGAAGATTGTCACAACAGGGTGAACAAGGCGTGAACGAAACGCGCAGATGTTCCCATTTCGTTCATGGCGGGTAGCCTTGGCCGCCCGCGAGAACAGATTTAGAACAGATCAGGCCGGCTGACGCAGGATCTTGCACAGCGGGTCGAACAACTCGGCATTGCCCGCGATCACCGCGCCCGATTCGAGGATGTCGCGGCCTTCGCGCACCGGGCCGACGAAACCGCCCGCCTCTTTCACCAGAATCAGTCCGGCAGCCATATCCCAGGGCTGAATCCCCCGTTCCCAATAGCCGTCGTAGCGGCCCGCAGCGACATAGGCCAGATCCAGCGCCGCCGAACCGAAGCGGCGCACACCGGCGCACACCGGCATCAAACGGGCCAGATCCTGCAGCGTCGCGGGCAGGGTCGACTTGCCGCCGAAGGGCACGCCGGTGGCGAAGATCGCCTCGATCATGTTGCGCCGCCCCGACACACGCAGACGGCTTTCGTTGACGAAAGCGCCAAGGCCCTTTTCGGCGTAATAAAGTTCGTCCTTGGCTGCGTCGAACACCACACCGGCGACGATTTCGCCCTTGTGTTCCAACGCGATCGACACCGCCCAATGCGGCAGGCCGTGCAGGAAGTTCGTCGTGCCATCCAGCGGGTCGACGATCCAGCGGCGCGTCGGGTCTTCGCCCGCGGCCTCGCCGGTTTCCTCGCCCAGCCAGCCATAGGAGGGACGCGCCCCGCGCAGCTCTTCCTTGATGATCCGTTCGGCCTCGCGATCGGCCTTCGACACGAAGTCGCCCGGCCCCTTGGACGAAACCTGCAGGTTCTCGACCTCGCGGAAATCCTTCACGAGCGCGCGACCGGCCTTGCGGGCCGCTTTGATCATCAGGTTGAGGTTTGCGCTGCCTTGCATGCGATGCTCCTTCGGTTCAAGCGCTGCCTATACGCGGGCGGGCGCAGGATTCCAAGGGGTTTGGCACGCCAAACGCCCCGCAGGACGGCAGGTCAGGCACGTTGCAGCTTGACCGGCTCTGTCCGGGCCAGCCGCAGGAAATGCGCCATGAACGGCTCGGTCACGTCTTCGGTCCGGGTCGCGGCATACAGGCGCTTGGTCAGCCCGTGTTCGGTCACCGGCCGGGTGATGTAATCGGGCTGATATTTCACCTCGCGCAGCACCCAGTCGGGCAACACCGCCACCCCGCGCCCCGAGGCCACCAGCATCAGGATCACCGTCGTCAGTTCGACCTGCCGATGCGCGCGCGGTTCGACCCGCGCAGGCGTCAGCAGCTGTGAAAACACGTCCGAGCGCGCCCGGTCCACCGGATAGGTGATCAGCGTCTGATCGGCGAAATCCTCGGCCACGACAAAGGGCTTTTGCGCCAGCGGGCTGTTCGACGCCGCAATGAAGGTCGGCGAATAGTCGAACAGCGGGTTGAAGGTGATGCCTTCCAGCGTTTCGGGGTCGGACGAGATCACCAGATCGACCTCTTCCCGCGCCAGCGCCGCCAGCGCAGTGAAGGCCAGACCGGGGCGGATGTCGATGTCGATATCGGGCCAGGCGCGGCGGAACTGTTCCAGCACCGGGAACAGCCAGTCGAAACAGGCGTGGCATTCAATCGCGATGTGCAGCCGCCCGGCGCGACCCTGGCGCAGCGCATCGAATTCCTCTTCCATCGCCTCGATCTCGGGCAGGATGCGTTCGGCCAGCCGCAGCAATTTCATACCCGCCGCCGACAGTTTCAGCGGTTTCGACCGGCGCACGAACAGTTCTACCCCGGCCTGATCCTCCAACCCCTTGACCTGATGGGACAATGCGCTTTGAGTGATGTGCAGGACATCCGCAGCCCGCGCCAGACCACCCGCATCGTGAATGGCCTTGATCGTGCGCAGGTGGCGAAATTCGATGTGCATCTTGCGGGCAAACTCATAACAATCTTGAGGATTATGAATTTGTCTCACATTCGAGAATCTGGCACAAGGGGGCAAGCCAAGAGGACAGCACCATGACCACGCCGAATGTTTCCTTCGAATTCTTCCCGCCGCAGTCGCTCGACGCGTCGTTCCGGCTGTGGGAAACGGCGCAGGTGCTGGCGCCGCTGAAGCCCGGCTTCGTGTCGGTGACCTATGGTGCCGGCGGCACCACGCGCAAGCTGACCCACGAGGCGGTGGCGACGATCCACAAGCACTATGGCCTGAACGTCGCCGCGCATCTGACCTGTGTCGATGCGACCCGCGCCGAGACGATGGAGATCGTGAATTCCTATGCCGAGGTCGGCGTGACCGAGATCGTGGCGCTGCGGGGCGACCCGCCGAAAGGGGCCGCGCGGTTCACGCCCCATCCCGAAGGCTTTGCCAGCTCGGTCGAGCTGATCGAAGCGCTGGCCGAAGACGGGCGCTTCACCATCCGCTGCGGCGCCTATCCCGAACCGCACCCCGAAGCGGCCGACACGCTGGCCGATGTGCGCTGGCTGAAACGCAAATGCGATGCAGGCGCGACCAGTGCGATCACGCAGTTCTTCTTCGAGGCAGACACGTTCTTCCGGTTCCGCGATGCCTGCGTGAAGGAAGGGATCACCGCCAAGATCATTCCGGGCATCCTGCCGATCCAGTCGTGGAAAGGCGCCAAGAACTTCGCGCAGCGCTGCGGCACCTCGGTCCCGGCCTGGGTCGAAGAGGCGTTCACGGCGGCCGTGCGCGACGACCGCGAGCAATTGCTGGCCACCGCGCTGTGCACCGAACTGTGCGACAAGCTGATCGAGGGCGGGGTCGAAGACCTGCATTTCTACACGCTCAACCGCCCGCAGATGACCCGCGATGTGTGCCACGCGCTCGGCATCACCCCGGATGCGGTGCTGGAAAACGTGGCCTGAGGGCGCCGCGGCACGCACGCCCTGCCGTCGAATGCGTATTTGATCCAAGAAGAAGGGGGCTGCGGCCTCCTTTTTCGTGACGCTACGGAACTTGGCCTCCCCCTTTCCCTGCCCTGCCGCAACGTTAATCTGCGCCAAAAGGGAGAGACAGATGGCCGAACAGAAATTCGCCGAAAGCCCCGCCGATTTCCTGCCGCTCGAGGCGTTGCAGCAGATGTCGGGGCTTGAATACATGCAGAAGATGCTGACGGGCGAGGTGCCCGCGACCACGCTGGCGCAGGTGACGAATTATCGCGTCACCAAGGCCGAGGCGGGCCGCGTCGAAGTCACCGGCACCCCGCAATTCGCCCATACCAACGCCTTTGGCGGCGTGCATGGCGGCTGGTATGGGGTGATCTTGGACACCTGCCTGACCTGCGCGGTGATTTCGGGCCTGCCGCGCGGGCAGTATCAGACCACGCTGGAATACAAGGTCAACATGCTGCGCGCGATCCCCGTCGGCACCGAGGTCGTGGGGATCGGCGAGCTGATGCACCTGGGCCGCTCAACCGGGGTCGCCCGGGGCGAGATCCGGGGGGTGGCGGACGGCAAGCTCTATGCCACCGGCTCCGCCACCTGTTTCGTCATGGGCACGCCGCAATAGCTCGGCCCGCCGGTCGCGCCGCGCAAACCAGGGCCGCAAGATCAGGTGCCAGTTGCGCGACGGGCTGAGCGCAGTTTCATGGATACGTTCCGACGCGTCGCGCCCGACAAGGCGCGGCGCGCGCAAAATGAAAAACTTGCCCCAGCGCCGCCAGGAGCCGACGGGCGGTGCCGCCGGGTCGGTCGGGAATGCATCCTGCCAGCCGGGCGGCAGGTCAAGGCCCAGATCCGCGGCACGCTCCAGCATCCAGACCAGCGGAATATTTGCCAAGGGCCGCGCCGCCTCGAACCCGCTCAGCTGACCGCCGATGTCGCCATGGCAGCCCCGGAACCAGACCTGTTCGATCCGGGTGGCGCCGGTGCCCTCGCAATCCCAGATCAGCGGTTCCAGAACAGACCGCGTCTCGTCCAGTGCCAGCGCCTGATAGCCGTGATGCACCGAGGCGCCCAGATGATGATCGTGAAACCGGTAGCGCGGTTCGCTCAGCATCCACAGGAACGGCAGTTGCAGCCCCATCCCGCGCACCGTGTCGAAGGCGCCCACCATCTCGATGCGCACGCTGTCATGGCAGAAGCGTCGGCGGAACACGGCTGCGACGGGCGGTGTCTCGACCGCCTCGTAATAGCGCCAGGCAAGGCGCGTGTTGCGTTCGGTCGCGGCCTCGGGGCGCAGCAGACCGACCCGCTCGATAAGCCCGGCCAGCGAACGCGCGGCAAAGCCGCCGCGGGAATAGCCGATCAGGAAGATCCGGTCCCCCGGGCGATAGCGCATCGACAGCCAGCCATAGGCGCGCAGGATCTGCCGATTGACGCCCCACCCCTGCCAGACCGCGGAAAAATCGCGCCAGTCGCGCCATTGCAGCCCCTTGCCGTAATAGGTGGAAATCCGCGGATTGGACCGGCGCAGGAACCGCCAGATCAGCCCGATCGAGGTAATCCGCTGACCGTCAAGCGCGCCCATCGTGCCGTCTAGCAGCACCACATGATCCACCGGCCCGCGACCGGCACGCGCAACCGGCAGGCCCGCCCCCGGAGCCTTGGCCGTGCGCCGCCGCAGCAGCGCAAAGATGCGCTCCACCAGACCGCGCATCAGCCCGCCGCTTTCCGGCGCAGGGGGGATTTCCGTGTCATCTGGGCCGCCCGACTGAAAAGACCTTGCCCTGAACTATAGGGCAAGGTCCTCAACAGGTCATTGACGATGCAGTGAATTACCCCTGCAGCGCCATCACGGTGGCCAGTTCGACCGCGCCGAAGCCGTTGAACCGGGTATTCAGCCCCGCAGAATAGGCGCCCATCCCCTGAAACACGATGAAATCGCCTTCGGTCAGATCGCCCGGCAGCGCCAGCTGCCCCGGCAGCCGGTCGACCGAATCGCAGGTCGGCCCAAACACCACGCGTTCCACCGGCGCGGCACTGCGCGCCACGCCCTCGGGCGAGAACACCTCGATCCGGTCGATGGTGCCAAGCAGCGGCAATTCGGCCAGACAGCCATAGACCCCGTCGTTCAGGAACACATGGCTGTCGTCGCGCAGCGCCTTGACGCGGGTGATCAGGCTGAAGGCATCGCCAACCAGACCGCGGCCCGGCTCGCACACCAGCGCGGGGCGGTCGGCGCCAAAGGCCTCGGTCGCCACCCGGTCGATCAGCGTGAAGATCTGCTCCAGCGCGGGCGCGGCGCCCGTGGTGCGGTGCGACGGAAAGCCGCCGCCCACGTTCAGCCGCGCGGCGCGCACGCCCGCCTCCGCACAGATCCGGGCGGCGGTGCGAATATAGGCATCCCAGGCCATCGGATCGGTGCATTGCGTGCCGGGGTGGAAGGTCAGCGACGGAATGAACCCCGCCGCCGCGACCCGTGCCAGCAGCGGCACCGCCAGATCGGGCGTGGCGCCGAATTTCGCGCCGAAATTATAGGCTGCGCCCGCCACCGGCAATTTGAACCGGACCGAGATTTCGCAGCCCTCGGCCGGGACCATCGCGATCAGCTTGTCCAGTTCCGACGCCGAATCGACCGACCAGCTTTTCACCCCGGCCTTTACCGCATGGGCGATCTCGTCGCGGCCGCGCACCGGATTGTTGTAATGCAGCGCCGCCCCCGGCGCCAAACGGCGGATCAGGTCGATCTCGAAGGGCGAAGCCACATCGAACCCCTTGATCCCCGCAGCGACCAGATTCTGGATCACCATTTCCTCGGGGTTGGACTTGACCGCATAGGTCACCAGCCCCGGAAAACCGCGCAGAAACCGGCGCGCAGTGGCCTGCAAGACCGTGGGCGCACAGACCAGCACCGGATGATCGGGCCCCTTCACCCGAATGATTTCAGAGGGCTTCGCCCAGATCGTTTTCGACAGTCCCATCGGCTCTCCCCGCCAATAGTTGCAGCTACCTCTTGCCCCGCTTCTCGGGTCGGGAGACGCTTGCGCGCTTCAACCATACCCAGGCCAGGTGCGTATGAGCCGCCCTTTTCCTGTCTTCTCATGCTCCGCGATATGATGAACATTTTCACCGATCAAAAGAGTATATTTGCTGCGAAACTTCGTTATAATGACGAAAATTCCGGTTAAATTGACAGGTGAGGCATGGATGAACTGGATCAGGCCATTCTGGGGCTGTTGTCGGGGGATGCGCGGATCACGCTGTCGACGATGGCGCGGCGGCTGAAGGTCGCGCGCTCCACCGTGCAGGCACGGCTGGAGCGGCTGGAAACCTCGGGCGTGATCGCGGGCTATACCGTGAAACTGGGCGAAGCCGCGCGGGCCGGCCGCTTGCGCGCCACCGTTTTGCTGGAAATCGAACTGCGCCAGCAACCGGCGATCCTGGGGAGGCTCAAGACGATCCCCGAGGTCGAGCGGATCTCGACCACCTCGGGGCGGGTCGATCTGTTGCTGCAGGTCGCCGCCAACTCGACCGCGCAACTCGACAAGGT
The DNA here is from genome assembly GCA_002452815.1 of Rhodobacteraceae bacterium UBA6796. Classification (GTDB taxonomy): domain Bacteria; phylum Pseudomonadota; class Alphaproteobacteria; order Rhodobacterales; family Rhodobacteraceae; genus Rhodobacter. Next base: position 76,198 of record DKFM01000017.1, read on the forward strand.
GCTGGATGAGATCGGCGGGCTGCCCGGGGTGCTCAATTCCGAAAGCATGATCCACCTGTCCACCAAGCTCGACCGCGCGGTCTGAGCAAAAGGCACCGGGGGCCAGCCCCCGGACCCCCGGGATATTTCGACCAAAGAGAAAGACACCCATTCACTCTGGATAAAATATCCCGGGGGAGCGCGCCTGCGCGCGGGGGCAGCGCCCCCTGCCTCCTTGCCCATGCCGGAAAGGCTTTTCCTTGCAGGGCCTGCGCGCTAAGAAGCGCCAAGCCCGGAAAGGACGTGACAGATGACGATGGAAACCAAGTTCGACGCGCAGGAAGCCGAGCCGCGGATCTATGCGAAATGGCAAGAGGCAGAGGCCTTCAAGGCGGGCGCCAATGCGCGCCCCGGGGCCGAGAGTTTCACCGTCATGATCCCGCCGCCCAATGTCACCGGCGCCCTGCATGTCGGCCACGCCTTCAACAACACGATCCAGGACATCCTGATCCGCTGGCACCGGATGCGCGGCTTCGACACGCTGTGGCAGCCCGGGCAGGACCACGCAGGCATCGCGACCCAGCTGATGGTGGAAAAGGAGCTGGCGAAAACCCAGCAACCCAAGCGCACTGAACTGGGCCGCGAGAAGTTTCTGGAAAAGGTGTGGGAATGGAAGGGCCAATACGGCCAGACCATCATCAACCAGTTGCAGCGGCTGGGCAGTTCCTGCGACTGGTCGCGCAATGCCTTCACCATGTCGGGCGCCCCGGGCGCGCCCGCGGGCGAGGAAGGCAATTTCCACGATGCCGTCATCAAGGTCTTCGTGGACATGTATAACAAGGGCCTGATCTACCGCGGCAAGCGGCTGGTGAACTGGGACCCCCACTTCGAAACCGCGATCTCCGACCTCGAGGTCGAGAATATCGAAGTCGCGGGCCATATGTGGCACTTCAAATACCCGCTGGCGGGTGGCGCCACCTATACTTATGTCGAGAAGGACGAGGACGGGACCATCCTGTTCACCGAAGAGCGCGACTATATCTCGATCGCGACGACCCGCCCCGAAACCATGCTGGGCGATGGCGCGGTCGCGGTGCATCCGTCGGACGAACGCTATGCGCCGATCGTCGGCATGCTGTGCGAAATTCCGGTGGGCCCCAAGGAACACCGCCGCCTGATCCCGATCATCACCGACGAATACCCTGATCCGAGTTTCGGCTCGGGCGCGGTGAAGATCACCGGCGCGCATGACTTCAACGACTATCAGGTCGCCAAACGCGCCGGCCTGCCGATGTATCGCCTGATGGACACCAAGGGCGCGATGCGTGCCGATGGCGCCAGCTACGAAGACTGCGCAGCCCGCGCCATGGAAATCTCGCGCGGCGCCGCCTTCACCGAGGCCGAGGTCGACACGCTGAACCTTGTCCCCGAAGAGCTGCGCGGTCTTGACCGGCTCGAGGCCCGCACGGCGGTGGTCGAGGCGATCACCCGCGAGGGGCTGGCCGTGATGGTCCCCGAAAACGACCCGCGTCTGGGCAAGAAGGCCGGCAAGGCGCCCGTCGACAGCGAAGAGGGCGGGGATGAGCGTGACGAGGAAACCAGCCTCGTGCCGCTGGTCGAGGCGAAGCCCATCATGCAGCCCTTCGGCGACCGCTCCAAGGTCGTGATCGAGCCGATGCTGACCGACCAGTGGTATGTGGACGCCGCAAAGATCGTCGGCCCCGCGCTGGACGCCGTGCGCGAAGGCCGCACCGTCATCATGCCCGAGGCCGGCGAGAAGACCTATTACCACTGGCTGGAAAACATCGAACCCTGGTGCATTTCCCGCCAACTGTGGTGGGGGCACCAAATCCCCGTGTGGTATGGGCCGGAAATCGTCGAAGGCCTGTCCCTAGAAAATCACGGAATGGACGCTCTGACTTATAATCCGATGAAGATCTTCTGCGCTGCGAACGAAGCGGAGATCATCGATCAGGCGAAAGCATTTTACGGCGACGGCATCGACATTAGGTTCTCGAAATTCGATAAGCTGCCCCCGGCGGACGGCAAGCGTAAGGGCCCGAATCCTGTGGCAGGAGGTGTCGGAAACCTTGAGAAAGTCTCGATAACCCGCATCGATCTAGCCCGCGACCCCGACGTGCTCGACACCTGGTTCAGCTCGGGCCTCTGGCCGATCGGCACGCTGGGCTGGCCCGAGGACACGCCGGAAATGCGCAAGTATTTCCCGACCGACGTTCTGGTCACAGGCTTTGACATCCTGTTCTTCTGGGTCGCCCGGATGATGATGATGCAACTGGCCGTGACCGGCGAGGTGCCCTTCCACACCGTCTATCTGCATCAGCTCGTCCGCGACGAGAAGGGCAAGAAGATGTCGAAGACCACGGGCAACGTGATCGACCCGCTGGAAATCATCGACGAATTCGGCGCCGACGCGCTGCGCTTCACCAATGCCTCGATGGCGGCCTTGGGGGGTGTGCTGAAACTTTCGAAAGACCGGATCGCGGGCTATCGCAACTTCGGCACGAAGATCTGGAACGCCACGCGCTTTGCCGAAATGAACGGCGTCTTTGCGGCGCCGCGTGCGGCGGGCGTGCCTGCGCCCGGCCATACCGTGAACCGCTGGATCATCGGGGAAACCGCGCGCGTGCGCGAAACCGTGGATGCGGCGCTGGCGGCCTATCGCTTCAACGATGCGGCGCAGGCGCTTTATGGCTTTGTCTGGGGCAAGGTCTGCGACTGGTATGTCGAATTCGCGAAGCCCCTGTTTGATGGCGACGAAGCGGCGGAAACCCGCGAAACCATGGCCTGGGTGCTGGATCAGTGCTTCATCCTGCTGCACCCGATCATGCCCTTCATCACCGAAGAGCTGTGGGGCCTGACGGCGCCCGAAGGCGGGCGTGCGAAGATGCTGGTGCATGCCGACTGGCCGACCTATGGCGCCGGACTGATCGACGCCGAGGCCGACCGCGAAATGAACTGGGTGATCGGGCTGATCGAGGATATCCGCTCGTCCCGCGCACAGATGGGCGTGCCGGTGGGGCTCAAGCTGCCGATGGTTCTGGCCGAGGCCGACACGGCCGCGCGCGCGGCACTGGCGCGCAACGAGGCGCTGATCTTCAAACTCGCCCGGATCGACAGCCTGACCGAAACGGCGATCCCCAAAGGCTCGATCTCGATCGCGGCGCCGGGGGCGGTCTTCGGGCTGCCGCTGGAAGGCGTGATCGACGTGAAGGCCGAAAAGGCGCGGCTGGAAAAGGCGCTGGCCAAGCTGGAAAAAGAGGCCGCAGGCCTGCGCGCGAAGCTGGAAAACCCGAAATTCATCGCCAATGCGGCGGAAGAGGTGATCGAGGAAAGCCGCGACAACCTGGCCGCGCGCAGCGAAGAGGCCGAGAAGGTCGCCGCCGCGGTGAAGCGTCTGGCCGAACTGGGCTAAGCCCGGCCCCTTTTGACATCGCGGCCCCGCAGTTTCCTCTGCGGGGCCGTTTTCATACGGCGGATGCCTCCGGCGGGAGTATTCTTGCCAAGAAGAAAACGCCTCTTCTTCTTGGTCCAAATACTCAAATCCACCCTATCCAGCAGGCAGGTCAGCCGAACTTTGGCGCGCGGCCCTGCATGTTGGCGGCGATCACCTCCATCTGGTCGGGCTTGCCGATCAAATCGGTCTGTTCGCGGCTTTCGGCCAGCAAAACCTCGGCCTCGGGCGCGGTGTAGGCCGTGGCGATCAGCCGTTTCGCCGCACGAATGGCCGAGGGGCTGCGCCCGGCGATGGCCTGAGCCAGCTCCACCGCGCGTGCCAGCGGATCGGCGGCGATTTCGCTCACCAGTCCCCAGCTTTCGGCCTGTTCAGCAGTGAATTCCTCGGCCGAATAGGTCAGGCGGCGGACAACATCCGCGCGGGTCAGTTCCGGCAGCGTGACCATGCCACCCATATCGGGCACAAGGCCCCACTTCATTTCCATTACCGACAGTCGGGTGCCCGGCGCCGCCACCCGCATGTCGGCCCCCAGCGCCAGCTGGAAGCCTGCACCGAAGGCCACGCCGTGCAGCGCGGCAATCACCGGCACCGGCAGCGCGCGCCACACCAGCGAAAACTGTTGAAACCGGTTCGCGGCGCCATGGCTGCGCGGCATGATCAGCGCCTCGGGGTCGCCCATCGCAAGTGCCGCGAAATTGGCCACATCCAGCCCCGCGCAAAATGCCCGCCCTGCACCCGTCAGCACCACGGCGCGCAGATCGGCACGCGCGGCCAGCGCTTCGCCCGCCGCGATCACCTCGTCGATCATCTGCATGTCGACCGCATTCATCTTGTCGGGCCGGTTCAGGCGCACAATCGCCACCGGGCCCTGTTCTTCGATCGTGACTTTGTTCATTGGCTCCTCCATCTGGCGCCACTCTAGCACCCGCCCCGTGCTGTGCGACGGCCCCGGGCGGGGTGTGACGCAACGAAACCACCTTGCGGGAATTCCGGTTTGGCAATAGCTCTCTGGCCATGACCGGACCTCGTTATACCCCGCTTGCCGCCGCCCTGCCCTCGACCGTGCCCTTCGTCGGCCCCGAGACGCAGGAGCGTCTGCGCGCCCGCCCCTTTGCCGCGCGGCTGGGCGCGAACGAGAATGGCTTCGGCCCGAGCCCGCGTGCGATTGCCGCGATGGCGGCCGCGGCAGGTGACGTCTGGAAATACGGCGACCCCGAGAATTTTGAACTGAAGGCCGCCCTGGCCACCGCGCATGGCTGCCGCCCCGAAAATATCGTGGTAGGCGAAGGCATCGACGGGCTGCTGGGGTATCTGGTGCGGCTGCTGGTCGGCCCGGGCGATGCGGTGGTGACCTCGGACGGGGCCTATCCGACGTTCAACTTCCACGTCGCGGGGTTTGGCGGCGTGCTGCACAAAGTGCCCTATGCGGGCAATCACGAAGACCCCGAGGCACTGCTGGCCCGCGCCGCCGAGGTGGCGCCGAAGCTGATCTATATCGCCAACCCCGACAATCCGATGGGCAGCCACCATTCCGGCGCCACCATCGCGGCGATGGTGGAGCGGGTGCCCGAGGGCACACTTCTGGTGCTGGATGAAGCCTATGTCGAGCTGGCCCCCGAAGGCACCGCCGCGCCGGTCGACGCGAACGATCCCCGCGTGATCCGCATGCGCACCTTTTCCAAGGCGCATGGCATGGCCGGGGCGCGGGTCGGTTATGCGATCGGCCACCCCGACCTGATCGCCGCCTTTGACAAGATCCGCAATCATTTCGGCATGTGCCGGATCAGTCAGGCAGGCGCGCTGGCGGCCCTGCAAGATACCACCTGGGCGGCTTTTATGCGCCGCCTGATCGGCGCCTCGCGCGACCGGCTGGCGCAGATCGCAGGCGACAACGGGCTGGTGCCGCTGCCTTCGGCCACAAATTTCGTGACCATCGACTGCGGCGACGACGGCGCCTTTGCCCGCGCCGTGCTGGAGGCGCTGACCGACGCCGACATTTTCGTGCGCATGCCCTTCGTTGCGCCGCACAACCGTTGCATCCGCGTCTCCTGCGGCCCCGAGGCCGAGATGGCCGCCTTTGCCGCGGCGCTGCCCGGGGCGCTGGCCGCCGCCCGCGCCGCTTCGTCGCGTTGACCTGAGCGCCCCCGCACGGCACCCCGGAGCCTGCGCGTTCTGCGCACGCGAAAGGACATCCCATGAAACAATCTCTGCTGATGGAGAAATACCCGGTTTTCGACATGACCCTGCCGAAGGCCGAAACCAGCTGTGCCTCGGTCGATGACATCATCGCCGCGCTGAAGGCCAAGATCGACGCGCACCCCAAGGTCGCCTATATCGCCACCTTCGATCACTACGCCCATACCACGGCCATCGGCGGCACCATTGCCGACACGATCAAGGGCGCCAAGAACATCGTGTTCTGCTTTGGCGTGATGCTGCCCAACCCGCATGTTCTGGCGGTGCGTCCGCGCGCGATCGGCGTGGCGGACATGGGCGACAGCTTCCACCTGACCTTCCTGGAGCCGCCGATGGAAGTGGCGACCAAGGAGATGGAAGCCTGGTGCAAAGCGCTGGCCGACAAGGCGTAAAGCCGCCTGACACAGAATGACGGGGGGCGCTCACGCGCCCCTCGCTCAGTGGTGATTTGCCGCAGCCCCGCACCGGGGACAAGCTCCTGTCACAGGACAGGAGACCCGCGATGAGCAGAATCAACCGCAACCGCCGTATCGCCATGCTCAGCCCCTTGGCCTTTGCCCTGGGCTTTGGTGCCTATGCCCAAGAGGCCCACACCGGCCACAGCATGCCGACAAGCAGCGCCTCGGCCACGGCAGGGGCCGCCCCCTCGACGCAGGCCTTCATCGACGCGAATGCCCGGATGCATGGCGCGATGGCCATCGACTATACCGGCGACGCCGATGTCGACTTCGTGCGCGGCATGATCCCGCACCATCAGGGCGCGCTCGACATGGCGCGCATTGAGATGGAGCACGGCGACGACCCCGAGGTGCGCAAGCTCGCCGCCGAGGTGATCAAGGCCCAAGAGGCCGAGATCGCCTGGATGGTGGAATGGCTGGAAAAGCACGGCCAGCCGTAAGCCCCGCCGCCCCCCGGGATCAGGCCGATTTGCAGGCCTGCGCCACGACCGAAGCCGCCGCCGCAATGCCCCCCGGCCCGTGCGGGATGGCAAGCGCCTGCATCCCGGCCTCCATCACGGCCAGAACGCCCAGCGTCATATGGGCGTTCACATGGCCCATATGGGCCACGCGCAGATAATCGCCATAGCTGGGCGAGCCCGGCTCTGCCATGCCCAGCCCGATGCCGAGCGTGACCCCCGCCTGCGTTTCGCACCACTGCCGCAGCCGCCCGGCCCCGCCATTGCCGATCTTCGCCGCCGTCACCGAATGGCCGCGATGCGCCGGATCGGCGATGTTCAGCGCCAGATCGCCGCCCAGCCCCCAGGTGTCGAAGGCCGCCCAGACCGCGCCCGCCAGCGCCTTGTGCCGTGCCCAGACCTGCGGCAGTCCCTCTTCGTCAAGGATCATGGTCAGAGATTCCCGCAACCCGAACAGGTGATGCGTGGGCGCGGTGCCCGCGAAATGTTCGTAATAGTAATCGGCGAAGATGCGCTTTTCCCAATTCCAGTAGGGCGTGGCCAGATCCGAGCCCCGGCACGCCGCAACAGCCTTGTCCGAGACCCAGACGAAGCCCAGACCCGGCGGCACCATCAGGCCTTTCTGGCTGGCCGACACCATCACATCGACGCCCCAGTCATCCATGCGAAACTCGTTGCATCCCAGCGACGCGATGCAATCCACCGCCAAAAGCGCCGGATGCCCGGCCGCGTCCATCGCCGCACGCATCGCCGGAATGTCGTTCAGGATCGAGGTGGCCGTGTCGATATGGGTCACCAGAACGGCCTTGATGCTGTGCCCGGTGTCGGCACGCAATGCGGCCTCTAGCCGGGCCGGGTCGGCGGGCGTGTTCAGGCCGAAGTCGATCACCTCGACCTCGACGCCCATCGCGCGGGCGTGGGTGGCCCAGCCGATGCCGAAGCGCCCAGTGGCCAGCACCAGCGCCTTGTCGCCACGCGAGAACATGTTGGCGATCGCCGCCTCCCAGGCGCCATGGCCGTTCGAGATGTAGATCGCCGCATGGCTGGTGCTGAGCGCCACCCGCCGCAGATCCGCCAGAAGCCCCGCCGTCATGTCGACGATGTCGCCCTCGTAGATATTCGGCGCCGCGCGGTGCATCGCGGCAAGCACCCGGTCGGGCATGCTGGACGGGCCGGGAATGGCCAGATAGGGGCGACCGTGGGCGAGGCTCATCTGAAACTCCGTGAATGGGCAATGGACCAATCGGTAAAGAAGCCCTCTGGCAGGGTCAATCGGCAACGGCCGGCAAGCTGCCATGCACAGCCGGGGGCCAGCCCCCGGACCCCCGGGATATTTGAACCAAAGAGAAAGAAGCATTCCAGGCGGAACAGCCTGCAGCCGGGGTGCCATGTGGGCCGCAAACCGGGGGCCGCTTGCCCGGGGGCCGCATTCGCGCTAGATCACGACAAACCGGCGCAGCCCCCGCGCCCTTGACCCGAGCAGGCGCACCTTGGCCGACGCATCCCCCTACAGCTCTCGCAAACTCTTTGGCCGGATGTGGCGCGATTATCTGCGCCCGCACTGGCCGTGGATGGCCGGGGCAATGGTCATGATGGTGATCGAGGGATCGACCCTGGGGGTGCTGAGCTGGATGCTCGAACCCCTGTTCGACCGCGCCTTCGTTGCGGGCGAGCCGGGCATGATCTGGTGGGTCGGCGGGGCGATCTTTGCGCTGTTCGTGATACGCGCGATCACCTCTGTCACCTCGCGCACACTTCTGGCCAATGTCGCGCTGAAAACATCAAGCGCAATGCAGGTCGATCTGGTGCGCCACCTGCTGCGGCTGGACCAGAGCTTTTTCCAGAACAATCCCCCCGGCGCGCTGATCGAGCGGGTGCAGGGCGACACCGCCGCGGTGCAGAATGTCTGGTCGATCTTCATCACCGGGGCCGGGCGCGATGCGATCGCGCTGATCTCGCTGTTCGGGGTGGCGATCGCGACCGATCCGATGTGGACCCTTGCCGCGGTGATCGGCGCCCCGCTGCTGTTGCTGCCCACCAGCATGGCGCAGCGCTATATCAGGCGCAAATCCCGGCAGATGCGCGAACAGTCCGGCGCCCGCGCGACCCGGCTGGACGAGGTGTTCCACGGCATCACCGCTGTCAAGCTGAACCGGATGGAGGATTACCAGATCGGGCGTTTCGCCAAGCTGGTCGACCGTATCCGCCGCGCGCAGGTGAAGATGGCCGCCTCGCAAAGCATGATCCCCGCGCTGGTCGACATCGTGACGGGCTTCGGTTTCTTCGGGGTACTGCTGCTGGGCGGGCGCGAGATCATCGCGGGCGAGCGCACGGTGGGCGAATTCATGTCCTTCTTCACCGCGATGGCGCTGGCGTTCCAGCCGCTGCGCCGCCTTGCGGGCCTGTCGGGCACCTGGCAGACCGCCGCCACCAGTCTGGAGCGGCTGTATCGGCTGTTCGACACCCAATCCACGATCACCACGCCCAGCCGCCCTGCCCCGCGCCCCGCCAGCACGGACATCGCGCTGGAGGATGTGTGGCTGAGCTATGGCGGCACGCCGGTCCTGCGCGGGCTGAGCTTTACCGCCGAAGCCGGGCGCACCACCGCGCTGGTCGGCCCTTCGGGCGCGGGCAAAAGCACCGTCTTCAACCTGCTGACCCGGATGGTGGACCCGGACAGCGGCGCTGTGCGGATCGGGGGCGCGGATGTGCGCACGCTGGATCTGGCGACGTTGCGCGGAATGTTTTCCAGTGTCTCGCAAGAGGCCACGCTGTTTGACGAAACGCTTCGCGAAAACATCCTGCTGGGGCGGCAGGATGTGCCCGCAACCGCGCTGGAACAGGCGCTGCGGGCCGCCCATGTGAACGAATTCGTCACCCCCCTGCCCGCGGGCCTTGATACGCCGGCGGGGCCGCGCGGCTCGGCCCTGTCGGGGGGGCAGCGGCAGCGCGTGGCGATTGCCCGCGCCGTGCTGCGCGACGCACCGATCCTTCTGCTGGACGAGGCGACCTCGGCGCTGGATACGCAATCCGAGGCCAAGGTCTCGCAGGCGCTGGACGAGCTGTCGCAGGGCCGCACCACGCTGGTCATCGCGCATCGCCTGTCGACGGTGCGCAATGCCGACAAGATCGTGGTGATCGTCGAAGGACAGGTCGCCGAACAGGGCACGCATGACGAGTTGCTGGCCAAGGGCGGCGCCTATGCCGCGCTGTGCCGGATGCAACTTGTCGAATGACGGCCGCCGCCCATATCGTTTCACGGAGGGCAGATGAACGAACGCAGCATTTTCGAGATTACCGGCGCCGACCGGGAACATTTTCTGCAGGGTCTGGTCAGCAATGACGTGCGGCGGCTGGCCGACGGGCCGGTCTATGCCGCGCTGCTGACGCCACAGGGCAAATATCTGGCCGATTTCCTGCTGGTGCCGCTGGGCGAGAAAATCCTGCTCGACATTGCCGCGCCGATTGCCGAGGCCACGGTCCGGCGGCTGTCGATGTACAAGCTGCGCGCCGATGTACAGATCAGCCCCTCGGATCTGCAGGTCCGGCGCGGCACCGGCCCCGCCCCGGAGGGCGCCGTGGCCGACCCGCGCCATCCGGCGCTTGGCTGGCGGCTCTATGGCGCCGAGGCGGGCGATGACGGCAGTGACTGGGACGCGATCCGCGTGGCCCATTGCATCCCCGAAACCGGGATCGAACTGACGCCCGAGACCTATATCCTGGAGGCCGGGTTCGAGCGGCTGCACGGCGTCGATTTCCGCAAGGGCTGCTATGTCGGCCAAGAGGTCACGGCGCGGATGAAGCACAAGACCGACCTGCGCAAGGGGCTAGTCACCGTGGCGATCACCGGCACAGCGCCGGTGGGCACCGAAATCACGGCGGAGGGCCGCACGGTGGGAACGTTGTTCACCCAGTCGGGCGGGCAGGCGATCGCGCATCTGCGGCTCGACCGCGCGACCGGGCCGATGCAGGCGGGCGCGGCACAGGTCACGCTGCCCTAGAAAAAGGCCGCGCAAGACGATCTGCGCGGCCCTTATCGGTTCACGATTGCGCGAGTCACGCGCGTTCGGAATATTCCATCAGCTCGGTATGCACGACGATCCGTTCGCCTTGCCCCACGAAGGGCGGCACCATCACGCGCACGCCATTGTCCAGGATCGCGGGCTTGAAGCTTTTGGCGGCGGTCTGGCCGTTCACCACCGGCTCGGTCTCGACGATGGTGCACACCACCTTCTGCGGCAGCTTCACGTTCAGCGCCTCGTCGCCATAATATTCGACCGCAGCGGTCATCCCGTCTTGCAGGAAGGCCCGGCGCTCGCCCAGCAATTCGGCGTCGATTTCCACCTGCTCGAAGGTTTCGGTGTCCATGAAAACCAGATTTCCGTCGGTTTCATACAGGAATTGCTGGTCTTTCGTCTCCAGCGAGACCTGGTCGATCTTGTCTTCGGAACGGAAGCGTTCGTTCAGCTTGCGCCCGTCACGCAGGTTCTTCAGCTCGACCTGTGCGAAGGCCCCGCCCTTGCCCGGCTTGACGTGGTTCACCTTCACCGCCGCCCACAGGCCCTTGTCATGCTCGATGATGTAGCCCGGTTTGATTTCATTGCCGTTGATCTTGGGCATGGGATTTCCCTGCGGATTGGGTTGATTGGAGAAGCTGCGCACCTATATATGCGCGGCTGCACCCTGGCAAGCAGACTAGATACGGTAGCTCCGGCACAAGATATGCGTTAAATGCATAGCTGCAATGACTAGGGGGGCATATCGAATCGGGGACGAAGCGCCCTACATGGCCCGCACGCCAGGAAACGCAAGAGCAATAAAAAAGGACGGAATAATGCGCGATTTCGTTGACGGCTCCGCATTCAACTATGAGCAAGGCCAGAGGGCGCGCAAGCTGTTCGCCGCTGTTGTGCTTGCTGCCTTGGATGACGCGATTGCCGATGACAAGAAATACGGTAACGGCCCCGAGCAGATCGCTCGTTGGGCACGCTCGCGCGATGGGCGAGAGGTGCTGTCCTGCGCCGGCATCGACCCGAACGAGCGCGTGGTGAAAGGCCTGATGGAATTCGTCTCGAAAGGCGTGCGCACCTCGGTGGCACTGTCGCGCGAGGAAAGCGAACGCCGGATGGCCGCGGAAGAAGCCGAGGCGGCCTAAGTTTCAGATGCCGCTCAAACAAAAGGCGCGCCCCGGGGCGCGCCTTTTGTTTTGTCCCTCAGGACTGCCAAGGCTTATTCGTAATCGCGCGACATCAGCGCGCGCTGAATTTCGCGGCGCACCAGTTTACGCACATTGCGGGTGATGCGTTCGCCCAGCGTGCCCTGCAATTCCTTGCGGATCAGTTCGGCCACCAGCGCGCGCAACGCCTCTTCATCGACAAGGCCCGCCTCTGCGCCCGAAAAATCGGGGTCGCGGTCCAGTTCGGCCATCGCCTCTTCTTCCAGGGCATCGCCACGGGCCAGTTCTTCACGCAGGGTGTCATAGCTGGATCGCAGAGTGTCGGGCGCCTCGTGAACCTCTTGTGCATCGTGCAGATGCAAGCGGCGCGGCCCCTCTGAGGGCGCCTCGGCATCGGACCAGTCGAGCGCCTCGCCCGCATCCCAGGCTTCGTCGTCCGCATCGTCACTGGCCGATACGTCGACATCGGACTGCGGCGCTTCGGGCGCGGGCTCCTGCGCCTCTGCGGCCTCGCTCTTGCTCAGGTCGTCCACATCCGCGCTCCCCTCGGCCAAGTTCCCATCTGCGTCAGACGGCGCATTCTGTGCATAGTCTTCTGGCAGGCTCTGCAATGGCGCCCCTCCCTCCACCTCGAAAGGATCGCCTTCCTCGGGTTCGAATTCGATGCCGCTATCCGCCACCGCCGCTTCCATCTCGGCGATGGTGCTTTCCAGCCGCGCCAGTTCGGCCCCCAGATCGGCGGTTTCGGCCTCTGGCCCGTCGTCATGCCCAGTCACGGTCTGCGCGGCCTCTTCCCCGGATTTCCCCCAAGCCGCGTCAAGCGCGTCTTCGGCACGGGGCGCCTCTTCGGGCTCGGCGTCCGCAAGGGAAGCCGCATCCTCCTCCGGGTCTTCGATCCGCAAGGCGGGCGTCAACAGCAGGCAGCTTGCCTCGGCCACCTGTTCGGCATCCTCGGTCACAGCGGGGGGTGTTTCAGCTTCCGGCGCCCGAACACGCGGATCAAGCCGTGGCTGCGGTGGCGAGGCATCCATCTGCGGCGCACGGGGGCCGCTTGGGCGTGCCGGAACCGGCGCGTCTTGCGAGACAAGACGCCGGATCGAGGACAGCACGTCTTCGATTTCGATTTGGGTTCCGCGCTCGGACATCATACCCCCCATCCTGCGGCCCAGCGGCCAGTCTGTCCAGCCCCCAGCCCGCACGACCCCGCAACCGTCGCACACAGCACAACACCCGTCACAAAACCTGATCCGCCGCAGACATGCCGCAACGGATCACGCCTGTCAGGGCTTGCCGATGGTGCGCAGCACGCGATCAAGGCTTTGGCCTTGCACGCTGGTCGAGGGCGCATTGCGCACGGCATTGTAATAGGCCGCCGGATCATAGGTCGGGATTCCGAGCTTGAGGTCTTCTACCGTCAACAGACCCATAGCCGAGAGAAGTTGATAATACCCTACCTGCAACTGGGCTTCGGCGTCGATACGGGCCGCTTGCGCATCCAGCAGATCCTGTTCGGCATCCAGCACGTCCAGCGTGGTACGCGCGCCCAGGGTCGCCTCTTCCTTGACGCCCTGATAGGCGATCCGCGCCGCCTGAACCTGTTCGTCATAGGCACGGATCTGCGCACGATACACGTCGATCAGCGACCACGCCTGTGCGGCGCCCTGCGCCAGTTCGACCGCGGTCTGCTGCAACGTCGCCCGTGCCTTGTCGCGCCCGGCGATTGCCTGACGGTGCGCCGCCGACAGCGCGCCCCCCGCATAGATCGTCTGCGTCAGCTCCACCCCGGCGCTTTGCGTCGTCACCCCCGCCTCGGCGTTTTTCAGCGCCAGCGAGCCGGTCACCTCGGGCAGCCGTTCGGCGGCGGCGGCCTTGATGCCCAATTCGGCCAGGGTCACGTTGTGCTGCACCTGCTTGATCGCCGGATGGTTGCGCTGCGCAGTAGACTGCGCTTCAGCAAGCGATTTCGGCAGCTTCGGCGCCTTGGGCAGCGCGGCAAGCGAGGTCGGATAATGACCGACCGCGGCCTTGTAGGCTTCGCGCGCGATCTGATAATTGCCGCGCGCCGCCGCCAGCGAGGCCCGCGCCGACGCCAGTTGCGCCTCGGCCAGCGAGACATCGGTCTTGGTCACTTCGCCGACATCGAAACGGTCCTGCGTCGCCTTCAGCTCCTCGCTGAGGACACGCACCGAGTTATCGTTGATGCTGACCTGCTCGGCGGTGCTTTTCACGCTGGTATAGGCCGAAATCGCCGAGAGCAGCACATCCTGTTCGATCGAGCGCAGCGCCTCGCGGGTGGCCAGCACGGCCTCTTTCTGCATGTCGATCGCCAGCCGGTTACGGCCGAAATCGAACAGCGTCATCTGTGCCGCCAGCGTCAGCGCGGCACTGCGACGATCGGCGGTCGGGTATTGGTCGGCCTTGGTATAGCTGTAATCCGCGCTCCATTGCAGAACCGGGCGCAGCGCGGCCACGGCGGTTGCCACGTCCTCGTCCGCCGCACGCAGTGTTGCGCGGTTCTGTTCAAGAAGGTTGGAATTCCGATAGGCCGAGACCAGCGCATCCGCGAGCGATTCGGCGCTTGCGGCCAGCGGGGTGGTCAACAGACCAACCGCAGCCATGGCTGCGAAGACAAACGGTTTCAGGGTCTTGCGGGTCATGCCTGGTTCCTCATTGTTTCTGTGCTGCCCCGCTTCTGTGGCGGCTCACAGCCCGGGCCGCGGTCTAACGGCCCAAACATTCACTTCCGTCGATATGACCCTGATACCGCAGCCTGCGGATCAGAGCACGAAACCTTTTGCCGCAGCGAAGCCGGGCAGCAAGGGGGCCGCGGCGTTGAACGCGTAACGCCAGCTCAGCTCCCCGTCGATCTTATGGCCGATGCGCACGGTGCCGAGCGCATTTTCCATGAACAGCGCCGCGATCCGACCGCCCTCTTTCAGCTGGGCCAGAATCGCCTCGGGCACGGTCTCGACCGCACCTTCGATGATGATGACGTCATAAGGGCCGTGCTTGGCCGACCCCGCGGCCAGATCGCCGGCGACCACCGCGGCATTGTCCGCGCCGGCCTGCGCCAGCGTGGCCTCCGCCTGGGCGGCAAGCCCCTCTTCCTCAAGGGCGACCACGGCCTCGGCCATGCGCGCGATCACCGCCGCCGAATAGCCCAGACCACAACCGATATCGAGCACCAGATCGGTCGGCTGAATATCCAGCGCGTCCAGCATCTTGGCAAAATTACGCGGCTCCAGCAGAACGCGGCCCGGCGCGATCTCGACATTCTCGCCGACATAGGCGGCCTCGCGTCGGGCGGCGGGCACGAATTCCTCGCGCGGCACGCTCAGCATGGCCTCGATGATCGGAAATTTCGTCACGTCATTGGGGCGGACCTGCGTATCCACCATCATGGTGCGGCGCGTGACGAAATCTTGCATGTTCTGAACTCTTCAGTCTGGATGTGCCTGCCCGAGGTTTTGCCACAGATATTTCTGCGGGGCAACATGCCGCAGCATTGCGAGCCGGGCTGTTGCACAGAGGTTTCGCTCGGGCTGTGCAAGGACGCGCGCACTGCCCCCTTGCACAGACCCGCGCGATCCTTTATCGGAGAGCCACCTCAAGGCAGGCGGGTTGGCGGAGAGGTTACGCAGCGGATTGCAAATCCGTGAAGACCGGTTCGATTCCGGTACCCGCCTCCAACACTTGGCTGAAATCGCGACACGGCTCTCAGCAAGGCTCTCAACATTCCAGTTTTCTGCCTCGTTCGTTCCAGTGACGAACAGCCTTCCTAGTGACTTCTGGACAATCGGACGATGCGAGAAGCTGCGATCTGACCTCTGCTCGTCTCCAAGACCGAGGAGAACAGACGATGTCGCAACGTGTCGGAGCTGGCCGTTGCCACGAATTTATGTCCCAGAAACTCAAGCACTGAACCGGCAAGTGAGGCGCATCGCCTCGGGCGGCCCCAAACTCGAGGCTATCTACTGCCTCAAGCGCGACAACAGCCATCCCGAAATGGATATTGGCCACGTCCTTTTCGATAGCGCCCGAGCCGTGACCGTGGGAGGAGCGGGTGCGCCTCAGACCAAGCTGTCGGAATGTTTTCCGCGCCAGTCAGACCTGGCGCGGAGAGTGGCGGAATCCTAGTGACTGATATCCACCATGACATCCAAGAAGGGTGCGTACTGCTGGGCGCCGAAGATGTCCCCGTCCCCCGCACTGCCAGAAGGCCGGTCCCGCAGAATGGTGAACTTGATCGCATAGGCCGGGTCGTATTCGACGAAATCGGTCAACCGCGCCGGATCGACGTTGAGGATCTGGCACACGCTATCGGGCGTGAGCACCTTCGAGCGCTTCACCATCTCGTAGGTCTCCTTCTCACGGAAGATGATGTCGAAGGTGATCTTGTCCGTTCCGGCGTTCTTGGAGCGGATCGTCTTGGCCAGATCAGCGAGTTTCTTGTGCGTGTTCATGAAGGTTCTCCTCAGCCGATCATGGCAGTATGGGTGGGGAACAGCTCGAGCGGATCGTCCACAGCCATGGTATGGTTGAGCGTCCAGCGATAGGCGGGGCTTGCCTGCATCACCTCATCGAGCACGAAAGAGACGCCACCCGCTGTGCCCTTCACATCCGGCAGTCGCGCGTAGAACAACTGACGCGTGCCGGTCATGGTGACTTCCTCGGCCATCTCGCGGGTGGGCGCGATGCCCTGGACGACAATGCACAGCTCATGCCCCGGCTGGTCCTTGAGCGGCTCAAGTTCGCCCATCACGCCATTGCGCCCGAAGACCGAGTAATGCAGCTCCCATCCTTCGGCACCAAAGCGCTCCTCGGCCTGACGCCGCGCCCAGGCGATGACCTCATCGACATGAGCGATCGTGTAGGGGTCACGAATGCCGGCCATGCCCACGAAACGTTCACCGACCTTGCCCGACCCCTCGAGCTTGACGCGGAACTCGGCGGCGGGCTCGAATTCCATCCCGGTCACACGGGTCGTTTTGTCCGCGACTTGGTCGTAGTGGCAGTCGGTCATGTCGAGCATCCCGCCCGCCACGAATTCGTGGAACGGGTTCGAACGCTCATACATCGCGTGGCCGGCGACCGAGGCAACCGTGCAGCGTTGTTCAGGTGACATCGCAGTCACCTCGACATGCTCGGGCGTGATCTCGCCCATGACGGTTTCCTTCGCGCCGTAGGGCTCGGCACAAAACGACGCACATTCGAGCACCTTGCCGAGGTAATAGCTTTGCGCTTCGGGATAACCGCGCGACAGGGCAGCCGCAGCAAAGATGGCGCTGTCAGAGCTGCGCCCGCCGATGATGACGTCGCAACCTTCTTCGAGCAGCTTCATGAACGGATGCACACCCGCCATCGCGACGATGCGCTGCGTCGCGTCCAGCTCGTCCTCGGTTAGCTCCGGACGCGCATCAAGCCCCCTGATCGGAGATCCCCCACGGATCTTGGCGCGAACATATTCGCGGTCGACCTCGGAGTAGAACCAGCCAAGCTTGAAGGGCGCAAGGTTGTGACGCGCGGCGATGTCGCGGATGATCTCGACATACATGTCGACGCGACTGTTGGTGCCGGTATCGCCCGCCGAGCCAATCATCATCGGCACACCCAGACTGCGCGCGGCCAGCAGCATTTCCTCGAGGTCATGCTCTTGCCAGGCGCGCGGGCTGGCACAGCTGTCGTTGCCCAGTGGAACCGGGCCGATATCGTCGCTGCCGGAGTCGGCCGCGATGAAGTCGGGCTTTGCGGCCACGCCAAGATGAAAGCTCCCCGTCTTGAGGGGTGCGAAGCCGAGATGCCCGTTCGGGCAGATGATCTTGAGCGATGCCATGAATGCCTCGTATTGCTATCGTTCCGCAATTTTATATGCAGGTTTCATGCCAGACATTTTCGCCCTCAAATCCCCCCCATCATCGTGATCGCAGGCAAAATGCGTGCATCCCGCGCGCGAATTACACGCAAGCGCGGCAAGGTCAGCAAAATGGTGGGTTTTCAGTCCTGCTTCAGACCAAGCTTGATCAGCTGGTGGCGCAGCGCGTGACGGCTGAGTTCAAGCAAATCAGCTGCCGCCTGCACATTTCCACCCGCCTGCTCAAGAGCCTGCAAGACGATCTGCCGCTGAAAGGCCGATGTCATGTCATGGAAACCGCCGCCGATGATGGGCGCGGCCTCTGGTTGCGGGGCGACTTCGCGCAGGCTGCGCGGGATCCGCTCGGGCAGATGCTTGGGCAGGATTTCATCCTCTTCTTCGAGGATAAAGATCCGTTCGAGCAGGTTTTCCAGCTCGCGCACATTTCCGGGCCAACGGTAGGCGCGAAAGATCTCGGTTGTCTCTGGGTGCAGCCCGCGCACCTTGCGCCCATATTGGCGGTTGTAGCGGTCGATGAAGTGCTCTGACAGGCTGATGACATCTTCGCCCCGCTCACGCAGCGCCGGGATGTTCAGCGCCACGACCTGCAAGCGATAATAGAGATCCTCTCGGAATTTGCCTGATTTCACCTCAGACAGCAGGACCTTGTTCGTCGCCGCGATAAAACGCACATCGACCGAGGTCGCCTTGACCGCCCCAACCCGACGGAACTGCTGCGTATCGAGCAGGCTGAGCAACTTTGCCTGCAGGGTCAGGTCCATCTCGCGGATCTCGTCGAGGAAGATCGAGCCCTGATTTGCGGCCTCGACCAGCCCGAGCTTGCGCTCGACCGCGCCGGTGAATGCACCGCGCTCATGGCCAAAAAGCTCTGATTCCATCAGGCTTGCGGGGATAGCCGCGCAATTGAGATCGACGAATTCCTTGGCCGCGCGGCCCGAGGCTCTGTGGATCATCCGCGCAACCAGGCCCTTGCCGGTGCCGGTCTCGCCGTAGATCAGGACGGTGCGCACGGGGCTTTTCGCGACACGCTCAACCAGCCTGCGCAGCGCCAGAATATCCGGATGAGACCCGATCAGCTCGTTCTTGTAATCCGCCATGCCCCGCTCTGCGCCAGCCATCGAACCGCCCCCCCTAGCCGGTCAACTCGTGCGCGTTCCACGCGGCTCGGCAAGGGGAGCCCGCGCAGAGTAGCAGGCCCGGCGCCGCGCAGGAATAGATCGCCGAGGCAATCGTCTGCGTGCCGTCTTCGGCTCCGTGCTGGCAGACTGGCGCCCCGCCCTCGGGATGCGTCGCCATCAGTTCGCGTGCCGTTGCCCGATCCCAGGCCTTTTGGGGCAGCTCTTGCGCCAGAAACTCGAAGCGTTGCCTCGAATTCGAGGCGATGCAGTCCCCTTCGGGCAAAAGAGTATCGTCTGCCAATTCTGCGGTGACGTAGTGATTTGTGCGCATCACGCAGGCTCGGCGGATGATCTGCGGACCGGCGGCCCCCAGCTCGACCGCTGCGGTTGCGCCGGTCGCGTCCGCCATGATGAGGGTCCCGCCCCCGGCATGGGGATGGGCCTGAATGACGCGCACGGCGTCGTCGACCGTCGCACAACGCGCCAGAAGCCGGGTCATCAGGAAATAGCGCAGCCAGCCAACACGGTGATGGCGCACCGCGACCTGCGTATCGGCCAGCGCAAAGCCGCGTGCATTGATGCCCGACGAATAGGCCCCGGGGCTGCCCAGGCTACCAAGGCACAGCAGAGCACCCGTCTTCACATCAGGGCCCTCGTGCCGGGCAACCGTCTGAATGCCCAGATGCGTGCCCGAGAAATCCCGGTTCTTCACGACAAGCGGGCCATCCGGGCCCGCCGCAACCGCCCAGGCGGAACAGCCATCGTCCAACCGCGCGCCCCCCTTGAGATCACGCAGAGTTCCCAGGTGGAGGTGGGCGAACATCTCGGCCGGGTCAAAGCCAAACCCGGCCGCGACCCCCTCAAGTTCCGCCAGCCCCTCGGGGTCCACGTGGGCATGGAAAACATGCTGACTGCGCAAGTAGTCTTCGGCCGCCGTGTCGATCACCCCCTCTGCCCGCGCCTGCGCCACCCGCCCGATTGTTGCGGCGCGTACCTGTTCAATTCGCCCCGCCTGCGCCTGCCCGCGCCCGCGCTGCGCGGCGGTTCCAGTCAGCACAAGCGAAAGCGCATCGCTCATGCCGACACCTCTTCCAGAAGCGACAGGTTTTCGGCCAACCTGAGGCAAGCGGCGGTGTGATCGGGGCCGACAATCTCGGTCTTGGGCATGATCTTGCCGCAGGCGTCGGTCGCCAATGGGCAGCGCGTGTGAAACTTGCACCCCGAAGGCGGACGCAATGGCGAAGGCAAATCGCCCGTCAGCCGCACACGCTTGCGCCGCCCCGCATGGTCAACCTCGGGCACGGCCGACATCAGGCTTTGCGTATAGGGATGACGCGGATTGGCCAGAACCTCTTCCACCGGCCCCATTTCAACAATCTCGCCCAGGTACATCACCGCCACACGGTCAGCGAGATAGCCAATGACCGAGATGTCGTGGCTGATGAACAGGTAGGTCAGCCCCATCTCGCGCTTCAGCTCCAGCAGGAGCGCGATGATCTGCGCCTGGATCGAGACGTCCAGCGCCGACACCGGCTCATCGCAGACGATAAACTCCGGGTGTGAAACCAGCGCCCGGGCAATACCGATCCGTTGCCGCTGCCCGCCCGAGAACTGATGCGGGTAGCGATCAAGCTGTCCGGGCTTCAACCCCACCCGGGCACAGATCGCGGCAACTTTCTCGCGCTCCTCGGCGTCCGTCCTGGCAAGGCCATGCAGCTTGAGCGGTAGCCCCACGATCTCGGCCACCGTCCGGCGCGGGTTGAGGCTGGCGTAAGGGTCCTGAAAGATGATCTGCATCCGACGCCGCATCGCCTTCATCTGCGCGGGATCGAGCGCGGTCACATCGGCGCCATCAAAGGTCACCCGCCCCTTCGTCGGCTCATGCAGACGCAGGATCGCGCGCCCAAGCGTGGATTTCCCGCAACCGGACTCACCGATCAGACCCAGGATTTCACCCTTCTCAACCGTCAGGTCGATGTTGTTCACCGCGCGAACGACCGTCTTTTCGCGCCCGGTGATCCGATCGAAGATACCATCGCGGCCTTCGTAATGCTTCGAAAGACCCTCGACTTTCAGCAGGCTCATGCCTCGTCCTCCCCGATCAGAATACAGCGCGCGCGCCGTTGCGGCCCGGCTTGGCACATTTCAACGGGCTTGAGGCAGGCATCTCGTCTGAATGCGCAGCGCGAATAGAAACGGCATTGCGGTGGCAGGCCGATCAGATCGGGCACCTGCCCTTCGATCGGGTGGATCGGCTGGCCGCGCAGGCCGGGCCGCGGTATCGAGGCCAGAAGCCCCTGAGTGTAGGGATGCTTCGGCGCCCCGATCACCTCGGCCGTCGGGCCCTCTTCGACGACTTGCCCGGCATACATAACCATGACGCGGTCGCAATGCTCGGCCACCACACCCAGATCATGCGTGATCAGCGCCACGCTCATGCCAAGCCGCGCCCGGATGTCCGAGATCAACTCCAGCACCTGCGCCTGGATCGTGACATCGAGCGCCGTAGTCGGCTCGTCCGCGATCAGCAGCTTGGGTCGACAGGCCAGCGCGATGGCGATCATGATGCGCTGACGCATACCGCCCGAGAATTCGTGCGGGTATTGTTTCAGGCGCGTCTCGGCGGACGGGATACCCACAAGACCCAGCATCTCGACCGAGGTCTTGCGGATCGCCGCACGACGGGCTGCGCCGCGCGTGGGCAACGTTTCGTCATGGGCCTCCAGAACCTCGGCAATCTGCTCGCCCACGGTCAGCGCGGGGTTCAGCGCCGTCAGCGCGTCCTGCATCGTCATGGCGATATCGCGCCCCCGAACCGCGCGCATCTCGCGCGGGGTCATCCCCCGCAGGTCGCGCCCGTCAAAGACCACGGTGCCGCTCTCGATATGTCCGGGAGACTTCACCAGCCCCATGACCGAGGAGAACGTCACGCTCTTGCCCGAGCCACTCTCGCCCACGACCCCAAGGCATTCGCCACGCCGCACCTGGACATCGACGCCATCCACGGCGCAGACCCGACCAGCCCGCGTCTCGAATACGGTGCGCAGCCCGCGCACTTCCAGCAAAGCGTCTTTCATTCGGAGAACCTCGGATCAAAGGCATCGCGCAGACCCTGGCTGGCCACGTTAATGGCAAGCACCAGCAACAGGATTGCAAGACCTGGGAAAGTGGAGACCCACCAGGCCTCGAGGATGAAGGCGCGTCCGTCCGACACCATAGAGCCCCAGGACGCGGTCGGCGGCTGAACGCCCAGGCCAAGGAAGGACAGCGACGCCTCGAGGATGATGACATGCGCCATGCGGATGGTCGCGACCACGATCACGGGCGAAAGCACGTTGGGTAGGATCTCGCGCAGCATGATATGCCAACGGGATGCACCCAGGGCCCGCGCGGCCTCGACATACTCCAGTTCGCGCGTCACCAGCGTCTCGCCGCGCACGACGCGGGCCGGGATCACCCATTCCTTGTAGGCAAGCGCGAGAATGATGTTCCACAACCCCGGCCCCATCATCGCCATCAGGCCGATCGCAAAGATCAGATAGGGGAACCCCAGAAGGATATCGACAAGGCGCGAGATGAGAACATCAACCCAGCCGCGCAGATAGCCCGCCGCGAGACCGGCAAGGATGCCGACCGTGGTCGCCACGAAGATGACGGCAAGACCGATGAAGATCGAGATCCGCGCGCCGTAGATGATCCGCGAAAGGATATCGCGGCCAAGCGCATCGCAGCCCAGAAGGAACGACCACTCGCCCCCGGCGATCCATGCCGGCGGTTGCAGGCGGCGGAACAGGTCAGTCTCGTTGGGGTCATGCGGCGCAATCCAGGGCGCGAACACGGCCATCACCGCAAACAGCACGACGATAAGCGCGCAAGCCATTGCCAGCCGGTTCGCGGCAAAGTTCGACAGGTTGCGCCGAAAGATGGATTCCGAGGCCACGGGGGTATCAGCTGTCATGGTCACAGTTTCACCCTCGGGTTCAGAACGGTGTAAAGCAGGTCGGCAATGAAGTTCAGCAGCACATAGGTGACGGCGTAGAACAGCACGGCGGCCTGAACGAGCGGGTAGTTGCGCAGGAAAATACTCTCGACGACCAAACGCCCAAGGCCGGGCCACCCAAAGACCGTCTCGACGATCATGTTGCCGCCCAGAAGGCTGCCGGTTTCGATCGCAGCGACCGAGACCGTCGGGATCAACGCGTTCTTGAGTGCATGACGGAACAGGACGCGACGGCGCGAGAGGCCCTTGGCATCGGCAAAGGTCACATAGTCCTGGCGCAGAACCTCAAGCATCGAGGTGCGCGTCACCCGCATCAGGATCGCCGTCATCGGCAGGCCCAGAGTGATCGCCGGCAGGATCAGGTGTGCCAGCGCATCACCGAAAGCCCGCAGGTTCCCGGCCAGCAGCGTGTCGATGAGCAGAAAGCCCGTGACCATTCTCACCTCTGCATCAAACCCGATGCGGCCCGACACAGGAAGGATGTGCAGATGCACAGCAAAAAGCATCAGAAGCAGGATACCGAACCAGAAGCCGGGCAGTGACACGCCCAGCAACGACCCAACAGTCGCAATCCGGTCAAAGATTGAATTCTTGCGGATCGCCGCCAGAACCCCCAGCGGAATGGCCGTGACGAGCGCTACGATCAGCGCAACGAGGCTCAGTTCGATCGTGGCCGGGAGGCGCTCGGCGATTACGTCCCCAACCGGTCGGCGATGATAGAAGCTCTCGCCGAAATCAAACTGGACAGCATCGCCGAGGAATATGAAAAACCGCTCGATCATCGGGCGATCAAGGCCAAGGCCGCGGCGCAGCTCGGCCTCTTGCTCTGGGGTAATCGACTGATCGCCGATCATGATCTGCACCGGGTCGCCCGGCGTCAGGGCCATCATCACGAAGACGATGACGCTGACGCCCAGCAGGACGGGCAGGAGTTGTGCGATCCGCTCCAGGAGCTTGTTCAGGCTCATGCCCGTTCCTCCATCTACCTGTTATTCGATGCAGGCATCGTGCAGGTTGATGCGGCTGTCGGCACTGGGTTTCCAGCCCTTGAGGCGCTTGGAAACGCCGTAGATGTCCTGCGGAACCCAGAGGTAGAGATAGGGGATGTCCGCGTTGATCATCATTTCGGCGTCATGATACATCGCCGCGCGTTTGTCGGAGTCCATCTCGACTGCGGCGGCATCCAGAAGCGCGTCAAGCTCGGGGTTGGAGTACCCGGCCGAGTTCCCGCGGTCATTGGTGCGGTGCGTCGGCGTAAAGATGTCGAACGGATCAAGCGAGCCGTTGCCCCAGCTGGTGAAGTACATGTCGCCCGTCTTCGGAGCGCCCTTGGTGCGCCACTTGTCCGAAAGCTGTGCGCCTTCGCCGACCACGACCTTGGTGCGGATACCCGCCTTGGTCAGCAGCGACGCAACCGCCTCGGCCGTATCCTTGAAGGCGCCTTCCACGTCCATGGTGACATCAAGCCCGTCGGGATAGCCCGCCTCGGCCAGTAGTGCCTTTGCCTTTTCCGGATCGTATTCGTAATGGGGCAGCTCGCTCGAACCGAAGGCGTCGGGCGACAGGATGCCGTCGATCCGCGCGGCGTTCCCACCCAGGATGCGGTCAATGATCAGATCTTTGTCGATTGCGTGGACGGCCGCCTCACGCACCTTGGGATCGTCGAAGAACTCGCCCTGCATGTTCATCGCAATGAAGAAGCTGCGGGTCCCGTTGACCGTCAGAACGTCGGTGTTCTCGTTGTTCTTGACCTGCGCGACCGAGAACGGCGGCAGCTCGTTGATGATGTCGACATCCCCGGCAAGGAGCGCCGCGACGCGGCTGGCGCTTTCGGGGATCACCTTGAAGATGACGCGGTCGACACAGGCTTTGCCCACCGGCGCGATATCCGCTGCACCGCCATAATAGTCGTCAAAGCGCTCCATGATGATCGCGTCACCCTTGCGCCATTCCACCAGCTTGAAGGGGCCGGTGCCGTTTTCAGACGTTGCCACGCCGTCCTTGCCGACATTCTCGACCCAGGCCTTCGATACGATCTGCTGGTTCGGCAACATCGCGGGCAGAATCGGCCAAGGCTCGGACAGGGTGATGCGCACGGTGTCGTCGGCCACGATATCCACCGAGGCGACCGGCCCCATCAGGCCTTGCCGCGGGCTGGTGACGCCGTCGCCCATGCCGCCGTCCTTGGCGATCCGGTCGAGCGTGAACTTCACGTCTTCGGCGGTCATGTCGCTGCCATCGTGGAACTTGACGCCCTTGCGAAGCTTGAAGTCATACTCGGTCGGCGAAACCTGCGTGATGGACTCCGCGATCTCGGGGACGACTTTCATGCTGCTGTCGCGGGTCAGCAGTCCGTCATACATGTTGCGGATGATAGTTTCCGTCTCACGCTTGCGGTGGTTGGCCGGGTCAAGCGTGTCGGCATCGAGCGTGAAACCCACCGTCAGGTCGGCAGCCCACGCCGCAGGCATCGCAGTACAGAGCGCCAAGGCTGAGGCCGTCAGCAGTTTGTGCAGTGTGGTCATTTGTTTACTCCCTGTTCGTCTGCGCTCAGGCGCAGCGGTCATCTTGAATGGACAATGTTTTTGATGCAGGAAACGTGCCAATAAAAACAGACACGGTCAGTTGCTATAACCAACTGAAAACACGACGATTAAATTCGTTCACTTTCATCCGCGCATAAGAGCGCATACCGCCTGCGCGCATATCACGCAATGTGCGTGCCGCTCACACGCCCATTATCTCTGTTCGCACCACGCTCGGCCGCACTCGCAATACCCAATTGGGCGCGATACTTCGCAACGGTGCGGCGGGCCAGCAAGATACCATCCGCCTCAAGGCGGGCCGCGATCTGGGCATCGCTCAGCGGCCGGCGACCCTCTTGTGCGATAAGCACGCCGATACGATGCCGCAACGCCACGGCTGAAACCTGCCCCCCGTCCTGCGTCGCGATGGCGGCACTGCAAAGCGCTCGCAGGGTGACCGCTCCCCTTGGCGTTGCCATCATGCGCCCTGCAGCCAGACGACCTACTGTCGTCTCATGCAACTCCAGCTCCGCCGCAAGGTTCGCGAAATTCATCGGGGCCAGATGCGAGGGCCCGTTTTCGAGCCAGTCTTTCTGTCGCCGCACGATTTCGGCAGCCAGCCTCAAAAGCGTTTCATTCCGACGGTTCACCGCACGCACCAGAACCTCGGCCTTTCGCCGTTGTTCAGAGGTGTGCGTATCGTCCTGATCGACCGAGACCTCGGGCAGAGTAGAGCGATTGAGGTCAACCACCCAGCCACCAGCCTTGCGCCGCACGAGGATATCAGGCTCGCTTTCCGGCGGGGGCGCCGGATCGAAACGCAACCCCGGTTTCGGGTCAAAGCTGCGGATCAGGTGAAGTGCGGCGCGCACGTCGTCAGTGCTCGCCCCCGCAAGACCCGCCAGTTCCTCCAGCTTTCCCGCCCCCAACAGGCCCAGGTTATCAAGGACAGTCTCCATGAGGGAGGACAGGACATTGCGGTCTGCTGCCTGAAGCCGCAGGCACTCACGCAAATCCCGCGCCAATAGCCCGGCAGGCTCAATCTGCTGCGCTTTCTGGAGAACGGCCTCGACCTGCGCAACCGACCGACCAAGCTCGTCGGCGATGTCATCCAGCTCGCGATCAAGCCACCCCCATGGCGAAACAGACAGCGCCAGAGCCTCGCCAATCTCGAGTTCATCCGCCGAGCGCAGGGATAGTCGCAACTCCGAGAGGATATGATCGTGCAACCCGGGGCTGCCCGCGACCCCCAGAGCTTCCGCCATGCCACCTCCCCCACACGGGAGCGCAGGTGGAGGTTGTCGATCCGGCTTTCGGCGAAAGATGCTCAACGCCAGGTCCGGGGCAGGCTGGCGCAGAACCAGCGCAGCGTTCGAACGTGCCTCGAGCGCAATTTCGTGCGCCAACTCCTGATTGGAAAGCTTCAACAAGCCGATCGCACGCCGCAAATCCGGCGTCATCGTGATGTCCGACGCCTGTCGCGCGATAATCTGAGGAGCTGAGAGCATACTCCACTCTATGAGCCGCCCGATGCACAGGCAAGCCCGGCCAGGGGGGAACTCGCCTACCCCAAGCTAGGCTCAGGACCCATTAATCGGCTTGCGGTGCCACTGGCGGCGTGATTCACGCTCTCCAACTACAGGAGGGTGTGGTGAGCAATCTTTTCTGGCTGAGCGACGAGCAGATGGCACGGCTCGAGCCGTTCTTTCCGAAGAGCCATGGCCGCCCACGGGTCGATGATCGTCGTGTTCTGAGCGGGATAGTCTTCATCAACCGCAATGGGTTGCG
>DKFM01000019.1 GCA_002452815.1 Rhodobacteraceae bacterium UBA6796
GCGCCGAGGTGGCGGGCGCGATCACTCCGGTCCCCGGCGGCGTCGGCCCGATGACCATCGCCTGCCTGCTGGCCAACACCCTGACCGCCTGCTGCCGTGCCAACGGCCTGCCCGAACCCGAAGGGCTCACGGCGTAAATCACTGAAAACAAACCGCGTTTCAGGGAGAGACGCATTCCCCGGCTCTTGCCGGACCAACAGTCACACCGACGGGAGACCGACATGACAAAATACTGCCTCACCGTAGCCTGCCCGACGAAGCGCGGCATCGTCGCCGCGATCGCCAATTATCTGGCCGATCAGGGCTGCAACATCACCGACAGCTCGCAATTCGACGACACGCTGACCGGCCAGTTCTTCATGCGCGTCAGCTTCGCCTCGCAAGAGGGCAAGGATCTGGCCACGCTGGAAAAGGACTTTGCCGCCACCGCCAAGGCCTTCGCGATGACCGCCAGTTTCCATGACGAGGCCGAGAAGATGAAGGTCGTGATCATGGTCTCGCGCTTCGGCCACTGCCTGAACGACCTGCTCTACCGTACCCGCATTGGCGCACTGCCGATCGAGATCGTCGCGGTGATCTCGAACCACATGGATTACCAGAAGGTCGTGGTGAACCATGACATCCCGTTCCACTGCATCAAGGTCACCAAGGAAAACAAGCCGGTGGCCGAGGCCGCGATCATGCGCGTCGTCGAAGATGCGGGCGCCGAGCTGATCGTGCTGGCGCGCTACATGCAGATCCTCAGCGATGAGATGTGCAAGAAGATGTCGGGCCGGATCATCAACATCCACCATTCGTTCCTGCCGTCCTTCAAGGGCGCCAACCCCTACAAGCAGGCCTATGAGCGCGGCGTGAAACTGATCGGGGCGACCTCGCATTACGTCACCGCCGATCTGGATGAAGGCCCGATCATCGAACAGGACACGATCCGTGTGACCCATGCGCAATCGGCCGAGGATTACGTCAGCCTTGGCCGCGATGTCGAAAGCCAGGTGCTGGCCCGCGCGATCCATGCCCATATCCACCGCCGGGTGTTCCTGAATGGCAACAAGACCGTCGTCTTCCCGGCCAGCCCGGGCAGCTACGCTTCGGAACGGATGGGCTGAGCCCGGTTAAGCCGTGGACGGGGGGCGCGGCCCCCCGGCTTCCTTTCAGGAAGCTCCCCCGGGATATTTCGACCAGAAAGAAAACCATATTTGCGCGTTCTTTCTGGTGGAAATATCCCCGGGGGTGAATTCGGCGCAGCCGAAGAGGGGGGCGGCGCCCCCCCCCTGCCAGCCGAGGGCGCGCGGTTTGCATCTGGCATTCCCCGGCCGTCACAGTATTCTTGGCCCAGCATTCCGTCTTGGACCAAGGATTTTCCCGTGCCTCCTGCCTCTGGTCGTGTTCTCACAACCCCGCCGGGCGAACCTGTCGTCGGGGCGACGGTGCAATATGTCATCGACACACTCACCACGCGGATCGTCTCGCTGGAATATGGCGTGGACGAACGGCTGCCGTCCGAGCGCCAGCTGGCGCAGGATCTGGGGGTGGCGCGCAACACCGTGCGCGAGGCGCTCGATCAGTTGGAGGATCGCGGCATGATCCGGCGGCGGGCGGGGTCTGGGTCGTTCGTGACCTATGATCCGAGCGGCGCGGCGACGGCGGCCTCGCCGGTGGCGGCCGAGACCGGGCCGCTGCAATTGCAGGTGGTGCGCGGCATCTTCGAGCCGGAAATGGTGCGTCTGGCGATCATCAACATGCCGCCCCGGCAGATCGAGGCCCTGGGCGAGATCCTGTCGCAGATGGAGGCGGTGGCGGGCGACGCGGGCGCCTTTGTCCGGCTGGAAGAGGAATTCCACCGCCAGATCGCGATGGGTACCGCCAACCCGCTACTGATCGCCTGTTACAATCTGGTGATCGACGCGCGTCGGCAGTCGTTTCGCGGCGCGATGTATCGCCGCCATCTGACGCCAAACCGGATCGCCACCTATCAGCGCGGCTATAATGCCCTGTTCAACGCGATTGCCGCGCGTGACATCGAGGCGGCGAGCGAGTTCATGAAGTTGACGCTGATCGAGGATCAGAAGCTTTTGATGCAGGACGAATGATCCGGCCGCGCCGGACCGGTTGCAGCCGCTGGTGCCACATCTGGCCGAGCGATTCCAGGTGGCGGGCCAGCCGGTCGCCGTGCTGCCCAAGCCAGTTCAGGACCGAGCCGAATTCGACGATCTTGGCGCGCCCCTCCACGATCCGTACCACCGGCCAGTCGCCCACCAGCGCGTTGTCGATGCCGAAGATGTCGGCCCCGGTCCAGCGTGCCGGGCCGAAGGCATGGGGCATCACCTGGCTGCGCTTCATCGCTGCCAGAACCGAGACCGGCTCTGTCGTGTCGGCGCTTTCGACGGCGGCGTGCCACAGATCGAGGATGGAGGCATATTCCCAGCTGACCGCGGTCCATTCGCCCGGAAACCGTTCGTTATAGGCCGCAAAGAACGCCTCGGGGCGGCGGAAGAAGAACGCCGTATCGGCCAGCGCGGGATCGTCGAAATCGGGGAACTGGAAGGTGTAGCGCGCCATGAACTCGGCCGAGGTCTGCGCGATCATCTGCGGGTAGTCGTCGGCCGTGCAGGCCAGGATTTCGCCCTGAAACCCCTGCGCGAAGGCGGCTTCGGTCAGCGCACGCATCATCGGCGGTGCCGACGAACACCAGCACAGCACATCGGGGGCGCCCTCCAGCATCGCGCGCACGATGCCCGCCGCGTCGGTGTCATCGGGGGCATAGCGGATTTCGCGCACCATCTCGCGCCCTGCCGCCTCGAATGCCGCGCGATAGACCGCAAGAGAGGGCAGGCCCAGGCTGTCGGTCTGGCTGCACAGCGCCACACGCCGCGCCGCGGGGCGGTTGCGCGCCAGCCAGTCGACCCCGGTCACGTTGAACAGCGGGTGCACCTCGGAGGGGGCGATCAGATAGGGCGTGTCGGGCGACAGATCCGAAGGCAGCAACGTGGCCACCAGGGCCCGGCGCGCCATCAGCCAGGGCAGGGCAGGGGCGAAACTGTCGCCGCCCAGCGTCAGGATCAGCCGCGCATCCAGATCGTCGACCAGTTCGCGCGCGGCTTCCAGCGTGGCGGCGCCGCTTTGCGCGGAATCGCGTGCGACGATCTCGATCGGATGCCTGCGCCCGCCGATCATCAACCCGCCGCGCGCATTCAACCCCTCGGCCCACAGCTGGCACCCATCCAGCCCCGGACGCCCCCATGATTCCTCGGGGCCGGACAGCGGCGTCAGAAACCCGATCCGCACCGGCATGCGATTCTTGACCCCGAGTCGGGGCAGGGAACCAGTTACGGCAAGGCGCTGCGCGAATGAAGATGTGCTCATATTTTGACCTATAGCCTTTTTTTATGGGCCTGGAACGCCAAAAAATGAGGAAATAAATATTCCGTGCAGGAAAATTTATTGACCGAAGAGGGGTGTCGGCCGCCTTGTTGGTTCATGCCGAAGGAACCAGTTGGGAAATCTGGTCCATACCGGAAAGAACAGGGAGACTGCCATGACCAAACGCGTTGCCATCATCGGTGCCGGACCTTCCGGCCTTGCCCAGCTCCGGGCGTTCCAGTCCGCGGCCCAGAAAGGGGCCGAGATCCCCGAAGTCGTCTGCTTTGAAAAGCAGTCGGACTGGGGCGGGCTGTGGAACTATACCTGGCGCACGGGTGTCGATGAGAACGGCGAGCCGGTGCATTGCTCGATGTATCGCTACCTGTGGACGAACGGCCCGAAAGAGGGGCTGGAATTCGCCGACTATTCCTTCGAGGAACATTTCGGCAAGCAGATCGCCTCTTATCCGCCGCGCGCGGTGATGGTCGATTACATCGAGGGCCGGGTGAACAAGGCCGGGGTGCGCGACTGGATCCGGTTCAACTCGGTGATCCGTTTCGTCGAATATGACCGCGATGCCGATGACTTCACCGTCACCGTGCATGACATGGCCAAGGATCATGTCTACAAGGAACGCTTCGATCACGTCATCGTCGCCTCGGGGCATTTTTCCTCGCCCAACGTGCCCGAATACCCGGGGTTTGCCGATTTCCACGGCCGGATCGTCCATGCCCACGACTTCCGCGATGCGCGCGAATTCGAAGGGCAGGACGTGCTGCTGCTGGGCTCGTCCTATTCGGCCGAGGACATCGGGTCGCAATGCTGGAAATACGGCGCGAAGACGGTCACCACGTCGTATCGCTCGGCGCCGATGGGGTTCAAATGGCCCGACAACTGGGAAGAGAAGCCCGCGCTGCTGAAGGTCGAGGACAAGACCGCCTATTTCGCCGATGGCACCAGCAAGAAGATCGACGCGATCATCCTGTGCACGGGCTACAAGCATTACTTCCCGTTCCTGCCCGACGATCTGCGGCTGAAGACCAAGAACCGGCTGGCCACCGCCGATCTGTATAAGGGCGTGGTCTATGTGCATAACCCCAAGCTGTTCTATCTGGGCATGCAGGACCAGTGGTTCACCTTCAACATGTTCGACGCCCAGGCCTGGTATGTGCGCGACATCATCCTGGGGCGCATCGAGGTGCCTGCCGACAAGCAGGTTCTGATGGCCGATGTGGCTGAACGCGAAGCCCGCGAAGAGGCCTCGGATGACGTGAAATACGCGATCAAATACCAGGGCGCCTATGTCAAGGAACTGATCGCCGACACCGATTATCCCAGCTTCGATGTCGACGGCGCCTGCGAGGCCTTCTTCGAATGGAAGCACCACAAGGCTGACGACATCATGGCCTTCCGCAATCACAGCTACAAATCGGTGATTACCGGAACCATGGCCGAGCCGCACCACACGCCGTGGAAGGATGCGCTCGACGACTCGATGGAAGCCTATCTGCGCGCCTGACCTGTCCCTCCCCTGACCGGGGGGGCTGGTCCCCCCCGGATTTTTTCCAAGGATCGAGACCCGGAATGCTGTTGCCGCCCGATAGTCTGTTTCGCCCAGGCCCGCCCGTGCCCTCGCGCGCGCGCAGGCCTGCCGCCTTCGGGCTTGGCCCCGCTGAAGAGCGCCACTTGGTGCCCGCAGGAGGGGCGCTTGTCGTGCCGATTGCGGCAGGCGACCGGCTGGAAATTGTCAATGACGAAGGCGGGCAGCGCTGCGAACTGCTGGCGGCGCACCCGGGCGGGCGGGTCGATTGCGGGCTGCTGGGCTGGCGCGCGGATGTCCCGGCCGAGGGGCTGCGCGCGCTGCTGGGCGGGGGCGAAGCCTCGCTGCACCGGCTGCGCCGCGCGCTGGAGCGCCGCGGGATCGAGCTGACCGGCGCGATGGCGATCGGCCTGTTCGGCGCGGCCTCGCGCGCGGGCGAGGCGGTCAGCTTCACCGCGCAGGGCGAGGGGGTGGCCATCGTCGCCGCCCCGGGGGGCGCGATGGATCTTGAACGTCAGGATACGTCCACGCCGCTGACCCTGAAACTGACCCGCGCCAATCCGCGCGCGACGGGCCGCTTTGCGCTGCCCGATCCGCTGGCCGACCCGATCCTTGATCTGCGCATCGCCTCGGCCACCGCCGAAGCCTATGTCGTCAAGGCCGGCGAATTCATCCAGATCCTGGATGTGGACGGCCGCCAATGCACCGATTTCCAGTGTTTCGACGCGCGCAAGTTGGATCGTGGCATCCAGAACCCGCTGGATGTCACCACCACCCGCACGCTGATGGGGCACGCCTATCCGAACCCCGGCCTGCACGCGAAATACTACGATCAGGATTTCACGCCGCTGGTCGAGGTGATCCAGGACACCTGCGGGCGCCACGATGCCTTCGCCATGGCCTGCGCGTCGAAATACTACGACGACATCGGCTATCCGGGCCACGCCAATTGCAGCGACAACTTCAACGCCGCGCTGGCCGCGCATGGCGTCGATCCGCGTGCGGGCTGGATGGCGGCGAATTTCTTCTTCAACACCGCGATTGATGCCCATGGCGTGATGATCGCGGACGAGCCCTGGTCGCGGCCGGGCGATTATGTGCTGCTGCGCGCGCTGACCGATCTGGTCTGCGTGTCCTCGGCCTGTCCCGATGACACCTCGGCCGCCAATGGCTGGAACCCCACAGACATTCATGTGCGCAGCTATGCCCCGACCGAGCGCTTCCAGCGCGCCTCGGCCTGGCGCGCCACCCCCGATGCGGAGCCGATCATGACGCGCGAAACTGCCTTCCACGAAAACTTCGCCGCGCTGACCCGCGATTTCGTCGATTACAAGGGGTTCTGGCTGCCCAATTCCTTCCCCGAGTGTGACCCGGTCGAAAGCTATTGGGCCGCGCGCGAAGGCGTGGTGGCGATGGACCTGTCGGCGCTGCGCAAGTTCGAGGTCACCGGCCCCGATGCCGAGGCATTGCTGAACTGGGTGCTGACCCGCGACGTGTCGAAACTGGGCCATGGCCAGGTCGTCTATTCCGCGATGTGCTACCCGCATGGCGGCATGATCGACGATGGCACGTTGTTCCGGCTGGGCGATCAGAATTTCCGCTGGATCGGCGGCTCGGACGAGGGCGGCGCGTGGATGCGCGAAGAGGCCGCGCGGCTGGGCCTGAACGTGCTGATCCGCTCGTCCACCGATCAGATGCACAATCTGGCGGTGCAGGGGCCGAAATCCCGCGAGTTGATGGGCGCGATCCTCTGGACCGCCCCGCATCAGCCGACGCTGGCCGATCTGGGGTGGTTCCGCTTCACCGTGGGACGCATCGGCGGCCCCGAGGGCGTGCCGGTCGTCGTCTCGCGCACCGGCTACACCGGCGAGCTGGGCTATGAAATCTTTTGCCACCCGAAACACGGGGCCACCGTGTTCGAGGCGGTCTTTACCGCCGGAAAACCCCTTGGGATCAAACCGATGGGTCTGGCGGGGCTTGACCTGTGCCGGATCGAGGCGGGGCTGGTCTTCGCGGGTTACGATTTCTCGGACCAGACCGACCCGTTCGAAGCGGGGATCGGCTTCACCGTGGCCCTGAAATCGAAGACCGCCGATTTTGTCGGGCGCGAGGCGCTGATCCGGCGCAAGGAAACGCCCGCGCGCAAATTCGTCGGGCTGGAAATCGACGGCCATGATCCGGTCGGCCATGGCGATTGCCTGCGCATCGGGCGCGCACAGGTGGGCGAGGTCTGCTCGGCCATGCACAGCCCGCGCACCGACCAGTGGATCGCGCTCGCGCGCGTCGACGTGGCCCATGCGGGCCTCGGTACGGCACTCGAGGTCGGGCGGCTTGACGGGCAGATCAAACGGATTGCGGCCCGGGTCACGCCCTTCCCGCATTACGACCCGAAAAAGGAACGTCCGCGGTCCTGAGCGCGGCGGTCCAAAGGAATTCCGCGGCCCAAGGGGCGCGGCGATCCGGGGCAGGGAGCCCCGGCAGACGGCCCCGGGAAACCGGGTTGGGAGGCAAGAAAATGGGGAGAAACAGCCCCGTCCACACCAACAGGGAGCCTTTGACGTGGAACAGGACCTTGCGACATTGGCGGCTTCGGTCGCCGAACTTAAGGCGAAGGCGGCGATGACCGGCACGACCTTCTCCGAAACGTTTTATTTTCTGACGATCCCGC
>DKFM01000015.1 GCA_002452815.1 Rhodobacteraceae bacterium UBA6796
TGCATGCGCTTGACAGTGCGCGGCCCGAGGACCGGGCGCGGGCGATCCGCGAACTGGACGAGGCCGCCGCGGCGATCCTCCAGGCGCGCGGTCTGCTGGAAACCGGAGAGACCCCATGATCCCCCGTGCCGTTTCAACTTGCCCGGCGGTGCGGTGCCTCGGTGCGGTGGGGCTGCGTGCCCGCCGCACCGTTTTTTCTTCCGATCTGGTGGCGCTTGGGGTTGCGCGCCGGATGGGCGCGGCGGCGCCTCTCTCCTCCCTGCGCCGCCGCGCATCCACCCCGCGCGCCTTTTCCACGGGGCACGGGTTTCAACGCGAGGTGAGCGAATGAGCGATAAGGCACAGGCATCGGCGGCGATCCGGGCGGCCACGCTGGATCTGGCGCGACAGGCGGTGCTGTGCGACCGGGCGGCCACGCATGGCGCGCCGGAGGATACGTTCGGGCTGCTGGCGGCGCTGTGGAGCGCGCGGCTCGGGATTTCCCTGAGCCCGGCGCAGGTGGCGATCTTGCTGATCGACCTGAAGACCGCGCGCGCCTGGGGCAACCCGGGTCATGCCGACAACTGGGTCGATATGGCGGGCTATGCCGCCTGTGGCGCAGGGCTTGGCGGCGCCGATCCGCGGGAGGGCACAGCATGACCGGGCCGCGCTGGACTTCGGAGGAACGTGAGTGGGCGCGCGAGCTGCGCGCCTGCGGCTATTGGCTGGCCGAGGTGGCGGGGTATCTGGCGCATCGCTTCCCGCGCGAGGACGGCGCGCTGAGCGTGCGCGAGATCCGCGACATGCTGGCAGGGCAGGTGGGCGACACGGCCGCAGGGCAGGGCGCGCGGGGAACCGATGCGCAGGAGGGGATGACATGATTGATCCGGCAAGGCCGAGGCTCGTGCAGATGGACGAGATCGAGGAATATCCGATCGGCCGCGACGAACGGCTCGACGCGCATGCCTTCGTGAAGTGGTGGCATCACCGCTGGCTGTCCTCGCGCACCTTCCGCCTGGCGTCGTGGGAGGCGCAGGGGATGGCGCGGGCGCTGTTCGATATGTCGCAGACCGAAAGCCCGATCGGCACCTTGCCCGACGACGACGATGAACTCGCAGTGATGCTGCGGGTCGAGCGGCGGCGGATCGGGGAGCTGCGACGGGCTGAGTTCGGGCCGTTCCGGGGGTGGCGGCGGTGCCGTTGCGGGGATGAGGTGCGGCTGATGCATCCGGTCGTTCTTGAACAGGTGCGCGATGCGCTCGACCGGCGCGAGGCACGCGAGATGTCGCGCGAGGCGGCGGCGGTGCGCAAGCGGCGCGAACGGCTGCGCGAGGGCTTGGGCAAGCTCGGGCTGTCCGACGCGGTGCTGGGCAGCGACATGCTGATCGAGCGCATGGATGAATGGATGCTCGCCCATGTGCGCGGTCGGCGCGACGGGCAATCCTATGGCGCGGCGCTGCTGCATGCGCGGCGCGAGAGGTGGCTCTAGGCGGGGGCGTGACTGTCCCGCGAGTGTCACGCGTGACGGTTTGTGACTGTCACGGACAGTCCGCGGACAGTCACGTCTGTCGTGTGACAGTTCTGCGTAGAGAAGAAGAGACAAGAAAAGACAAGAACAGACAGACGCAACCGTGACGATCGACCGAGGGGCGCCTGTGGATAAGTCGGGATTTGCGAAGAAAAGGAGACAGAGGCGATGGACAGTGCAGAGCAGAAGATGGCCGAGAAACGGGTGCGCGAGATCCTGATCGAACCGCTGGAACGGCGGGGGCTGGCGCGGCCTGCGAGCCTGACGCGGGTGCAGTTCGAGGCGATGGTGGCGGATCTGTGCGCCCGGCTGGCCTATATGAGCCCGGCCAATCTTGCGGCGCTCGAGGAACAGGTGGCGGCGAACCCGGCGGGCAAGGACCGCGACCGGCTGCCGATTGGCAACAAGATCCTGGACTGGGCCGCGATGATCCAGCCGCCCGAGGAAAGCGTCTCGCCGCTGATGCGGGCGGTGTTTGCCAGCCGGATCGGGCGCGAGGCGCTGGCCGAAGGCTGGGCGCCGGAACTCCTGGGCAACCTGCGCCGGGTGCGGCAGTTCCCGGGCGCCTTCGCGGCCTCGCAGATTCGGGCTGCGGCGGACGAGGCGCGGCGGCGGATGATCGTGCTCGAGGAACGGATGGCGGCGGGGCAGGAGCTGCACGCCGATGACCGCGCCTGGCACGCCCGGCGGCAGGCCGCGCTGGCCAAGTGCCACGAGATCGCGGCGCTTGCGGGCGAGGTGGCATGATGGGGTTGGCAGCTGTTCACCCCCGCCGCCGCCCGGCGGTAGAGGTTCTGGCGGCGGTGCTGGGCGGGGCGGATCTGGCGGGGTTCCATCCGCTCGATCTGGAGCTGGGTCGCGCCTGGGGTCAGGTGCTGGTCTGGGCCGAGCGGGACGGGGCCGCGCGCCCGCACAGCTTGGGCGAGATGCAGGCGCTCTCGCAGGCCTACATTCTGGCCCGCGCCGCGCCCCCCGAGGCCTGCGGCCCCGAGATCCCGGCGGCTCCGGCGCGCGGTGCGATGCGGCTGGCGCGCCCGGTCAGGATGGCGCTCGACGCCAAGGGCAAGTGGGCGGTGCAGGATGACGGCTGGCAGGGCCGGGCGGCGGCGATCGAGGCGGACGCTTTCGATCTGATGTCCCGCGCGGCGCTGCGCCGGGGCCAGCCCTTGCCCTTCTCGGGGGTGCAGATCGACACGGGGCGGCAGTATCGCGCGCTGGTCGAGTTCCGCGCCGCGGGGGCGATGAAGCTCTCGTCGATCGAGGGCCGGGCCGGTGGCTCGGGGCACGGCGGGTCTGATTATCTGGATCGCTTCTTGCAGGCGGGCGAAGACCTTGCACGGATGCGGCGCGGGATCGGCGACGGCGTGGCGATGGAAGTGCGCCGGGTGCGCCCCTCGAAACGCGGCACGGCGGCGCGGGGTATCATTACCGACCGCGCGCTGGTCGATGCGGTCTGCCTGTCCGATCAGACCCTGAGCGCAGTTCTGCAGGGCCATGGCTGGGCCAGGTCCACCGACCACATTGCTGCGCTGCGAGCTGCACTGGGGGCCGCCTTGGGGCGCATGGCGGGTCGGGTGCAAAAACCGTATTGACAGTTAAATCACTCCTCGACATGCTTATGAACATGATCACGAATTGCGCCCGCCGGGAACTCCCTGCGGGCGTTTTCATTTGGCGAGGTGGCGATGACTGGGCGCAAGCTCTGCTCTGCCCCCGGCTGCGATGATCTTGCCGAGATTGGGGACACGCGCTGTGCGCAGCACCGGGCCGAAGCGATGGCGCGGCAGGCGGCGTCACGGGCGCGGGCGCAGACCTCGGACCATGCAGCGCGGTGGCGGGAGCTTTACAACGATCCTCGCTGGCGGCGCGCGGCAAAGCAGTTTCTGCAACGCCATCCGCTTTGCGCGGATTGCGGGGCACTTGGGCTGGTCGAGGCGGCGACAGAGGTTGACCACATTCGGCGGCACATGGGGGATCCGCGGGTCTTCTGGGACCGCACGAACTGGCAGCCGCTGTGCAAGCGCTGTCATAGCCGCAAGACGGCACGCGAAGTGTTCGCCACCACAGGCGGCGGGCAATGGTCTATCCCGTTCCGGCTACGCCCGTCGCGTATCCCCGTCGAGGTGGTGGCGGGGCCGCCGGGTGGCGGCAAGTCGCACTACATCGCGGCGCAGGCCCGGCCGGGCGAAATCGTGATCGACCTGGACCGCATCCTTGCCGACCTCGGCGGGCGGCGATGGGATCAGCGGCCAGAGCTGGTGAAGCGGGCCTTCGCACAGCGCGACCGGATGCTGCTGGGGCTGGCGACGTCCTATGCACCGAAGGCCTGGTTGCAGGTCAGTGCGCCGGACCCGGCAGAGCGGGCGGCATGGCTGGCGGCGCTTGGACCAAAGGCCTCGGTCACGCTGATCTGCCCGCCGCTTGCGGTGACGCTGGCGCAGATCGACGCGGATCCCGGGCGCGCGACCCTGCGCCAGACGATGCGACAGGCCGCCGAGGCCTGGTATGGGCAGGCCCCCCGGGGGGTATCTGGAAATCCGGGCGCGCGACAGGACACCGGAGAGGGGAGGTGAACGATCTCGCCGGGGTATTTGGAGAAAAAAGCCCATGATGTAATTGGGGTTAGAGGGAGATACGGCGGCGATGAAAGGCCCGAAACCGACTTTGCAGCTGGTCACACCGATGAAGGGCGATGCGCCGCGCGACGTGCCGCAGCCGCCTGCGTTCCTCTCGGAAGAGGGGCGCGCGGTCTGGGATCGGCTGGCGCCGGTGATGGTGCGCAAGGACCGGCTCGAGCTGCATTTCCATGATCTCTTCGCGGCCTATTGCGAGAGCGCGGCGGATTTCATGCAGTTCACAATCGACCTGGTGGCCGACGGCTATTCCTATGTGTCCGAGACGCGCAACGGGCGGCAGGAAAAGAAACGCGCGGCCTGGGGGCAGCGGCAAGAGGCGCTGCAGAACATGCAGCGGATCGGCGCGCTCTTCGGGCTGTCGCCGGTGGATGAACAGCGGATATCGAGCGGCGGGCAGGGCGACCTGCTCGATCTGCTGACCAAGGCGGTGAGCGGTGAATCCGCGTGACCACGCGGTCTCGCGCTATGCCGTTGACGTGATCGAGGGAAAGGTGGTGGCGGGCGAGCTGGTGCGGCTGGCCTGCGAACGCCACCTGCGCGACCTCGACACCGGCGCCGAGCGCGGGCTTGTCTTTGATTGCGCTGCGGCGGATCGGGTGATCCGCTTCGCGGGCATGTTGCAACATACGGTTGGCCCGTACGCGGGCAAACCGCTGGCGCTGGAGCCCTGGCAGGTGTTCCGGCATGGCTCGGTTTTCGGCTGGAAACGTGCGGGCACGGGCCTGCGCCGGTTTCGGGCAACCTATCACCAGGTGGGCAAGAAGAACGGCAAGACGACCGACACGGCGGTGCCGCTGATCTACACCCAGCTGCTGGATGGCGAGGCGGCGCCGCAGGGCTATTGCGCGGCGACGACGCGCGACCAGGCGGGGCTGCTGTTCAAGGAGGTCAAGCGGATCATCAAACGCTCAGCCTTCCTGGGCAAGCTGATGGAAGGCTACCGCCACGAGATCACGACGCCGGCCTCGGATGGGGTGATCAAATGCCTGTCGCGCGACGGGGACAGTTCGGACGGGATCAACCCAAGCTTTCTGGCCCGCGACGAAATGCACCGCTGGACGGATCGCGAGCTGGCCGAAACCATTGTCGAGTCGATGATTGCGCGCGATCAGCCGATCGACTGGGTGATCACAACGGCCGGGCATGACCGGCAGTCGCTGTGTGGCGAACTGCGCGGCTACGCCGAGAACGTGCTGCGCGGTTCAGTGCAGGATGATGCGTTCTTCGGTTTCGTGGCCGAACCGCCGCCCGATTGCGACCCGCTCGATCCGCGCTTCTGGGCGATGGGCAATCCCAACCTAGGGGTGTCCAAACCGCTTGAGGCGATGGAACGCGCGGCGACGAAGGCGATGGCCATTCAGGCCAGTATGCCGAACTTCCGGCGGTTTCACCTGAACCTCTGGACCGAGGGCGAACAGACCTGGATCGCGCGGGAAAGCTGGGATCGGGGCGACGCGGCCAAACGCTTTGCGCCCGAGAGCTTGTTCGGGCGCGATGCCTGGGTTGCGCTGGATCTGTCGAACAAGGTCGACACCACGGCAATCGTTGTGGCGGTGCCGGTGGACGGGCTGATCTATCTGATCTGCTACACCTTCCTGCCTTCGGGGCCGAAGGGCTTCATCGCCCGGGCACAGAAGGAAAAGCGCGAATATGTCAGCTGGCGCGATCAGGGCTGGCTTGAGGTGCATGACGGCGGCGCAATCAGGGAGGCAGAGATCGAGGCGCGGCTGATGTGGATCTCGCGCAAGTTCAAGGTGCAGGAAATCGCCTATGACCCGTGGGGGATGCAGTATCTGGCCAAGCGTCTGGCCGATAAGCGGCTGCCTTTGGTCGAACACCGCCAGGGCTTCGGGTCGATGTCGAACCCGATGAAGCGGGTCGAGGAGCTGGTTGCGGAAAACCGGATCCGGCACGGGGGCAACCCGGTGCTGGGCTGGCAGGTGGGCAATGTCCACCGCGACGAGGACGCGGCCGAGAACATCAAGCCGAACAAGAAACGCTCGACCGGGCGGATCGACGCGGCGGTGGCGATGATCATGGCGGTCGGTCGGGCCGCCGCGGGCGAGAAGAAACGCAGGCAATCTAGAGGGATCGAGGAGCTATGAGCTTTGCAGCACTTTTCCGCCGTGGCGGAACGCGCGTGGCCCCCGGCCCGCGCATCGAACCCGCGTTGGCTGCACCTGTCGCCGAGGCGGCGGGCCTGTCGGTGCCGCACGAGAGCGGCTGGCGCGAGATCGGTTTTGGCGGTGCCAGCCGGGTGCGCAGCCTGCCGCGGGTGACGCCGGAGCTGGCGCAGAAGCACGCAACCGTGGTGACCGCCTGTTCGGTGATCGCGGGGGATCTGGCGAAGCTGCCGCTCAAGCTGTTCCAGCGCGGGGCAGACGGGCGGGAAGTGCGGGTGCGGGATCATCCGGCGGCTTACCTGCTCAATGCCGAAAGCTCGCCCGGGGTGCCTGCGATGGTGGCGCGCTTCGGGCTTGGCTACAGCTTCACCCTGCGTGGCCGCGGTTTTGCCTATGCGCCGCGCGACGGGGCGGGTGAGCTGGAATTGATCGAGGCGGTGCATCCCGACCGCTGTGTGGTGCTGCGGGCAGGCCGGTCGCGGTTTTACGAGTTCGAGGATGGCGGCCAGACCCAGCGTCGTGTGGCTGGCCGCGCGATGGTGCATCTGCGGTACATGGCCGAGGATGGCTGGACCGGGCGCAGCCCGATCGAGGTTGCGGCAGAAACGATGGGCATTGCGCTGGCCGGGCAGGAAGCGGCGGGGCGTCTGGCTGGGGGCAAGGGGTTCAAGGCGGTCGCCAAGCTGGCGGATTTCAACGCTGACGATGAAACCTGGCAGCGTTCGCGCAGGCGGCTCAAGGCGGCGATGGAACGCGACCAGGATGACGGCGTTCTGATCATCGGCCAGGAAGACGAGATCAAGGAGCTGGGGCTTTCAGCCTCGGACATCGAACTGCTGGCCAGCCGGAAGTTCGACCGCGAACAGATCGCCGGGCTCTATCGGGTGCCGCCTTCGAAGCTGCAGATCCTTGAGCACGGGGTGAAGGCCAATTCCGAACAACAGGCCATCGACTACAAGGCGGAATGCCTGACCCATTGGGGCGGGTTCATCGAGGCGGGGCTTGGGCAGGGGCTGCTGACCGAAGCCGAGCGGCGTGCGGGGTTGTTCTTCCGGCACGAATACGACGCGCTTTTGATGGCCACGACCAAGGAACGCTATGAGGCGCTGGCGAAAGCGGTGGGCGGGCCGATCCTGACGCCGAACGAAGGGCGCCGGATCGAGGGTCTGGACCCGATTGCAGGCGGAGAGGCGCTGTATCCGCCGCCAAACATGACCCGCGCCGACACGAAACCACAGGGAAAGGATGGGGCATGACACGCTCGATCGGGGAAATTCTGGCAGTTCCTGGGGCGCCGATGGCGCTGGACGCCGGGTTTGCGGCGGCACTGCTGGCGCTGGACTGGCCGCAGGCGGCGCAAGGGGATGCGATGGCAGCGCAGGGTGAGGCCGAACGCTATCGCATCGAGCGCGGCGTGGCGGTGGTTCCGGTGCGCGGGATCCTGACGCCGAATTCGGCAGTCCTGGAACGCTGGTTCGGCTGGTCGACCTATCGCGGGATCGAGGAAAGCTGCGCGGCGCTGGCGCTGGATGAGGGGGCCGCCGCGGTGGTGTTGGAGTTCGACACTCCGGGCGGCATGGTTCTGGGGATCGAGGACGCGGCACAGGCGGTGGCTGCCCTGGCGGCGATCAAGCCGGTCTATGCGCTGGCTGCCCCGCTTGCGGCTTCGGCGGGCTATTGGCTGGCGTCTCAGGCGCGCGAGATTTCGATGACGCCGGGGGCGAGCGTGGGTTCGATCGGGGTTGCGGTGACGGCCTGGCGTGCGATGCAGCCGGGTGGCGACGGCAGCCAGGAGTTCGAATTCACCTCGCCCCATGCCCGGGCGAAATGGCCAGATCCGACAAGCGAGACCGGACGGGCCGAGATCACCCGCGGACTGGCCGAAACCGAGGCGCGGTTTCATGCCGCAGTGGCGGCGGGGCGCAAGATCGCGCTGGCCGATCTGCCCGCTGCGCTGTCGGTGAGCGAAGACCCTGCGGACGGTGGTGCGGTCTTTGCCGCGCCGGAGGCGCAGGCGCGCGGTCTGGCGGATCGGATCGAGACCCGCGCGGCCTTCTATGCCCGGGTGCTGACGGCACATGCCCCGGCGCCCCGCCGCACGACCCGCGTCGCACTGGCACGGGCCCGGGCGGCCGAGGCTACAGCGCGGAGCTGAGGCCTTTCCAAAGACCTTACGAAACTGGCTCCGGCGCTGCGGCGGCGGGGTCTTTTGGGCTGCGCGCATGAAGCGGGCGGCGGTGCTTTTCAAGGAGCGAGACGATGAAGAACCTGGACGATCTGCGCCGCGCGCGGGCAGCGGCTGCGACGAAGATGCGCGAGCGCGCCGAGGCGCTGGCGGCGCTGGAAGGGGCGGAAACCCCCGATGCGCAGGCCTTGGCCAGCGCGCAGGCCGATTTCGAGGCGAGTGAGCAGGCCTTCGAGGCTGCCGACAAGCAGGTCAAGCGCGCCGAGCGGGTCGAGGCGGCCGAAGCTGCGGCGGCGGGCCCGGCCGATCTGGGGGCGCAGGAACCGGGGCAGGGGGCCAGTGCGCCCGCGATCCCGAAAGATGATCGGCACCGGGGCGTCGAGGTTGGCCTGATGGTCGGTGCCCTGGCCGCACAGCGTGGCGATGTCGGGGCGGCTGCGG
The DNA here is from genome assembly GCA_002452815.1 of Rhodobacteraceae bacterium UBA6796. Classification (GTDB taxonomy): domain Bacteria; phylum Pseudomonadota; class Alphaproteobacteria; order Rhodobacterales; family Rhodobacteraceae; genus Rhodobacter. The sequence continues at coordinate 8,893 of DKFM01000015.1, forward strand.
CGCAGCTCGAACGCGGCGGTTTCGGCCAGGTCGCGGCGGCGCTGAGCGCGTCGGAGGCCACGGCCGGGGGCGTCACGATCCCGCGCCCGCTGGCGCAGGAGGTGATCGGCCTGCTGCGCCCGCGCGTCGTGGTGCGCCGTGCCGGGGCGCGTTCGGTGCCGATGCCCGCGGGTCAGCTGCGCAAGGCGCGTCAGACCGGCAGCGCGACGGCCAGCTATGGCGCAGAGGTCGCGCCGGTGCGCGCCTCGGCCCCGAGCTTCGAGCCGGTGGATCAGAGCTTCAAGAAACTGCGCGCTCTGGTGCCGATCTCCAACACGCTGCTGGCGCAGTCGAGTATTGCGATGGGCCTGTTCGTGCGCGACGACCTGGTGAAGTCGATGGCGCGGCGCGAGGATCTGGCGTTTCTGCGCGGGGCCGGAGCGGCGGAAGACCCCATCGGCATGCGCAACTGGATCCCGGCGGGCAACTGGCTGGGCTCGGTCCCGGACACTGTGGCGGACGCGGACCTCGCTTTGCGGCGCTGCCTGTCGCGGGTCGAGGATGCCGACGTTGCGATGACCGCCCCGGGCTGGGTGATGCGGGCTTCGACCAAGAACTGGCTGGGCGCGCTCAAGGATGCCAATGGCAATGTGCTGTATCCCTCGATCGACACCAAAGGTGAGCTGAAAGGCTTCCCGATCCATGTCACCTCGCAGTTGCCCAACAACCTGGGCGACGGCTCGAACGAGACCGAGATCATGTTTGCGGATTTCGCTGAACTGATGATCGGCGAGTCTGGCGTGCTGCGGATCGCGCAATCGACCGAGGCTGCCTACATCGACGAGGACGGCAACATGCAATCGGCCTTCGCCAACGATCAGACGCTGATGCGTGCGATCGCAGAGCATGATTTCGCGCCTGAGCATGACGTGGCGATCGCGGGCTTCAGTGGCATCGGCTGGTCGCTCTGATCGGCACCCGGGCCGCGCGTGATACGCGCGCGGCCCTGATCTTTCAGGAAAGGATATCAAGATGGCGGCGAAAGTGACCGTGCGTTTTGCGCGCACCCACGGGCCCTATAATCCGGGCGACATTGCGGGTTTCGATGGTGAGACCGCGCAACGGCTGATCGAGGCGGGGCGCGCCGCGCCCTGGAGCGGTGCGAGCGTGAGCGCTCCCGAAGACCAGGGGCCTGCCCGGCGCGTGGCGGTGCGCTTCATGCGTGCGCATGGCGCCTATAACCCCGGCGATGTCGCGGGGTTCGAAGTTGCGCGGGCGGCGCAATTCGTGGCCGAGGGCGTGGCGGTGCCGCGCGCCGGGCTGCCCGATCCCACCCCTGACGGTCAGGGCGCCCCCGAAGGCAGTGATCCGGTCGACGACGATCTCGCCCCGGAGGGCGGCGATCCGCTGGCCGATGCAGAGACCGAGTCCGAAGCGGCACCTGCCGCCGGGGAGGCAGATGGCGGTGAGGCGGACGACGAGACCGGTGAACCCGGGTTTGCGTTCGATGATCCGGCCACGTCCGAGCCCGAGGCGGAAGCCGAGAGCGGGGCCCCGCCGGTTCAGGGCCAGATCTGAGGAGGTCGCCATGCGCGTTATCGGGGCCTTGCCGCAGGCGGTGAGCGCGGAGGCGTTCCGCCGCGCGGTGCATCTGATCGAAACCGGGCCGGAGCCAGAGGACGAGGCGGCGCTCGACGCCACCTTGCTTGCGGCGCAGATGGTGGTGGAGCGCGCGACCAACCGCCCACTGGGGGCGCGCGAGATCGAGCTGGCGACCGAACTGCCCGCAGGCGTCGGCCGCTGGTGGCTGCCCTGCGCGCCGGTCACCGAGGTGCTGACGCTCAGCTATGATCCGGGCGACGGGCCGGTGGCGCTCGATCCGGGGCAGGCTGCGCTGCGTTTCGCACAGGACGAGCCGCGGCTTGATTTCGCGCTCGGGGCCCTGCCCGCGGGCGCGGGTGCGCGGATCGTTCTGCGCGCTCGCGCCGGGGCAGAAGCTGCCGCCCCCGAGGCGGCGGTCATGCGTCAGGCGATCATCCTGATCGCCAAGGAATGGCACGAGGCCGGGATCTCGATTGGCGAGGGGGATGCGCGGGCGGCGCTGCCGCGCATGAGCTTTGGCGCTCAGGCGCTGATCCGTTCGGTGCGCTACCTGGCGCCGCAGTTCACCGGGAGGATCTGATGGCACGCTTTGTCTTCGACCGCCACGCGGTGTTTTCCCGCGCGGTGGAGATCGGACGCGGGCCGCTCAATGAGCTGCTGACCGCGCCGCAGGAACTCACGCGCGGCTGGGTCTCGGCCGGGGCGGTGTCGATCGAGGAGGTCACGTCCTTCGGGATTTCCACGGGGGCCGAGGTGCTGGCGATCACCGCGCGCGGCACGGCGGCATTGGCGGCGGTGCGGATCGACGATCAGGTGCAGATGCAGGGCACGACCTACCGGGTGAAGGGGCGGGCAGCCCCCGCCCTGGCGGCCCGTGGCGGTCTGGTGCGATTTATTCTGCTGCGGGAGGGCGGGTGATGCTTGAGGCATTCATGACGCTTCTGCTGGGGCTGGAGCCGTTGCAGGGACAGATCGGCGCGCGCCTGGCGGTGGGTGTTCAGGATCCCGCCACTACAGCGCGCCCCTATATCAACCTGCATCCGGTTGGCGATCTGCGCAGCTACACGCTCGACGGGGAGGCGGCGGTGAAATCGGCCCGGGTTCAGCTGGATATCTGGGCCGATACCGCGAGCGAGGCGGTGAGCCTTGCACGGGCGCTGAGCGGCGCCCTTTCGGGGCTGAGTGTCTCCGTGGCCGGGATCCGCTTCAAGGGGGTTTTCCTTGAGGGCGGACGTGCGATGGCGGGCACCCGCACGCAGGGCCTGGCCCCGCTTCTGGGCTGGTCTTTCGACATTCGTTTCAAATGGGAGCGCGCATGAAATCGGCATTCAGTGGCGGGCGTGAACTGGAACAGGCCTTGCGCGAGTTGAAGCGCGCGACCGCGAAGGCGGTCGGGCGGCGGGTAATGAAAAAGGCCGGTCAGATCTTTGCCGATCAGGCCAATGCGCAGGCGCCGGAAGGCCCGGGGCATCACCTCAAGGGCAGCTATGTGGTGGGCACCAAGCTGACCAGGCGACAGGCGGGACTCGCGCGACGTGAAGGCCGGGATGGCGTCACGGTCTATGCCGGCACGGCGGATCCCGCAGGCATGCAACAGGAATTCGGCAACGAAAACCACGGGCCGCAGGCCCATGCCAGGCCCGCCTGGGATCAGACGCAACAGAAGGTCTTCGAAGCTGTGCAGGACGGCATGGCCTCGGAGGTGGAGAAAACCGTCGCGCGGCATCGCCGTCGCGTCGCCAAGGCAGCGAAAAACAAAGGAGTATAGCGATGGCTGGCGAAGAACTTCAGGAATTGTGGGGCGGCAAGGTCGAACGCTCTGCCGATGGTATGGCCTTTACCCGGGTGGGCAAGGTGATCGGGGTCAAGGTGCCCGAGGTGAGTTTCGACCCGAAACAGGTCACCTCGCTCGACACCCCCGACCGTGTGCATGAATACCGCAAGGGGTTTGGCGATCCGGGCGAGTTTTCGGTGACCTGCCAATATACCTCGGACGGCTACGACGCCGCGATGGACGATCAGGCGCGGGCGGCGACCTTCTATCGCGTCACGCTCGAAAACGGCGACACGTTCGAGATGAAGGTGCTGGCCAGCGCCACCCCTCCCGAGCCGGGCGAACTCGACGACACGCTTGAATTCTCGATCAAGGGCAAGGTGAGCGGCGCGGTCGAATTCACCCCCGGCGCCTGAAGCTGACGAAAGGAAATCGGACATGGCAACGCAAAACGCAGTGAGCTTCGAAGCGCAGGGCAAGGCCCGCACGCTCGCCTACACGATGAACGCGCAGGTGGCGTTCGAGGAAAAGACCGGGGTCGAGTTCTCGGCGATCTCGGACTTCTTTGAACAGGCGCAGAAGGGCAAGATCTCGGCCTCGCGGCTGCGCGAGATCTTCTGGGCTGGCCTTCTGGACGGGGCGCCCGAGATCACGCTGCGCGAGGCGGGCGATCTGATCGACGCGCTCGGGATGGAGGCGACCTTCGAGCTGATCGGCCAGGCCGTGGTGCGGGCCTATCCGACGGCTGCGCCCGCGGGAAACGGCGCCGCGGCCCCGCAGGCGGAGCCGCCCGCCGCGTAAGCCGCAACGATCTGCTCAGGGCTTGGCTGTCTGCGGGCCAGCCCTGGGCGCTTTTCTGGGCGTTGACGCCCGCCGAGCTGCGCCTGGTTCTCGATGCCGATCTCGACCGGCGCGAGGGCGAGGCCAGGCTGCGACGCGCCGAGATCCACGCGCTGGCAAGCCTTGTGACGTTGGGCGTGAATGCCCCGAAGAAACTGCCCAAGGCGCGCGCCTTCATTGAGGGCGGCGCCCGCGCGCGCTTTTCCACCGATGCCGAGATCAGCGCCTACTTCCGCGCCCTTGCCCCAAAGAAAGGATAGGCCATGGCAACCACAGCTCTCATCGGCGCGCTGCGCGTCGATCTGTCGATGAGTTCGGCGGCTTTCCTGCGCGCGGCTGGCGAGGCAGAGCGGGCGCTTGCGCATATGAACAAGCGCATGGCGGCGGTCAGCGCCAACCTGCGGGCTGCGGGCGCCCGGCTGGGGTTGGCCGTCAGCACGCCGATCATCGGGGGCTTTGCCGCGGTGGTCCGGTCGAGCGGCGATTTCGAACAGGCGATGAACCGGGTCTCGGCGCTGTCTGGCGCGACGGGCGCAGAGTTCGCGCAGCTGAAATCGGTGGCGCAGGAATTGGGCGCCACGACCAAATTCTCTGCCTCGGAAGCCGCCGACGCGATGGGCTTTCTGGCGATGGCGGGGTTCAAGACGAACGAGATCATCGGGGCGATGCCCTCGACTCTGCAGCTGGCGGCGGCATCCGGGGCGGATCTCGCGACCTCGGCCGATATTGTCTCGAACATCCTGACGGGCTTTGGCAAGAAGGTCGAGGATCTGGCCGAGGTGAATGACGTTCTGGTCAAGGCGATGACCAGCTCGAACACCGACTTGCGCATGCTGGGCGACGCCATGAAGTATGTGGGCCCTGTCGCATCGTCGGCCAAGTTGCGCTTCAACGAGGTGACCGCGGCGCTCGGGATGCTGGGCAATGCGGGCATTCAGGGTGAAATGGGGGGCACCGCGCTGCGTGGCGCAATCACGCGGTTGCTGGCGCCGACCTCTGCCGTGGTCGATGTTATCAACGACCTCGGGCTCGATCTTTACAAATCGAACGGGCAGCTCAAGGATCTGGCCGATATCGTGCGGGAACTGGAACCGCATGCGGACAACACCGGCGCGATGATGGAGCTGTTCGGTCAGCGCGCGGGGCCTGCCATGGCGGCGCTGGTGGCGCAGGGTGCCGATGAGCTGGAGCGGTTCGAGGCCCAGCTCGATGCGGCAGGCGGTACGGCCGCGAGGATTGCCGAAACCCAGATGCAGGGCTTCAACGGGGCGATGACCAGCCTCAAGAGTGCGCTCGAAGGGCTGGCCATTGCGATTGGCGAGAGCGGGCTTCTGGAATTTGCAACTGGCCTGACTTCGCGGCTGACGGAAGTCGTGCGCACGCTTTCGCAGACCAATCCCGAAATGCTGCGGATGGGCACGATGATCGCGGCTGCGGCTGCGGCGATCGGTCCCCTGCTGGGTGGTCTTGGAATTGCCGTGGCTGTGATCGGCGCCCTGGCCACGCCCATCGGGGCGGCGGTGCTGGCGCTTTCGGCGCTGGCCGCAGGGGTGGCATGGCTGGCTTATAACTGGGATGATCTCGCGACGCGCTATCCGATCTTGCAGCAGGGGCTTGCCGCCGCACGGGCCGGGTTCGAGGTGCTGGGAGAGGCGGTCCAGATTGTTGCGCAGAATGTCATGGGTGCGCTCGATCTGGTCAGCGCACTGCTGCGCGGGGATTTTGCGGGCGCCTGGGAAGCCGCCGTTGGTATCGTGCAGCGCACGGTGGATGGCATGCTGCTGATCCTGGGCGACTTGCCGGAGCGGGTGGGCGAGATCTTCGCAGATCTGGGCGCGCTGATTGGCGAGATGCTGGCCGAGCTGGGGCGCGACATGCGCGAGTGGGGCGGAAATCTGGTCGACGGTCTGGTGAGCGGGCTGCGTGACCAGTGGCGATCGGCCAAGACCGCGGTGAAGGATTTCGGGAAATCGGTGGGCGATTGGTTCACCGAAGAGACCGAGATCCATTCGCCTTCGCGGCTGTTCAAACGCTATGGCGGCTATATTGTGGAGGGCCTTGCGCTCGGGATCGATGGTGCGGCGTCGCAGGCTGAACAGGCGGTTGTGAGCCTGGGCGAACGTCTCAAGCGTGCGGGTGCCGATGCAGTCAGCAGCTTCACCGACACCATGGCAGACGGGCTTGCGCAGGGTGATCTGGGCGGGGCGCTGCAAGGCGCTTTCTCGGGTCTCTTGCGGGATGGGAAGAGCGCTTTCTCGGACGTGCTGAAAGATGCGTTCTCGGGCGGTGGCTTTGGCGCGATCACCAGCAGTATCTCCGGCGCATGGGCCGGGGTGAAGGCAGCCCTGTCGGGCGGTCTGAGCTTTGGCGCGATCGGTTCCGCGGTCAGTGCCGCATTGCCGATTGTCGGGTTGGTGTCTTCGGTGCTGGGACTTGTCCGGGGGTTTTCCTCGAAGAAGCTGACCGGCGCGGGGTTGCAGTTCGATCTGAGCGGCGGTGCATTTTCGGGCGGCACTTATGAAACCTGGAAGAAGAAGTCGTTCTGGGGTCTGGTGTCGAACACCCGCACCTATGTGACGGCCTTCGATGCTGACACGCAGGCCGCTCTGGAGGCGCAGGTTGCGGCGGTGCAGGCCGCGGTGGCAGCGACCTACAAGGCGGCGGGCGTGGCGATCGAGGAGGGTTTTGTCGAAGGGTTCGATTACGACTTCGGCAAGATCGCGACCAAGGGTCTGAGCGAGGCCGAGGTGGCCGATGCCATCGCCGAGGCTTTCGAAGGGTATGGCGATGCAATCTCCGAGGCGATCGGCGGTGTGGGGCTGGAACTCGCGGCGACCTTCGCCACGGTGCGCAACATGCTGGCACCGGTGGGGCAGCTGTTTTACGGGCCCTTCGCAGAAATGGCGAAGGCTGCGGACGATCTGGCCACACGGTTTGGCGGCACTTCGGCGTTGGCCTCCAGCGTGTCGGGTTTCGTGCGCAGCTATTTCAGCGAAGCCGAACAGATCGCGATGATCCGCGAGTCCGTCTCCGGGGTCTTTGCAGATCTGGGGCTGGCGATGCCCAAGACGCTTGCGGGGTTTCGTGAGCTGGCTTTGGCACAGGATCTGATGACCGAAACCGGGCGCGCGGCCTATGCGGCGCTTCTCGGGGTGGCCGATCAGTTCGCCCAGATCACAAACGCTGTCGGTAACCGGTTCGACCTGAGCGACGGCTGGTTCGTCTCTGAATACGAGGCGCGGCTGGCGCAGGTCGCGAACGCGCGCGGATACGGGATTGTCACCGATGTGGCGACGAATTCCGGGGTCACGCAATACGGGCGCAGCACGCTTTCGGGCGACACTGCAGCAGTGCAGATCCTCAATCGCATCGCAGGCTTGTTTGAAAGCTGGGACGCGGAGGGGATGCCGAGTGAACGGAGTTTCTGATGTGGCTGGTGGAGCCTTTCGATATCGACCTCGACGCGGTGCTGAGCAATCAGCCCGAGGATGATGCGCCGCCATGGGATGCGGGGGCGAGCTATGCGCTCGGCGCCCGTGTCCTGCGCGGGCATCGGGTCTTTGCCTCGATGATCGAGGGCAACCTCGGGCTTGATCCGCTGACGGTCGATCAGGGCACCGATGCCGCAGAATGGCTCGAGGTCGGCTATTCCAACGCCCGGGCGATGTTCGACGGGGTGCTGGCCAACCGCGCCAGTGCCACGCGCAGCGGCGCGCCTCTGGGCGGTGATTATGCCACGTTGGGGTTTTCCGAGGCGCATGTCGCACTCCTGCTCGATATCCCCGTCACGGGGGCCAACTGCCTCGTGCTGTTCGGGATCGACGCGGCGATGGTGCAGGTCGTGGGGCTGAACGCCGCGGGCGAGGTGCTGCTGTCGCAACGGGTGGCCGTCGCCGGGCGCGAGGTCGGCAGCTGGTGGGAATATTTCACCGTGCCGGTCTCGGGCGCGCGCGAAACCTTGGTCTTTCGTGATCTTCCGGTCGGCATCGCTCGCATTATCATCGGGCTCGATGGCGACACCGTGCGGCTGGGCGAGGTGGTGTTGGGTCGCGAGATCTATATCGGCGCGGCGCAGGTTGCGGGCACTGCGGGGCGCCATGTCACTGCCAGCCGGTACGAGTTCAACGACTTTGGGCGTCTTTCCATGGTCAAGCGGCCGACCCGGCGCGAAATGACCTACACGGTTGCGATCGAAAAGGACCACTTCGACCGGCTCGAGGGGCGGCTCGGGCGGATCACCGGCGGACTGGTCGCCGCGATCGGCAGCACGGGGCGCACCTCGACTGTCGTCTTCGGGATCATGGGCACCATCGAGTGGGCCGAGGAATACCCGGATTTCTACATTTACGCTTTCACTGTGAAAGGGGTGTCGTGATGTCGATCACGCAATTCACCGAGGCACTGCCAAGTGCAGATGACCCGGCAACTTTTGACGCGCGGGCCAATGCGTTGATGCTTTGGCTTACCGCGAGTTTCGCGCCCGAAGTGAAGCTCGTGGCCGAGGACATCGCAGCGGCACTGGCCGGTGCCGGAGATCTGACCGCGGCTGTGGCGCAATTGCAGGATGTCGTTGCAGGGCTGGGGGACGTGGCCACGCTGGATGCTGTGGACCTTGCCAAGACAGATGCCGAATGGCTTGAGGGCACAGAGGCCGGGCCTGCGATGATCAGCCCGGCGCAATTGCGCGTTGCCGCGCGCCCTGTGATCCGAAGCCCCTCAATGCCGCTTGCTGGATCGTATGTCGATTTCACGGGCATTCCAGAGACCGCCACGCGTGTGGAAATCACGCTGAGCGGTGCGAGTCTCTCCAGCACTGGTCGTGTCGGGGTTCGCCTGGGAACCAGTGACGGCATTGTCAGCGGTGGCTATGTGGCCGCGGCCAGCATGAATGGCAATTCCGGCGCGACTGCTGCGCTATCCAGCACGACCGAAATTCCTGTCAGCGCTGAGGCATCCGCGGGCGCGTCTCTCACCGGCACGATGATCTTGACGGCACTCGGTGGCGGGCTTTGGGCAGGGTCGGGCTTCTTTGTCGATACTACGGCCCCTCGTGGGGGTGGTGGCGGAGGGAGCGTCACGCTGGTGGGGGATCTTTCGCAGGTGCGAATTCTGGCAAGTGCCGGAACCTTCGACGGTGGCACAGCCATTGTCGCCTGGCAGTAGTCCGGCCATCGCCTGATCCAGACCAGTTACATCACCGTGGGGCGCCAATCTGTGCCCCGCCTGCGCCGCCCCACCGTGGGCGGTTTTTTCATGCCGGAGGCAAAGGTGGCAGAAGACACGACACGAGGGCTGATCGAAGCAATGCAGGCCGTGATGGGGGGCGCCGTGACCACGCTGATCAGCGCCGGCGCGGGGCGGCTCATGTTCCATTCTGCCGAGGTGCGGGCACGACGCCGCAAGTTCCTCGGCCCCGAACTGGTCTGGGAAGTCCCGATCGCGGTCGGAATGGCAATCATCGGCGAGGCGGTGTCGGGGTATTTCGGGCTCTCGCCGGCGGTGCGCACGGGCGTTGTCGCGGTGCTCGCCTACATGGGGCCGCGCGGTGCGCAGGCCCTGCTGATGCGGTTTTTCAAACAAGGGGATCTGTGATGAAAACCAACTGGCGCGCCGTGCAGGCGCGACTGGCCGATCTCGGCTTTGATCCGGGGCCCGTTGATGGCTTGCGCGGGCCACGCACCGACGCAGCGCTGATCGCTTTCAAGCGTTCGGTCGGGTTGACGCCTCGGGCGTATTTCGGGCCGCTGACCGAGGCAGCCCTGATGGGCGGGGCGCAGGTTCGCGCCCGGGCCGATCTGCCCTGGATGGCCGAGGCGGGGCGGATGCTGGGCCTGCATGAAGCGCGCGATACCGCGCGGCTGCGGCGGTGGTTCGACCGTTCTGTCGCCTGGATTGACCCGCGCGAGGTGGCGTGGTGTGGCGCCTTCGTCGCCAGCTGCCTGCGCGCGGCCAACCCGGACATTGCGTTGCCGGATAACCCGCTGGGCGCCCGCGCCTGGGGTGGTTTCGGCAAGCCCTGTGAGCCGGTCTTCGGGGCCGTGCTGACCTTCTGGCGCGGTCGCAAGGCCGGATGGCAGGGTCACGTTGGCTTCTACTGGGGCGAGGATGCTTCGGCCTATCACATCCTGGGCGGCAACCAGAGCGATGCCGTCACTGTCACCCGGATTGCCAAGGAGCGGCTTTTGGCCGCCCGTTGGCCCGTCGATCTGCCGGTCACCGGCCGTCAGATTCTGCTGAGCGCGGCGGGTCAGCCGCTCTCGGCCAATGAGGCCTGAGCCTCTCCCCCTGATCTCGAAAGGAAAAACCATGATGAAGTCGCAAATCGCGCTCGCTCTGCGGGTGCTGGTTCTCTACCCGCTGGCCGGTCTGCTGGCTGCGCTGCCCTCGGTGGGCTTTGACCAGGCCAGCGGCCTGATGACGCTGGATCTGTCGCAAGCCTCGGCCGCGCTTGGCGCGGTGATCTGGGCGGCAGTTTCGGGTGGCACCTTCGGGCTGTCGCGCATCGCCAAGGCGTTCGGCTGGGCGCTGTAAGGGCAGGGTGGCGCCCCCGGGCCATCGGGGTGCGCCGCCATATTCGGAGGGTGGTATGCAAGTAATCCATGACATGCACCGGCGCGGCACGCTCTCGGCCGGACAGGTCGATGCAGCCAAGCGCTGGCGCGAAGATCCCTACAAGGTGATGCTGGCGCCGATTCTGTTTCGGATCATGCACGATGTCTGCATCAAGGAACTGTGGCTGGAGACGATCGAAGAAAAACACGGCTGGCCCGCCCGCAGTGCCAAGGCCATCATCGGCCTGATCCTGACTGCCATCAGCGAGTGCGACGGGTTTTTGATCGCCAAGCCTGAGGTGGCTGATGCTGCACTACGCGAACAGGTCGCGTTCCTGACCGCAGCCGATGTGGATGCGATCTTGGAACCGATGCGGATGCTCGGACTTACACAGGTCGAGGCGCGTCTGTTCACGATCCTGCAGCGCGCTCAGGGCACGGCCTTGTCGAAAGACATGCTGCACCGACGGCTGTATGCGGATCTGCACGACGCGGACATGCCAGAGATCAAAACCATCGACGTGCATGTCTGCAAGCTGCGCGCGAAGCTGGCGAAAGCGGGGGCCACGTTCTGCATCGAAACCGTCTGGGGGGTTGGCTATCGGATGGAGGAAACAAAGAAAGCGGCCTGATCCGCGAGCCACGTCAATCATCCCCCCGGAATCGCCCCTTGCAGGGGCCGGGCTGCGCCAACAGCCCGACCACGCGGCTACGGTTCACACCGCCGCGCCGACCGTCACCACGGTTAAGGTCGCCTGTCCCTCGCGAGGGACAGGCAGTTATGGAACAAAACAAAAACATGGAGCAAGTAAAACCTGTGAGCCCCGTCGCGCCCTGGCTTGGGGCGAAGACGCGTCTTTATCCGCGTATCGTTGCAAAGATCGATACCATCCCGCATCGCAGCTATATCGAGCCGTTCGTAGGGATGGGAGGCGTGTTCTTGCGCCGCCGGTTCAGGCCACGGCTCGAGGTGGCCAATGATCGCAACGGCGAGATCGTGAACATGATCTACACAGGCAACTTTCGAAAAGCGAAACGGCAGGGATTTCCCCCTGCCGCTCCACCTCCCGGTGAGTAGTCCGACGAACGTCGATCGGCTCGAGGTGGAGCCATATCGCGCTCAGCCGTCTCACCGGGAATGCCATTGCCCTATTGGTGGTGTGGGCCGTTACTCTTGAATGCCACGCGGCAATGCAAGCCGATGGTCCGGGGTTCTCTCGGTAACAAGGCTATGAAAGAACTCATCCCATCCAAGGCTGGGAAAGTCGTCCTGATGAAGCGTCTTTTGCGCCCCGTGCTTGTTGCCCGAAGGCTTCCTTTCAGCAGGCATAGTGGTCCTCCGTAAAATCCCGGAAATGTGTCCCCGGGAATACTTGTTTGAGCGGCCACCTTGGGTCTCAGTGGTGCGGTTTCGTCTTGGCAGGCGGTGTGGCGGGGGTAGCCCCGTCCCGCGTCATGCGCGCTGACCGCAATCTCGCGGTCTGATCTGCACGCGCTTCGGCGTCGGCCTCGCGGATCAAACGAACGGCGGCATCCGTGCGCTCCTGCGCTGTGGTCGGCGCCTGAGTGACCTCGCGAAAGAAACTGCTCGCCTTGTTCTTGCGGGACATGGGGCCTCCTTGAGGATGAGATCCGGCCCTTGGGGGCCGGGTCCAGAACCGATCCGATCAGCCGATCACGCGACTTTCAGATCGCGCGCAGCCTCGCGACCATCGCGGCCGGTTTCGATTTCGTAGATGACGGCCTGACCGTCATTGATCTGGGTAAGGCCGGCGCGCTCGACCGCCGAGATGTGGACGAAGATGTCCCGCCCGCCGCCCTGCGGCTCGATAAAGCCAAATCCTTTGGTGGTGTTGAACCATTTCACGGTGCCATTGGCCATCGTGAGGTCTCCTTTGCAAAATGCCGCCCACAAGACGCGGCGGACCGGCTCAGTCAATTCAAAAGGCAGACTGAAGCCGACAAAGGAGACAGGTGCAGTTGGGAACAACGTAGCTCCTCTTACCTATACCCTTCCGCTGGATTTTGCAAAGTAAAAGACACCACAGCAAATTTTGCAGAGACGACAGGGCTGGATCAGGGGGGGGCTACACTCAGTCAGCGATCTGATCCGTCCAGACCTCGAAACCGGTCAGGACATTGGTTCCGAAGGAATGGATCAGCGGCACATCGGCCGCATCGCGCCCCCGGGCGACCAGCACGCGGCCAATGCGCGCGGCATTGTTGCGCGGATCGAAAACCCACCATTGGCCATCAAGCCAGACTTCCATCCAGGCCGCAAAATCACCCGGCGGATAGGGGGGCGGCATGCCGATGTCACCAAGATAGCCGGTGCAGTAGCGTGCGGGAATGTTCATGCAGCGACAGAAGGTGATCGCCAGATGCGCATAGTCGCGGCACACGCCCTGCGCCTCGGCGTAGGCCTGCGCCGCGCTGCGGGTCGCTCGTGCGGCGAGGTAGTCGAAACGGATATGCCCATGCACGAAGTCGCAGATCGCCTGCACCCGCGCATGCCCTGGCGGGGTATGTTCGAACAAGCGCCAAGCTGTATCTGACAACATGTCCGTTTCGCAGTAGCGGCTGCCCAGAAGGTAGGTGAGCGTCTCGCCCGGCAGGGCTTCTACCGGGCTCTGGCCATTTTCTGGCGGGCGGGGATCCGGCAGGCCGTTGTCGCGGAGTATCCCCTCGGTGCTGATGCTGAAGTCGCCCGCGGGCGCGACAAGGCGCGTGCACCAGTTGCCGAACCCGTCGCGATAGGCGCTCAGCGGAACCGGCGGCCAGGTCCGAACATGATCGGGGAACTCCAGATCGCCTGCGCGCGAAAAATGAACATTCAGAAGCGCGATCATCGGGGTTGGTTGCGGCAGGCTCAGGTTGAACCGGCAACCGAGCTTGATCCGGATGCTGTCGAACGTCATCACAGACCTCGCAAATGATGGAGGGGGTGGGTGTATGGGGCCGGGCCGAGCGCCGCGGGCCTCATTGCTTTTTACGATCGAACCGGGACCAGGCCTTGCGACGCTCGGCCCCTTCAAGCGCGTAGGAGGTGTCGAAGATCGACTTGCGCGGCTCCGAGGCTGGGCTTTCCGGGCGAGGTCTTACAGTGTTCGAACTTCTGGTGGTCGCCGCGAGGTTGCGGTGATTGGTTTCGGCGGGTTTCATTATTCGGCATCCTTTTTCTGGCAACACGTCCACTTGGGGCTGATGACGCGTCGCACGGGCAGGTGGCGCCGTCGCGATCAGTCCTTCGGCCTGCAGGTTCGGGCGATCGGCTGGGTCGGGGTAACTGCCCGGTTCTCCGATCGGCGCTACAACGCCCACGCAGGCTGGCATTCGCCTCCGGGATGAACACTGCAGTTCCTCATGATATGGGGATAGCCTGTCCGATTGCGAGTCCCGGTTCCGAAGAACCGCGATAATCCAGCTGAGGGGACAGGTGAAGGGGATGTAAAATGGCACCTGGCTTGGGTAGGGCTGCGAGGCGTCGGAATATAATTTCCTTAAGAAGCAATGGGTTGCACAGGACAGTCTGGAGGGTTGCTTAATTGTCTAGTAATTTGCGAAGTGAACCCCTATCTAGATCATGCATCTCTTCTTCTCGGCCCCTGTTCCTTCCGGCTCAGCGACGATCTTGAGCTTTGCCTGGCCCCTGCATCCTGCGGGCGGCATTATGGAAAGGAACGCACGATGACCGATACGGTCCGCGTGAGACAGGTCAGTCAGACCAAAGCCGACATCTGCACCGCACCGGCGGTCGACAAGCGGCGTGGGCTTTCCCATGCCAGAGCATGCAGGCAAGCCGGAGGTGCAATAGCGCACCAGTTAGACAGCGGCGCTCGACGGCGCTGATGACCCGGACAAGCTTCATGGCATGCGCAATGCATTTGCCTGAGGCATCGCCAAATGAATCAACCCGGCGCGAACGGCCTTTGGCCGAAACGCCTTCCGTGAGAGGCCGCGGTTTTACCGAGCGCCCCCACGTTTTCCATGAAAGACGAATACCTTGATCGAAATCTACTGGGGTGAACCCATGTCTCTCGTCATCTCGCCGGAAGGCGACGTGCAAAAGTTCAGCACGATCGAACAGGCGCAATACTGGCTGCGCAAGAAGTGGCCCGTCTCTGATGTGGCCCGCCAGAACGCGCTTGGCAGTCTTGAGGCTGCTATGGACTGTCTGGGTTCGGTCAGAGAGGCGCGCTACGCCTTCCTGCGCGCTGCTCACAGCGCGGGCTTCGTGCCGCAAGGCCGCCCGGATATGCCCCTCGCCGCCTGATGGCGGCCAGGTCCCACCCGACCGCAGGCTTATGCCACGGAGCACGAGGCCAAGGATGCTGATCGTCCAATCAAGACTTTTCGACGTGTTATTCGGGCTCTGGACCATGTTGCAGAGCCCTCTCATCCCGGTGCTTGCGCTGTTGCAAAACCCCGGCCTTACCCGCGCCGCGATCCGCTTCTGGACCAGCGGCGTGCTTGGTCTGTCGCACCGTATCCTCGGGCTGCGCCTGCGCGAAGAGGGCATCGAAAACAAGCATCTCGACGCCCCCTGCATCTATGTCTGCAATCATCAGTCAACCTGGGAAACGCTGGCATTCAACAAGCTGGTGCCTGATGTCTGCGTCATCGCCAAGCAAGAGCTGCGCAAGATCCCGATCTTCGGATGGTTCCTGAACCATGCGCCGATGATCCTGATCGACCGCAGCGGCGGCGGCCGGGCAATGGCGGCGATGATCTCCGAGGCGCGGCGCGAGGTGGCACGCGGCCGCTCGATCCTGATCTTCCCCGAGGGCACCCGCGTCGGCGTGCATGGGCAGCGCAAGTTCCAGCCCGGGTTGATCGCGCTTTATCGCAAGCTCGAACTGCCGGTGGTTCCCGTGGTGCACAATGCCGGGTGTTTCTGGGGAAAAGGCCTCAAGAGAGGCGGCACGATCGTCGTTTCCTATTATCCGCCGATCCCACCGGGCCTGCCCCCCATCGAAGTGATGGCACAGGTCGAGCAGCTTTTGAACGCCGAAAAGAGCCGCCTCGTCGCGGCAGCGACCTGAACGCGGCGGCTCGGGTCCGTCTGGCCGGCCATCCTGCCCTTCCGCACCGAGAGAATACTTGCCGACTTCCCTCGCGGGCTATCCTGTATTTTCAGAAGTGGAATGAGGAATACGCTAGGCAGATTATTCCGCCTGCGACCGCCCCCGAGCTTCGGCACACGATCAGCGGCAAGGTCAGGACCGGCACAGCAGCTTCGCCTTGCTCGATCAGATCGGTCACGGCTTGGATCATGACGCATGGCAGCCTCCGGTGTTGCGGGCCCGCAGATCGTTGTAGCGACCGATATCTTCCGGGAGGCTCGCGGCGAGGCTTGGTGGTGCTGGCATGATCTGCTGTTCCAGCCGTATCGCCAACAGAATACAGGGACTTGGCTGTGGCGCCCACCGGATCGCGAGACGTTAGGGTAGGGTTTGCTCTTTGGGCAGCCGAACCTGTTGATCTCAGAAATCACTGTGTTGAACGCGAATAGGTCAACACGAAACATGCGCTTTTGACATGTGTTCCCTTGTGCTGCTGGGGGATGCTGTCTCTCCTAAGCGGGCGTTCACTGGTAAGGCTCGCCGCAGGACACGCGCGTGCATTCAAGATCTCATAGAGGCGGCCTGTGGTATCATTCGCACAAGGTAGGGTGTGCCGGGGCTTCGGCAATCACCTTTGGGCGATCAGCAAAACTGGCGGCATCAATGCGCGGTGCGCGTTTACAGCGAGCCTGTAACTCATTGATTTTGTTTATGGGGTGCTGGTCTGGATTTGCGATGAAAAGCACCGCAAACCAACGTATTGAATACGCCTCATAATCACGGGGTCGGGGGTTCAAGTCCCCCCCTCGCCACCACTTCCCCCTTTTCGATGATTGAGCGTGCCCGTGGGGCCGCGGTCCGCCTGCTGGCGGCATGGTGCG
The DNA here is from genome assembly GCA_002452815.1 of Rhodobacteraceae bacterium UBA6796. GTDB lineage: Bacteria > Pseudomonadota > Alphaproteobacteria > Rhodobacterales > Rhodobacteraceae > Rhodobacter. Next base: position 25,583 of record DKFM01000015.1, read on the forward strand.
TCACCGGATCATAGCGCGTTGAGGAAAGCCACCAGCGCTTCTTGCTCGTCCCGGGTCAGCCCGAGCGGGCGGATGTGCGGCGAGCTGGTCGCCGCCGCGCCGAACAGCGGTTCGGAACGTGTCTTTGCATCCCGGGCATGCGACGCGCCGCCGCCGCCGTTATACAGCCCCACCACCCCGGCAAGGCTGGGAAACAGGCCGTTGTGCATGTAGGGCGCCGATCGGGCCACATGGCGCAGGCTCGGGGTCAGGAAACGCCCCGCATCCTCGGTCACGCCGGTCGCCTCGAACCGGCCCAGATCCTGAAAGCGGCGCCCGAAGTAGGACAGGCCGATATTGTGGAACCGTTGATCCGACAGGGTGGGGCCGAAATGGCAATTGGCACAGCGCGCCTTGGTGCGGAACAGATGCAAGCCGCGCAGTTCAGTGTCGCTGAGGGCGCCGGGGGTGCCCGCAAGGAAGCGATCGAGCCTGCTGGGTGTGTCGAGCTGTCGCTGAAAGGCCGCCAGGGCCGAGGTGATCGTGACAAGCGTGATCTCTTCGCTGCCGAAGGCCTGGCCGAAAAGCGCCGGGTAGGGCGGCTTGGCCGCGACCCGGGCCACCATCGCGGCCAGGTCCTGCACCGCCATTTCGTCAGGCGCGGTCAGCGGGCCGATCGCCTGATCTTCCAGACTGGCGGCGCGACCATCCCAGAACAGGGCCTGCCGGGTGCCGGCCGCGAACAGCGCGGGGGCGTTGCGCCGTCCCTCGGTGCGGCCATGTCCGAAGGACCGCGGCAGCCCGTCGGACCAGCCCAGACGGCGGTTGTGGCAGCTTTGGCAGGCGATGTGGCCCGAGTCCGACAGCACCGGGTCCTCGAACAGCCGTTGCCCCAGGGCGATGCGTGCCGCCTGCGGGCTGTCGGGGGCGGGGGGCGCGGGCAGCATCATCGGCGCCAGTTCGATATACGCCACGCCTGCGTCGATCCAGGGGGCGGGCCAGCGTGCCGGATCGCCGGAATACAGCGCGCGCAGGTCGTCGGGGTCGGTCAGGTCGGGGCGGCGGCCTTCTACCGCCCCGACCAGCAGCACCAGCGCCACCGCCCCCCAGACCGGCCAGAGCCAGCGCTGCGCCCACAGTCCGCCGGCCACCGGGAAGAAGCGCGCCATCATCCGCTCACCACGTCATCGAGGTGCCAAGCCAGACCGAGCGCCCGGCGATCCAGGGATTGACCGAGCTCGCGGTCTTGTTGCCGCGCTGATTGAACAGGTTGGCGACCTTAAGATCGAGCGACACCGGATTGCCCCGCACCTCGGCCACCCGGGCCTGCAGGTTCAGATCGACCGTCACCACGGGGTCATAGTGGAAGGGGGCATACAGCAGATGCGGCTGGGTGCCGTAGATCGGATGGTCCCGATCCGACTCGGCGCACTCGGAGGTCGACGAAGACTGGCATCGGGCACCGTCATAGGCAAAGGTTACCCCGGTCGAGACGCCGGCTTTCAGGCCGCCATCGTTCCAGCTGCCGGTCAGGTCCACAGCCGCCCGCACGGGGATGTCGAAGCTGCCGGTCGCCGCGGTGAACTCGTCGCGCGTGTAGGACTGGTCTTCATACCAGATGAATTCCATCGCCTCGCCATCTTCGGACCCGCCGAAATAGCTCTCGGCCGAGACCCTGCGCTTGGCGATGACACCCGAGAAGGTCAGCCCGACATAGTCGAGGCGCCCTTTCTTGCGCGGCTGCCAGCGCTTTTCATATTCCAGCGTGAAGGATTGATAGCGGCTGGTGCCATCATTGGTCAGCCGCTGCGTCAGCGAGCGGGTGTCGTCGGTCCGGCCCTCGTAGGTGCCGACGAACTGATCCTTGCCGTGCCTGTCGATGATGCGCGCGCGCCAGGTGCCATCGGTCAGCCCGTCGGTCCAGGTGGCGCCCAGCGACAACTCGTCCGTGTAGGGCGTTTTCAGATCGCCCTGCGAATAATAATAAAGCCCGTTGTCCAGCAGGGTCGTCCACTCGCCTACGACCCCCCCGGTTGCGGTGCGCCGCTGCGTCAGCCCCCGGGGCACCCCGTCATGGATCGCATAGGTCATGTAATCATCGCTGTAATAGCGATTGGCCCCGAACGTCAGGGTGAAGTCCGGCTTCGGCGTCCAGGTGGCGACAAGGCGGGGCGCGATATCCAGATTGTCCAGATAATCGTTGTAATCGGCGCGCAGACCGGCGCGCAGGCCGAAATCACCCCAGGTCTGATCGAGTTCCAGGAACGCCTCGGCCTTGGTTGCATCGACCTTCACGTCATAGGCGGGCTGCACGACGCGGGTTGAAAAGAACTGTGTCGGCAGGCAGTCGTCCGACCCTTCGGGGCAGACGTAGCTGCCCGTGGTGGTGCGGGTGGTGGACGAGTTGTGGACATAGCCCTCGCCCTTGCGGCGCGCGTTCACACGCTCTAGCGCGCCGCCCAGCTTGAACGTCCCGCGCCAGATGTCGCCTTCCAGCTTGCCCGAGATCCGCGCGCGCTGATCTTCATAGGCCCTGTCGCCGATGCCGCCGGTGCGGCACGGAACCCCGGTCGCGGTACCATAATCAATCGAACTGTCGCACCAGGCATCGAAGGCATCGGTCTGGTATCCGCCACGATAGGCGCCATACCACGAATAATAGGTGTTCGCATTGGCCAGGTTCTGGATGGAATTGTCCTGATAGCTGGCGTCCAGCGAAAACCGCATGTTTTTCAGCGCCACGCCCGCCAGTGATCTGTCCCCGAGCCCGCCTTCCCATTTCGCCGTCACGGCCCGCGAATCGTTCGTCTGGTGGATCTGCTGCCCGTCGACGTAGTGCGATTCCCATTCCCGATCGTAATCGCTCCAGGTCGCGGTCAGGTTGAGCGTGTTGTCGCTGCTGAACTCATGCTCGAAGCCAAGCAGCCAGAAGCGGGAATCGCTCTCGCTCGTGACGGTGCCGCGGCGGTATTGCGGCAAGACTTCCTTGGTCGCTTCCGCGTGTTCCGTCGAATGGCCGAAAACCAGCGCCGAAGACGCGCCCACCGGCAGCGTCTGTTCGAACGCATAGCTTTGCTTCGTCCATTCGGGCTTGGGCTTGTCATCGGGATTGGTGCGGTCGTCGGTGCCCAGCTCATAGCTGGTCATGCTGTCGTTCTGGAACGAGAAGCTGGCCTTGCCCGAAACCTCGCGCGAGGGTTTGACCAGCTCATACTGCACCACCCCGCCCTGAAACCCGCCGAATTCCGCCGAGGCGTTGGAATCGGTCAGCGTGGCGGTATCCAGCAGGCTGGCCGGGATGAACTGGGTTTGCGAGTGCAGCCCGTAGATCGAATTGAAGTTGACGTTCCCCGTTTCTTCGTCAAGGGGTGTGGCCCCGAACGGATCTTCGTTGCCGGTCAGCGAGTTGACCGACATGCCATTGACGATGATCGTGTTCTGATCGGTCCGCGCGCCCGAAATCGACATCTCGCGCGGGCGCAGATCCAGCACGCTGTCGCCGTTCTCGCCCGCGGCATTGTCCGCATCGCCCGCGACCTGCACCGTCGGCATCTTGGTCAGGGCTTCGTTGGCATCGTTCGATCCGTCGCCGCGGGTACGCAGGGCGTCGGCGCCCATCACCGTGGTGCCGGTGTCGGCCTTGTCGTCGGTCAGCAGGGAACTCAGCCATTCCGCAAAGCTGGTCCGCACCGTGATCGGGTCCAGCATGACGCTTTCCTGCGCATGGGCGGTGGGCGCAGCCAGCATGATCGCGCTCAGGGCGCAGCCACCGAGCAACAGGACGCGTCGCGCACGCGTCGGGGTTCCATAAGACATGATGCCATTTCCGTTTGTTATGGTTGGCGGAACTGGCGTGCGGTGGTGCTGGCTATCCCCTTCAAGCGCATGCCCAAACCATATCCGATAGTTTTGATCAACAAAAGGTGAGGCGCTGCCCGCCATGCGGTCCGGGCCTGTTGTCAACGTGTCACACTTGCTTGGCCCCGGGGCACTGTGCCGTGCCGCCCTTCTACCGCGGCGGTTGTCGGGCCGTTCCTTTTGGCGGCCTGAGCGGCTAAACTGGCAGACGAGGCAGAAAACAGGAGAGAGCGATGGGCAGAGCCCTTTTTGTTGCGCTGGCGGCAGGCATGTTGGCAGCAATCCTGAGTGCGGAACCGGCCGCGGCCGCCTGGCGCGAGCGCTACGAGGTGCATGGCGTCGAGGGCGATGACATGCTGAAGATGCGCGCGGGGCCGGGCACCGGATACGTCGTGATCCTGGGTTTGCCGAACGGCACCGTGCTGCGTGTCCACAGTTGCCAGCAGACCGGCGGCACCCGCTGGTGCAAGGTCTCGCTGGAACGGGCGCCGGGCCTGAAGGGGTATGTCTCTTGGGCGTATCTGCGGGAAATGTAAGCGGCAGCGGGTTCGGCCTGGCGCGTGCGATCTGATGGAAAATGGGGCGTTCGTGCCGGATTTTGTCGCAGATCGTCCGGGCGCGGGGATTTTACCCCGCAGGGCGGCAGAAATCCGCAGCCGCAGGGGGGACTACGGGGCAGGATCAAGGCATGCGGATTTTAGCGATCTGAAATCAACGTGTTAAGATGTGCCTGCCGTTGAGGCGCGCCCGACACAGCAGGCCGCCCCTCGGTGGCAGGCCCCCGGAGATCCGATGCTCATACGCTATGGCTACGAAATCACCCTGACCTGCCCGCAGCCCACACATATGGTTTGCCTGCTGACGGTGCAGGACGACCGCGCGGCCGATCTGCGCACCTCCGAGACGTTCTTCACCACCCCCGCAGATCTGCCGAGTTCGAGCTATCGTGACATCTTCGGCAACCGCTGCCGCAGGCTGACCGCGCCTGCGGGGGATGTGACGATCTGGGGCGATGCGACCATCGCGGATAGCGGGCGGCCGGATGCCTGCTGCCCGGATGCCCGCGAAGTGCCGGTGGCAGATCTGCCGGACGAGCTTTTGCTATATCTGATCGGCAGCCGCTATTGCGAGACAGACCGGCTCAGCCAGATCGCCTGGGATCTGTTTGGCGGGCTTGCCCCGGGCTGGGGGCGGGTGCAGGCGGTGTGCGATTTCGTCAATCGGCACATCACCTTCGACTATATGCAGGCCCGTGCCACCCGCACCGCCTATGAGACCTATCAGGAGCGTGTCGGCGTGTGCCGCGATTTCGCGCATCTGGCGGTGGCGCTGCTGCGCTGTCTCAATATCCCTGCGCGTTATGTGAACGGCTATCTGGGAGACATTGGCGTGCCCGAGGCGGGGCCGATGGATTTCAGCGCCTGGATCGAGGTCTGGCTCGACGGGGGCTGGCACACGTTCGATCCGCGCAACAATACGCGGCGGATCGGCCGGATCGTTGTGGCGCGGGGGCGCGATGCGACCGACGTGCCGCTGGTCAATTCCTTCGGCCCGCATGTGCTGAAATCGTTCCGGGTCTGGACCTATGAGGTGACAGCGTAACCCGGATCTGAGCCGGGGCGGGCGGCCCTGCTCAGGCCTGCGCGCCGAACCCGGCCGGCCACGACGGCAGGACCCACGGCTGCCCCTGCGCGGGCGGCATCCCCACGCGCAGCGCGCAGCCATAGGTGCGCGAAAGCAGATCGTCGCGCATCACCTGTGCCGGTGTTCCGACGGCCTGCACCCGCCCCCCCGCCAGCAGCACCATCCGGTCGGCCACCATCGACGACAGGTTCAGATCGTGCATCACCGCCACCACGCCGCCGCCCGCACGCGCGAAGCGGCGCATGATCGCCATCACCTCGAGTTGATGGCCGATGTCCAAGCTCGCCACCGGCTCGTCCAGCAAAAGCCAGCGGGGGCCGGCATGGCCGGTGGCCTGCCAGATCTGCGCACGGACACGGGCCAGATGGGCGCGCGCCTGCTGGCCGCCCGACAGTTGCTGGATCGGGCGGCGGGCTTCGGCGGACAGGCCGACCTCGGCCAGGGCAGCATCGACGACGGCGTCGTGATCGGCCTCGATCCCGGCCTGCAGGCCAAGCCGGACGACCTCGGCCACGGTGAAGGGAAAGGCGACCGAGGCGGATTGTTCCAGAACCCCGCGCAGCGCTGCCAGCCGCCAGCCTTCGGTGCGGGCGACCTCGTGGCCCTGCAACCGGATCGAGCCCTGATAGGGCAACTCGCCGCTGACTGCGCGCAAGAGCGTGGACTTGCCCGACCCGTTGGGCCCCAGAATGGCGGTGATTTCGCCGGGGCGGGCATCCAGGTCGATCCCGTGCAGCACGGCGCTGCGCCCGAGCGTGACGTGAAGATCGGCGATCTGCAGCATCCCTAAAACCCCCCAAAGCCGCGACGGCGCAGCAAGATCCACAGGAAGACCGGCGCCCCGATCACTGCGGTGACGATGCCGATCGGCAGCTCGGCCGGGGCGACGACCAGCCGCGCGATCAGGTCGGCCAGCACCAGCAGCGTCGCGCCCATCAGCGCGGCATTGGGCAGCAGTGCGCGGTGGTCGGGCCCTGCGGCCAGCCGCAGCAGATGCGGCACCACGATGCCGACAAAGCCGATCCCCCCCGCCAGCGCGACCGACGCCCCCGCCAGCGCCGCCACCACCAGCACCGCGTGGCGTTTCAGCCGTTCGACATCCGTGCCCATATGTGCCGCCGCCGCCTCGCCGAGCGCCAGCGCGTTCAGCCCCCGCGCCAGCCGCGGGGCCAGCGCCAGCGCGGGCACGATCAGCGCGGCGCCCGTGGCCAGCTTGGGCCAGCTCGCCCCGGCAAGCGACCCCATCCCCCAGAAGGTCAGGTCGCGCAGCTGCCGGTCGTCGGCAAGATAGGTCAGCACCCCGGTCAGCGCCCCTGCCATCGCCGCCAGCGCGATCCCGGCCAGCAGGAGCGTCGCGACCGAGGTGCGCCCCCCGCGGCTGGCCACGCGATACAGCAGCAGCGTCGCGGCCCAGGCGCCCAGGAAGGCCGCGACCGGCACCAGATGCTGCCCCAGCAGAACGGTCAGCGCGCCGGGCAGCATCCCGCCCAGCACGATCGCCGCAACCGCGCCCAGCCCCGCGCCAGCCCCCACGCCGATGATCCCAGGATCGGCCAGCGGGTTGCGAAACAGCCCCTGCATCACCGCGCCCGCAACCGCGAGCCCGGCGCCCACCATCACCCCCATCACCAGCCGTGGCAGCCGGATGTCGAGCAACACGACCTTGTCGCGTGCGCTGATTCCGTTCCCCGACAGCGCGTCGCCCAGCACCTGCAACAGCGACACGCCAGCCGCGCCGGTCGCCACGGACAGCACACCCGCCACCAGCAGCAGCGCCACCAAAGCCGCCCGCAGCCGCAGGGGCCCCGGGCGTGGCACGCCTGTGGTGGCAAGATGCGTCATGGCCATCTCAGCCGTTCTCTGCCGTGCGGGGATAGAGTGCGCGATGCAGGTCGGCCGCGGCCTGCGGTGTGCGCGGGCCAAACCCCAGCAGCAACATGCCGTCCATGCGGATCACCGCGCCTGCCTGTGCGGCGGGGGTGGCCCCCAGTGCGGGATGGGCCAGAATATCAGCATTGCTGATCGCCAGATCGCCCTCGCGGTCCATCATCAGGATGACATCGGGGGCGGCGGCCAGCACGGCCTCGTCGGTCATCTGCTTGTAGCCTTCGAAACCCTCGGCCGCATTGACCGCGCCCGCAAGCCGGGTGATCGCATCCGCTGACGAATTCGCCCCGCCTGCCATCACCCGCCCGCCCTGGATCGCCAGAACGAACAGCACCCGTTTGGGTGTTTCAACGGCCGCCGCCTCGGCGCGGACCTGCGCCATCGCCGCGCTGAAGGCATCGGCCAGCGCCTGTGCTTCGGCCGGGCGTTCCAGCGCCGCGCCGACTGTGGCGATCTTGGCCAGCACGCCCTCGGGCGAGGCCTCGCCGGGCAGGGCGACATAGGCCACACCGGCGGCTTTCAGCACCTCGACCGCCTCGACCGGCCCGGCGGTGGCCTCGGCCAGGATCAGTTGCGGATCGAGTGCAAGCACCCCTTCGGGCGACAGCGCGCGGACATATCCGACATCGGGCAGGGCCTGCACCGAAGGCGGGAACTCCGACGTGGAATCGCGCCCGACAAGCAGGGATTCTGCCCCCAGGGCCGCGACGATCTCGGTCACCGCGCCGCCCAGGGCTATCACGCGCTGGGGCGGTTCGGCCTGCACTGGCGCGCCTGTGGCCAGACCCGTGCTGAGCGCGGCGATCAGGGCGAGGCGTTTCATGCGCCCGCCTCCAGCCGCGGCAGACCGGCCAGCATTGCATTGAACTCGGCGATGCCGCCATCCTTGCGCGAGCCGAAGATCTGCACGATCAGCCCGCCCTCGGCATCGAAGGCCTCAAGGCTCAGCGCGGGGCCGTTCTTCGTGGGCTTGTCGACCAGCCAGACCTCGGCGATGTGGTCGCCGCGCAGATGCAGGTTGAAGCGCGGGTCGAGCACGTTGATCCAGGGGCCCATCGGGGTGACGGTCTCGATCCGGCCGCCGTGGATTTCGATGCAGCCCATGTTGCCGACGAAGATCATCACCGGGATCGCCTGCGCGGCTGCCTGTTCCAGCAACAGCCGCACGGCGTCGGTGGCCATCGCGGTGGCCAGCGGGTCGCCCGCGATCCGATAGGCGCCCAGCCGGTTCATCTTGAGCTTCGACACCAGCCGCAGGAACTGATGCGTGTCGGTCATCTGCGCCCATTCGGCGCGCAGGATTTCGGCCTTGGCCGGGTCTGCCTTGGGGGCCTCGGTGGGCGCGCGCGGCGCCAGATCCAGCGTCTGGGACTGTTCGGGCAGGCGCAACCCGGCGACCAGGCGGTCAAAGGCCGCCACGTCGCTTTCGGGTTTCAGATGGATCTTGTGGATCGCATCGCCCGCCGCGTCGAAAACCTGGACCGAGCGTTTGCCCCCTTCGTCCAGCGCGAAGGCATGCACCCAGTGGCGGGCAAAGATCCGCAGGTCGATCTCGGAACCCAGCACCATCTGTGCATGCCCGCCCGAGTGATAGGCCTCATAGGTGCCGCGCCGTTCGATCACGCAGCTTTCATTGCGCGTCAGCGCCATCACGTCGCCCAATGCCGTGACCAGCGGCATCAGCGCGTCCGGGTGCGGCGCGATCCGGGTCGCGCCAGCGCCCACCTGCGCGGCCACAAGATCGGCCTCGCGCAGCCCGTGCTGGGCGGCGAAATCGCGGGCGCGCAGCTTGGGCGCCTCCGCGCGCAGGGCACGGATATGAGCGGGGGACATGAGGTCGGAAGTGGAGCCATCGGCAGCCATGCAAGATCCTTTCGCGGTCTTTTGGAAGGCGCGGATCTGGCGGGAGGCGGGGCCTCGGGCTGGGCGCAGGGGCGAACATACGCCAAGATATACTTGACTAGTTTTGTCGGATTCCCTAATCGACATTCACGGGAAGTTCAAGACAGATTCTGCTGCCAGCCTCGTGCCAGCCCCTCGCAGACAAAAAGGGGATATCATGGCACGCATGCCGTCAGCCCGACGCGGGCATCTTTTCACATCCGTCACCACGGCCGCGCTGATCGCCGCCGCACCCATGCCGGCGCTGGCACAAGAAGGCGAAGACGTCATCACCCTGTTGGGGCGGATCGTTTTCGGCTGGGGGCAGCCCAAGGTGGCGATCGACACGCCGCAGGCGGTCAGTGTGCTCGATCAGCAGGATCTGGACCGCGAGCAGCCGCGCACCCTGGGCGATCTGTTCGCCAATGTGCCGGGCGTGCAGGCCGCGGGCGCCTCGGCGCGGGCTTTGGGGCAGGCGTTCAACATCCGCGGTATCGGCAATGCCGAACAGGCGGGCAGCCAGAACCGGATCATCGTCACGGTCGACGGCGCGGTGAAGTTCTTCGAGCAATACCGCACCGGCTCGTTCTTCGGTGACCCCGAGCTTTACAAGCGCGTCGAGGTGCTGCGGGGGCCTGCGTCCTCTACGCTTTACGGGTCCGGGGCGATTGGCGGTGTGGTCAACTTCACCACCAAGGATGCGGCCGATTTCATCCCCGAGGGAAAGACCGGCGCGGTCCGCTTCAAGGGCAGCTATGACAGCAACGGCGACGGGCGGATCGGCACGGTGACGCTGGCGCAGACTCTGGGCGAGAATGCCGATTTGCTGGCCAGTTTCTCGTTGGGCAGTTCGGGCGACATGAAAGACGGCGGCGGCGATACGATCCCGGCGACGGCGGGCGATCGCTGGTCGGGGCTGGTCAAGGGCAACTATTACTTCGGCGAGAATGACGACCAGCGCCTGACGCTGAGCCTGTCGCGCACCGACAGCGATCTGGACGACGCCGCCGTGGCGCAGACCGGAGGGGCGGTGGCGACCTATTTCGGCACCTCTGATCTGCATGCCATCGACGACACGGTGACACTGACCTATGCGCATGAAGGGGCGGACAATCCCTGGCTCGATTTCGAGGCGTCGCTGAGCTATTCCGACACCTCGACCGAGCGCGACAACTTCTCGCTGGGGTTCATGTGTGGCGCCGGCACGATGCAGGTGCTGTGCCCGAACACGGCCAGTTATGAAACCACGGCGCTCAGGCTGGAAAATACCGTCGAAATGAGCACGGGCGCCTGGCAGAATTATCTGACCTTCGGCACGCAGCTGTCGCATCAGGATCGCTTCGCGCGATCCAGTGTCGGGGCGCCTGCGTTCCACCCGGGGGGCACCGAAGACAAGCTGGGCGTCTATGCGCAGGGCGAGCTGATCTGGAACGACCGGCTGACGATCACCCCGGGGCTGCGGATCGACCGTGCGTGGCTTTCGCCCGATGCCTCGGCGGCTGCGGCGGGGGGAACCGATCAGTCTGATACGGCCATTTCGCCCAAGATCGCCGCGCTTTACAAGCTTGACGAAAGCTGGGGTGTCTTCGGATCGCTCGCGCGCACCGAACGCATGCCGACGCTGGACGAGCTGTATTCGAGCGACGGCATCGGTGCGGCGGGCCGGATGCCGAGCCTCAATCTGGACAAGGAAAAGGCCACCACCGTCGAGCTGGGCGTGACCTATCAGGCGCAGGGCGTTTTCAGCGCGGATGACAGCCTGACCGCAAAGGCCACGCTGTTTCACAACGACCTGACCGACCTGATTGCGGCAAACCCTTCGGGCTCGGCCGGGCTGCCGTATTTCCGCAACATCAATGCCGCCAAGATCTGGGGGGCTGAACTGGAAGCGGCCTATGATGCCGAGCGCTGGTTCGGTCAGCTGGCCTGGTCCAAGGTGCGTTCGAAGGATGAATCGACCGGTCTGACGCTGACCGACACGCCGGCCGAGAACATCGCGCTGACGCTGGGGGCGAAATTCCCCGATCAGGGGGTGCGCATGGGCTGGCGGGTGCAGGGCTTCGCGGCGATCACGACCGCGTCGGCCACGACCTCGGCCGGGGGCTATGCGGTGCATGACGCCTTCGTCAGCTGGCAGCCGCAGAGCGAGGCCCTGGCCGGGCTTTCGGTCAACCTGACGGTCGAGAACGTGTTCGACCGCGATTATCGCAACAACCTGTCGCTGGATGATGCGCCCGGGCGCAACGTCAAGATCGCGCTGGCAAAGGCGGTGACCTGGTAAGACCGCCGGTCCGTTTCGCATGGATCGTCCACGCCGCCCCGAAAGGGGCGGCGTTATTTCATTGCCCTGCCGCCTGCGACCGGGCGCGCTCCCGTGCGAGCGTGGCGGCCTCGGCCGCGGCCAGCCGTGCCACGGCGGCGGCTTCGCTGCCGGTCTCGCGCAGGGCCCGCGTCCAGATCCGCCCGACCGAGGCCGCCGACCACGGCAGCACCGCCTGCGCCACCCAGGCGCGGGCCGGGGCGGGCAGGCGGTCGAAGGCGGCCATTGGCGCGGGCCGGGTGCGCGTGGGCAGCCGGGTGGCCAGATTGCGCCTCATGCGTCGGCCTGCGCCGCAGCACCCCACCGCGGGAACGGGTCGGGCAGGGTGGCCCAGACTTCGGGGATGAAGCGGGTCTCGGGCACCAGACAGCGGTCGAGCATCGCCTCGATCCGGGCGCGGTTCATGGTGCCAAGCATGCCGATGAAGACCATCTCTTGCCGCCGGTCGCCGAATTCCTGTGCCACGGCGGCGGCCATCCGGGCGCGCGCCTCGGCGGGCCAGCGGCTTTCGGGCACCGCCGCCCACCACAGCCCGAGCCCGCGCACCTCGAGCATCGGCCCCGCGACGGAAAATTCGCCGGCCCAGTCAGGCCGCGTCGCCAGCCAGAAATGCCCCTTGGCCCGGATAACCCCCGGCAGCGGCGTTTCAAAGAATTCGGCCAGTTTCGCGGGGTCGAACGGGCGTTCGGCGCGATAGACGAAAGAGGTGATGCCATATTCGGCATCTTCGGGCACATGATCGGCAAAGCCATACAGCTCTTGCGCCCAGGTCGGGTGACGGTGCGCGGCCTCGAAACTGAAGCGCCCGGTGCCCAGGATCTTGGACGGATCGACACGGCCGAAATCGGTTTCGATGATCTTTGCATCGGCATTCAGGGCCCGCAGGATCGCGCGGGCGGTCGTGCGCTGCGCTTGGGTCGCGGTGCCGATCTTGTTCAGCACGATCACGTCGGCAAATTCGATCTGCTCGGTCAGCAGTTGCACCAGACTGCGTTCGTCCTCGGGGCCCAGCTCGGCGCCGCGGTCGGCCAGAAAATCCTGCGTGCTGAAATCGCGCGTCAGGTTGGCGGCATCGACCACGGTCACCATCGTGTCGAGCCGGGCCACATCATCCAGCGCCAGCCCGTTTTCGTCGCGGAATTCGAAGGTCGCGGCCACCGGCAGGGGTTCGGACACGCCGGTCGATTCGATCAGCAGATAGTCGAAGCGGTTCTCGGCGGCGAGCCTGCGCACCTCGGTCAGCAGGTCGTCGCGCAGCGTGCAGCAGATGCAGCCGTTGGTCAGTTCGACCAGCTTTTCCTCGCCGCGCGTCAGGCTGCCCCCGGCGCGGATCAGATCGGCGTCGATATTCACCTCGGACATGTCGTTGACGATGACGGCCACGCGCTGACCGGCGCGATTGGCCAGAATGTGATTGAGAAGCGTGGTCTTGCCGGCCCCGAGGAAGCCGGAAAGCACGGTGACGGGAAGACGGTTGGTCATGGCGATTCCTGTTATAGTGTAACGAGTGTTATACAGTAACATTCATGCAGGGCAAGACCCGCCCCCCGGGCCCCGCAAATCCGGGCTGGCCGCGCGGGGCTGGCGCGGCTAAAACGCGATCAAAGGAGAATGCGATGCAGCTTTGGGTCGGTCTGGGCAATCCCGGTGCGAAATATGCGGGCAACCGGCACAATATCGGGTTCATGGCGTTGGACCGGATCGCCGCGGATCACGGCTTCGCACCGTGGCGCGCGAAGTTTCAGGGCCAGCTAAGCGAGGGGCGGCTCGGGTCAGAGCGGATTGTCCTGCTCAAGCCCGAAACCTTCATGAACCTGTCGGGGCAGTCGGTGCGCGCGGCGGCGGATTTCTACAAGATCGCGCCCTCGGAAATCGTCGTGTTCCATGACGAACTGGATCTGGCGCCGGGAAAATGCCGGGTGAAATCGGGGGGCGGGCATGCGGGCCACAACGGCTTGCGCTCGATCCACGCGCATATCGGCGATGCTTACGACCGTGTGCGGCTGGGCATCGGGCATCCCGGTCACAAGGATCGCGTGGCCGATTATGTGCTGAGCGATTTTGCCAAGGCCGATCAGGACTGGCTTGACGATCTGTTGCGCGGCATTTCGGATGGCGCGCCCGCGCTGGCGGCGGGCGAGGGCGGCAAGTTCCTGAATGCGGTCAGCCTGCGCACGGCGCCGCCGCGCAGTTCGGGTGGGGCCGGGGCTGCGCCGCAGGCAAAGCAGGCGCCCACCCCGAAACCCGCGCCGCCCGCAGCTGCGCCCGCCGATCCCCGCTCGGCCCTGGAAAAACTGGCCGACAAGTTCAAACGCTAAGCCCGGCGCAGGGGCGCGTCTTACCAGTGGCCGGTGTTGGGCATGCTGGCCCAGGGCTCTGCCGGGGGCAGGGCGGCGCCATTCTGCAGCAGCTCGATCGAGATATTGTCGGGGCTGCGCACGAAGGCCATGTGCCCGTCGCGGGGCGGGCGGTTGATGGTGACGCCATTGTCCATCAGGTGCTGACAGGTGGCATAGATGTCATCGACTCCATAGGCGAGGTGGCCGAAATGGCGGCTGTCCGAGGGCAGGCCCGTATCGCCGTCCCAGTTGAAGGTCAGCTCGACGGGGCATTCCTCTTGCCCCTCGGGGGCCATGAAGACCAGCGTGAAACGCCCGGCCTCGTTGTCGTAGCGGCGGGTCTCGCGCAGGCCCAGCAGCTTGTAGAACGCCATGCTTTTTTCCAGGTCCAGAACGCGGACCATCGTGTGCAGATATTTCAGGCTCATCTCGGCTCTCCTTTGCCTTGCCCAAACTAAGGCGCGGGCGCGCGGTGACAAGGCTCAGAAGGTCGAGCGCAGGCCCACCGCCACGGCCAGTTCGCTGCTTTCGAAACGGCTGATGTTGCTGTCGGTCACAATGCTTTGCAGCTTCACCTCGGGGGCGAACCCGGCATAGCTGACCGCAGGCGCCCACAGGCCCAGTTCGGCAAAGACGCTGTTGTCCTGACGCCCGCCTTCGGGGTGAAAGAACAGCACCGTATAATCGGGATAGACCGTGCGGCTGAGCCCGGCGCCCAGGCTGATCGCCAGCGGACCGAGCCGCAGGTCGGGTTCGTAATGCACCGATCCCGAAACCGACCAGTAGCGCGCATTGTCCAACCGCGATTGCAGCGCGCTGAGCGACACCCCCGCCGAAAATTGCCCCTGTGCCAAGGGTTGCGCATAGCCAAGGTTCAGCCTGCGGCGAATGTCGGTGCGGGTGTCGTCGTCGCGGGCGCGGGCCTCGGCGCTGGCACCAAAACTCAGCTGCGGGGTCGCGGGGCCGGTGCCGATCCGCCGGGTGCCGTTCAGGTCCAGCCCGGCGTAGTGATAGGCCGCATCGCCCCCTTCCCAGACCTGACCGGCCGTCGCCTTGAGGCCAAGCCCGTAGCTGCCCAGAACCCGGGTATGACCCAGGCTGACACCCACCGCCGCGCCGGAATAATCCGAATTCGGAATTTCCGCGGGCAGGGTGCCGGGCGGGCTGCCGGGGGGCGGCAGGGCGATCGGGTGGCCTTCCAGATCGACCGCGCGCACATAGGTGTCCAGCCCGATCCGGGTTTCGCTGGTCTCGCCGCGCGCCAGCCGATAGCTGATGTCGAAGCTGGCGGTGCCGACAAGCCCGGGCAGGGCCATGGCGTCGTCGCTCAGGTAGCCCACTGCATCATAGCCGTCGATGATGTTCAGCCGCTCGTCCGCGCCGCCATTCGCGTTGTTCGAGGGGCGAAGCCCCAGCTTCACGCTCCAGGCCAGCGGGCTGATGGCACGCAGACGCTTGAAATCCCGCACGGCAACGGCGCGATAGCGCGGATCGGGCGCGTATTGGATCGTCTGGCGCGCCCAGTATTGCGCGGGGATCCAGCGTTGATCGGCCACCGCGACCTTGGCCGCCAGCCGGGCGGCCTCGTAATGCTGGCGTTCGGTTCCCGCCTTGGCAAAACTGCGTTTTGCGGCGGTGCGCGCGACCTGGGTCTGCCCCGCGCGCAGCATCACCAAGCCTACGACATAATGCCCCAGCGGATCGTCGGGCGCGCGCAACAACAGCGCCTCGGCGACGCGCAAGGCCTCGGCCTCGTGCCCCGTGGTGGTCAGCGCGGTCGCCAGCCGCTGCAATTGCGGCACGCTCAGATCGGCAAGCTGCACCTCTTCGGCCCGGGCAGGCAGCACCCAGATCGCCAGAGCGGCCAGAGCCGACCACGCGGCCCGCCGCAGCGGGCCGCGCAGATGTCGCTCAGGGCAAGACATGGTTGCAGGGGGAAGAGGTATTGTCCGGGCCGCACTTGGTCAGCACGAAGGTGCCGTGTTCCAGTTCGCCGTCAAAAGAGTCTTCGACCTCTGTCAGGTAGACGACGCCTGCGACCGAATTCGCATCGGTGCCACCAAAGATCCCGCCGTAATCGCCAATCTCTTGAAGATCGGGATTCTCGGCCTTGCCGGCAAAGGTGCCGTCGGTGCCGATGGTGGTGGAAACAAGGATCACATCGTCCAGATTGAAGTTTTCATCAATCATCACCCGGTCATAGATCGCGCCATTGACCAGATTGTCGCTGAAGTTGGCGTTGAGGAAGATCGCCCCGCTGACCCGCGAGGATTGCCGCGGCTGAATGGCGGGGTCGGCATCGCCGGGGTCCAGCAATTCGCTGGTCGGGTCGCCGTATTGCACGCGACCGTTCATCACCGCCGCATAGTCGCCCGCGTAGGAAACCTGCCCTTCGGCCGGTCCGTCGCCGATTTCGGGACGGTCGAAGCTGCCGTTGCGGCTGTAGATCCCGCCGCCGAAATGGCGGTTGAACTGGCCGCCATCGGACACCGTCGCCGCCGTGACCGCGCCATCGTCCGAGGTCTTGGCCAGCGCCACGAACATCCGGTCGAGCGCGTCTTCCTGCATCTTGTAAGCCTTGTAACCCGCCACATCCAGCGAGGCGACGCGGTCGAACTCGACCAGCGTCGGGGTCGAATCGAGGCCAGCGATCTGCACCTGCAATGTCGTGCCGTCATAGGCGATGGCCTGCAGGTCGCCCTTCAGCACGGTGGGAATCGTCGTCGTCTCGGTGCCGCCATCGGTCGTGCCGCCGGTTCCGTCCGGGCTCGATATGACGGCGGGGCCATTTCCGCTGCAGGCTGCAATCGCCAGCAGGGCCGCCAGCGGCCAAATAACTCTCGACATTATGGTTCTTTCTTTAAATCCTGCCTGCTGTGAGCGTGCCGAAAATGTCGAAAAAAGTCAATTTCTGTAACGCCTTCGCGAGGTCGGTGTGGCGGGCTGTGCCCCTGTGGCGACACCCTGCGACGCCGGGCACAGCATCTCGCGGCCAGCCCTGGGCGGGGCGGCAAATCTGGTGTGGGGCCGGGCCGGGCGGCAGGATCGGCTTTGCCCTGCCGCGTTGAAGTCGTTATACCCCGAGACAGGCGCAAACGACGGCGGAGGACACAGGCGTGCGGCAGTATTTGGACGCTCTGCAAACGGTTCTGGATCATGGCGAGGTCTCGACCGACCGCACCGGCACCGGCACGATTTCCTATTTCGGCCTGCAGTGCCGCTATTCGCTGGCCGATGGCTTCCCGCTGGTGACGACCAAGAAGCTGCATCTGAAGTCGATCATCCACGAATTGCTGTGGTTTCTGGCGGGCGATACCAACATTCGCTATCTGAAGGAAAACGGCGTTTCGATCTGGGACGAATGGGCCGATGAAAATGGCGATCTGGGGCCGGTTTACGGGCACCAATGGCGCCGCTTTCCCAAGCTTGTTGACAGTGGCCAGGCGGTGAATGGCCGGACGCTCTATTTCGCGGAAAGCGTCGATCAGATCGCCGATCTGGTGGCCGCGATCAAGGCCACGCCCGATAGCCGGCGGCTGATCGTCTCGGCGTGGAACCCGGGCGAGGTGGGGCAGATGGCGCTGCCGCCGTGCCATACGCTGTGGCAGGTGCGCATCATCGGCCGCAAGATACATCTGCAACTGTATCAACGTTCGGCCGACATGTTCCTGGGCGTGCCGTTCAACATCGCGTCCTATGCGTTGCTGCTGGCGATGCTGGCGCATGTGACGGGCTATGAGCCGGGCGATTTCGTGCATTCGATCGGCGATGCGCATATCTATTCCAACCATCTGGAGCAGGTGAAAACCCAGCTCGCGCGTAGCCCCAAACCGCTGCCGCAGTTGCGGCTGACCCGGGATGTGGACTCGATCTTCGATTTCAAATTCGAGGATTTCGCCTTCGACAATTACACCCCCGATCCGGCGATCAAAGCGCCCGTGGCGGTCTGAGCCATGCTGTCGCTGATCGTCGCCCGCGCCCGCAACGGGGCCATCGGAAAAGACAACACGATCCCCTGGCACGCGCCCGAGGATCTGGCCTTCTTTCAGCGTGAAACCACGGGCGGTGCAATCGTCATGGGCCGCAAGACCTGGGAAAGCCTGCCGTTCAAGCCTTTGAAAGGGCGTCTGAATATCGTCGTGTCATCGGATGCCACCCTGACCGACCACGTTTTTCCCGATGTGCGGCAGGCCGTCGATTTCGCCCATGCGCAGGGCTATCGGCGGGTCTATGGCATCGGTGGGCAGGGGATCTATCGCGCGCTGATGGATCTGGCCGACCGTCTGCTGATTACCGAGGTCGACCTGGAGATCGCGGGCGCGGATGCCTTCTTTCCCGATCTCGACCCCGGTCAATGGGACCATGTCGGGGCAACGCCCCTGCGCGCGGCGGGACCGGCCTGCGTGGCGCATGAATATCTGCGGCGGCGCTGAGCGATGGCGGCCCGGATCGGCATCGAGGCGGTGCGCCTGACCCGCGAGGGCCGGCCGGTGTTCGACGGTCTGGATCTGCAGATTTCCGAACGGAGGGTGGGGATCGTGGGGCGCAATGGCTCGGGCAAATCCTCGCTGATCCGGCTGATCGCGGGTCTGGTTGCGCCGCAGGCGGGGCAGGTGCGGGTCGATGGCGTGGACGTCTTGCGCGACCGGGCAGGGGCGCTGGCGACGGTCGGCATCCTGTTTCAGAACCCCGACCACCAGATCATCTTTCCGACCGTGATCGAGGAACTGGCCTTCGGGCTGGAACAGCAGGGCCAAAGCCGGGCGCAGGCGCGGGCGGGGGCGCAGGCGGTATTGGCGCGCTTCGGGCATGCGGACTGGGCGGACCGGCTGTGCCATACCCTGTCGCAGGGCCAGCGCCAGCTGGTGTGCCTGATGGCGGTGCTCGCGATGGAACCGGCCTGGGTGCTGTTTGACGAGCCGTTCAACAGCCTCGATATTCCCGCCGCGCTGCGGATCGAGGCGCAGATCGCGGCGCTGGCGCAAAGCGTTGTGCTGATAACCCACGATCCGGCCCGGGTGGCGGGGTTCGACCGCGTCATCTGGCTTGAAGCCGGGCGGGTGGCTGCGGATGGCCCGCCCGACAGGGTGCTGCCCGCCTATAGCGCCGAGATGGCCCGCATCGCCCGGGCCGAGCCATGCTGAGCCTTGCGCTGCCGGGGGTCAGTTGGGCACATCGGCTGCCTGCGGGGGTGAAATTCGGATTGCTGGCGCTGGCGATGGTGGCGGCGATGCGGGTTACCGCGCTGCCCGTGCTGGGTGCCGGGCTGGCGGTAACGCTCGGGCTTTATCTCAGCCTTGGTCGCGCGGCGCTGGCGGCGGGGCTGCGGGCGCTGCGCCCGATCGTCTGGGTCGTGGCGGTGATTTTCCTGTGGCACCTGTGGCAGGCCGAGACCCGGCAGGGCGTGGCCTTCGGACTGCGGGTCATTGTGATGATGGCGCTGGCCAATTTCGTCACGCTGACCACACCGCTGCATGAGCTGATCGCGCTGATCGAGCGGCTGGCGCAGCCCCTGGCGCGGTTTGGTCTGTCGCCGCGGATGCCCGCGCTGGCGGTGGCGCTGGTGCTGCGCTTCATCCCCGTGTTGCAGGGGCGGCTGGGGGCGCTGTCGCTGGCGTGGCGCGCGCGCTCGCCGCGGCGGGCGGGGCCCCGGCTGATCGCGCCCCTGTCCTTTTCGCTACTTGACGACGCAGATCATTTGGCCGACTCCCTGCGCGCGCGTGGGGGGCTGGCCCCGCGCCCTACAGGGAGAGACTGAGTTGGAACAGAATTTCACGCGGATCGTGTTGTTTGCCGCGCTGATCGCGGTGCTGGGGCTGGTGCCGCCGATCCCGCTGGCCTTCGGGGTGCCGATCTCGGCGCAGTCGCTGGGCGTCATGCTGGCGGGTGCGGTGCTGGGCAGCTGGCGCGGTGCAGCGGCGGTGCTGGTGGTGCAGCTGATCGTGGCGCTGGGGTTGCCGGTGCTGGCAGGCGGGCGCGGGGGCCTGGGCGTTTTCGTCGGCCCGACGGCGGGCTTCCTGATCGGCTGGCTGCCTGCGGCCTTCGTCACCGGGCTGGTGGTCGAACGCATGCGCGCGCTTCCGGTCGGCGTGGCGGCGGGGCTGGGGGCCGTGTTGGGCGGCATCGTGGTGATGTATGCTTTCGGGATCGTCGGCTTCTATCTGGTCAAGAACGCGGGGCTTGGGCCGGATGATGCACGCATGAGCCTGGGCAAGGCCACGCTGATCATGGCGCCCTTCATTCCGGGTGACCTTATCAAGGCGGTGCTGGCCGGTATCCTGACGCGCACCATCGCGCGCTACCGCCCGGCGGCGCTGACCTCGCGCGCCTGAGCCGGACTTTACGAAAATCACGCCCGGCCGGTTTCGACCCGGCCGGGCGTTTTCATATGCGTCCGGCGGTCCCGGGCATGAAAAAGGCGGGCCAATGGCCCGCCTTCGCCCGCCTCAGCAGGCCATGCCGACGCAGGCCCCGAAGGGCCGGCTCCTCCCGGCATGTCAGCCCTTTTTCACCGCTTTCAGCTTGTCGATCCCCAGGGCCTTCATCGCGAATTTTTCGTAGAAGGTTTCCGAGGTGCCCTTGCGCAGCTTCTGCATGAAATACTTCTCGAAGCCGATCTTGGCCATATGCACCCACTTGCCCGAGCTGGACCAGTTCACGTTGCGCGGCGGGATTTGCGGCTGCGCGACGAAGGCGATGCCGCTGTCGCCGAAATCGGCCAGACAGACCGCGTTCCAGGTGCCGGTGTGGCTGGGTTCTTCGCCGCGCACGATCTGGCCCAGGTTTTCCGCCGTGGCGGTGACCATGGATTCGATCATGAAGCCGGTTTTCGGGACACCGCAGGGCACCGGGGTCGGACCCATCGGCGGAATTGCAACGCAAACACCCACGGCAAAAACATTGGGGTATTTCGGATTGCGCTGATGCTTGTCGACGATGGTGAAGCCGCGCGGGTTCGACAGGCCTTCGATCCCCGACACCGCCTTGATGCCGCGGAAAGCGGGCAGCATCATCGCATAGCCGAAGGGCATTTCCTTTTCGGATTTGACCGAGCCGTCATCGGCGATTTCCTCGACGATCATCTTGCCGTCTTCGACCTTTTTCACCCGCGACGAGGTCATCCACTTGATGTGCTTGTTGCGCATCTCGGATTCCAGCAACCCCTTGGTGTCGCCCACGCCATCCAGCCCGAGGTGGCCGACATAGGGTTCCGAGGTGATGAAGGTCATCGGCACCTGATCGCGGATCTTGGCCTTGCGCAGCGCGGTGTCCAGGATGAAGGTGAATTCATAGGCCGGGCCATAGCAGGACGCGCCCTGCACCGCGCCGATGATGATCGGGCCGGGTTTCTCGCAGAACCGGTCAAAGGCCACACGGGCCTGCTCGGCATGGTCGATATGGCAGATCGACTGGGTGTGACCTTCGGGGCCGAACCCCTCGATTTCGTCAAAGGCCAGTTCCGGGCCGGTCGCGATAACGATGTAATCGTAGCTGATCGACTGGCCATCGACCAGTTCGACGCGGTTTTCCTCGGGGTGCAGCTTCTCGGCCGCGACCGGGATGAATTCGATCCCCTTCTTCTTCATCGTGGGCGCCAGATCGACGGTGATGTCCTTGCGGTCGCGCCAGCCGACGGCGATCCAGGGGTTCGAGGGCACGAAGTGATACTTGGGGTCCTTGGTGATGACGGTGATCTTGTCTTCCTTGCGCACGGTCTCGCGCAATTCATACGCCATGATGGCGCCCCCAAGGCCCGCGCCCAGAACCACGATATGTGCCATGTCTCTCCCCTTTCCCGGTCGTTCTGCCAGGGTCTCAAAAAATATGCGTAAACGTGAATTTGAGCGCAGGTTCTGTCAAGCGCCATGATTCAGGTCAATACTGCGGCAAAGCCGGAAGGGATGCACGCGCCATCGCCGCAAGCCATGAAAAAAAGGGGCGCCGGAGCGCCCCTTTCAGGTGGGAGGGAAGGAAGGGGTCGATCAGTTCGCGCTGGCGACCTGCAGCAGGTCGGTGATCCGGCGCACGCTCACGCGGCGGTTGGCCTCTTCGCCGCGCTGCGTGTCGACCTTGAGGAATTCTTCGCCATAGCCCTGAACCACCAGGTTTTCGGGCGGCACGCCGAAATATTCGGTCAGTGCAAGGGCCAGCGATTCCGCGCGGCGGTCCGACAGGGCCAGATTATAGGCTGCATCCCCCACGGCGTCGGTGTGACCTTCGATCAGGAAGATCTCGCGCGGGTTCTCGGCAATGCGGGCGCGGATCGTGTCACCCAGCTTGGCCAGCGCGCGGGCCTGTTCGGGCCGGATCGCGGCAGAGCCGGTGGCAAAGGTGATGTTCTCGACCGCGACCGCCGGGGCCAGCGCACGCACCTGGGCGATCTGGCGCACCTGCGCCAGCGAGAAACGCCGGTCGATTGCGGTTTCGCGGGCCAGCGCGGCACGCAGCGCCTCGGTATCGGTGGTTTCCGCCGTCACCTGCGCGCGCGGCAGGGTGGTGATTTCCACCGGATCGGCCCCGATCGAGTCATCCACCAGCACATAGCGCTGGCCGTCCGGGTCGATCCGCGTGCGCTGAATGATCCGGCGCTGCGCATCGTAGACGGTGATGATCTGCGTGCCATCGGCCTTGGTGCTGATGGTGCGGGTCGAGCCGTCGGCGTAGTTCTGCGTGCTGAGCGTTGTGCCGGGCTGGCGCAGCAGGGCGTTGTCGTCCTTGATGACGCGATAGCTGCCATCCGGGTTCTGCACAACGACGCGATCCCCCGAGTTCACGGCGACCTCGCTGCCGTTTTTCAGGATCGCGCCGACCGCCAGGGCGCCAAGCCCCAGAACGGCGGCCTTTTCCAGCGTGGTCAGGCCCTTGCCATCCTTCTTGTCCTTGGTTGCGGTTACCGCCTGCGTGGTGGCGTTGATCGCGGATTGGAAATCCTCGGCCGAAGAACGTGCGGTCTCTTCGGTGATGACCTCTTCGGTGACCGGCGCGTCGGCTTCCGCTGCGGCATCGGTTTCGGCCGCCAGCGCGGCGTTGCTGACCGGGGCACCGCTGTCCGCGGTGTCCGAGGCGGCAATCGCCTCTTCCAGTTGCTGCACGGCTTCGGTTTCTTCTGCGGTGGCCACCGGGGTTTCCGCCGTGGCGGCGGTCTCGGCGGTCGCACTCGCCTCCGCCTCGGCCGGGGCGGGGGCCTCGGTCGTGGTGGTCACGGTGGGATCGGGCTCGGTCGTCGGCGCCGGTTCTGCGGGCGTCGGCGCGGTCTGTTCCGTCAGCATTTTCTGCAACGCGTCAGGATCGGTCGGCGCAGGGGTGCCCGCATCGGTTTCGGCGGCGGTTTCGCCGGTGGCCTGAATTTCGGTGTCAGCGGCCGGGTCCTGCGCGGGTGCCGCGGTTTCCGCGGGGGCCTCAGGGGCGACTTCGGCGGCCGGGGCCTCCGCTGCGGGGGCTTCCTCGGCCTCGGGGGCAGCATCGGTCGTGGGCGAGATGGTCAGGGGGTCTTGGGGCATGGTGATCGACGTTGCGCCATCCACTTGCGCCTCGGCTTCGGGGGCGATCACCGGCGCCTCGGCGGTCGGTTCTGGCGCGGTGGCCTCGGCCTCGGTCGTGACCCCGGTTTCCGTCTGCTCCGGGGCTGCGGCGGCGGGGGTGTTGCCCCCTTCACAGGCCGCGCGGGCCGCGTCTTCGCTGCTGCCGCCGTCGATTTGGGTCTGGATGCAGGCGTCAAGATCTGCGCCCACAAGCGATTGGGCGGGCGCCAGGCTGGGCACCAGCGCGGTCAGGCCGGCAACAAGCGCAGTGGTGGTTTTCAGGCGTTTCATCACTTTTCCTCCGGCGGCAAGAGGCCGCGTTACGCCGTTTCAACGCGCGGGCGTGGCGCAGGTTCCATCATGGCCCCCGGGGTCATGGCCTTGCCAGTCACGTCTGCGCCAGCCTTGCGTGAGCGTGAAACGCAAAAGGGCGGGCCCGCAGGCCCGCCCCCAAAGCCGATGAAGCCTTGCTTACTTCGGCAGTTCGGCAGTGATGCCTTCGACGAAGAAGTTCATCCCCGCCAGTTCGCCATCCTCGGCCATCACGCCCTCGGCCAGCCAGGCGCTGCCGTCCTGCTTGTTCAGCGGGCCGGTGAAGGGGTGGTATTCACCCGCGGCGATCTTGTCCTTCAGCGCCAGCGCCTCGGCCTTCACCTCTTCGGGCACGGCCGAGCTGATCTCGCCGATTTCGACCATGCCGGTGTCGATGCCGCCCCAGGTCGCTTCGGATTTCCAGCTGCCGTCCAGCATCGCGCCGACGCGCTTGATGTAATAGGGCGCCCAGTTGTCGATGGTCGAGCTGACGCGCGGCATCGGCGCGAAGGCCGACATGTCCGACGCCTGACCGAAGGTGATGACGTTGCCGGCCTCTTGCGCCTTGGCTTGCGGCGCGGTGGAGTCGGTGTGCTGCAGCAGAACGTCCACGCCCTCGGCGATCAGGGCGGCGGCGGCGTCGGCCTCTTTCGCGGGATCGAACCAGGTGTAGGCCCAGACGACTTTCATCTCGACATCGGGGTTGACCTTCTTGGCGTGGATATAGGCCGCGTTGATGCCCTGGATCACCTCGGGGATCGGGAAGGACCCGATGTAGCCGATCTTGTTGGTCTTGGTCATGCGCCCGCCGATGGTGCCCTGGATGGCGCGGCCCTGGAAGAATTTCGCGTCATAGGTGGCGACGTTGTCGGCCGATTTGTAGCCGGTGGCGTGCTCGAACTTCACGTTCGGGAACTTGGCGGCGACGTTCATCACCGCGTCCATGTAACCAAACGAGGTCGCGAAGATCAGCGTGTTGCCTTCCAGCGCCAGCTGGGTGAGCGCGCGTTCGGCATCGGGGCCTTCGGGGACCGATTCCATGAAGGTGGTGACGACCTTGTCGCCATATTCGGCCTCGATCGCGCGGCGACCCAGATCGTGCTGATAGGACCAGCCCATGTCGCCCACCGGGCCGACATAGATGAAGCCGACCTTCAGCGGATCGGCGGCCAGCGCGGGCAGGCCCGCGGCGCTGGCAAGGGCGGCAATCGCGGTGGTGGCAAGGAAGGATCTGCGGTTCATGGGAACTCCCCGTTGGTTGCGGGCCATCGGCCCGGGATTATGGCCCCCGACGGGGGCGCGTTGGATGCCTCAGTTCGAGGCGTGGAACGACCGGCCAAGCGCGGCGGGGGCGGCCGCCACGCCGTGCCGGTGAGCCGCGGACAGGATCACCAGAACGATGATCGTGATCACATAGGGTGCCATCGACAGCAGATGCACCGGAATGGCGTAACCTGCGGCCTGCAGCTGCAATTGCAGGGCGGTGATGCCGCCGAACAGATAGGCGCCGATCAGCACCCGCTCGGCGCGCCAGCTGGCGAAGACGACGATCGCCAGCGCGATCCAGCCCGCGCCCGCGGTCATGCCTTCGGTCCATTGCGGCACGCGCACGAGGCTGAGATAGGCGCCGCCCATCCCCGCCAGCGCGCCGCCATAGGCCAGCGCGGCAAAGCGCACCGCCACCACGCGATAGCCCAGGGCATGGGCCGCGTCATGGCTTTCGCCGACCGCGCGCAGGATCAGCCCCGCGCGGGTATATTTCAGAACGGCCCAGGTCAGGGCGACCAGCACCAGCGAGGCATAGACCACCCAGTCGTGCGAGAACAGGATCGGACCCAGCACCGGAATGTCGGCCAGCGGGCCGAACTCGAGCTTGGCCGTCGGCGGCGGGCGCACGCCTTCGTAGCCCTTGCCGATCAGCGCCGACAGGCCCAGCCCGAACAGCGTCAGCGCCAGCCCGGTTGCGACCTGATTGGACAGGAAGATCTGCGTCAGAACGGCAAACAGCAATGCCAGCAGGGCGCCCGCAACGGCCCCCGCGGCAAAGCCCAGAACCGGACTGCCGGTGGCGGTGGCCACGGCAAAGCCGCCGACCGCGCCCATGATCATCATGCCTTCGACGCCTAGGTTCAGAACGCCCGATTTCTCGGCCACCAGCTCGCCCGTCGCGGCCAGCAGAACCGGCGTCGAGGCCGCCATCAGCGTGGCGATCAGCACGATAATGTCGATGCCGCCCATCATGCGCGCGCCCCCCCGATACGGATACGGTAATTCGTCAGCACGTCGAAGCCCAAGAGGAAAAACAAAAGCATCCCCTGAAACACCTGAATCGCCGCCGCCGGCAGTTGCAGTATCAGTTGCGCCATGTCGCCGCCGATGTAGGTCAGCGCCATCAGCAGACCGGCCAGCAGGATGCCCAGCGGATGCAACCGGCCCAGAAAGGCCACGATGATCGCGGTGAAGCCATAGCCCGCGTTGAAACTGTCGGTGATCTGCCCCGAGGGGCCCGAAACCTCGAACAGCCCGGCCAGCCCGGCCAGCGCCCCCGACAGGCCAAGGCAAAACACCACCAGCCGCGCCGGGACCACGCCTGCGAACCGCGCCGC
Organism: Rhodobacteraceae bacterium UBA6796; assembly: GCA_002452815.1. Classification (GTDB taxonomy): domain Bacteria; phylum Pseudomonadota; class Alphaproteobacteria; order Rhodobacterales; family Rhodobacteraceae; genus Rhodobacter. Next base: position 51,930 of record DKFM01000015.1, read on the forward strand.
ACGCGGTGCCTCGCCCGCCACGCGGATGCGGAAGCCCGCGATATGGCGGTGCATCAGGATATAGAGCGCGATCACGGCAACAATCGCGGCCATCACCCCCCAATGCGCGCCGGTCCCTGCGATCAGTTCGGGGTTATGCGCCGAAGGGTATTGCTGCAAATTGCGCGAGCCCGGGAAGCCATAGCCCTGCGGGTTCTTCAGCGGCCCGAAGGCAACATAGGCCAGCAGGTTCTGCGCCACATAGACCAGCATCAGCGACACCAGGATTTCAGACGTGCCGAACAGCGTTTTCAGCAGCGCAGGGATCATTCCCCAAAGCAAACCGCCCAACGCCCCGGCAATCACCATCGCCGGGAAAAGCCACGCACTTTCCGCAGGATAGACCGACAGCGCCACAGCGGCGCCGCAGATCGCGCCGATGATATACTGGCCCTCTGCGCCGATGTTCCAGATGCCCGCGCGAAATCCCACCGCCAGACCCGAGGCGATCAGGATCAGCGGCGCCGCCTTGACCAGCAACTGACTGCGGAAATAGGCGGCATTGGCGCCGAACAAAGGGTCCCAGAAGATCACGCGGATCGCCTCGACCGGGTTCTTGCCAAGCGCCGCGAACAACAGACCGCCCGCAACCATCGTTGCCAAAACGGCAACAACCGGCGTCGCATAGCTCCAGCCTTTCGAAGGCGTCGGTCGCTTGATGAGCGTGATCATACCGCCACCTCCTGCATGCCATGGGCGCCGCCCAGCATCAGCCCGATCTCGTCGATGCTCAGCCCCTCGGTCGGGCGCGGGGCGCTCAGCCGGCCTTCGTTCAGCGCGCAGAACTGATCGGCGATTTCCATAAGCTCGTCCAGATCCTGCGAAATCACGATCACCGCCGCGCCCTTGCCCGCCAGATCCAGCAGCGCCTGCCGGATCGCCGCCGCCGCCGCCGCATCGACGCCCCAGGTCGGCTGGTTCACGATCAGCACCTCTGGATATTGCAGCACCTCGCGGCCGATGACGTATTTCTGCAAGTTGCCGCCCGACAGCGCGCGTGCCGCGACATGCGGGCCCGGCGTGCGCACGTCGAAGACGCGGATGATTTCCTCGGCGAACAGCTTCGCGGCCTTCATGTCCAGAAAGCCCTTGCGGGTCAGCGGGCGGCGCACCGTGCCGGTCAGCAGCGTGTTTTCGGTCAGGCTCATGTCCGGCACCGCGGCATGACCCAGCCGTTCCTCTGGCGCGGCCTGCAGGCCAAGGCGGCGGCGTTCATTGGGCCCCAGCGTCGCGATGTCCTGCCCGTGCAGCAGCACCGTGCCGGAGGCCGAGACGCGTTCGCCCGACAGCGTCGCCAGCAATTCTTCCTGCCCGTTGCCCGCGACCCCGCCGATGCCCAGCACCTCGCCCGCGCGCAACTGCAGCGAGACCTGCTTCAGCGCCGGGCCGAATTGCGACATTGGCGGCAGATCCAGGCCCTTGACCTCGAAAATGGTGTGGCCAAGGGTCCGCCCGGCGCGGTCGGTCGCGGTGAATTCGCCGCCGACCATCAGTTCCGCCAGTTCACGGGCCGATTTCTCGCGCGGGGTGCAGGTGGCCACGACCTTGCCGCCGCGCAGGATCGTGGCGCGGTCGCACAGGCTGCGGATTTCTTCAAGCTTGTGCGAGATATACAGGATCGCCGTGCCTTCCGCGGACAGCTTGCGCAGGGTGTTGAACAGGATGTCGACCTCTTGCGGGGTCAGCACCGAGGTCGGTTCATCCATGATCAGCAGCTTGGGGTCCTGCAGCAGACAGCGGATGATCTCGACCCGCTGCCGCTCGCCCGCGGACAGATCGCCAACCAGACGCGCGGGGTCCAGCGGCAAGCCGTAAGCTGCCGAAATCTCGCGGATGCGGGCCGACAGTTGCCCCATCGGCGGCGGGTTTTCCATCCCGAGGGCCACGTTCTCGGCCACATTCAGCGCCTCGAACAGCGAAAAATGCTGAAACACCATCGCCACGCCCGAAGCCCGCGCCGCGCGCGGTTCGGCGGGCGTGTAGGGCGCGCCCATCAGATGCATCGTGCCGGAATCAGGCTTGACCAGCCCGTAGATCATCTTGACCAGCGTCGATTTTCCGGCGCCGTTTTCGCCCAGCAGGGCATGCACTTCGCCCGGGCCGACACTGAAGCCGACGCCATCATTGGCCACAACCCCGGGATAGGCCTTGGTCAGGCCCGCGATTTCCAGCAGCATGTTCCCCGTCACCCGGCGCGTCCCTCTTGATTATGGGCCTTTTCGGCTCTTGTGGCGCTCGTTTCTGTCAGTAGCGCGGCAGCGACCGAAATCGCAATGGCCTGCGGATGCTTCCCCAGCGTTGGATCGCCTATCGGGCAGGCAATGCGCGAAATTTGGGCGTCCGCATGGCCAAGGTCGCGCAGCCGATTGCGAAACCGCCCCCATTTCGACGCCGACCCGATCAGGCCGCAGGCACCGAACCCGTGGCCGAGCAGCCGGTGGCACAGTTCCAGATCTAGCGCGTGACTGTAGGTCAGGATCAGGTGATGCGCGTCGGGCGGCGCCAGCGTGACCAGATCGGCGGGGTTTTCGGCGATCAGCGGCGTGACCCCCGCCGGGATGTCGGGGAACCGATCGGTTGCAGTGTCGGCCCAAAACAGCGCCAGCCCCGGCAGCGGCGAAAGCGTGGCGGCAATCGCGCGCCCGACATGCCCCGCGCCCCAGATCCAAAGCGGCAGGGCAGGGAGCGCCACCGGCTCTACCAGCCAGTCACCAATCAGAAGGGGCGGCGCCTCGCCCCGGTCGCGCGCCCGCGCCAGGGCCCGGCGCAGGGCCAGCGGGGCGGTCGGATTGCCCATCGGGCGGGCGTGGTAATCACCTGAAATCTCGGTCACTTTCCGACTGTTCAGCGGTTCGTAGGCCAGCGTCACGGCGCCCCCGCAGCACTGCCCCATGGCCGGCCCAAGCGCGATCCGTTCCAGTCTCGGGGCGGTGCAGGAACGGGCGCGGGCGATCGCCTCGAACTCCAGTTGGCCGCCACCGATCGTGCCTTCGGTCCGGTCCGGCCAGACCAGCATTTCGGCGCCCGCCTCGCGCGGGGTCGAGCCGCGAACCTCGGCCACCAGCACCCGCACGAACGGTCCCTTTGAAGCGGCCTGCGCCAGTTTCTGCGGATCAAGGCTCATGCCGCACCACGCGCGCGTTTGACTGCGGCGAGCACCGCTTCGGGCGTGGCCGGGGCACGCAGGTCCGGCCAGTGCGGCCCGCAGGCGGCGCAGGCCTGGCTCAGCGCCAGATAGGCCGAAATTCCCAGCATGAAGGGCGGCTCGCCTACCGCTTTCGACCGGAAAATCGTATCTTCGCGGTTCGGCGCATCCCACAGCGCGACGTTGAAGATGCGCGGGCGGTCCGAACACGCCGGGATCTTGTAGGTCGAGGGCGCGTGGGTGCGCAGGCGGCCCTTGTCGTCCCAGACCAGTTCTTCGGTGGTCAGCCAGCCCGCGCCCTGCACATAGCCGCCCTCGATCTGGCCGATGTCGAGCGCGGGGTTCAGGCTGGCGCCCGCGTCATGCAGGATGTCGGTGCGCAGGATACGGTTTTCGCCGGTCAGCGTGTCGATCACCACTTCGGTCACCGCGGCGCCATAGGCGAAGTAGTAAAACGGCCGTCCGCGTCCGGCGATCCGATCCCAGCTGATCTTTGGGGTGGCATAAAACCCGGTCGACGACAGCGAGATCCGCGCCATATAGGCCGCATTCACAACCGCGGCGAAGGGCCATTGCGACCCACCTGCGCGGACCATTCCATCCGAAAAATCAATCTCTTGCTGGGCGTACCCTTCGCGCGTGGCGATGAAATCGGCCAGCCTTGCACGCAGCGTGTCGCAGGCGGCCTTCACCGCCATGCCGTTCAGGTCCGCCCCCGACGACGCCGCCGTGGCCGAGGTATTGGGCACCTTGGCCGTGTCGGTCGCGGTGGTCCGCACGGCATCCGGCGCGATGCCAAAGACCCGGGCGGCCACCTGACAGACCTTGCGATGCAGGCCTTGTCCCATCTCGGTGCCGCCGTGGTTCAACTGCACCGTGCCATCGGGATACAGATGCACCAAGGCGCCTGCCTGGTTCAAATGGGTCAGCGTGAACGAGATGCCAAACTTCACCGGGCTTAGCGCGATGCCCCGCTTCAATGTTCGATTATTGCTGTTCCAGGCCGTAATCTCGGCCTTGCGTGCGTCAAAATCGCTGGATTTCTGCAAGGCGGGAACGAGATCATTGAGGATGCAATCCTCTACGTCCTGGCCGTAATGCGTGGCTTGCACCGGGGCCGCGCCGGGGGGCGCGTAGAAGTTTTTCTGCCGCAAGGCCTCGGGCGTGCAGCCGATCTGGTGCGCCAGATGATCCAGCGCGCGTTCGATCCCGAAAACGCCCTGCGGCCCGCCAAAGCCGCGATAGGCCGTGTTGCTTTGGGTATTGGTGCGCAGACGGTGGCTTTCGACCCGCAGCGCGGGGATGAAATAGGCGTTGTCGGCGTGCAGCATCGCGCGGTCGCAGACCGGCAGGCTCAGGTCTATCGACCAGCCGCAGCGCGCAAGCTGCACGAAATCCGCGCCCAGAATACGGCCTTCGGCATCCGCGCCGATCCGGTAATGGATGCGGAAATCGTGGCGCTTGCCGGTGATGACCATGTCATCGTCGCGGTCATAGCGCATCTTGCAGGGCCGCCCCGTGGCCATGGCCGCGACGGCGCAGGCGATGGCCAGATGGTTGCCCTGGCTTTCCTTGCCGCCGAAGCCGCCGCCCATCCGCCGGATCTCGACGCGCACATCGTGCAGCCCCAGATGCAGCGCCTCGGCGACCTTGTGCTGGATCTCGCTGGGGTGTTGGGTCGAGGCGTGAATCACCACGCCCTCGTCGCCGGGCAGGGCCAGCGCCGCCTGACCTTCAAGATAGAAATGCTCCTGCCCGCCCATTTCGAGCGTGCCTTCGACCAGATGCGCAGCACTTTCGAGTGCGTTAGCAACATCGCCGCGCGCCCAGATCACCGGCCCGTCCTCGAACCGGCTGTCGGCGGCAAGCGCCTGATCCAGCGTCAGAATTGCGGGTTTCGGGGCGTAAGAGATAACCCCCTTGCGCGCGGCGATCCGCGCTGCGCGGTGGCTGGTCGCGACCACCAGAAAGATCGGCTGGCCGACGTAATGCACCGTGCCCTCGGCCAGAACCGGCTCGGGCCAGTTCGGATTGGGCGAGGCGTCGTTATGGCCCGGCAGGTCGGTGGCCGTCAGCACCGCGACCACGCCAGGCGCGGCACGCACGGCGTCCAGATCGCAAGCAGTGATGTCGGCATGCGCCTCGGTCGACAGCCCGAAGGCCAGATGCAGCGTGCCTGCGGGCGTGGGAATGTCGTCCAGATAGCGCGCGCGGCCAGTCACATGCAGCGCGGCGGAATCGTGGGGCAGCGGCTGGCCGGTGCTCATGGCGCCACCTCCAGCACCGAGATGGCTTCGCCCGACGCCTCGCGCAGGTAGCGCAGCGCCATGTTTTGCGCCGCCTCCAGCCGATAGGCGGCCGAGGCGCGCATGTCGCTGAGCGGGGTGAAATCCTGCGCCAATGCGGGCAGGGCCGCGGTGAATGTGGCTTCGCTGAAGGGTCGGCCGATCAGCGCCGCCTCGAAAGCGACTGCACGTTTCGGGGTGCCGGCCATGCCACCGAATGCCACACGCGCAGTTTCAATTTTCGAACCATTCCGGGTGATGTTGAAGCATCCGCAGACCGCAGAAATATCCTGATCGAACCTTTTTGACAGTTTGTAGCACGCCAGATCCGGGGCGGATTTGGGCAGCCAGACCGCTTCGACGAATTCGCCGGGGGCGCGATCCTGTTTGCCGTAAGTGAGGAAGAAATCCTCGATCTCGATCTCGCGCCGTGCATCCCCCCGGCGCAGGATCAGCCGTGCCCCCATCGCGATCAGCGCGGGCGGGGTGTCGCCGATGGGCGACCCGTTGGCGATGTTCCCCCCGATCGTGGCGGCCTGCCGCACCTGTTCCGAGGCGAAGCGGCGCAGCAGATCGGCGAAGGCGGGATGCGGCTGCGCCATGGCCTCGCGCATCGCCGCGATGGTGATGCCCGCGCCGATGCGAAACCCGTCTTCCATTTCGGAAATATCGGACAAGTCCTTGCAATGGCTCAGAAAGGCCACTTGGGGCAGGGTGCGCAGCTGTTTCGTGACCCACAACCCGACATCGGTACCGCCCGCAATCAGCGTGGCCTCGGGATGGGCCAGATACCACTGGGCCAGATCGTCGGTGCTACCGGGCAGGTAGGCGGGGGCTGTCTGCCCCCGCACCCCCGAGGATATTTCCGCCAGCGAGAAAGTGCGATCGGTTTGCATCCAGTCGGGCACGGGGGCGGTTTCGGCCGCCTCGGCTGCGCGGATGATCGGGGCATAGCCGGTGCAGCGGCACAGGTTTCCTGCCAGCAGATCGTCATGGTCGCGCCGCCCGTTCAGATGCGCCGTCGCCATCGAGACGACGAAGCCAGGGGTGCAAAATCCGCACTGGCTGCCGTGATGGTCGACCATCGCCTGCTGCACCGGATGCAAGGTGCCGTCGGGGGCGGCGATCCCCTCGACGGTGCGCAGCGCCTTGCCCGCGATTTGCGGCAGCATCAGGATGCAGGCGTTGACCGCACGGCTGCCCTGCGCGTCGCTCAGCATCACGGTGCAGGCCCCGCAATCGCCTTCGTTGCACCCTTCCTTTGTGCCGCGCAGGCCTTCGGCACGCAGCCAGTCCAGCACGCTCTGCGTCGGGTCGGTGACCGACACATTCCGGGTTTCTCCGTTGAGAAGAAACGAGATTTTCATGCGTTTATCCGCCGCGGTACCGATGGCATACCTCGTCGCCCGATGCGGCGTAGAGCGGGAGGCCTTTGGCCCAGCAAAGCCGAAGGACGGCGGCTTGGCAAGGGTTTCGGAACGCGCGCGCGCCCGGGTTTTGACCGGATGCTTAAATTTCGGGCGCGGCAGATCGGCGTTTCGACCCTTTCGCGCGCCTGCCCGCGCCCTTATCGTGGCGCCATGACCAGCCCCCGATTCATTCACCTGCGCGTGCACACCGAATATTCGCTTCTGGAAGGCGCCGTGCCGCTGAAGAAGCTGATCAAGATGTGCGACGCGGCCAATATGCCCGCCGTGGCGGTGACCGACACCAACGCGATGTTCTGCGCGCTGGAATTTTCGGTGCTGGCGCAGGGCGCGGGGCTGCAGCCGATCGTGGGCTGTCAGGTGTCGGTCGCCTACGACCCCGCCGCGCCGGGTGAAAAGCCGCGGATGCCTGCGCCCGTCGTGCTGCTGGCGCAGAGCGAGGCGGGTTATGAAAACCTGATGAAGCTCAGCTCGTGCCTTTATGTCGACAAGGGCGGGCAGTTGCCGCAGGTGACGGTCGAGGAGCTGGAGGCGCATTCGGCGGGGCTGATCTGCCTGACCGGCGGGGCGGATGGCCCGGTCGGGCGGCTGGTGCAGACCGGGCAGGCGGGGCGCGCGCGGCTGCTGCTGGAGCGGTTGGCGGCGATCTACCCGGATCGGCTTTATGTGGAATTGCAGCGCCACCCTGGCGAGGGCGGCCAGTTGACCGAGCCCGAGCGGCAGACCGAACGCCCGTTTCTGGAAATGGCCTATGACATGGGCCTGCCGATTGTCGCGACCAATGACGTCTACTTTCCAAAAGCCGACATGTACGAGGCACATGACGCGCTGATCTGCATTGCCGAGGGTGCCTATGTTGACCAGATCGAACCTCGGCGCCGGTTGACGCCACAGCATTATTTCAAATCCGAAGCCGAGATGGCCGCGCTGTTCGCCGACCTGCCCGAGGCCTTGGAAAATACCGTCGAGATCGCGAAGCGTTGCGCATTTGCCGCCTACAAACGCAAGCCGATCCTGCCGAAATTCGCCGATGACGAGGTCGAGGAACTGCGCCGTCAGGCCTGGGAGGGGCTGGCCGCGCGGCTGGCGGTGATCCCGCATGCCGCCCCGGTCGCGGAATACGAGGAACGGCTGCGCTTCGAGCTGGACATCATCGAGCAGATGGGCTTCCCCGGCTACTTCCTGATCGTGGCCGACTTCATCAAATGGTCCAAGGACAACGACATCCCGGTCGGGCCGGGCCGGGGCTCGGGGGCGGGTTCGCTCGTGGCCTATGCGCTGACCATCACTGACCTTGATCCCCTGCGCTACAGCCTTCTGTTCGAACGGTTCCTGAACCCCGAACGGGTGTCGATGCCGGACTTCGACATCGACTTCTGCATGGACCGGCGCGAGGAAACGATCCGCTACGTTCAGGGCAAATATGGCCGCGACAAGGTGGGGCAGATCATCACCTTCGGTGCGCTGCTGTCCAAGGCCGCCGTGCGCGACGTGGGCCGTGTGCTGCAGATGTCCTATGGCCAGGTCGACCGGCTGTCCAAGATGATCCCGGTTGAAGGCGTCAAGCCGGTAAGTATCGAGAAGGCGCTGGCCGACGAGCCGCGCCTGCGCGAGGCGGCCAAGGCCGAAGAGGTGGTCGGACGGCTGCTGAACTACGCCCAGCAGGTCGAGGGGCTGCTGCGCAACGCCTCGACCCACGCGGCGGGGGTGGTGATCGGCGACCGGCCGCTGGATGCGCTGGTCCCGCTGTATCAGGACCCGCGCTCGGACATGCCTGCGACGCAGTTCAACATGAAATGGGTCGAGCAGGCCGGTCTGGTCAAATTTGACTTTTTGGGACTTAAAACCCTGACCGTCATCCAGAATGCGGTCAATCTGATACAGAAATCGAACCGTCCGCTGCATGTCGATGCGCAGGGCAATCAGCTGTATCAGCCCGCCGAGGGCGCGGAAAACCAGATCAACCTGATCCCGATCGACGACGCCAAGACCTATGAGTTGTACGCTGCGGCCAAGACGGTTGCGGTGTTCCAGGTGGAATCCACGGGCATGATGGATGCGCTGCGGCGGATGAAACCGACCTGCATCGAGGACATCGTGGCACTGGTCGCGCTGTATCGTCCGGGTCCGATGGAAAACATTCCGACCTATTGCGAGGTCAAGCACGGGCTGCGGCCGCTGGAAAGCCTGCATCCGACCATCGACCCGATCCTGAAGGAAACCCAGGGCATCATCGTCTATCAGGAACAGGTGATGCAGATCGCCCAGGTGATGGGCGGCTACAGCCTGGGCGGCGCCGACCTGCTGCGCCGCGCGATGGGTAAAAAGATCGCCGAGGAAATGGCCAAGGAACGGCCGAAATTTCTGGAAGGCGCCAAGGCCACGCATGGCATCGACGCCAAGAAGGCGGGCGAAGTCTTTGACCTGCTGGAGAAATTCGCAAACTATGGTTTCAACAAATCGCACGCCGCCGCCTATGCGATTGTCAGCTATCAGACCGCCTGGCTGAAGGCCAACCACCCCGTCGAATTCATGGCGGGGGTGATGAACTGCGATATTCACCTGACCGACAAGCTCTCGATCTACATGACCGAGGTGCGGCGGGGCCTGGGGATCACGGTGGTGCCGCCCTGCGTGAACCGCTCGCTCGCGACCTTCGATGTGGTCGATCAGCAACTGGTCTATGCCCTGGGCGCGCTGAAGAACGTGGGCGTCGAGGCGATGAAACTGATCGTCGAGGCGCGCAAGACCGACGACGGCAGCGAACGCCCGTTCCGCGATCTGGTCGATTTCGCGCGGCGCTGCGATCTGAAACGGATTGGCAAACGCCCGCTGGAGATGCTGGCCCGCGCCGGGGCGTTCGACCAGTTGGACCCGAACCGCAAGCGGGTGTTCGAAAGCCTCGATCAACTGGCGGCCTGGTCGGCGGCGGTGGCCGAGGCGAAATCGTCGGCGCAGGTGTCGCTCTTTGGCGATGCGGGCGACGATCTGCCGCCGCCGCGGCTGGCCGATACCGACGACTGGCTGCCTGCCGAGCGTCTGGCCGAGGAGCACAAGGCGATCGGCTTCTACCTGTCGGGGCACCCGCTGGACGATTACGTCCCCGCGCTGCGCCGCAAGAACGTGATGACCCTGGCCGAGATCACCGAGAAAGGACAGGGCGGCCCCTTCATCGGCAAGATCGCGGGCACCGTCGCGGCACGGTCCGAACGCAAATCGGCCAAGGGCAACCGCTTCGCCTTTGTCTCGCTGTCGGATTCGACCGGGCCCTACGAGGTCACGGTGTTTTCCGACACGCTCGAAGCCTGCCGGCAGTATCTGGAGCCGGGGCAGGCGGTGGTGCTGACCGTCAAGGTCGATGTCGAGGGCGAAACGGTCAAGATGCTGGCCCAGTCCGCGCAACCGATCGACACGGTCACGGCGGATGCGGGCGGCGCGGGACTGATGATCCATGTCGAGACACCCGATGCCATCGCCTCCATCGCGGGCCTTTTGGAACGTGTGCAGGCCGAGGGCAAGGTGCGTGCGCGGGGGCCTGTTTCCTTTACGGTCTTCGATCCCGATCGTGGCTATCGCTATCAGATCGCGGCAGGGCGCGACTTCCCGGTCAATCCGCAGGTGAAGGGCGCGATCCGGTCCTTGCGCGGTGTGGCGCTGGTCGAAGAGATCTGAGCGATGAGGGGGCTCTGCCCCCGCTGCGTGCCGCAGCCCCCCGGGATATTTGGGCCAGAAAGAACAACAACCCCGGCCCTTCTTTCTGGCATAAATATCCCGGGGGTGAATTGGCCGCAGGCCAAGAGGGGGCAGCGCCCCCTCAGCGCGTCATGCGATTGGCAAATCCGCGCGCCACGGCGACCGCCAGAACGATACGCAACGCGTGATGGGCGGTGACATAGACGATGCTCATCTGCAGCGACAGTGCGATCAGCGCCATTTCCGTCAGGCCGCCCGGGGCGAAGGCCAGAAACACCGCCGCCGGGGGTTCGTGCACGAAATCGGCCAGTGCAAAGGCGCAGGCGGCGGCAAAGGTGATGGTCAGCGTGGTCGACAGCGCGGCAAGCCGCAGCGCCAGCCAGAACCGCCCGAGCGCCATGCCCGCGAACCGCACCCCCAGCGAGGTGCCGATCACCAGCTGCGTCAAATCGACCAGAAAGCGCGGCGGGCTGCCCTGGGCCAGCCCCGCCAGATGCACCGCCCCCGACAGCAGGATCGGCCCTGTGACCATCCCCGCAGGCAGCCGCAGCCGCCATCCGATCAGCGCGCCCAGAACGCCCGCGCCGATCAGCCAGGGCCAGTCGGCGGCCTGCATTGCGCTGCGTGTCAGCGTGGCGCCCCCGGCCGAGCCCACGGCATGGCCGGTCATCACCGTGAAGAACACCGGCACCGCGATGATCGTCACGATCAGCCGCAGGAATTGCAGCATGGTCAGCATTGCGACATCGGCGCCCCGCTCCTCGCCCATCTGCACGGTCTCGATCAACCCGCCCGGCGCCGTGCCGAAGAACGCGGTGACCGGGTCGAGCAGCCCGGTCTTGCGCACGGCGCTGAAGCTCAGCAGATGCGCGGCGGGGATGAACAGCGCCAGCGCCAGAAGCGAGGGCCACCATTGCGCGGCTTCCTCGACGATGGCGGGGGTGAAGGTGGCGCCGATCGACACGCCGATGATCGGGATGAAGGCCATGCGGATCTGCATCGGAAACTGCACCGGGTGGCCCATCGGTCGCCACCCCGCCAGGGCAACCCCGGCCACCGCCAGCAACGGCCCCAGCAGCATCGGCAGCGGCAGATGCAGGGCGCGTGCAAGCAGCCCGCCGCCCAGGCCAAGCGCCAGCGTCAGCCCCAGCGTGGGGAAATGAAGACTGTCAGGAATGAAACGCATGATTTGCTGTTCGGGTTCGGCTGCGACACCCTGTCACCCTTGGCCCGCAGGGGCAAGGGGCGCGGTGCGCAGATACTCGGCCCGCCACGCCAGCCGCAGGATCAGCGCCCCCACCAGGGCCAGGGCAAATTCGGCCAGCCGCAGCAGTGTCAGAAACTGCAGCGCCGGCGGGGCCACGCCGCCTGCCTGCTGGCGCAATGTCGTCACCAGATGAGCGTCTATCGCGGTCGTGAAAACCAGCGCCGCCAGGAGTGCGAAACTCGATCCGATTAACAGCCGCACCTGCCAGTTGGGCGCGCCCCACCCCAGCCAAAGCAACAGTGGGGCGCAGAAAAACAACTGGCCCGGGGCGACCTGCAGCCCCTGCCACAGCCGCAGGCGCAAGATTGCGGCAGGCAGATCGCCAGCCCCGGGCCAGAACAGGATCGTCAGAAAGAACCCGGTCTGCAGCGTGACGAACAGCGCAGCCAGAACCCAGAGCGTGCGGCGCATCACCAATGCGGCGGTTTCTGATCGGCCAGGGGAATCTGCCCGCCCGCCTCATATTCGCGCTCGGCCTCGCGTTCCAGCAACAGCCCCAGACGCCGCTCCAGCCGGGTGATTTCGCGCGCTTGCCGCGCCACGATCTCGGACAGGTCCTCGACGGTCTTGGTCAGATAGGCGATCTGTTCTTCGGATTTTTCCAGTCGATCCTGCATTCCGGCCCCCTCAGCCTTGGCTTGCCGCGCGGCACCCCTTCCGCTACACCCTCGCGCGAGACACGTTCAGGTGCAAGCCGGAGTAGACCATGGCCAAGGATAAAGCCCCCCGCCGCCCGCGCGCCGAAGCCCCCAAGGGGTTTCGCGATTACTTCGGCGCCGAGGTGACCGAGCGCAACGCGATGCTGGCGACGATCGCCGATGTCTACCGGGCGCATGGCTTCGATCCGCTGGAAACCAGTGCGGTCGAAACGGTCGAGGCGCTAGGCAAGTTCCTGCCCGATGTGGACCGCCCGAACGAGGGCGTTTTCGCCTGGCAGGACGAGGGCGGCGACTGGCTGGCGCTGCGCTATGACATGACGGCGCCGCTGGCGCGGGTGGCGGCGCAATTCCGCAACGATCTGCCCGCGCCTTACCGGCGCTATACGATGGGGCCCGTGTGGCGCAACGAAAAGCCCGGGCCGGGGCGGTTTCGGCAGTTCTATCAATGCGATGCAGACACGGTGGGCGCGCCTTCGGTCGCGGCGGATGCGGAAATCTGCGGCATGCTGGCCGATACGCTGGAAGCCGTGGGCATTCCGCGCGGCGATTACATCGTGCGCGTGAACAACCGCAAGGTGCTGAACGGCGTGATGGAAGTCGCGGGTGTTCTGGACCCGTCGGACCCCACAAAATTCGAGGCCGAGCGGGGCACCGTGCTGCGCGCCATCGACAAGTTCGACAAGTTCGGCGAGCCGGGCGTGCGTGCGCTGATGGGTGCGGGCCGGATGGACGAGTCGGGCGATTTCACCAAGGGCGCGGGTCTGACTGACGCACAGGCCGATGTGGTCATGGGCTTCATGTTCGCCAAGCGCGACACTGGCGCCGAAACCGTCGCGCGGCTGCGCGAGTTGGTGGCGGGCTCGGCATTGGGGCAGGAAGGCGTCGACGAACTGGAGCTGATCGCGAAACTGCTGGACGGGCAGGGCTATGGCCCGGATCGCATCGTCATCGACCCCTCGGTCGTGCGGGGCCTTGGCTATTACACCGGCCCGGTGTTCGAGGCGGAACTGACCTTCGAAATCCTTGATGAAAAAGGCCGCAAGCGCAGCTTCGGCTCGGTCGCGGGCGGCGGGCGCTATGACGATCTGGTCAAGCGCTTCACGGGCCAGACGGTGCCTGCGACGGGTGTGTCGATCGGGGTTGACCGGCTGCTGGCGGCGCTGCGCGCCAAGGGCCGGATCGGTGGGGCCGCGCAGGGCCCGGTGGTGGTGACGGTGATGGACCGCGACCGGATGGGCGATTATCTGGCGATGGCGGCCACGCTGCGCCGGGCAGGGGTGCGCGCCGAGGTCTATCTGGGCAATCCCAAGAACTTCGGCAACCAGCTGAAATATGCCGACAAGCGCGAAAGCCCGGTGGCGGTGATCCAGGGCACCGACGAGGCGCAGCGCGGCGTTGTGCAGATCAAGGACCTGGTTCTGGGCGCACAGATCGCAGCCGAGGCAACTGTTGAAGAATGGAAATCCCAACCGGCGCAATTCGAGGTGCGCTTGGATGAAATGGTTGAAAAAGTGAAACAGATCCTTGCACGGAACGAGGCCCGCTGATGGCTGGCAAGGCGCAGGCCCGCGGTGTAGGCGCGCGGATTCTGGCGGCGTTCCAAGCCGCGGGCGCGGTCGAGATCGCGCCCGACATCCTGCAACCGGCCGAGGCGCTGCTGGACCTTTACGGTGAAGACATCCGCGCGCGTGCCTATGTCACCGCCGACCCGATCCGCGGCGAGTTGATGCTGCGCCCCGATTTCACCGTGCCCGTCGTGCAGGAGCATATGGCCAACGGGGCCGAACCCGCGCGCTACTGTTATCTGGGCGAGGTGTTCCGCAAGCAGGATCATCGCGGCGCCGCGCGTGTCGCCGAATATATGCAGGCGGGCTACGAGGTCTTTGACCGGGTCGATCCCGAGGCTGCCGATGCCGAAGTGTTCGCGCTGATCCATGCCGCGCTGCAGGGGCTGGGGCTGACCGCAACGATCGGGGATATCGGTATCCTGCAGGCTGCGGTGGCGGGGCTCGATACGATCCCGGCGCGCAAGGTGGCGCTGATGCGGCACATCTGGCGCCCGCAACGGTTCCACAAGCTGCTGGAACGCTACGCGGGGATGGTGCCGGTGCCCGAAAGCCGCCGCGCGCTGCTGGACGGCGTGCGCGCCGACGCGCCCTGGATCGGCCTGCGCGACCCGGCCGAGATGGAGGCGCGGATCGCCCGGTTGCGGCTCGATGCGGCGGCAGCGGCGATCCCGGCGGCGGATGTCGCGCGACTGGACGCGCTGTTCGCCCTGCGTTGCGCCGCGCCCGAGGCCCCGGCGGCCCTGCGCGCGCTGGATCTGCCCGCGCTCGACCCGGCCGTGGCCCGGCTGGAACGGCGGCTGGCCGCACTGGACGCGCGGGGAATCGACCTGACCACCTTGCGCTTTGATGCGAGCCATGGGCGCACCACGATGGAATATTACGACGGGTTCGTCTTTGCCTTTACCGCCGCAGATCCGGCCCTGCCGCCGGTGGCCTCGGGCGGGCGTTATGATGCGCTGACCCGGGTGCTGGGCGGTGGGCGTGAAATTCCGGCGGTGGGCGGCGTGATCCGGCCCGGGCTGCTGGCCGATCTGGAGGGCGCGTAATGAGCATCAAACTCGGGGTGCCGTCCAAGGGCCGGCTGATGGAACAGACCTTCGAGTGGTTCGCCGCGCGCGGCGTGGGGCTGCGCCGCACCGGATCGGATCGCGAATATGCGGGCGCCGTCGAGGGCGCGGCCGGGGTCGAACTGGTGCTGCTGTCGGCGGGCGAAATCCCGCGCGAACTGGCGGCAGGGCGCATCCATCTGGGAGTCACCGGATCGGATCTGGTGCGCGACAAGCTGGCCGACTGGTCGACCCAGGTGGCGGAACTGGCGCTGATGGGGTTTGGCCACGCCGATCTGATCATCGCGGTGCCGGCCTGCTGGTCCGATGTCGATACGCTGGAAGATCTGGATGCGGCGGCCCATGCCTTCCGCGCGGCGCATGGTCACCGGCTGCGGATCGCCACGAAATATCACCGGCTGGTGCGCGAATTCCTGACCCGAGAAGGCGTGGCCGATTATCAGCTGGTTGACAGCCAGGGCGCGACCGAGGGCACGGTGAAGAACCTGACCGCCGAGGCGATCGCCGACATCACCTCGAGTGGCGAGACGCTGCGTGCCAACCACCTGAAAATCCTGTCCGACGGGCTGATCCATCAGTCGCAGGCGACGCTGTTTGCCGCCCGCCATGCCGACTGGGCCGACGAGCGTGCCACCTTCGAGGCCTTTGCGCGGCAGTTGGGCGTTTCCGCGGATTTCTGAGGCCGGGGGGCAGCCCCCGGACCCCCGAGGTACTTCGGGCAAGATGAAAAGGCCATTTCTTCTTGGCGCAAATACTCCGGGGGGAGGCGCAGCCGGGGGGCAGCGCCCCCTGCGCGCTCAATATCCGCGGGTGCGGTCTACCAGATGCAGCAACGGTTCGCCCGCCCGATCGCGGCGGATGTTTTCCGCGATCACCCGTGCGGCCGATGCGGGCCGGGTTTCGGCGGCGATATGCGGGGTGACGGTGACGCGCGGATGGGCCCAATAGGGGTGATCGGCGGGCAGGGGTTCGATCCGGAACACATCGAGCGTGGCCTGCCCGACCTGCCCGCTATCCAGCGCGGCTAGAAGCGCGTCATCGTCGATCAGCGTGCCGCGCCCGGGGTTCAGGATCGTGGCGCCCCGCGGCAGCAGCGCCAGCGTTTCGGCGTTCAGAAGATTGGTCGTTTCGGGGGTGTTGGGCAGGATCGTGACCAGGATTTCGGCCTGCCTCAGTGCGCGGAGCAGCCCGTCGGGCCCGCTTTCGCAGTGGATGCGGGGCAGGGATTTCGGGGTCCGGCTCCATCCCGTGACCTGAAATCCGAGCCCGGCCAGGGTCGTGGCACAGGCCGCGCCAAGTGCGCCAAGCCCCAGCACCGTCACCCCACGCTCGCGTGCCAGCGGCGGGGCGGTCTGGTCCCAGATCCGGTCGGGGTTCACGATATGGCGGTCCATCCCCAGGTGGGCGCGCAGCACATGGCCGGTGACCCATTCGATCATGCCGCGCTCCAGCCCGTCATCGACCATCCGGCACAGCGGCTGGCTCAGCGTCGGGTTGCCGACCACACGCTCGACCCCGGCCCAGAGGCTGAGCACGGCGCGGGCGCGGGTGAAAGGGGTGAAATCCTGCACCGGGCCGGTGGGGGCGTAGACGATGTAATCGACGGCATCGGCGGCCACTTCGTCGGGCAGCACCAGACGCGCGGGCAGCCCGGCCTCGGCCAGGGCGGTGGTCAGGGCGGGCTGATAGGCGGGCCACATCTTGGGCGCGCCGGCATAGAGGATCGTCAGCATCTGTTACCTCGGGCGGTGGATATGAGCGCTTTGCACCAGCCCGAAGGCGGCCAGCAGGATCATCATCGCCGTGCCGCCGTAAGATACAAGCGGCAATGGCACGCCCACCACCGGCATCAGCCCCATCACCATCGCCATGTTGATCGCAAAGAAGAAGAAGAAGGTGCCCGCAACCCCCAGTGTCAGCAGGCTCGAGAAGCGGTCCTTGTTGCTGAGCGCGCTTTGCACCGAGACAGCGATGATCCCCGCATAGATCATCAGCAGGGAAAATGCGCCGACGAAGCCGAATTCCTCGGCCAGGGTGGTGAAAATGAAGTCTGTGTGCTTTTCGGGCAGGAAGTTCAGCCGGCTTTGCGTGCCCTGCATGAAGCCGCGCCCCGACCAGCCGCCCGACCCCAGGGCGATTTGCGCCTGGGTGATGTTGTAGCCCGCGCCCAGCGGGTCGGCGCCCGGATCAAGGAAGGTGTCGATCCGCGCATATTGGTAGTCATGCAGCAATTGCCAGTCGGTGCCGCGGCTTTCCAGAACGCCGAAGACCAGCGCCACCACCAGCGCGATCACCGTGCCGAAATACCACAGGCTGACGCCCGCGGCGAACATCACCAGCCCGCCGCCCAGCACCAGCATCACCGCAGTGCCGAGGTCCGGCTGCGTCAGCACCAGAAAGGTCGGCAGCAGGATGATCGCCACCGGGATCAGCACCCAGAGCGGGCGCGAGACCTTGCTGATATCGAGCCAGTCGTAATAGGCGGCCAGAAACATCACCAGCGCGACTTTCATCAGCTCTGACGGCTGCACCCGGATCGGGCCCAGTTCCAGCCAGCGTTGCGCGCCCATGCCGATGGCGCCGAACAGATCCACCGCGACCAGCAGCAAGAGCGCGAAGATATAGGCCAGCGCCGAGACGTTGCGCCAGAACCAGATCGGGGTGAAGCCGACCGCGAGCATCGCGATCATGCCTGCGCCGAAGCGTTTCATCTGCGGTTCGGACCAGGTTTCCAGGTTCCCGCCCGCGACGGAATAGAGCATCAGGAACCCCGCGCAGGCCACTGCCGTCAGCAGAACGATCAGCGGCCAGTTCAGATACAGCACCTTGCGCAGGCCGGTCGGAACGGTCTTGAGGTTGCTTTCCAGATAACTCATGCGTCCCCCTCAGGCCCGGCTTTGGGCGGTGCCGACGGTGGCGGGATCGACCAGATCCATCTCTTCCTGCCGGGTGCGGATCGTGCCGCGCTGGTTTTCGGGATAGGCCGAAAGCGGCGGCAGCCCGTCGGCCAGTGCAAACAGCAAGATGTCGCGTGCGATCGGTGCTGCCGCAGCCGAGCCACCGCCGCCGTGTTCCACGATCAGGCTGATCGCATAGCGCGGGTTGTCATAGGGCGCATAGGCCACGAACAGCGCGTGGTCGCGTTGTTCCCAGGGCACGTCCTTGTTGTTCACCACGGCCGAGCGCACCTGCGAGGTGCCGGTCTTGCCCGCCATCTTCCATTCGCTGGCGGCGATACGCGACCCGCGGGCGGTGCCGTGGCTGCCGTTCATCACCGCATTCATGCCGCGGCGCACCTGATCGAGCATCCCGGGGGAGATATCCAGCGGCGGGGCCTCGGCGATGGGCGTCTCGACCCCGTCGCGCGAGCGGATCAGCCGCGGCACCACGGCGCGCCCACTGGCGATCCGCGCGGCCATCACCGCCAGATGCAGCGGCGAGGCCAGCACATAACCCTGACCGATCGAGGCGTTGATCGTGTCGCCGATCCGCCAGTCCTTGCCATAGCGTTCCTGTTTCCAGGCCTTGGTCGGGGCCACGCCTTCGGCCACCGCCGACATCGGCAGATCGTGGCGCACGCCGACACCCAGCCGGTGCGCCATTTCGGCGATCTTGTCGATGCCGACCTTCTGCGCGACCTCGTAATAGAACACGTCACAGCTTTGCTCGAGGCTTTGGATTACATTGACCCGACCGTGCCCGGATCGTTTCCAGCAGTGGAACCTGCGCCCGCCCATCTCGATATGGCCCGGGCAATAAACGGTTTCCTCGGGGCCGATCACGCCGGCCTCCAGCGCGGCCAGGGCGGTCACCATCTTGAAGGTCGACCCGGGCGGATACAGGCCCTGCACCGATTTGTCGGCCAGCGGGCGGTGGTCGTCCTCGGTCAGGATCTTGTAATTGGCATTGGAAATCCCGCGCACGAACAGGTTGGGGTCGAACGAGGGCGCCGAGCTGATCGCCATGATGTCGCCGGTCTGGACATCGAGCACCACCGCCGCCGCCGATTCATCGCCCAGCCGTGCCAGCGCGTAATTCTGCAGGCGGTAGTCGATGGTCAGTTGCAGGTTACTGCCCGGCTCGCCTTCCTGACGGCCGAGTTCGCGCATCTCGCGCCCGGCGCTGTTCACCTCGACCCGGCGCTGCCCGGCGCGACCGCGCAGATCGTCCTCCATCTTGGCTTCGACGCCAAGCTTGCCCAGCTGGAATTTCGGAATCCGCAACAGCGGGTCGGGATTGGCGATCTGGCTCAGGTCGTAATCCGACACCGGCCCGACATAGCCCAGGATATGCGCGAAATCGGGGCCGCGCGGATAGGCGCGCGACAGGCCGACCTCGGGGGTGACGCCGGGCAGGGCGGGGGCATTGACCGCCACGCGCGAGAATTCCTCCCAGCTCAGCCGGTCGGCCACCGTCACCGGCGCCGAGGGCGGGCGGCGCTTGATGTCGGCCAGCAGGTCTTCGGCATCGGCATCGGTCATCGGAATCAACCGGCGCAGATCGTCCAGAACCTTTTGCACATCGCCCGCATCCTCGCGGGTGATGGTGACGCGGTAATTCTGTTCATTGCCGGCCAGCAACACGCCGTTGCGGTCATGGATCAGCCCGCGTGCAGGCGGGATCAGCCGGATCTTGACCGAGTTGCCGTCAGCCAGCAGCCGGTATTCGTCGGCCTGCTCCAGCTGCATCTTGCGCATCCTGAGGCCCAGGACCGCGATGATGGCCGCCTGCGCCCCGCCCAGCATCAGCCCGCGGCGGGTCAGGGTCGAACGGCTTTCCAGCGCCTGTTTCTGCGAGCGTCTCATCGCCCCCCCTCACAACCGATGCCCGAAGGCGTCCACTTCGCCGGGCGCGGCACGCCGCAGCCCGAAGGCCAGCTTCGACAGGGCCACCACGAAGGGATAGGCCGCCAGCGTCATCAGCAGGCGCAGCAGTTCCAGCCCCAGCGGCGGCTGATCGACCATCACCAGCGCCAGCACCATCCGGTTGGCCAGCACCATCGCCACCATCAGCCCACCCATCAGGGCCAGTTCCAGCACAAAGGGCATGTCGCGCAAAGATACTTCGCGGGCGCGCAGGAATTCGGTGGCCGCCAGCACGATCAGTGTCCACAGCCCCGGTGCGCGCCAGAACATCAGGTCTTCCAGAAAGAACACCGCGACGATCAGCAGGGCCGGCACATAATCGGGGCGCCGCAACACCCAGGCCAGGGTCATCGCCAGCGTCAGGTCGGGGCCCGGTACGCCATGCGACATCGGGTTTACCGGCAGCAGCCGCAGAAACAGGATCACCGCCGCCAGCGCCACGAACAGCGCGCGATGCGCGATCCGGCGGGTGGTGAGCGGGTCAATCATTGGTGCCCCCTTCGGCGGCGGGCTGCACCGGGGCGGGCGGGATCAGCGGGCCTGCATCATGCAGCTGCTCGGCCGGGTGGCTGCGCAGGACCCGTAGGAAATTCAGCCGTTCGTAATCGGCAGACAGGCGCACCCGCAGGCGCCGGTCCTGCCCTTGCAGGATTTGCCCGACCAGCAGGCCGGCCGGAAACACCCCGCCATCACCCGACGAAATCACCCGGTCGCCCGGGCGCACCTGTTCGGGGCTTTCCAGAAAGTCGACCAGCGGGAAGGGGGCGTTGTCCCCGGTCAGGATCGCACGCTGCCCCGAGGGCTGAATGATGACCGGTATCCGCGAGGAACTGTCGGTCAGCAGCACGACGCGGCTGGTGGATCGGCCCACCCCGGATATCCGCCCGACCAGCCCGAGCCCGTCCATCGTGGCCCAGCCATCGACGATGCCATCGCGCGAGCCCACGTTCAGCAGCACCGATTGCCGGAAGGGGGAGCCGCTGTCGGCCAGCACCACGCCCGAAACCGAGGTCAGTTTCGGGTCCAGCCGCACATTGTTCTGCGACAGCAGTTTCGCGTTTTGCTGCTCCAGCTGGACGGCGGCTTCCTTCCAGGCCTTCATCTGCTGCAATTCGCGGCGAAGTTCCTGATTTTGTTCATAGATCCGCGCGTAGGACTGAAAGCCGCCGACCATGTCCAGAACCTTGGTCACGGGCACCATCGCCCAGTCGAAGGTCGGCACGAAGCGGTCGACGAAGCCTGCACGGAAGCGTTCAACCCGCGGGCTGTCGATGCGCCAGATCAGAAAGGTCAGCGCCAGCACAATCGCCAGCGCCGCAATCGCGATGCGGCGCAGCGGTCCTGCATAATCCTGATCGTCGCGGTCCCGGGCCAACGGCATCTCCCAAGGCGGGCCTCGGCGCCGAAAGGGCGCCTCAGCTGTCGTAGTCGATCACATGACGCAGTTGTTTTTCATATTCCAGCGCCTTGCCGGTGCCCAAGGCCACACAATTGAGTGACTGATCGGCAATCGAAATCGACAGGCCGGTCTGTTCGCGCAAGGACAGGTCCAGCTCGCCCAGAAGGGCGCCGCCGCCGGTCAGCATCACGCCGCGATCGACGATATCGGCGGCCAGATCGGGGGGCGTCGCCTCCAGCGCCTGCATCACCGCATCGCAGATCTGCTGCACCGGCTCGGCCAGCGCCTCGGCGACCTGTGCCTGGGTGATTTCGACTTCCTTGGGCACGCCGTTCAGCAGGTCGCGCCCGCGCACCAGCAGGCTTGCGCCGCGGCCATCGTCGGGCATGCGGGCGGTGCCGATGGTGGTCTTGATCCGCTCGGCCGTGCTTTCGCCGATCAGCAGGTTCATGTTGCGGCGAAGATAAGAGATGATCGCCTCGTCCATCCGGTCACCGCCGACGCGGACCGAGCGGGCGTAGACAATGTCGCCCAAGCTCAGAACGGCCACCTCGGTGGTGCCGCCGCCGATGTCGACGACCATCGACCCCGTGGGATCGGTGATCGGCATGCCCGCGCCGATCGCCGCGGCGATCGGTTCGGCAATCAGGCCTGCGCGACGGGCGCCCGCCGACAGCACCGATTGACGGATCGCGCGTTTCTCGACCGGGGTTGCGCCATGGGGGACGCAGACGATGACCTTGGGCTTGGACAGGGTAGAGCGTTTGTGGACCTTGCGGATGAAGTGCTTGATCATCTCTTCGGCGCTGTCGAAATCGGCGATGACACCGTCGCGCATCGGGCGGATCGCCTCGATCGAGCCGGGCGTGCGGCCGAGCATCAGCTTGGCGTCCTCGCCCACGGCCAGAACCTGTTTCTTGCCGTCCTTGACGTGATAGGCGACTACCGACGGCTCGTTCAGCACGATGCCCTTGCCCTTCACATAGACCAGCGTGTTTGCCGTGCCGAGGTCGATCGCCATGTCGGAAGAAAAGATTCCGCCAAAAGTCGCCATCTGATGTCCCATCCCAATAAGCCGCCCCCGCGACTCGGAATCCGAGTCCGGTTTCCGCTCGTATAGGCAATGGGCCCCAAATGCGGAAGCCGATTCCCGAATCCCGGCCGGGCAAGGCGCGGCATTCCGCGCATGCGGCCGGCATGACTTGACCTTTGACGATTTTGGATGGGAGAAACTGGCCGTAGATCGGCATCAGCCTTTCACTTTTTCAACAATTCACGAATCCGTGCAATTTTTCAGCACGATGCGGGGCAGACGCTGCTTCGTGGCAGGACAGCGCATGAAAAAGGGCCGCCCCGATGTGGGACGGCCCGGATTTCGCACCTGCAGATGCGGTCAGAGCTTGTAGCTGACCGATTTCAGATCGGCGTCGGGGGCGGTTTTCTGGCTGCGCACCCGCAGCCGGTTGAGCGCACCGACATAGGCCTTGACGCTCGCCAGGATCGTATCGGTATCCGAGGCAGAGCCGGTCACGATGCGGCCGGCTTCTTCCATCCGCACGCTGACGGTCGCCTGCGCATCGGTGCCTTCGGTGACCGCATGCACCTGATACAGCTTCAGCTTGGCCTCGGTCGGGTAGATCTGCTTGACCGCCTTGAAGCAGGCGTCAACCGGACCATCGCCGCTGCATTTGGCCGATTTCTCGACCCCGTCCACCACCATCTTCAGCTCGGCTTCCTGCCCGTCGCTGCCGCAGACTACGCGCAGCCATTTCACCTGCAGATAATCGGTGTCGGTATTGGCGGCGCTGTCGGCCATCAGCGCGATCAGGTCCTCGTCATAGATTTCCTTCTTGCGGTCGGCCAGCGCCTTGAACCGCACGAACACGTCGTTCAGCTGATTGTCGGCCATCTCGAAACCCAGATCGGCCAGCTTGCTGCGCAGCGCCGCGCGGCCCGAATGCTTGCCCATCGCGATATTGGTTTCGGTGATGCCGATGTCGGCGGGGCGCATGATTTCAAACGTCTCGACGTTCTTCAGCACGCCATCCTGATGGATGCCGCTTTCGTGCAGGAAGGCGTTCTTGCCGACGATGGCCTTGTTGAACTGCACCGGGAAGCCCGAGACCTGGGCGACGCGGCGGCTCAGGTTCATGATCTTCGTCGTGTCGATGCGGGTTTCAAAGGGCATCAGGTCGCGGCGCACCTTGATGGCCATCACCACCTCTTCCAGGGCGGTGTTGCCCGCGCGTTCGCCCAGGCCGTTGATCGTGCATTCGATCTGGCGCGCACCCGCGCTGACCGCGGCCAGGGCGTTGGCCGTGGCCATGCCCAGGTCGTTGTGGCAGTGCGTGGCAAAGATCACCTCGTCCGCGCCCGGCACCTTTTCCAGCAGCATGCGGATGATGTCGGCGCTTTCCTCGGGCAGGGTGTAGCCCACGGTGTCGGGAATGTTGATCGTGGTGGCGCCCGCCTTGATCGCGGTTTCGACCACACGGCACAGATAGTCGCGCTCGGTGCGGATCGCATCCATCGCTGACCACTGCACGTCTTCGCACAGGTTGCGCGCATGGGTCACGGTGTCGGCGATGCGCTCGATCATCTCGTCCTGGCCGAGGTTGGTGATCCCGCGGTGCAGCGGCGAGGTGCCGATGAAGGTGTGAATCCGCGGCCGGGCGGCGTGTTTCACCGCCTCCCAGCAGCGGTCGATGTCCTTGTAGTTGGCGCGCGACAGCCCGCAGATCACCGAGTTTTTCGAGCGTTTCGCGATGTCCGACACCGCCTCGAAATCGCCTTCCGAGGCAATCGGGAAGCCTGCCTCGATGATGTCGACGCCCATTTCGTCCAGCAGCTGGGCGATTTCCAGCTTCTCGTCATGGGTCATCGTGGCGCCGGGCGATTGTTCGCCGTCGCGCAGGGTGGTGTCGAAAATCAATACGCGTTGGGGGTCGGTCATGTTCTGTGCCATGGTCTGTCTCTTTGAAATGTGTCTTAGCGTCATCAGCCCCCGAAGGCCAGCATCGCGTGGGTGTCGGGGTTGGGTTGGGCGCTGGTCACCTCCGAGCGGTCGCGCCCGCAGGCACGCTCAGAGGCAGCTAAGAAGCAGCAGACCACGGATGGACAGACCGCGGGCCAAAGCCCCGGTGCGCATGGTCGAAATGTTCATCATCCGTGTCATGGCGCCGATCATATCGGTCACGCGCAAAAAGAAAAGTGCAAATCCGGCGCGCCGTGCGAAAGCCTGCGGGCGGACGCTGCCCCAGCGGCATTCGCGGAAGCCCGCCGTTCGACCTATGTTTCCCTAGGCAGCGCGGGGAGTTTGGGCTAGACTCAACCTCAGACCCGGAAAACGGGCGTTTCGAGGCAGTAACGGCGGTATAGCCCATGACAGAAATGGTGTTTGGCACCGCACCCGTGCGGGTCGGCGAACCGATTCTTCCGCGCTGGTGGCGGACGATCGACAAATGGGCGCTTTCGTCCATTCTGATGCTTTTCGGCCTGGGCATGTTGCTGGGGCTTGCCGCCTCGGTGCCGCTGGCCGAAAAAAACGGGCTGGAGGCGTTCTATTACGTCAAGCGGCAGGCGTTCTTCGGGGTGTTGGCACTGGGGGTCGCGGGCGTCATCTCGATGATGACGCCGACGCAGGTGCGCCGCCTGGGCGTGATCGGCTTTGCGGGGGCCTTCGTGGCGATCCTGCTGTTGCCGCTGTTTGGCACCGATTTCGGCAAGGGCGCGGTGCGCTGGTTCAGCTTCGGCTTCGCCTCGGTGCAGCCGTCGGAATTCCTGAAGCCCGGGTTCGTCATCATGGCGGCCTGGATGATGGCCGCCGCGCACGAGGTGGCGGGCCCGCCCGGACGGCTTTATTCCTTCATCCTGACTGTCATCATCGTGCTGGCGCTGGCGTTGCAGCCCGACTTCGGTCAGGCCTCGCTGATCCTGTTTTCCTGGATGGTGATGTATTTCATCGCCGGGGCGCCGGTGTTCCTGCTGTCGGGCATTGCCGGGCTGACCGCTGCGGGCGGTCTGCTGGCCTATAACACGTCTGAACACTTCGCGCGCCGGATCAACGGCTTCCTGTCGACCGACATCGACCCGCGCACACAGATCGGCTATGCCACCAACGCCATTCAGGAAGGCGGCTTCTTCGGGGTCGGCGTGGGCGAGGGCACGGTGAAATGGTCGCTGCCCGATGCGCATACCGATTTCATCATCGCCGTCGCGGCGGAAGAATACGGCCTGATCCTGGTTCTGGCGATCATCACGCTTTATGCGATCGTCGTCGTGCGGTCGCTGCTGCGGCTGATGCGCGAGCGTGACCCGTTCACCCGTCTGGCAGGCGCCGGGCTGGCCTGTTCGTTCGGTGTGCAGGCGCTGATCAACATGGGCGTCGCGGTGCGGCTGCTGCCCGCCAAGGGCATGACGCTGCCCTTCGTCAGCTATGGCGGCTCGTCGGTGATCGCCTCGGGTATTGCCGTCGGCATGTTGCTGGCGCTGACCCGGAGCCGTCCGCAGGGGCAGATTTCCGACATCCTGTCGCGCCGCTCTCACTAGGGAAACATCGCTATGGCCACTCTGAAATCACCGCTTCTGCTGATCGCCGCAGGCGGCACCGGCGGGCATATGTTCCCCGCACAGGCACTGGCCGAGGCGATGGTGCGTCGGGGCTGGCGGGTCAAGCTCAGCACCGATGCGCGGGGCGCGCGCTACACTGGCGGCTTTCCCCATGTGGTGAAGGTCGAGCAGGTGGCCTCGGCCACTTTTGCACGCGGCGGTGCGCTGGCCCGGCTGGCGGTGCCGTTCCGCATCGCTGGGGGCGTCTTGTCGGCGGTGATGGCGGGAATGAGCGATCGGCCCCGCGTTGTGGTGGGGTTCGGCGGTTACCCGACGATCCCGGCGCTGGCCGCGGCGCAGGTGCTGCGCATTCCCTCGGCCATCCACGAACAGAACGGCATCATGGGCAAGGTCAACCGGGTCTTCGCCAAACATGTCAGCGCCTTTGCCTGCGGCACCTGGCCCACCGATCTGCCGCCCGGCGTCGAGGGCATCCATACCGGCAACCCGGTGCGCGGCGCGGTGCTGGAACGGGCGGGTGCGGCCTATATCACCCCGGGGGATTATCCGATGAGCGTGCTGGTGATCGGCGGCAGCCAGGGCGCGCGGATCCTGTCGGATGTCGTGCCGGCCGCGCTGGCGCAATTGCCCGACCATCTGCGCCAGTATCTGCGCGTGGCCCATCAGGCCCGGGAAGAGGATCTGGAGCGTGTGGTCGCCGCCTATGCCGCCGCCGGGATCGACGCCGAGGTGCAGCCCTTCTTCGCCGACGTGCCGCGCCGCCTAAGCGAATGCCAGCTGGTGATCTCGCGCGCGGGGGCCAGTTCGGTGGCCGATATTTCGGTGGTCGGGCGTCCGGCAATCCTGATCCCCTATGCGGCCGCGACCGGCGATCACCAGACGGCGAATGCCCGCGGTCTGGTCGATGCGGGCGGGGCGATCATGCTGCCCGAACGCAAATGTGATGCCGCGACGCTGGCCGAACAGGTGGCGCTGGTGCTGGACAATCCGGGCGGTGCGTTGCAAATGGCGCGGGCCGCGTTGAGCTACGGGATGCCCGATGCCACCGCGCGACTGGTCGAAATTGTTGAAAATCTTGCAGGAAATCCGTCATGAGTGCTGCCGCCACGAAACTTCCGGGTGAACTCGGCCCGATCCATTTCGTCGGCATCGGCGGCATCGGCATGTCGGGCATCGCCGAAGTGCTGATGACGCAGGGCTTCCGGGTGCAGGGCTCGGATGCCAAGGCCAGCAAGATCACCGACCGGCTGGTCGAACTGGGCGCGACCGTGTTTGAAGGCCAGCGCGCCGAGAACCTGGGCGACGCGGCGGTGGTCGTGGTCTCGACCGCGATCAAGAAGGGCAACCCCGAACTGGAAGAGGCGCGCAAACGCGGCCTGCCGGTGGTGCGCCGTGCCGAGATGCTGGCCGAGCTGATGCGCCTGCGCTCGAACATCGCGATTGCGGGCACCCATGGCAAGACGACGACCACGACGATGGTCGCGACCCTGCTGGACCGCGGCAATTTCGACCCGACCGTGATTAACGGCGGCATCATCCACGCCTATGGTTCGAATGCGCGGGCCGGGGCCGGCGAATGGATGGTGGTCGAGGCGGATGAAAGCGACGGCTCGTTCAACCGGCTGCCCGCGACGATTGCCATCGTCACCAACATCGACCCCGAGCATATGGAGCACTGGGGCAGCTTCGATGCGCTGCGCAAGGGGTTCTACGATTTCGTCAGCAACATCCCGTTCTACGGTCTTGCGGTGTGCTGCACCGACCACCCCGAGGTGCAGGCGCTGGTCGGCAAGATCACCGACCGCCGTGTGGTGACGTTCGGTTTCAACGCGCAGGCCGATGTGCGCGCGCAGAACCTGACCTACACGGCGGGGGTGGCGCATTTCGACATCGCGCTGCAGGGCGAGGGCCCGGACGAAAGCGGCAAGATCGCGGTGATCGAGGGCTGCACCCTGCCGATGCCGGGCGACCACAACGTCTCGAACGCGCTGGCGGCGGTGGCGGTGGCGCGGCATCTGGGCATGAAGAAAGAAGAAATTCGCGCCGCGCTGGCGGGCTTTGGGGGCGTCAACCGGCGTTTCACCAAGGTTGGCGAGGTGCTGGGCGGGGTCACCATCATCGACGACTACGGCCACCATCCGGTGGAAATCGCGGCGGTGCTGAAGGCCGCGCGGCAGGCCGTGGCGCCGGGCGCCCGGGTCATCGCCGTGCATCAGCCGCACCGCTATACCCGCCTGCATTCGCTGTTCGATGACTTCTGCACCTGTTTCAACGAGGCCGATGTGGTCGCCATCGCCGAAGTCTATGCCGCAGGCGAAGAACCGATCCCGGGCGCCTCGCGCGACGATCTGGTGGCCGGGCTGATCGCCCATGGTCACCGCCACGCCCGCGCGATCCTGTGCGAGGATGACCTGTCGCGTCTGGTGCGCGAACAGGCCCGTCCCGGCGACATGGTCGTCTGCCTTGGCGCGGGCACGATTTCCACCTGGGCCAACGGCCTGCCCGCCAAGCTCGGGGGCTGAGATGGCAGAGGGCACCCTGAAGCGCCGCTTGGGGCCCGTTCTGCTGACTGCCTACGGTGTCGGCGTCATGGTGGGCGCAGGGATCTACGTTCTGGTCGGCGCGGTGGCCGCGCAGGCGGGCGTCTGGGCTCCGCTGGCCTTCGTGCTGGCCGGTCTGATCGCCGCGCCCTCGGCGCTGTCCTATGCCGAACTGTCGGTGCGCCTGCCCGAAGCGGCGGGCGAGGTCGCCTATGTCGAGGAAGGCCTGCACCGGCACGGGCTGGCGGTGGCGGTCGGGCTGGCGATCGTGCTGTCGGGGATGATTTCGGCCGCTGCGGTGCTGCGCGGCGGTGTGGGGTATCTGGGCCTGCTGGTGCCGATTGATGCGCAGGTTCTGATCGCCGGGCTGGGGCTGGTTCTGGTCGGCGTGGCGCTGATCGGGGTGCTGGAGTCGCTGGCCTTCGCCGCGGTGCTGACGCTGATCGAGGTCGTGGGTCTGGCACTGGTGATCTGGGCGGGCTTCAGCGTGCCCCCGGTGGCCGAGTTCCTGACCCCGCCGAGCGTGCCGCTGGCCGGGGTCGCGGCGGCTGCCGCGCTGGCGTTTTTTGCCTTCATCGGGTTCGAGGACATGGTGAATATGGCCGAGGAGGTGCGCGACCCCAACCGCACGCTGCCGCGCTCGATCCTGGCGGCGCTGGCGATCACCACGGCGCTTTATCTGCTGGTGTCGATTGCCGCCGTGCGGGCGGTGCCGGTGGCGGTGCTGGCCAGTTCGGAGCGGCCGCTCGCACTGGTGTGGGAAAGCGCGGGGCATGGCGCGCTCCTGCTGGCGGCGATTGCGGGGGCGGCGGCCTTGAACGGGGTTCTGGCGCAGGTCGTGATGGCGGCCCGGGTGCTTTACGGTCTGGGCAAGCGCGCGCCGCTGCTGCAGATCTTCGCGCATGCCCATCCGCGCCTCGGCACGCCGGTTCTGGCGACGAGCCTGATCGGCGGGCTGACGATCTGTGCGGCGCTGCTACTGCCCGTCGCGGCACTGGCGCAGACCACTTCGCTGGTGCTGCTGGGGGTGTTCACGCTGGTGAACCTGTCGCTCGTGTTCCTTAAGCGTCGCCAGCCCGCGGCGGCGTTCCGGGTGCCGATGATTGTGCCGGTCTTCGGCACGCTGGCCTCGGCTGCCGCCTTTGGCGCCGCTGTCTTGTCTGCCGGAGGTCTGCTGTGAACGCTTCTCTGCTTGCCGCATGCCTTTGGGCGCTTGGCGCCACGCTGATCGCGATGGGCCCGACGCGCTGGCATTGGCGCGCGGCCTGGGTTCTGATCGGCACGGGGGTACCTCTCCTGGGCTGGGTGACGCTGCAAAACGGGCCCTGGGTGG
The DNA here is from genome assembly GCA_002452815.1 of Rhodobacteraceae bacterium UBA6796. Taxonomy (GTDB): domain Bacteria; phylum Pseudomonadota; class Alphaproteobacteria; order Rhodobacterales; family Rhodobacteraceae; genus Rhodobacter. Next base: position 81,786 of record DKFM01000015.1, read on the forward strand.
GCCTTCTGGTGCTGGCCGGCGGGATGAGTGTGCTGCGTTGGCCCCTTATTTTCCTGCTGCGCCGCCTGCGGGGGCAGGGGCGGGACACGCATTAACCATCGTTAATATCTTCTTGCGCTGCGGTGCAGCATTGATAGTCTGGCGCAAAGGAGGACTCGATGCGGTTCTCAGTGCGGCACCTGATGCAATACGACTATTCCGCGCCTGTCGAACTGGGCGCGCATCGCCTGCGGTTGACCCCGCGTGTGGGCGCAGGCGTGCTGCACGGCCATGAGCTGACGGTGACCCCGGCGCCGACAAACCGTTGCGATCTGACCGACGATTTCGGGAACCAGCTGATCGCGTTGGAGTTCGCGGGCGAAATCACCCGGTTCTGCGTGGAAAGCCGCTTTACCCTCGACACCTGTGCCCCTGTGCCGCCGCCTGCCGATCTGCCGCCCTTGCCCTGGGATGCGACATCCGCCGCGCAGGCCGCCTATCTGCGCGATCCCGTCCCCGATCCCACGGTGCAGGCCTTTGCCGCGGCGCTGGCCGACGAGGCGGGGGGTGATGCGCTGGTGTTTCTGGACCTGCTGAACCGGCAGCTTTTCACCCGCACCGATCGGCAGATCCGGCTGGAAGGCGATGCGCAGACCCCGGCCGAGACGCTGGCCTCCGCGCGCGGGGCCTGCCGCGATCTGGCGGTTCTGTTCATCGCGGCGGCGCGGGCGCAGGGCATCCCCGCGCGCTTCGTTTCTGGCTATCAGGCCCATGCCGAAAGCGTCGATGGCCAGCGTCATCTGCATGCCTGGGTCGAGGTCTGGCTGGGGCAGGGGTGGCACGGGTTCGACCCGACCCATGGTCTGGCGGTGGGCGAAGGGCATGTGGCGCTGTGTGCGGCCCCCGATCAGGCCGGGACGATGCCGCTGGAGGGCGGGTTCTGGGGGGCGAATGTCCGCACCCTGTTGCGTTATACCGTCGAGATCGAGACCGACGGCTGAGTCCCGCCGGGCCGCGCCGCCATCCGCGCCCGGGCCTTGCCCGGATTGGCGGCTTTGGCTAAGGACGACCCATGCAGAACCTCGCTTACACCCCCCGTGGCACGCTGACCCCGAACCGCCCGCTGGCCGATCTGACCTGGCTGCGCGTCGGGGGCCCGGCTGACTGGCTGTTTCAGCCCGCCGATGCGGCCGATCTGGCGGCGTTTCTGGCCGCGCTGCCCGCCGATGTGGCAGTGTTCCCGATGGGCGTGGGGTCGAACCTGATCGTGCGCGATGGCGGGTTGCACGCGGTGGTGATCCGGTTGGGGCGCGGCTTCAACGGGATCGAGGTGCAGGGCGACACGGTGGTGGCGGGGGCTGCGGCGCTGGATGCGCATGTCGCCCGCCGCGCGGCCGAGGCCGGGCGCGACCTGACCTTCCTGCGCACCATTCCGGGCAGCATCGGGGGCGCGGTGCGGATGAACGCGGGCTGCTATGGCAGCTATGTCGCCGATCACCTGATCTCGGCCACGGCGATCCTGCGCGATGGCACGCAGGTCGAACTGGCGCCTGAAGACCTGCAGTTTTCCTATCGCTCCAGCCGCCTGCCCGACGGTGCGGTGCTGATTTCCGCCACTTTCCGGGCCGCGGCGGGCGACCCGGCGACGCTGGTCGCGCGGATGGACGACCAGATCGCCAAGCGCGATGCGAGCCAGCCGACGAAGGAACGCTCGGCAGGGTCGACCTTCCGCAATCCCTCGGGCGCGTCCTCGACCGGGCGGGCGGACGATGTGCATGATCTCAAGGCCTGGAAGGTGATCGACAACGCCGGCCTGCGCGGTGCGCGGCTGGGCGGCGCACAGATGAGCGAGATGCATTCCAACTTTCTGATCAATGCCGGTGGGGCCACGGCACAAGATCTAGAGGATCTGGGGGAGTTGGTGCGCAAAAAGGTTTTGCAGACGCAGGGAATTTCGTTAGAGTGGGAAATCATGCGCATCGGTGAATTTGGCGCCGCGCGCAACCAGGGCGAATAAGCAACATTCCACGGGGCCAACCCCGGGAGAGGCGAAAGTGGCGGGTATGTCGAGCAGGGCAACCCACCGTGTAGCGGTTTTGATGGGTGGCACCTCGGCGGAACGTGAGGTGTCTCTGTCCACTGGGCGCGAATGCGCCGAAGCGCTGCGGGTGGCAGGTTTCGAGGTTATTGAGATCGACGCGGGCAGCGATCTGCCGGCGCGGCTTGCCGAAGCCAAAGCGGATTGTGTTTTCAATGCCTTGCATGGCCGCTGGGGCGAAGATGGCTGCGTGCAGGGCTTGCTGGAATGGCTGCGCATTCCCTATACCCATTCGGGGGTGCTGGCCTCGGCGCTGGCGATGGATAAGAGCCGCTCGAAAGAGGTGTATCGCGCGGCGGGTCTGCCTGTCGTCGAAAGCCGTCTGGCCGGTAAGGCCGAGGTGATGGCGGGCCATGTCCTGCCCGCGCCCTATGTGGTCAAGCCGAACAACGAAGGCTCGTCGGTCGGCGTCTATATCGTGACCGATGGCGCCAATGCGCCGCCGCAGCTGTCCGACCAGATGCCCGATGTGGTGATGGTCGAAACCTACGCCCCGGGGCGCGAACTGACCTGTTCGGTGATGGGCGACCGTGCGCTCTGCGTGACCGAGATCGTGACCTCGGGCTGGTATGACTATGCCGCGAAATACAACGTCGGCGGTTCCAGCCATGTCTGCCCCGCGGAACTGCCGCCGGAGATCACCGCGGCCTGTCTGGACTATGCCCTGCGTGCCCATCGCGCGCTGGGGTGCCGCGGGTTGTCGCGCACCGATTTTCGCTGGGACGACACGCGCGGGCTGGACGGGTTGGTCCTGCTGGAAACCAACACCCAGCCGGGGATGACGCCCACGTCGCTCTCGCCCGAACAGGCGGGCAAGATGGGCCTGTCCTTCCCCGAGCTGTGCGCCTGGATCGTGGAGGATGCCTCTTGCGACCGCTGAGCGCCGAACCCCGTTATCTGCACCCCGGGCAACGCCAGACGCTGGTGCAGCCGCGCGCGGGCGGCTTGCGCCGCGATCCGGCGCCCTCTCGCCTGGCCTTCCGGTTGCAGCGTCTGTGGCTGACGCCCTTTGTGCGGGCGTTCACGCGGATCGGTGTGCCGGTCTTCGTGGTGGTGCTGGGCCTGGGGCTGTGGCTGGGCGACGAAGGGCGCCGGGCCGACCTGATCCAGCACTATCAGGATGCAAAGACCGCGGTGCAGAACCGCCCCGAATTCATGGTCAGCCTGCTGAAAATCGAAGGCGCCTCGCCCGAGGTCGATGCGGCGATCCGGGCGATGCTGCCGGTGCGCCTGCCCGCGTCGAGCTTCACGATCGACCTCAAGGACTATCGGACGATGATTTCGCGGCTCGATGCGGTGGCGGATGTCAGCCTGGTGATCCGCCCCGGCGGGATGCTGGAGGCGCAGGTGACCGAACGGGTGCCGGCCGTGCTGTGGCGCACCGGAACCGGGATCGAGATGCTGGATGCCAACGGGCATCGCGTCGCGACCCTGCTGGCGCGCGAGGCGCGGGCCGATCTGCCGCTGATCGCGGGTGAGGGCGCCGAAAAGGCCGTGCCCGAGGCGCTGGAGATTCTAGCCGCCGCCGGGCCGATCCTGCCGCGCGCGCGCGGTCTGGTGCGTGTGGGCGCACGGCGTTGGGATCTGGTGCTGGACCGTAATCAGCGCATCCTGCTGCCCGAGGCGAACCCGGTGCGTGCGGTCGAACGCACGCTTGCGCTTGATGCTGCCGAAGACCTGCTCGACCGCGATTTCACCCATCTCGATCTGCGCAATCAGGACCGCCCGACGATCCGCCTGTCAGACCACGCGCTCGATGCGTTGCAGGCGGCTGCGGGGCAGACGACCAAAGTAAAGGCTGGCCAATGACCGATCTTTATCAGGCCCAACGGGCGATGCGAAACATGCGCAAGGCTGCGATGCAGCGTGGTGTGATTGCGCTTCTGGACATCGGCACGTCGAAGATCGCCTGTCTTGTGCTGCGCTTCGATGGCGGCGAGGCGCTGGCCGACGAAAACGTGGGTCCGCTGGCCGGGCAGTCGGCGTTCCGGGTGATCGGTGCGGCGACCACCCGTTCGCGCGGGGTGCGCTTTGGCGAAATCGACGCCATGGCCGAGACCGAGCGCGCCATTCGCACCGCGGTGCAGGCGGCACAGAAAATGGCCAATACCCGCGTCGATCACGTCATCGCCTGTTTTGCCGGGGCCGAACCGCGGTCCTATGGGCTGGATGGCGAAGTCGATGTGCAGGGCAACCATGTCGACGAACAGGACGTGGCGCGTGTTCTGGCCAGCTGCGACATGCCCGCCGTGGGGCAGGGGCGCGAGGTGCTGCACGCCCATCCGGTGAACTTTGCGCTCGATCATCGCTCCGGTCTGGGCGATCCGCGCGGCCATGTCGGCAAACGGCTGGCGGTGGATATGCACCTGCTGACGGTCGAGGCGGCGGCGATCCAGAATCTGGTCTACTGCATCCGGCGCTGCGATCTGGAACTCGCCGGGATTGCCAGTTCGGCCTATGTCTCGGGGATTTCCAGCCTGGTCGAGGACGAGCAGGAGCTGGGCGCGGCCTGTATCGACATGGGCGGTGGCGCGACGGGCGTGTCGGTCTTCATGAAGAAGCACATGATCTTTGCCGATGCGGTGCGGCTGGGCGGCGATCACGTCACCCGCGACATCGCGGCCGGGCTGCAGGTGCCGATGGCCGTGGCCGAGCGGATCAAGACCTTCCACGGCGGCGTGCATGCCACCGGCATGGATGACCGCGAGATGATCGAGCTGTCGGGCAATTCCGGCGACTGGGAGAAAGACCGCCGTCAGGTCAGCCGCGCCGAGCTGATCGGGATCATGCGTCCGCGGGTCGAGGAAATTCTGGAAGATGTGCGCGGGCTGCTGGATGCGGCCGGGTTCGAACATCTGCCCAGCCAGCAGATCGTGCTGACCGGCGGCGCCAGCCAGATCCCGGGGCTGGATGGTCTGGCGGCGCGGATTTTGGGGCAGAACGTGCGCCTTGGGCGACCGCTGCGCGTGCAGGGCCTGCCGCAGGCCGCGACCGGGGCGGGCTTTGCCAGCGTGGTCGGTCTGGCGCTGTTTGCGGCCCATCCGCAGGATGAATGGTGGGATTTCGAGATCCCGGCCGAACGGCTGGGCGGGCGGTCGTTCAAACGGGCGGTCCGCTGGTTCCGCGACAATTGGTGAACGCTAGGGCTGAGCACTGCCCGATTCGTTTCCACCAGATGATGGCGCATGCGCGAAATACCGCTGACGGCGGTAACCCCATCGCCATATTTTGTGTGAGACCTGTGTTTTTTAGGTGACGTTGCGCTGATTCACGTCTAAAATTGGTCTAATTTCGGGGTATTCGGCCGGGACAGGGCCGTTAAAAAACACAGGCGGAAACCAATGACCTTGAATCTGATGATGTCGGATCACGAAGAGCTCAAGCCGCGGATCACCGTGTTCGGCGTTGGCGGGGCTGGCGGGAACGCGGTCAACAACATGATCGAACAGGCGCTGGAAGGCGTCGAATTCGTCGTGGCGAACACCGATGCGCAGGCGCTGCAGCAGTCGAAATCGCAGGCCCGCATCCAGATGGGCATCAAGGTCACCGAAGGTCTGGGCGCGGGGGCGCGTCCCTCGGTTGGCGCCGCCGCCGCCGAGGAAACCATCGAAGAGATCGTCGATCATCTGGCGGGCGCGCATATGTGCTTCATCACCGCGGGCATGGGCGGCGGCACCGGCACCGGCGCCGCCCCGATCATCGCGCAGGCCGCGCGTGAGCTGGGCGTTCTGACCGTCGGCGTCGTGACCAAGCCGTTCCAGTTCGAAGGCTCGAAACGGATGCGTCAGGCCGATGAGGGCATCGAGGCGCTGCAAAAGGTCGTTGACACGCTGATCATCATTCCGAACCAGAACCTGTTCCGCCTGGCGAATGAAAAGACCACCTTCACCGAAGCCTTCGCGATGGCCGATGACGTGCTGTATCAGGGCGTGAAGGGGATTTCGGACCTGATGGTGCGCCCGGGGCTGATCAACCTCGACTTCGCGGATGTCCGCTCGGTCATGGACGAGATGGGCAAGGCGATGATGGGCACCGGCGACGCCACCGGCGAAGACCGCGCCGTGCAGGCCGCCGAGAAAGCCATCGCCAACCCGCTGCTGGACGAAATCAGCCTGCGGGGCGCCAAGGGCGTGCTGATCAACATCACCGGCGGCTACGATCTGACCCTGTTCGAGCTGGACGAGGCCGCGAACCGGATCCGCGAAGAGGTCGACCCGGACGCCAATATCATCGTCGGCTCGACGCTGGACCCGAACATGGAAGGCATGATGCGCGTGTCGGTCGTGGCGACCGGGATTGATGCCGCCCCCGCCGTGGCCGAAGTGCCGGTGCCGCGCCGCTCGCTGGCCGAGCCGCTGAAACCCGCGGCCGAGGCCCCGAAGCCCGCGCTGAACGTGACCTCGGCGCAGCCGGTGATGGCGCAGCCGCAGCCCGCAGCTCCGCAACCGTCGGTGCAGCCGCAGGCCGCCGCGCAACCGGCCCCGGCCGAGCGCAGCCTGTTCGACGCGCCCGCGCCGCAGCCCGCCTATCAGGCGCCGGTGCAGCAGGCCGCCGATGACCTTCCGCCGCCCGCCTATCAGCCGCGCCCCGCGGCGCGCGATGTGCATGTCGATGAAGAAGCCGGGGCCTTCGTGGCGCCGCGTCCGCGCGCGCCCGGCACGCCCTCGCCCGAGGCTCTGGCCCGGTTGCAGGCGGCGGTGAACAAGGCGCCTGCGGCTGCGCAACAGCCGCGCCCGGCGATGGCCGCACAGCGCCCGGCCGCACCGCAGCCGCAGCCCGAAAAGCCGCGCTTCGGCATCAACTCGCTGATCAACCGGATGACCGGCCATGCCGAATCCGCTGGCCATGCCCCTGCGGCCGCACAATCGCGCGCCGCCGCGCCGCAGCATCAGGTCTATGAAGACGAGGCAGACGCCGATCAGGATCGGATCGAGATTCCCGCTTTCCTGCGTCGTCAGGCGAACTGAGCGGTTCACAAAAGCACTTCGAAGGGCTGGGGAAACCCGGCCCTTTTTTATTTGTTTTCAACGTGTTCGGCGCGGTTCGGCGGGGATTTGCCGCGGCGCAGGGCTTTTGTTTCAGTCCGTTACAAAGAGTGAGTTGTGATGCGCGCAGCGCTTGCCTAACTGATGCTGCGGACCCACCATGATCCCGAAATGGTTAACAACGCGTTACCAAAACCGGGATCGGGCAGGGGCCGTGCAAAGAAAGGGTATGGGCGTGCAAACGACTCTTGGATCTTCGGTAACCTTCGACGGCGTGGGCCTGCATTCCGGCGCCCCGGTGCGCATGACCGTTCATCCCGCCCCGACCGACCACGGCATTGTCTTCCGTCGCACTGACGTGAAGGGCATGAACCCGCGTATCCCGGCGCTGTGGGACCATGTGACCCCGTCCAAGCTGTGCACCCTGATCGAGAATGCCGATGGTGTCTCGGTCTCGACCATCGAACATATCATGGCGGCGCTGACCGGCGTTGGCATTCACAATGCGCTGATCGAAATCGACGGTCCCGAAGTGCCGATCCTCGATGGTTCGTCGGCGCCTTTCGTGCGCGGCATGCGTGCGGCGGGCCTACGCACCCTGGGGGGGGCGCTGCGCGCGATCCGCGTGCTCAAGCCCGTCGAGGTGCGCGAGGGCGAGGCGGTGGCGCGTCTGGAACCGGCCTCCGCGCTGGAAATCGACTTCGCCATCGACTTCACCGACGCCGCCATCGGCAAGCAGGAAAAACGCCTGAACATGGCCAACGGCGCCTTCGTGCGCGAGTTGATGGACAGCCGCACCTTCTGCCGTCAGGCGGATGTGGATTACATGCGCGCCAATGGCTTGGCCTTGGGGGGCACTTATGAGAATGCCGTCGTCGTCGATGGCGACAAGGTGCTGTCGCCCGGTGGCCTGCGCCACGCTGACGAGGCGGTGCGCCACAAGATGCTGGACGCGCTGGGGGATCTGGCGTTGGCTGGCGCGCCGATTCTGGGCCGTTACACCGGCAACCGCGCGGGTCACGCGATGACCAACCGTCTGTTGCGCGCGCTTTTCGCCGATGACAGCGCCTGGGAATGGGAAGCCTGCACCCCGGCGCAGGCCTATCGCCTGCCGGGCGCGGGCGTGTGCCGCCCGGCGGTGGCGGCCCGCTGAAGCCAGCGGCAGATATTAACCCGGTTCAAAGCAGCGAAAGGCGTTTTGCGCCCCGGATTTTTCTGTGCTAGGACGGGCGAAGCAGCCGCCCGTGGGGCGGAACGGACCTTGCACCGGGCACGGAAGCTTGGGCAGAATTTGGATAGGGCAGGGCATGGCGCGCGGCAGATCAGCGGCTTTAGGGCTCGGAAGTCTTTTGCTGGTGGCGACTCTCGCAGCCTGCAGTGGTGGCGGCAAGAAAGAGCCGCCGCTGGAGAATTTCACCGCCGAAGAGATTTACAAGCGCGGCGAATACGAGCTTGAAGTGGGCAACCCCCGCAGGCCCGATCAGGCGCTGCATTACTTCTCGGAAGTCGAGCGGCTGTATCCCTATTCGGAATGGGCCAAGCGCGCGCTGATCATGGAAGCCTTCGCCCAGCACAAGGCCAAGGATTACGAATCCGCCCGCGCCTCGGCGCAACGCTTCATCGACACCTATCCGGGCGACGAAGATGCGGCCTACGCGAAATACCTGCTGGCGCTCAGCTATTACGACCAGATCGACGAAGTCGGTCGCGATCAGGGCCTGACCTTCCAGGCGCTGCAGGCGCTGCGCGACGTGATCGAACAATATCCCGACAGCGACTATGCGCGCTCGGCCATGTTGAAATTCGATCTGGCCTTCGACCACCTGGCGGCGAAGGAAATGGAAATCGGGCGGTATTACCTGAAACAGGGTCACTACAGCGCCGCGATCAACCGCTTCCGGGTGGTGGTGGAGCAGTTCCAGACCACGGCGCACACGCCCGAAGCGCTGATGCGGCTGACCGAGGCCTATCTGGCGCTTGGCATCACCGACGAGGCGCAGACGGCAGCGGCGATTCTGGGGCACAACTTCCAGTCCTCGCCCTTCTATGACGATGCCTATCAGCTGCTGAAAAAGCAGGGGCTGAAGCCGGAATCGAAGGGTGACAGCTGGTTGTCGAAAATCTACCGTCAGGTGATCAAGGGCGAGTGGCTCTAAGCGGGGCCATCGCCCACGGGATCGGACGCCATGCTGCGCACGCTTGAAATCCGCGATATGCTGATCATCGAGCGGCTGGACCTGGAGTTCCAGCCGGGTCTGAACGTGTTGACCGGCGAAACCGGGGCGGGCAAGTCGATCCTGCTGGATTGTCTGGGCTTCGTTCTGGGCTGGCGCGGACGGGCCGAACTGGTCCGGCGCGGCGCCGATCAGGGCGAGGTCACCGCTGTCTTCGATCTGCCCGCCGGTCACCCCGCGCATGCGCTACTGGCCGAGGCCGGGCTGCCCGGCGGGGCCGAGCTGATCCTGCGGCGCACCAATGCCGCGGACGGGCGCAAGAACGCCTGGATCAACGACCGCCGCGCCTCGGGCGAGGTGCTGCGCGCGCTTTCGGCCACGCTGGTTGAATTGCATGGCCAGCAGGACGATGGCGGGCTGCTGAATGCACGTGGTCACCGGGCGCTGCTGGATGCCTTCGCCGATCACCCCGCCCTGCTGGAGGCCACGCGCAGCGCCTGGACGGCGCGGGCGGTCGCGCTGAAGGAACTGGCGACGGCGCGCGCGGCGCTGGATGCGGTGAAAAGCGAAGAAGAATTTCTGCGTCATGCGGTGGGCGAACTGGACACGCTCGATCCCAAGCCCGGCGAGGAGGCCTCGCTTGATGCCGAACGCCGCCTGATGCAGGGGGCCGAACGCATTCGCAGCGATGTGGCGCGGGCGTTGCAGGCACTTGGTCCCGAAGGTGCCGAAGGCGCGATGCGCGATGCCGACCGCTGGCTGCAGGGTGCGGCCGACCGGGCCGAGGGCCGTCTGGACGCGCCCCTGACCGCGTTGGAGCGTGCCCTCATCGAACTGGGCGAGGCGGCGCAAGGGGTCGAGACGGCGCTTGATGCCCTCAGTTTCGATCCGCGCGCGCTGGAGGCCTGCGAAGAACGGTTGTTCGCAATTCGCGCGCTGGCGCGCAAACATGGCGTTCTGCCCGACGATCTGGGCGCCTTTGCCGAAGGGCTGCGGACGCGGCTGGCCGCGCTGGATGCGGGCGAGGGGAATATCGCGGCGCTGCGCGCAGAGCTTGCGCGCGCCGAGGCGGCCTTTGCCGAGGCTGCGGGCGCGCTCAGCGCGGCGCGGCAGGCGGCGGCGGGGCGGCTTGATATTGCGATGGCGGCGGAACTGGCGCCGCTGAAAATGGAACGCGCGGTCTTCGCCACCCAGATCACGGCCGGGGAGGCGGGGCCCGAAGGCGTCGATGCCGTGGCCTTCACCGTCGCCACCAACCCCGGCGCACCGGCCGGGCCGCTGAACAAGATCGCCTCGGGCGGGGAGCTGTCGCGCTTCTTGCTGGCGCTGAAGGTGGTGCTGGCACGCGGCGCCGATGCGCTGGTGCTGATCTTCGACGAAATCGACCGCGGCGTCGGCGGGGCCACCGCAGATGCCGTCGGCCGCCGTCTGGCACGCTTGGCCACCGGCGCGCAGGTTCTGGTCGTCACCCACAGCCCGCAGGTTGCGGCCCGGGGCGGGCATCATTTCCGCGTGCAGAAATCGGTGAGCGAGGGCATGACCACCTCTGAAGTCGTGGCCCTGGGCGCGACCGAGCGGCGCGATGAAATCGCCCGGATGATTTCGGGCGCCGAGGTCACCGCCGCCGCCCGCGCCGCCGCCGACGAATTGCTGGCGGGCTGAGGCGGCACCGGCCCTGCGGTCAGGATCAGATCGCCGAGGCCAGGCACATCGTCTGCGTGCGCAGCAAAACCCGGTTGGCCAGAACGTTCACCGCGACGATCTTGCCGCCGATGTCGTTGTTCAGCGCCTGCTTGGCAAAGATCATCTCGACGGCCTCTTCGGGCTTGTCGAAGCGGATATCAAAGCCGCCAGCCTCGGTGTCAATGATCGCCCCGGTGATCTTGGGCGGCACATCCAGCATCAGCTCACCGACCAGCGGGGCCTTGTAGCTCAGATAGCAATGGGTGCTGTCGGTCGAAAGGTTGGTGAACGCCCCGTCCTGCCCCAGCAGAACCTCTCCCCGGCGGCAGGGGTCGTCGGGGCTGTCGAACAGGGCCAGCACTTCGGCATGCGGGATGCTGGCGTCCTGCGCGTGGGCGTTGAACAGGGCCCGAAAGGCGGCGATCCGGGTCTTGTAATCGGGGCGCGACACGCTGGCGTTCAGATACAGGCAGTTCTCGGTTTCCGCGCCGATCTTGCATTCTGTCCGGCAATCCAGCTCGGTCGTGACCGGCGGTGGCGTCACGTTCAGGCGGGTCGTGCGGACCTCGCCGAAAATCATGTCGGACAGGTCCGAGCAGCCGACCAGCGCCAGGGCCATCGCCCCGACCGTTCCCGCAAATCCCTTGTTCATGCGCATTCCTTCAATGATGCCGATACCAATCGCCGCTTTTCCAGATCTCCTCGCCGATACCTTCCTTGATCAGGCAGGCGATGCTTTTCTTCAGGGGGCGCAGGCTGATCGCCGCTTCGAGCTGCAGCGTCTTGCCCCCCAATGTCTTGAGCACCATCTCCGAGCCGGTGATATTCGCCGCAATCGGCGCGGGCAGCGCATCATAGGTTTCGTCGATGTTGAACAGATCCTTTTCCAAAGTGACGTTCAGGAACAACGGCAGCCGGTAGCCGGCGACCAGCCGCATCGTCATCACCGGCTTGCCCGCGTCCTCGCGCAGGGCGAAATCGGGCACGATGTCGATATGCAGCGGCTGGGTCCGGGTCGCGATGGTGGCCGATCCGACCCCGGTGCAGACCCGTTCTTCATAGGTGAAATGACTGGTGATGACCCATTTGTCGTCGTAGGTCGTGATCGCCGCATCGTTGTTGTAATGCAGCCGGTCGCAGCCAGAACTTTCCATGAGTTTCAGCAGCTGATTGACCGAGGACACGATGTCCAACACGCTAGCGCGCATCTCGATCCGGGTTTCCGCCGTGCCTTCCGCGGTCAGCGGGTTGTAGATCTCTACCTTCAGCCGGGGTCTGAACTGGGCGCTGCCGACGCTGTTGGACATGGTGATATCCGAACGCCGCCCATAAAAGGAAAATCCGCCGCAGGTGCCGTAACCGGGGTCCTCCCAAGGTTCGACGCGCGAGGATGCCCCGGCTAGCCCGGGCAGGCAGGCGGCCAGCAACAGTGCAATGAAGCGGCGAGTTGGAATTTTCATGGCCAGCACGCAACCTGAAATCATCGACGGGCCTGACCGAGCCTAGCGGCAAATGGCCTTTGAAGCGACGAAAAATCGGCCCGACCGCGTCTTTGACCTGACCGCGTGCGGGTTTTGGACGAAATTCAATCGGTTGCACGGCATGCGGGCACCCCGGAAAGGGGGGCGCCTTTTCACTTTGGCCCAAATATCCCGGGGGAGGGCGCAGCCCGGGGGCAGAGCCCCTAGGCCTCGACCACGAATTGCGCCGCCACGATCTGCCAGCCCGTCGGGCTCAGCGCCAGCGTAGCGCAGAACACCGCGCCGATCCGCCCCGCGTCAGAGCCGTCGGCATGCACGATCCCCGTCAACACGAAGCGTTGCAGCAGCACGCAGGCTTCTGCGCCGATCGGGCGGATCCGGGTTTTCCCGGTGACCAGCCGGGCGCGCGCGAAGGCGCCGGCCAATTCGCCCGCCAGCACTTCGGCGATTTCGGTGCGGCCCTCGGCCACGCCGCCGGTGAGGCTCAGGAAATCGGCGTCCTCGGCGAAAAAACCGGCCAGCGCGCGGGCGTCATGCGCGCCCCAGGCGACGGCAAAGGCACGCGGCAGATCGGCGGGGGTGGCCAGGCTCATGCGTCGTCTCCGGGTTGCGGTACCAGTTTGCCGGGATTGAGGATACCCTGCGGATCGAGCGCGGCCTTGATCGCGCCCATCACCTGCCAGCCTTGCCCGTGTTCCGCGGCCATCAGCCCGCGCTTGCCCAGCCCGATCCCGTGTTCGCCGGTAATCGTGCCGCCCATCGCCAGCGCGCGTTCGGCCATCTTGCCCGCCACCCGCTTGGCGCGGGCAAATTCGTCGGGGTCATTGCGATCCAGCAGCAGGATCGCGTGGAAATTGCCGTCGCCGACATGGCCCAGTATCGGCCCGGTCAGCCCCTCGGAGGCGATGTCGGCGCGGGTCTGCGCCACCGCTTCGGCCAGGCGCGAGATCGGCACGCAGATGTCGGTCACCAGACCCATGCAGCCCGGGCGCGCAGCCAGACACGAGGTATAGGCGGCATGGCGCATCTTCCACAGCCGGTTGCGGTCTTCGGTGCTGGTGGCCCACTGGAAATCGGCGCCGCCCATTTCGGTCACCACCTCGCCGAACCGGCGGCTGTCTTCGGCCACGCCCGCTTCCGATCCGTGAAACTCGATCAGCAGATGCGGTTTTTCGGGCATATGGGCGTCATTCGCGGCGTTGAAAACGCGCGCGACCGCCTCGTCGACGAATTCGATCCGGGCCATTGGAATGCCCATCTGGATCGTCAGCTGAACGGTCTCGACCGCGGCTTCCAACGTGTCGAAGGCGCAGACGGCGGAACTCACCGCCTCGGGCTGGCCATGCAGGCGCAGCGTCAGTTCGGTGATGATGCCCAAGGTGCCCTCGGAGCCGATCATCAGCGCGGTCAGGTCATAGCCGCTGGCCGACTTCGCCGCGCGCGATCCGGTGCGGATGATCCGGCCATCGGCCAGCACCACCTCCAGCGCTGCGACATTATCACGCATCGAACCGTAGCGCACCGTCGTGGTGCCCGACGCGCGGGTCGCGGCCATGCCGCCCAGGCTTGCATTCGCGCCCGGATCAACCGGAAAGAACAGCCCCGTCGCGCGCAGATCGTGGTTCAGCGCCTCGCGCGTGACGCCGGGCTGCACCACCGCCAGACGGTCCTCGGCCAGCACGTCAAGCACCGCATTCATCCGGCTGGTGTTCAGGCACAGCCCGCCCTGCGCGGCCAGCGCGTGCCCTTCCAGCGACGTGCCCGTGCCCCAGGCCACCAAGGGCATTTGATGCGCCGCACAGATCCTGACGATTGCGCTGACCTCGGCCGTCGTCTCGGGCCAGGCCACCGCATCGGGGGGCGTCGGTGCAAACCAGGTTTCGGACTGGCCGTGCAGGTCGCGTTCAGCCTGGGTGCGGCTCAGCCGCGGGCCGAGCAGGGTGGCAAGTTCGGCAAGCGCCTGTTCGTGGGCCATCGTCGTCTCCATCGCTTTGCCCAAGTCTTAGGCGCTTGTCGCGGCAGGGAAAAGAGGCTGGCCAAATTCAGGCAACTTGTTGCTAATCAAGGTTGCATAGGGCCATGTGGTTTATGGAGCCTTCACGGAACGGTGCCATAGAGGGGCGCTGAACCGTGCAACCTAAGGAGTATACAGATGATTTTCGAAAACCGGATGTGGGAGGAGCTGCAACCGGGAATGAGTGCAGAGCTGAAAAGACTGTGCACCGCCGACGATTTCTATGTTTTCGCCGCCGCTTCGGGCAACCATAACCCGGTTCACCTGGAAGCAGAGGATGGCGACGGGGATGGCGTGCGGGAGGCCGTCGCCCCGGGGATGTTCGTGGCCTCGCTGATCACTGCCGTTCTGGGCAATGTCTTGCCGGGTCCGGGCACGCTCTATCGTGCGCAAAGCCTGAAGTTCCACGCCCGTGCCAAAGCGGGCGAAGAGATTTGCGCCCGTGTCACGGTGACCGAAAAACTGCCCGATAACGTGGTGCGGCTGTCGGCCGAGGTGCGGCGCGTGGGGGATGATGCGCTGATCGTCGAGGGCAGCGCCGAGGTCGAGGCGCCCAAGCGCCACATGCGCTTTGACGCGCTGGAGGTGCCCGGGCTGATCTCGCAGCGGCACCGCCATTTCGAAATGCTGCTGGAACAGGCCGAGAAACTGCCCGCGCTGAGCACCGCGGTGGTCTGCCCCGAGGCCGATCACGCGCTGGACGGGGCGCTGGTGGCCGCCGAACACGGGATCATCACGCCGATCCTGATCGGCGATCCCGCCAAGATTGCGCAGGCGGCCAAGGATGTCGGCAAATCGCTGGAAGGCTACGAACTGCTGCCCGCGATGAGCGGCCGCGAGGCGGCACGTCTTGCCGTGGATCTGGTCAATCAGGGCCGGGCGCAGGCGATCATGAAGGGCCATCTGCACACCGACGATCTGCTCAAGCCGATGCTCGACAAGCAGACCGGTCTGCGGATCGGACGCCGTTTCACCCATATCTTCGTGATGGACGTGCCCGGTGTCAGCCATCCGCTGCTGGTGACCGATGCCGCGATCAACATCGCGCCCGATCTGGAAACCAAGATGGACATCGTGCAAAACGCGATCGACCTTGCGATCTCGATCGGCATCGCGGTGCCCAAGGTCGGCGTGCTGTCGGCGGTGGAAACCGTGAACCCGGCGATCCCCTCGTCGATCGACGCGGCGCTGCTGTCGAAAATGGCCGAGCGCGGCCAGATCAAGGGCGGTGTCGTTGATGGCCCGCTGGCGATGGATAACGCGGTCGATATTGGCGCCGCGCGCACCAAGGGACTGCGCGGCGAGGTTGCGGGCCATGCCGAGGTTCTGGTGGTGCCCGGGATCGACGCGGGCAACATGCTGGCCAAGCAACTGGCCTATATCAGCCACGCCGAAGGCGCGGGGCTGGTGCTGGGCGCCAAGGTGCCGGTGATCCTGAACTCGCGCTCCGACAGTTCGATGGCGCGTCTTGCCTCGGCGGCGGTGGCGGCGATTCACCATAACCGGGTGAACGGGGGCAAGGCATGACCCGCGCGATCCTGACGCTGAATTCGGGCAGCTCCTCGCTCAAGCTGGGGCTGTTCGGGGAAGACCTGGAAACCCTGGCCATGGGGCACGTCGACCGGATCGGTCGGCGCGAGGCGGCGATGAAGATCCGCGATGCCGTGGGGCGCGACCTGCCGATGCCGGAAACCGCGCCGGCGGCCTTCGCCACCAACGGCGCGGCGCTGAAAACCGCGCTCGAGGTGTTCGAGGCCGATTTTCCGGGCCTCGAGGTGGTGGCGGTCGGGCACCGGGTGGTGCATGGGGGCGTCAAGCACGCGGCCCCCGTGCGGCTGACCGAGGCGCTGATGAAAGAACTGGCACAGCTGGCCCCCTTCGCACCGCTGCACCAGCCGCACAACCTGGCGGGCGTGCGCGCTGCGGTCGATGCCTTTCCGGGCGTGCCGAACATCGCCTGTTTCGACACGGCGTTTCACCGCAACCACCCGTTCGTGAACGACACCTTCGCCCTGCCGCGCAGCTATTACGAGAAAGGTGTGCGGCGCTATGGTTTCCACGGGCTGAGCTATGACTACATCGCGGGCGAGCTGGCCGCCAGCGACCCGGACCTGCATGCGGGCCGCGTGGTGGTGGCGCATCTGGGGTCGGGCGCGTCGATGTGCGCGCTGCGCGGCGGGCAGTCGATTGCCTCGTCGATGGGCTTCTCGGCGCTCGACGGCTTGCCGATGGGCACCCGCACCGGGCAACTCGATCCCGGTGTTCTGCTCTATCTGATGGATCAGGAAGGCATGTCGAGCCATGACATCACCGAACTTCTGTACAAGAAGTCCGGGCTTCTGGGGATGTCGGGCGTGTCCAACGACATGCGCACGCTGGAGCAATCCGACAATCCGCACGCGGCCGAGGCGATCGACTATTTCACCTTCCGTATCCGGCGCGAACTCGGCGCGCTGGCGGCGGCGTTGGGGGGGCTTGATGCGCTGGTCTTCTGCGGCGGCATCGGGGAAAACTCGGCCCATATCCGCGCCCGCGTCTGCGAGGGGATGGACTGGTTCGGCGTCGCCGTCGACCCCGAAAAGAACGCGGCCAACGCGCGCCACATCGGTGCGGGCAAGGTCGAGGTGATGGTGATTCCGACCAATGAGGAAATCGTCATCGCGCGCGCGGCCAAGGCGTTTCTGGACGCCTGAGGTCGCGCGAATGGCCGGTGCGGATGCCTCCGGCGGGGATATTTGAGCCAGCGAGAAATCACAGTCTCTCTGGCCAAATATCCCCCGCGGAGCGTCCGCCCCCTCCGCGGGCGCTGGCCGGATTACAGGGGGGCGCAGGCGGCGTGCAGCCAGTCGCGGGCGGGCGTGCTCAGATGCGGGGCGAGGCGGGCCGCGACCTCGGCGTGATAGGCGTTCAGCCAGTCGCGTTCGCCCGGGCCAAGAAGGGCCGTCTCGATCAGGCGACGGTCGATGGGCACCCAGGTCAGGGTGCGGAAGGCCAGTTGATCGCGGCCGTCGCCCATCGCAGGCGCGGGGATCACCAGCACCAGATTTTCGATGCGGATGCCGAAGGCGCCTTCGCGGTAATAGCCGGGCTCGTTCGACAGGATCATTCCGGGCTGCAAGGGCACGTCAGAGACGCGCGAGATCCGCGCAGGGCCCTCGTGCACGCAGAGCGCCGCGCCCACGCCATGCCCGGTGCCGTGGTCGTAATCCTGCCCCGCCATCCACAGCGGCGCGCGCGCGAGCGCATCCAGGTCGCGCCCGGCCAGTCCACGCGGCCAGCGGGCGCGCGACACTGCGATCATGCCTTGCAGCACCCGGGTGAAGGGCGCGCGGGCGTCCTCGGGCACCGGGCCCACGGCGACGGTGCGGGTGATATCGGTGGTGCCATCGACATATTGCCCGCCGGAATCTACCAGCAAAATCTCGCCCGGCGTGACGGGGCGGTTGCTGGCCTCGGTCACGCGGTAATGCACGATGGCGCCGTTGGGCCCCGCGCCGCAGATCGTGTCGAAGCTGATTTCGGTCAGCGCATTGGTGGCGCGCCGGAACCCTTCCAGCGCGGTGACCACGGCGATTTCGGTCAGCTGTCCCTTGGGCGCCTCGGCGTCGAGCCAGGCCAGAAATTCCACCATCGCCACCGCGTCGCGGTGATGCGCGGCCTCCATCCCGGCCACTTCGGCGGGGTTCTTGCAGGCTTTGGGCAGGATGCAGGGATCTTCGGCCCAGAGGATCGCGGTCCCTTCCTCGGTCAGTTCACGCGCGACCTGCACGGGGGCCGAGGCGGGATCGACCTGCACCGGTCCGCTCAGGCTGCGCAGGCCGGGCGCGAAGGCGGCGGGCGGGCGCAGGGTAATCTCGGGGCCCAGACAGGCGCGCAACTCGGCGGAGAATTTCGCGGGCTCGGCATAAAGCGTCAGATGGCCGGTGTCGTGCAGCACGGCAAAGCCCTGCACCAGCGGATTGCGCGGAATGTCGGCGCCGCGGATGTTCAGCAGCCAGCAGATCGAGTCGGGCAGGGTCAGCACGGCGGCGGCGGCCCCGCGATCGCGCAGACCGGCAGCCAGACGGGCGCGTTTGGCGGCGCTGTCCTCGCCCGCAAATTCCGGCGGGTGGATGCGGGCCGGGGCCATCGGCGGGGCCGGGCGGTCGGGCCAGATCGCATCGACCAGATTGGCCGAAGGGATCAACTCGATCCCCGAACCATCCAGCGCAGCCTCGATCTCGGTGATTTCCTTGCGGGTGTGCAGCCAGGGGTCATAGCCCACGCGGCCACCGGCGGGCAGGGCCGCGCACAGCCAGGGGCCGGGTTTGACCTCGGGCCAGTTCACGGGGGTGAACGCGGCCGGGTCGACCTGCGCGCGCACCTGCACGCGGTAGCGGCCATCGACAAAGACCCCCGCGCGATCCATCAGCGCGATGCAGAACCCCGCCGATCCGGTGAACCCGGTCAGCCATTCCAGACGCGCATCGCATTCGGCGACATATTCGCCCTGATGCGCATCGGCGCGCGGCACGATGAAACCCGCAAGCCCCGCCTGCGCCATCGCGCCCCGCAGCGCGGCCAGCCGCGGCGGCCCGTTTTGCGGTTCAGTGCGCGCGGTGAAATCCTGAAACATCACATCGCCTTGCGGATGCCCAGCACGCGGGCGCGGGCGCGCGGGTCGCTGTCGAACAGGCCCGCCAGTTGTTCGGTCATCGCACCGGCCAGCTGTTCGACATCGGTGATCGTCACGGCGTGCTGGTAATAGCGCGTCACGTCATGGCCGATGCCGATCGCGATCAATTCCACCGCGCGGCGTTTTTCCACCATGGCGATCACGTCGCGCAGGTGTTTTTCCAGATAGATCGCGGGGTTGACCGACAGCGTGCTGTCATCCACCGGCGCGCCATCGGAAATCACCATCAGGATCTTGCGCGCCTCGGGGCGGGCCATCATCCGCTTGTGCGCCCATTCCAGCGCCTCGCCGTCGATGTTTTCCTTCAGCAGGCCTTCCTTCATCATCAGGCCAAGGTTCGCGCGCACCCGCCGCCAGGGCGAATCCGCGCGTTTGTAGATGATGTGGCGCAGGTCGTTCAGGCGGCCGGGTTGCTGCGGGCGGCCATCGGCCAGCCATTTCTCGCGCGATTGCCCGCCTTTCCAGGCACGGGTGGTGAAGCCCAGAATCTCGACCTTGACCGAGCAGCGTTCCAGCGTGCGGGCTAGAACATCGGCACAGATCGCGGCAATCGAAATCGGGCGGCCCCGCATCGAGCCCGAATTGTCGATCAGCAGCGTCACCACGGTGTCGCGGAATTCGGTGTCCTTCTCGACCTTGAAGCTGAGCGGCGTGGTCGGGTTGGCGACCACGCGGGCCAGGCGGCCTGCGTCGAGCATGCCTTCCTCGCGGTCGAATTCCCAGCTGCGGTTCTGTTGCGCCTGAAGGCGGCGCTGCAGCTTGTTGGCCAGACGGCTGACCGCGCCTTTCAGCGGTTCCAGCTGCTGATCCAGATAGGCGCGCAGCCGTTCCAGCTCGGCCGGTTCGGCCAGATCCTCGGCGGCGATTTCCTCGTCGAATTCGGTGGTGAAGACCGTGTAGTTCGGATCGGCCAGCGAATGCGGGGGCGGGGCGGGCGGTTCGTCCGGGGCATCGGCCTGCGGCATGTCGACCTCTTCGCCCATCTCCTGATCGGCAAGGTCATCCATGCTGACCGAGGTCTGCGACTGGTCCTGCTGTTCTTCCTGGCTGCGTTCGGGGCTGGCCTCGGACTCGTCGCTTTCGCTTTCGTCGCGGCTTTGTTCGTCGCCCGCCTCGGGATCGTTCTCGGCGTCTTCGGCGTCGCTTTCGTCGTTCAGCTCTTCATCCGGGTCGTCGCCCAGCTGATCGGCATAACCCAGATCGGCGATCACCTTGCGGGCCATGCGCGCGAAAGCGGCCTGATCGGCCAGAATATCGCCCAGGTTTTCCAGATCTTCGCCAGCGGTCTGTTCCATGAACGGGCGCCACAGTTCCAGCACATTGGCGGCCGCGGGCGGCAGTTTGCGCCCCGTCGCCAGTTCGCGCACCAGATAGCCCGCAGCCACCGCCAGCGGCGCATCCTGCTGGCTGCGGATCTGGGCATAGCCGCGGCGCATCGCCTCGTGCTCGATCTTGGCGTCGATATTGCTGAGCGTGCCGGGCATGTGCCGCGCGCCCAGGGCCTCGCAGCGCGCGGTTTCCATCGCCTCGTACAGATTGCGCGCCATCTCGCCCGAGGGGGCGTAGCGCGCGGCCATCGCCTCGTCATGGTGGCGTTTACGCAGCGCCAGCGCATCGCCCGTGCCGCGGGCCAACAGTACTTCGTCGCGGGTCATCCGGCGGCTGACCTGCGGCAGGCGCATGGTGTCGCCCGCCATGCCGGAGGGGTCCACGGAATAGGTGACCGTCAGGTCCGGCGCGTCGGCCATCGTCTTGGTGGCTTCGGCAAGGGCCTTCTTGAACGGATCGGCGGGGTTGTCGCTGGGTTTGGTCATGGTTCTTTATGCGAGGTTTGCCGGGAACGCGAAAGGGGACAAAACGCCATGGCGGCGCGCTGGCGCGCGGATCGCAGGGCGTTGGGCGGCGCTATGGTGTCAATTGCGGCCACGGAGCCTCCGTTTGGTGTCGGCGAGCCATCGGGACAGCCGGCCTTTGGGGCGGGTGGACAGGACATGCCGCGCAAGATGGAAAGCTGATTCCTGTTGCGCATTGGCATGTGCGGCGATGCGTGCGGGCAGGGCGTCGATCGACAGGAGCCGATAGCCGCCTTCGGGGCCCGCGGGGGGAGCCTGCGCCAGTTCGAGGCGCGCGAAGGCGCGCTCCTGAAATTCGGGCGTGCAGAAGGTGCCGCTGGCGCCGGCATGGGTGCAGCGCGCCGCGATCGGCTGGATCACGCGCAGATCCGGGTCTTGCATCACCATTCCGAAAATCGCCCAGTCCCAGCCCCAATCGCTCAGCAGATCGCGGATGCCATTGCCGCCCGGGCCGGGCGGCTGGCTCCAGACCGGGGCGATGCGGTCCCAGTCGGCGCGGGTCAGACCGAGGCCGATTGAATTGAAGCAGCGCGACTCGAACAAGGGGGTCGGTTCTTCCGGCCAGGACAGGAAGCCCGCGCTGCCGCAGGCCCCGGCCAACAGGTTCAGCGCGGCCCAGTGCGGCCGGTGATTGGCCCGATACCAGCGCGCCAGTGCCAATGCATCGGGCGCCAGTTCCAGATCCTCTTCCAGGGCCAGCACGAAATCCGCGCCGTCGTGGAAACGCGTGGAGATCAGCTGATAGGGATTGCCCTTCACGCCCAGACGTTGCCGGTTTTCGTGGACGTGAAAGCTGCCCTCGGGTAGGACCGCCGCGCAGATCGCACGAAAGGCCGGTTGCTCGGGCCCGGGTTCGACGCCGACATGCAACTGCCACCCCTGCGGACCACAGGCCAGCAGAGTTTCAAGCATTCGCCTGAAAAGCTCTGGCCGGTTCATGGCCGTGCAGGTGAGGTGCAGCGTCTCCATGGCGCGATGCGAGCGTTCAGCCGGACCCGGGCCGGGGCCCAGATCAGCGCAGCGCGATGGTGGCGGCGCTTTCCGGCAGTTCTTCGTCGAACAGGCGCTGGTAGAATTCGGCCACGGTCTGGCGCTCCAGCTCGTCGCATTTGTTCAGGAAGGTCAGGCGGAACGCATAGCCGACATTGTTGAAGATCCGCGCGTTCTGCGCCCAGGCGATGACCGTGCGAGGCGACATCACCGTCGACAGATCGCCGTTCATGAAGGCGGTCCGGGTCAGATCGGCCACGGTCACCATCTGGCCGATGGTCTTGCGCCCGGCTTCGGTGTTGTATTGCGGGTTCTTCGACAGAACGATCGCGGTTTCGGCGTCATGGCTGAGGTAGTTCAGCGTGGCGACCAGCGACCAGCGGTCCATCTGGCCCTGGTTGATCTGCTGGGTACCATGGTAAAGCCCGGTGGTGTCGCCCAGACCGACGGTGTTGGCGGTCGCGAACAGGCGGAAATAGGGGTTCGGCGTGATGACCTCGTTCTGGTCCAGCAGCGTCAGCTTGCCGTCGGCCTCCAGCACGCGCTGGATCACAAACATCACGTCGGCGCGGCCAGCGTCGTATTCGTCGAACACGATCGCGGTCGGGTTGCGCAGCGCCCAGGGCAGGATGCCTTCGTGGAACACGGTGACCTGCTTGCCATCGACCAGCTTGATCGCATCCTTGCCGATCAGGTCGATCCGGCTGACGTGGCTGTCCAGGTTGACGCGCACGCAGGGCCAGTTCAGCCGCGCGGCAATCTGTTCGATATGCGTCGATTTGCCGGTGCCGTGATAGCCCTGGATCATCACCCGGCGGTTATAGGCGAAGCCAGCCAGGATCGCGAGCGTGGTGTCGCGGTCGAATTTATAGGTCGGGTCAAGGTCAGGCACGCGGTCGCTGCGCTCGGCAAAGCCCTTGATCTTCATGTCACTGTCGATGCCGAACACGTCACGGACATCAATATCTTCGGTGGGCTTGGCGTTCATATCGAGCATGGCTTGCGTCCTTGTCCTTCGTCGTCTGGATTTGTGGACCATCGCCGGGGGTCGCGCAAGGGGCGGATTGTCCCGGTTACAGGCTGCGTCGGGCTGCACGGTTGCGTGATGTGTCGTGATGCGACGTGATCGTTCCGTGTGCAACTTCGCCGGCGGGGCGCCCGTCTCTCACATGACCCGCCAATCGGGGCGGGCAGGCTGATTTGGGAGAAAAAGCCATGACCATGACCATGACCATGAAATCGACTCTGACCGGCGCCTTTGTTCTGACCGCGTTCCTGGGCTCTGCCGCGATGGCGGGCGAAAACCCGATGGTGGGCGGGGCTGCGATGTATGACACCAAGACCATCGTCGAAAATGCGGTGAATTCGGCCGATCACACCACGCTGGTGGCGGCGGTGCAGGCCGCCGGTCTGGTCGAGACCCTGTCGGGCCCGGGCCCCTTCACCGTCTTCGCGCCGACCAATGCCGCCTTTGCGGCGCTGCCCGAGGGCACGGTCGAAACCCTGCTGCAGCCGGAAAACAAAGAGATGCTGACCAAGGTTCTGACCTGCCATGTGGTCGGCGCGGATGTGATGTCGGACGCGCTGGTCAAGATGATTGCCGATGACGGCGGCGCGCATCCGATCCCGACGCTGGGCGGCTGCACGCTGACCGGCAAGATGCAGGACGGCAAGGTCGTGATCGAGGATGAAAACGGCACGATGGCCACGGTGACCATCGCCGATGTCAAGCAGTCGAACGGTGTGATCCATGTGATCGACGCGGTTCTGACGCCCAAGATGTAAGCGGTGCATCGGTAACGAGTGGGACCTGGTCCCGAAACGTGTGACCGAGTAACGAATGCCTCACCCCCGGATCTGCGTGATCCGGGGGTGTTTTTGCGGCGCATCGGCACGTCCGGCACGCGTCGTCTTGCCCCGGGGCCGCGCGCCCCTTACCTTGGCGCCAACGGTAAAAGGGTGTGACGATGAGCGGCTTACTTGCACTTCTGGACGACGTGGCGGGGATCGCCAAGATCGCGGCGGCCAGTGTGGACGATGTGGCGGGGCAGGCGGCCAAGGCGGGGGCCAAGGCTGCGGGGGCCGTGATCGACGATGCCGCCGTCACGCCGAAATATGTGCATGGTTTCGCTGCCGCGCGCGAGCTGCCGATCGTGGGCAAGATCGCGCTGGGCTCGATCCGCAACAAGCTGGTGTTCCTGCTGCCTGCGGCATTGTTGCTGTCGGCCTTCGCCCCCTGGGCGGTCACACCCTTGTTGATGCTGGGCGGCGCCTATCTGTGCTTCGAAGGGGCCGAGAAGGTCTGGCACCTGTTTCACCCCGCGGCCCCCTATGCCGACGGGCATGTCGACAGCGCTGGCGACCCCGGCCATCTGGAGGCCGAGAAGGTCTCGGGTGCGGTGAAGACCGATTTCATTCTTTCGGCCGAGATCATGACGATTGCGCTGGCCGCACTGCCTGCGGGCCAGCCGGTATGGATGCAGGCGATGGCGCTGGCAATCGTGGCGGTGGGGATCACTGCGGTCGTCTATGGCGGGGTGGCGCTGATCGTGAAGGCCGATGATGTCGGGCTTTGGCTGGCGCGCGTCGGTCGGCTGTCAGCCACGCGGGCGCTGGGGCGCGGCATTGTCGCGATCATGCCAGGGTTCCTGAGCGGGCTGATGGCTGTCGGCACGGCGGCGATGATCTGGGTTGGCGGCTCGATCCTGCTGCATGGCGCTGCGGAACTCGGCTGGCATGCGCCCTATGACTGGATACACCATCAGGCCGAAGCCGCGGCGCAGGCCCTGCCGCAGGCCGAAGGGCTGGTGGCCTGGGGGGTCACGGCGTTCTTCGACGGGGTGTTCGGGCTGGCTTTCGGGTTGGCGCTGATTCCGGTGGTGGCGCGGGTGATCGACCCGCTGATCGGTGCCCTGCGGGGCAAGCCCGGCGGGCACTGAGCCGCACATTCTGCGGGCAGATCGCATCATCGCACGACATAGCCCCCCTGTTTGCGGGGTATTTATGGCACTTGCGGGCAGGGGCTGTGCGTTCCGCGCCACGGTGCGCAAAAAGATAACAGGAACGTGATCCGCCGGATGGTTCGGGGCGCATCGGCGCCTATGATGCCTGCAATTGGAACGATGAGTGAGCGGAGGCGGAAATGTTATATTCCGAGACGCGCCTGAGCCGGTTGTGGGTTCGGGCGTTTTATATGTTGCGTGCGAGTTTGACTGTTTTGGTCCTGTTCGTGCTGGGTGCCGTTTCGGCCTCGGCGCAAGTCTCGGTTCCTGCCGTCGGCACCGGCGGAACGGATGGCGTCTTGTCGGGTGACCCCTGGACGGTCTGCCGCGCCGATACCGACACGGCCTGGGTCGCGGCCAACGTCAGTGGCCAGTATAATGCGATCGTGGCCTGTCAGGCGCTCGGCTATACTTCGGTCGATGCCTGGGGCGGGACCTGCGGCACTGTCTGCGGGTATTGCGACGTCGCGGGCAATGAATATTACGATGGCGGTGGCGGCTCCCCGACCAGTCTGGCGTATACTGTTCATTGGCGCTGCACCGGCTATGTCGGGCAGGTCGATACCACCGATGCGACCCAGACCATGCGTGCGGATTTCGCACTGCGCCGGGCCGCGAGCTTGATCCGCAACCAGCCGGATCTGGCGGGCATGCTGCGCAACCAGGGTGGCAGTGTCACGGCCGACACCTCGCGGGGCAAGGGCCAGTTCGCGCTGACGACCCCCGGCGAGCAGCCGGTCTGGGCGCATCTGACGGGCAACTGGACCGATGCAGGCTCTGTCGAGGATGAGTATTTCCTGGGTGCGGTGGGCGCGCACGTCAATCTGACGCAGGATATGATCGTCGGCGGCATGGTGCAGTTCGATCACGCCCGTTCGACCGATGGTGCGGCGATGATCGAGGGCGACGGCTGGCTGATCGGTCCCTACATGGCCGCGCGTCTGGCCGGGCAGCCGCTCTATTTCGAGGCCAGCCTGCTTTATGGCGACTCGAACAACCGGATCTCGCCCGATGGCAGCTATACCGATCGTTTCGACGCGGAACGGATGCTGGCGCAGGTCAAGTTGAGCGGCGAGGTGGTGCGCGGGGCGGTCACGCTGATGCCGCATCTGGGGCTGAGCCATGCGGTCGAGCGGCAGGATGGCTATACCGACGGGCTGGGGCAGACGATCCCCAAGCAGACGATCCGTCTGACCGAACTGCGCTATGGTCTGAACTTCAGCCTGCCTCTGACGGTGAGCAGTGGCACGATGGATCTGACCGGCGGGCTGAGCGGCATCTATGCCGATGTCAGCGGCGATGCAGCGGACAGCGCCTTTGCCGACTCCTATGACGGCAACCGCGCGATGCTCGAGCTGGGTCTGGCGCGGCATTTCGTCAATGGCTCCGATCTGAGTTTCGGCAGCTACTATGACGGGATCGGTGTGAATGGCTATGAAAGCTGGGGTCTGAAGCTGAGCTACAGCACCGAGTTCTGATCTGGCATGACACAAGAAACGGGGCGGAGGGGAAACCCTTCGCCCCGTTTTTTTCGGGTCCCGTTGCGGGCGGCGGTGCCGTGTGCCCGGCCCGGGCTTATTTGAAGTTGCGGCTGTCTTTCAGCTGATCCCAGGCCCAGACCACCTCTTGCAGCATTTCTTCCTGACTGCGGTCACCGCCGTTCATGTCGGGGTGCAGCACCTTGATCAGCGCCTTGTAGCTTTTGCGGATCTCGGCCTTGGTCATGTGGTCGCGCGCGTCCAGAATCTCCAGCGCCTTGCGTTCGGTCGGCGGCAGCTTGCGGCCGACCACGGTGCGACCGGGGTTTTGCGTCGCGTTCTGGCCCAGCAATTCCATCGGGTCGGAAATCCCGTGCCGCGCCCAGCCCAGCTTTTCGTCATTGGCGCGGTTGAAGGGCTTGGTCGGGCGTTCCCACACCGTCGCATTGTCCAGGAAGGCCTGGAATTCCTCTTCCGACTGGCCCTGGAAATAGTTCCAGTTCAGGTTGTATTCGCGCACATGTTCCTTGCAGAACCAGAAATAGTCATCCAGCACCTTGGGGCTTTTGGGCGCACGATACTGGCCGGGCTCGCAGCAGCCCTGCTTGTCGCAGATCCGCGTCGAGGTCTCGAACGCGCCCGACATGCCGCGCTTGCCCTTCTGGCGGCGCTTCTTGTCAGCGGCGGCCGAGATGTTGAAACCGAAGGGATCGCTCTTGCTCATGCGGGTCTCTCATTATCTTCGTTCGCGATCGCTCGCGTGGGGGAACAGCGGGGCACTTGACGGCCCCCGCCGACTCGGGTCACGCAGTTTAGGCTATTTCGCGTGACAAGAAAGGGGGCCGGGGCAATGAGCGGCGCAAAAATACCGATGGCCGGGCGGATCCGCGCGCAGCTGGCGGTGCTAAACCCGACCGATCTGCAGGTGATCGACGAGAGCGCGCAACATGCCGGGCATTCGGCGCAGGCCCGCGCGGGCGAGAGCCATTTTCGCATCCGGCTGCGCAGCCGGGCTTTCGAAGGGCAAAGCCGCCTCGCGCGCCATCGCATGGTGCATCAGGCGCTGGGGGCCGAGATTCTGGCGCAGATCCACGCGCTGGCACTGGAACTGGAGGTTTAGGCCTCGTCGTCCTCGGCCGGGCCCAGACGCGGGGCATTGCCTTCGGGCGCGTGGGTCGACAGCTGCCGCGCCCGCTTTTCCGCGGCGCTGGGGGCCGCGGCAAGGGTGCCGGTTTCGGGCGCCGATTGCGTGGCTGCCGCGTCGCGCGGGCGGCGGAACACCAGAAGATTGTGGAACACCGTCGTTTTCGAGGTCAGGCCGCTGCGTTCTTCGGCGGGCAGGGTTTCGGCGCGCCAGTATTCCCAGCCATCCCGTGCCAGCGCGTTCATCGCCAGTTCCAGCGCATGGGCGAACCGGTCGGCACCGGTTTTCAGGCCGCGATCCTTTTCGCCTTTCGACGGCGCAGGGACCACCTTGTAATCGTATTGATGCATCGCTTCACCTCGCTTTGAGGGGTTCTTACCCGATGCGCCCATCGGGTCAAGCAACGAAGGGGTGAACGGCGTTGCGGCGCGGGTCTCGAAAAACTTGACATTCCGCTTGAAATTTGCCGCATCCGGGCGCATGTATCGCGCGCCCGCAGAATTCAGCGGGCGGCATATATCGGAGTGACCATGGCCAAGGAAGAAATGCTCGAATTCCCCGGCGTCGTGAAGGAACTCCTGCCGAATGCGACGTTCAGGGTCGAGCTGGAAAACGGCCATGAGATCATCGCGCATATGGCAGGCAAGATGCGGAAAAACCGCATCCGCGTTCTGGCTGGCGACAAGGTGCAGGTGGAAATGAATACCTACGACCTTTCGAAGGGCCGTATCAACTACCGCTTCAAGTGAAGCTGAGCGCGTGCGACTGATCCTGGGATCGGCCAGCCCCCGGCGCCGCGAACTGCTGGCGCAACTCGGGCTGGAGCCTGCGGCAGTGCGGGCCCCCGACATCGACGAAGACCCCCGCAAGGGCGAGGCCGCGCGCGACTATGTTGCGCGCATGGCCCGGGAAAAGGCCGCGGCGCTGTCCTGCGCCGGGGACGAGGTGGTGCTGTGCGCAGATACCACGGTGACCTGCGGGCGCCGGATTCTGGGCAAACCTGCCGATGAAAAGGAAGCGGCCGAATTCCTGTGGCTGCTGTCGGGGCGGCGCCATCATGTGCTGACCGCCGTCGCGGTGCGCACCACGGGCGGCATCCGCGAACGCCTGGTTGATACGGTGGTGAAATTCCGCCCGCTGTCGAATGCAGAGGTGAACGGCTATCTCGCCTCGGGCGAGTGGCACGGCAAGGCGGGCGGCTATGCGATCCAGGGCCGCGCAGGGGCGTTCATCCCCTGGATTCAAGGCAGTTTCACCGGCGTCGTCGGCCTGCCGCTGGCGGAAACCGCGCTGCTGTTGCGCGCGGCGGGAATAGAGGCGGGGGCCGAATGAAGGGGCGCGTTGTCATTCTGGGCGAGCTGCACGGGCTGGAAGCCGCGGCGCTGATGGTCGACGGCCAGCTGGAGGATCTGCTGGTCGATGCCTCGGAAGCCGTGGCGCTGGCACCCGGTGCGATCTGCCGGGGCAGGGTCGAACGGCAGATGAAGGGGCAGGGCGGCGTCTTCGTGCGGCTGCCCGGCGGCGAAAAGGGGTTCCTGCGCGAGGTCAAGGGCCTGGCGCCCGGGCAGAACGTGATCTGCCAGGTCACCGGCGGGACCGAGCCGGGCAAGGCCCTGCCGGTCAGCCTGCGCCTGCTGTTCAAGTCGCGCTATGCGATCGTGACGCCGGGTGCGCCGGGGCTCAATGTCTCGCGCCGCATCCGCGACGAAGAGGTGCGTGCGGGTCTGCAGGCGCTGGCCGGCGTGGTGATGGAAGGATCGGATTTCGGGCTGATCCTGCGCTCGGCCGCCGAGGGCGCCGAAGAGGGCGAGATCGTCGAAGACATCGCCGCGATGCGCGAGATGGCCGAGGCGGTGATTGCCGATCTGAAGGGCGAGCCGGAATTGCTGGTCGATGCCCCCGGCCCGCATGAAGAGGCCTGGCGCGACTGGGCCGACCCGTTGCCCGACGAGGTGGTCGAGGGTGACTTTGGCGATCATGGCGTGCTGGAGGCGGTCGATGCGCTGCTTGACCCGCGCGTGGCGCTGGCGGGCGGCGGTCACATGATGATCGAACCGACCCGCGCGCTGATCGCGGTCGATGTGAACACCGGCGCCGATACCTCGCCTGCGGCCAGCCTGAAGGCCAATATCGCCGCCGCGCGCGATCTGCCGCGTCAACTGCGGCTGCGGGGCCTGGGCGGGCAGGTGGTGATCGACTTCGCGCCGATGCCGAAGAAGGACCGCGCCGTGCTGGAACAGCAGATTCGCGTGGCCTTCAAGGGCGAGGCCGCGGAAACCAGCCTGGCCGGCTGGACGCCGCTGGGCAATTTTGAACTGGCCCGCAAACGCGATCGCGTCACGCTGGCCTCCTTGCTGGAGGGCCGGGAATGAGCTGTCCGATCTGCGGCAAGGAGACCGACCCGAAATATCGCCCGTTCTGTTCGAAACGCTGCGCCGATGTCGATCTGGCGCGCTGGCTGAACGGTTCTTACGTTATTCCGGGCGATATTGCCGAGGAAGAAGAGCGCGCGCCCGCCGACGAACCGGCCGATCCCCGGCCGCATTGAGCGCGCGAGACGGCCGGGCGGGGCGGATGAAAATTTTTCCGCAAAACCCTCTGGACAGCCCCCGCGCCCTCGTCTAGTAACCCCCCACCAACGCCACCACGGCAACGCCGCGGCCCGGTGCCCAGATAGCTCAGTTGGTAGAGCAGCGGATTGAAAATCCGCGTGTCGCTGGTTCGATTCCGGCTCTGGGCACCACTTAAATCCTTGAAATGGCTGCAAATTTTATCGCTACGCGCAGCGATTCCTTGGCTTCCGGTTCTGGATTTGCGCGCGGGGTTACGCCGGGGTTACAGAATATTTTTCAGAATCCTGGCCCATCCGTCTCATCCTCAGGCTCATAAGGGCCGTCCGAAGCACTCTTCGGGTGCTCACATTGCAGAAAGTTGCGTTGATACCCTTCGCAAAACTGCGCGGCCTCTTGCCCTTCACGCACAAGGGTCACCTCCTTTGGCGCCGCGAGGGCCCCGCTGCCATCGGAAAACTTCACCTCTATCGCAACGCCCGGTGCGCGGCTCCAGGACCAGTTCCGGAACTGCCGACGCAAGAGCCGCAACACCTGCCCAAGCCACGCCCCGAATGTCAGGTGACCGGGGCGGACAGGATTTTCAGAATTTGCGAGATGGGCTGCATCAGAGTGTCGATTCGCGCCTCGATGCGCGCCAGCCGTGCGCTCATCGCGTCGTTGTCCGCGCGAAAGCGGCTCAGGTCCGCTTGCAGGGCTTCGCGCAATTCGCGGTTCAATCGCGTCTCCTCGGCGATCCGCATCAATGCCTCGATCAATGCCTGGCCGAGGTCCGATCGGTCGGTTTCGGGGATCTCCAGAAGGTCGAGCAGGGGCAGGAGCCGGTCGACCTTGCCATCGGTCGAGAGGAGCTGCGTCAGCAGGATGTCTTTCGCGGGAGGAAGGGTGAGCGGGGTCAGTTCGCTGGGCATGAGTGGCCTTTTTGAGAGTGTCGAGATGTGGGGTGAGCAAATGGACAAGCCGGCGCCAGGATAGCTCGCGGCGAAGGCCGTCGAGCTTACGGGCAAAATCCAGCCGTGCGCGCAGATGCCGCGGCTCCCACGCAAGGCCCAGATCGCCGCCATAAATCGCGCCCGCCGGCGCGACGAAGCGGTAGCTGTTTGCGCCATGCCGATTGATGCGGGTTTCCCGAAGGATCGCAGGGACGGTATCGGCAAGACAGGCATCAAGCATTTCGAGCGTCATTGGCTGCTGTCTGAGAAAGATCGAAGAGAGCGCCTGGTGAACCTGCCGCCGCACGGGGCTGGAAAGATTGCGGGTTGGGGTCACCGGTTGCAAGCTAGGGATGGCCGGATCAAAATAGCGCGGCTCGGGCAGGCCGATCAGCCGCGCCAATGTTTTGTGGGTCTGATCGGTCCGATGGCGCGTCAGGTTTGGCCGTAACGGTGTGCCCGTAAAGCTGCGCAGCGCCACCGCGATGTGGACGTGATCGCAACCCGCATCGACATGCCGCGCCGCGACCCAAGCTGCGCCGTAAGGTGGCAGGTTCATCAGCACGAGGAGTGTCAGCACAATCCGTAGCCAGGTATCGCGGTCGGCGCGCAGGCCGGCCGGAAGCGAAAGCGTGACATGCAAGAGCCCGTCATCTCCGGCGAGGCGCTCGAGATCTCGCCGCAACGCGTGCGGGCGCGATCCGGGCAAAGTGCCGCCAAGCCACTCGGCGCCGGGCCGCAGGATGTATCCTTCAACGAACTTCGCATCTTGGTGCCGGATCGTATGTGCGCGGGTCATGGCTTTTGGATCTTCAGGCGAATGTCGAAGATAAGCCGAAGAACCTCTGTCGTCAGGGTCGCGTGCTGGCGCTTGTTGAGCGCCGTCATGCGATTGAGCAACATCCCGATGCGGCCGATTTCCGAGGCGAGGTCCAGGTAATCTGGCAGATCCTGGAGCGCCCGGTCCCGCAACAGGCCTGCCATCGTCGGGATGTTGGAAGCAGAGAGCTTGCCCCGAAGTCGTGCCATTTCCGTGTCCGAAAACCGGACTTTCACGATGTTGCCGCGCGCCTCAGCCATGGCGCGACCCGGTGGGGGCAGCGTCGAGCCAGGCGTCCATCTCGTCGGCTTTGAAACGCGCGCAGTTCGCGCCCAAGAGAACTTTGCGCGGAAAGTCCGCGCGCTCACGATGCCAGCGGTCGATGGTGGCGCGCGTGACACCACAGATCCTGGCGATGTCGGTGATCGTATAATAGCGGGGGCGGTTGTCGGGGGTGGGTTGTTCCATCTCAATACTCTTTCTGTCATGCAAGCGCGTTCTGGCCCGGTATTTCTGAGCAGGTTTCGGGGGGTGTCCCTTGCGGTTTAGTTTAACCGGGAACCCGGTGCCTGATGCGCCAAAGGACGATGTTTGAGGCCGGAAACGGGCTGAATATGTGGATAACCTCCCCTTGAGGGCCGGGCCGTTCCTGAAATCCGGAATGTCTTGCCGCCGGTCCAAGCCGCGATCGTCTGAAATCAGTGATGCGCAATGGAAAAATCCGGATTTTCTTGAGGCGCATGGTTTTCATGTTATCGAGCTCAGAAAATCTTGTGCGCGTTAAAATCTTGTGCGCGTTAGAACCTAAGTGTGAGGGCCCTATCTTCTGAGAGGTTGGGCCTCGGCCGCGGCGCTGGTGGCGTCGGTTTCCGTGCTGCGAAAGAAGGCGTGCAGGTCTTCGCCTGCAAGCTCGCGCTCGTCTTCGAGGCGGGCGGCGAGGGCTTCGACGGCACCCTGATGCTGCCGGATCAGGGTGCGGGCTTGCCGTGCCGCCGTGTCGAGGCGCTTGCGCAGGCGCGCGCGCAGGTCCGGCGGGGCGGACAGCCCGGGGAGCGGCGCTTCGGTCCAGAGCAGACCGTCATGACCCAGGCCATAGCGGTGCTCGATGGCCGCCGCCAGGGCCGAGGCCCTGGCAAGATCAGAGCCGGCAGAGCCGCCCGCGCCGTTCGATGCAGCGCCCAGAATGACGTCTTCCGCGGCGCGGCCAGCGAGCAGCACCACGATCTCGGCCTGCAGATCCCGCAGCAGCATGTCGGCCCGAGGCGGCGTGCGATCGACCTCGCCCGCGCGGCCAGAGACCTGGATGCGCCGGATGGAACCGGGGTCGAGGTGATGGGCGGCGATGGCGTGCCCCGCTTCGTGAAGGGCGATGCGGCGCAGGCTGGCGGGGGGGATCGTGGTTGCGCCGAGGTGGTGGCGCAGAAGGTCTGCGTCGAGGGGCAGGCCGAGGTGACGCGCATCGGCGCGCGCGGCACGGATCGCGGCATCGAGATCTGCGGGCGTCTGGCCGACGGCGTCGCGCGCGAGGCCGCCAAGCTCTGCGGGTGTGAGCGTGCCGCGCAGGGCATCGACCAGCATGCCTTCCAGAAACGCCCGGTCCGGCCGCGGCACCTCGATCTTCACGTCGAAGCGCCCGGGGCGGAGAATGGCCGGGTCGAGCCGGTTCGGATCATTGCAGGCGCCCACCAGGATCACGCCCGGTTCGCGCGCGATCCTGTCGACTTCTTCCAAAAAGCCGTTGATGACTTGCGTCTGATAGCTCCGGTTCTGGCTGGCGGTGTCATCGCGTGACCCGGCCGCGTCGATCTCGTCGATGAACAGGATGCAGGGCGCGGCGGTGCGGGCGTCCTGGAACGTGCGCCGCATCGCAGCGAGCATATGGCCCAGGTGCCCGGCACTTTGCCACGCCGCAAAGCTCGAGGAGATGACGCGGACGCCCGCACCCGCGCCCATCATCCGTGCCAGCATCGTCTTGCCCGTCCCCGGCGCGCCGTGCAGCAAGAGCGAGCGCGTGAGCTCGGTCCATGCAACCGTTCCGTCGCGCCAGGCGACGAGATCGCGCACGATCCGCCAGGCGGTCATGTGGGCCGGCGCGCGTTGGGCGAGCGTCTCGAGATCGCGGACCGGCGTGGCCGTAGGGGCGGGCGTTGGTGCGACGGCCCCGGCGAAACCCGCGAGGCGTTCGGCGACGGCCCGGGCGGTGGGGGCGCGCGCGGCGATCAGACAGTGCTCGGGCGTCAGGCGCGCCAGGGCGGCCGCGCTCGGCAGGGCCGCGCGGACCGCGGCTGCGTCGATGCGGCCGGTCGCGGAATGCGTGGCCGCGAGCAGCGTGAGCAGGAGGTCAGGCGTGATCGGTGCAAGCGTCAGATGCTGGTCCAACGCCCCCGAAAACGCGGTCGGGAGCTTGGTGTCACTGGCCAAAGCAAAAAGCAGCGGCGTGCGCGCGCCAAGGGCTTCGCGCAGCACGTCATCGCGCGCGGTGTCGGTGAAAACCCGCAACCACGGGCCGCTGCCGTCGATTTTGGCGGCGCGGGATGTTGCGTTCCAGGCGTCGGGCAAGATGGCGTGCTCCAAAACAGGCTCCAGCAGCGCGCGGTCGGGCCAATCGAGCCCGGTCAAGACCGTGAGCGCGCCAGGGGCGAGGTGGCGCGCGAGCTCAGTCGTGCTGCTGAAGGTCGCCGCGAGCCGCAGCGCAAGCAGCAGTTCGGCAAGCGGCACCTCGACCTGCGGGCGCGCGCGCCCGTCTTCGGCGGTGGCGAAGGGATCGCCCCCTTGCGCGACAATCGCGTCCCAGACGTCGGGGGGAAGGTGGCGCCGCGCGGGACTGCGGGACAGCTGCGCCAGGACCGCCTGCGGGGCCGTGGGCGTTGCGTCCGGCCGGAGGCCTTTGGCGCGGCGTGCGGCGCGGCCAGCCCCGGCGCCCGGCACGAAGGTGTCGTCGCAAGCGGGTGCCTCGCGCCGCGTTGCGAGGCGTTGGTGATGCGCGCGCAGGCGTTCGATGGCGCGATCCGCAAGCGCAGACCATGCTGGGCTTTGGGGACGGTCGGGGCCGGATCCACGGACGGTTCCGGGAAGGGCAGGGGCGTTCTGGCTCATCGAAAGGTCCTTTGCTGAAAGGGGTGCGATGCCGGAAAAAGGGCGGTGGTCCGCCGCCGGACATCCGGACCCGGCCGTGCGAAACGGGCAGGGGGATCCGGACCCGGAAGGTCCCGGGATCCGGTCGGTTCGCGTGACAGCTGGCGCGCGTCAGGCCGCGAGATCGGCCGCGAGCGCGTCGAGAAGGCGCAGGATCAGCGGCTCGGTCTCTGCCGTATAGATCTCGGAGGCGACATGGATCTGCGCGGCATAGACCTCTGCCGGCACGCGCGCCGTCGGCGCCTGCTGCGCGATCCGGCGGTGCAGCCGCTTCTCGGCAGATTGCGCCGCGCGGCCCGTGGGCATGGACAGATGGCGCAAGATCTCGCCCGTCGCGGGCGAGCCGGAAAGCAACTGATAATGCAAACGCGAGTCGGGGTCGCGCGAGAAGCCGAGCTTCACCACGCGGCGATCGTCGTTCAGGCGAAAGCGCATGACATACAGAAAACTCGGCGCGGTGGCCCACCCTTCACCGCAGCCGGGGCAGGTGAAGCGCCCCGATTGCATATTGGCGCGGGCGATGCGCGCCGCGTTCCCGCACCCCTGGGCATGGCGATAGAGCCGATAGCTCGGATTGCCCTCGGGGTCCGGCCCGGCCACGCTCCAACCCCGCCGCGCGGCCTCGGCCTCTTCAAGCGACGCCTGGCAGATGTCGCAGCGGTAGCTTTCCCCCTCGGCGCCCATGGTTTGCACACGCCCGCGCTGCAAGCGCTGCTCATGCCCGCAGGGGGCGAGGTAAAAGCCGTATTTGCGGTCCGTCTCATCGCGGCGCAGGAACTGAACTCCCGCCGTTTCCGCCTCCTGGCGCCAGGCGGTGTCGAGGCAATGCGGGCACATCGGCTTTGCCTTTGCGACCACGAAATAGCGGCTGACATGCGCGCCGCCACAGGTGCGGCAGCGGATCAGCAGGTGGTTCTTGTCGATCACGCGGGCGACGATGTCATAGCCATTGCGATCGGCGCCGAGGTGCCAGGCGGGCTGGATCTGCCCGGGGTGGCGGGGAAGGTTGGCGGTCTCGACGATGCGGGACGTGAAGCGCGGGCTCTTGGTCATGGCGGAGCTCTCCGGGATGGAACGGACATGGGAAATGCGCCCGCCTGCCGAGGCGGCGCAGGCGGGGCTCAAACGAAAGAACGGTGAGGGCTCAGCAGAGCGGCGCGTCGAACAGCGCGTCCAGATCCGATGCGGGCAGGGGGCTGCCCGCGTCACGCTGCAGGGCGCTCAGCTGATCGAGGCGGCTGAACGCCTGTTCGATCAGGGCATCCACGCGGCGGGCGACAAGGCCCGGTGCGGCAGTGCACCAAAGCGGCTGGTTGGCCGACATGAAATGGAGGATGTTCTCACGATCCGCGCCCGCAACGACGTCGAGCGCCGCCGCGATAAAGCGCGCCGCGAAGACCAGGCGGCGGTCGGAGGCGATCACAACCGGCGCATCGCCCGCATGACGCGCGGCACCGACCACATCATTCAGAGCGATCTGCGCGCGGACCTCGGGGGCGGCATAGGCCATGTCCCAGGCAGCCCCGTTGACGCGCAGCCCCTCGGCCTCGACGGCATCCGCCAGCGCCTCAATCAGCGCGATGAACGCCGCATGCGCAGGCGAAAAAGCACCGGGCGCAGCCGTGCCCGACGAAAACGAGCGCCGCGGCGCTTTGATGCCGCCAGCAAGAGTGATAGAGCGATGGGTAGTCATGATGGGATCTCCTCGTAAGATCGCGTTGTGATGAGGACTGGGCGGGGAGCTTCCACCTTCCCCTCAGTCCGTTGCATTTGTGTGCAAGTGGGTGCAGTATGCGCTCATCTGGAGTGAATGTCAAGTGCATACATTTGCACACATCGAGGTTTGACATGGCAAAAACATCGGCAATCTCGGTCCGAGTGGCCGACGAAACGAAGCAGGCTGTAGAAAAGGCGGCGGAAGCAGATGGTCGCTCCGTCGCGTCCTATGTTGAGCGCTTGCTGGTGTCACATTTGAAAGAATGCGGATTCTTGCCAAAGTAACGGCTGGCGGCGCGGAACTCAGGAGCGCACCCAAGAGAGATGGCCATGATCTGCCCCGGTTATCTCGCGCGGCAAATTCGTGAGCCGTCATGATTGAAGCCAGCATCACTCTCAGACGCTCAGTAATGGTCAGGCGGGGTGATGGAGCCCACGGCAAGGCAGCTGAAAGCTGCTGCGTTGGCGCCGGGACATCGGGCGCGACGGAAGAGGCACGCGCGCGCAGCGTCATCCCGCGTCGATGGTGGTGATTGCGCGGAAGGTTCAGTCGGGTGTCACATCCCCGGCCAGCTCTCTGGCTCTGGCGGCGCATCCTCCGGGCCGCCGCCCATCGCGGTGGCGACGCGCTTCAGAAGGTCCGCGAACTTGATGACCATCTTTTGGACTGTGCTTCGCTGGGCAGGTTCCGTTGCGAGAATCTTTTGCAAGAACTTCGGTGCCCGGTGGGCGAACTGATCCGGGTCGTTGATTTTCCAAAAGCTGCCGTCCTCTACCATGCGCAGCATCTCCTGCATTGTCCCGATACCGGCCTCGGACTCCTCGAGCCGTTGCCTGGCAACCTGCTCGCGGCGTGCGACATCGTTTTCGCGACCGGCAACCCGGGTTTCCTGCTCCGCAACTTTCTTCTTCCGCTGGACGAGTTTTTCGGTCTCCGTCACGAGTTCCAGAGACTGCTCTTTCATCTGCAGGACCGCCTTGGTCAGCACCGTTTCCTCTTCTTCCAACCTCTGCGCTTTTTCCGTGTTCAAAAGAGCCTGTTCCCGCTGTGCGGCATCCACTTTTGCAATATGCTTCGCATGCGCCTTGCGCTCGGCATATTGCACCGTAGAGAGCCGTTCGTTCCGGGGGCCGTGGCGCAGCAGGCCACAGGGTTTTCCGACGGCCTCGTAATAGTCGTCCTGAAAGGACGCCATCGCGGCCCGATAGGCCGCCTTTTCAGGGTTCTTCTTTGCTTGATCCTGTCGCGCCTCATGCAAGTGGTGGGTGTTTTCGCAGGCCCAGGTCGCGAGCGCCTCGGTGTTCTGCCGTTCGATCTCGGCACAGCTCGCCTCCCAGGCAGCGATCTGCTCCTCATAGAGTCCTGTGCCAGTGCGTCAGGATCGAGAGGCGGCGCGCTTATGAGAGCGGTCGCGGTTTGTGGGACTGGCCTGTTATCGGACTGAGATGCGCCCGGAACGGCTGGTCGACCGCGTGGCCGGACCCGTCGTCAGCGGCCCATCGCGCGTGCGTCGAGATCGTCGCGGATCTCGGTCAGCGCCGACAAGCCGCCTTTGATCGCGACATCGGTCAGCCGCGAGACCCGCCAATCGCCCGCGTAGCCGCGCTGCAGATGGGCGGCGACCAGCTGAAACCCGCTCTGCGGCCAGTCGCGCGGCGTTTCGATCAACACCAGTTCGGCGATCCCGAACCCATGCGCGTTCAGATCCCGCAGCCGGGCCTTGGTCGTGATGTTCACGATCGGCACGAGCCACACGATATGATCGGCCACCTTCATCGCATGCTGTGTGAAGTCGCGGATCTTCGACCAGGGTGGGTTGGTGATGATCCAGTCTACCTGCGCGTCCCATTCCAAGAAATCCCGCCCGTCCTCAAGTTCGCACCAGGACCGCTCGAGATGCGCGGGCAGCTGGTCATGGAATGCGCCCGCGCCGCGCGCCGGATCGAGCACATGGCCAGAGATCCGGTCCGCGAAGTGACCGATGACCGCAGCCGCAAGGGCAGGGGGCGTCATCACGCGATCCCGGTCTGGCGCGTTGCGGGCCGGAACGAGCCCCGGCTTCTTCGGGGCCGACGTGGCTTTCACCGCGTTCCGGATCCCAAGCACCGCCAAGACCCGCAGCAGCGTCTCGACCCGGCCGGTCAAATCCCGCTCCAGTGCTTGGATCGTCGGCCTCGAACACCCGACCCGGATCCCGAGTGCGCTCTGGCTCAGGCCCGCGGCGCGGCGCGTCTCGGCCAGGGCCGGGCCGGCGTGACCCTCCTCCGCCCAAGACCAGCGCAGTTCGAGCGCCGACAGCACCCGCGCAAGCGAGCCAATGCTGCCGAGACCCCTTTCAAGATTGCGAAGGGCGGGGAGGCTGATGCCCGCGGCCATGGCGACGGTGGCTTGCGTGAAGCCGAGCTCTCGGCGGCGGGCGCGGATGGGGAGGGTGGATGATGTCAAACTATGTTTCTATAATTGGTGTCACAAATAGAATGATAGTTTTGCACGATTTGAACGCTGAGCGCGAGGCCGGAAATTCTAGCTGTCAATCGGCATCCAATCGGGCCCCCTGATCGGCGTCCCAAAGGGACCCCTCTGTCGGGCCAGCGTTTCGGCAGGGCTCAGGCGCGCGTTTTGAAACGCCCGCACTCATTGCTGGTTTCGACGATGTCGCAATGGTGGGTGCCGCTGTCGACCTCGGTCTTCTTGACCCACTCGTTCAGGGCCTGGGCGCACAGCTAACCTTCGCGGAAGTCGACATGATTGCCTGCCAGCGCAATCCATGCTGACCCTCATTGTCGAGAACCAGGCGCTCCGCACGCTTGCGCACTTCGGGGGAAAATCTGTTCGCCGTCTTGCTCATGATGCTCCACCTTACTCAGGAGTTGGAGACTCCGACAAACCCGGCGCAGTTCATCGAGAAACAATGCTTGCTGCATCGTTAGACGGCGGCATAGATTGGAATCCAAACGAGCCAGGCCCTCCGTTCCAAATCTGGCCCTCGTGTCCCAAGTCATCTGATGTCTTTACACAAAGAGCCGATCAATCAAACGCGACAGATGCAGCTGACAGCAAAGCAATGCCTTGAAGGCATTTCGTTCAAAACTCGCCGGTATCGCAAAACTGATACCTAATGTCCTGAGAGGCAACGATACACTACGATTTCGTTTGAGATGTCTCAGAAATGTGGAGGAAAGCCGTGCGCTCGCTCAATACCGAAAAGTCGAACAATGTTTTGGGGAAGCTCGGTTTGCTTCTGGGCGTCATTTTACTCTTGCCGGCTATGCTCATCCTGTTGTGGCTAAATCGCGGTCGGGAGCGCGAGGACCGGGTAACCGAGAAAAAGATTTTGCAGCAGTTCAGGGACATGCAGCGCAGCCAAAGCAGTGATGGAAGAGAATCGGGCGCGTAATACGTTATCCAGAGGCGAAAATCCGCGCAGAACACGGCAACGTGGCAGTTTCGTTTGAGCTGGTGACCTGCCACTGGACTTTCATCCAGCCGCGACCGGAGCCCGGTTAGTGTTTACGCCGATTGGCGCAGGTTGAGCAATCGCCCGACGCGCGGAGCTTTCATTTCGCGCAGCGGGGCGGGCGATTGCGGTGGTCAGGGCCCGTGCGTAGTCAGCCGGGGTCTGGTAGCCCAAGGCCGAATGCGGACGCTCGGTGTTGTAGTCGGCAGCCCAAGCGGCGATCACGACGCGCGCGTGAGCGAGGTTACGGAACATGGTCTCGTTGAGCAGCTCATCGCGCATCCGGCCGTTGAAACTCTCTACGAAACCGTTCTGCATCGGCTTGCCTGGCGCGATGTAGTGCCATTCGATCCGGTGCTCGGAACACCACCGCAGGATGGCGTTGGAGGTCAGTTCCGTGCCGTTGTCGCTGACAATCATTCCGGGTTTGCCACGGCGTTCGATCAGGGCAGTCAGTTCACGTGCCACGCGGCGCCCCGATATCGAGGTGTCCGGTATTGCCGCGAGACATTCACGGGTGACGTCGTCGACCACGTTGAGAACCCGGAAGCGCTGGCCATTGGCGAATTGGTCATGGACGAAATCCAATGACCAACGGGCATTGGGCCGCGCCTCGACCAGGATCGGTGCCCGTGTCCCGACGGCCTTGCGGCGTGCTTTGCGTTTGCGCACCGTCAGCCCTTCCTCGCGGTAGAGCCTATAGATCCGGTTGATCCCGGAAGGCTCGCCCTCGCGCCGCAGAAGCACGAAGAGCCGCCGATAACCGAACCGTCGACGCTCGTTCGCCAGTTCTCGCAGCCGTCCGCGCAGCACCGTGTCCGGCGCACGCTGCGTTCGATAGCGGACCATCTTGCGATCCGCAGCGACAATCCGACACGCCCGCCGTTCCGATAGCCCGAAAAAGGCTTGCAGATGCGCGACCGCCTCGCGCTTAACGGCAGGCGTCACCACTTTTTTGAGACCAGTTCCTTCATCGCGGCCAGATCGAGCATTTGCTCGGCCAGCAACTTCTTTAGCCTGGCGTTCTCATCCTCAAGTGTCTTCAGCCGCTTCGCCTCCGACACAGTCATGCCGCCGAATTTGGCTTTCCAGTTATAGAAGGTGCCTTCCGACATGCCGTGCTTGCGGCACAGGTCAGCGCACTTCGCGCCTGCCTCGTGCTCGGCCAGAATGCCGATGATCTGTTCGTCCGTGAATCTCGTTCGCTTCATTGTCCGTCCTCAAGTTGGGCCGGACTCTAATCGACGATGGAGGAAAAATCCCGTGGCAGGTCATATGTCTTATCCAGACTTTTCCTGACGTAAAAAGTCAACGCCACTCGATGGCTTGCGTAGTGCGAATTGCCACCGATGGTGCTCTGGCCGAAGTGGCGATGCAAGGGTCTTCCGCCTGAGCGGTGGAGACGGACCGTTTCCATTGGGCTTCGACTGCTCTACCATCAGTTGAAGTTTGCAGGGTCAGAGGATTGGATGGCGCCGAAATTTGGAACAAGCGGGTTGCGCGGACTGGTGGTCGAGCTAACCGGAGCCTGCGTCAGCGATCATGTCAATGCTTTCGCCGCCAGTTGTGAGCTGGGTGAAACGCTCTGGATCGGAGAGGATTTGCGGCCGTCTTCGTCGGACATCGCCAGCATGGTCGAAACCGCGGCCTTGGCGGCGGGCCTGAATGTGGTGCGGACCGGACCGATACCAACGCCGGCTTTGGCCCTTTCGGCGCTCAAAGCGAGGGCCGGGGCGATCATGATCACCGGAAGCCATATTCCGGCAGATCGCAACGGGCTGAAGTTCTATACCCTTGCCGGGGAGATCACCAAGGCGGACGAAGCGCGCATTGCCGCAGCACTCGGGCAGCCGACAACTGCTGTGCGAAGGGGGAGGCGGGCCTTGGCAAAGGAGCCCGGTGCCGCCTATGTGTCGCGATACGTCGCAGCCTACGCTGGGGCTCTCGCGGGGCAGCGTATCGGGGTCTATGCGCATAGCTCTGTCGGACGCGATCTGCTGAGCGAGATATTGCAGGGCTGCGGCGCACAGGTGCTTGACTTGGGCCGCTCCGACATCTTCATCCCTGTCGATACCGAGGCTGTCAGCGCGGAGACCCGCGCCGCGCTCGCGGGCTGGGCGGCAGAGCATAGGATTGATGCCATCGTCTCGACCGATGGCGATGCCGACCGTCCGCTCCTGACCGACCAGGCCGGGCGCGTGGTGCCGGGCGACGTGCTGGGCCAAATCACCTGCGCGGCGCTTGGGGCCGAGACGGTGGTGACCCCGATTTCCTCGAACAGTGCGGTGACGGAAAAGGGCTTTGCCCGGGTCATACGGACCCGAATCGGTTCTCCTTATGTGATTGCGGGGATGGAAGAGGCGGGCGGGCGCGTCTGTGGCTACGAGGCCAATGGCGGCTTTCTGCTTGGCTTCGAGGCGGTGGGGCCGAGCGGGACCATTGCGCCGCTTGTCACCCGGGACGCGGTGCTGCCGCTTCTGGCGGTCCTGGCGCAGGCCGGACCCGGCGGGGTGTCGGCGCTGGTGGAGGCGGAGCCGGCCCGGTTCACTGCCGCCGACCGGTTGCAGGAGCTCCCGGAGGCGGCGATGCGTGCCCTTGTGGCAGAGCTTGCCTCGAGTAAGGCCGCGCGCGCTGACTTCCTTGGCCAGTTGGGCGCCGTGGAAGCGGGGTGTGACCTGACCGACGGCGTGCGGATGACCACGATGGACAGCCGCATTTTCCACGTCCGCCCTTCGGGTAATGCGCCAGAATTGCGACTCTATGTGGAGGCTGACGATCGTGAACGACTGACCGATGCCCTCGCGCAGGGGCTTGCGCTGTTGCAGCGGCGCCTGCAACGGGCGGCGGGGAAGGCTCATGCATGATTGTCTCCACTGCAGTCTTCCGATTCAGGGCAAGTCATCGCGGAACCGGCGGAGAAAAGAGGCAAGTCATGGACGCGCCGCCAAACTTACGCATGGAATGCCGCAGAAACTTACATCCAGAAGAGTTGGGGCATTCCTCACTTGGCCAAGTCTTTGAATGATCTGTCCGATATTTCGTTTTGTAGCTCATGAAGTCATATTTCTCTAGTACGCTGGGCGCGGCTAGCGCCGTCCCATGTGATCCAAAAGGACCATTGCCATGAAAATCACTCCCGTCATTCTCTGTGGTGGCTCCGGCACGCGGCTCTGGCCCCTCAGCCGCAAATCCTATCCGAAGCAATTTGTGCCGCTGGTGGGTAACCAGACGCTGTTCCAATCTTCGGCATTGCGGATGACCGGCGGGGCGCTGGATTTCGCTGGACCGTTGGTTCTGACCAATTCCGATTTTCGTTTTATCGTCACCGAACAGCTTGCCTCCATCGGCATTGATCCGGGCGCGGTGCTGATCGAGCCGGAGGGGCGTAATACGGGCCCGGCGGTGCTTGCTGCCGCGCTTTATCTGGCCAAATCGGACCCCGAAGCGGTGATGCTGGTCGCTCCGTCGGACCATCTGATCCCCGACAAGGCAGCGTTTCAGGCGGCCGTCGAAACCGGGCTGAAAGCGGTGCAGGAAGGACAGCTGGTCACTTTCGGCATCGCCCCCACCCATCCGGAGACTGCCTATGGCTATCTGGAGCTGAGCGCCGCGCCCGATAGCGCTGGTCAGCCTGTCACGCTGAGCCGCTTTGTGGAAAAACCCGACGCGGCGCGTGCCGCAGAGATGCTCGCTGCGGGCAATTTCATGTGGAATGCCGGAATATTCCTGTTCCGCGCCAGCGACATCGTC
Source organism: Rhodobacteraceae bacterium UBA6796 (assembly GCA_002452815.1). Taxonomy (GTDB): domain Bacteria; phylum Pseudomonadota; class Alphaproteobacteria; order Rhodobacterales; family Rhodobacteraceae; genus Rhodobacter. The sequence goes on from DKFM01000015.1 coordinate 125,723, forward strand.
GCGGCGTTCCAGGCCTGTGCTCCTGCCCTGCTGGAGCCGGTTTCGAACGCGGTGGACGGGGCCGAGCCGGATCTTGGTTTCCTGCGTCTGGCTCCTGGTCCCTGGTCCCGCGCCGAGGATGTTTCCATCGATTACGCGGTGATGGAAAAGGCCACCAATCTGAGCGTCGTGCCCTTTGCCGGGGCCTGGTCCGATCTCGGGGGGTGGGATGCGGTCTGGCGCGAGACCGGCCCGGATGAAACCGGAACGGTCACGACCGGCGAGGCCATCGCGATCGACTGCGAAAACAGTCTGCTGCGTTCGGACAGCACGGCGCTGGAGCTTGTTGGTATCGGGCTGAAGAATGTGATTGCGATCGCCATGAACGACGCGGTGCTGGTCGCCGATATGTCTCGGGCTCAGGATGTGAAACAGGCCGTCAGCGCGCTCAAGGCCAAGGCGGCGCCTCAGGCGACGCATTTTCCGATCGACCACCGCCCCTGGGGCTGGTTCGAAAGCCTTGTCATCGGCGATCGGTTCCAAGTCAAACGCATCCATGTACATCCGGGCGCTTCACTCAGTCTGCAAAGCCATTTTCACCGTTCGGAACATTGGATCGTGGTCGAAGGCACCGCGAAGGTGACGGTGGATGACAAGGTCACGCTCGTCAGCGAAAACCAGTCGATCTATGTGCCGCTGGGTTCTGTGCATCGGATGGAGAATCCGGGCAAGGTGCCGATGGTACTGATTGAGGTCCAGACCGGTGTCTATCTGGGCGAGGACGATATCGTCCGCTACGAGGATGTCTATGCCAGAGGGCAGGGCGAAAAGGGCTAGAAGTGTTGCCGGGGGCGGACGTAATGACCCGGCGGAATCTGCTCGGGTCAAGCTGCTGATGTGAATGCCTCGGTCGGCGTGCGCATGGCAAGCGCCTGATGAGGGCGGCGGTGGTCGATCGTTAATGCGGTGTTGACGCAGCATCCGCAAGGTCAAGCTTTTGGCATTGTTTTCGCTTGATGGTGCGCTCGTTCGATAGCGCGGACCACGTCTATTCGTAGAACCGTCCGCCAAGTTAGTCATATAACGAAAGAGGCTCCCTATGACCGACCCGTTCAAGCATCGCGCGCTCGGCCTTTCTGGCCCGAGCCGAGACCTCGCCCCGGTTACCCCCGATGACAGCCACGACCTGCCGGAGGTCGCTCTCGCTCTCTACATCGAAACTGCGGGAACCGTTTCGTTCATCTCCGTCTCTGGCGCCATGCGCAGCGTGAAGATGACCAACTACGCGATTCTCCCCGTCGGGGTCCGACGCGTTCTGGCCACGGGCACGACGGCGAGCGGTCTTCACGCTTTCACGGTGCAATGATGTTCGGACTGGATTTCTCATTCCCATCGCTTGCCGGACGCTGCGGCACAAACGTCGTGGCATCTTACAACTTCGCTTCCGGCACCTTTCCCGCCGGCCTCAGCTTCGCGCGAGCCAGTACCGGAGTTTGCGTGGCGGACAACAAACTGTTCGCCACGGCCGCAGACGACGCGCCGCGCTTCGATCACGGCCTGAACACTGGTGCAGCGCTCGGGCTGCTGATCGAAAGCACCGCGACGAATATGGTGAGGTATTCGAACACGCTTACCTCATGGTATACCTCGCCGAACGCATCAATCGCCTACGCGTCCGCGGTCGGGGCATTGAAGCTCTACGCCATCAAGCGCCTGTCTGGAGGCTCGGTCCAGGACCGGGCCTACAGCGCCCCCATCACCACGTCCAGTGCAGTGACCTATGCCGTGTCGTTGCTGGTTGGCAGGGGCAATGGCGGTGTCTCTCGTGTGAGTCTCGAAAATGCCTCGCGCGCGATCTGGGCCTTTGACATCAACTGGCCGAGTGACACCAGCCTGTCGGTGACGAACATCAACACCGCCGTCGCCAGCGGCGCCGCCTCGATCAACGGCCTGACCGTTGAGCCGATCACAACCAACGTGCATCGGATCACCTTCACGTTCACCGCCGACGAAAGCGCCGGTTTCAACTTCCGCATCCAGCCAGACCGCAGTGCCGCCGACAGCGCCAACCTGTTCGGCGCTGTGCAAATCGAAGCGGGCAGCGCCGCGACCTCGCATGTGGTGACGACGAGCAACGCCGCGACGCGGGCCGCCGATATTGCCCGGATCACCACCCTGGCGAACGGGACCTACGACGTTCGCGTTGTGGCCAACGGCGTGACGACCGATCTGACGGGCGTCACCGTATCCGGCGCCTATTGGCCGGCGGCGGGAACGGGACGCGTGAAAGCGATCACCATCTTCACGCACGGAATGATGTCATGAGCGACGGGGGTTTCAATCTGGTCTTCGTGGATCGAACCGAGGCGCCTGCAAAGCTGGCCAACTATCTCGAAGAGGGAAAGATTCCAGCCTACGCGCAGGGCGCCTTTTTCGACGTGATCGGGACGGCACGGGCTCCGGCCCGGCGCGATCGAAATCGACGACGCGGGAAACGCGCAGGCCCTCATGGAGCCATTGCCGGGATGGCGCGTCAACGTCCGCGCGACGTCACCTGCAGCAGCCGTTCTGGCTCAAGCCTCAATGGGCCATGTTACGCAGCAAACCGTGCGATATCGGGGCGACCAGGCCGACACGGCTGAGTTGTCCGCTGCTCCGGCAAGCTTATCGCACTGGCGGATAGTCTTCTACATATTTGCCAGTGCCTATTCAACGGCCCCCCTCTTGGGTCAACGCGTCAGGCTTCGATCTTTGGGGGGCGACCTGATATCCCGCGGCCTCGATTTCCTTGCACGGCACGGGCATCCTCTCCAGGTCCCCGGCCCCCGCATCGGTTCAGGCAGCGGAGTTGCTTTCTCCTCGGGTGTAATGGGCGCGACGCGGCCGCGGGGCCATGGTCCGCCCGACAGCTTTGATCGAGCGATCAATGGGCGGGAACAGCATCGCACACGCCCCGCCTTCCGCTCGACGTCCATTTCCTCTACGTTTCAGTGGATTGTAGATTGCCTGTCATGCCGCGACCGGTATCTTGAGTTGAGGCAAAACGAATTTCGAGGAAACTGGCGATGCCCATCATTGGGGGATGCGCCGTTCGCGGACGGAAAAATTTGTCCGGCATATTGCAGGCGGGGGCATTTGACGGTGCCCAAAACGCAGGGGAACGAAAAACGAATGCAAAGCCAAGCGAATCGTCATTTCAAAGTCGCCTTTTTGAACCTCAACGATGGCCCACACGGGGAGTATGGTGCCTTGCTGGCCGCTGCCGTTGCGCAGCAGTCGGATGCCGAAGTTCTGGTGATAGTCCCTGAAAGCCTCCTCAAGGGGGCGCGTGCGGGGGCGCATCTCGAGGGAATAGCAACGCATGCTATCCGGTTCGACGGCAAGATGAACAAGGTCAAATCCTTGATCGAGGCTTGGCGGATCCTGCGCGCCTTCCGGCCCGACGTGATCCACGACCCGGTTGGCAGCGGTATCGGCGCGATGTTGCCGCTGCGCCCCTTTTTGCCGGGGCTGGCGCCCTTGGTCGTGACTGAGCACAACCCGGTGGTGCATCCCGGCCTTTCCGGTCGCCATCATGGCCCGGCGCGCGCCCTGACCCGCAGGACGGCGGCGCTGATCCATGTTCACGGCCCGCAGGCCTATGCAGAAATGCGCGGCTTCGGCGTGCCCGAGGACCGGCTGGTGATCATCCGTCACGGCGCTTTTGACGAATATGGCGCGGCGGCACGCGGCGTCGACCGCGGCGGTTCGAAGCAGATTTTGATCTTCGGGGGGCTGCGGCCGAACAAGGGCATCGACATGCTGCCCGAGATCTTCGCCAAGGTGCGCGCCCACCATCCCGATGCCACGCTGTTGGTGACGGGTGAGCGCCTCAAGCGTATCGACAGCGCGATGGCAGAGGCCATGGACAAGGCACTCGACAAGCTCGCCGCCATGGAGGGCTGCACGCTTTCGAATGCGCGCGTGCCCGAAGAAGACATCGCCCGGCTGTTCGGAAGTTGCGGGCTTTGCCTTTTACCCTATCACACGGCCACCCAAAGCGGGGTCGCCATGATCGCCATGACCACCGGCGCCCCCTTGGTCGCAACGCGCGTGGGCGATCTGCCCGACGTGATCGAGCACGGCCGCACCGGCCTTCTGGCCGAGCCAAACGCAGAGGCGATCGCCGACGAGATCATCCGCGCCTTCGACGATCCCGAGGCGACGAATGCGCGCGCCGAGGCCGCCCTGGGCTTTGCCGCCGAAGAATGTGCCTGGCCGGTGATAGGCAGGCAGATGGTCGCGGCTTATACCCGACTCCTATCGAAGGGCTCAGGTGAGGACGGTGAAAAATGAAGATGAACGGCCTGTATCTGGGGCTGAGCCTATACGGAATACTGGCGGCGCTCCTTGCGTTGGTTCTGTCGTCGGGGCAATCCAACTGGCTCTTGTTCGGTTTCGGCCAGCTCTCCTTGCCGGCGCTCCTGTTGGTGCCCTCGCTCCTGTCGCGCCCAATCAAGGTGACCGACCCGCTCAACTTGCTACTCATCGGCGTAATCATCGGAACGGTACTGCAAAGCGCCCTGCTCGCATTCGGCGATAGCCCGGCCAGAACCTTTCTCATGGCGGACTGGACCGTGGACGATTATGCTACGGGGTCCCTATGGATGATGCTTTCACTCTTCATCATCGGCACCACCTATTCCCTCACCACGAAACGGATCAAAATCCGCAGGTTTCTGCCAAGTGCGAAACATTTTTCCGCCGCGGGCGTTTCCATCGGTGTACTGATCGGCATTCTCGTATCGCTCTTCGCGCTCGTGACCTATCTGAAAGCGACCGGGGGCTTCAGCCTTTCCGAAATCAGCCGAAAACGAACGGTCGAATTCATCTCCAACGGTCAAGTCGTCTACGCCGGAGGGGGGTATTCACAGCTCTTCGCCACAATTTCGAGATATGTGCTCCTGATCCTGCTCGGATTTTTCCTGCAACGTAAGCAGCGGCTCGGGTTCGCCAATACGACAGTGCTCGTCTTGATGTTCCTCCTCGCCGCGGCGCTGCCCTTCGTCTCCAGCAGCCGCGGCAGCCTGTTGCAAATTTTCTTCGGCATGCTCTATGTCTTCGTCGCCTTTCGCAATGTGTCGTGGCGCTCCCTGCTCATTACCGCGCTCATCCCCATTTTCATCTTTACCGCCATGACGGGCCTGCGTGCCGCTTGGCAGGCGCAAACTTCGAGTTCGGAAGTCCAGTTCAAGAACCCTCTGCTCACCATGGCCGAAAGCGGAAATGGCCTCGCCATCGGAAGCACCACGGCGGTGCTGTACGGCGTTCCCGAGCGCATGCCCTACCAACTGGGCAGCACCCTGACCGCCTGGGTCTTCGCGCCGATTCCCAGATCGATCTGGCCCGGAAAACCCGAAACGGCTCTCGGACGGCGGGTCAAGGAGGAAATCTATCACCTTGGGGCGCTCCGCAATGGATTCCCCCCCTCTTTCATGGCCGAAGGATATATCAACTTCGGCTGGCTCGGATTTTTCTCGTTCAGTGCGTTGTTCGGATTCGTCCTGCGCCTGATCGCCAATTCGTTCGACCCTCTGAAATCGGCAACGCCGACGGCACCAGTCCTGTATTACATCGTTGCAAGCAATTTCGTCGGGCTGTCGAATATCAACCTGTCTCTCGCGGTCATTCGCTTCGGGATGGACCTTTTTGCCTTCCTCTTTGCCTATATGCTGTTGCGCTACATCATCGCACGTAAACCAAGCCACAGGCGGTATCCACTGCCGAGCCCGGCTGAGGTGCGGACTCAGCTGACGCCCAGATAACCCGCAGCGAGCGCATCTCCAGCCAGAGCCTCCACAAGCTTCCGGCGCGTGGCATCGTCGAGCTTCTCGGTCATCGGGCGCGCCTTGGGCAAGATCAGCGACCGGATCCTGTCGCGCAGGCCACGCGGCAAGAGGGGCTTGATCCGGTAAAGGTAGAAATGCGAAGTGGAAATGCGCCCGAGCAGCGTGCCCTCCACCGCCACCAGCGCACCTTCGGAAGCATTGCGATGCGTGCCCGAGGGCTGCACCGCGGCCTCGACACCGAGAAACCGGCAGATGCGGGCGAACTCGGCGGGACGGTCGGCGAGGAAATCCTCGAATTTCACGACCAGAACGTTCTCATCGCCAAACGTCTCGCGCCACGGAGCAAGCTGCCATTCGTAGCGGGAATAGGCGACATAGCTTTCATCCTCAAGCACGGCCTCGTTGAGCGGGCGCTGTTCCAGTTCAAGCCCCCAGAGGTGGTGATACTGGCTGACGATGCGCCGGATCGGGTCTCGGGTCATGTAGATGATCTTGACCTCTGGACCAAGCAGTCTGCGCGCCCTTTCGGCGACCCCCTGGTAGGTCGGGCGCTTCGCATAGGCGGTCGAGGCGTCACCGGCCATGACACCGGGCGGGCAACCGTCGAACTTGCGCCGATAGGCCGCAAGGCCCTCGGGGGTTTCGACCGCCTCGAAGGCCAGATCGTTGGGCTCTTTCTCCGGGGGAAGCCAGATGCCGCCCACATGCAAAAGCTCTTCGTAAAGCGTGGTCGTTCCAGCCTTCATTGCGCCGATCAGCAGGAAGCTCGGTAATGTCATGTTTTCCCCTTGATTCGCGGAAATCGTCGCCATCCGCGCACGCGCTTTCAGCCCGATATCACATACCACTCTCGCAGTTGCAGCGTAACGTGTGCGCACCACGCTGAGCAATAGCAATCGCCCAAGGCCTGCGGCGGCACTCCGTGGTTGTGCCTCACCCACGTGATGAAATAGTATTTAAAAGGCGGTGAAGCCGTTCCACAAGCAGCCCGGATCAAGCGAGGAGCCAAATTAATGGTCGCACTGGTCATTCCCGTCTGGAACGGAGGAGAGCGCTACCGAGAATGCCTTGACGCAGTGGCCGAGCAGGTTCCCCCTGTGTCGGAACGTCTGGTCATGGAAAGTGGCTCAAAGGACGGCTCGCGTGCGCTTTCGCTCCAATACGGATTCCGCGTGCATGATGTCGCGCCGGGCACGTTCGATCATGGTGGAACCCGCTCCGATGCCGTGAAGCTTGTCGATGACGAGATCATTGTCTTCCTCACCCAAGATGCGATTCTCGATGATCCTCATGCCATCGCCAATCTGGTTGCTGCATTCGACGATCCAGCCGTGGGGGCGGCCTACGGGCGCCAGCTTCCGCATCGCGACGCCAATCTCTTTGCCGAACATGCTCGCGCAACCAGCTATACCGCCAAATCCTATGTGACCTCGATGGAGGCTGATTTCCCCGTCGGGATTCGCAAATGTTTCGCTTCGAATTCCTTCGCCGCCTATCGGCGCACGGCGCTGGAGCAGGTTGGAGGTTTCCCGAGGTCCGTGATCTTGAGCGAAGACGCTTACGCGGTAGCCCGCATGCTGCAGAAAGGTTGGAAAGTCGCCTATGTCGCCGAGGCGAAGGTGCGCCATTCGCACAACTATACCCTGCGCGAGGAATTCTCGCGCTATTTCGACATCGGCGTTTTCCATAGCATGGAAGCTTGGATATTAGAGGCGTTCGGCCGCCCCGAAAGTGAGGGCGCGCGAATTGCGATCGATCAGATCCGCTTTTGCCTGTCGCGCAAGCGTCCCGATGCTGCCCTCCGCTCCGTCGCGATGAGTGGGGCAAAGTTTCTGGGTTACAAGCTTGGCTCGCAGCACGCGCGCCTCGGCGTGAATTGGTCGCGCCGACTGGCGATGCACAAAGGTTTCTTTCGCGCCAATGCATCGTGACGCGTATCAAAGACAAGAGCACGGCAACCCGTTTTTCGAGTGGTTTTGGAAATACTGATATAAATTCACAGACAGAGCCCCACTGCTGTGACCCCCGATAACTCGTCCATCTGATGCTAGAGTCCGGCCCAACAGAAGGACCGGATGTAATGAAGCCATCGAAGTTCAACGAAGCCCAGATCATTGACATCCTGAGGGGGCCGAGGCAGGGGCGAAGACCGCCGATCTCTGCCGTCGGCACGGGATCAGCAATTCCACGTTCTACGCCTGGAAGGCGAAGTTCGGGGGCATGGAGGTCTCGGACGCGAAGCGGCTGAAGGCGCTTGAGGACGAGAACGCGAAGCTGAAGCGCCTTTTGGCGGATGCCCTGCTCGACCAGGCCGCGCTGAAGGATCTCCTTAGCCGAAAGTGGTGACGCCCGCCGCCAGGCGCGAGGCCGTCGCGATCCTCGTGGAATTGCACGAGATGAGCGATCTTTACGACCGCCTTTGTGCCGTGGCGAAGCGCCCGCCCGATCTAGGCGCTCTCGCTCGCATCGCCGAAGCCGCCGAACGGCGTGATCTCGTCGCGGCGGATGCGCCGCTTCTGGAGATGATCGACGTGATCTACAACCAGTCGTGGCGCTGGAAAGCGACGCAGGCGCGGCGCTGGCTGCGCGCCAGGCTTGGGCTGGCACCGCTGCGCTGAGCCACGTCCAGAGGTGCGGCCGCGGCGCCCCGGCAGCTGCGTTCAGCCTGCCTCGCCCAGAATCCGGGCAATCGCCTCTGAGCCTGCGCCCAGTTCGGCAAACAGCGCCGCGCCAGCGGCATGCGCCGCCTGGTTCAACCGCTCGGAATGGGCCTGAATGGCCGCGGGCAGGCTCTCTCGTCCGGCCTTCACCTGAGCGAGCTTCTCAGCCAGAAGCGCCGCATCCCGGGCCGGATCCATCGACATCAGCCAATCCTCGGAAATCAGCCGGCCGCGAATGCAGCCCCGATCCGGTGCAAGCACCGCCACCCCGTTTGCATAGGCCTCCAGCAAGACCAGCGGATCCGCCTCGTCGATCAGCTTCGTGGGCAGCACGAACAGGTCGATCTCGTCGAAAAACTGCTGCTTGGGCGCGCCCGAAAGCGGCCCGCGCCATTCGATCCGGCCCGGATGGGCGGCCACCGCAGCCTCGACGCGGGCGCGCAACCCCGGGTCCGGGATCGGCCCGGCCAGGATCAACCTGCCTTCGCAGCCTTGCGCCAGAAGCGCGGTCCAGAGGTCAATCAGATAGGGCACCCCCTTCTCCTCGGTCATCACGCTCATATGGCCGAAGCGGACCTCACCCGCGCGCGCCGACAACGCGTCCCGCTTTTGGGCGGAATAAAGCGCGGCATTGGGCATGACCCGGATGTGAGCGCTGCGCCCGTTTGAATAGAGCGCGGCGAACCCGTCGCGCATCCGCTCGCACAGCAGGATATGGCGCAGCCAGACCCCGCCGAGCCGCTCGATCAGCGCGATCGCCCGCAAGGGGCCGATGGCAACGGCGCGAAAGCTGTGGTGGTGCAGATAGAAGACATGGCGACGCAGCCGCAGCACCAGAACCGTGGGCAAGAACAGCCACGCCCCGAGTTGCCCTGGCAACGAGCCATAAACGAGGTCGTCACGGCGCAGCCTCAAGAGCAGCCGCAGCGGGTTCACCACCGCCCGCCACAGCTTGGCCCCCGCACCCGCCCCCAAAGGCAGAACGTGCAGATCGGTATAGCTGGCAAAACGTTCCGCCATGCGTCCGTTGAACACGTTCTGGCCATTGACCGGGGGCGGTAGCTGGCCAATGAACCACAAACGCCGCCGCTGCGTGATCGCGTTATCCAAGCCGTCGCGTATCATACGCAATCTTCCCCAATCAAATTGCACAGCGCTTGGCATTCCGGACCTTGCGCCAGCTTTGTCGCCTTATGCTGGCCACCCCGCCCTACCACCGGCTCTTCAAAAGTCCCTGCAGATACTGGCCATACTCGTTCTTGGCGAAGGTCTTGGCCCGAGCGGCCAGAGCCTCGCCATCGATCCAGCCCGAACGATAGGCGATTTCATCGAGACAGCCCGTCTGCAGGCCCTGGCGCAGCTGCAAGGTGCGCACGAAGTTGCCCGCATCAAGCAGACTGCCATGGGTGCCGGTATCGAGCCAGGCATAGCCGCGGCCCATCTGTTGCACCGAAAGCTTGCCCTCGTGCAGATAGGTCTCGAGCAGCGTGGTGATCTCGAGTTCGCCACGCGCGGAAGGCTTGACCTCTTTAGCCCGCGCCGAGGCGGTGTTGTCAAGAAAGTAGAGCCCGGTCACCGCGTAGTTCGACGGCGGCACCGGCGGCTTTTCGATGATCGCGATCGCCTTGCCCTCGGCGTCGAAATCGACCACGCCATAGCGCTCTGGGTCGGCGACGTGATAGCCGAAGACGGTGCCGCCCTCGGGCTGCGCATCGGCGGCGCGCAGGAGCTCAGGCAGGCCATGCCCGAAGAAGATGTTGTCGCCCAGCACCATTGCCGAGGCCGCGCCGGCAAGGAAATCCTCGGCCAGCAGATAGGCCTGCGCCAGCCCGTCGGGCGAGGGTTGGGTGATATAGCTGAGCGAAATGCCCCATTGGCTGCCATCGCCGAGGATTCGGATGAACTGCTCCTGATCTTGCGGCGTGGTGATCATGGCGATCTCGCGGATGCCGGCAAACATCAGCACCGAAATCGGATAGTAGATCATCGGCTTGTCGTAGATCGGCAGCAGTTGCTTCGACACGCCCATGGTAATCGGGTAAAGCCGTGTGCCCGACCCGCCGGCGAGGATGATACCTTTGCGATTGCTCATTTGGCTGCTCCGAGTTGTTGCAGGACTGCGCTCAGCTCCGCGCGCCAGTCGGGGCGGGAAAGCCCGAAACCGGCGAGGCCCGTGCAGTCCATCCGCGAGTTGGCGGGGCGGCGGGCCGGCGTGGGATAGGCCGAGGTGGGGATGTCCTCGATGGCACAGGCAAGACCTGCTTGCGCCATGATCTCGCGGGCGAAATCGGCCCAGCTTGCATCGGGCGCGCCCGAAAAGTGATAGGTGCCGCTCAACTCGGGCTGCGTGCCGAGCACTTCGGCGATGCGCAGGCAGGCCGCGGCGATGGCGCGTGCCGGGGTGGGGCCGCCGATCTGGTCGGCCACCACGGTGAGTTTGTTGCGCGTGGCGCCAAGGCGCAGCATGGTTTTCACGAAATTCGTCCCATGCGCCGAGAACACCCAGCTGGTGCGCAAGATGGCGTGCGGGCCGCCCGCCGCGCGCACGCCCTCTTCGCCCGCCAGTTTCGAGCGACCATAGGCGCCGAGCGGGCCGGTCGGATCTGAGGGCTTCCACGGCGCGGTGCCGTCGCCGGCAAAGACGTAATCGGTGGATATCTGCACGAAGGGCACACCGAGCGCGGCGCAGGCCTCGGCCATGGCCGTAGGCGAGGTGCCATTGATCGCGGTGGCGAGGTCTTCTTCGCTTTCGGCCTTGTCCACCGCCGTGTAGGCCGCCGCGTTGATCACCGCCGAGGGCGCGATCCGGCGGATCGCCTCGGCGCAAGCCGCCGGATCGACGAGATCGGCCTCGGCGCGCGAAAGAAAACCGGCCTGCGGCGCGAGGGCACGCAATTCGGTGGCAACCTGCCCGGTCGAACCAAGGATCAACATCGTCATCGCACTCAGCCCTTGCCCAACCGCACACCCACGCCCTTGCGCTCAAGAAGCGGGCGCCACCAGTCTTCGTGGGTCAGATACCACTCGACGGTGCGCGCGAGGCCCTCTTCCACCGTCACGCTAGGCCGCCAGCCAAGTTCGGTGCGAATCCGCGTGGGGTCGATGGCATAGCGCGCATCATGGCCGGGGCGGTCGGTGACGAAGGTGATCTGATCGGCGTAGGAGCCCGATGCCTTGGGGCATTTCTCGTCGAGAATGGCGCACAGCGCGCGCACCAATTCGAGGTTGGTGCGCTCGTTCTCGCCGCCGATGTTGTAGCTGCGGCCCAGCTCGCCCTTGGCCACCACCAGCAAAAGCGCATCGGCGTGATCTTCGACGAAGAGCCAATCGCGGATGTTGTCGCCCTTGCCGTAGATCGGCAGCGGCTTGCCCGCAAGCGCGTTCAGAATCACCACCGGAATCAGCTTTTCCGGGAAGTGATAGGGGCCGTAATTGTTGGAGCAATTGGTCAGCACAACCGGCAGACCGTAGGTCTCGTGCCAGGCCCGCACGAGGTGGTCGGAGCTCGCCTTAGAGGCCGAATAGGGGCTGCGCGGATCGTAGGGCGTATCTTCGGTGAATTTCACGCTCGGGTCGTTGGGCAGCGAGCCGAAGACCTCATCGGTCGAGATATGGTGGAAGCGGAAGCCCTCGGGCTTGCCCTCGCGCTGCCAATAGGCGCGGGCGGCTTCGAGCATGTTGTAGGTGCCGGTGATATTGGTCTCGATGAAATCGCCGGGCCCGTCGATCGAACGGTCGACATGGCTTTCGGCAGCGAGGTGCATCACCGTATCGGGGCGATGGGCGGCGAAAACACGATCAAGCGCGGCGCGGTCGCGGATGTCGACCTGTTCGAAGGCGTAACCGGGCAGATCGGCCACCGGGGCGACGTTGCCCAGCGAACCGGCGTAGGTAAGCGCATCCACGTTCACAACCTCATGGCCGCGCGACATGGCAAGGCGCACCACCGCCGAGCCAATGAAACCCGCGCCACCCGTGACGAGTATCTTCATCTCAGGCCTCGTAATTGAAGGGGCTGTCGAAATCGGCCAGAGCCGGGGCGGCACTATCCTTGCCCGACAAGATCGGCGTGGCGCCGGTTTCGGGCCAGACAATACCGCAACTGTCCCAGCGCACGGCGCCGTCACATTCGGGGGCGTAGTGATCCGAGCATTTGTAGACAATTTCGGTATTGGGCTCGAGGGTTGCGAAGCCGTGCAGGAAGCCCGCCGGAATGAATAGTTGCTTGCCGTTGTCGAAGCTCAGTTCTTCGCCCACCCATTTGCCGTAGGTCGGGCTGCCCTTACGAATGTCGACGGCTACATCAAAGAGCCGTCCACGCCCGCAACGCACAAGCTTGGCCTGCGCATGGGGGGGCGATTGGAAATGCAGGCCGCGCACCGTGCCCACAGCGCGCGAAAGCGAGTGATTGTCCTGCACGAATTCCGGCAGGAACACCCCCGCCTCTTCCAAAGAGCGCCGGTTCCAGCTCTCCGAGAAGAAACCCCTCTCATCGCCGAAGCGCCGGGGCTGTATCAAGAGAACGCTTTCTATTTCAGTATGCGCAATAAAATTGTTGACGTTCATTATGCCATTCTTCACTTCGTGTCTTCGGTCCGTCCCGGTCTAGGGAAAACCTCAATATCCACACTGTATTTCCCTGCCGCATAAGCTTGAGGCAGGCCAGCGTTCTAACGGTAACATACCCCTATCTCTTCCCCTTCAGCCGAAACACGCCGTCATCATTTGCCGAGCACCCGCTTCAGCGCCCGAACCTTTGTCGGCCCGAGAAGGTTTTTGACCATGTGCTTGGCATCGCCTGACAGGTTTGATTCAAGATTTTTGATCGTCTTCAGCGCGTTGCTTTCATCCTCCGCGTCCACGAAGGCCTCGACCAGGAGCGGGCGGGCGGCCTGTTCGGGCGACAACAGGCGCGCGGCGATCTGCGCGCTTTCCTGCTTGCCCCGGAAGGCGAGATAATCGAGCCCCAGCGCCTCGGCATAGCCTTTCACCAGATCGGGCGACATCCGACCGAAATGCCCGTCCGCCGCGATAAAGGCATTCGCATCCGCGCCGAACTGAGAACCGGGGTGGTTGTGCTGGGTGAATTCGGTGCCCTTGCCGTTGTTGACCAGCAAGATCCGCACGTTCTTGCCCAGATGGCGATTACCCAGCACGTTCATGTCGTAAAAGAACGCCAGATCGCCCGTCACCAGGAAATAGAGCCGGTCTGGATCGGCCAGCGCCGCCCCCACCAGCGAGGACATGCAGCCGTCGATGCCAAAACCCCCGGTATTCGAGGCCGCGCGAACCCCTTCGGGCAGGTCGAAGAAATTCCATGCCCGCAGGCTGTTCAGGATCGCGAAATGCACCACCGAGCCCTTGGGCACCTGTGCGGCGAATTGTGAAGCGATCCAGAGATTCGAGAAGGGCAGATCGGGCACCAGCGCACGCTTTTGCGCCAGCAGCATCTTGCAGGTCTCGTAGTATTTGGTCTCGCCCGCTTTGCCTTGCGTGTAATGTTCGAAGAACTGCCGCTCGGGCATTTCAAAGACATGGCGCAGCTTGCGGAACGTGTCGCGGATTTCGCCATCAGGGCTGACCCGCCAAACCGTCTTGCGCGGGATCTTGTGGCTTTCGTAATCGCCCGAGACCTCGCCAAGGTGGATCAGCACGTCGGGCCGGATCGCGGATTGATTGGCCCGCTCCTGCCCGCCGATCAATGCCGACTGAACCCGGTATTTTCCGTGATAGCCGCTGGTATGATCGCAGAAGACTGCCGCGTCATGAACCTCGCAGAAGCGTTCGATCGCGGCGGTTTCTCCCGCGCCGAAGGCACGGTGTGCGCCGATGAAGATGGCCACCCGCCCCTTGAGTTCGGGCAGGGTATCACCCCACCCCCAGCGATCGACCTTGCGATAGCTTGGCAACTCCTTGACCGAGAAATCGCGGCTGTAGGTCGTGGGCAGATTGATATGCACGGGCCCGCCGCCATGGCGTTTCAGTTCAAGGATCGCGCGATTGACCTTCATCTCGCATTCCCAAACCTCCTCGGCATCGCGGACCAGAGGCAGGTCGACGCTGAGTTTGACAACATCGGCCGGCATCGAGCTGCGGTCGATGACTTGGGCAACGTGATGCCCCGGGCGGCCCCTTCCCTGCATCGAGGTCAATGCCAGAACAGGCAATTTGCGATAATACGCCTCGGTCAACCCAGGCATGTAATTGCGCGACGCCGTGGCGCCGGTGCAACTCAACACGACTGGCTCGCCTGTCTCGGCCGCCAGTCCGCCAGCCATATAGGCCCCAGAACGTTCATCCACGGCCGAAAACATCTCGAAGAACGGATCGGACTGAACACTGCCGACAAACGCCATATTGGTTGTGCCCGGCGACGCGACAACCCTGCGGATACCATGCGCCTTGAGCAGCGCGATCACGATCTGAGCTTGTTTTTCATCGGTGTAATGCGTCACGACGGCCTCAATTTTTCGATCAGCCCGAGCGGGATATTCCGGTAGGCTAGATAACTGATTTTCCTCTTCAATCCCTGAAATTCGCTCAGGGCTGCATGTTCGCGCGCGGCACGATCACGCAGCGCCTCGCCGCGCGAATTCAGGGCAAGGAAACCTCCCCCTGAAAGCTGCACTCGAAACTGCGCCGCTAGCGCCAAACGGGGATCGCGAACCTTGTCCAGATCGACAAGAGCACCGACTTTCGAAGGATCGAAGCGGCGATCATACATGCGATCGTAACGCACCTGTGGAACCGAGTTGGCGGCTTGGCAAAAGCTCTCGACATCTTGCAAAAACACCCCCGGTCGATGCCCAAGATGCGCCTCCAACTCGTCGAGGTAAAGCTCCAGCACCTCTCCCCAAGTCATCGCTTGCCGTGCCGTCAGGTTGAAATCCTCGCCCAAGGCTGCCGAATTTCCAACAAGCGCCGCGATCATGCGTGCCACATCGGCCCCGGCGGTCAGCGTGGTCCATTTCTTCAGCATTGGTCCGCAGAACACGATGCTGCGCCCCTTCAGCGCCCGGTAGAGCCACGTTTCCTTTTCGAGCGTTCCAAGCTGGAATCGGGCATCGCCGAACGTGATGTAAGGGCGCACGATCGTCCAGTTCGACCGCCCCGATGCGCGCAACAGATCTTCCTGACGTGCCTTGGCAAGCGCATATTCGTCGGTGGCGAGAAAGGCGGCGTCCGTCGAAAGATCAAGCAACCTGGCCGAACGCTCGGTCAGCGGCACATCCGATTGAGCGAAGACACGCCCCGAACTCAGGTAGACATACTGTCCCGTCGCATCCAAGAGCATGTCCCTGTGCGCGCGAAAGGTCGCGGTGTCGTGGACCATGAAATCGACGACGACATCCCAATGCTCGCGCAAGATCCCCTTCAAGAATTCGCCGTCACGGGCGTTACCCTGCACATAGCGCAGCCCCGCAGATGCCGGTCGCGCATGGCGACTGGTAACGACCAATTCGTGCCCTGCCCGGACGAGTTCCCGAGCCAACTGGCTACCTATCGCCCCGGTCGCGCCTAATGCCAAAATCTTCATGGTTTTCCTTGGGACTTCGACAACTTCCGCCTGATCGCTGAAAGGATGAACGCTCTTTCGCGCGCCGACAAGCCAAACATCCCGATCACGAATACCGGAAGGGCAAATACCAGCGCAACAGCCCCCAAAGAAACCACACCGGGCATCAGACGGGCCGCTTGCGGCACAAATTGCAGCAGGCCAAAAACTGCCCCGCTGGAAACGGTGACCACAAGGAAAACCGGAACCAGCACCGAACGGGTGTAGGGGCCGAGCGGCAGGCCGACCAAAAGCCGGGTGATCCAGAGCCGCGCCGCGAGCATCAACAGGTTGATCACGATTGCAATGACGTAGACGACATAGGCTGCGGCCCCAAACTTGATCGCCACCCAGGACAGGATCAGCACCAAGGCCTGCAAGGTGCCCAGGACCAGCTCGTAAAGCCGAACCCGCCCCGTCGCCCGCACCGCCGTCATCAAGGGCAGGCTGATCGCCACAATGGCGTTTTCGATCAGCGCGAGCTGGGTGAACAGCACAGTCTCGGTCGGCGGATTGCCCAACCACAGGTGCAAAATCCCCGGTGCAGTCGCGATTACCGGCAGCGTAGCCATCCAGACCAGAAAGAACGTGACCTTGGAGCCGAAATGGATCAGCTCGGCGGTTTGCTCATGCTCGCCCGCCGCATAGGCCTTGATGATCGGTGGCTGCAGCGCCAGCGAGAAGTTGCGTGAAAAGGTGAGGATCTGTGCGCCGACCGAAGTCGAAATCGCCCGCGCCGCCACCGTCGCCGGGTTGAAGGCCTGGTTGACGAGGATGGTGACGGCCTGATTGCGGCTGACCGTCGTGATCTGGCCGAAGATCGTCCAGCCGCTGAACCCCAGCATCTCGCGCAGGAGCGGGACTTCGAGCGAAATCCCCCGCCAGCGGCATTCTTCGTAGCGCCGGTAGCTATAAGCAAAGAAATTCAGCGCCAGGATCAGCGCCACCCCCGCGAAAAGGGCGCCATAGAGCACGAGGTGATCGGTGGCGAAAAACGTCAGCGTCACCGCCGCCGCGAGGCGCAAGATCGCATCGAGAACCGAAATCAACGCGAAGGCATGCATGTCCTCATGGGCCATGATCACCGACGAATGGAAGGTCGAGAACAGGCTGAAAACAAAGGCAAGGCCAAGCAGCTGATAAAGGATCTGTGCGGCGGCGAAACGCTCGGGCGCAATCACCAGCTCATGACCGACGAACCAGAGCCCTATGGTCTCGAAGCCGACGATCGACACGACCGCCGCGAGCAGGGTCAGCACGAGCCCGGCATCGTGGACCTGCTTGAGCGAAAACCGGGAATCGTTGCCCATCGCGAAGGCAAAGAACCGCTGCACCATCGTGTTGAGCGAGATCGTTAGGAAAGACCCGATCATCACCACGTTCAGGATCACATTGTAGAGGGCGAAATCTTCGACCCCCAGATTCTTCAGGATCACCCGGATCGTGTAGAGATTGATGAAGATGATGAAAATCTGACGCGCAAAGAGCGCCACGGTGTTCTTTGCCAGCCGAGATGTCTGTTTTTGAGCCAATTCTATCTCGATCTTGTAAATGATTTCGTCGCCGCGCACTGCAGAAGCGCCGCATCTTTGCTTTTCATGACCCGAGACACGGGCCACGCAAGCCCGCCCGAACCTATCATCGCGGCCGGACAATACTGCCGCAACATCTCACTATTTCTTTTCTGCGGCCGCAAGCGCATTGCCAAGGAAGGCGCGGGACGTGGTTCTGAGTCGAGAAATCTTCGCGGATATAACCTCGTAATCCGGGTCTTGCGAGGCGACAGGCGGGAACGTTCCGTCCCAGTCTGTCAGGCCGTGGCCTGACAGCCCCAAGCTATCGAACAGCGAGGTGAACCGGTCCAACCCGCGCTGGCTGTTCAGAAGCGTCAGGAACGGTCTTTGGAAGATGATAGAGAAGATCGTGCCGTGGTAGGAGTCGGTCACCACGAACTCGGCATTTTCGAAAGCGGACAGCCAGTCTGGAATGCTGGTGAACGTGCGTGCCGAGGGCGAGAGAACGCGCACCGGCAGATTGCCACGCTGCGCTGCAATTTTCGCGGCCAGATCGCGGGCCTCTTTCTGGCGGTCTAGCACATAGACCAGCACGCAAGGGCCCTGCTTCGGCCCGGCCCCCATCATGTCGCGATAATACTCGGCCTCATGCAGCAAGGTCGGATCAAGAACAAAGCGGGTATCCTCACGCCCGAACACCTCGGAACAGATCGTCTGGCCGCTCTGCTCGCGCACCGAAATCGCGTCAAAGCGGGACAGGCAGGCCCTGATCTCCTCGCTGCGCGCAGGAAAGGCCCAGTGGCCATGCCCAAAAGAGGCCGCATAGGCCACGCGCCGCAACGCATCCCCCCCGAAATTGAGGAAATAATTCAGTTCGCTCCCATCCTTCTGATAGTCCATGCGCCAGACCTGATCGCTTCCGACGACAACCGTCGAAAGACCAAGGCGCGCAATTTCGGCCTCGATGTCTCGGCCGCTGCGCACCGGTCTGGAAATCTGCGCGACACGGCTTTCGAAAAATCGCCGATGCTCGCGCGCGGCCATGGCCTTGCTGCGAATGCCGCGTAGGTCCTGCAGCGGGATCCGCGCCAGCACGGGCGAGATTCGCGCCTTCAAAGTTTCGTGTCTTGCATGCTTGTCGAGCAGCACCGGCTCACCACCCTGCTGTTTGATAGCGTCATGCAGTGCCAGCATCTGCAGGATACCACCGTAGTTGGTGCTCAACTGCAAGGTCAGAATACCCACCCGGCCCCGTGGTCCCGATTGAACCATGCAATTTTCCTTTCTGGCGGGTGCCTACCCTCACGCCCCCACCTGCCGAATCAACCTGAAATAGTTCACCGCAGTCTAGCACGCACAATCGAACGAACGCACGACGGCCTTGCCCCAGTTTTCGAAGAAGCGCGATGCACAGCCCCGCAACCACCGTCGACACAGAAAACGGCAGGTCGACGGCCGCATCGAGCGGGCGCCGCCCGGGAAAGCGGTAGCGCACCAACACCCAGGCGAGCAGCAATCCCAGCCCGAGATTGATCGCAGCGGCCAGAAACGAGAGCCAGAGCGCGGCCCAGACACGGGAGCAGGTCATCTGCTAGGCGCGTATTCCTCAGATCGGCGCCTCACATCCATTGCTTGTGGCCAGACTTGCCCTCATTCTCAATGAAACCAAAAGGTTCGGAACCCCCTCCAACGCCTATATTTCTGCCGCCTGTCAGGGCCAGAAATATGTTCTCTCCACCTTCCTGCCTTCTCGGGTCGCAGCCCAGAGCGGCTACGGAAGGTCTCGATGCGCTGGAGCCTCTCGGCTTCTTGACTGTTCTGGGTCGGCGTGTCCTTCGGACCCATCCCCGCTGCAAGCAAGCTTGTGCGGGGCGGGTCCATTTTGCTGCCGTTCCCAAACCGTCAACCTTTCGTTTCTTGTCCAGCAGGCGGGTCATTCGAAGTCTTGGGGCGTCATCGCTTCCAGCCTGGCAAGCTCATCGGCCAGAGTATCAAGCGCAACCTTCTGCACATTCGGCCTGTTTTTCAGGATCCGGGCGCCGGCCTGAGCATAATGGCGATAGCTGGCGGAAACGTTCTCGGACATTTCTGGCCGCCGATGGCCTAGAATGGCCTCGATCGTCGAAGGGGCCACCTCCAGCACTTCCATCAGCGTGGCGGCAGAACGGCGCAGGTCGTGCCGGTGCCAACCTGAAGTTCCGCTTTCACGAGCGATCGCGGCATTGATGCGCTGCCAGTTTCCCAAGGTTCCCCCGCGCGAATTCGGAAAAACCAGATCGTCTGGCGTCGCACGCCCGTATCCGGGCAGACTTTTCAGCAACTCGATTGCGGCCCGCGAGAGCGGCAGGGATTGTCCGCGTGCTGCTCCGCGCGTCGTCTTGATCTGCGGCTTGTGCCAAATGTCGGAGACGAAGGAGACATCGCGCCAGCGCATCTGCACCATCTCGTCCAACCGCGCTGCGGTCAGCAGAAGAAAGCGCATGGCGATCGGGCGCAAATCCAGTTGCGTAGGCGTGCTCATTCGCAGGCAGTCGGGCGCAGGAAAGACGAGGAGGGGCAGAACCGCGCTCAGCTCCCGCTCATCGAGCAGAACGGTTCTGACCTTGGTGATTGTCGGATCGTCCGCTGCCGGGTCATGAGTGTCGTGCAGGTCCGGCAGGTCGAGCCGCTCTGTCCGACCCGCGCCGATCTTGTGGAACTGTTTGCGCCCCGAGGCCCAGTCCAGCACCGGCGACAGATAGGCTCGAGCCCGCGAGACCTGACCGCTGGCCTTGTCTTTGGTGTGCGACTGGCGCGGCACGTGGGTGCGCATCGCTTCCACATAGTCCTCGAGCCGCAACTCGGTTACCGGTTTGCAAAGCAGCTTGCCAAAGACATTGTCGATCCGGCGACGGGCATCGCTGCGACCCTTCGGCGACGGCTGCCAAATTTTGCGCAGAGGCGCGGTGCGCGCGGCATATTCCTCGACGACCTCGTCAAGCGTGATGTCCTTGCGCCGATGCTTTGCGCGCAGGGCATTCGTCACCAGCTCCGGCGGCTCGCCACGCTGGAAGGCGGCGCGGATCTTTGATGCTTCTTCGCGTGCCGATTTCAACGATGTTTCGGGATATGTGCCGATCGAAATGGTTTTGATCGTCCCGCCTGCGTGGCGGCCACGAAAGGCAAAGGTGACGCGCCCAGTCGCTCCAAAGCGCACGCGAAGACCAACCTGACGCGTGTCGCTATATTCAACGCGCTGCTCGGAGGTGATGCTTGCGATGAACTTGTCGGTTAGCGGGACGGCTCGGGCTGGTTTAGGCATTCGATAGGAACTTTCGGGGTTACACCGGGGTTACAGAATGACCGATCTAGGGCGATTTTCAATGCGCGACGCTGAGCCAAGAGAGGATTTTTGTGGATATCTATTATTCCATTAAGTATTGGAAATAATTTATGAATTCCTGAATCAATGTGGTGTTTCGTGACTCGGCTTGTCAAGTCTCGGGAAGGGCATTAATGGGATTGAAAATCCGCGTGTCGCTGGTTCGATTCCGGCTCTGGGCACCACTTTTCCAAAGACTTAGCCGAAGCGACAATCCCTTGGGTATTACCTAGGGTGAGTTACTCCCCATCCGTTGGACAGGATCTGGCGAAATTTTGGTACTCGTTGCTCCTGCTGCTCGGGTCGGTTGATGTCATTTCCCTGCCAATTGGCCAGCACTGGTGGCTTCCCGCTCAGGGCTGAGTGAGGGCGTTGGTGGTTGTAGAAAGTCGTCCATTTCCGGATATTCCGAGCGCGGTACAGGTGTTCAAGATGGCTGCAAGCACTTGGCACTCTGCGACCTGACGGTCGAAGTGCCGCGCGGACAGGTGCTGCCCCAGCAAGTTGACGCAGTGCATCTTTGTTGCGGCGCGCCAGCTTCTGGATTTTTTCGCACTACCTTCTGGACAGAAATATTTTAAAGTTCAGAAGAATCCGACCGGCCGAACCACACCACAACCGGCGTTTCGGGCGCCGGCCTGCACCACGAAGGCAGAGCCCAGATTGCAGCGTCTATCGTCATGACCTAACCATCCATGTGTCCGTGCTGACTTTTTCGAGTGTAAACCAGCTATTGCTGGCGAACGACGTTGCGCCCTTGAACGTCACTGATCCGGCCAGTGTTACACTGCCCGTACCCAGCACGACAAACGGGATCACCACACCGATAGGCAACGGGTCAACCGCATTAGTTGGAACCGTCAGCGTGATCGCTGACCCGGACTGCATGTTGTTGGTTTTTCCGATATATGCGGCGCTCAGGGTCTGCGCGGTGCTGAATCGCAGGACCACATTACCAGACCCAGGCATCGGGTTGAGACGCACATAACCGCCAGTATCCAATTCGTCATAATCGCCTCTCGGATCCTCAACATACACCAGTGAGCCTGCGATGTTGCTCGACATGCGAGTACTGACGGCCCCGCTCGCTTTCTTTGCTGTAACACCACGCAGGTAGTGACGTGCAGAAGAATGATTTGCCCGGAACGCCGCCTTTGTGCTCGCAATCCCAGTGATTTCGACATTTGCAGCCGTGATGCGCGCAGCACCATTGTCAGCCACCACCATGCCAGCGCCATGCCCGCCGCCCTGGTCAACAACGGACAGGCGACCACCGTCGATTACGATCTCGCCGTTTCCGGACGTGCCGGTCGATATCGCGGAGCTTTCGCCTTCTACAATGCTGTCGCGCAGGGATAGAACACCACCATCGTGCCCAGAGAAGCCTACATAGAACCCGGTCGCCTTGACGTTCTTTTCAATCCGCGTCTTGTCGATATTCACGCGGCCAACGCCACCCGCGGCATTGGCTGAAATCTCTGCCAGATAGGTTGCCGCGCCGTCGTCGTCTGACCCATCGACATGGCACCCGATGGCAGAAATGTTGTCGATCTGGCGCGCTCCCTGATCACCGTCAGTGTTCAGGATGCACAACGCCCGATTTCCGCTTTTCCCGCCACACGCGATCCATCCACTGTTTTTGATCGTGCTGGTTACGGTTCCGGATTCGTCGCTTTCCAGCGCAGCGATCATGACGCGCGCAGAGTGCGATACCCCTGTGCATCCGATGTACCAGATGTTATCGATGTCGGCCCCGTAATACGGGTCCGCGGCTGCGCCAATCGGCACGAATTGGAAAAGATCGTCACCAGCGCGGGCATTCCGCACATTCTGGATCAATCCGTTTCGTCCGCCCAGGCAGCGCATGAAACCGGTCCCAAACGTGGTGCTGTCCGTTCCACCGGTGATGTTGCTCATCGAAAACTCGTTGCCGCCGAATACGAAAGCCTGGCCGCCATAGTAGCCGTCAATGTGGACGTCAGAGACGCGCCAGCGATCTCCCAGCAGCGCAAACAGTTTGCCGGTCTGAGTCGGAGATGCCGGACCGACCGTGAAACCACGAAGGTCGAAGTCGTCAGTAGCCGTGCCCCATATCGCCCTGGAAAACAGCCCAGATGCGGCGGCGGATGTGGCCGAAAATCCTTTGCTGAAGTAGGTCCCGGAGAGATTGAGCCGCATCCCGCTCTCAATACGGACCGGTTCCTCACACAGCACCGTCAGTCGATCCGGATCGGTAATGGTAATGCCAGCAGGCGCAAGTTCGGAAATGAATCCGCTCAACGTCCCCGCGCCGTCGTTGGCTGGGTTGTAGAGCCCTCCCAGCAGCGCGCGTAACGTGACTCCGTTGCGCAGATAGCTTTGCATCGACGTGACCAGGGCTGGAGCGTAAACCGCTCGCCCGCTCGGATCAGCGGAATCGATTGCCCCAAGCGCAGTCACACTCGGCACCGTAGCAACATCGGCAGCAACCTGCAGCGCGTCAGCTGCGTATTCGCGAGCCGATTTGGTGCCGACCCCGCCAGGCTCCGTGCCGGTCGCCCATGCCTTGGCCAGCTCGGCATCGGGCCGGATCTTAGTCAAAAAGACAGCGACCCCACCAACACGCTGATAAATAGAAACGCCATCGCCATCGGTTTCTGCCACGACAAATGTCCCGCCATCGGCAGTGGCGTCCATGCCGCTTGCGAGGTCTGCAAATACCAAACCGGCAGCGGATAGCGCAGCGATGAGCGCGAGATCTCCGGCACGTCGATCACTCGCCTCCGCCTCGACAGCCTCAGAGATCCTCGCCGCAGATACGGCGCCGACAGGCAAATCCCCGATCCACACCCAATCTCCAGCGCCGGTCGCGCCGTCCTTGCGATAAATGCCGTTCTCCTCGGTATCCCCCCATACAGTGCCGAGCGCACCAGCATCCCAGAGCAGATCTGCTGCGAGCTCGGTCAAGGTCTCGTATGCCGGTCCGCCGATCCGCGCCCAGATCTGTTGAGCAAACATATCAACTGACTGTCGCCCGGTAGACCCGAGCCGGTTGACGATCACCTCGTCTGCCAAATAAACGGCGCCAATCTCTGTCGTTGCGCTGCCCAAGGTTGTCATCAGATGATCTCCATAGAAAATGGGCCGCTGACCGGGCCAGGTGCGCCATCGGCGTTCTGCGGTTCCAGCCAGACGTAATGGGTGCCTGCGCTCAGACAGGCAGAGGTTTCGAGGTAGGCGACGACATCGTCGATCGTGCCGTCAAAATCCGTATCCGCGCGCCACTCGATCGTGTCGTTGCCCGTCACGGCCTGGATACGATCCCGGATCAGGCCGTCGGCCGCTGCCGGAGACCCGGGACGATCGGACCCACCGCTCAGATAAGCGGTGATCGTCCCGGCCGTGCGGGCGCCGATCTGGTATCCGATGCGGTAGTATTTGCCAGACGTCGCAGCGAGAGATTGCGACAGTGCATCCGCCGTGCCAGGTGTATGCACAGCAACACCGCCAGATATCGACCATCCTGGGCCAGAGGTCCAATCCCCGGCGTTGTTCATGGCGCCGCCGCCGATCAGATTATCGCGGGTGGTGTCGCCCAGGGCCGTGGAATAGCTTTGCTGCGGTGCGACAGCGAGCAACCCTCCAACCGCATCCGTTTCGCGGTCCAGCATGGCCGAGGTGGAGCGATACACCTGAATCTGCGTCGTGGCCATGTCGGCGCCAGTTGCAAACTGGATCAGTGCGCCGCCGAGGAGCGTCGTGATCATGATCGAGTCGTCATCCAGCGCCGATGGCAGATCAGCGTCACCAGATCCCACGGTGATCGATACCGTGGCCGAGTAGGGCCCAGTCACGCCTGTCGCGCTCACGCCTGCAGCGCGCAGCTCGACAATCTGCCCTGTAGCGTAGGCATCAATATACCCGCCACCGCTGGCTGCTGGCAGGGTCTCGACGCTCCAGGTCGGCACGCCGCTCAGTCGGTGCTCAAGCTGATAGGCCGCTGTGACCACAGCCCCGGATCCGGGCTCCAGGGCATACTGGATCCTGTTAGCCACGCCGGTGCCGTCAATGCCGGAGGTCAGGCCAGTAAACCGCGGCGCGCTCGGCTGCAGCAGATTGGCGTCGATCTCTGCGCCTACACGGCTGGACCAGGCGGGGATCTCGGTTGCGGCCAACACCTCGTCGATCTGCGGGGCCGCATCCACGGTGCGGATGATCGCACACATATCCTGCGTAGCCTCGATCTTGGTCACGATTTGGGCGTAGCTTTCGACCGCTGCCGGGCCGAAATGCACCACATCTCCCACCAGCGGCATTGGCCCAATACCGGTCAGCGTCAAAATCCGGGTCCGTCCTGGAACCGTCCTGACGGTGCGCACGATCGACACTCCGACCGTGTCTGGATCCTCTCCTGGTTCCGTCTCTTCGAACACCCGGAACCTGACAGCATAAGCCTCGCCTGTGGCCATTTCGACGTCGTCGTCGATCTCCACCAACCAGTTGAGAATGGATTTGACACGCGCGGCTGTCTGCACCCGACTGAGGACATCATGGCTCAGCGCAATGGCATCGCCACGAGTCGCTGTGCGCACCGCGCCGTCCTGGGTGACCTCATAGGTGTCTGGGCGGTGGATCGTCTCCAACTGGCGGCGCCGCGCCTCCCGCCATACCTCATCCGCATGTACCTTGCCGGGAAGGCTCAGTTGCTCAGTCAGGGTGATTTCGCCGTCGTATCCGGGCCACGGCACAACGCGCTCGGTCTCCTGGTAATCATTCCCGGCGTCCTGGAATTTAACGGTGAACGCGTGCGGCGGGTCGATATAGGCGCGAGACCATTTGAACCCCCAGCTGTTGCGCGGGTTGATGTGATCCACGATCAGCGTGTCGATCAGGGGCCGGTCGATGACCACGCCCCAGCGGATTCCATCATGCCGGGGGGTCGCGCGACCGGCGGCCGCGATTTCTGCCAGCACATCGCGCAGCGTCGTGCCTGCGGTATCCAGTACTGCATTATAGGTCAGCGACTGATCTCGACCCCACACAGCCCAGTCCTGCAACTGCGCTAGATCCAGTCCGCCATCGACCACCGCTTTCGGATTGCTCGGGTGCTGCAGCACCTCGCGGTAGGCAGCTGCGGGGCTGTCAGAGACACGCCGCACCCAACTGCCGCTCGTGGCGTCCCAATCGCGGCAGATCCGGCTGACGAGGCAGTTGAAATTGTCCAGGCTGCCGTTGATCTGGTGCGTGGCCTTGATGCGCAACGCCACCAGCGCCAGCGGCCGCGAATAGGCCAGAGGATATTCCGGGCGCAGGGTCTGCAGCGCGGCCCACGTCGTGCGCTGCGAAATCTTGTTGTCGTCGGTCTCATCGGTCAGCATCGTCAGCCGCACCTGCCAACGCCCGCGTGACGGGAATTCCCACGTGTGCTGGCGGTAGAACCCCTCAGCTTTCTTGGCCGTGATACTGAGCTCGATAACCTCCTGCCATTCCTCAGCCTCGATCAGACGGTGTTCGATGCGGACCGTGACACTGCGGGAGAGCTTCTTGCCCTCCGACGTATAGCGGATCAGCCCTCCGGGCCATGCGAGGACGACAGACGCTCCCGCCGCATCAGGCCCAGTGGTGCGCACCACGGGCGTCTCGATCGTCGGCGCGTCTTTGATGACCTCGCCGGCATCATCGCGCTGCAGCGGTCGCGTCAGCTCGACGCCAATCTGCTCTTCGACAACCGTCTGGGGATAGAGGCTGACCGGAAGTTCCGCGTCGATGCCATAGCGCACCTCAGTTTCGACCTCGTCATATTCGGCCAGCGAAGTCTCGCCCAGGCGCATGTCGTCGATCGCCACCTCGCCCTCGCCGAGGCAGAAGAGCGCGCGAACATACTGATCGTCACCGACGATCTCGGTGTAGGGCGTAGCTGCGAACGGAGGCGCATAGCGCATCGTACCCAGCACGAATGGCACCACGCCACCAGGATCATATTTGTTGCGCCAGCCGGTGATCGCATAGCTTTGGCGCTTTTCTGTGTCCGGTTTGACGGGCGGGATCAGCGCATTGATCAGCAGATTTCCGATGACGCTGACGCCCATCGCGCCTATCAGTGCCCATGTCGTTTCTGACAGGCCCAGGGTGCCCGCCATCCAGCCGCCGAAAACGCCGCCCAGAGCGACGGCAGCGATCGACACGACGATCGACAGGACCGCCTTCAGTGCCCCTTTTCCTGGCACTGCCCGGATCACCACGCGCACACCTGCATGCGGGCGGCAGCGGTGCCAGAGCTCGCGCGGCACAATCTGGCTACCGCTTGAAGTAACCAGTGCCACGCGCATACGGTCCAGATCGACCTCGTGTGCCCGCGGCATGGTGTGGGTGACGATATCTGCGACCGTGAGGCCGTGGGTCATCTCCAACTCGACACGACCAGCGCCGGGGTCGAACAGAGGCTCCGCCAGGACATGGATCGGGGGTTGCGTCATCGCCGCGCCTCCGAGATCATCTGCACATGCCGCCAATGCCCGGTGAACCGGTGTGCCCATGGCCCGCGCCGATAATCGGCCAGCACGGCATGCGTCTGCCCGATGTGGATCATCAGCCCATGCTGGATCACGATGCCGACATGGCTGCTCAGACGCCCGCGCCTAAACACCGCAATGTCGAACGCGAGCGCGTCTCCGGTGACCGGGATCCACAGAGGTGATGATTGCGCGCCGTCGATCAGGGCCGCAATCTCACCATGCTCTTCGACCGAGCCATAGCCCAGATACTCGGGCAGTGTGATCCCGATTTCCTCGCGATAGATGACATGCGCCAGGCCCCAGCAATCGGCTCCCTTGGCCGAGCGGCCATGATCGACAGAGGGGATGCCGACATATCGGTTTGACCAGGTCATGCCGCAGTCCCCGCGTTTTGGTTGTGCGACTCGGTGGATCGAGCGCACACTTTCAACGCGCGGATACTGCGCGAATATTTGAGCCAAAGGAGTTTGCAGATGGAAATGAACCCGCTGACATTCGGCAGCATCACATACTTCCCACGCGTGGAGGGAGAGGATCGCCCAGCATACTTCTCGGTCAGTTTCATCATCGGATGCACCCAGGACCCGGAAAAAATTCCGGTCGGCAATACGTTTGAGTTTTCCGTTGGCGTTCCGACTGAGACGGGCGATCGGTCATATTCCGAGGTTGAGGATGCTGGGGCACGCCAAATTCCGATTGCACTCCGGGCTCTCGCGGATGCCGTTGAGCGGGATCTCGAGCGATCGGCGCTGGAGCGTTCCCAAAGGGAAGAACTGGGGAAGTCGTCATAGTTGTCACCTCCAGAGACCTGGAAATTTTTGACGGGTCATGCGCCCCGACGGGAAATGCTCAAGCTCGATCTCCTCACGCCCCAGCGACAGCACGATTTCCGCAGCCGTGCCCTCTGATGTGGTCATCCGCATGTCGTGCCACTCGCCTTCGATCACATCGGGCGACGACGCCAGCACCACGGCCATCGCCACCGTGGCCTGGCCCGTGAATGAGCGCAGAACCTCAACAATCCTGGCATCCAGATTTTCGAGCACGAGCTGGGCGGCTGCCGGGGCCTCAGCGTCATCGTCTGGCAGCACAGCCGAGGCGATGATCCACAGATAGGGCTCCGTCTCCGGGTCAGCCCCGCGCCAACTGGATCTGGTGCCGTAGATCAGTGGCTCCTCGGACAGTTGTTCGGTGTTGTCCGTGCTCAGACGGATCGGCGCCTCCAGATCAGGATGCGTGATATCGAACAGCACCACCTCGATTTCGGCGCTGTTGGCGTCTTGCTGCGCAGCCCGCGCATTCAGTGAGATACGGTGGCTCATGGCATCACCACGACTTGAAACTGTTTGCGGAATTCGATGCCCTGGATGGTCTCGATCGGCGGCTGATCCCCCCACGAGCAGAGCCAACGCGCAGCAATCAGCAGCGGCGTGCCCAGCTCGTCGGTGAGCGGCATGCCGCTCTCATCCAGCAGAGGCCAGCCATCACGCGTCGGGTCTGGCATCCAGAACAGCACCGATCCCTCCGTGCAGTCGTCGTGATAGAAATTGTCGAACAGGGTGCGCTGATGATCGGACAGGATGCACGACAGGCTGACCATCCGTGCCACCGCCGAAAACCGGCGCCGGTATCCAGGCGGGCCGTTTTCGAAACCCCGCTTGCGGCGGGCATCCTGCGGCTGCAGCTGATAGCTGTCGCGCTCCGGCTTGGGCAGATCTGCGGGCCACTCGGGATAGCTCATCGCAGGATCCCCGCGGGCCGCAGGCCATAAATGTCGCGCAATGACCGCCGCGTAGCTCCGCCCTGGGCCGACAGGCCGCTCGCGACCGCCTCCGACAGCACATATTTCTGCTGACGCTGACCGCGGCTATCCGCGACCTCCTGCACCTCCATTTTCATTGGAACGCTGGTGGTGTTGACCAGCGTCGGCTGCAGCTGGATTACCGGGGCAACTGAGGCATTCGCCGGAGTTCCGCCGGCCATGATACGACGCGTCATGTCTGCGGGCACGATCGTGCTCGGGCCGGTATATTCCAGCTCCGGGCCATTCTCGCCGACAATACGCAGGCCACCACTGTGGCGGCCGCCGTTTTCAAAAAACGGCACGCCCCAGTCGTGCAGCATGCTGCCCAGTATCGACCCCAGTCCGCCGCCGCCGGCGGCGCCACCCTGACCGATCTGCGACAGAGCCTGACCAAAAATATCAAACCCGCCGCCCAGCGTTCCGAGCTGGTTTGTCGCGAGACCAGCAGTCTCCCCAAACTTGGCCATGGCCGCCTCGGCCGCGCCCAACCGTTCCGCCCAGCCGTCCGCACCCATCGGGTTCGCAGCACTATATCCAAACGGACGTTCGAAACCCGCAAATGCGGCCGTTGCTTCCTGCACATTCGTCGACGCCAGCAAGGCTTTCAGAGCACCAGCCTCGCTGGTCAGCAATTCCTTCCAGATGTAGTCAAGCTGTCCCTGGACATTGCCAAGGCCACCCATCCCGCCCAACGCGGACAGCAGACCATCCGCCCGCCCGGCGTGATGCTGCGCCAGACCGAACGACGTTCCGTTATCGCCAACTGCCAGCGGATCGAACTGGCTTTCCCTGGCCATGTTCCCCATCACGCCCGCGATCTGGTATGGCTGCAATCCCTTTCCAGCAAAGAACTGCCACACCTGCGACTGCACATCGGTCGAGCCCTGCAGTGACATCGGAGCGCCGTTGAGGTTTGCCGATGTGCCAAGGCCGCTCAAGCTGCCATTGATGATGACCTGGGCAGCGGTCACCGTCATTGCACCGACGGATTTCGAGCTGATCCCCGCGATCTCGAGCGGGCCAGCTTTCCCCGTCAGCCGATCCCAGATGCCAGACAGGCCACCGATATCGCCCATCGTCGCATAGTCCGATCCGAAGATAGCGTTCTTGAGAGGGTTGGTGATTGCCAACTGCTCAAACATCGAGCCGATTTCCGAGGCCAGACTGTCGAAGGCGCCTGCAACGTCACCCGTCTTGAGCGCTGCGAAGATGCCATCGATCGCGCTTTCTCCGGCACTTTGGACCTCATCCCACGCATCTCGCACACGCTTGGTGTTGGCCTCGGCTTCGGCTGCGGCAACGGCCGCCTGACGGATCTTCACAGCCTCCTCGCCGTTGCGATCGAGGTGCATGTCACGGATCTGCAGCTCGGCCTCGTAAAGCGCCAGAATGCGCCGGCGCGCGGCTTCCGACTGTCCGATCAGCCCGAGCTCGAGTTGCGATTTGGCAATGCTGTCTTGCTGGGTGCGCAGATACTCGCGACCGGCGGCGAGCGAGCCGAACGGATCCGCGCTTTTCAGCCCCTTGGTCACATCCCAAAGCTCGAGGAGCTGCTTCTTGTGCTCCTCCGTTGTGTCGATGAAGCGCAGCTGCAGTTGGAATTGCTGACGGTCTGCCTCGATTTGCAGACGCTTCACTTCGAGACTATCGGCTCCGAACTTGACCGTTGCCTCTCCGATCTTGCGAGCCTTTTCGAGATCATCTCTCAGATCGAATGGCGCGCGCGTCGATTTTAGCGCAGCCATTACGTCGCTCGTCAGATCCTTGAGCGTCTTCGCCTTCTCAGCCGCTGTTTCAAACGGCACGTCGATACCAGCCTTTTCAAGGGCCTTTTCAAGGGCCAGTTGCTGCTCGGTCGTTCCGCGAAGGCGCACGGCTTCGAGCACGATGCGGGCAACATTTTCGCCGAAGCTCGTTGCCTCCTTCGAGGCACCCTCGGTATTATATTCTGCCTCGGCAAGCGCCTCCGCGAGTCGCTTCGCTGCAAGCTCCTGTGCGTCTTGCGTTGTGGCGTGCCGGAACATGTCCATTGCGTCTTTGACCCGCACCGCCCCTTTATTGGTAAGGTTGAACTGGTCTTCCAGCTTCCCGAGCCGGACCACACCCATGGAAGAGACGTCGCCGATCGCATCGCCGATCGAGTCAATCGCAACCTTCAGATCGTTCACGCTTTGAGCCCTGGTCAAGGCAAGGATCGCAACATTCATCTCGCGTGCCGTCTTCGCGCCGCTTCC
The DNA here is from genome assembly GCA_002452815.1 of Rhodobacteraceae bacterium UBA6796. Lineage (GTDB taxonomy): Bacteria > Pseudomonadota > Alphaproteobacteria > Rhodobacterales > Rhodobacteraceae > Rhodobacter. The sequence goes on from DKFM01000015.1 coordinate 157,152, forward strand.
AAAGTCACTCGCCAGATCCGCGGTTCCAGAGCGTGCATCCTTTAGAGCCGAAGCTGCAGCACGGCTCGATTTTTCGAGATCACCAAGAGCATCCTCGAGCGACTTGGCCTCTTCGCGCGAGTTCATCAGCCATTGCACCGCTGCAGTTCCGAAACCGATAACGGCCATGGTCGCCAAAGACATGGGATTGAGCATGCCGAGGAATGATGTGCGTAAAGCCGCACCAACGCCGATGCCAGCCATGCGCATGCGTTGAAAGACCTCGGTTACCTGCGACCCCTGCTGCATCATCAGCATCATCGGGTTCTGCCCAGCTGCCGCCATCATCGCAATATCGCTCCATTGCGATGTCAGTTGGGCGGTGTAGGCGTTCGCGGCACCAACATGACCCGTCGCTGCCGGTAGCTGCGGTGCGGGCATTATCCCAGGAACTTGAGGCGCGCGCGCGCCGACCCCAGTTTGCGATTGCTCGTAGGCCGTGCGGGCAATGGCCTCGGCGGCTGCGGCCTCCTTTGCAGCGGCGGCCGCAGCGCGCTTGGCCTCGGCATTCTTCAGCGTGGCAGCTGTCTCGGCCGTGACCGCCGAGGTCGCCGCCTGGGTTCCGTTCGTCAACGAGCCTGTCGTGTCAACGGCGGAGTAAAATTGGG
>DKFM01000020.1 GCA_002452815.1 Rhodobacteraceae bacterium UBA6796
CGCAACCCATTGCGGTTGATGAAGATTATCCCGCTCAGAACACGACGATCATCGACCCGTGGGCGGCCATGGCTCTTCGGAAAGAACGGCTCGAGCCGTGCCATCTGCTCGTCGCTCAGCCAGAAAAGATTGCTCACCACACCCTCCTGTAGTTGGAGAGCGTGAATCACGCCGCCAGTGGCACCGCAAGCCGATTAATGGGTCCTGAGCCTAGTTTGAAGCCCGACGACAGCGGACAACCTGACGCATTTGCGAACATGGCGATTGCCCCTCGACTTCGCTGCGCCGCATACTGCGGGCAAGGCATGTCAGAATTTGAACAGTGAGCGGAGCATGGGGAGGCTCGAAAAGCAACTTGAAGACCTGGTCGGGTTTGTCGGCAGCTGTGGCGGCTTCGGATCACCCGACGCCGAGAAGCGCCGAGGCCGTCCCGTTCACGAAGCCTCCAACAAACGGTATCGGGCAGGCAGACCAACGCCGCCCGAATTCGCAGGTCACTGCAGGGGCCGCAGCACCGCATCCTCGCCGTCGCCCAAAATTCAGGCATCCGCCCGAAAATCTACCCTTTCCACCTGCGCCATGTCTCTTTGCGGATGAAGCCTCCGGGGCCGCCGCCTAAGCTTGAGGCAAAGCATCAGGAAGGCCCGCGCGCATGGCGATCTACGCATCCATCCATCACCTCACGCATTACACCTACGACCGGCCCGTCACGCTGGGCCCGCAGATCATCCGCCTGCGCCCGGCCCCGCATTCACGCACTCGGGTGATTTCGCATTCGCTCAAGGTCAGCCCCGGCGGGCATTTCGTGAACCACCAGCAAGATCCCTACGGTAACTGGTTGGCGCGCTTCGTCTTTCCCGAGCCGGTGCGCGAGTTCAAGATCGAGGTCGATCTGGTTGCGGATATGACCGTCTACAACCCGTTCGACTTCTTCGTCGAGGAACTGGCCGAACACTGGCCCTTCGATTACCCCGAAGAGATGCGGGACGATCTGGTGATCTATCGCACGCCCGAACCCGAGGGCCCGCTTCTGGCGCAATTCATCGGCTCGATTGATTTCACCGAAACGCGGACGGTGGATTTTCTGGTCGGGCTGAATGCGCGGATCGCCCGGGAAATCAATTACACGATCCGTATGGAGCCGGGCGTGCAGACCCCCGACGAGACGCTGGAAAAGAAGTTCGGCTCGTGCCGGGATTCCAGCTGGCTGCTGGTGCAGGTGCTGCGCCACCTTGGTTTTGCCGCGCGGTTCGTCTCGGGCTATCTGATCCAGTTGGAGCCCGATCTGAAATCACTCGACGGTCCGTCCGGCACCGATCACGACTTCACCGATCTGCATGCCTGGTGCGAGGTCTTCCTGCCCGGTGCGGGCTGGATCGGGCTTGACCCGACCTCGGGGCTGCTGACCGGCGAAAGCCATATTCCGCTGGCCGCGACGCCGCATTACCGCAATGCCGCGCCGATCGCGGGCGGCTATGCCGCGGCGGGCACGCCCGAGGTGACCTTCGAATTCGACATGCAGGTCAAGCGCGTGGCCGAACATCCCCGGATCACCAAGCCGTTTTCGGACGAGGCCTGGGACCGGCTGAATGCCCTGGGCCGCAAGGTCGATGAAAGCCTTGCCGCGGGCGATGTGCGCCTGACCATGGGCGGCGAGCCGACCTTCGTCAGCATCGACGATTTCGAAAGCGCCGAGTGGAACACCGCCGCCGTGGGCCCGCAAAAACGCGCGCTGGCCGATACGCTGATCCGCCGGCTGCGCACCCGCTTCGCGCCCGGCGGTTTTCTGCATTACGGGCAGGGCAAATGGTATCCGGGCGAAAGCCTGCCGCGCTGGACCTTCTCGCTTTATTGGCGCCGCGATGGCCAGCCGGTCTGGAAAAACCCCGATCTGGTGGCGCGCGAAAACGACCCGCGCCCCGTGGGCGCCCCCGAGGCGGGCAAGTTCCTGCGCAGCTTTGCCACCCATCTGGGGCTGGCCGGGGACTTTGCCCAGCCCGCCTATGAAGACCCCGCCGAATGGATTTTGAAAGAGGCGCAGCTGCCGTCCAACGTGACGCCCCAAAACTCCAAACTGAAAAACCCCGAGGATCGCGCCCGCTATGCCCGCGTCTTCGACCGCGGCCTGACCGAGCCGTCCGGCTTCGTTCTGCCGATCCAGCGCTGGCAGGCGCGCGCGGGCGGGGCCCGCTGGCGGTCCGAAATCTGGAAGCCCCGGCGCGGGCATCTGTTCCTGGTGCCTGGCGACAGCCCGGTGGGCTTCCGCCTGCCGCTGGGCGCGCTGCCCTATATCCCGCCGGCGTCCTATCCCTATACCTACCCCGCCGACCCGACCGTGCCGGTCGGCCCCCTGCCCGATTTTCACGCCGAGATCCTGCAGCGCCGCAAGAAGGTGCAGGATGAAATCGACCGCATCGCCGCCGAAGAGGCCGCCCGCGATGCGCAAGAGGCCGCCGAACGCAAGGCGATCCTGCCCGCGGTCTCGGCCGGGCACGCGCAGCAGGTGACGCGCACCGAGGACGAGGCCACCGACCGGCAGACCATTCATCAGCAGGGCGTTGACCCCTCCAGCGGCGCCGTGCGCACCGCGATCGCGATCGAACCGCGCGACGGGCGCCTGAACCTGTTCATGCCCCCCTGCGAAACGCTGGAAGATTACCTTGAGCTTCTGGCCGCCGCCGAGGTGACCGCGGCCGAACTGAACCTGCCGATCCATATCGAGGGCTATTCGCCGCCGCATGACCCGCGTCTGAACGTGATCCGCGTGGCCCCCGATCCGGGCGTGATCGAGGTGAACATCCACCCCGCCCACAGCTGGGGGGATTGCGTCGCCACCACCGAGGCGATCTATGAAGAGGCACGCAATTCGCGCCTTGGCGCCGACAAGTTCATGATCGACGGGCGCCACACCGGCACCGGTGGCGGCAACCATGTCGTCGTGGGCGGCGCCACGCCCAATGACAGCCCGTTCCTGCGCCGCCCCGATCTGCTGAAATCGCTGATCCTGATCTGGCAGCGTCACCCCAGCCTCAGCTATCTGTTCAGCGGGCTGTTCATCGGCCCGACGAGCCAGGCGCCCCGGATCGACGAGGCGCGCCACGATACGCTTTACGAGCTGGAAATCGCGCTGAGCCAGATCGGCGATCCGGTCGCGGGGGGTAACCTGCCGCCCGCTTGGCTGGTCGACCGGCTGCTGCGCAACATGCTGACCGATGTCACCGGCAACACCCACCGCGCGGAAATCTGCATCGACAAGCTCTATTCCCCGGACGGGCCGACCGGGCGTCTGGGGCTGGTCGAATTCCGCGGTTTCGAAATGCCGCCGCATCCGCGCATGTCGCTGGCCCAGCAGCTGCTGCTGCGCGCCATCATCGCGCGCTGCTGGAAGGCGCCGGTTACCGGCCGTCCGGTGCGTTGGGGCACGGTGCTGCACGACCGTTTCATGCTGCCGCATTTCCTGTGGGAAGACCTTTTGTCGCTGCTGGCCGATCTGCGCAGCCACGGGTTTGACCTCGACCCGGTCTGGTTCGAGGCGCAGGCCGAGTTCCGCTTCCCCTTCTGCGGCCAGATCGAGGCCGAAGGTGTGCATCTGGAAATCCGGCAGGCGCTGGAACCCTGGCATGTGCTGGGCGAAACCGGCGCGATCGGCGGCACGGTGCGCTATACCGACAGTTCGGTCGAACGGCTGCAGGTCAAGATGACGACACTGCATCAGGACCGCTACCGCATCATGTGCAACCGCCGCCCCGTGCCGCTGGCGCGCACGCAGACCAGCGGCGTGTCGGTCGCGGGGGTGCGCTTCAAGGCCTGGCAACCGCCCGAGGCGCTGCATCCGGTGCTGCCGATCAATGCGCCCCTGACCTTCGACATCTATGACGACTGGACGGGTCGGGCGCTGGCGGGCTGCGTCTATCACGTCGCCCACCCGGGCGGGCGCAACTACGACACCTTCCCCGTCAACGGCAACGAGGCCGAGGCCCGCCGCCTGGCGCGGTTCGAAGGCATCGGCCACAGCCCGGGTGTTTACACGCCCGCAACCGAAATGCCGCATCCTGAATTCCCGTTGACGCTTGACCTGCGCCGTCCGATAGGTCTGCTTTGAAAGAAATGACAGGAACACCATGGCCAAGGCAGCGCAGCCCCTAGATGGAGCGGATCTTTTCGCCGATTACCGGGTAACACCCGGTGTCTCGGACGAATTGTTCGATGCGCACGGCCAGATGCGCCCGGTCTGGCAACGCTTTGTCGCCCGTTTCGCACGGCTCAATCCGCAGGAAATCGCCGCGCGGTTCGAGCGCGGTAACCAGTATCTGCGCGATGCCGGGGTGTTTTACCGTCAATACACCAACGACCCGTTGCAGGAACGCGAATGGCCGCTGAGCCATATTCCCGTCATCCTGCATGAAAGCGAATGGGACCAGATCTGCGCCGGTCTGGCGCAACGCGCCGATCTGCTCGAGGCGGTGATGGCCGATCTGTATGGCCCCGGCCGGCTGGTCAGCGACGGCCATCTACCGGCCGAACTGGTGGCGGGCTCGCGGCAATGGCTGCGCCCGATGGTGGGCGTGCCGCCGCGCGACGGGCATTACCTGCATTTCCTGGCCTTCGAGATCGGGCGGTCGCCCGATGGCTCGTGGCTGGTGCTGGGCGATCGCACGCAGGCGCCTTCGGGGGCGGGCTTCGCACTGGAAAACCGGATGGCCACGGGGCGGATCTTCCCCGAACGGTTTCCGCGCGCGCATATCCACCGGCTGGCGGGGTTTTTCGGCGCCTTCCGCACCGCGATGGAGGGGCTGGCGCAGGGCGTGGGCGGGCACGACCGGATGGCGGGCATCCTGACGCCCGGCCCGTCGAACGACACCTATTACGAACACACCTATATCGCGCGCTATCTGGGCATGATGCTGTTGGAAGGCGAGGATCTGCTGGTCGAGAACGGACAGGCGATGGTGCGCACGATCGAGGGGCCGCAGCCGCTGGGCGTCTTGTGGCGCCGGATCGACGCGGCCTTCGCCGACCCGCTGGAACTGGAATCGAACAGCCAGATCGGCACCCCCGGCCTGATGGAGGCGGTGCGGCAGGGCAACCTGAGCCTGGTGAACGCGCTCGGGTCCGGGATTTTGGAAACCCGCGCGATGCTGGCCTTCCTGCCCAAGATCGCGCAGGTTCTGACCGGGCAGAAGCTGACCCTGCCCAATATCGCGACCTGGTGGTGCGGCGGGCAGACCGAACGCGCCTATGTGCAAGACAATGCCGCGCGCATGATGATCGGTTCGGCCTATGCCTGCGACCTGCCCTTCGATCTGGGGGCGACCACGGCCTTGGGCGGCACGTTCCGGGGCACCGCCCGCGACAGCATCGCCGACTGGCTGCAGGCAGAAGGCCCGCAACTGGTCGGGCAAGAGGCGGTGACCCTGTCCACCACCCCCGCCTGGGTGCTGTACCCCGAGGCCGAGCTGAGCGAGGGGCGCGTTCTGCCGCGCCCGATGACGGTGCGGGTCTTTGCCGCGCGCACGCCGCAGGGCTGGACCTTCATGAAGGGCGGTTATGCACGGATCGGCCGTGGCGGCGATGCAACGGCGCTGGCGATGCAACGCGGCGGTTCGGTCGCGGATGTGTGGATCGTCTCGGATCGCCCGGTCCCGCAGGAAACCCTGGCCCCCGCGGATCGCGGCGATTTCCGCCGCGCCAGCCCCGGCACCCTGCCCGCGCGCGCCGCCGACAACCTGTTCTGGCTGGGCCGCTATGTCGAGCGCACCGAAGATGCGATCCGCCTGATCCGCGCCTATCACCTGCGACTGGCCGCCACCGACAACCCCAACGATCCGCGCCTGCGCAGCCTGACCGGATTTCTGCAAGGCTATGGCTACGATCTGGATCAGCCGGTGCCCGACGCCCTGCTGGAACGCATTGAGGCCGCGCGCAGCTGTGCGGGCAAGGTGCGCGACCGGTTCTCGACCGATGGCTGGGCGGCCCTGGGCGATCTGGCACGCACCGCGCGCGCAATGACCCGCACGGCCCGGCCGGGCGACGATACCGCGCGGGCAATGTCGGTTCTGGTGCGCAAGATCACCGGCTTCTCCGGCCTCGTGCATGAAAACATGTATCGGTTTTCCGGCTGGCGTTTCCTGAGCTTCGGACGCGCGCTGGAACGGGCCGATGCGCTGGCCGCGCTCTTGGCGACCTTTGCCGACCCGCAGGCGCCCACTGGATCGCTGGATCTGGCGGTCGAGGTGGCCGACAGCGTCATCACCCACCAGCGCCGCTACCGGGTGGAAACCTCGCGCGATACGGTCATCGACCTGCTTGCGCTGGATGCCGACAACCCGCGCGCGATCCTGTTTCAGGTGCAATCGCTGCGGCGGCTGGCGGGCGCACTGCCCAATGCGCTTGACAACGGGCGGCTTGCGGCCCTGTCGCGGGCGCTGGTGCCGCTGGAAAGCGCGCTGTCCATCGCCGATCCATCGGACATCACCACCGAACGGCTGGTCGAAATTCGCGCCCAAATTTCCGCGATTTCGGATCTGCTGGCCGCGGCCTATCTGCGCTAGGGGGGAAGATGCTCTACGACATCAAGCTGGCCATCGACTACACCTATGCCGCCCCCTCGGATCATACCCGCAACCTTTTGCGGCTGATGCCGCTGGATATTCCGGGCGTCCAGCGGGTCAGTGCGCGGTTGCTGGATGCCGACCCACGCCCTGACGAGCGGCGCGATTATCAGGATTTCTTCGGCAATCCCACGACCTCGGTCGCCTGGCATGCGCCGATCGAGGCGGTGTCGCTGACCCTGCGCGCCCGGGTCGAGCGGCACCCGCGGCCGCGGCTGCTGGACCTGTCGCCCGGGCTGGCACAGCTGCGTGCCGATGTGACCGATGTCCATTCGCTCGGGCCCGAGGCCCCGCATCATTTTCTTGGCGCCTCGCCGCGGATCATGCCCGACCCCGAAATCACCGCCTTCGCCCGCGCACAGATCACCCCGGCGATGACCGCCTTGCAGGCGGTGCTGGCACTGGGGCACGCGCTTTTTACCGAAATGCGCTTCGACCCCGAGGCGACCACCGTCGACACCACCCCGCACGAGGCCTTTGCCGCGCGCCATGGCGTGTGTCAGGATTTCACCCATGTGATGATCGCCGGGCTGCGGGGGCTGGGCATTCCGGCGGGCTATGTGTCGGGCTTCCTGCGCACCTTCCCGCCGCCGGGCCAACCCCGGCTGGAAGGTGCCGATGCCATGCATGCCTGGGTGCGCGCCTGGGTCGGGCCGGAAAACGGCTGGATCGAATTCGATCCGACCAACGATCAGCCCGCAGGCGTCGATTACATCACCGTGGCCGTGGGGCGCGATTATTCCGACGTGGCGCCGGTGCGCGGGGTGTTGCGCTCCTCTGGCGGGCACCAAAGCCAGCAGGCGGTGGATGTCGTGCCGCTGGACGCCGCCGGTTGAAGCGGGCGCCGTTTGCGGCTTTGATGGCGCCATGAGCCTGCCCGACCTCCCTGCCCCGCCACCGCCCGAGGCGCCCGAGCTGTGCCCGCTTGGGCTTGACGGGGTGCTGGTGCGCTTTGCGCAGCGCTTCGGACCCGCCGCGAACCGCGCCGCGCTGGATCTGGCTGCGGGTCTGACCGCCGATCCCCTGCCCGGCCAGACCGAGGTCGCCTCGGCGCTGGTATCCGTCGCAGTGCGGTTCGACCGGGGCACCACCAGCCGCGCCGCGATCCTGACCGCCCTGCGCAACCGACTGGCGCGGCCCGCCCCGCCGCAGGCCCGCGCCCCGCGGCGCCTGTGGCAGATCCCGGCGGCGTTCGGCGGCGCACACGGCCCGCAACTTGCCGAACTGGCCCGGATACTGGGCCGCCCCGAAGCCGCGCTGCGCGACGAGATCTGCGCCACGCCGCTGCAGGTTCTGGCCATCGGCTTTGCGCCCGGCCAGCCCTATCTGGGGCTGCTGCCCGACGCCTGGGATCTGCCACGCCAGACCGCCCTGACCCCGCAGGTTCCGGCCGGCGCCATCGTTACCGCGATCCGGCAATTGGTGCTGTTCGCCAATGCCTCGCCCACCGGCTGGCGCTGGCTGGCGCAAACCGCGTTTCGCCCGTTTCAGCCGCAGGGCGCGGTGCCGCTGCCGCTGGCTGCGGGCGATGCGTTGCGCTTCGTGCCCGTCCCCGGGGCCGAGATGGAGGCGCTGTTGCGCGCGGGCGATCCGATGGGCGGCGCCCGGCTGGAGGCTGCGCCATGATGCCGATGCTGGATCTGCTGGCCACGGGGCCGGGCGTCAGCGTGCAGGATCTGGGCCGCCCCGGGCATCTGGCGACGGGCCTGTCGACAGGGGGCGCGGCCGATCGCCGGGCGCTTTTCGAGGCCGCGGCCCTGCTGGGGCAACCGGCGCCGCTGGCTTGTCTGGAGCTGGCGGGATACGGCGGGCGGTTCCGGGTCGGCGCGCCCACGCGCATCGCCCTGACCGGCGCGCCGATGCGCGCCACGCTCGATGGCGCGCCGCTGCGCTGGCACGCCGCGCATCTGCTGCCGTCCGGGGCCGTTCTGGACATCGGCGCCGTCGAGGCGGGCAGCTACGGCTACCTGAGCTTTGCCGGCGGGATCGCCACGCCGGAAATTCTGGGGGCGCGCTCGGCCCATCTGGCCGCCGGGATCGGTGCGCGTCTGGCCGCGGGCGCCCGCCTGCCGCTTGGCCCGGATACCACCCCGGGCGCGCCGCTGCTGGCCCTGCCCGCGCCCGCGCGGTTTCAGGGCGGCACGGTGCGGGTGATCGCGGGGCCGCAGACCGCGCAGTTCCCCCTCGAAACCCGCGCGCGGTTCTTCGCCACGCCCTTCACCGCCGGGCGCGGCAACCGTCAGGGTCTGGCGCTGCCGCCCCCCGACGCGCCCTTTGCCGCCGATGCGCCACCGAACCTTGTGTCGGATCTGATCGTGCCCGGCGACATTCAGATGACCGGCGCGGGGGGACCGATGGTGTTGCTGTGCGAATGCCAGACGATCGGCGGCTATCCCCGGATCGGCACGGTGATCCCCGCCGATCTGGGCATCGTGGCACAGGCCGCGCCGGGCACCATCTTGCGCTTCGCCCCCGTCACACTGGACGTGGCCGAAGCGGCCTCGCCCCCCGAAAGCCGCTGGATCGCGCCGCTGCGCGCGCAGGCGCAGCCCCTGATCCGCAGCCCGCATGACATCCCCGATCTGCTGGGCTATCAGCTGATCAGCGGCGCGGTGCGCGGCGACGAACCCGAGGAGGACAGCCCGTGAAACTCGATCTGAATGCCGATCTGGGCGAGGGCTGCGGCGATGACGCGGCGCTGATGCAGGTCATCACCTCGGCCAATATCTGCTGCGGGCTGCATGCGGGCGGGCCGGTGTTGATGGCGCAGACGATGGCCGCTGCGGCGCGCGCGGACGTGGGTATCGGCGCGCATCCGGGTTTTGACGACCGCGCCAATTTCGGCCGCACCCGGCAGCACCTGGGCACCGACGATCTGACCGCGCTGATCACCTATCAGACCGGCGCCGCGCAGGCGGTGGCGCGGGCGCAGGGCCTGCGGCTGCGTCATTTCAAACTGCACGGGGCGCTGGCCAACATGGCCTCGGAAGATGCCGGTCTGGCGCGCGCGTGCTATCGTGCAGCGCGGGCGGTGGCGCCGGATCTGGTACTGATGGTGCTGGCGGCGACCGCGCAGGAACAGGCGGCGCGCGAGATCGGTGGGGATTGGGCGGGCGAGATCTTCGCCGACCGCGCCTATAACGACGACGCAACGCTGGTCGACCGCGCGCTGCCCGGGGCGGTGCTGCACGACCCGCACGCGGCCGCCGCGCGGATATTGGAGATGCTGCGCGCAGGCGCGATCATCGCGGGCTCTGGCCACCGCATCCCGGCGCGGATCGACACGGTTTGCCTGCATGGCGACACGCCAGAGGCGCTGGCGATGGCGCGCGCGCTGCGCACCGCCTTGCAGGGGGCGGGCGTCACGCTGGCCGCGCTTTAACGTCCCAACGCACCCAGAACCGAGCGCGCGGCGCGCAGGCCCGGGTCTTCGCCGCCCTCGCCCAGCCGCTGCATCGTCAGCTCCATCGCCTCGAACTGCGCCGCGCGCAGCGCGTCGTTTTCCAACAGCGCCGAGAGCGCCGCAGCAATCGGCCCGGGGCGGCAGTTCGGGCCCAGAAATTCCGGGATCGCGCGGCGCTCGGACACCAGATTGACCAGCGTCACCGTATCGACCCGCAGCATCCGCGAAATCAGGTGCCAGGTCACGAAGGCGGCGTCATAGGCAATCACCATCGGCGTGCGGCTGGCCGCCAGTTCCAGGCTGACCGTGCCGCTGGCCGCCAGCGCCAGATCGGCGGCGGCAAAGGCCGCGCGCTTGTCGGCCAGATCCTCGACCACGATCGGCGCGACCGGCCAGCGGGCCGACATCTCGCGCACCATCGGTGCCACGCCCTGCACCGTGGGCAGCACCACGCGCAGCCCCGGCTCGCGGTCGCGCAGCCGCATCAGCGCCTCGTCGAAGCGCGGGCCCAGCCGTTTCACCTCGCCCCGGCGCGACCCGGGCAGGCACAGCACCAGCGGCTGATCGGGGCCGATCATGTAGGTTTCGCGAAATGCCGCCGCCTCGGCCGCGCCGGCATGGGGTTCGGCCACGACCGGGTGGCCGACGAAATCGCAGCTCATCCCCGCCGCCTGCATATAGGGCGGCTCGAACGGCAAGAGCGCAAGCACATGGTCGATCACCTGCGCCATCTTGGCCGCACGGCCCGGGCGCCAGGCCCAGACCGAGGGCGCGACATAGTGGATCGTGCGCAGATCGGGGCGCGCAGCCCGCGCCGCACGCGCCACCCGCAGGCAAAAATCCGGGCTGTCGATGGTGATCAGCGCATCGGGCGCCAGTTCGGTGACGGCGGCGGCGGTCTCGGCAATGCGGCGCTTCAGCTGGCGGTATTTCGGCAGCACCTCGGCCAGCCCCATCACCGACAGCTCCTCCATCGGGAAGCGGCTGGTCAGACCCTCGGCCGCCATCAGCGGCCCGCCAACCCCATGAAACGCGACCCCGGGCACCAGGCTTTTCAGCCCCGCCATCAGCGCAGCGCCCAGCTTGTCGCCCGAGGCCTCGCCCGCGATCACAAACAGCTTCATGGCTCGCGCGCCCACAGAAACAGGCCCACGGCCTCGGCGGCGGCCTGCGTGGCGGCGCGGTCCAGCAACAGCACGCCCCCCGCCTGCCAGACGATCCCGGCAAGCCCCGCGGCAGCGGCGCGCGCCACCGTCTGCGGACCGATCGCGGGCAGGTCGATGCGGCGATCCTGATCGGGTTTCGGCGCCTTGTAGAACACCCCGCGCGCGCCGGTCGGATCGGGTTTGAGCGCCTGATGCAGGGCCGCGAAATCCAGCATCGCATCGGTGCCGGGCAAGGATTCGACCGCCAGACACAGGCCCTGCGCCACCACCGCGCCCTGCCCCACATCGACCCCGCCCAGGGCCGCAACGATCGCCGCCGCACGCGCGGCGTCTTCGGCATCGGCGGGGCCGGGCGTGCCGGTCAGCACACCGGGCCCGGGCACCAAATCGGGGGCGATGTCATCCGCGCCGACCACGCCAAGGCCCCATTCCTCGAACAGCTCTATCACTGCGCGCAGCGTCGCGTCGTCGCCCGCCTGCATCGCGCCGATCAGCCGCGGCACCAGCGCGGCGGTGCGGGCGTCGAACAATTCCGGTTCCAGCCGCGGGCGGCGCATCGCACCGGCGAAACAGACCTGCGTCACGCCCCGCTCGACCAGCGCATCCAGAAACGGCACCAGCCGTTCGACCCGGAAGCGCAGCGGCTCGGCGCCCGGAACGGCAGCGGCAAACCCCTCCATTTCACAGATCAGCATGCCGGGACGGGCCGCGGCCAGCAGCGCGGGCAAGGCGCCGGTGCCTGCAATCAGCGCGGTGCTCATCGCGGGGTCAGGAAGCTGCGGTCCGAGGGACCGAGGATGAAATCCAGCACCTCGCGCACATGGGTGCTTGCGGGGGCCTCTTCGGACAGCTTGCGCGCCTGTTCGCGAAAATTCCCGGCGGCAAGGGCGGTGAACATCTCGCGCAGCGCGCCGATTTCCTCGCGCGCAACGCCGCGCCGTTTCAGCCCGACGAGGTTCAGCCCCTCCAGCCCGGCGCGCGGCCCCGCGACCAGCGCATGCGGGATCACATCGGCGGTCACCATCGACAAGGCGCCAACAATCGCGCCATGGCCGATGCGCACCCATTGATGCACGCCCGACAGCCCGCCGACAATCACGTCATCTTCCAGCACGCAATGCCCCGCGATCGCGACCGAATTGACCAGAATGACCCGGTTGCCGATCTGCGCATCATGGGCGACGTGGCAATTGGCCATGAACAAGCCGTCATCGCCGACCTGCGTCAGCCCGCCGCCGCCTTCTGTGCCCGTGCTCATCGTCACGTTTTCGCGGATGCGGTTGCGCTTGCCCACGATCAGGCGGGTGCGTTCGCCCTTGAACTTCAGGTCCTGCGGGATCTGCCCCAGCGAGGCGAAGGGAAACACCACCGTTTCGTCGCCAATCTCGGTCCAGCCGGTGACGACGACATGGGATTTCAGCTCGACCCCGGCGCCGAGCGTGACCTCGGGGCCGATCAGGCAGAACGGCCCGATCTTGCAGCCCGGCCCGATCACCGCGCCGGCTTCGATCACCGCCGAGGGGTGAATCTCGGCGCCTGGATCAATGCTCATCGCTTACCCCTTGAGGTCCATCATCGCGGTGAATTCCGCCTGCGCGGCCAGTTGGCCCTCGACAAAGGCCTGGCCTTCGAATTTCCAGATCTTGCCGCCGCCGCGCTTCACCTTGACGTGCATTTCCAGCACGTCGCCCGGCACCACCATGCGGCGGAACTTGCACGCGTCGATGCCCATGAAATAGGTGCCAAGCGGGCGGTCGATCACATTAAGCGAAATCCCCACCACGACCGCCGAAGTCTGCGCCATCGCCTCGATGATCGTCACGCCCGGCATGATCGGCTCATTCGGGAAATGGCCCTGGAAATGCGGCTCGTTGCAGGTGACGTTCTTGATCCCCACGGCGCTTTCGAAAGGCACGATGTCGCGCACCTTGTCGATGAACAGGAACGGATAGCGGTGCGGGATGATGCGCTTGATCAGGCTCAGATCGGCAGAGGTATAGGGGGCGGGTTCGGTCATCGGAGTTCCTTGTCTTGTGGGCTGGCCCGGCCGCCCTGTCCCGATCTTGCTAACAACCGCAGGCGGGCTTGGCAAGAACGGGGGTGGCGCCTGCTCTTATTGGCCGGGGGCCGGGGCCTCGGTGGGGGCCGCGACGGGCGCGCCGGTCTGCGGCGCATCGGGCGCGTCGGCACCATCCTCGGCGGGGTCGGAGATCGCGCTGCCCTCGCCCAGTTCATCATTCACCAGCGTTATCAGCGCTTCGGTCACGTCGATCTGCGCCAGCCCGCGGATGATGACCCGGCTGTCCAGCACGACGGCGGCATGGTTCTGCACCAGGATCTGATCGAGCAGCGGCACAACCTGCGCGATGAAGGCCTGGCGTTCATCTTCCAGCCGCCGGTTCAGGGCCTGTGCCTTGGCCTTTTGTGCCGCGCGAATGCCGGTTGCGCGCTGATCGAAGGCCTCAGCTTCGGCCCGGAAGGCCTGCGGTGCCATCGTCGCGCGGCGTTCGGTCAGGCTGCGTTCTTCGGCGATCAGATCGTCGGCAATACGGTTGTTTTCGGTGGTCAGCGCCTGCGAGGCGGCGGCGATTTCGCGACGCACCCGCTGACCCCAGAGCGAGCCGTCATAAAGCCGCTCCCAATCCAGCGTCAGGATCTGGCTTTGTGCGGCGGCCTCGGCGGCAGTGTCCTGCGCGGCACCCGGCAGGGCCGCGCCGCCAAACATCGCAAGCCCCAGCAGAAAAACGACAGACCGGAGCCCGCGCGCGGCCCATGCCCCGCCCTGCCCCGGTCTGCGCACGATCCGCATCTGCGACCTCAGAACTTGGTCGAAATGGTCAGATCGAAGACCCGATCAAGGTCGTATTCCTCTTTCTTGAGCGCATGCGCGAAGTTGAAGCGCAGCGGACCGATCGGCGTGGTCCAGAACAGCGACAGGCCGATCGACGAACGCCAGTGCAGCGCATCATCCACGGTGCCCGCGAAACCGGCGGTATCGTCCAGCCCCCAGACCGAACCCACGTCCAGGAAGGCGCCGCCATGGATGCCGTATTCCTCGGGCGTGCCCAGCGGGAATTCCGATTCCAGACGCAGCGCGGCAAAATACTTGCCGCCAAGCGCATCTTCGTTAACCGCGGTGGTGTCGCGCGGGCCATAGCCGTTGGTCTCGAACCCGCGGATCTTGCCGTTGCCCGAGAAGCGATCCAGAACCGTCAGCTTGGTATCGCCGCGGGCGTGGATCGCCCCGCCTTCCAGCTCGGCGCGCAGGGTGACTTCCTCGTTCAGGATCTTGCGCTCGACCCGGGCCAGCGCGGTGGTGGTGATCGCCTCGACATCACCGCCGAAGCCCGCCACATCCTGCCCGAAGCGCAGGGTCATGCCCCAACGCGGGTCAATCCCGGTGGTGCGCGTGTCATAGGTGTAGGTGTAGCCAAACGCCGAGCTGTTGCGCTTGCCCTCTTCGGCGATCAGGATCGGCGAAGAGTTCGTGTCGACATCATACAGTTCCTTGCTGGAATAGCTGTAGCGCATTTTCAGCCGCCCGTTTTCCGACACGGGGAATTCGATCGCCGGCGAGATGCCATAGGATTTCGTCGAATAATCCGCGCTGTCATATTCGGACGTCGTGTACCAGATGTTGAATTTGCCCTTCAGGTCGCGCCCGAAAAGATAGGGCTCGATGAAGGTCAGCGAGTTCTGCTGGTTGTCGGCCGTGGTCGACACCGACAGACCGACATACTGGCCGCGGCCCAGGAAGTTGCGTTCCTGCAGGTCCAGCGTCAGACCGAAGCCCGCATCCTGACCGTAGCTGGCGCCGATCCCGAACGAGCCGGTCGGCTGTTCCTCGACGTTCACATCGACCACGACCTGATCGGACGCGGTGCCCTGACGCGAGTTCACCTCGGCGTTCGAGAAGAAGCCAAGCGCGCGGATACGTTCGGCCGAGTTGCGGATTTCACGCGGGTTGAAGGGGTCGCCTTCGACCGTGCGGAATTCGCGGCGCACGACCTTGTCGAGCGTGGTGGTGTTGCCCTCGATGTCGATGCGTTCGACAAAGACGCGCGGCCCGCGCACCAGCGCGAATTCCACATCCAGCGTCAGGTCGCGTTCGTTGCGGGTCACGCGCGGTTCGACGCGGACGAATTGCGCGCCCTTGCGCAATGCCACCTCTTCCATCCGGGTGATCGCCAGATCGACCGCATTGGGCGAATAGACCACACCCGAGCGGATCTTGGTCAGCTTCTGAAACTCGACGGCGTCCAGATCCGGGATTTCCGAGGTGGTGGTGATCTTGCCGAACCGGAACTGCTGCCCTTCGCGGATGTTGAATGTCATGAAGAACGCATCGCGTTCCCGCGCCATTTCCGAGGACACCCCGGTGACCTGCACATCGACATAGCCGCGCGCCCGGTAGAAATCGGTCAGCAGCTGACGGTCGAACTCGACCCGATCGCCGACGAAGGTGTCGCGCTGGATGATCTGGCGCAGCAGGCCCGCCTGTTTGGTCTGCAGCACGTTGCGCAGGCGGCGGTCCGAATAATGGCGGTTGCCGGTGAACGAGATCCGCTCGACCTCGGTCACCTTGCCTTCCTTGATCTCGAAGGCCACGTCGACGCGGTTGCCGTCACGGCGGATCACCTTGGGATCGACGCGGGCGGCCAGTCGACCGACATTGGCATAGGCTTCGGTAATCAGCGCGGCGTCGGCCTCGACCGTGGCGGGCGAATAGATCTTGCGCGACTGGGTCTTGACCATCTTGGCCAGATCCTCGTCCTTCAGCTTCTTGTTGCCTTCGAAGTTGACGACGTTGATCGTGGGATATTCCTGCACCCGGATCACCAGCGTGCCGCCCTGCGGCACCAGTTCGACGCTTTCGAACAGCCCCGAGCCCTGCAACCGCTGATAGGCATCGTTCAGCGCCCCCGCCGACACCGGCTTGCCGCGACCGATTCCTGCGTAGGTGATGATGGTTTGCGGTTCGATCCGCTCATTCCCCTCGATCACCAGATTGCTGAAGCTGTAGGTCTGCGCCTGCGCCATCGTCGGTTCGGCCACCCAAACCGTTGCCATCGCAAGGAAAATTGCAGTAGACTTGAGCGCCCCGCGAACCGTGGAAAGCCCGCCTGCCCGTTGCAGCCAATTCGTCATCGCCCTCACCCCGCCAGATGGCATCCCTAGTGTTTCCAAAGTGACTACCGGGAAAGCCCCGGCTTGTCAAAAGCGCAGGGCGCAGGAAATCCCCACGCCCCTCAGCACAGCCTGCGGCCGCGCAAAAAATATGCCCCCTGCCCGCTGGCTTTTGCTGACGGGGCGGCAGGATCAGAGTTGATAAGGCAGATGCGCCGGAGCCAGCATCTCGGCCAGCTGGATGCCGATGATACAGGCGCCCAGCAATGCCACGACGACCGCCAGCGGCACGATGATCCGGTCAAGCGCCAGATCAACGATCATCGACAGCCCGCGGACTCCTTCGCTCAATACCAATTGCATCGCCAGGCCCTCCTTGGCTGCGGCTGCGAAATTGCAGGTTCGGGATAGACCGGGAATATGGCCAAATTGCGGCGCAGCGCCGGAATTCAATCATAACGTGCAAAATGCCGCAGCCCCCTTACGGGCAGAAGATGTCGTTTGACAGGCCAAACAGCATCATCGTCAGCACCAGCGCGATGCCGATCGCCGTCAGCACGTTCATCACCTTGTCCGACGGCGGCTTGCCCGCCACCGCTTCCCAGACGTGGAACATCAGATGCCCGCCGTCCAGCACCGGGATCGGGAACAGGTTCAGGAAGCCAACGGCCGTGGACAGCACTGCGATGAACCAGATGAAATCGGGCATCCCCGATTGCGCCGCCGCGGCAGAGCCCTGCGCAATGCCGATCGCGCCGCGCAGATTGCAGCTGGAAATATCGCCCGCCACCATATGCACCAGCCCCGAGACCGATTGCGCGATGATGCCCCAGGTCTGACGCACGGCGCCGCCAAGGGCCTCGGGAAGGGTGGTGGCCCGGGTTTCCGGTTCGAACACGAAGGTGCCGGTCGCGCCGATCATCCAGCGGGTCTCGAACCCGCCATCGGCGGCGGGAATATCGGTGCTTTTGGGTTCCAGCGTGCGCTCGAACGCGCCGCCGTCCGCGCGCCACAGCGCCAGCGCCAGCGGCGCCCCCTGCGAGGCGGTCACCGCCACCTGCAGATCGGCAAAGCGCCAGATCGGCTGGCCGTCGATGGCGGTGATGACATCGCCTTCCTTCAGCCCGGCCGCATAGGCCGCCGATTGCGCGATCACACCGCTCAGCCGCGGGGGATACAGCTGCGGGCCGGTGATCTCGATCTCGGCGCCATCGCGCAGAACGCGATAGGGCAAGGTGGGCTGCGAGGGCAGCGTGTCGATGATCGCGCTCAGCGCGGCAAAATCCGGGGTCTCCTGCCCGTTCACCGCCAGGATACGGTCGCCCACCTGCAATTCGGCATGGCCGCCGGGCAGATCGCTCAGCGCGCCGACGGTGGGTTCGTCCGTCGCGGTGCCCGACCACAGCAAAAGCCCTGCGATCACCGCGATCGACAGGATGAAGTTGAACACCGGCCCCGCCGCAACCGTGGCCGCCCGCGCCCACAGCGGCGCGCCGTGCATGGTATGGCGGCGTTCCTCGGCGCTCAGCTCGCGCATGGTGTCGGCATCCTCGCCCGCCGAGGCCGCATTCGCGTCACCCAGAAACTTGACGTATCCGCCCAGCGGGATCGCCGCCAGCTGCCAGCGCGTGCCGCGCTTGTCCACCCGGCTGAACAGTTTCGGGCCGAAGCCCAGGCTGAACACCTCGGCCTTGATCCCGGACCAGCGGCCGACGATGTAATGGCCGTATTCATGCACCGTGACGATGATCGACAGCGCGATCACGAACATGCCGGCGGTATACAGGCCGTGGCCAATGGTGGACAGAAACTCCAAGGCTCAGATCCTTCCGGTCGAGATATGTTCAAACGCGAGGGCGCGGGCCTCGGCATCGGTGAGCATCACGTTATCCAAAGATACCGCGGCATTTCCAAGCCCTTGGCGCGATGACATCTGCGCGAGGACGGTTTCGACCAGCCGCGCCATGTCCAGAAAGCCGATCTTGCCGGCGATGAAGGCATCAAGCGCTGCCTCTTTCGCGGCGTTGAAGGCCGCCCCCGCCGTGCCGCCGATCGCCATCACCTCGCGCGCCAGGCGCAGCGCCGGAAAGCGGGTCAGGTCAGGCGCACGGAAGGTCAGGCTGCCGATTTCCGCCAGATCGAGCCGCTTGACCGGCAGCGCGCGCCGCGCGGGCCAGTTCAGCGCATAGCCGATGGCATGGCGCATGTCGGGCGCACCCAGATGCGCCATCAGCGCCCCGTCGGTGAACCCCACCAGGGCATGAACCAGCGATTCCGGATGCACCAGAACCTCGATCATGTCGGGGTCAACGCGGAAGTATTCCTTGGTTTCAATGACTTCCAGCGCCTTGTTGAACATCGACGCGCTGTCGATGGTGATCCGCTGCCCCATCGCCCAGTTCGGATGGCTCGACGCTTCGGCCACGGTCGCGTGGGCCAGTTTTTCCAGCGGCCAGTTGCGGAAGGCGCCGCCCGAGGCGGTAATTATGATCCGCTCGACTGCGGCCATATCCTCGCCCACCAGCGCCTGGAACACCGCGGAATGTTCACTGTCCACCGGCAGGATGCGGGCGCCGTGCCGCGCGGCCTCGGCCAGCAGGAGCGGCCCGGCGGTGACCAGCGATTCCTTGTTGGCCAGCGCCAGCGTCGCGCCCTGCGCCAGCGCGCGGAACCCCGGGGCCAGCCCGGCCGCGCCGACGATCGCGCTCATCACCCAGTCGGCCGGGCGCTCCGCCGCCTCGATCAGGGCCTGCGGGCCAGCGGCAGCCTCGATCCCGGTTCCCGCCAAGGCCTCGCGCAATGCGGGCAGGCAGGCGTCATAGGCGGTCACCGCCAGATCGGCGCGCAGCGCGATCGCCTGTTCGGCCAGCCGCGCGACATTGGCCCCACCCGACAGCGTGACAATATCGAAGGCCTCGGCCCCGCCCTGCCGCATCAACAGGTCGAACGTGCTTTCCCCGATCGAGCCGGTGGCACCGAATACCGAAATTCTGCGCATGTCTCAGCCTCCGCCCAGCGGCAGCGGCATGATCTGCGCGACCGCCAGCAGCATCAGCACCGCGCCCACGAAGGCGTCGAAGCGATCCATCACGCCGCCATGGCCCGGGATCAGATGCGAGCTGTCCTTGACGCCCGCGCGCCGCTTGATCCAGCTTTCCGCGATGTCGCCCATCTGGCCGGCGAAGGCCAGCAGCGGCGACAGCCACACCAGCGCCCAGTCGCCGCCAAGCGCCACCCCGATCAGCCCGACCAGCGCCGCGCCGATCCAGCCCGCCACGGTGCCCGACCAGGTCTTTTTCGGGCTGATCCGCGGCCAGAATTTCGGCCCGCCCAATGTGCGCCCGGCAAAATAGCCCGCCACATCCGAGACGACCACGATCGCCACGATCCAGGCGATGGCCGCAAACCCCAAGCCCAGACGCAGCGCCACCATGCCATAGCCCGTCAGCATCACCGCCAGCGCATACCCCGCAAAAATCCCGCGATCGCGTCGCGGGCGCAGCACGCCGATCACCGACGGCAGCGCCAGAACGGGCAGCAGGAAGGGCGAATGCACCCAGAGCACCGCCGCCAGCACCACCGCGGCCATCAGGCCCATAACCCGGGCCTCGCGCGGTCGTTCGGGCGCGGTCATCGCGGCCAGTTCCCAGACCATCAACCCCGTCACCAGCACCGCGATCTCGGCAAAGAACAGCCCGCCCCACCAGACCGCCCCCACGCCCACGGCCAGCATTGCCAGCCCCGACAGCACCCGGTCGCGCAGATCGGACCAGCGCGGCGCGGCGGATTTGGCCGGGGGTGTCTGGGATGTGGTCATGGCTTGACCCCGCCGAACCGCCGTTCGCGCCCGGCAAAACGCGCCAGAATTTGCGCAAGCTCTTCAGGCGTGAAATCGGGCCAGAGCGTGGGCGTGAATTCATACTCGGCATAGGCCGCCTGCCAGGGCAGGAAATTCGAGGTGCGGGTTTCGCCCGAGGTGCGGATCACCAGATCGGGGTCGGGCATGCCTGCGGTATCCAGACGCGCCTCCAGCGCCTCTTCGGTCAGATCGGCCTCGGCGATGCGTCCGGCAGCGAAATCCCGCGCCAGCGCCGCCGCAGCACGCGCCAGCTCGTTACGCCCGCCGTAATTGATCGCGACGGTCAGCGTCAGCCGGGTATTGGCGGCGGTGCGCTCCTCGATCCCCGACATCAGCCGCGCCAGGCGGCCATCCAGCCGCCCGCGTTCGCCAATGAACCGCAGGCGCACACCTTCGGCCGACAGCGCGTCGGCCTCTTTCTCGATGTAGCGCGCGAAAATCCCCATCAGACCCAGCACCTCTTCGGTCGAGCGTTTCCAGTTTTCGGTGGAGAACGCATAGACCGTCAGGTGTTTTACGCCCAGATCCGGGGCGGCACGCACGATTTCCTTCACCCGCTCGGCCCCCCGGCGATGCCCGGCCAGCCGCGGCCAGCCGCGATTGGTGGCCCAGCGGCCATTGCCATCCATGATGATGGCCACGGCGCGCACACCATAATCACCCCCGGTCGCAGCCGGAGCCGCACCGGGGTTGGCTTGGTCGGATTCGCTCTTCGCCATCGGGGCGCCTTTCGCGGAAGGCAGGCTCAGACCTGCATGATTTCGGCTTGCTTGCCTTCCAGCGCCTTGTCGACCACTGCGATGTGTTTCTTGGTCAGATCCTCGACCGCGCTTTCCCAGAATTTCGCGTCATCCTCGGACATGCCGTTGGCCTTGGCCTTCTTGATCTGGTCCATGCCGTCGCGGCGCACGTTGCGCACCGCCACGCGGGCGTGTTCGGCATATTGCGCGGCGACCTTGGTCAGTTCCTTGCGGCGTTCCTCGTTCAGCTCGGGGATCGGCAGCATGATGATCGGGCCGTTGGTCTGCGGGTTGATCCCCAGACCCGATTCCCGGATCGCCTTTTCGACCTTGTTGATCAGGCCCTTGTCCCAGACGTTGATGGTCACCATCCGCGGTTCGGGCACGTTCACGGTGCCGACCTGGTTGATCGGCGTCAGCGAGCCGTAGGCATCCACCATGATCGGCTCGACCATCGAGGCCGAGGCGCGCCCGGTGCGCAGCGAGGCGAATTCGTGTTTCAGCGCCGTCATAGCGCCTTCCATACGGCGCTCGAGGTCGTCAATGTCGATTTCGATATCGTCGGACATGGTCGTCTTTTCCGTCTTGTTATGCGGTCTGGGCCTTCTCTAGCGCAGCTTGGGCCCGAAAGATAGGCTCAGCCCTGAACGCGGGTATAGGTACCCTGCCCGGCCAGGATGCCGCGGAACCCGCCCGGTTCGTCCAGCGAGAACACGATGATCGGCAGGTTGTTGTCGCGCGCCAGCGCAATCGCCGAGGCATCCATCACGCCCAGGTTCTTTTGCAGAACCTCGTCATAGCTGACCGTGTCATAGCGCTTGGCATCGGCGAATTTCTTGGGGTCCTTGTCATAGACGCCGTCGACCTTGGTGCCCTTGAAGATCGCCTCGCAGCTCATTTCATTGGCGCGCAGCGTGGCGGCGGTGTCGGTCGTGAAATAGGGGTTGCCGGTGCCCGCGGCGAAGATGCAGACCCGCTTCTTCTCCAGGTGGCGCACGGCGCGGCGGCGGATGTAGGGCTCGCAGACCTGATCCATCGGAATGGCCGAGATCACGCGGGTGTGGATGCCTTCGGCCTCCAGCGCGGCCTGCATGCCAAGCGCGTTCATCACCGTGGCCAGCATCCCCATGTAATCGGCGGTGGTGCGTTCCATGCCCTGTGCAGACCCCGCCAGCCCGCGGAAGATGTTGCCGCCGCCGATCACCATGCAGATCTCGACACCCATGTCATGCACCGACTTGACCTCGCGCGCGATGCGGGCAACGGTCGGCGGATGCAGGCCATAGCCCTGATCGCCCATCAGCGCCTCGCCCGAGATTTTCAGCAGAACGCGTTTGTATTTGATACTCGGCTCGGCTTGTGCAGACATCTCGGGGTCCCAATCTGTGGTTGTCATTGCCGCGCAAAATGTCCCAAATGCGGCGCGGGTTCAACCTCGGGAATTCCCCACCCGGCCCGGTTTGGTCAAATATCCTGCGGCAGGCGGCTACGAGGGGCCTAAATATTGGAAATTTCTGCGCAAATTGATCCGAAAAAACCGGTGGTGATCGCCGGCCCGACGGCCAGCGGCAAATCCGCGCTGGCCCTGCAGATCGCGCAGACGCAGGGCGGTGTGGTGGTCAATGCCGATGCGTTGCAGGTTTGGGACTGCTGGCGGGTACTGTCGGCACGCCCGTCCCTGGCCGACGAAGCCGCCGCCCCGCACCTGCTTTACGGCCACAAATCGCCCGGTCAGGACTATTCCGTGGGCCATTGGCTGCGCGATCTGGCGCCGGTGCTGGCCGATCATGCGGCGGGCGGGCCGCGCCCGATCATCGTCGGGGGCACCGGGCTCTACCTCAGCGCGCTGACCGAGGGTCTGGCCGAGATCCCCGCGACCCCGGCGCAGGTGCGCGCCCTCGCCGACCGGCGTCTGGCCGCCGAAGGTGCCGCAGCGCTGCTGGCGGAACTGGACCCCGCCACCGCCGCCCGGATCGACCCGCTCAATCCCGCCCGGGTCCAGCGCGCCTGGGAGGTGCAGGCCGCCACCGGGCGCGGGCTGGCCGCCTGGCAGGACGACACGCCGCCCCCCGCCTTGCCGCTGAACGCCTGCACCGCCCTGGTGATCGAGGCCGACCGCGACTGGCTGGCCGAGCGGATCGACCGGCGCTTCGATCTGATGCTGGCGGAAGGCGCGCTGGACGAGGTGCGCGCGGTGCTGCCGATCTGGGAATCGGGGGCGCTCTGGGCCAAGGCGATCGGGGCGCCCGAACTGGTGGCGCATCTGCGCGGCGAGGTCGACCTGGCTACCGCCCGGACGCTGGCGCAGGCTGCCTCGCGGCAATATGCCAAGCGCCAGCGCACATGGTTTCGTAGCCGGATGCGGGACTGGCACAAGATCATGCGGCCCTGAGAAAGCCTCGGCAACACCACGCCGAAAACCAATATTCCTGTTGGAAATAAAGGGGTTCGCGCCTATTCTTCACGCAAACACCCTGCCCTCGGACACATCCCGATGGATCGTCAGGCCCCCCAAAAGAGAGTTCCGCCGTGAAACTTTTCACTGCCCCGCCGTTGTCGCAATTCGCCCGGCCCCGGACCGAAACAGCCCCCGCGCCCCGCGTGGCCCTGCTGCCCGAGGCGCCCTCGAACCTGCGCATCGTGCCGATCGCCCGGTTGGCGCAGGGCGGGCGTTGGCGGGTCGAGGCGATGCGCGCGCTGTCCGAACCCTGCCTGCTGTGGTTCACCCGCGGTCAGGGCCGCATCACCATGGGCGGCGAGACCCGCGGCTACGGTCCGCATAACGCGGTGTTCATTCCCGCGGGCGTCATGCACGGGTTCGAGGTCGGGCCGCAAACCCATGGCCAGGCGATCTTCTTCGGCCGTGACAGCGATGTCACCCTGCCCGAGGCGCCGCAGCACCTGCGCATTCGCGAGGCCGGCCCGCAGGCCGAACTGTCCGGCATCATCGAGGCCGTGCAGCGCGAACTTGACAGCACCCGCCCCGGCGCCGACCGGGCGGCCCGTCACCATCTGGGGCTGCTGGGTGTCTGGCTGGAGCGGCAGATCGCCCCCGCCACTGCAGATGCCCCCCGCCCCTCGGCCGCAAAACGGCTGGTCGCGCGCTATTCCGCGCTGCTGGAGCGCGATTTCCGCTCGGGTCACGGCGTGTCGGATTTCGCTGCCGAACTGGGCGTGACTTCGACCCATCTGACCCGCTCGTGCCGCGAGACCTGCGGGCGCGCCGCGCATGATCTGCTGCAGGACCGCAAGATGTTCGAGGCGCGCCGCCTGCTGGCCGACACCCGCGTGCCGGTCAAGCAGATCGCCGACGCGCTGGGATTTGCCAGCCCGGCCTATTTCACCCGCGCCTTCCACGCGAAAACCGGCAAGACACCCACCCAATTCCGCCGCGCGGGCTAGCCCGCGGCGGGCAAAATGCCGCCAGCCCCGCCACCCCCTGCAGGAAAGACTTGCCAAGACCCCCGATCCGGGGCGTCATGGTCCTGTCATTTGACCATCCGATAAAGGATGGATCGTGTTTCTGGGGGCTGTCATGACCGAATTTTCCCGTCGTTCCTTTCTGATTTCGGGCACTGCGCTTGGGGGGCTGGTGATGCTGCACCCGTTCTCGGCGCGCGCGCAGGCCGGACAGGCGCATCTGCGGCTGCTGGCCACCACCGATCTGCACTGCCATGTGCAGCCCTATGACTATTACGCCGACAAGCCCGCCGACACGATGGGTCTGGCGCGCACCGCCTCGATCATCGAGGAAATCCGGGCCGAGGCGACCAACGCGCTGCTGTTCGACAATGGCGATTACCTGCAGGGCAACCCGATGGGCGATTACATCGCCTATTCCAAGGGCATGGCCGCGGGCGACATCCACCCGGTCATCGCCGGGATGAACACGTTGCGCTACGCCGCGGGCACGCTGGGCAACCATGAATTCAACTACGGCATCGACTTTCTGGAAAAAGTAAACGCAGGCGCGAATTTCCCCATCGTCTGCGCCAATGTCGCGCGCAAGCTGGGCGCCAGCCCGCGCGAGGACGAACTGTTCGTCCGCCCCTATCTGATCGTCGAAACCGATCTGGCCGATGGCGCGGGCGTCAAACACCCGCTGAAGCTGGGCGTGATCGGCTTCGTACCGCCGCAGATCCTGCAATGGGACCGCGCGCATCTGGAGGGTAACCTGTTCGCCCGCGACATCCTGCAGGCCGCCCGCGCCTGGGTGCCGCAGCTGCGCGAGGAGGGTGTCGACCTGGTGGTGGCGCTGGCCCATACCGGGCTGGATGCCAGCGCCGAAACCGAGGGCATGGAAAACGCCGCCTACCACTTGGCCGCGATCGAGGGCATCGACGCGGTAATTTCGGGCCATCAGCACAAGGTCTGGCCCTCGGCGGATTACGAGGGCGAAGGCTTCGATGCCGAAACCGGGCAGATCATGGGCAAGCCCGCGGTGATGGCGGGGTTCTGGGGCTCGCATCTGGGGGTGATCGACCTGATGCTGGAGCGCGCGGGCGATAGCTGGCAGCTGGCCGCCTCGCAAAGCACGGTCCGGCCGATCTATACCCGCGGCGAGGATCGCAAGGTCACCGCGCTGGTCGGCGATTACACCCCCGCGATCACCGCCACCGCCGAGGCGCATCTGGAAACGCTCAGCTATGTGCGCGCCGAGGTGGGCAAGACCTCGGCCCCGCTTTATTCCTATTTCGCGCTGCTGGCCGATGACCCTTCGGTGCAGATCGTCAGCCTGGCGCAAAGCTGGTACGTCGCGCAGCTGCTGCGGGGCACCGCGCACGAGGGCCTGCCGGTCCTGTCGGCGGCGGCGCCCTTCAAGGCGGGCGGGCGCGGCGGGCCCGAGTATTACACCGACGTGCCCGCAGGCCCGGTGGCGATCAAGAATGTCGCCGATCTGTATCTGTACCCCAACACCCTGCAGGCGGTGCGCATCACCGGGGCCGAGGTGCGTGAATGGCTGGAACGCTCGGCCGGGATGTTCAACCAGATCACCCCGGGCGGCGCCGATCAGGTTCTGCTGAACCCCGATTTCCCGTCCTACAATTTCGATACGATCGACGGTGTGACCTACCAGATCGACGTGACCCAGCCCGCGCGCTACGACAATGACGGCAAGGTCGTGGCGCCCGAAGCCCACCGCATCATCAACCTGAGCTTCGACGGACAGCCGATTGACGACGCGCAGGAATTCATCGTCGCCACCAACAACTACCGGGCCTCGGGCGGCGGGCATTTTCCGGGGGCGGATGGCAGCACCGTGATCCTGCAGGCGCCCGACACCAACCGCGACGTGATCGTGCGCTATATCGTCGAGCAAGGCACGATTGCCCCCTCGGCCGACGGCAACTGGCGGCTGGCGCCTGCGGCGGGGGCCACGGTCCTGTTCGACACCGGGGCCAAGGCTGCCGACTATCTGGACGACATCCGCAGCCGCGGCGTCGCGATCGAGGCGGCAGGCGACGGGCCCGACGGGTTCGCCCGCTTCCGCGTCACCCTGTAACGCGGGCCTCTGCCCGCGCGCCTGTCCGTGCAAAACCATATCGGCCGCCCCCTTTCGGGGACGGCCGGATTTTCTGATCTTTGAAGGGGAGGGATCAGAAGAACCCGAGTTTGTTGGGGTTGTAGCTGACCAGCATGTTCTTGGTCTGCTGATAGTGGTCGAGCATCATCTTGTGGGTCTCGCGGCCGATGCCCGACTGCTTGTAGCCACCGAAGGCCGCGTGCGCCGGATAGGCGTGGTAGTTGTTGACCCAGACGCGCCCGGCCTGGATGTGACGGCCGAAGCGGTAGCAGGTGTTGATGTCGCGCGACCACACGCCGGCGCCGAGGCCATACATCGTGTCATTGGCGATGTGCAGCGCCTCTTCTTCGTCCTTGAAGGTCGTGACCGAGACGACCGGACCAAAGATTTCCTCCTGGAAGACGCGCATCTTGTTGTGGCCCTTCAGGATCGTCGGCTGGATGTAGAAGCCGTTGGCCAGCTCGCCGTTGAAGCGCGCCGCATCGCCGCCGACCAGAACCTCGGCGCCCTCTTCGCGGCCGATCTGCAGGTAGGACATGATCTTGGTCTGCTGCTCCTGGCTCGCCTGGGCGCCGACCATGGTTTCCATCAGACGCGGGTCACCCTGCTTGATGGCCTTCACCCGTTCGATGCAGCGGGCGATGAACTCTTCATAGATGTCCTCTTGCACCAGCGCACGCGACGGGCAGGTGCAGACCTCGCCCTGGTTGAAGGCGAACAGAACGAAGCCCTCGACCGCCTTGTCGAGGAAGGCGTCGTCCTTGGCCATCACATCCGAGAAGAAGATGTTGGGCGATTTGCCACCCAGTTCCAGCGTGACCGGGATCAGGTTTTCGGTCGCGGCCTGCATGATCTTGCGCCCCGTCGCGGTCGAGCCGGTGAAGGCGATCTTGGCGATGCGCGGGCTGCGCGCCAGCGGCGCCCCCACTTCGGCGCCATAGCCGTTGACGATGTTCAGCACGCCCGCGGGCAGCAGATCGGCGATCAGTTCGGCCAGAACCATGATCGCGGCCGGGGTCTGCTCGGCCGGTTTCATCACGATGCAGTTGCCCGCCGCCAGCGCCGGCGCCAGTTTCCACGCCGCCATCAGGATCGAGAAGTTCCACGGGATGATCTGGCCGACGACGCCCAGCGGCTCGTGATAGTGATAGGCCACGGTGTCGGCGTCGATTTCCGACATCGAGCCTTCCTGACTGCGCAGAACCCCTGCGAAATACCGGAAGTGATCGACCGACAGCGGAATATCCGCAGCCGTCGTTTCGCGGATCGGCTTGCCATTGTCCCAGGTTTCGGCGGCAGCCAGCAGATCGAGGTTCGCCTCCAGCCGGTCGGCGATCGCAAGCAGCACATTCGAGCGCGCGGCCGCCGAGGTGGTGCCCCAGCCGTCTTTGGCCGCATGCGCCGCATCCAGCGCCAGTTCGATATCGGCGGCGCCCGAACGCGCCACTTCACAGACTTTCTCGCCGGTGATCGGCGTGATGTTGTCGAAATACTGGCCGCTGACCGGGGGCACGAAGGTGCCGCCGATGAAGTTGTCGTAGCGCGATTTGAACGGCGAAACCATCACGCCCTTGAAGTCGGATGCGATATCATTGGCCATGTGTTCTTCCTCCCATGTACCCGGGCCCGTCGCGGGCTCGGCATGGCACCAAGCTGCACGGCATGGCACGAATCGCATAGCCGGGCTGCGCAGGGCGGATAGCTTACCTGTCTCAGCCCCGAGACAGGTGCAGCCGCAGCATCGACCGGAAAGGGGGCGCTGCCCCCGGCCTGCGGCCTCCCCCGGGATATTTCGGCCAAGGTGAAAGCTGCATCCGTTTCAGCTTGTCCGAAAGACCTCGGAGGTGAATTTGCCACAGGCAAAGAGGGGGCGGCGCCCCCTCGGGCGGCCCGCCACGGGCCTGCCGCCGGATCGTGGCTCAGACCTCGAGCCCAAGCGCCTTGGCCTTGCGATAGAAGGTCGCGCGTCCGATCCCCAGATCGCGCGCCGCAGCCGAGACATTACCGCCAGAGCGTGCCAGCGCGCGCGCCATTTCGGCGCGCTGCGCCTCTTCCAGCCCGCCGCGCAGCCCCAGTTCCAGCAGGTCGTTGGCCGGCAGCCGCCCGATCTGGGCATCCTCGATCCCCAGATGGCGGCGCGCGGCGCGGGTGGCCCCGATCACCAGATCGTCGCGATCCAGCGCCAGCAGCATCACGCCCTGCGGCGCAGTTTCGCCCGCCCCGGTCGACAGGATCCGCGCGCCGTCATAGCTGGCACGGAACAGATCCGCCTCGATCCGCTGCGCCGCGTCCTGCACCGTCAGCGCGACCAGCCGGGCATAGCCTTCGGTCATGTCGCCCCGCGCCGAGGACACGTCGATCACCCCGGCCAGTTCGCCCGTCGCACCGAAGACCGGCGCGCCCATGCAGGTCAGCCCGGTGTTCGTCGCGCGGAAATGCTGATCGCGCCAGACCACGACGGGGCGGCCTTCGGCCAGACAGGTGCCGATGCCATTGGTGCCTTGCGCCCCTTCGGACCAGTTGGTGCCCGGCGCCAGATCCGAGGCGTGGAAGTCGCGCGCATCGCCTGCGCGCACGCGTTCATCCAGCACCAGCCCCGATGCGTCCGACAAAAGCACCGTGCACCCCGCATCGCAGGCCGCCCGCGCCAGCCGGTCCAGCACCGGGGTCGCGATCTGCACCAGCAGGCCCGACGCCTCGCGCCGGGCGCGCATCTCGGACTCGGACAGCCGTTCGCTGGGCTGCGGCGTGCCCGGGTCGATCTTGTGATGGATCAGCGAGCGACGCCAGCTTGCGGCGAACCCGGCCCGCCCCAGCGCACTGGAGGACGCGACCACCGACTGGACGATCTCGGCATGATTGCGCGCCGGAGTGCGCGTCAACGACGTCATGGCGAAAAGCCTCCCCCTCTTTCCGAAGCGTCAGAGACCCAAGGATAAGGGGATTGGCACGATCCGCAACTAACCTTTGCGTCAAGTGGGCAGTATCACTCCGATGATGCGCGGCCGCCCCGCAAGATCAGTCGCGATCGTCCGCGTCATCTTCCCCGACGTGCGATGCACCTTCGTGCCGCTTGCCGCGGAAGCCCTGCGCCACCACGAATTTTTCCGAACTGTCGGCACGCGAGGCCGGCGGCTTCACATTGGCGACCTTGGTGAAGTTCTTTTTCAGGATGGTCTGCAGCTCGATCTCGGCCCCACCCGCCAGCACCTTGGCGACGAAGGTGCCGCCTTCCTCCAGCACGTCGAAGGCGAAATAGGCCGCCGCCTCGCACAGCGCGATGATGCGCAAGTGATCGGTGCCCTGATGCCCGGACGAGGCCGCGGCCATATCCGACATCACCACATCCGCCGGACCGCCGAGCCAAGCCTTGACCTTGTCATCCGCACCCTCTTCCAGAAAATCGAGCTGGTGGATCTCGGCGCCGGTGATCGGCGTGACCTCTTGCAGATCGACGCCCAGAACGGTGCCGACCTTCTTGCCCGATTTCTCGGCCAGGGCATTGACGCGCTTGACCGCTACCTGGCACCAGCCGCCGGGCGCACAGCCCAGATCCACCACCCGCGCGCCGGGCACGAGGAAGCGATACTTGTCGTCCAGTTCCATGATCTTGAAGGCCGCGCGACCGCGATAGCCCTCTTTCTTGGCGCGCTGCACATAGGGATCGTTCAGCTGGCGTTCGAGCCACAGCGTCGAGCTGAGCTTGCGGCCCTTGGCGGTTTTCACCCGCACCCGCAGATCCCGCTGGCCGCGCCCCGAAGTATTCTTGCCCGTCGGCGTCTTGGTCATCAGAACTCTCCTCAAATCGGGCCCATTTCCTCGAGCACGCCATCCGCAACCATCTGCGCATAGAGCAGCCCCTCGCGCAGCCCGCGGTCGGCCACGCTCATCTTGTCGGTCGGCCAGACCCGCATCAGCGCCTGCAAGATCGCCGCGCCCGACATAATCAGCGTGTGCCGGTCGCGCCCGATCCGCGGGTCCGAGCGGCGCCCTTCGGGGCCCAGCTGCAGGAAACTGCGGATCACCGCGTCGATCTGGCCCGATGTCATCGTCAGCCCGTCGACCCGCGTGCGGTCATAGCGTTTCAGCCCAAGATGGCAAGCTGCAACCGTGGTTACCGTGCCCGAGGTGCCGATGATCTGGAACCCCTCCTGCGGGCTGCCCGCGCTGTAGGGCGAGAAATCGGCAAGCTTTTCCTCGAAGAACCAGCTCATCAGCGCGAAGCGCGCGGCATCGTCCTCGACATCGGCGAACTGGTCTTTCAGCGTGGCAACGCCCAGCGGCACCGAGATCCAGTCGACCACGCGCGCCGAAGGTTCGGCGCCCTCGGGCTGGTGAAAGCCGCCCGACAGCCGCATGATCGCGCGCGCCCGATCCGCGGGCGGCACCTTGGAAATGTCGATCCAGACCAGTTCGGTCGAGCCGCCGCCGATATCGACCACCAGCAGCTGTTCGGTGCGCGGGCTGACCAGCGAGGCGCAGGAAATCACCGCCAGCCGCGCCTCTTCCTCGGGCGCGATGATATCGAGCGGCAGGCCGGTTTCGCGGCGCACGAAGCGGATGAAATCGCGGGCATTGCCGGCCCGGCGGCAGGCCTCGGTCGCGACCAGACGCATCCGTTTCACGCCGTGATGTTCGATCTTGCGGCGGCAGATCTGCAAGGCCTGCACCGTGCGCGCCATGGAACTGCGCGACAGCCGGCCAGAGGCTTCGAGCCCCTGCCCCAGCTGGACAGCCTTGGAAAAGCTGTCGACGACCTGAAACTGATTGCCCTTCGGTCGGGCAATCAGCATCCGGCAACTGTTGGTGCCAAGATCGAGCGCAGCATAAAGCTCGCCCTTCTCGGCGGGTTGGGTCGCGGGCCGCTCTACCGTTTTCGGGAACGCGCCCGCAGACCGGGGACGCTTGGGCGCCATCTTCACGCCCTCCGATGTCAAGTTATCCCCAAAGTAGCGCGCCCGGGGCGCCGGTTCAAGGCGGCACGCGGCACAAAGGTGACGATCCTGTGAAACCGGGTCAGGGGCGCCGCCCCTCTGGGCCTTCGGCCCATTCACCCCGGAGTATTTCGACCAAGAAGAAGCGCCGCTTTCTTCTTGGCAAAAATACTCCTGCCGGAGGCAAACCCACCGCCCGGATGAGCGCGACTCACAATCTTGATGCATGTTTTTCCGATCCCGGGCGGTGGCGTTGCACGCGCTGCGCCGCTATCCAGATGCAGCGAGGTCGCAAGCCCCGCTCAACATGTCGAAATCCGTCATCGGGCGCGTCGTTTCTGCGCGTATTTGTGAGGCAGAGGGAATCAAAATGGCCGAGATCACCATCGTTTTCTGGCGCGACATTCCGGCACAGATCATTGCCGGGAAGGGACGCCGCGGCGTGAAAAAGCCCCTGCCCGAGCGGTTCGAACAAGCCATCGACCGCTGCGCCATGAAGATCGGCGCGCGTGACAGCGACGCCTATCTGGCGGAATGGCGCAAGGTGGCGATGGGCGAGCGGCCGGGCGACGACACGACCGCCGCCGAAGCGGAGCTGGCGCGCATTCTCTCTGACTATGACGCGGCGCGGATCGCCGCGCTGATCGCAAACGACGGCTGGGAGCCCCCCACGCCCGCCTGATGGAGAGAAGGAATGGCGCTTTTGAACTTCCGCCGCGAGAACGAGACGCCCGGCAACGGTGTGGTCAGCGCCTTTCTGGACGGCTGCTCCATCGAGGTGATGCCGCGCACCGCCGCCGCGATCGAGGATTTCCGCCCGCTGCTGCCGGCGGGCACCCGGGTCTACATCGCCCATATCGAGGGCACGCCGATCGAGGATATGGTCGCGACCGCCCGCCGCCTGCGCGCCGAGGGTTTCGAGCCGATGCCGCATTTCCCCGCGCGCATCATCCGCGACACCGTGCAGCTGAATGACTGGGTTCAGCGCTACAAGGGCGAGGCCGGTGTGCGCCAAGCCCTGCTGCTGGGCGGCGGGGTGAAGCATCCAGTGGGCACGCTGGATAACGCAATGCAACTGCTGGAGAGCGGCGCATTCAACGGCTTTGCCCGGCTGCATATCGCAGGCCACCCCGAAGGCAACCGCGACATCGACCCGGCAGGCGGTGACAAGATCGTCATGCAAGCCCTTAAACTCAAACAGGATTTCGCGAACCGCACCGATGCCGACATGGCCATCGTCACGCAATTCGCCTTCGAGGCCGCGCCGATCATCGCCTGGGCCGACCGGCTGGCCGCCGAAGGGATCCGCCTGCCGATCCATATCGGCGTGGCCGGGCCCGCAAAGTTGCAGACGCTGCTGAAATTCGCAATTGCCTGCGGTGTCGGGCCCAGCCTGCGGGTGCTGCAAAAACGCGCGCGTGACGTGACCAAGCTGCTCATGCCCTTCGAGCCGACCGATCTGGTGGCCGGGCTGGCGGCACACAAGGCCGCACACCCGGAGTTCGGCATTGAAGCCGTGCATTTCTTCCCCCTCGGGGGTATCAAGACCAACGCGACCTGGATCGCGGACCATTCGAAAGGCTGACCATGACCCGCACCGTAATCGAGTCCAAAACCAAGACCGTCGTGATCGGCTTTGACGAGCCCTTCTGCGTCATCGGCGAGCGGATCAACCCCACCGGGCGCAAGAAGCTGGCCGCAGAACTGGAGATCGGCGATTTCTCGACCGTCGAGAAAGACGCGCTGGAACAGGTCGCCTGCGGGGCGATGGTGCTGGACATCAACTCGGGTGCGGTCTTCTCGAACAAGATGGCCGAAGACCCGCGTTATGCCGACAACAACTTCGTCGAACCGCCGCTGATGCGCGAGCTGATCGCCCGGGTGCAGGCGATCACCGACGTGCCGCTGTGCATCGACAGCTCGGTCCCTGCCGCGCTGGAAGCCGGGCTTGCCGCCTGCGAGGGCCGGCCGCTGCTGAACTCGGTCACCGGCGAGGAGGAGCGGCTGGACCTGGTGCTGCCGCTGGTCAAGAAATACAACGTGCCGGTGGTGGCGATCTCGAACGATGACACCGGGATTTCCGAAGACCCCGACGTGCGCTTTGCCGTGGCAAAGAAGATCGTCGAACGTGCCGCCGATTTCGGCATTCCGGCGCATGACATCGTTGTTGACCCGCTGGTGATGCCGGTCGGCGCGATGGCGACGGCGGGGCGGCAGGTCTTTACCTTGGTCAACCGGCTGCGCACTGAACTGGGCGTGAACACCACCTGCGGCGCATCGAACATCAGCTTCGGGCTGCCCAACCGCCATGGCGTCAACGCCGCCTTCCTGCCGATGGCGATTGGCGCGGGCATGACCAGCGCGATCATGAACCCCGTCCGTTCGGTCGAGATGGAGGCGATCCGCGCCGCCAACATGCTGATGGATCACGACCCGAACGGCACCGAATGGATCAAGCTGAGCCGCGTTCTGGATGCGATGAAAGAAGGCGCGAGCTTCGCCGAGGCCTCGGCCGCTGCGGCGGCAAGTGGCGGGCGCGGCGGGCGCCGGCGCGCCCGCGGCTGATCGGCCGCAAGCCCACCCCGATTCGAAGCCCCGCCCCTCGTGCGGGGCTTTGTTTCATTCCGACGCCCAATCTGCGCCACATCGCGGGAATGTCGCGTCCTGCGAAGAATGTGGCGGCCCGCTGCTGAGCACACAGCACAACAAGATTAAAAATCTGAAAACAATTTCCGCAAGTGCTGTTTCCAGATCGTGAACGCACCGTCATCAGCACCTGGCGAGATCTGCTCGATTCGGCACGAAACGGCACCAGACTGTTTCCGCCTCACGCCCCATTTCCCCCGCAGGCGCCGGATTGCGGCAACAACAAGGCGTATCCCGGGCGCAATCCGGGCACCACATCTGGGTCGGACACGAAAAAATCTTATTTCAACTCAAACTATTGCTGGTCGAAGTTAAAGTGTTGTGCCTAATCTGGGGCACCAACCTGGGATACGCACTGCCATGCGTGATACATGTCTGCCGCCTTGGGCGGTCTCCGCTGCCACGGAGACCGCCGGGCCTTCCAATCTGCCTGTGCCGATGCGGCGGGGGCGTCTGATCTCGCGTCTGCCGGGGCTTGTGTTCGCCCTGACGCTGGCCGCCTGCACGGCAGCGCCGCCCTTGGAAAAACCCGCGACGCGCGCCTCTTCTGCGGCTATCGACCTGCCGCTGAACGACCCGACGGCGGGGATCATGGCCTCGGTGCCCCGCGCGCGGCTGCCCGGCAACACGCAACTGGCCGAAGACTTCCTCGAACTCAGCTTTTCGCTGGAATCAGGGCGTGCGCTGTCCCGGTTCACCCGCTTCGAAGGGCCGGTGTCGATCACGCTTTCGGGGCGCGTGCCGCCCACCGCCCCGCAAGAGCTTGCCCGTCTTGTCAGCCGGCTCCAGCGCGAGGCGGGGCTTGCGGTGACCACCCAGCCGGGCAATGCCAACCACATCAACATCGAATTCCTGCCCAAGCGCGAAATGCAGGCGCAGGTGCCTAATGCCGCCTGTTTCGTGGTGCCCAATGTCAGCGACTGGGCCGATTACCGCGCCGCGCGGCGAAGCACGCGCGCGGATTGGGCCGCACTGACCAGCCGTCAGACCGCGACGGTCTTCGTGCCCTCCGACAGCACCCCGCAAGAGGTCCGCGACTGCCTGCACGAAGAGATTTCCCAGGCATTGGGGCCGCTCAATGACCTGTATCGCCTGCCCGACACGGTCTGGAACGACGACAATTTCCACACCGTTCTGACCCGCTTCGACATGACGGTCCTGCGCGCGACCTATGCGCCCGAACTGCATTCGGGAATGAGCCGCCCCGAGGTGATGGCCGCCCTGCCCCGCGTTCTGGCCCGGATCAACCCCGCAGGCGGCGCGGTCGGCCAGTTGCGCGAAGACCCGACACCGCGCGCCTATATCAATGCGGTCGAGGCCGCGTTGGGGGCGCGCTCGAATACGGGCCGGCGTCAGGCCGCCGCCAAGGAGGCGGTGCAGATCGCCGCAGGTCAGGGCTGGACCGACACGCGCGCGGGCTTTGCCTGGTTCGCGCTGGGGCGGCTGAGCATGAAGGACGATCCCTCGACCGCGCTGCGCGCTTTCCTGAACGCCGGTGCGATCTATCGTGCGACGCCGGGCGCGGGCATTCAGGCGGCGCATGTCGACATGCAACTGGCGGCCTTCGCGCTGGGGTCGGGGCGGGCGCAGGATGCGATCGCGCTGGTCAACCGCTCGTTGTCGGCCGCGCTGGACGGCGAGAATGCGGCGCTGATGGCCACGCTCTACATGATCCGCGCCGAAAGCTATGAGGCATTGGGGCAGAGTGCGCTTGCCCGTCAGGCGCGGCTCGACTCGGCCAACTGGGCGCGGTATGGCTTTGGTTCGGACGCTGCCGTCCGCGCCCGGGCTGCCGAAGTGGCGGCATTGGCGCAGGCCGGGGCACGGTTGAACTGAGGGCGCGCAGGCGTCCAGTTGGAGGCGCCATGATCGTCATCGCCGGGGCCGTGATCGGCGCCATCATCGGATACCGCCGGGCTGCATCGCGCGGCGGCAACGCCATGGACCGCGCCCAATATGCCGCCGTGCATGGCATCGCGCTGGCGCTGCTGGGGCTGTTCGTCACGCTGATCATCGACCGCAACTTCTGAGGCGCCCGCGATGTTCCTGCCCTTTTTCGACACACTCAGACGCGGCGGGGTTCCGGTTTCCCTGCGCGAATATCTGAGCTTTCTTGAAGGGTTGGCCGCCGGTCTGTGCACCTATGACGTGGACGGGTTCTATTATTTCGCCCGCGCCACGATGGTGAAGGACGAACGCCACCTCGACCGCTTCGACCGGGCCT
The DNA here is from genome assembly GCA_002452815.1 of Rhodobacteraceae bacterium UBA6796. Lineage (GTDB taxonomy): Bacteria > Pseudomonadota > Alphaproteobacteria > Rhodobacterales > Rhodobacteraceae > Rhodobacter. The sequence continues at coordinate 36,235 of DKFM01000020.1, forward strand.
TTGCCGAGGCGTTTCAGGGCCTTGAAGCGATCACCCCCGAACAGGTGCTCGACGCCGTCGACCTGCCCGAGGACTGGCTGCGCAAGCTGGCCGAACGCCATCTGAGCGACGAGGAAAAGGCGCAGATCGAGGCCCTGGGCGGGTTCGAGAAGCTGATGGAAACGCTGAAAGAGCGGCTGAAGGAACAGCAAGGCCGCCATCAGGGCGGCAACAAATGGATCGGCACCGCCGGCACTTCGCCCTTCGGCGCCTATGGCTACAACCCCGAAGGGGTGCGGATCGGACAGGACAAGTCACGTCATCAACGCGCCGTAAAAGTCTGGGACAAAAGGGAATTCCGGGATTTCGACGACAGCGTCGAACTGGGCACCCGCAACATCAAGGTCGCGCTGAAACGGCTGCGGCAATGGGCCCGCCACGGCGCGACCGAAGAACTGGACCTGCCCGCCACGATCCGCGCCAGCGCGGATGCGGGCTATATCGACGTGAAGACCCGCCCCGAACGGCACAATGCCGTCAAGGTGGTGCTGTTTCTCGATGTCGGCGGCTCGATGGATGCACATGTCAAGCTGGTCGAAGAGCTGTTTTCGGCCGCCAAGGCGGAATTCAAGCATCTGGAACATTACTACTTCCACAACTGCCTGTATGAGGGCGTGTGGAAATCGAACCACCGCCGCTGGGACGAGGTGACCCCCACCTGGGAGGTCCTCAACCGCTATGGCCCCGATTACAAATGCATCTTCGTGGGCGATGCCTCGATGTCGCCTTACGAGATCACCCACGCGGGCGGCGCAAACGAACATTGGAACCCCGAGGCGGGCGCGGTCTGGCTGGCGCGGGCGCGCGAACAATGGCCTGCCCATGTCTGGCTCAACCCGCTGGCCGAGCGGCTGTGGCCCTATACCCAGTCGATCGGCATCATCCGGCAGGAATTCGACAACCGGATGTATCCCCTGACGCTCGCCGGGATCACGGATGCGATGAAGGTTCTGGGATGAGCGTTCTGGCCCGCCTCTGGCGTGAACAGCGCGGGGTGCTGATCGCCTTCGTGCTGGCACTGGGGCTGGCGCTGTTCTTCGGCGGGCGGATGGTCAGCCGCGCACTTTACTGGGCCGACCCCGCGCATCGCCAGCAGGCGCCCGAACCCTGGATGAGCCCGGGCTATATCGCGCGCAGCTGGCATCTGCGGATCGAAGACATCGACGCCGTGCTGGGGGTCACCGACGGGCGGGCGCTGGTGGGCAAGGGGCCGCCCACGCTGGAACGGATTGCCGCCGCATTGGGGGTGCCGGTCGTCGATCTGATCGAACGGCTGAACGCCGCCCTGCCCGCCCTTGCAGCACAGGCCCCGCCCGGCCCATGAGCAACGCCGCCCTGACCGACTGGGTTCTGGCCCAGCTGCCGCTTTACGGGCCCTGGCTGCTGGGGATGACCACCTTCCTCAGCTGCCTGGCGCTGCCGGTGCCTGCCTCGCTGATGATGATCGCCTCGGGCGCCTTCGTGGCGACCGGCGATCTGTCGCTGCCCGCCATTGGCGGCGCGGCCTTCGCCGGGGCGGTCAGCGGCGATCAGGCCGGGTTCTGGCTGGGGCGGCGCGCCGGGCGGCTGCTGCCCGCCCCCGACAGCCGCAAGGGCAAGCTGATTTCCGCCGCGCTCGAACAACTGGCGCGCAAGGGCGCGGTCACGGTGTTTCTGAGCCGTTGGCTGTTCTCGGCGCTTGGGCCCTGGGTCAACCTGGCGGCAGGCGCCTCGGGGTTTCGCCACCCGCGCTTCACCCTGGCGGGCGTGCTGGGCGAGGCGGTCTGGGTCGGCGCTTATGTCGGCCTTGGCATCGCCTTCGGCGCCAATCTGCAGGCAGCCGCCGATCTGGCCTCGAACGCGTTGGGGCTGATGGCGGCGGGCGCGATGGCCGTGGCGCTTGGCTGGTGGCTGTGGCGCGCCGCCCGACAGCCCCGCCGCCGTTGACGCCCCCCGCCTTTGGCCCCATATCCCCCCCATGATCCGGTTCCTGCCCCTTCTGCTGCTGATCGTCTACGGCCTCGTGCTGTGGCATTTCTCGGCGCGCGCGCTGGCCCGGCAACTGGATCAGAATTCGCGCCGGTTGCGTGACACGCGGCTACAGCCGGTTCTGGACCGCCTGGCGGTGGCGCTGAACCTGCCCGAGGTGCCGGTCTATGTCTATCAGGTCGAACCGATCAACGGTCTGGCCGCCCCCGACGGGCGGATCTTCCTGACCGAGGGCTTCATGGAGCAATACCGCGCCGGCAAGATCACCCCCGAGGAGATCGGATCTGTCATCGCCCATGAGATCGGCCATGTCGCGCGCGGCCATGCCCGGCGCCGGATGATCGACTTTTCCGGCCAGAACGCCCTGCGCATCGTGCTGATGACGGTGCTGGGCCGGTTTTTGCCCTTCATCGGCATCTGGCTGGCCAATCTGCTGACCACCGCGCTGGCCGCCCGCCTCAGCCAGCGCGACGAATTCGAGGCCGACGAATTCGCCTCGGCCCTGCTGATCAAGGCGGGCTTCGGTGTGGGGCCGCAGATCTCGCTGTTCCGCAAACTCGATGCGCTGACGCAAAACCGGGCGGGCGAGATCCCCGCCTGGCTGCTGACCCACCCCAAAACCCCGCGCCGGATCGCCGCGATCGAGGCGAATGCGACACGTTGGGGCGGCTGAGCCCTTACCTTTGCCCGCATGCCCCGCTAGTCTGCCCCAAAACGGGGCATCCGCATGGGCGCACATGAAGTTCGACAGGTCCGCCGCCGCCGGGTGTTCTACATCCCCGGCTATGACCCGATTCATCCGCGCCGCTATCGCGAACTGTATCGCAAGGAAGGCGCCGCGCAGGCCGCGATCTCGGGCTACCAGATTGCACTGACCCCGAAACAGGGCACCGGCCCCTATGGCTGGCACGTCACCAGCACGCAGGACGGCGCCACCGTCGAAACCGATGTCGAGGTGTTGATCTGGTCGGACATCGTGCGCGAAAGCATGGGCGCCTCGATCCCGGCGACCTATGGCCAACTGGCCCGCACGGCCTTTGCCTATATCGCCTCGGGTGCACTGTTCCGGCTGATGCGGCTGCGCAAGGGGCCGGTGATTGCCGCGCTTTACCCGATTGTCGCGCTGCTGGGGCAGGCCCTGATCGGGCTGGCGATGGGGGGGGCACTGGCGGCGCTGGCGCTCCGGCTGCTCCCTGCCTTTCCGGCCGACGGGGCTGCGGCAGTGGTGCTCGGTGCGGGCGTCATGGCCCTGACACTGCGCTGGTTCCGCCGTCAGGATGGCCGCTTCTACGCCTATTACCTGATGCATGACTACGCGTTCACCGCACGCTGGAATGGCGCCAACCCGCCCGCGCTGGAAACCCGGATGGCCGCGTTTCGTGCCACCATCGCCCAAGCCCTGACCGAAGACTGGGACGAGGTGCTGATCGTCGGCCACAGTTCGGGCGCGCATCTGGCGGTCTCGATCCTGGCCGATCTGATCCGGGATAACACCGCCGCTTCTTCTTGGCAAAAATACTCATCTGCAACGGCCCCGCCGCGCCCGGCGCTGGCCTTCCTTTCGCTGGGCCAGGTGGTCCCGATGGTCAGCTTTCTGCCCCGCGCCACCCGGCTGCGCGCGGATCTGGCCTTCCTCAGCGCCCGCCCCGAGCTGACCTGGGTCGATGTCACCGCGCCGGGCGATGGCTGCGCCTTTGCGCTGTGCGATCCGGTCAAGGTCTCGGGCGTGGCCCCCCCCGATCAGCGCGGCCCGCTGATCCTGTCGGCGGCCTTCACCCGGACGCTCAGCCCCGACCGTTGGAAAGCCCTGCGCTGGCGGTTTTTCCGCCTGCATTTCCAATATCTCTGCGCCTTCGACCGTCCCGGCGATTACGACTATTTCCGCATCACCGCGGGGCCGCAGACGCTGGCCGCGCGCTTTGCCGGGCGCCCCCCGTCAAAAAGCCGCATTGAGCGCGCGGCCAACCGCTATACCACTGTCGCATGAGCGCCGCCCTGCCCCCCAAACCGCCCGCCCGGCCCGCCAAGGTCTCGCTCTGGCGCTATTTCCGGCTGTTCCGGCAAGATATCCTCTCGGCGCAGCCCGCCCGGCTCTACCGCGCCTGGATGGCCGAGTTCCGCACCCCGTTCTTCCGGTCCTATCTGTGCAACGACCCCGATCTGGTCGACCTGGTGCTCCGCCGACGCCCGATGGATTTCCCCAAATCCGACCGCGTGCGCGAGGGGCTGAAACCCCTGCTGCGCGACAGCGTGTTCATCACCAACGGCGCGCACTGGCAACGCCAGCGCCGGATCATCGACCCCGCCTTCGAAGGCGGCCGCCTGCGCGACACCTTCCCCGCGATGTGGGATGCCGGCGTCGCCTGCGTCGAACGGCTGCGCCTGAAGATCGGCCCGGAACCGATTGAAATAGAGGCGGAAACTTCGCATGCCGCCGCCGATGTGATCTTTCGCACCCTGTTCTCGATCCCGATCGAAGATGAAACCGCTGGCGCCGTCTTTGCCGAATTCAAGGCGCATCAGCGCACCGCCCCCGTGGTCAATCTGGGCGCGTTGCTGCCACTGCCGCGCTGGTTTCCGCGCTTTCATTCCCGTGCCACGAAACGCACCGCCGCGCGGATTCGCGCCCTGATCGAAGGCCTGACCGCCGCCCGCGCCGCACAGATCGCCGCAGGCACCGCGCCCGACGATCTGGCCACCAAGATCATGACCACCCCCGACCCCGAAACCGGGCAGTGCTTCGACACGCCGGAAATGGTCGATCAGGTCGCGATCTTCTTTCTGGCCGGGCATGAAACCTCGGCCTCGGCACTGGCCTGGTCTCTCTATCTGCTGGCGCTTTACCCCGACTGGCAAGACCGGCTGGCCACCGAGGCACAGGCGGCCATCGACCCTGAAAAACCATATTTATCAACCATCAACGCGCTGAAGTTAAGCCGCGCCACCTTCCGCGAAGCGATGCGGCTTTATCCCCCCGTGCCGATGTTCGTGCGCGAGGCGCGCTGCCCCGAGCAGTTCCGCGACCGCGCTGTCGCCCCCGGCGCACAGGTCGTGATCAGCCCCTGGCACCTGCACCGGCACGAACGGCTGTGGGACAATCCCGACGGCTTCGACCCCGGCCGATGGGAGACAGAAAACGGCAAGACCTGCCTGCGCAACGCCTATATCCCCTTCTCGACCGGCCCGCGCGTCTGCCCGGGCGCGGGATTCGCGATGGCCGAGGGCCCACTGATCCTGTCGATGATCCTGCGCGAATTCCGCGTGGCCCCGGTGCCCGAGCGCCCGGCGATGCCGGTCGCCCATCTGACGGTGCGCGGAAAAGACGGGATCTGGCTGCATCTCAGCCCGCGCTAGGGGGCGCTGCCCCCGGCTGCGGTCCGCAGCCTCCCCCGGGATATTTGCACCAAGATGAAAAGGCACAGTTTCATCTTGGTGCAAATATCCTGCGGGGGTCCGGGGGTGCAAAACCCCCGGTGTCCGCTCACAACCCGTAGATCGCGCTGAATTTAGCCTCCAGATAGTCCAGCAGAGGTGCCTCGGTGGGGGCAAAACCGCAGGCGTGTTCGATCGTGGCGGCCGGGGGGCGCAGCCCGCCGTGCGTTTGCAGATGGGCGCGCAGCCAGTCGGTTGCAGGCGCGGCACTGCCCTGCGCAAGGCTCGCGTCGATCCCGGGCACGGCGGCGCGCATCGCCTGGTTCAAACAGCCCGCGTAGACATTGCCCAGGCTGTAGGTCGGGAAATAACCGAACAGCCCCACCGGCCAGTGCACATCCTGCAGGAACCCGTGCGAGGGGCGATCCACCGCCACGCCGAAATCGGCGGCGAACCGGGCGTTCCAGGCCTCTTCCAGATCGGTGACTTCGAGCTTGCCGGTAATCAGGTCGCGCTCCAGATCGAAGCGCAGCATGATATGCAGGTTGTAATGCAGTTCATCGGCCTCGGTGCGGATGAAGCCGGGGGTCACGCGGTTGACGATGGCGTGGAAGGCCTCGGGGCTGGCGACGCCGAAATCGCCGAAGGCTTCCACCATGCGCTGATACAGCCAGCCGGTGAAGGACGCCGAGCGGCCGAGCTGGTTTTCATAGATCCGGCTCTGGCTTTCATGCACCCCCATCGACACCCCGCGCCCCAGCGGCGTGAACCGATAGGCCGGGTCGATGCCCTGTTCATAGCAGGCATGCCCAACCTCGTGGATCGTCGAATAGAGGCAGTTGAACGGGTCACTTTCGCTGACCCGCGTCGTGATCCGCGCATCATTGCCGCCGCCCGACGAGAACGGATGCACCGCCATGTCCAGCCGTCCCCGGGTCCAGTCGTAGCCGAAGGCGGTGGCGCAGATCCGCGCGATGCGCAGCTGCGTGGCCTCGGGGAAGACGTGGTTCAGCGCGGCGGGCTGGGTTTCGGCGCCCAGCACCCGTTCGCGCAGCGCGACCAGACGCGGACGCATCCGGTCGAACATCGCGCCCAGCTGGCGATGGGTGGCGCCGGGTTCGTAATCGTCCAAGAGCGCATCATACAGATCGCCGTTCGACAGGCACTCGGCCTCTTCGCGTTTCAGCCGCACCACCTCTTCCAGCGTCGGCAGGAAGGCCGAGGGATCTTCGTTTGCGCGGGCCTCGGCCCAGATGCCCTGGCTGAGCGAGGTCAGCCGCGCCAGTTCCGCCGCCAGCCGCGCCGGAATCCGGGTGTTGCGGTTGTAGCTGCGCGCGATCAGGTCGAGCGTGCGGGCCTCGACCTCGGATGTGGCCTCGGCACGGGCCAGCCAGTCTTCGATCCGGGGATCGGTGCGACGCGCGTGCAGCACGCCTTCAAGCGCCGCGATCTCGTCGGCGCGCTGATCGGTAGCGCCGCGCGGCATCATGGTTTCCTGATCCCAGCCCAGCCGCTCGGCAATCGCGCCAAGCGCCTCGGTGTCATGCTGAAAGGCCGCAAGTTCTTGATAAGCCGTCATTTCGACCTCCGAATGGATTGGACAACAGGATAACGCGCCAGGTGGCGTGCGCGGATGATCAGAACCCAGGCGACGACCGCGCCCAGCTGGTGGGCCAGCCCCAGTGCAAGCGGCGCGCCATGCATCACCGTGGCGATGCCCAGCACCGCCTGAAACAGCAGCCACACCCCCATCAGGGTGAAGGCGCCCTGCGTCACCGGATGCGCCGAGCGCCGCCCCTTGAGCGCGGTAACGATCCCGAAGGCCAGCAGACCGTAGCCCGCCATCCGGTGGATGAATTGCACAAGGCCCGGGTCTTCAAAGAAATTGCGCCACAGCGGCGTGATCGCGAAGGGATCGGGCGGCAGGAAATGCCCGCCCATCCAGGGCCAGTCGGTGAAGCCGCGGCCCGCGTCGATCCCAGCCACCAGCGCGCCCAGAATGATTTGCAGGAAGGCGAAATGCATCACCCCGGTCGCCATGCCGAAAAGCTTCGGTTCCGCCAGACGGCGCGCCTGCAGCAGCGCCGCCTCGGTGCGCCCGAGGCTGAGCACATACCAGGCGATCAGCCCGAGGATCGCGAAGCCCAGCCCCAGATGCACCGCCAGCCGATAGGAGGCGACCGAGACCATCTCGCCGCTCAGCCCCGAGCTGACCATCCACCAGCCGATCGCGCCCTGCAGCCCGCCAAGCGCGCCCAAAAGCCAGAAGCGTTTCGACCAGCCCACCGGCACCCGCCGGGTCAGCGCGAAGCCCGCGAATCCCAGTGCCCAGACCAGCCCGATCACCCGGCCCAGTTGCCGATGCCCCCATTCCCACCAGTAGATGCCCTTGAACTCGGGCAGGGTCATGTCCGGGTTTTGCAGGGCAAACTGCGGAATTTGCTGATATTTCGTGAATTCGGATTGCCAGTCGGCATCAGACATCGGCGGCAGTGCCCCGGTGACGGGCTTCCATTCGGTGATCGACAGCCCCGCATCCGACAGACGCGTCGCCCCACCGACGGCGATCATTGCCACCACCAGTGCAAACAGCACAAGCAGCCAGACCCGGATCGCCGCACGCGCGCCGCGCGGGCGGGCGTCGATCATCCCGCCTTTCGGGGCGGGTTTCGGCACGCCGGCCTGATCGGGGCTGACCTCCTCGAAAATGCTGCGCTTCTGGCTCATCCGTCTCTCCCAAGTTGCGCGCGCCAGACTAGGCCCCGGCGCGAGGGGGGGCAAGGGGGCGCGGAACCGCCGGGGCGCCTGGGTTTTGCGGCGCTAGGGGCGCGGCCCCTCTTGGCGCTGCGCGCCAATTCACCCCGGGATATTTGGACCAAAGAGAAAGGGGGGCGGGATTTCATCCTGGCGCCCCCTGCCCGCTCAGGGAAAGCGCGCGCCGCTTTCCAGCCGGGTGCGCAGGGCCGCCAGACCGCCATGCGCATCGGCCCAGTGCAGCACCGCGCAGGCGGCTTCGGCGTAAAGCCAGGTCTCGCGCGCGGCCAGGGGCGCCCAGTCGAACGCCGAGGACGGCAGATCGGCGCGCGGGGTCCGCAGGCAGCGCGCAGGGCCTGTTCCGGGGCCCAGATAGCGCGGGTCGTCCGAGATCAGCACCGAAAGCCCCTCGTCCATCCAGGTCGGCAACCGCCCACGGATCTGCCCCGTCACCCCCAGCCGCGCGTGGGTTTCGGTATGGGCCAGCTCATGCGTCAGGATCGTCTGGCTCAGCCCGCGCGGCGCCAGGCGCACCACCGAAACCGGCCCGAGCGAATAGGTCACCGCCGCCGCGCCGCGGCCGCCCAGACGGCGATCGCAGCGGCGCGTTTCGCAGGCCAGAATGCGCAGATGTGCCTTGGGCGGGCCATAAAAGGCGGCGATCTGCGCGCGCGATGCGCCCAGTTGCGCCAGCAGGGCCGCGCGGGCGGCCGGTGGCATCGAGGCTTCGACATAGACCCCCGGCGCGGCCCGTTCGAGCCCATAGCAGCCCGGGCAGATCGCGCCGCGCAGCACCGGAAAGAACCCGGCCAGCGCCACCAGCCCGAGCCCTGCCCCAAGGCTCGTCGCGATCAGGAATTTGCGCAAGATCCGCATCATCCCCCTGACCTAGGCGCCCCGTGCCGGGCCAGCAAGCCCTAGCGCGGCACCCGCGTCAGTTTGCGCAGCACGCCATGCAGCGTCTGCACATCCGCCCGCGTCAGCCCGAACCGCGTCCACATGTTGCGCAGGTTGCGCTTCATCATCGGCGCCTTGCCTTCGGGGAAGAAGAACCCTGCCTCCTGCAGCCGTTCTTCATAGTGATCGCCCAGTTTCTCGACCTCCAGCGCCGAGGCGGTCTCGCCCCCCGCAAGCCCGGGGTCGATCGGCGCCACATCCACCGTCTGACGCGAGAATTCATAGGCCGTCAGCAGCACCGCCTGCGCCAGATTGAGCGAGAAGAAGGCCGGGTTCACCGGCACCGTGATGATCGCATTGGCGCGCACGATGTCGTCGTTTTCCAGCCCGGTGCGTTCGGGGCCGAACAGCACCGCCACCTTTTCCCCGCGCGCGATGCGGGTGCGCGCCTCGGTCATCGCGGCCTCGGGGGTGTAGATCGGCTTGGTCAGCTCGCGCCCGCGGGCGGTGGTGGCAAAGACGAAATCGCAATCGGCAATCGCCGCGCCGGTATCGGCAAACACGCCCGCATGATCCAGCACCTGCCCCGCCGCGCCCGAGGCCATCGCCACCGCCTTCGGGTTGGGCCAGCCATCGCGCGGGTTGACCAGCCGCAGCCGGTCCAGCCCGAAGTTCAGCATCGCCCGCGCGGCCGCGCCGATATTCTCGCCCATTTGTGGCCGCACCAGGATGAACAGCGGGAACTTCGGCAGATCGGGGGTCGGGTCGGTCATGGGCAGGCTCCTTTCCCCCGCCATAAGGTGCCACGCGCCCACTGGCAAGGCCGCCGCCCTTGCGCTAGAACGCCCCAAACCGAAAGGACGTGCCATGGCCGACACTGAACGCCCGCAGATCTATCTGATTACCCCGCCGAGCTTCGATCTCGAGACCTTCCCCGCGCAGCTGGACCGGGTTCTGGCCGCGCATGAGGTGGCCTGCATCCGGCTGGCGCTGGCCACCAAGGACGAGGACGCGCAGGGCCGCGCGGCGGATGCCTGCCGCGAGGTGGCGCATCGTCACGACGTGGCGCTGGTGATCGAGAACCATATCAAGCTGGTCGACCGGCACGGGCTGGATGGCGTGCATCTGACCGATGGCGCGCGCACCGTGCGCTATGCGCGCAAGGAACTGGGTCAGGATGCGATCGTGGGCGCGTGGTGTGGTGCCTCGCGCCATGACGGGATGAACGCGGGCGAGGCGGGCGCCGATTACGTCTGCTTCGGTCCGGTCGGCGAAACCGCGCTTGGCGCGGGCGAACTGGCGCCGCGCGATCTGTTCGCCTGGTGGTCCGAAGTCATCGAGGTGCCGGTGGTGGCCGAGGGCAACCTGACCGAAGACCTGATCCGCGAGTTCACCCCGGTCACCGATTTCTTCGCCCTGGGCGAGGAAATCTGGCGCGAGGACGACCCGGCCGCCGCGCTGGGGCGGATGATCGCGGCGATGGGCTGAGCAAGGGACCGCAGGCGGATGGCAGAGTTCTGGCTGGGCGACAGCAACGGGCCGATGGGCGATGTCGGCGCCTTCATGGACAGTGAGCTGCGGGTGGACCGCGCCGATCTGGCCGCCCATATCCGCCAGCTGGACGGGCCGCGCAACCTGATCGCCATCGCGGGCGCGCCCGGTGCGGGCAAGTCGCATCTGGCGGCCGAACTGGCGGCCGCGCTGAACGCCGCCACACCCGGCTCTGCCGCCGTGCTGCCGATGGACGGGTTCCACCTGAGCAACGATGTGCTGGAGACACGCGGCCTGCGCGCCCGCAAGGGGGCGCCCGAAACCTTCGACGTGGCGGCCCTGTCCGCGACGCTGAGCCAGGCCCGCGCGCCGGGCGCCGATCTGCGCGCGCCGGGCTTTGACCGCGCCACCGATCAGGTGATCCCCGATGCGATCCGTATTCCGGCAACCGCGCGCTATGTGCTGGTGGAAGGCAATTACCTGCTGCTGACGCGCCCCGGCTGGCGCGATCTGTTCCCGCTGTTCGATCTGACCGTGCGGCTGAACGTGCCCGAGCCGGTGCTGCGCGTGCGGCTGTTGCAACGCTGGCAGGCCTGCCCGCCGCCGGGCGGCGACATCACGGCCCAGATCGAGCAGAACGATCTGCCGAACGGGCGGATCCTGCGCCAAGAAAACCGCGCGGCCGATCTGGTGATCACCGGCTGACGGGGGCGCTGCCCCCGGCTGCGGTCCGCAGCCTCCCCCGGGATATTTGCACCAAGATGAAAGAGCTTTCTTTCTGGTCGAAATATCCCGGGGTGAATTGGCGCGCAGCGCCAAGAGGGGCAGCGCCCCTGTTTCCCCGGCCCCTTGACGCGGCGTCGTGATTGGAGTGCCGAAGCGGGATTTGCTAGGATCGCCCGAACCCCCGGAGCGCCCGATGACCCGTTACCACCTTCCCCATTCCTTCAAAGAGCATTTCGCCGATGGCGTGATGCATGTGCTGGGCGTGATCGCCGCTGTCGCCGGGGTCACGGCGCTGATGGTCTGGGCCGCGCTGACCGCGCGGGGCGGGCAGATCTGGCCGCTGGTCGTCTATGCGGTGGGGCTGCTGGCCTCGTTCGGGTTTTCGGCGGGCTACAACATGACGCTGCACGCGCCGACCCGCGCGGTGCTGCGCCGCTTCGACCACGCGGCGATCTATCTGCTGATCGCGGGCACCTATACGCCGATGGCGCTGCTGGGTCTGGGCGGGGTCACCGGGCTGTGGCTGACCGGGGCGATCTGGGCGCTGGCGCTGCTGGGCATGGTGATGAAGCTTGGCTTCTTTCATCGGTTCGAGCGGGCGGGATTTTGGCTGTATCTCGCGATGGGCTGGCTCGGGGTCATCGCGATCTGGCCGCTGGTGCAGGGACTGCCGCTGGCGGTGCTGATCCTGTTGGGCACGGGCGGCGCAATCTATACGCTGGGCACAGTGTTCTACAGCCTGAAATCGCTGCCCTTCTCGCGCGCGATCTGGCATGGCCATGTGATCGCCGCCGCCGCCACGCATTACGCCGCCGTGGTGATGATCGCCGGCCTGAACTGAGCCTCGTCTGCACGAGGCCTCGTCTGGACGGGGCCTTACAGCGGCTCGATATCCCCCATCGCGCGCTGTGCGTGGAACTCTGCCACAAAAGCGCTGAGCCTGCCGCCCGCGATCGCATCGCGCAGCCCCTGCATCAGTTCCTGATAGTAATGCAGGTTGTGCCAGGTCAGCAGCATGCCCGAAATCATCTCTTGCGCCTTGAAGACATGGTGCAGATAGGCGCGCGAATAGTTGCGGCAGGCCGGGCAGCTGCAGGCCTCGTCCAGCGGGCGCGGATCGTCCATGTGGCGCGCATTCTTGATGTTGACCTGTCCGCGCCGCGTCCAGGCCTGCCCGGTCCGCCCTGAACGCGAGGGCAGCACGCAATCCATCATGTCGATGCCGCGTTCGACCGCGCCCACGATGTCATCGGGCTTGCCCACCCCCATCAGATAGCGCGGCTTGTCCGCGGGCAGGAAGCCCGGCGCGTAATCCAGCACGCCGAACATCGCCTCTTGCCCCTCGCCCACCGCCAAACCGCCGACGGCATAGCCCTCGAAGCCGATCTCGGTCAGCGCGCGCGCCGATTCCTCGCGCAGATCGCGGGTCACGCCGCCCTGCATGATGCCGAACAGCGCATAGCCCGGACGATCGCCAAACGCCTCGCGCGAGCGCAGCGCCCACCGCATGCTGAGCCGCATGGATTTGGCGACCTCGTCTTCGGTGGCGGGCAGTGCGGGGCATTCGTCGAAGGCCATCACGATATCGGAATCCAGCAGGCGCTGGATTTCCATGCTGCGTTCGGGCGTCAGCATGTGTTTGGAGCCGTCGATATGGGACGAAAACCGCACACCGTCCTCGGTCAGCTTGCGCAGCGAGGCAAGGCTCATCACCTGAAACCCGCCCGAGTCGGTCAGGATCGGTTTTTGCCAGTTCATGAACTGGTGCAGCCCGCCCAGCCGCGCGATGCGTTCGGCGGTCGGGCGCAGCATCAGGTGATAGGTATTGCCCAGCAGAATATCGGCCCCGGTCGCCGCCACCGATTCCGGCATCATCGCCTTGACGGTTCCCGCCGTGCCCACCGGCATGAAGGCTGGCGTGCGGATCTCGCCCCGGGGGGTATGGATCACCCCGGTGCGGGCGGCACCATCGGTGGCGTTCAGGGTGAAGCTGAATTTCTGGGTCATGCGGGGGCTCCTGCGCTCAGGCGCCGGGTTCTAGCGCAAGCCCGCGCCGATGGGAAGCGGCGCGCGCAACCAGCCCCGAATCGCGCGCGGCGGGGATCGGCAGAAGATGAGTATTTTTGCCAAGAAGAAATGCCAACGCGGGGCAGTGATTTCTTCCTGGTCCAAATACTCGGACCCGACCGGCCACCCCGCTCAGCTTTGGGCCTTCTTCTCCCAGCGGCCGTTTTCCTCGCGCCAGTATTGCGCCGCGGCCCCGCCCGCCGTCAGTTCGCGCCATTGCTCGCGGGCCCGTTCTACCGCCAGCGTGTCGTGACCGTCGAACAGGATCCAGATCCGTTCATGCGTGGCGATTTCTTCGGGCGCCACCTGCGCGCCATCAATCGCCATCACCGCCTGCCGTCCGGCACCTTGCGGGCTTGTGGTCAGCAGCACGGGTTGCAGCGCGTCATGCGGGCCGCCCGCCACCCCGTGCGGCAGAAAGCTTTCGTCGCCGCCCAGCCAGAGCCGGTCGTCAAGCCAGGCCATCCGGGCCGGATCGCGCCCGCGCAATTCGATCTGCCAGCCCTGCGCCAGCGCACGGGTCAGCAGCGTCGTGGCCACCTCCTCCAGCGGGCTGTCGAGCAGGTGATAGAACAGCGCGGGCATGCGCTCAGCCTTCGAAGCGGTCGCGGATCAGCCGGTCGAGCGTCATCACGCCCCAGCCGGTGGCCCCTTTCGGCGCCAGCGTGGTCTCGGTCGGCGGCAGCGCGACGCCGGCGATGTCGATATGGCACCACGGCACATCAGGTTTCACAAATTTCTGCAGGAAGGCCGCCGCGGTGATCGAGCCCGCGGGCCGCCCGCCGGTGTTCTTGATGTCGGCCAGACGCGATTTGATCAGGCTGTCATAGGCGGGTTGCAGCGGCATCCGCCAGGCGCCCTCGCCCTCGGCCGCCGCCGCGCGCAGCAGATCGTGCGACAGTTCGTCGTCATTGCTGAACACGCCCGCGTTGTCATGCCCCAGTGCGATGATGATCGCGCCGGTCAGCGTGGCCAGGTTGATCATCGCGCGGGGCGCGAAACGGTCCTGCGCATACCACAGCACATCGGCCAGCACCAAACGCCCCTCGGCATCGGTGTTGATGACCTCGATCGTGTCGCCCTTCATGGATTTCACGATATCGCCGGGGCGCTGCGCACGACCGTCGGGCATGTTTTCGACCAGCCCCACCAGCCCCACGACATTGGCCTTGGCCTTGCGCAGCGCCAGCGTGCGCATCACGCCCGCCACGACGCCCGCGCCGCCCATGTCCATCGTCATCTCTTCCATCCCCGCCGCGGGCTTGATCGAGATGCCGCCGGTATCGAAGGTCACGCCCTTGCCGACCAGGGCGAAGGGCGCTTCGTCGCCGCCGCCGTTCCACTGCATCACCACGACCTTCGACGGGCTTTCCGAGCCCTGCCCCACGCCCAGAAGCGCGCGCATGCCCAGTTTCTCCAGATCGGGTTCTTCCAGGATCTCGACCTCAAGGCCCAGTTCCTGCATCGCCGCCAGACGCGCGGCGAAATCGTCGGTGGTCAGGATATTCGCGGGCTCGTTCACCAGATCGCGGGTGAAGAACACGCCCTCGGCCAACGCGGCATGGGGCGCGGCCTGCGCGGCCACCGCCTCGGGATTGGCGACCATGACATCGACCGCGCCGAAGGGCTTCTTCTCTTCGGTATGATAGTCGAAGCGATAGGCCCGCAGCGCCAGACCGAAGGTCAGCTCGGCCGCACGCGGATGGGATTCGGCCAGCACCAGCGCCCCATCGGGGCCAAGCCCCTTGGCAACCGCCGCCCCTGCCTTGCGCGCCTCGGCCACCGCCGCCCGACGCGGCAGCGCCAGCACGACCACGGCTTCGGCGGCCAATCCGGCAGGCCAGCCCAGCACCAGCGATTCGCCGGGTTTGAGCTTGGTGAAGGCCTCGGCCGCGACCGCGCGCTTGAGCGCCCCGCGCATCAGCCGGTCAAGTCGGCGCGCCCCGGGCGACAGCTTGCCCGACGGGTCCACCGGCACGGCGATCTGCCCCTTGCGCGCGGCCAGCGCCTCCAGATCGGTTTCGCGAAAGTGAATGGCGACGGGATGGGTCATGGCGGTCTCCGGAATTGGCCGGCCGGGATGGCCGGAGGGGGCGGCAACAGGGCGCGCACGGACATGCGCGGAATATCGCGCCCGAGCCTAAGGCCCGCGCGGGAAAATGAAAAGCGCAGGCGTGCGCCCTTTCCCCGCAGGCGCGGACACGGTAGAGAGGGACAAACGCATCCGGGGGGATGGACAGGGTTGACACGACTGGACCGATATCTGCTGCACCAGCTGATGGCGCTGTTCGGCTTTTTCGCGCTTGTGCTGGTGTCGGTCTATTGGGTCAACCAGGCGGTGCGGCTGTTCGACAAGCTGATTTCCGACGGGCAGACCGCGCTGGTGGTGCTGGAATTCACCGCGCTGACCCTGCCCAACGTAATCCGGCTGGTGCTGCCGGTCGCGGCCTTCGCGGCCACGATCTATGCGGTCAACCGGCTGGCACAGGACAGCGAACTGGTGGTGATGCAGGCCACCGGCGCCTCGCCCTGGCGGCTGGCGCGTCCGGTGGCGATGTTCGGGCTGATCGTGGCGGTGCTGATGCTGGTGCTGGTGCATGCGCTGGTGCCCGCCGCGCGGGCGCGTCTGGCCGACCGGCAGGCGCAGATTTCCGAGAATGTCACCGCGCAATTCCTGATCGAGGGCAGTTTCCAGCATCCGACCGACGGCGTCACCATCTACATTCGCGAGATTTCCCCGCTGGGCGAGTTGCTCGACCTGTTCTTGTCCGATGGCCGGGCCGCAGGCACCCGCACGACCTATACTGCCGAAAAGGCGCTGATCGTGCGCTCGGATACCGGGCCCAAGCTGATCATGCTTGACGGCATGGCGCAGACGCTGCGCTTTGCCGACGCCAGCCTGGCGATCACCCGGTTTTCGAATTTCACCTATGACATCGCCGGGCTGATGGGCGCCTCGACCGGCGCCCGGCGCGGCTGGGAGGATCTGCCGACTTGGGCGCTGATCGCGCCCACGCCCGAGGTGCTGGAACTGACCGGCTCGGATACACAGAGCGCGCGGCTTGAACTGCACCAGCGGCTGGCGCAGCCGCTGCTGGCGCCGGTTGCCGCGCTGATCGGTTTTGCCGCGCTGATGCTGGGCGGGTTTTCGCGCTTTGGCCTGTGGCGGCAGATCGGGCTGGCGACGGTGGGGCTGATCGCGGTGCAATTCATGGCCAATGCCACGGACAGCGCGATGCGCGGTGCGCCCGATCTGTGGGGGCTGGCCTATCTGCCGGTGGCACTGGGTCTGGCCGCGGCGGCAGGTCTGTTGTGGCTGGCCACGCGCCCGCGCCGCCTGCACACCCCGCGCGGCACCGAGCCCGCCACTGGCGGAGGCGCCCCGGCATGACGCTCTCGCTTTATATCGCGCGGCGCTTTTTGCGCAGCCTGCTGATGGTCGGCGCGACCTTCTGGGGCATCCTGTTCCTGATCGAGATGGTCGAGCAGATCCGCCGCTATGATGCCGCCCGCGTCGGGCTGCGCGAGGCGGCGATCCTGTCCGCGCTGACGGTGCCCGGATCGCTTTATACCATCCTGCCGCTGATCGTGATGCTGGCGGCGGTGGTGCTGTTCCTGGGGCTGGCGCGCAGCTCGGAACTGGTGGTGGTGCGCGCGGCCGGGCGCTCGGCGCTGCGCATGCTGCTGGCGCCGGTCGCGGTGGCGCTGATCTTCGGGGCGCTGGCGGTGATGGTGGGCAACCCGATCGTGTCGGCCACCGCCAAGGCCTATGAAACGCTGGCCGGGCGCTATACCGCGGGCGGGGCGCAGACCGTGTCGATCGGTCGCGAGGGCGTCTGGATGCGGCAGGGCACCGAAGAGGTGGCCGGCGGTCAGGCGGTGATCCGCGCGGCGCGGGCCAACCTGGATGCGACGGTTCTGTATGATGTAACCTTTCTGATCTTTGCCCCGGGCGAAGGCCCGGTGCGCCGGATCGACGCGGCAACCGCGCAGCTTGATCCCGGCGCCTGGGTGCTGGGCGAGGCCAAGGACTGGCCGCTGGGCGCCTCGACCAACCCCGAACGCGACGCGACCACCTCGGCCGTGCTGCGGTTGCCATCGGACCTGACCGCCGATCGTATTCGCGACAGTTTCGGCACCCCCTCTGCGGTGCCGGTCTGGGATCTGCCGGGCTTCATCGCGGCCCTGGAAAAGGCGGGCTTCTCGGCGCGCCGCCATATGGTCTGGTTCCAGATGGAACTGGCCCAGCCACTGGTGCTGGCGGCGATGGTGCTGATCGCGGCGGGCTTCACCATGCGCCATGTGCGTTTTGGCGGCACCGGCTCGATGGTGCTGCTGGCCCTTGGTGCCGGGCTGGGGGTTTTCTTCCTGCGCAATGTGGCGCAAGTTCTGGGCGATAACGGGCAGATTCCGGTGGCGCTGGCGGCCTGGGCCCCGCCCGCCATCGCGCTGATGCTGTCGCTGGCGCTTTTGCTGCATCTGGAGGATGGCTGATGGCGGCCCCTGTCTTGCCCCCCCTGACCCGCCGCCCCGCGCGCCCGGCCTGGGCGCTGACGCTGGCTGCCCTGCTGACGCTGGGGCTGGTGCCGGGCGGCCCCGGTGCGCAGGCCCAGACCGCCGACACCACCGCCCCGGTGCAGGACGAGGCCGCGACCCTGCTGGCCGACCGCATCGTGCTGAGCGGTTCGAACCAGTTGATCGCCGAGGGCGCGGTCGAGATCTACTACCGCTCGAACCGGCTGACCGCCGCCAGGCTGGTCTATGACCGCGAGACCGACCAGCTGACCATCGACGGGCCGATCCGGCTGATCGAACCGGGCCAGACCGGCAACATCTTGCTGGCCGATCAGGCGCAGCTCTCGCGCGACCTGCAAAATGGCATCCTGACCGGCGCGCGCATGGTGATGGCGCGCGAATTGCAGCTGGCCGCGGCAAAGATCCGGCGTCAGGGCGGGCGCTATACCACGCTGACGCAGGTCGTGGCCTCGTCCTGCCAGATCTGCGTGACCGATGAAACGCCGCTGTGGGAAATCCGCGCGCGCAAGATCACCCATGACGCCGAAACCCGCCAGTTGATGTTCGATGGCGCGCAGTTCCGCGCGATGGGGGTGCCGCTGCTTTACTGGCCGCATCTGCGCATGCCCGATCCCACGGTCGAGCGGATGACCGGCTTCCTGCGCCCGACGCTGCGCAGCACATCCAGCCTCGGCGCGGGGATCAAGCTGCCCTATTTCATCGAACTGGGCAAAAGCGCGGACCTGACGCTGGAGCCTTACCTGTCGACTTCGCACACCTATACGCTGGGCGCACGCTACCGCCGGGCCTTCAACGCGGGCACGTTCAGCATCGAGGGCGCCTACAGCCGCGACAGCGTGCTGCCCGGCGAGGCGCGCGGCTATCTGTTCGCCGACGGCACATTCGATCTGCCGCTGGATTTCACGCTCGGCCTGCAGGTGCGGATGACGAGCGACCCGTCCTATCTGCTGAACTACGACATCACCGGGGACGACCGGCTGTGGTCGGGGCTGACGCTGGACCGGGTGCGCGACGACGAGCTGATCGGGCTACGGGCGGGCAACACCCATTCGATCCGCGACGGCGAAAGCAATGCCACCGAACCGATGCTGGCGGGCGATCTGAGCTGGCTGCAGGTGTTCCACCCCTCCGGGATCGGGGGCGAAGCGACGCTGGAATGGCAGTTCAGCGCGCTGCGCCGTGCCTCGGATCTGACCGTGGACGGGCCTGATGACGACACCGTGCCCGACGGGCGCGACCGGGTGCGCGCCTCGATGATTGCGGACTGGCGGCGCAACTGGCTGCTGGCCGGCGGCATTCTGGCCTCGACCCAGGCGGAACTGGCCACCGACGTGGTGCAGGTCACGCAGGACCCGGCCTATCCCGACACCCTGCTGCGCAGCCTGCCCAGCGTGGGCGTCGAACTGCGCTGGCCCTGGGTCAAGACCTCTGGACGCGCCGCACATGTCATCGAACCCGTGGCGCAACTGGTCTGGAGCGGCAAGACCCCCGCCGATCTGCCCAACGAGGACAGCTGGCTGACCGAATTCGACGAAGGCAACCTTTTCTCGATGTCGCGCTTCCCCGGCGGAGATGCGCGCGAACGCGGCGCACGGGCCAATCTGGGGCTCAGCTGGACGCGCCACGATGCCTCGGGCTGGTCGCTCGGGGTCACCATGGGCCGGGTGCTGCATGCCGAGGATCTGGGCCAGTTCACCGCGGGATCGGGTCTGGCGGGCAAACGCTCAGACTGGTTGCTGGCGACGCATCTGAGCACCGGCACGGGGCTGATCGTGTCGAACCGGGCCTTGTTCGACGACAGTTTCGATGTCTCGCGCGAGGAATTGCGGCTGGCCTATGCCGGCGACAAGTATCAGATCGCGGCCGGGTATCTGTGGATGGAAACCAACCCCGCCGAAGGCCGCCTGGTGCCGACCTCGGAATTGCTGCTGTCGACCGGCTGGGGATGGGGCACCGGCTGGACCGGCAATTTTGAAACGCGCTATGACTTCACCGCCGAGCGCGCGGCCAAGGCCAAGCTCGGCCTGCAATATGCCAACGAATGCGTCACCGTGGATCTTTCCCTCTCGCGTCGTTTCACTTCCTCCTCTAGTGTGAAGCCCGAAACCGGCGTTGGCATCTCGGTGCAGCTGGCGGGCTTTGGTGCGGGCACCACGACCGGGGCCGCGCGCCGGGTCTGCGCCCGCTGAGCGGCCAGATCGACCGGACAAGACAGGCGGGGCAACCGGGCCCCGGACAGACGAGACGACAGACAGACGCGACGATGAAAGACGGGCGGAGCCTACCATGATACGATTTCTGAGCCTTCTTGCCGCGGTTGCGGTGCTTGCCCTGCCGCTTGGCGCCCCTCAGGCGC
Organism: Rhodobacteraceae bacterium UBA6796; assembly: GCA_002452815.1. Taxonomy (GTDB): domain Bacteria; phylum Pseudomonadota; class Alphaproteobacteria; order Rhodobacterales; family Rhodobacteraceae; genus Rhodobacter. Next base: position 56,441 of record DKFM01000020.1, read on the forward strand.
GCGCGCAGGCCAACAGCCCCTTCGCCCCGGTGATCATGGTCAACGATCTGGGCATCACCGGCTATGAAATCGACCAGCGGACGAAGTTCCTGACCCTGCTGCGGCAGTCGGGCGATCTGCGCAAGCTTGCCGAAGACGGGCTGATCGAGGACCGGCTGCGGGTGTCGGCGGCCAAGATGATGGGCATCACCCTGAGCGAGCAGGCCCTGACCGACGGCATGAGCGAATTTGCCGGACGCGCCAATCTGAGCACCGAACAATTCGTCGCCGAACTTGCCAAGGGCGGCGTCGAGGAACAGACCTTCCGCGATTTCGTGCGGGCCGGCGCCCTGTGGCGCGCCCTGATCCGCGAGAAATACGGCCCGCGGGTCAAGATCTCCGAAGCCGAGATCGACCGCGCGTTGCTGACCGAAAGCCAGCGCGGCCAGGGCACCCGTGTGCTGCTGTCCGAAATCATCATCCCGGCGCCGCCCGGCCGCGAAACCGAGGCCATGGCCGAAGCGCAGCGCGTCTCGAAACTCAAGGGCGACGGCGCGTTCGGGGCTGCGGCCCGGCAGGTATCGGCCTCGGGCTCGGCGCCGCGCGGCGGGCGTCTGGACTGGTTGCCGATCGCCAACCTGCCGCCCGCGCTGCGCAGCATCGTGCTGGGCCTCGCGCCCGGTCAGGCCAGCGCACCGGTGGAAATTCCCAATGCGGTTGCGGTCTTCATGCTGCGGGCGCTGGATGAGGGCGGCCCGGTGACGCAAGAGGCGCAAACCCTTGAATATGCGCAGTTTATCGCGGGTCCCGCAGGGGCGCCGGAAACCGCCGCCAGCGCCGCCATGATGCAGGACAAGGCCGATCGCTGCGACGATCTTTACGGTCTGGCCAAGGGCCTGCCCGCCGAACGGCTGCTGCGCGACACCCAACCGCAAGGGGCGATCCCGCAAGATATCGGGCTGGCGCTGGCGACGATGGACATCGGCGAGACGCGGCTTTTGACCCGTGGCCCGAACACCGTCGTGCTGATGCTGTGCAAGCGCGAACGCAGCTTGGCCGAAGGCGAGACCGCGCCCGACCGCACCGCGGTGGCCAATGGCCTGACCAACGCCCGGCTGGCCTCTTATGCCGACAGCTATCTGGCCGATCTGATGGCCAATGCGGTGATCGTGCGCAAATGAGCCCGGCGCCCGTCATCCTCAGCTGTGGCGATCCCTCGGGCATCGGGCCCGAAATCGCCGCCAAGGCCTGGGAAACGCTGGGGGCCAGCCTGCCTTTCGTTTGGCTGGGCGACCCCGCGCATCTGCCCCGCGGCACCCGGGTGCGCGAAATCGCCGAGCCGGCCGAGGCGCTCAGCCATGCGGGTGCGGCGCTTCCGGTGCTGCCCCATGCCTTCCCCGAAGCCGCCCTGCCCGGCCAGCCCGACCCCGCCAATGCCCGCGCGGTGATCGATGTGATCGCGCGCGGCGTCGATCTGGTGATGCGCGGCGAGGGCTCGGCCCTGTGCACCGCACCCATCCACAAGAAGGCGCTGAAAGACGGCGCAGGCTTCGCCTTTCCGGGGCATACCGAATATCTTGCCCATCTGGCAGGCGGCGCCAAGGTGGTGATGATGCTCGCGGCCCCCGGGCTGCGCGTGGTGCCCGCCACCATCCACATCGCGCTGCACGATGTGCCCGCCGCGTTTACCCCCGAGGTGCTGCGCGATGCGGTGCGGATCACCGCCGAGGGACTTGCCCGGGATTTCGGACTGGAAAATCCGCGCCTTGCCGTTGCCGGGCTCAACCCGCATGCGGGCGAAGGCGGCGCGATGGGCCACGAAGAACAGGACTGGATGATCCCCACGATCGAAGGCCTGCGCGCCGAGGGCTACGCCGTCACCGGCCCGCTGCCCGCCGATACGATGTTCCACGCCGCCGCCCGCGCGCGCTATGACGCGGCGATCTGCGCCTATCACGATCAGGCACTGATCCCGATCAAGACGCTGGCCTTCGACGAGGGAGTGAATGTCACGCTGGGCCTGCCCTTCGTGCGCACCTCGCCCGATCACGGCACCGCCTATGACATCGCCGGGCGCGGCGTGGCCAACCCGTCCAGCCTGATCGCCGCGCTGAAACTGGCCGCGCAGATGGGCACGGCGCGGCGCGGCTGAACGCCCCGCGCGGCTTGCCCTTTCACTTTGGCTCAAATATCCCGGGGGTGAGGCCGCAGGCCGAGGGGGCAGCGCCCCCTTGCCTCCGTGGTTCTGGCATCGCGCGCCGGGGGCTGTCTGCCCCCGGACCCCCGAGGATATTTGCGCCAAGATGAAACAAGGAGGTCGGAGATGACGGCACTTGACGGGCTGCCCCCGCTGCGCGAGGTGATCCGCACCCATGATCTGGTCGCGAAAAAGCAGCTTGGCCAGAACTTCCTTCTGGATCTGAACCTGACCGCGAAGATCGCGCGCTGCGCGGGCGATCTGACCGGCTGCGATGTGCTGGAGGTAGGGCCCGGGCCCGGCGGGCTGACCCGGGGGCTGCTGGCCGAGGGCGCGCGCCGGGTGCTGGCGGTCGAGAAAGACCCGCGCTGCCTGCCCGCGCTGGCCGAGATCGCGGCGCATTATCCCGGGCGACTGGAGGTGATCAACGGCGATGCGCTGGAAATCGACGTGGCCGCCCATCTGACCCCGCCGATCAAGATTGCCGCCAACCTGCCCTATAATGTCGGCACCGAACTGCTGGTACGCTGGCTGACGCCGCCCGAATGGCCGCCGTTCTGGGACAGTCTGACGCTGATGTTCCAGAAAGAGGTCGCGCAGCGGATCGTGGCGAAGACCGGCGACAATCATTACGGGCGGCTGGCGCTGCTGGCGCAGTGGCGCTGCGATGTGAAGATCGTGATGCATCTGCCGCCCGAGGCCTTCACCCCCGCGCCCAAGGTGCATTCGGCGGTGGTCCATCTGAAGGCCCTGCCCGCGCCGCGCTATCCGGCGGACCCGAAGGTCCTGAACCGGATCGTCGCGGCGGGGTTCAACCAGCGGCGCAAGATGCTGCGCGCCTCGCTGAAAGGAATTGCCCCGAACATCGAGGCGCTGCTGGAAGAGGCCGGGATCGCGCCCACCGAACGTGCCGAACGGGTCAGCCTGGAACAGTTCTGCCATCTCGCCCGGATCGTCGCCGCACAATAAAAAACCGCGCCTTGCGGGGCGCGGTTCTGCATTCTGGTCGTGATCGGGCGCTTAGTCGGCCGATCCTTCGGCGGCCGGGGCAGCCTCTTTATCGGCGCGCGGCTCACGCGGTTTGCGCGGGCTGCGGCGGCTGCGCGATTTCGACGACTTGCTCTCTGCGGCGCCTTCGGCGGCAGGCTCGGCCCCGGCGGCGGCCTCTGCGCGCATTTCCGGCGTCTCGACCAGACCCGGTCCATCCTCTTCCACCGGCGGCAGATCGGGCGTGGCGGGTTCGGCGTCGCGCGGCTCGTCCGGGCGGGGTTCGAACCGATCGCGCGGCGCGTTGGAGCCGCCGTTCTGATTGCCACCCTGATTTGCGCCGTTCTGGTTGCCACCGTTCTGGTTGCCACCCTGGCCCTGCTGGCGTTGCCGTTCTTCCTGTTCGCGGGCCATTTCGCGCTGCGCCTCGCCCAGCAGGCGGGTGTAATGCTCGGCATGTTGCAGGAAGTTCTGCTCGGCCACCCGGTCGTTGGACAGTTGGGCGTCACGCGCCAGCATCAGGTATTTGTCGATGATCTGCTGCGGCGTGCCGCGGACCTTGCCTTCGGGACCGGAGCTGTCAAAGACCCGATTGATGACATTGCCGACAGAGCGCTGGCGGTTCGACTTGGAACGCGAACGGGATTTGGAAGATCTCATGAGCTTTCGTGTGTCTTTCCCCGAAGGGGTGCTGAGGTCTGGGCTGCCCGGCAAGGGGCCCATGCAGGCGACACGATCTTGCGAAGAGAACCGGGCATCTGCCCGCCGAAGACCGTATGACCCGCAGTGTGAAGCTGAGCCGTGCGGGGGATCAATTTCCACCCAGCACGCATTTGACTAATCATGCACTGCGCGCAGTGACAAGCAGAAATCTGCGGGGATGCGGCATTTTACCCCGGTTTATGTGCAAAATGCACGACAAAACCCGCTCAGGCACAACCACAGCCGGTTTCGCCCACGGGTTTATGTGCCAAAACCACCCGGTCGCGCCGATCCAGATCGGGGCGGATCTCGATCCGCTCGAACCCCTGTTCGGCCAGCAGCGCGGCCACGGCCGCGCCCTGCGTCGGCCCGATTTCCAGCACGATCCGCCCGCCCGGCAGCAGCCGCGCCCCCGCGCCCCGCGCAATCGCGCGATAGGCATCAAGCCCGTCGCCGCCCGGGGTCAGGGCCGCATGCGGTTCCCAGTCGCGGACCTCGGGGGACAGGCCGGCCATTTCCTCGGCGGCGATATAGGGCGGGTTGGACACGATCAGATCGAACATGCCACGGATGCCCGCGAACCAGTCGGCCTGCTGGAACCGCGCGCGGCTGGCCAGCCCCAGCCGTTCGGCATTGCCCCGCGCCACATCAAGGGCGGCTGCGGAAATATCGCCCCCAAGCCCCGTCGCCATCGGCATGGATTTCAGCAGACTGAGCAGGATGCAGCCGGTGCCGGTGCCCAGATCCAGAACCTTGACAAAGGGCCGTTCCAGCGCGGCGGCCACCAGCCCCTCGGTTTCGGGCCGCGGGTCGAGCGTGTCGCGGGTGACGTGGAAATCCTGCCCCCAGAACAGCCGCCGGCCGGTGATCTGGGCCACCGGCTGACGGGCCGCACGCGCTGTCAGTGCCGCGTGGAAGGCCGTGGCCTGCTCTGGCGTCAGCGGGTCTTGCAGATGCAGGGTCAGCCGGTCGGGTGCCATCCCCATCGCATGCGCCAGCAGGCGGCGCGCGTCGGTGGCGGCGCCCTCGATCCCGGCGGCGGTCAGTTGGCGCACGGCGGCGACCAGGGCGACCTGCGCGGTCTGGGGGGCGCTCATCCCTCCATCTCCGCCAGTTTTGCGGCCTGATCGTGCGCGATCAGCGCGTCGATCACCTCGGTCAGATCGCCGTTCATCACCTGCGCCAGCGCATAAAGCGTCAGGTTGATGCGGTGATCGGTCAGCCGGCCTTGCGGGAAGTTGTAGGTGCGTATCCGTTCGGACCGATCGCCCGAGCCCACCTGCGACTTGCGGCTGTCGGCGCGTTCGCTGGCCAGCCGGTCGCGCTCGGCCTCGTAAAGCCGGGCGCGCAGCACCGCCATCGCATTGGCGCGGTTCTGGTGTTGGGATTTTTCCGAACTGGTCACAACGATGCCGGTCGGCAGGTGGGTAATGCGCACGGCGCTGTCGGTGGTGTTGACGTGTTGCCCCCCCGCGCCCGAGGCGCGCATCGTGTCGATGCGGATGTCGCTGGCGGGGATGTCGATATCGACTTCTTCGGCCTCGGGCAGCACGGCGACGGTTGCGGCCGAGGTGTGGATGCGCCCGCCCGCCTCGGTTTCGGGCACGCGCTGGACGCGATGCACGCCGGATTCGTATTTCAGCCGGGCAAAGACGCCCTCGCCCTCGATCCGCGCGACCGCCTCCTTGACGCCACCCAGTTCGGTCTGGATCAGGTCCAGCAAATCGAACCGCCAGCCCTTGGTTTCGGCATAGCGCTGATACATCCGCAGCAGATCGCCCGCGAACAGCGCCGCCTCTTCGCCGCCGGTGCCGGGGCGAATTTCCAGGATCGCGGGGCGGGCGTCGGCGGCGTCCTTGGGCAGCAGCGCCAGCCGCAGCGCCTGTTCCATTTCCGGGATGCGCGCGCGCAGGCGCGGCAGCTCTTCCTCGGCCAGGGCCTTCATCTCGGGGTCGGCCAGCCAGCCCTCGGCCTCGGCCACGTCGTCGAGCGCCGTACGATAGGCCGCAACCTGATCGGCCACCGGCTTCAGATCGGAATATTCGCGCGACAGCGCGGCGATTTCAGCGGGCGTCGCGGGTGCGTTCAGCCGCGCCTCGAGAAATTCGAAGCGCTGCGTGATCTGGGCGAGTTTGTCGAGCGGAACCATGCCCGGGATGTGGCGCGGATCGGCGCGCGGGTCAAGCGTCGGGCGCAGATGCCCCGCCCCTGCGCCCTGTTCTGTCAAAGCGGGCCGCGCCGATTTGCCCGCCGGGGTGGCCTTTACCTGCCCGGGGGAATTTCCTATATATTCGCTCGACAATCCACAGGATCGGGACTTCCCATGACCACCGACGCCCAGCCCCCGCTTGAAGGCACCCCGCTGATCCAGCCCTCGAGCACCGAGCACCCGCTGCATGACAGCGTGGTCGAGGCCTGCCGGACGGTGTTCGACCCGGAAATCCCGGTCAACATCTATGACCTTGGGCTGATCTACACGATCACGATCAGCGATGAAAACGACGTGCGCATCATCATGACCCTGACCGCGCCGGGCTGCCCGGTGGCGGGCGAGATGCCGCAATGGGTGCAGGATGCGGTGGAATGCGTGGCCGGTGTGAAATCGGTCGATGTCGAGATGACCTTCGATCCGCAATGGGGCATGGACATGATGTCCGACGAGGCGCGGCTGGAACTGGGCTTCATGTAACCTGTTGAAGTCTTGGAATAACGGCGCGCACCCCAAAAGGTGCGCGCCGTTTTCATTTGCACAAGATCGCACAGATTGGGGCGCGCCTGTGCATCTGGCCACGCCCCCTGCCCTTGATGGCCGCGATCCCTGCCCCAGCTTGAACGCACATGTTCAGTTTTGCGCGCCCTTCGCGCCCCAGATTCAGGATCATCCGATGACCGAAGCCCTGTTCACCCCCACCCGTCTTGGCCAGATCGAGATCGCCAACCGCACCGTGATGGCGCCGCTGACGCGCAACCGCGCGCCCGACCTGCGGCCCACCGATCTGATGGTCGAGTATTACCGCCAGCGCGCCAGTGCCGGGCTGATCGTGACCGAGGGCACCCAGATCTCGCCGATGGCGCAGGGCTATGCCTGGACGCCCGGGATCTATAGCGACGAGCAGGTCGCGGGCTGGCGCAAGATCGTCGACGCGGTGCATGACGCAGGCGGCAAGATCGTGCCGCAGCTGTGGCATGTGGGGCGGATTTCGCACCCGAGCCTGCTGGGCGGGGCCGATCCGGTCGGCCCTTCGGCGATTTCGGCCGGGTCGAAAACCTTCGACGGCACCGGCTTTGTCGAAACCACGACGCCGCGGGCGCTGGAGATCGACGAAATCCCCGGCATTCTGGCGGACTATGCGAAGGCCGCGCAAAATGCCAAGGACGCGGGGTTTGACGGGGTCGAGATTCACGCCGCCAACGGCTATCTGATCGACCAGTTCCTGCGCGACACCTCGAACAAACGCACCGATGCCTATGGCGGGCCGATCGCCAATCGCGTGCGGTTCCTGACCGAGGTTGTCGATGCGGTGGTGGGCGTCTGGGGGCCGGGGCGTGTGGGCATTCGGATCTCGCCCTATTCCAACGCCAATAATGTCGGGCTGGACAGCGACACACAGGCCCTGTTCGGCGCGGTGATTGCCGAGCTGAACAAACGTCCGCTGGCCTTCGTGCATATGGTCGAGGGCGCCACCGGCGGCCCGCGGGACTGGCCCGAAGGCGCGCTCGAGGCCCTGCGCGATCAGATCGCGGCGCCCTACATCGCCAACAACGGCTATACCCGCGAGATGGCGCTGCAGGCGGTGGCGGATGGCAAGGCGGATGCGGTGGCTTTTGGCCGTGCCTTCATCGCCAACCCCGACCTGCCTGCGCGGCTGGAAGCCGGGGCCGAGCTGAACCCGCTGCGGCCCGCGCTGCTGTATGGCGGCGGGGCCGAGGGCTACACCGACTATCCGACGCTGTAACGGGCGGGCGGCGCTTGCCCCGGGCCCGCGCCGCCCCTATCTATGGCCCTGACAGTTCAGGAGAGACCCATGTTCGCCATTCCCGGCAAGCCCCCCGTCACGCTGACCCCCGCCGCAGTCGCGCAGATCGCCGCGCTGATGGCGCGCGAAGGCGCGGCAGGGTTTCGCATCGGCGTCAAGAAGGGCGGCTGCGCAGGGATGGAATACACGATGGAAGTCGCCGCCGAGGCCGGGCCGATGGATATCGTGGTCGAGGACGGTCCTGCGCGGGTGCTGATCGCGCCGATGGCGCAGATGTTCCTGCTGGGCACCGAGATTGATTACGAAGTCGGCCTGCTTGAATCCGGCTTCAAGTTCCGCAACCCCAACGTCACCGAAAGCTGCGGCTGCGGCGAGTCGGTAAAATTCCGCGACATGACCGACGCGGGCTGAGCCCCGCCACCCGCCCGCGCGGATTTGCCCTTTGCGCCCGCGCCCGCCCTGCCCTAATCTGGCGCAAACCAGACAGGAGGGGCAGATGCGCAGAAAACTGGCCGCGGGCAATTGGAAGATGAACGGCACCACCGCCAGCCTGAGCGAGGTTTCCGCACTGATGGCGGCGCATCCCGAACCGGGCTGCGAGGTGCTTTTGTGCCCGCCCGCGACACTGGTCGCGGCGATGGCCGCACTGACCCAGAACAAGATCGCGGTCGGCGGGCAGGACTGCCACGCCAATGCCTCGGGCGCGCATACCGGCGACATTGCGGCGGCCATGCTGAAGGACGCCGGCGCGAGCCATGTGATCGTCGGCCATTCCGAACGCCGCGCGGATCATGCCGAAACGAGCGAGATGGTGCGCGCAAAGGCGCAGGCCGCGCGTGCGGCCGGGCTGGTGGCGGTGATCTGTCTGGGCGAGACGGAAGCGCAGCGCGATGCGGGCGAAACGCTGGACGTGATCGGGCAACAGCTGTTCGCCTCGACCCCGGACGGCGCCACCGGCGCCAACACCGTGATTGCCTATGAACCGATCTGGGCGATCGGAACCGGACGCACGCCCACGCTGGCGCAGATCGCCGAGGTGCATGATTTCATCCGCTCGGAACTGACGGGCCGGTTCGGGGCCGAGGGCGGGTTGATGCGGGTGCTCTATGGCGGATCGGTCAAGCCCTCGAATGCCGCGGAAATCTTCGCGACCTCGAATGTGGATGGCGCGCTGGTCGGCGGGGCCTCGCTGAAGGCCGCGGATTTCGGCGCGATCATTTCGGCGCTGGACGCAGCCTGAGCGGCGCAGGGGGGCGCTGCCCCCTCGGCCTGCGGCCTCTCCCCCGGGATATTTCTGCCAAAGTGAAAGCACGGCCCTAAAACGCAGGGGCAGGGATCTGATCCCTGCCCCTGTTTTCATGTTTCTTTCTGGATCAAATATCCCCCGGGGGGGGGGGCCGGAACGGGCGGGGGCAGAGCCCCCTGCCCCCTTACTTCACGATCGTCTCGGGCCCCATGACCGAGGTCGGCAGCCAGGTGCTGAGGAACGGCACATAGGTGATCAGGATCAGGAAGACGAACAGCACCGCCAGGAACGGCAGGGCCGCGCGCACGACCCGCATGATCGGCATCCCCGCCACGCCCGAGGTGACGAAGAGGTTGAGCCCCACCGGCGGCGTGATCATGCCGATTTCCATGTTCACCACCATGATGATGCCCAGATGGATCGGATCGACGCCCAGTTCGATCGCAATCGGGAAGACCAGCGGCGCCACGATCAGGATCAGCCCCGAGGGTTCCATGAACTGCCCGCCGATCAGCAGGATCACGTTGACGATGATCAGGAACATGATCTTGCCCAGACCGGCACCCAGCAGGGCCTCGGTGATCTTTTGCGGGATCTGTTCGTCGGTCAGGACGTGTTTCAGGATCAACGCGTTGGCGATGATGAACATCAGAGTGACGGTCAGCTTGCCTGCCTCGAACAGGGTGGCGCGCGTCGCGGGGTGCATGAAGGTGGTGATCAGCGCCTGCGGCTTGCGCCAGAGCGGGATCTTCTGTTCGCCCGCATCGAGCGGCCCCATGTCGCGATAGATGAAATTCGCGACGAAGAAGGCGTAGACGGCGGCGACGGCGGCGGCTTCGGTCGGGGTGAAGATCCCCTTGATCACGCCCGGAATGCCGTAAAGCCCGACCATGATGATGACGATCAGCATCAGCCCCCAGAAGGCATCGCGGAAGCTGTCCCAGACCTCGCCCCAGCCTTGCCATTCGCCCTTGGGCAGTTTCTTGTAGATCGCGATGCCCAGGATCGTGGCCATCAGCATCACGCCCGCCAGAAGCCCCGGAATGACGCCCGCCAGGAACATCCGCCCGACCGACACATCGGTGGCCGAGGCATAGACGACCATCACGATCGAGGGCGGGATCAGGATGCCCAGGGTGCCCGCGTTGCAGATCACGCCGGCGGCGAAATCCTTGGAATAGCCGACCTGCCGCATCGCCGCGATCACGATGGACCCGATGGCGACCACGGTCGCGGGCGAGGAGCCCGAAAGTGCGGCAAACAGCATGCAGGCCAGCACCCCCGCAATCGCCAGACCGCCGGGCAGATGGCCCACGCAGGCAATGGCAAAGCGGATGATCCGCTTGGCCACGCCGCCCGTCGACATGAAGGACGAGGCCAGGATGAAGAAGGGAATGGCAAGCAGCGTCGCATGCCCTTCCATCGCCTGATAAAGCGCCTGCGCGACCGAGGCGAGAGAGGTGTCGGAATACCACAGCAGGAACAGGATCGAGCTGAGGCCGAGCGAGATCGCAATCGGCACGCCAATCAGCATGAAGCCAATGACCATGGCAAAAAGAAGTGCAATATCCATGGGTTATTCCTCGGCGTTCAGATGGCGCACATCGGCCACCGCATCTTCGGCTTCGTGGCTGACGATCAGCGCCTCGCGCCGCCCGCGCAGCACATCCCAGGCGGCCTGCGCCAGCCGGAAGAACAGCAGCGCCACACCGAAGGGCAGGATGAAATAGGGGATGAACCGCGGCAGCTTGCGATATTCCTCGCCCGCATTCATCGGCCCTTCGATGAAGCGTAGCCAGTCGGGCATCGGGATGGTTTCGGTCTCATACCAGGCCTGATCTCGGGTCTTGATGAAGCCTTCGGGGAACCAGCGCCCGCCGGTCTGTTCAAACCCGCCGAAGGGGGCCCAGTAGTCCCACGCGCCTTTCATCAGCAGGAAAGCGTAGATCAGGCACAGCGCCGCCGAGGCCAGCGCCATCACCCGGCGCGGGCCGTGACCGACCATGCCCATCACCGCATCGACGCCCAGATGCGCGGTCACCTTGACCGCGTAGGACATGCCGAACAGCACGAGCCAGGCGAACAGGATCAAGGTCGCCTCGAGCCCCCAGATCATCGAATGGCTGAAGACATAGCGCAGCACCACATTGACGAATGTGATCAGCGTCATCAGCCCCAGGATCACCGCAATCGCGGTTTCCTCGAAGCTGTGAACAGCCCGGCCCAAGGCCGATTTGGGCGCATATTTCGCGCTCATGATATCCCCCGGAAATTAAGTGGGAAACCGCGCGGAAGGCCGAAGCCTCCCGCGCGCCCCCTGTCGGACAGACGTCTCAGTTCTGCGCGTTGATCGCCTGCGCCGCATCAATGTTGTCCTGGCCCACGCCATCGACGAATTGCGCCCACACGGGCATCATCGCATCGACCCAGGCCTGACGTTGTTCAGGGGTCAGCACGTTGATCTTGCCGCCCGCATCCAGAATCGACTGACGCGCCGCCAGCTCGACCTCGTTCACGGCCGCGTTGCGCTCTACCGTGACCTCATGCAGGATCGTGCCGAGCTGTTCGGCCACGGCCGGGTCCAGGCTGTCCCACCAGTCGGTCGAAACGACGACGAGGTAATCGAGCAGACCGTGGTTGGTTTCGGTGATGCTGTCCTGCACTTCGTAATATTTCTGGCCATAGCTGTTGGACCAGGTGTTTTCCTGCCCGTCGACAACGCCGGTCTGCAGCGCGCCATAGACTTCAGAGAAGGCCATCGGCTGCGGGCTGGCATCCAGCGCCTTCATCTGCGCGACCAGAACATCCGAGGGCTGCACGCGGAATTTCAAGCCCTTCGCATCGGTCGGCAGCAACAGCGGCTTGTTGGCCGAGAACTGTTTCAGCCCCGAGTGCCAGAATTCCAGCCCCTTCAGCCCGCGCCGTTCCATCGAGGATTTCATCTGCTGGCCGATGTCCGAATTCTGGAACGCGTCCACGGCTTCCATGTTCTTGAACATGAAGGGCAGATCGAACAGGTTGAAGACCTTGGTGAAGGCTTCGAATTTCGACAGGCTGGGCGCGGCCATCTGCACGTCGCCCTGCAGCATCGCCTCGAGCACCTGATCGTCATCGTAAAGGGTGGAGTTCGGGTAGACCTCGACACAGACCTTGCCGTTCATCTCGGTGTTCACGCGCTCGGCGAACAGGCTGGCGGCGATGCCCTTGGGGTGTTTGTCGGCATTGGTGACATGGGCGAATTTGATGACCATTTCGCCGTCGTCGCATTGCGCGAACGCGCCCCCCGCAGAGGTGACAAGGGCAACGGCCGTCATCGCGGCGGTAAAGATTTTCATGGTGTCCTCCCAGACCTGCCAAAATCGTCGCAGAGCCCTCCGCTCCGCCTGCGCCAAGCCAACCGCCTGGTGCATGGCAGATCAACAGTTTCGTGATAGGACGTGAACAACGCCTGTTTTTGGCCCGTTTCCAGAAGGTTAGAAAAACTCCGGCGCGGGCGGGTCGGGTGCGATGTGCGAAAATCCGCACATGTTTTCGCCGAACCGGGCGAATTGTCGCACGGTTTTCAGGCACACCTGACTCGGGTCACGCGTCAGGCGCCGCGAAAATCCTCGGGGCGCAGGGCATGGCGCGCCAGCTTGTCATAGAACGTCTTGCGCGGCAGTTTCAGGGCCGCCGCCGCCTCGGTCGCATTGCCGCCCGCGCGGGTCAGCGCCTCGGCCAGAAGCATCCGCTCGACCTGTGCCATCCGCTCGGCCAGACCCAGGGTTTCCGGCGCCTCCTCGGCGCCCAGCCCCATCGCAAAGCGCATCGCCTCGGACATCAGGGCACGGGCATTGCCGGGCCAGTCGCGCGCCATCAGCCGCGCGCTCAGTTCGGGCGGGATCGCGGGCATCGCAAGGTTCGACTGCTCGCAGGCCATCTGCACATAATGGCGAAACAGGATCGGAATATCCTCGGGGCGTTCCGACAACGAGGGTATGCGCAGCTTCACCCCGTCGAGCTTCCAGTAAAGATCGGGGTGAAAGCGCCCGGCGCGGGCCTCGCCCGCCAGATCGCGATAGGTGCCCGCGATCAGCCGGGTGCCAAGCCGGGTTTCCAGCAATTCGATCAGCGCGAATTGCGCGGGCTGCGGCAGGTCGGCCACCTCGTCAAGGTAAAGGGTGCCGCCCTCGGCCCGGGCAAACCCCGCCTCCAGCGCCTCGGGCGCCAGATGGGCGGCGGGCAGTTTGACAAAGGCGCGCGGGGCGGCGGCGGACAGCAGGTGGATCACCTCGGCCACCTTGGAATTGCCCGCGCCCGGCGCGCCGGTAATCAGCACCTCGGCGCCCGAGCGGGCAGCGGCGCGTGCCGCCTCGCGCAGTCCCTCGGCCACCGCGCTTGCCCCCACCAGCATGCGCGCCGCCGCATCGCCGCGCTTGAGTTCGCGCTTCAGCGCGCGGTTCTCCATCACCAGCGCCCGGGTTTTCAGGGCTTTTTCGACAACGGCCAGCAAATCCTTGGGCGCGCAGGGTTTTTCCAGAAAATCGAAGGCCCCTGCCGCCATCCCCCGCACGGCCGTCGGCACATCGCCCTCGCCGGTCAGCAGGATCACCGGCAATTCCGCATCGCGTTTCTGCACCAGATCCAGCAGCGCAAACCCGTCCTTGCCGGGCATCCGAATGTCGCTCAGCACGATCCCGGCAAACTCGGGGCCGATGTGATCCTTGGCCTCGATATAGCTGCCCGCCAACACCGGCGTCAGCCCCGCCAGATCAAGCGTCTGGCCCAGGGCCTCGCGCACCGCGCGGTCGTCATCCACCAGCAAGACCTTGGTTGTCATGCGCCCTCCTTGACCCGCGCGGGTTCCGGTGCGGCGCGCAGATCCACGGTGAAGACCGCGCCGCCATCCGGGGCGTTGGCCCCGCTCAGCGTGCCGCCGAACCCCTGCACCAGCCCATAGGAAATCGACAGGCCCAATCCAAGCCCCTCTTCGCTGCCGACTTCCTTTGTCGAATAGAACGGGTCGAAGATGCGCGAGGGATCGGCGATGCCCGGCCCGGTATCGCGAATGCTCAGCCGGGTATGGCCCGGGGCGCCGGGCGCGATGCGGATGGTGATGCGGCGCGGCGCGCCCGCGGGCAATTCCTCCATCGCCTCGATCGCGTTCGACAGCAGGTTGACGGTGACTTGGCTCAGCCGCACCTCGCCGCCCATCACGATGGCGGGCGCGGTGGGGCGTTGCCAGTCGACATGCACGCCCGCGCGCGCCATCCGCCCCGCCATCAGTTCCAGCGCACCTTCCACCACCGCGGCCAGACCCACGCGCGTTGCCGGCTCGCTTTCCGAGCGGGCAAAGGCGCGCAGGTTCTTGATGATCCGCCCCATCCGCCGCGCCATGTCGGAAATCCGCGCCAGCGTCTGACCCGCCGCCTGCACCTGACCGCGTTCCAGCAGCAGTTCGGCATTCTCGGCAAAGGACCGGATCGCCATAAGTGGCTGGTTCAGCTCGTGGCTGATGCCCGCCGACATCTGCCCCAGCGCCGACAGCTTGCCCGCCTGCACCAGTTCAGCCTGGGTGCGCGTCAACTGATCGTTGGCCGCTTGCAGTTCGGCGGTCCGTTCGGCCACCCGCACCTCCAGCGCGGCATTGGCGCGGGCCTCGGCGGCCAGTTGGTCGGCCAGCGCCCGGCGGCGTTCGGCCAGCGCCAGGATCACCGCGCCGAACCCCAGCAGCGCCAGCGCCACCGACAACGCCTGCGCCCGCGCCGTGCGCAACACCGCCCCCGCATCCCCCAGCGCGTGGCCGGTCAACCCGATCACCGGCAGATCCTTGGTCACCTGCAGCGCCAGATCGGGCAGATAGCCGCCGCCCGCCATCAGCGCCTGCCCCGCCAGCATGGTCTTGCGCGGTGCAGGCGCGGGCGTCAGATGACCCGCCGGATAACTGCCCGGATCGGGACGGCCGCCGGGGCTGACCTGCAACACCATCTCGGAACGGTTGGCAATGAACTGCACCCCTCCGGCATCGGTGAACCAGACCGGCACCGGATCACCGCGCCCCGGGGCCTCAACCCGGTCGACATCGAAACTCAGCACGACGATCCCCGCGACCGGGCCGCCGCTGGAAAAAACCGGCGCGGCATAGCGATAGAACCGCCGCCCCGTGACCGGGTTGACGCCGTGATGCGCGCCCGTCGCCCCCTGTGCCGCGCGCAGCAGATCGGGGGCGGCAGGCAGGAAGGCAGGCGCCTCCTCGGGACCGGCCAGAACACGCCCGCCGGGGCTGAGCAGCATCAGATCCTGCGCCCCGGCCCGGTCGGCCATGCGCTGCAGAACCGCGGCCACGGCCCCGGGCGTCTTGGCGCCCTCGCCGCGGGCCAGGTCCATCACATAGGGATGCTCGGCCGCCAGCACGGCCACCTCGCGGAACTGTACCACGGCCGAGGTCAGCCGGTCTGCGGCCAGCCGCAGGTCGGCCTCGGCCCGGGTCTGCAACTGCGCCAGACCCGACCGCGCCGAGACCTGCCAGACCAGCACCGACACCCAGACGACCGCCCCCAGCGCCAGCGCCAGCACCATCAGCCGCCGGATGATCGGCTCGGGGCGGCGCAAGGCGGGTTCAGGGCGCAACGGCATAAAGGATGAACCCCGAAGCCGGCGCGTAACTGTCATAAAGCACACGCGCGGCGGCATTGCCTTCATGCGTCAGCCAGCGCACCGAGGGATAGCCCCCTTCCCGCGCAAAGGCCCGCACCCGGTCGATCAGCGCGCGCCCGACCCCCATGCCCCGGGCCTCGGGCAAGGTGAACAGGTCGGACAGATAGACCACCATCCCCCCCGACAGCGAACGATGCATCAGCTGATACTGCACCAGCCCCAGCGCCCGCCCCGCGCCATCGCGAGCGATTTCCGCATGAAACGGTTCATCCGGGTCGCAGATCCAGTCCCAGACCTGCGCCTCGGCGGGGGCGGGATCGACCTTGTAGAACGCGGCATAGCCTGCAAACAGCGCGGCCCATTCGGCACGCTGATCGGCATTGACGGGGGTGATGCTCAGATCGGCAGGCTGGGTCATGATGTCTCCTTTCCTCCTTGGTCGCCCGGCGCGTGCACGAAATCAAGCGTCCGCCTTGTCATTCCCTGCCCGATCCGCGCATCTTGGCACAGTTTACGGAGCCAGAATGATCAGCCTGAGCCAATCCCCCCTCGACCCCGCCTTCGTGCAAAACCCCTATCCGTTCTACGACAGGGTGCGGGCAACGGGCGCATTCGTGCATTGGGCGGACTACGACCTGCCCGTCACCGCACGCGCGACGGTGGTCGGCGCAGCCCTGCGCGACCGGCGGCTGGGGCGCGAGGCCCCGCCCGAATGTGCCCCACCGATCCCGCCGCATCTGGCGCCCTTCTATGCCGTCGAGGCGCATTCGATGCTGGAGCTGGACGGCCCGCGCCACGCCCGCCTGCGCCGACTGGTGCTGCACGCC
Source organism: Rhodobacteraceae bacterium UBA6796 (assembly GCA_002452815.1). Taxonomy (GTDB): domain Bacteria; phylum Pseudomonadota; class Alphaproteobacteria; order Rhodobacterales; family Rhodobacteraceae; genus Rhodobacter. Next base: position 72,992 of record DKFM01000020.1, read on the forward strand.
TTCACAACGGGCCGGATCGCGCGGCTGGCCCCGGACATCGAGGCGCTGGCGCATCAGCTGATCGACCGGATGCCGCCCGGCGGCGGCGATCTGCTCGATGCCTTCGCACGCCCCCTGCCCGTCATCCTTATCGCGCGCCTTCTGGGCGTGCCCGAAGCGGCCGCGCCCGATCTGCTGGCCTGGTCGAACGCCATGGTCGGGATGTATCAGGCGGGGCGCAGCCCTGAAACCGAGGCGGCCGCCGTGCGCGCCACCGAGGCCTTCGTGGCTTTCCTGCACGATCATGTCGCCCGCAAACGCCGTGCGCCGGCCGACGACCTGATCTCGCATCTGATCGCCGCCGAAGAGGCGGGCACCCATCTGAGCCCCGACGAGCTGATCGCCACCTGCATCCTGCTGCTCAACGCCGGGCACGAGGCCACCGTCCACACCATCGGCAATGGCGTGAAGACGCTGCTGGAAACCGGGACCGGCGGCGATTGGCTGACCCCCGCGCGCATCGAGGGCACGGTCGAGGAAATTCTGCGCGCCGACCCGCCACTGCATCTGTTCACCCGCTGGGTCTATGAAGAGATCGAGCTGGCCGGACACAGCTTCCGGCGTGGCGATCGGATCGGCTTGTTGCTGGCAGGCGCCAACCGCGACCCGGGCCCCTGGGAAGACCCCGCCGCGTTCCGGCCCGGCCGCCCGGTGCAGACCAATTTCGCCTTCGGCGCAGGCGCGCATTTCTGCATCGGCGCGCCGCTGGCCCGGCTGGAGCTGACCACCGCGCTGCCGGTGCTGTTCAAACGGCTGCCCGATCTGCGGCTGGCCGAAGCGCCCCGCTATGCCAACCTCTATCACTTCCACGGGCTGGAACGGCTGATGGTGAGCTACTAAGGGGGCGCTGCCCCCTCTTGGCTGCGCCAATTCACCCCCGGGATATTTTTGCCAACGTGAAAGAGCGCTTTCATCTTGGCACAAATATCCCGGGGGGAGGCCGCAGGCCGGGGGGCAGCGCCCCCTTTGGCGCTTACAAGGGCAGCAGAGTGGTGGATTTGATTTCCTCCATGCTCAGCAGCGCGGTCACGTTGTGGATCTTCACCTCTGAAATCAGCGCCTGATAGAATTGGTCATAGGCGCGCGCGTTCTTCACCCGCACCTTCAGGATATAGTCGATGTCGCCCGCCAGCCGGTGCGCCTCCAGCACCTCGGGGCGCGCGCGCAGGGTTTCCAGAAACCGGCGCTGCCAGTCGGATTCATGCTCGGACGTGCGGATCAGCACAAAGAAGCAGGCCTCCAGCCCCAGCGCCTCGGCATCCAGCAGAACGGTCTGCCGCCCGATCACACCCAGATCCTTCATCTTGCGGATTCGGTTCCAGACCGGGGTTTTCGAGCTGCCGACCTTGCGCGCGATCTCGTCGAGCGACTGGCTGGCGTCCTCCTGCAGCTGGGAGAGGATTTTGCGATCCATATCATCAAGCCGGACAGCCATTCGGTTTTCCTTCGTTTTCCGGGAAACATGCGTCAAGACCAGCCCAATATGAAACATTGTTCCTTATTCGCAAGGGGGAATGGCGATATGGCGGGAAAATTTCCTATATTGGACGCAGAAAAACAGGTGTGCGATGTCCCGTTCTATTTCCTTTCCGACCCCTCAGACCGGCCATGTGACCCTTGCGGGCGCGGGTCCCGGCGACCCCGACCTGCTGACCCTGGCGGTGGCGCGGGCGCTGGCCGAGGCCGATGTGATCCTGCACGACCGTCTGGTCAGCGCCGACGTTCTGGCCCTGGCCGGCCCCGACGCGCTGGTGATCGAGACCGGCAAGGCGGGCTTCGGCCCGGGCATCGCACAAGAGGACATCTCGGCGCTGATGGTGGCTTTCGCGCGGGCAGGCCGCGCCGTGCTGCGGCTCAAGTCGGGCGATGCGGCGATCTTCGGGCGGCTGGACGAGGAGCTGGACGCGCTGGATGCCGCGGGGATCGGTTTCACCGTGCTGCCCGGGATCACCGCCGCCTCGGCCGCCGCTGCAGCACTAGGGCAGAGCCTGACTGCGCGCGGGCGCAATTCCGAACTGCGCATCCTGACCGGCCATGACGTCGCAGGCTTTGCCGAGGCCGACTGGCAGGCGCTGGCCCGCCCCGGCGCGGTTGCCGCAATCTATATGGGCAAGCGCGCGGCGCGTTTCGTGCAGGGCCGGCTGATGATGCATGGCGCCGCCGCCGACACCCCCGTGACGCTGGTCGAAAACGCCAGCCGCGCCGATCAGGCCATCCATGCCGGCACGCTGGCCACCCTGCCGCAGACCGCCGCCTGTCTGTCCGGCCCAGCCGTCATCCTGCTGGGTCTGACCCCGCGCCAGACCGCCCGCCTGCCCCTGTCTTTGCCCCTGGAGGCCCGCTCATGAGCCGAAAATTCACCCCGAAAGTCGTGACCGCCAATGATCTGCGCGCGGGCGACGTGATCTATCTGACCGCCGCTGGCCAATGGTCGCGCAACCATTCCGAGGCCGAGTTGCTGGAAGACGAAGCGATCGCCGAGTTGCGCCTGCTGTCAGCAATGGGTCAGGGCGACCGCGTCGTCGGCCCCTATCTGGCCGAGGCGAAGGCCGGTCCGAACGGCCCCGAGCCCGTCCATTTCCGCGAGGCGTTCCGCACCCGCGGCCCATCGAACTATGCCCACGGCAAACAGGAGGTCGCCCATGTATAACTACAGCGATTTCGACGAGGCCTTCGTGCGCGCCCGCGCCGCGCAGTTCCGCGCGCAGGTCGAACGGCGGCTGGACGGAAGCCTGACGGAAGATGAATTCCGTCCACTGCGGCTGATGAACGGGCTCTATCTGCAGCTGCACGCCTATATGCTGCGCGTGGCGATCCCCTATGGCACGCTGCGCGCCGATCAGATGCGCCAGCTGGCGATGATCGCCGAGCGGTGGGACAAGGGCTATGGCCATTTCACCACCCGGCAGAACATCCAGTTCAACTGGCCCAAACTGACCGATGTGCCCGATATCATCGACGCGCTGGCCGATGTGCAGATGCATGCGATCCAGACCTCAGGGAACTGCATCCGCAACGTGACCGCCGATCATTTTGCGGGCGCCGCCGCCGATGAGGTGGCCGATCCCCGCCCCGTGGCCGAGCTGATCCGGCAATGGTCGAGCGATCATGCCGAATTCCAGTTCCTGCCGCGCAAGTTCAAGATCGCGATCACCGGGGCTGCGGCCGACCGCGCGGTGATCCGCGCCCATGACATCGGGCTGCAGATCGTGCGTCAGGATGGCGAGATCGGCTTCAAGGTGCTGGTCGGCGGTGGCCTTGGCCGCACGCCGATGCTGGGTCAGGTGATCCGCGATTTCCTGCCGCAGGCCGATCTGCTGCCCTATCTGGAGGCGGTGGTTTCCACCTACAACCTGTTGGGCCGGCGCGACAACAAATACAAGGCACGCATCAAGATCACCGTTTTCGAGAACGGGATCGAGGCCTTCCGCGCCGCCACCGAAGAAGAATTCGCCCGCATCCGCCCGCAGTTCACCGGCGTCGATCAGGCGCTGCTGGCGGGGATCGCGGCGCAGTTCGCGCCGCCCGCCTTCGTGGCAAAGCCGGTCGATTTCTATGAAAAATCATTGGCGGTCGACCCGCTGTTCGCCGCCTGGGCCGGGCAGAACCTGACCGCACACAAGCGCGCCGACCATGCCATCGTCACGATCTCGATCAAGGCGCATGGCCAGACCCCGGGCGATGCCAGCGCCGATCAGATGCGGCTGATGGCCGATCTGGCCGAGCGTTATGGCTATGGCGAGCTGCGCATCAGCCACGAGCAGAACGTGATCTTGCCGCATGTCGCACGCGCCGATCTGCCCAGCGTTCATGCCGAACTGCTGCGCGCGGGGCTGGCCACGGCCAATGTGGGCCTGCTGTCGGATATCATCGCCTGCCCCGGGATGGATTATTGCGCGCTGGCCACCGCCCGCTCGATCCCTGTCGCGCAGGAGCTGGCCACGCATTTTCAGGCGCTCGGGCTGGAACAGGAAATCGGTGCGCTGAAGATCAAGATTTCAGGCTGCATCAATGCCTGCGGGCATCATCATGTCGGCCATATCGGCATTCTGGGGCTGGATCGCGCAGGTGTGGAAAACTATCAGATCACGCTGGGCGGGGACGGCACCGAAACCGCCGCCATCGGCGAGCGGGCGGGCCCCGGTTTTGCCTATGACGAGGTCGTGCCCGCGATCGAACGCATCCTGCGCGCCTATCTGGACCTGCGCGCCGACCGGCAAGAGACCTTCCTGCAGGCCTATCGCCGCCTTGGCGCGCAGCCGTTCAAGACCGCACTTTATGGCGAAGGGGCGCGTGATGCTGCCTGACATCGGACTCCGCGTTGCGGCGCTCAATGACCGCTACCGCCATCATGCGGCGGTGTCGGTCATGGAAAAGGCGTTGAAAGACCCCGACACCGGCGAGGTGGCGCTCGTCAGCTCGTTCGGGGCGGAATCGGTCGTGCTGCTGCATATGGTGTCAGTGATCGCGCCGGGCACGCCGGTGCTGTTCATCGACACGCTGATGCTGTTCGAGGAAACCCTGCAATATCAGCGCGATGTGGCGGCGAAACTGGGGCTGACGGATGTGCGCGTCATCACCGCCACCGAGGCGGCGCTGAAGCTCGACGATCCCGACGGCACGCTGCACCAGTTCAACACCGACGCCTGCTGCACCCTGCGCAAGACGGTGCCGCTGGAACAGGCGCTGTCGGGGTTCGACGCCTGGATCACCGGGCGCAAGCGCTATCAGGGGGCCACGCGCCAGACCATCGACTTCTTCGAGGTCGAGACGGACCGGCGCATGAAGATCAACCCGCTGGCGCATTGGGGCCGCGAGGATCTGGAAGAATACATGGTCCAGAACCGCCTGCCCCGGCACCCGCTGGTGGCCAAGGGCTACCCTTCGATCGGCTGCGCGCCCTGCACCAGCCCGGTGAAACCCGGCGAAGACCCGCGCGCGGGCCGCTGGCGCAATTCGGCGAAAACCGAATGCGGCATCCATTTCATCGGCGGCAAGGCCGTGCGCGGACAGACCGCGCCTGCGGACGCGCCCGCCCAAGACACCGCAAACACGGAGAAAGTGGCATGAGCGTGATCGTGCGCGACGACGGCTTCCACGCCGAGGATTTCACCGGCACCCCGGTCGATCTGGCCCCCGACACCGCCCCCGATCAGCTGGCGCAGCTGACCTCGGGTGCGGATCTGGTGCGCATCGCCTTCCCGGCGTTTTCGGACGGGCGCGGCTTTACGCTGGCGCGCCGGCTGCGCGATCTGGGCTATGCCGGGCGGCTGCGTGCCGCAGGTCATGTGATCGCCGACCAATACGCGATGGCGCGGCGCTCGGGCTTTGACGAGGTGGAAATCAGTGCCGATCTGGCCGCGCGCCAGCCCGCCGCGCAATGGGCCGCCCGCGCCGACTGGGCCGCAGGCGACTATCGCGCCCGCATGAAAGGCTGAGTTTGCTATTCCCGCCTTAACCATTCCGCCGTACAAGACTGCGGAGCGCCGACTTGAGCCAAATCAAGGCAGGGCCTCGCAGCTTAGAGGTATCTGCGGCATATGTTTGCCCGCCCCCGTTTTTTGGGGCCCCAGAAAAATGAGACCGACGTGACCGAAACCGCGACCATTCCGCCCGTCAAGCACCTGCCCGACGCCCAGACCGTGACCGAGGTCAAACACTGGACCGACCGGCTGTTTTCCTTCCGCGTGACACGGCCGCAAACGCTGCGTTTCCGCTCGGGCGAGTTCGTGATGATCGGGCTGATGGGCGACAACGACAAACCGCTCTTGCGCGCCTATTCGATCGCCTCGCCCTCCTGGGACGAAGAGCTGGAATTCTATTCGATCAAGGTGCCGGACGGGCCGCTGACCTCGAAGCTGCAGCATATCGCGGTGGGCGATGAAATCATCCTGCGCCCGAAGCCCGTGGGCACGCTTGTGATCGACGCGCTGCTTCCGGGCAAGCGCGTGTGGTTCCTGGCCACCGGCACCGGAATTGCGCCTTTCGCCAGCCTGATGCGCGACCCGGAAGTTTATGAAAAGTTTGACGAAGTCGTCATGATGCACACCTGCCGCACGGCCGCCGAACTGGAATACGGCCGCGAACTGGTGGAAGGGCTAAAAAACGACGAGCTGATCGGCGAGATGGTCGAGGGCAAGCTGAAATACTACCCGACCACGACGCGCGAAGAGAGCCCGTTCATGGGCCGGATCACCGACAACCTCGCGTCGGGCAAGGTGTTTTCCGACCTCGGCATCGCGCCGATGGATGCCGAACATGACCGCGCGATGGTCTGCGGCAGCCTGGCATTCAACAAGGATGTGATGGCCGTGCTCGAAGGCTTTGGCCTGCGCGAGGGCGCCAATTCCGAACCCCGCGAATATGTGGTCGAAAAGGCCTTCGTCGGCGACGGCATCTGAACCTGCCCAGGCCTGACCCTATCCAGACCGCGCCCCGCACCGGGCGCGGTTTTTTCATGCCACGCACAGCGCCAGAGACAAGCCCCCCGAAACGCAAACCGCCCCCCGGCTGCACCGGGGGGCGGCAAATGTCAGACGCTTGCGCGGCAGAAAGGATCAGAGACCCAGAGCGGCCTTCACCTGATCGACCACACCCGAAACCAGTTCGGGGTTGGCGGCTGCGCTGTCCACGGCGGCTTTCAGCGAGACCTTGACCGTGTCATTCAGCGCCGAGGCGTCGATGATCTCGGTCACCTTGGCGGCATCGAAGGTGTCGACGCTGAGCGCCTGCGCGGCGGTCAGCATGTCGGTGTCAAGCCCGGCAGCCGCGGCAACCGCATTGTCGGCAGCACCGGCTGCGTCGGTCGCGGCTTCGGCGGCCGCATTCGCGGCGTCGGCCGCGGCACTCGCCGCATCGGCCGCCACGGCAGCGGCGCTGTCGGTGGCTTCGGTCACAGCCGCGGCAGCGGCATCGGTGGCGGCGCCGGCCGCTTCGGTCGCAGCAGCGGCGGCATCGGTCGCGGCATCCGCGGCGGCGGTGGCGGCCTCATTCGCGGCCTCGGCCGCAGCGTCGACCGCAGCGCCGGCGGCTTCGGTTGCGGCGGTGGCGGCATCGGCGGCCGCTTCGGTGGCAGCCGTCGCAGCCTCGGTCGCGGTCTGCGCCGCGCTGTCGGCAGCCTCGGTCACGGCTTCGGTCGTGGCCGTGGCGGCATCACCGGTCGTCTCGGCTACGTCCGACGCAGTTTCCTGCCCCACGCGGGTTTGCGTGAAATACCATGCACCCGCGGCAATTGCGGCGATCACAACGACAAGACCAAGAACTTTATTCATCTTTCCACTCCCTCGGTGTTCGGGAAAAAACGTTTCCGACTGGTATATGGCCCCCTGTATCGTGAATGAAAAGGAGTTCATCGCCCCGATTTTCCCCCTTTTCGCCGCCAAGGCCCATTCTCTCGGCGCCAAAACGCGATTGTGGTTGAAAGCCGCCGATCCCGGCTCTATTTTGCGCGCCATTCCGCACATGGCCACAGAAGGAACACAGCCATAGCCCGCAGACCGCACAATGCCCCGCCCCAGCGCGACACCGGACCCCGCGTCAATGACCGCATCCGCGCGCCTGAAATCCGCCTGATCGGCGCGGATGGCGAAAACGTGGGCGTCGTATCCCCCGCCCGCGCCATGCAGATGGCCGAAGAGGCCGGGCTCGATCTGGTCGAGATCTCGCCGACGGCGGTTCCGCCGGTCTGCAAGATCATGGACTACGGCAAGTTCAAATACGAACAGCAGAAGCGCGAAGCCGAAGCGCGCAAGAAGCAGAAGATCATCGAGATCAAGGAAATCAAGTTCCGCCCGGGCACCGACACGCATGACTACGAGGTCAAGATGCGCTCGGTGATGAAATTCCTGGAGGAAGGCGACAAGGTTAAGATCACGCTGCGCTTCCGTGGCCGCGAGATGGCGCACCAGCAACTGGGTCTGGAACTGCTCAACCGTGTCAAGGAAGACGTGGGCGATGCAGGCAAGATCGAGGCGATGCCGAAGCTTGAAGGCCGCCAGATGGTGATGATGATCGCGCCGAAATAACCGGCCCGTCAGCCCCCAATTTCCAAAGGCCCTGCCCCGCGGCGGGGCCTTTTGCCATGAACTCGCGCAGGCGTGAGGGGGCGTGATTTGATCTGCCCGCCCGGCAATGAGAGGGTGGCGCAAAGCAAGAGCAGGAGCCCCGACGATGACCCGCCCCCTGACCCGCCGCATGGCATTGACCTGCGGCAGTGCCGCGCTGTTGACCGCGCCCGGCCTGCTGCGCGCGCAACAGGTCGAGATCACCGATCAGCCGATGGCCGAGCGACCGGCACTGGTGGCCCCGCCGCAGCGCGCCAATATCTCGGCCTTCCGGCAGATCGACTGGCGCGACCATTTCGACGCGCTCGACCGGGTGACGCTGGTGGCCGACACCCGCTCGAAAGCGCTGCATTACTGGGCGAAAGACGGGGCGGATTACCGGCTTTACCCGACCTCGGTGCCGCTGACCGAGGAACTGACCAAGCGCGGCTACACCAAGATCGTGCGCAAGAAGGTGGGGCCGGACTGGACGCCCACGCGTTCTATGATCGAACGCAACCCGGCGCTGCATTACATGCCGCCCGGCCCCGACAACCCGCTGGGCACCCATGCGATGTATCTGGGCTGGCCCGCCTATATCATCCACGGCACGCATGACACCCGCAAGATCGGGCGCAAATCCTCGGACGGATGCATCGGGCTTTATAACGAGATGATCGCCGAACTGTTCGAGCTGTGCCCGGTCGGCACGCAGGTGCGGATCATCTGAAAAAGGGGGCCCTGCGGCCCCCTTTCGCGTTTGCCGGGTCTGTTGTGGCCTTATTCCGCCGGGACCGTCACGGCACGGTCGCCCGCGCGCCCTTCGGGCAGCACGAAGGCCACCGCGATGAACACTAGCCCCAGCACGATCCCCACGATGTCACCCGGCAGCCCCGGGAAGAGCCCCTCGAATTTCGAGCCCGGCACCGCCCCGATGGTCACCTTGCCGCCGAGGATCGGCTCCAGCAGGCCGGTGGATTTGACCGCGTCATAGCTTTGGATATAGGCGAAGGCGCCCAGCAGGCCGCCCGCCACGAAGAACAGCGCATCGCGCCGCCCCGAGGCCAGCGCGCACAGCCCCGTGCCCGGGCAATAGCCCGACAGCGCCCAGCCGAAGCCCAGCAGCATGCCACCCAAGAACACGCCGACATAGGCGGTTTTCACCGACATATGGCCGACATCGACGATCCCCGTCATCTGCCCCGCGAAGGTCAGCAGAAGTGCCACGCCGATCGCCAGAATGATCGCCTTCATCAGGCCCAAGGCGCGCAGCGCCAGCATCCGCCCCAGAACCGACGGGTTGGTGGCGCCGATCCGGTCAAGAACCGCGCCGAAGGCCGCGCCCACCACAAGTGCAATGAACAGTTGCATCGTTCAGCCCTCCTGCTTGAACAGAATCATCGCGGTCGGAATCGCCACCAGAAAGGCGCCCGCCGCGAAGATGAAGCCGGAAACCGAGGTCTGGCTCATCCCCGACATCATGTGTCCCGAGGTGCAGCCCCCTGCGAGTCGCGCACCGTACAGCACGATGAACCCGCCCAGGAACGCCCCGGCGAAACGTTTCGCCGCCGATGCACCGAAGTTTGCCGCCCAAAGCGACGGCACAACGCCCCCGCCGCCATAGGCCCCACGCAGCGCCGCCGACACGCCCGCGCCCAGCATCGTCGCCAGCACGAAGACCACGCCATAGTTCAGCGGATTGGCCACCGATTTGGCCACACCGTTCAGATAGGCATTGGACGAGGTCGGCCCGTCCGGCCCCTCGACCACGATATCGGGATTGATCATGTCCCAGATCACCCCGTCGAAAACCACAAATTCGGTCGACATCCCGATCGGCTTCACCAGCAGCATTGCGGCGAAAAACACCAGACCGAGCATCAGCCCTCCCAGCTTCCAAGATACGGACATACGCCCCTCCTCTTAAAACATGACATTCACATTATTGCATTGATTATTGATTTCAAAAGGAAATCCACGCCGCACTGCGGCATGGACGGATTTGGGCAGATGCAGGCAATCGAAACAGGATTTCAGGGGCTGAAAATAAAAGCGCTGCGGGAGGGAGGCCCGCAGCGCATTTTGGGGATCTGGCAAGGGAGAATGCCGGTGATCCTCGGATCGGGTTTTCGGCGGCTTGCGCCGCATTTCAGGGAGATCGCAAACCCGATGCCCAACTCGTATCCCGCGCTGCAGGTGCAAACTTTGACTTAGGTCAAATTCGCCGGGGCGCGAGCTGCGACATTTTATCCAGACCCCGTCTTACAGATCGGCCATGGCCAGACGGATCGCGCGATTGTCGCCGCGGCGCAACGCCCAGGCCCCGAGTCGCCGCGCCAGCGCCGTGTGACCGCGCGCCACGGCACGGTTGAACAGCTCGCGCTGATAGCGCGGAAAATCGCGCCGCGCCCGCAGGCGGCGATAGAACCCCGCCTCGGTCAACGTGCCGTCCAGCGCACCAAGGATGATCGGCGACAGAATGCCCATCTGATGCAACGACGAGCCCAGCCGGTGCCCCATCAGCGGCGCGCGCAGGCGCATCACGTTTTCGCCCTCGAACCGCGCCACATGGCCTGCGTCCAGGGGTTCATAGGGATCATACAGGATCGACACGCGCCGCGCCGTGCGCGAGGCCTGCGCCGCATCGCCGTATTTTCCGGAAAAATCCGCGCCCCAGGCGGTTTTATAGCGCGTCTCCCAAGGCACCAGTGTCTTGTCGAGCGTGGACTGCGGCGAGATCACCACCACATCAGCGCCGGGATGGGCCGCGCAGAAGGCGCAGGCCGCATAGCCCCCCATCGAGGCGCCATAGAACACCACGCGCTCGAACTGGTTGAAGAAGCCCTCTGTCGCCAGCCGGTCGAATTCGTCGCTGACCCAGGGGTCGCGATACCAGGTCCAGCCGCCCGCCATCACGCCCAGCATCGACCAGCCCTGTTTTTCAATGAACTCAAACCCCCAGGGGCGGCGGGTGTCGCGCTTGTTCATCGCGATGTCGAGGTTGTCGAAGGTCACCACCAGCGTGCGCCCGCGCGGAATATACAGGAACGAATGGCTGCCGTTGTCGGTATAAAACCCGTCGGGCCCCGCCAGTCCGCGCGCGATTTCGGCCCAGCCGGCATCGGTTTCGGGCGCCGGCGGATTGGGGGTGAACAGCACCCGCGTCGTCTTCCCGCCGCCACCATCGGCCCAGTCGCTCAGCGTCTCGGTCGTGCCTTGGGGCTTGAGGAACGGATAGGCGCCCGAGCCCTTGCGGATGTCCAGCACCATCCGGCTGTCGGCGTGCAGGCCCGCATCAAGAACGGGCTGCAAGTGCTTGACCTTGTTCACATCGCCAAAGCCCGCAATGTTGAACAACAGGTCCACCGGCTTCAGATCGGCGGCGCGGGCGACGTGATGGATGCGCGCCGGATCGACGCCGCGGCCCTCCAGATAGGCGCGATAACCCGCCACCCAGTCCGAGGGCGCGTCCGGCCATTTACCATTGGGCAGAAGGTCGATCAGCGTGATGTCGCAATCCCATTTGTCATGCGCCGCCAGCACCTGCGCGGGCGCGGTGCCGCCCAGATCCGCGACAGTGGACACCGCCGAAAGCCCCAGCCTCTCCAGCAGGCTACCATCCGCCGCAGGCGTGTCGAAAACCAGCTTCGCGCGCCCCTTGATCGGGGCAAACTCGGGCCGGATGCCATGCTTTTTCAACAGCTTGTCAAGGAAACTGCCGTCGCGCGGAATGCCGTTGAAGCGCAGCCCCAGCTCGCGCTTGTTCGAGGCCCACAGATGCAGCGCAGTGGTCTGCCCGGTCAGCGCCGCCTCGACGCGGGCGGCATCGCGGATCATCTTGGTGCGCTCGGGGAACGGCACGGGATAGAAGGCATCCATCGGCTGCACCTGATCCAGAAGCCCGTGTTTGGCGACGAAATGGGTGATCATCATCGGCCCCCAGACGCCCCAGGGCTGCGCGCTGACATGCACGGGCGTGCCCGCCGCGGCCGCCGCGCGATATTCCTCTTGCAGTTTGGGCTTGATGAAGCTGGGGATGGCGTAGCGATCCTCCATGAACGCCAGCAGATCGGCCACGATCGCGCTGTCGGCGGGCAGGCCCAGCACCGCGTTGTTCACCCGGGTCGAATTGGGCAGCTCGAACCCCATCACATAGTCACTGTCATAGTCCATCGGCCGGTGGCAATAGACATCGGTGTCGACCCAGATCATCCCCGGGTTCTGCGCGATCATGTGGATGCGGAAGTAATCGGCGAACAGCGCGAAACTGTCCTTCTTCTCGTATTTGATGAAATCGTCGGTATCCAGAACCTCGCGCCCGTCGCGCCGGATCACGCCCTCGGGGACATTCGGGATGTCCTCGTAGGAAAACAGCGTGATCTTCTGTCCCGCATCGACAAAGCTTTTCAGGCAAAGCTGCTCCATCCAGCTTAGCGCGCCGCCAATCCACAGCGTGCCAACCTCACGCACTCGTCCCATGCTCTGCCCTCACACGTTTTGCCGCATCCTGCCCGAGATGCATTGATTTTCCAATGACAAAGCGGGGCGCGCGGGCGCGCACGGATTTGCGGGCCGGGGCAATCGTGTTAGGACAGGCCAAAGCGTGGAAGGGTGTGGGCAGATGGGTGAGGCTTTGGTGATCCGGCGGCAGTTGCAGGCGACGGCGGGGCCTGCGGGCTGGCTTGACGCTGTGGGCTGGGGCGCCGAAGGCAGCACCGAGTTGCGCCTGTTTTTGGCCAATCCCTGCAAACCCGATCAGGTGCCCGCCGATCAGCCCGCCGGCATCGAGGTGCTGGAGCGGCGCGATGTGGCAGGCGGGGTGATGGTGATCGCGCGCGCGCAGGGCACAGGCCCATGGCATCTGGCGGTCCTGCCCGAACCGCCGCAGGAGGCCTCCCCCTTGGCCCAACCGGAGCTGCGCGCCTTTTCCCCTGCAACGCCCGACTGGGCGGCGTTTGCAGGCAAGAACTGTCTTTTTGGGGAACGGCTGGAGCAAAGCGCCGAGGCCGTGCTCGACTGGCTGAGCTGGCACCACGATTTGCACGGCGCCGAAGCCGCGGTGATCCTGAACCGCTGCCCGCCCGACAGTGCCGCAGGCAGCGATGCCGATTTCGCGACCGCCCTGCACGCCGGGATGGAGGCGCGCGAACTGCCGATGACGGTGGCGATCCTGGAAAGCCCGGTGCCGCTGGGCAAGCCCGGGATGGGCCCCGAAAGCCACCCGTTCCTGGCCCCCGACGCGCCCGGCAAGGACCGCATGGAGGTGCCCGCGCCCGACCCGTGGCGTGCGCCGCTTGGTCAGTCGCTGGTGTTCGAAATCGCGAAATGGCGGTTTCTGGCGCAGGCGCGCGCGGTGCTGACGCTGGATGTGACCGACTATCTGGCCCCGCGCACGGATGGCGCACCCGGCGCGTTCGACGCCTGCATCGCGTCTGGATCGGGCGTCGTTCTGCTGGTCGGGCGGCGGATCTATCCCTGGCGGGTGCGCCCTGGTCAGCCCGAGCGTTTCGCCGATCACATCTGCCGCCAGTTCGACGCGCGCCGAGGTATCGCACGTTGGGGCGTGGCGCCACAAAAGGCCGGGCTGAACGCGACCTGGCGGCATATCCGTGTGGCCTATGCCAAGCCCGACCCGGGCACGGTGGTGCCGTTCTGGCGCGCGATGGCGCTGCGGGTGCCGGGGCGCGCGGCGGCGGAACTGGCGCCCAAGACCTCGCTGGTGGAAGATGCGCAGCTTTTGCAGATCGCCACTGAAATCTGGGCGCACAAACCGATCCGCCCGCCGGTCTCGAAACCGAAACCCGCACCGAAACGGGCCGCGGAGGCCGGGCGCACCTGCATCGTCACCACGATGAAGAACGAAGGACCCTTCATCCTGGAATGGATCGCCTATCACCGCGCGATCGGGGTCGAGGATTTTCTGGTCTACACCAACGACTGCACCGACGGCACCGACACCATGCTCGAGATGCTGCAGCGCAAGGGGATCTTGCAGCATCGGGTGAACCCCTGGGTTCCGGGGGGCGAGCTGAAACCCCAGCACGCCGCGCTGCAGGCCAGTGAATCCGAACCGATCGTGCAGAATTGCGGCTGGGCGATCTGCATGGATGTGGATGAATTCATTGACATCAAGATCGGCGACGGCACGCTCAATGCGCTTTATACCGCGATGGGCGAGGCGAACATGATCTCGCTGACCTGGCGGCTCTTTGGCAATTGCGATGTGCATGAGTACGAGGACCGCTTCCTGCTGGATCAGTTCACCACCTGTGCCCCCGAGGTGGTGCGCAAACCGCATCAGGCCTGGGGCTTCAAGACGCTGTTTCGAAATATCGACATCTACAAGAAGATCGGCGTGCACCGGCCCAAAGGGCTGGTGCCCGATCTGTGGGACCGGGTGCACTGGCTCAACGGCTCGGGCCGCCCGATGCCACGCGAGATGTTCCGCAACGGCTGGCGTTCGACGCTGGAAACCTTCGGCTATGACTGGGTGCAACTGAACCATTACGCCGTGCGCTCGGCCGAAAGCTTTCTGGTCAAGCGCGACCGTGGGCGTGTCAACCATGTCGATCGCGACCAGGGGCTGAACTATTGGTTCCGCATGAACCATAACGCGGTCGAGGAACGGTCAATCCAGCGGATGATCCCGCGGCTGCAGGCCGAATACGACCGGCTGATGGCCGACCCCGAGATCCGCGCCGCGCACGACCACTCGGTCGCCTGCCACCGCGCCAAGATCGCCGAACTGCGCGCCACCGAGAATTACGAGAATTTCTATGGCGAGCTGTGTTCGGAGCGGTTCGAGCGGCTGTCGCGCATGCTGCATGTCTTCGGCTCGAACGTGTTCAACGCAGGCCCCGGCGTGATCCCCGAGGATCTGCACAGGCGTGATCTGCCACCCGATTATTTCTTTACCGTCGCGCATGTGGGCGAGGCCGAGCATTGAGCGCCCCTGCCCGCCCGCGCGCGGCCTGTCTGCGGCGGATGCCTCCGGCGGGAGTATTTGGGCCAAGAAGAAATCCCTGCGCTTCTTCTTGGCAAAAATACTCATCTTTCACGGGGCCATATGCGATGCGGGCGCCGATGGGCGACACGGGCGGTGCGGCATTTGCAAATGTGCGGCAAACCGGGCAAGGCTAGACCCATGCGCAGCCTGCTGATCCTGACCGTCAAGAACGAAGCGGCCTTCCTGCTGGAATGGCTGGCCCATCACCGCGCGGTGGGATTCACCGATTTTCTGGTGTTTTCCAACGATTGCGACGACGGCACCGACACGATGCTGGACCGGCTGGAGGCGTTGGGGTGGCTGACGCATCTGCGCAATCCGGGGCCCTGGCCGCAGGGGCCGCAATGGGCCGCACTGAAGGCCGCCGACCGGCACCCGCTGAAAGCGGGTGCGGATTGGGTGCTGTTTGCCGATATCGACGAATTCGTGAATATCCATGTGGGCGACGGCACGCTGGACGCGCTGCGCGCCGCGCTGCCCGAGGCCAGCGCGATTCCACTGACCTGGCGGATGTTCGGCAATGCGGGCGTGGTCGATTACACCGACGCGCCGGTGACCGCGCAATTCACCCGCGCGGCGCCCGCAACGATGCTGTGGCCCTGGCGCGCCTATCTGTTCAAGACGCTGTTTCGCAACGATGGCAGCTATGGCAAGCTTGGCGTGCATCGCCCGCGCCAGCCCGACCCGGGCCGCATGGCGGCGCAGCGCTGGTTTGACGGATCGGGGCGGTTGCTGCCCGCGATCTTTCACCGGCAGCGGATCTTTTCGCTGCTGGGACAAGATAGTTACGGGCTGGTGCAGCTGAACCATTATGCGCTTGGCGCGATGCAAAGTTATGTTCTGAAATGCGACCGCGGGAGGGCCAACCGCGACACCGGCGCCTTCGACCTGTCCTATTGGGTCGAGCGGAATTTCGACACGGAAGAGGACCGTTCGATCACGCGCTATGCGGCACGCAGCGCTGATCTGCGCGCCGCGCTGATGGCCGATCCGGTGCTGGCCGATCTGCATGACGCGGCGGTGCGATGGCGTCACACCCGGATCGCCGATCTGATGCTGAGCGAGGACTACCGCGCCCTGTTCGGACGGCTGATGCTGACCCCCGCCTCGCGCCCGCTCGCGCCCGCCGCGGCGCAAAGAATGGTGGCCTTGGCCCGCCAGGCACAGGCGATTGTGGAGCAACCGGAAACAAGCTGACACAGTATCGTGCATTGCCAACAAATGGCGGACAATACAGCGTATTTTCTGACTTCTTCCGCATTTATGCCCAAGTTTGGAAATGGTAGATTAACCATTATCACACAGCCTCCGCAGCAGATCGCGGGAGGCTGGCATGACTGTCTTTGGGGAAGTTGGTAAAGAGATGCGCGAGTTGAGCGACAGCGAATGGCAACAAAAGCTCGAAGCCTTGGGCGACGAGGTCGGCTATTTCGAACGCTTGGGCAAATCGCACAGTGCGCTTCTGGCCGAGGATGGGCCGGTGCTGCTTGTCAGTTTCGAGGCGCGCGGCGGGATTCGCGCGCGCTCGGACGCTCAGATGCCGCTGGGCTATACCGTCGCGCAGGCGGGCGGCTGGTCCAGCCTGACGCTGATCTGCAGCCATGACACCTGGTTCCGCGATCCGGCGGTCTATGCCTATTTCGACCGGCTGGTGGACGAGGGGTTCTTCGAGGATTTCGACCGCGTGGTGTTTTACGGCACCGGGCCTGCGGGCTATGCCGCGGCCGCGTTTTCCGTCACCGCGCCGGGCGCCACGGTGATCGCCATTCAGCCGCAGGCCACGCTGGACCCGCGGCTCAGCGGCTGGGATGACCGTTTCACCGACATGCGCCGGACCTCGTTCTCGGATCGCTACGGCTTTGCGCCGGACATGGTCGAGGGCGCAGATGCGGGCTATGTGATCTTCGACCCGCGGGTGACGCTTGATGCGATGCATGCCGCGCTGTTCTCACGCGCCCATGTCACATTGCTGCCTTGCCCCAATCTGGGCCTGAACATCGAACGGATGCTGAACGAGATGGACGCGCTGGAACCGATGCTGGCATTGGCCTGCGCGGGGCGGTTCGATGCCGCGGCCTTCTGGCGGCTATATCGCGCGCGACGCAACCTGCCCCGCTATCTGCGCGCGGTGGCAACCCGGCTGGAAAGCCACGAGCGCCCCTATCTGGAGGCGTTGCTGTGCCGCAATGTGGCGCGTCGGTTGAACGGGCCGCGTTTCCGGTCGCGACTGACCACGCTGGAAGACCAGTTGCACGCGCAGGGCATCATCCTGCCCGAAGCACTGCCGATCCCGGCCTGAACCGCATCGGGGCCCTCGCGGCGGCCCCGGCTGTCCGAAGCCGGCCCCGGGGTGTCAGGCGTTGGAGCGGGGATGCCCCTGATCTTCGGGGGCCTCTTCATCCTCTACCAGATGCGAGACATGGGTATGCACATGGCGCGGCGCGCGCCCTGCGGTTTCGGGCGCGAACATGGGCGCGGGGGTGAAAACCTCGATGCTCGCAGGCGCCAGGCTCAGCCCCAGGGCGGACAGCGCCTGCATCAGCACCTCGTCGGCGCGCACCACCAGACGGTCATTTTCAAGCTGACAGGGCGCGCGGAATTGTCCGACGCACAGTGCCGCCAGCACCAGATCGCCGCTGACCTCGATCAGCTGCGCGCCCATATCGGTGGCGGCATCCGCGTTCGGGGACTGGTTCTGGGTTTTCGACATGGGGCCTCCTGATCGCGCTCACGAACCGGACACGAAACCTGGACGGGCGCATTGCAGGTGCAGTATCGGGCGCCGCGCGGTGCAGGGCAAGCCCAAACCGGCCGGAACGGAACGCCCCGGCGTCCCGCACCTGCGTGCCCTGTTCAAGGGTCCGCCCTCAAACAGGCCCGGAGCGCGGCACCTTCCCGGCCCCTGTCAGACCCAGAACCGGTCGCGGAAAACATGATAGACGATGCGATCGCGCGAGATCCCCTGCGCGGCCAGATCGGCATCGTCAAGCGCACGCAGCCGCGCGATTTCAGCGCTGCGCGACTGCTGTTCCATGAATCGCACAAAACCGGCGGACAGGGGGGCAAGCATGCGCTGCGCAGCCCTGGACAGGGCGTGGCCCTGCGGCATGGATGTCGTGGAAATCACCATTGGAAACCTCCTGAAAGATGTCAGGTTGCTTCCTCCCCAAGCGCAGAATACGTCAGCAATCCTGCCGTAGCCAGACAGTTTGTCGCAACCCGGCCATGCATGTGCGGCCGGGCATGCCCCCGACGGGTTCAGCAGGAATAGGCCTGCGCGCGCACCACATAGACATCGGCGCCCGGCTCGACCTGTTCGAAGACGACCGTGTTGGCGCCATCTGCCCGGGCGCTCTCCATCACCTTGTTGCGGGCGTAGCGCACCCCCTGCTCAGCCAGCACCGGGCCATAAACCGCGGGCGTCATCGAAATATGACTGATCAGGCGGCACGCGCCGACTTCGGCGGCCGTGGCGGTGCGCACCTCGGGCACGCCGCGAAAGCCGGGGTCGTCACAGCCGGCCAGCGCCAGCACCGTGACAATCAGGATCGGGGATTTCATTGCTGCTCTCCTCTTGACGGGAGACTTCATGCTGCCCGCGCCCGCGCCCGGCGGCAAGCCGCATGCAAACACATCGGCGCGATTGCGCCGAGGCTCTGCGGCGTTGATCCCACTGGATTTGGCCGCGGTCCCGGTGTAGGGCAAAACCATGACCCAGATCACGCTTCCCCGCCCCGACGATTGGCACCTGCATCTGCGCGACGGCGCCATGCTGCAAGGTATCCTGCCCGAAACCACGCGCCATTTCGCGCGCGCGATCATCATGCCCAATCTGGTGCCGCCGGTGGTCACCGCCGCACAGGCCGCCGCCTATCGCGACCGGATTCTGGCCGCCCTGCCCGAAGGGGCCGCGTTCGAGCCGCTGATGACGCTGTACCTGACCGAAACCACCGATCCGGCCGATGTGGCGGCTGCGGCGGCTTCGGGGCTGGTGCGCGCGGTCAAGCTCTATCCGGCGGGGGCCACGACCAATTCGAATTCCGGCGTGCGCGATTTCGACAAGGTGCGCGGCGTTCTGGAAAAAATGGCCGAGATCGGCCTGCCGCTGTGCGTGCATGGCGAGGTCACGACGCCCGAGGTCGACATCTTCGACCGCGAGGCCGTGTTCATCGACACCGTGCTGGACCCGATCCGCCGCGCAACCCCGGGCCTGCGCGTGGTGATGGAACACATCACCACCAAGGACGGCGTGGACTATGTCCGCGCGCAGGGCGACGATCTGGGCGCGACGATCACCACCCATCACCTGATCATCAACCGCAACCACATCCTCGTGGGCGGGATCAAGCCGCATTACTACTGCCTGCCGGTAGCGAAACGCGAGGAACATCGTCTGGCGCTGCGCGCCGCGGCGACCTCGGGCGAGGCGCGGTTCTTCCTGGGCACCGACTCGGCGCCCCATGCCGACCACCTGAAGGAAAACGCCTGCGGCTGCGCCGGGTGCTTTACCGCGACCAACACGATGCAGCTGCTGGCGCATGTGTTCGAGGAAGAGGGCGCGCTGGACCGGCTGGCCGCGTTTGCCGCGCAAAACGGCCCGGCCTTCTATCGTCTGCCGGTGAATACCGCGACGATGGTTCTGGAAAAGACCGATCAACCCGCCGAATGGCCCGAAAAGATCATCACCGGCGCGGGTCCGGTGACGGTTTTCAACCCGGGTTTCCCGGTTTATTGGCATGTGAAAGACTGATTTCTCCTGGCTCAAATACTCCCGCCGGAGGCATCTGTGGCCCGCCCGGGGGCGCCGCCCCCGGACCCCCGGGATATTTGAGCCAAAGAGAAAACGCCCTGAAAGGATAGTGACGATGATTCCCAGCTCCTTCCCCGCGAAAGAAGAGATCGCGCGCCTGACCGCGCGGATGCTTCTGGAAATCAAGGCCGTGCATTTCAATGCGGACGAGCCTTTCACGCTGGCCTCGGGCCTGCCCTCGCCGACCTATATCGACTGCCGCAAGCTGATCTCCTATCCGCGGATCCGCTCGACCCTGATGGATTTCATGGCCGTCACGGTAATGCGCGACGCAGGCTTCGAGGCGTTTGACAATATCGCCGGCGGCGAGACCGCGGGTATTCCCTTTGCCGCGATGGTGGCCGAGCGGCTGGCGCTGCCGATGACCTATGTGCGCAAAAAGCCCAAGGGGTACGGGCGCAACGCCCGGATCGAAGGCGCGATGAGCGAAGGCCAGCGCGTTCTGCTGGTCGAGGATCTGACCACCGATGGCGGCAGCAAGCTGAGCTTCGTCGATGCGATCCGCGAAACCGGCGCGAGCTGCGCCCATACGGCGGTGATCTTCTACTACGGCATCTTCCCCGAAACCGTGCCGACCCTGGAAGCGCATGGCGTGCAGCTGCACTATCTGTGCACCTGGTGGGACGTTCTGGCCGAGGCGCGCGCGCAGGGCAGCTTCAGCGAGGCGACCCTGAACGAGGTCGAGGCCTTCCTGACCAATCCGCGCCCCTGGCAGGAAGCCCGCAAGAAGAGCTGATCCCGCCGGATCTGATTTTTCAGGGGGCCGTTTTGTGGAACCTCCTGTGCATGAATTGTGGATAATTCACGGCGACTCGGTTATGGGTCTGTCCCCCTACCATATCTGGCGGGGGGCCCAGACCGTTTCCCCCAAAGACCGGCTAAGCCGGTCGTTGGCAGCTTGGTTATCCACAAAGTTGCCCCCATTTTGGAATGAAACCGCGCTCCGTTAAGAGAGCCGCTTGCAGGGTATCGAGGCCGAGATGAACACCGCCGCCGCACTCCAGACCACCGCCGCCGCCCCGGAGGCCGCCGAAGACACGGTCGCGCCGCACAACATCGAGGCCGAACAGCAGTTGCTGGGCGCGATCCTGACCAACAATGACATTTACGACCGGATCGCCGCGATCGTGAAGGCCGAGCATTTCTACGAGCCCGTGCATCGCACGATCTTTGAAACCGCCGTCGCCAAGATCCAGAAGAACGCGCTGGCCTCGCCGGTGACGATCAAGGGCTATCTGGAAGAGGACGCCGGGCTGAAGGAACTCGGCGGGCCCGCCTATCTGGCGCGGCTGGCGGGGGCGGCGATCTCGTCCTATGCGGCGCGCGACTATGCGCAGATGATCCATGACCTTGCGCTGCGGCGCGAGCTGATCAAGGTCGGGCGGGAATTGTCGGCCTCGGCCAGCAAGCTGGAGGTCGGGGTCGAGCCCGAGAAGCTGATCGTGGAGACCGAAGGCGCGCTTTACAAGCTGGCGGAAACCGGGGCATCCGAGAAGGGCTTCGTGAGTTTCCTCAAAGCGGTGACCGAAGCCGTGCAATCCGCCAACGCCGCCTATCAGCGCGAGGGCGGGCTGTCGGGCGTGTCGACCGGGCTGCGCGATCTGGACAAGAAGCTGGGCGGGCTGCACCCGTCCGACTTGCTGATCCTGGCCGGGCGTCCGTCGATGGGCAAAACCTCGCTGGCGACCAACATCGCCTTCAACATCGCCAAGGCCTACAAGCGCGGCATCCGTCCCGATGGCAGCGAGGGCGCGGTGCAGGGCGGGGTCGTGGGCTTCTTCAGCCTGGAGATGTCGGCCGAACAGCTGGCCGCGCGGGTGCTGTCCGAGGCCTCCGAAGTGCCCTCGGAACAGATCCGCCGTGGCGATATGTCCGAGGCCGAATTCCGCCGCTTCGTCGAGGCCGCCAAGGCGCTGGAAACCTGCCCGCTTTATATCGACGACACCCCCGCCCTGCCGATCAGCCAGGTTGCCGCGCGCTGCCGGCGGCTGAAGCGGACGCATGGGCTGGATGTCGTGATGGTCGACTACCTGCAACTGCTGCGCGGCACCGGCAAGGGCGACAACCGGGTGCAGGAGATCGGCGAAATCTCGATGGGACTGAAGGCGATCGCCAAGGAACTGTCGGTGCCGGTGGTCGCACTGTCCCAGCTGAGCCGGACGGTGGAAAGCCGCGACGACAAGCGCCCGCAGCTGAGCGACCTGCGCGAATCGGGCTCGATCGAACAGGATGCCGACGTGGTGATGTTCGTCTATCGCGACGAATATTATAAGGAACGCGAGAAGCCCGGCGATCACGAGCTGGAAAAGATGGCCGCCTGGCAGCAGATCATGGAACAGGTCCATGGCAAGGCCGAGGTCATCATCGGCAAGCAGCGTCACGGGCCGATCGGCTCGGTCGAGCTGGCCTTCGAGGGCCGCTTCACCCGGTTCTCGGATCTGGCGAAGCCCTGGCAGGGCGACGGCGGCGAGGGCTTCTGAGCCCCGCCCCCTTCAAACCCGCCATCTCCGCGCGCAGGCCCCTGCCCACCCGCCACACTCGCGTGAACGCGCGCCCCGTGGCCTGCCTTTCCGCTTGACCTCGGGCGCGCCGCGCAAGAAGAAAGTGGCATGGCACAAGCATCTCTTCGCATCGACATCGACGCAATTCTCGCCAACTGGCGGGCGCTGGACGCGCTTTCCGGGACGGCCACTGAAACCGGGGCCGTGGTCAAGGCCAACAGCTACGGCCTGGGGGCTGCCCGGATCGGGCGGGCACTGGCCCGGGCCGGCGCGCGCAAGTTCTTCGTGGCCTCGGCCGAGGAAGGCGCGGCACTGCGTCAGGCCCTGGGCGAAGGCCCGGAAATCTTCGTCTTCTCCGGCCATATGGCGGGCGACACGGAAATGATCGGCGATCTGGGGCTGACGCCGATGCTCAATTCGCTCGATCAGGTCACGCGCCATTTCGAGGCGCTGCCGGGCTGTGCCTTCGGTGTGCAGCTTGATACCGGCATGAACCGTTTGGGCATGGAATCGGCGGAATGGCAGGCGGTGGCGCCGATCGTCCTGGGATCGGAGCCCAGGCTCATCATGTCGCATTTGGCCTGCTCGGACGAGCCCGACCATCCGATGAACGCACGCCAGCTGGCCGAGTTCCGCTATATGACCGACGGTCTCGATGTGCCGCGCTCACTTTCGGCGACGGGGGGGCTGCTGCTGGGCCCCGAATATCATTTCGACGTGACCCGCCCGGGCATCGGCCTGTATGGCGGCCTGCCCTTCGAACGCGCGCGGCCGGTGGTGCAGCTGTCGCTGCCGGTCGTGCAGATCCGCGAGGTTCCGGCGGGCGAAACCGTGGGCTATTCCAACGCTTTCGAGGCCGAAACCGATTGCCGTATCGCGACCGTTTCTGCGGGCTATGCCGACGGGCTGCACCGCACGCTGGGCGGGCGCGCAACGCTGTGGGCCGGTAACATCCCCTGCCCCGTCGTCGGCCGCATCTCGATGGATCTGATCACCGTCGATGTCTCGCATCTGCCCGAGGCGCCCAAGACGCTCGACATCCTCGGGCCGCATCAGGGCCCTGACGATCTGGCCGATGTCGCCGGAACCATCGGCTATGAAATCCTGACCTCGCTGGGCGCGCGCTATCAGCGCCAGTATGTCGAGGGAACGGCGTGATCGCGCGCGCGCTGGCGGCGCTTGGGCGCCCGGCGCTCGGCACGCTGGCCGCGCTTGGCCGCGGTGGGATCTTTGCCGGATCGGCGCTGAGCCATCTGCTGCGTCCGCCCTTCTATGCGCGCGAATTCTGGCTGTCGTGCATCCAGATCGGTTGGCTCTCGCTGCCGGTGGTGGGGTTGACGGCCCTGTTCACGGGCGCGGCGCTGGCGCTGCAGATCTACGCAGGCTCTGCCCGGTTTTCGGCGGAATCCGTCGTGCCCTCGATCACCGCCATCGGCATGGTGCGCGAACTGGGCCCGGTGCTGGGCGGGCTGATGGTGGCCGCGCGCGTGGCCAGTTCGATCGCCGCGGAAATCGGCACGATGAAGGTGACCGAACAGATCGACGCGCTGGTCACCCTGTCCACCCATCCGATGAAATACCTGACGGTCCCGCGGATGCTGGCCGCGACGCTATGCGTGCCGGTTCTGGTCGGCATTGGCGACGTGATCGGCATCATGGGCGGCTGGATGGTCGGCACCGGGCGGCTGGGGTTCAATTCGGCCACCTACATGAAGAACACCTGGGAATATCTGGAGTTCTGGGACGTGGGCTCGGGCCTGGTCAAGGGCGCGGCCTTCGGCTTCATCGTGGCGCTGACCGGCTGCTATTACGGCATGAACTCGGGCCGCGGCGCGCAGGGCGTGGGGCGGGCCACGAAATCGGCGGTGGTCGCGGCCTCGATCGCGATCCTGGCGGCCAACTACCTGCTGACGGAGGTGTTTTTCGCGGCATGATCGAGATGCAGGGCGTTCAGAAATCCTTCGGACCCAAGGTGGTTCTGCGCAGCGTGGATCTGACCGTTCCGCGCGGCGAAAGCATGGTCATCATCGGCGGGTCGGGCACCGGAAAATCGGTTCTGCTGAAATGCATCCTCGGGCTGATCCAGCCCGACGGCGGGCTGATATCGCTTGACGGCCAGGATGTGCGCACGGCCCCGCGCGACGCGTTTCTGGCGCGGTTCGGGATGCTGTTTCAGGGCGGCGCGCTGTTCGACAGCCTGCCGGTCTGGCAAAACGTGGCGTTCCGGCTGCTGCGCGGCTCGCTCAAGCGCCCGCAGGAAGAAGCCCGGGCCATCGCCATCGCGAAACTGCGCCGTGTCGGCCTTGGCCCCGATGTGGCCGATCTGTTCCCGGCCGAGCTGTCGGGCGGCATGCAAAAGCGCGTGGGCCTGGCGCGCGCCATCGCCGCCGAGCCCGGGATCATCTTCTTCGACGAACCGACGACCGGGCTCGACCCGATCATGGCGGGCGTGATCAACGACCTGATCCGCGAAATCGTGGTCGAGATGGGGGCGACCGCGATGACGATCACCCATGACATGACCTCGGTGCGCGCGATTGCCGACCGGGTCGCGATGCTGCATGACGGGCGCGTGCAATGGACCGGCACGATTGCGGAAATGGATGAAACGCCAGACCCTTATGTGCAACAGTTCATCCACGGCCGGGCCGAAGGGCCGATTGCCGCCCTGCGCTAGCCCCGGAGGCGCGATGCTGAAATATGCCAATCTGAGCCTGCTGGTGCTGTTCCCGGTGGCATGGTTTGCGCCGCTCTTGCGCGCGGGCCTGCTGCCGTTCTTCGATCTCGACGCGATCTCGGTGGTGACCGGGCTGCAGGCGCTCTGGGCCAAGGACATCTTTCTTGCGCTGCTGGTCACGGTCTTCGCCCTGATCGCGCCAATGGCCAAGGTCGCGGGCGTGGCCCTGGTGCAGTTCGGCCTGGCTTCCCCCCGCCTCTTGCCGCCGGTTCAGGCCCTGGGGCGGCTGGCGATGGCCGACATCTTCCTTATCGCGCTTTATATCGTGCTGGCAAAGGGCGTGGGCGTGGGCCGGATCGAGACCGGCTGGGGGCTTTACCTGTTCAGCTTTTGCGTGCTGGCCTCGCTGGCGCTGTCCCATCTGGCGCAGCGCAGATCCGGCGCGCAGGGGGCGCTGCCCCCTGACCCCCGGGATATTTGAACCAGAAAGAAGGCAGGGGCCGGTTTTCTTTCTGGCGAAAATATCCCGGGGAGAGGCCGCAGGCCGGGGGGCTGGCCCCCGCTGCCCTTGCCCTGCGCGCGCCCCTCTGACACAAAGGCCCATGGCCAAAGCACCCGCCCAGTTCACCTGCACCGCCTGCGGCGCCGTCCACAAGAAGTGGAACGGCAAATGCGATGCCTGCGGACAGTGGAACACGATCGTCGAGGAAGCGCCGCTGAGCAGCGGCCCGGCCTCGAAAACCCTTGGCGCCACGAAGGGCCGGGTGATCGCGCTGACTTCGCTGGCCACCGAAGAGGCGCCACCGCCGCGCACCTGTTCGGGGCTGGCCGAGTTCGACCGCGTGCTGGGCGGCGGGCTGGTCCCGGCATCGGCGATTCTGGTTGGCGGCGATCCGGGCATCGGCAAATCCACGCTGCTGCTGCAGGCCGTGGCAAGTTTTGCCCTCAAGGGCCTGAAATGTCTGTATATCTCTGGCGAGGAAGCCTCGGCCCAGGTGCGCATGCGCGCACAGCGGCTTGGGCTGGCCGAGGCGCCGGTGCAACTGGGCGCGGAAACCAATCTGCGCGACATCCTGACCACGCTGGAGGCCGAGCGCCCCGATCTGGTGGTGATCGATTCGATCCAGACGATGTGGGCCGATCATGTCGACAGCGCGCCGGGCTCGGTCAGTCAGGTGCGCGCGGCCTGTCACGAGCTGGTGACCTTCGCCAAGAAGCGCGGCACCTCGGTCATTTTGGTGGGCCATGTCACCAAGGAAGGCCAGATCGCGGGCCCGCGCGTGGTCGAGCACATGGTCGACACCGTGCTGTATTTCGAGGGCGAGCGCGGCCATCAGTTCCGCATCCTGCGCGCGGTCAAGAACCGCTTCGGCCCCGCCGCCGAGATCGGCGTTTTCGAGATGACGGGCGGCGGGCTGGCCGAGGTGGCCAACCCTTCGGCCCTGTTCCTGTCCGAGCGTGGCACCGCGGTGCCGGGATCGGCAGTGTTTGCGGGCATCGAGGGCACCCGCCCGGTGCTGACCGAAATTCAGGCGCTGATCGCCCCCTCGCCGCTGGCCAGTCCGCGGCGCACGGTGGTGGGGCTGGATTCGGGCCGCGTGTCGACGATTCTGGCGGTGCTCGAAAGCCGCTGCGGCATTCCCTTCGCCGGACTCGACGTGTTTCTGAACGTCGCGGGCGGGATGAAGGTGCTGGAACCGGCCGCCGATCTGGCGCTGGCGGCCGCCCTGCTGAGCGCGCGCGAGGATGTTGCCTTGCCGCCTGATATGGTGATTTTCGGTGAAATCAGCCTGTCGGCGGCCCTGCGTCCGGTGGGCCAGGCCGAAAACAGGTTGAAAGAGGCGGAAAAACTTGGTTTTTCACAGGCGATTGCGCCACAAGGGACCAAGGTCGAGAGTGGCGCCGGGATGCGGCTGCGCAAGTTGCCCGATCTCGTGACATTCGTTGGGGATATGTTCGGCGCAGGTTAGCGCCACCGAAAAACGCGGGGACGCATGGACGGGTTTACCATCGTTGACGCCATCGTGGCGGTCATCATCATTCTGTCGGCCATTCTGGCCTATAGCCGCGGCTTCGTGCGCGAGGGGCTGGCGATCGTCGGCTGGGTCGCCGCTGCGGTGCTGGCCTATGTGTTTGCCGACGCGGCCCGCCCGCTGATCGCGCAACTGCCGGGGCTGAACAAATTCCTGGGCGACAGCTGCGAACTGGCGACGATCGGCGGCTTTGCCGCGGTCTTCGCGCTGGCGCTTGTCGTCTTCTCGATCCTGACGCCGCTGTTTGCCAGTGCGGTGCAGCGCTCGGCGCTTGGCGGGCTCGATCAGGGTCTGGGCTTCCTGTTCGGCGTGCTGCGCGGGGTGATCCTGGTCGCCGTGGCCTTTGTCGTCTATGACCGTCTGGTGGTGAACGAGGCGATCCCGGTTGTCGACGGCTCGCGCTCGGCCAAGGTGTTTTCGCAACTGAGTGGCCAGATGGACGAAACCATGCCCGAAGATGCCCCCGGCTGGATCGTCGGGCGTTATGAAAAGCTGGTCGAGAAATGCGCAGCCCCGGAAACCCCGGTGGCCCCGGTCACCCCGGCCTCAAACTGACGCATGGGCAACGCGCCGGAAATAGTGACGGTGCGATGACGGAATTCTCTGCGGGAGGGCTTAACACCCCTCCCGTTTCGCATTAAACGGGCCGGGCAAGCCCCCTGCATCAAGGACACCTTCCATGACCCAATCGGTGACCCGCTCGGCCAGCCCGTTCCTGTCGCATCCCTTCGACGATGACAAACTCAAGGAAGAATGCGGCGTCTTTGGCGTGATCGGCGTGGCAGATGCCGCGAATTTCGTGGCACTCGGGCTGCATGCGCTGCAACACCGCGGGCAAGAGGCGGGCGGCATCGTTGCCCATGATGCGATCAAGGGCTTCAACTCGGCGCATCGCTTCGGCTATGTGCGCGACAATTTCACCAAGGCCAGCCTGATGGAAACCCTGCCCGGGCCGCTGGCCATCGGGCATGTGCGCTATTCCACCGCCGGGTCGAAAGCCGCGGTGATCCGCGATGTGCAGCCCTTCTTCGGCGAATTCTCGATGGGCGGCGCGGCGATTGCCCACAACGGCAACCTGACCAATGCCGAGGCGCTGCGCCACGAGCTGATCGAACGCGGCGCGATCTTCCAGTCCAGCTCGGATTCGGAATGCATCATCCACCTGATGGCCCGCTCGATCCAGAAGCACCACGCCGACCGGATCGCCGATGCGCTGCGCCGGGTCGAGGGCGCCTTCTCGGTGGTGGCGATGACGCGCACCAAGCTGATCGGCGTGCGCGATCCGCTGGGCGTGCGCCCGCTGGTGCTGGGCCGTCTGGGCGACAACGGCTATGTGCTCAGCTCGGAAACCTGCGCGCTCGATATCATCGGCGCGGAATTCGTGCGCGAGATCGAGCCGGGCGAGATGGTCGTCATCCAGGACGGCAAGATCGAAAGCTCGCGGCCCTTCGGCCCCTCGAAAGGGCGGTTCTGCATTTTCGAACACGTCTATTTCTCGCGCCCCGACAGCATCATCGGTGGCCGCTCGGTCTATGAAACGCGCTTCCAGATCGGCGTGGAACTGGCCGCCGAAGCCCCGGTCGAGGCGGATCTGGTCTGCCCGGTGCCGGATTCGGGCACGCCTGCGGCGATCGGTTTCAGCCATGCCTCGGGCATTCCCTTCGCGCTCGGCATCACCCGCAACCAGTATATGGGCCGCACCTTCATCGAACCGACCGAGCAGATCCGCAACATGGGTGTGCGCCTCAAGCTCAACGTCAACAAGAGCCTGATCAAGGGCAAGCGGGTCATTCTGGTCGACGACTCGGTCGTGCGCGGCACCACCTCGCGCAAGATCAAGGAAATGATCCTGGATGCGGGCGCCGCCGAGGTGCATTTCCGCATTGCCAGCCCGCCGACCGCCTGGCCCTGCTTCTACGGTGTCGATACGCCCGACCGCGAGAAACTGCTGGCCGCGCGGATGAGCGAAGACGAGATGCGCGACTGGATCGGCGTGAACAGCCTGAAATTCATCTCGCTCGACGGGCTTTATCGGGCCGCAGGCGAGGCGCAGGGCCGCAACGCCGCCTGCCCGCAATATTGCGATGCCTGTTTCTCGGGCGAATACCCGATCGCCCCCTCGGACAAGATCGCGCATGGTTTCGAGATGAAAGCGGCGGAGTAAGCCCCGGTCGCCCCTTGGCGCGCCTTGCCTCGGCGCGCCCCCTGCCCCGCCGCCTTCATCTGGAACGCGGCGGGTTTTGAGTATTTGGACCAAGAAGAAATCAGCCGCAGGGCTTCACGATCCGCTGCGGCTTCTTCTTGGCAAAAATACTCAAACGCCGCGCCCACAGGCGCCGCCCGGCTGAGGTGCGCTGCCCTCTCAGGCCTCTTCCTCGACCTTGTTGGCCAGCGCCTCGGCGCGCGCGGCGATTTCGGCCAGCGTATCGGTGACGGTGGCCGGGATCACCGGCACCTCGACCTTGGGCGGATCGGCGCGCAGGGCTTCCAGTTCCGCCTCGATCTCGGCGATCCGGGTCTGGGCCGCACGCAGCTGGTCCTCCATGCCTGCCGTCTTGTCGGCCAGCATCAGCCCCGACATCAGCAGCATCCGC
This sequence comes from Rhodobacteraceae bacterium UBA6796, assembly GCA_002452815.1. Taxonomy (GTDB): domain Bacteria; phylum Pseudomonadota; class Alphaproteobacteria; order Rhodobacterales; family Rhodobacteraceae; genus Rhodobacter. The sequence continues at coordinate 102,694 of DKFM01000020.1, forward strand.
GCATCGGGCATCCGGCCGATCTGGCTGAGCAGGACACTGGCCTCGCCATCCAGCATCGCAGCGGCGGTGCGCAGGAAATGCTCTTCGCCATCCTGGCAGGCCACATCGAACTCGCGTCCGCCGACGATGATTCTCAGTTCCGGCATGTCAATTGCCCCCCATTGCGTCCTGCGCGGCCAGGATCGGTTCGATACTGCCCAGAATATCGTTCAGTTCCTTGACCTCGGCGGCGCGCGCGGCGCGCAGCGCCTCCAGTTCGGCCTGCATCGCGCGGTTGAGCAGATGCGGCGCCAGATCGGCGCCCGCCTCGAGCAACGCGCGGTTGGCTTCGGCCAGATCGGTGTTGGCGCGTTTCAGCCGCGCCAGGTCGGCCTGCGCGGCATCGAAGCTGCGGGTCGTTTGCGCCAGACGCTTTTCCAGCGTGGACAGGGTGGTTTCCTGCTTTTCACGGATCGCGCGCACCCGTTCGGACAGCTGCGCATTGGCCATGCGCTCGGCTTCGAGCGCCTCGCGCAGCCGGGCCAGTTCGGCCTCATGTGCGGCGCTGGCCTGGGCCGCAGCCGCATTGCGCAGCGCTTCGGGAATGTCGTCGCCTGCGGTTTCGGCTTCGGGCGGTTCGGAGGGGGCTTCCGGTGCGGGTTGGGGCGCGGGCGCGGCGGCGGCCTCCAAAGCCTCGGCCAGGGCGGCCTCGGCCTCGGCCTTGCGCAGGCTCAGCGTCTCGACCCCACGCATCGCGCGCTCCAGCGCATAGCTGATCCGGCGCTCAAATTCGGCAATCTCTGTCATCCGCCCGCTTCCTTCCTTCATGCGCGGCCCTGTCACCGACCCTGCGCAAGCCTGCAGGCGGCGCGAATCGCGCACGCCCCTGCTATGTGTCAGTTTAACCAACAAGCCGGGGGCAAGCCCACCCTTTTGCATCAATGACTTGGCTGCACGGGGCGATTGGCGCGCTTGATCTTGCCCCGATCCCTGCTATCAGGGGGCAAAGTTACCGCCAACACTGCTGCGAAAGAGGATAGCCCCTTGGACATCGCCACGCTCCGCGCCACCCACCCCGATCACTGGAAACTTGCGACGGCGATCCGTGCGCTGGCGATGGATGCCGTGCAGGCCGCCAATTCCGGCCATCCCGGCATGCCGATGGGCATGGCCGATGTGGCGACGGTGCTGTATCGTAACCATCTGAAATTCGACGCCAAGGCGCCGAACTGGGCGGATCGCGACCGTTTCATCCTGTCGGCGGGTCATGGCTCGATGCTGCTGTATGCGCTGCTGCACCTGACCGGTTACGAGCAATCGACGCTGGAAGAGATCAAGAACTTCCGCCAGTGGGGCTCGCGGATGGCGGGGCACCCGGAATACGGCCATCTGGAAGGCGTTGAAACGACGACCGGCCCGCTGGGTCAGGGGATCTCGACCGCCGTCGGCATGGCGATTGCCGAAAAGTCGATGAAGGCGCGTTTCGGCGCCAAGATCGTCGATCACAAGATCTGGGTCATCGCGGGCGACGGCTGCCTGATGGAAGGCATCAGCCAGGAGGCGATCGGTCTGGCCGGCAAGCAGGAACTCGATAACCTGATCGTGCTGTGGGACAACAACAACATCACCATCGACGGGCGCGTGACCGTGTCGGACATCACCGATCAGCATGCGCGCTTTGCCGCCTCGGGCTGGACGGTGCTGGCCTGCGACGGCCATGACCCCGCCGACATCGACCGCGCGCTGACCGAAGCGAAGAAGGCCAAGGGCCCGGTTCTGGTGGATTGCAAGACGATCATCGGCTTCGGCAGCCCCAACAAGGCCGACAGCTATTCGGTCCACGGCGCGCCGCTGGGCGATGCCGAAATCGCGCTGACCCGCGAAGTCTATGGCTGGGGCTACGGCCCGTTCGAGATCCCGGCCGAGATCAAGGCCGAGTGGGAAGCCATCGGCGCCAAGGGTGCGGCGGCGCATGCCGAATGGGCGGCCCGTCTGGACGCGCTGAGCGGCGCGAAGAAGGCCGAGTTCGAGCGGCAGATGAGCCATGGCGTGCCGAAAAAGCTGGCCGGCGCGATCCGCGCCTTCAAGAAGGCCAATTCCGAAGCTGCGCCCAAGGTCGCGACCCGCAAGGCCAGCGAAATGGTGCTGGCGGCGATCAACCCGGTGGTGCCCGAAACCATGGGCGGTTCGGCCGACCTGACCGGCTCCAACCTGACCAAGACCTCGGATATCTCGGACTTCATGCCCGACAACCGCAAGGGCCGGTATCTGCGCTACGGCATCCGCGAACACGGCATGGCGGCGGCGATGAACGGGCTTTATCTGCACGGCGGCGTGCGGCCCTATGGCGGCACCTTCTTCTGCTTTACCGATTACGCCCGCGGCGCGATGCGTCTGTCGGCGCTGATGGGGGTTCCGGCGGTTTACGTCATGACCCATGACAGCATCGGTCTGGGCGAAGACGGCCCGACCCACCAGCCGGTCGAGCATCTGGCGATCTGCCGCGCGACGCCCAACACCTGGACCTTCCGCCCCGCCGATGTGATCGAGACCGCCGAAGCCTGGGAACTGGCGATCTCGGCCGAGACGACGCCTTCGGTGCTGGCGCTGTCGCGTCAGAACCTGCCCACGCTGCGCAAGACCCACACCAACCAGAACATGGTCGCCAAGGGCGCCTATGTGATCGAGGAAGCGGCGGGCAAGCGTCAGGCGATCATCATGGCCAGCGGCTCGGAAGTGGAAATCGCGCTGAAGGCCCGCGACCTGCTGCAGGCCGAGGCGATCGGCACCCGCGTCGTGTCGATGCCCTGTATGGAGCTGTTCGCGGCACAGGACGAATCCTATCGTCGCAAGATCCTGCCGCCCGGCGCGGTGCGCGTGGCCGTCGAGGCCGCCGTGCGCCAGCCCTGGGATCGCTGGCTGCTGGGTGAGCGCGGGACCGAGAAGAAGGCCGATTTCGTCGGCATGTCGAGCTTCGGTGCCTCGGCCCCGGCCGACCGGCTTTATGCCGAATTCGGGATCACCCCCGAGGCGGTCGCGGCCAAGGTCAAGGCACTGCTGTGAGCGCAAGGACCAGCCAGATTATCGAGGGGGGGCCGGTTGCGGCCCCCTCTGTCGTTGCGGCCCCCCGTCCGGGGCGGGGCATTGCGCTGCTGTTGGCGGCACTGGTGTTGTTCACGCTGATGGATGCCGCGGCCAAGCATCTGGGCACGCGCTATCATCCCGCGCAGGTGGTCTGGGCGCGGTTTGCGGTGAACAGCCTGATCCTGCTGACGATCTTCGGGCCGCGCATTCCGCGCCTGATCCGCAGCCGACAGCCGGGCACGCAGGTGCTGCGCGCGCTGGCGCAGCTGGCGACGGTGGTGCTGTTCTTCGGGGCGATCCGCTATATCGGGCTGGCCGAGGCCGCGGCACTGACCGACCTGAACCCGGTGCTGATCACGCTGGGCGCGGCACTGTTTCTGGGCGAGAAGCTGGGCCCGCGCCGCCTGATCGGCATTGGCGTGGCCTTCGCGGGGGCGATGATCATTCTGCGCCCGGGCGTGGGGGTGATGCATCCCGCCGCCCTGCTGGCGCTTGCGGCGGCATTTTCCTACACGGCGGGCGCCCTTCTGACGCGGGTCGTGCGCGGCGATGGTCTTGCCACCTCGATGCTGTGGTCGGCGCTGGTCGGCACCACGCTCAGCTCGCTGGCCGTGCCGTTCTTCTGGCAGCCGGTCGCGATGGGCGATCTGTGGATCTTTCTGGCCCTGGGCATTCTGGGCACCGCCGGTCAGGGCCTGCTGATCCTGGCCTTTTCCGAGGCCGAGGCGGGCACGCTGGCGCCTTTCGGCTATACCGGCCTGATCTTTTCAAGCGTCTGGGGATTTGTCTTCTTCAACCAGTTGCCCGACGGCTGGACGGTGCTGGGGGCTGCGGTAATCGTGGCGGCGGGGCTTTATGTCTGGGCGCGCGAACGGCAGGCGGCGCGGCAGGGGTAAAACTGCGGGCGGTTCACTCCAGCCGCCCGGCCGCCAGAATCCGCCCCGGCAGTGGTGCCGATTTGCCCGGGCGCGCGGCTTGCACGATGACCACGGCGGGCTCTTCGCCCTCGATCTTGGCATTCAGCCGGGTCGGGGTGCGCCCGTCCCATTCGGCCACCGCGTGCCAGGCGGTCACGACATTGGCGTAATCCAGCTGCAATCCGGCATTTTCACCGCGCAGGATTTCCACGCGCGCCTGCGGGGCATAGCGCACGATCTGCACCACCGTCCCCTGATCGAGCGGCGGATTGGCCGAAAGCTCGATCTGATACTGCCCCTTGCCACCGGAAATCGTGATCTGCACCGGCCCGGGCGCGGCATTCTCGGCAATCAGCGCATCCAGCGCCTGCGCCGAGGGGCCGACCAGCGCCTGATCGCCGTCAACGATCATCTGCGGCGTGTAGATCGTGCGCTCGCCCTTGGACCGGGCATAGGCCTTTTGCCGGGCGGTGAAGGCGGGCTGCGCGAAGGGGTCTTCCCAGCCCAGATAATCCCAGTAGTCGACATGCAGCGCCAGCGCGATCACATCGGGGCGCGGCGCGATCGCGGCCAGCAGTTCGTCGGCGGGCGGACAGGCAGAGCATCCCTGAGAGGTGAAAAGTTCGACGACAACCGGGCTGGGCAGAACGGCCGGAGCAGCGGCGGAAGCGGTCGGATCAACGGCACCAATCCCGGCGGCCACACCTTCGGCGAGCGCAGCCCCGCCCTCGCTGACCGCAGCGCCGATCGTTTCGGCCACGGCTCCTGCCAGCTCACCGGCCCCTTGCACCGCGGCCCCCAGGGTGCCACTGCTGCCCGGCTGCGCAGATGAGGGCGCAGCCCCCTGCGCAGGCCCGGAGGGAACACCCTGCGCCAGCGCCGCCCCGGTCATCATGCCGGCCAGAACCCCGGCCACAGCCAAAGTCCGCCAGGAACCGATTGCCAAGCTGCCGTGCGCGCGTGTCATAGTGCCTCTTTTCGTTCCACTCCTTCCTAAGCCGCACCCTGCCCCTTTGCCAATCAAGGTTTTGCGATTTCCGTGACGAAACCCTGTGGTTTGCGCCCGCATCAGCGGTCTCTCGTGGGGATTGGCCACGCTTGCGGCGGTTGGGGGTGAAAATTCTGTGTGCAATGGTATACAAAAAACACTACCCCCCCTTGATCGACTCTGTCCAATCGGGCAAACACCCTTCAGCGACACCCTATTCATGCCAAGGGAGGCCATCAGATGCCCATCGTCACCGGACAGGACACCGCCAAGACCCGCCGCAAGCTCACGGCCGGCGGCAAGACCGTTTCCTATTTCTCCATTCCCGCCGCGCAAGAAGCTGGCCTGGGCGATTTCTCGAAGCTGCCGGCTTCGCTGAAAGTCGTGCTGGAAAACATGCTGCGCTTCGAAGACGGCGGTTTCACCGTTTCGGTCGACGACATCAAGGCCTTTGCCGAATGGGCCACGCTGGGCGGCAAGAACCCGCGCGAGATCGCCTATCGCCCGGCGCGCGTGCTGATGCAGGACTTCACCGGCGTTCCGGCCGTGGTCGACCTGGCCGCGATGCGCGATGGCATCAAGGCCCTTGGCGGTGACGCGAAAAAGATCAACCCGCTGGTGCCCGTCGATCTGGTCATCGACCACTCAGTGATGATCGACGAATTCGGCACGCCGCGCGCCTTCCAGAAGAACGTCGATCTGGAATACGAGCGCAACATGGAGCGTTACCAGTTCCTGAAATGGGGCCAGGGCGCGTTCGACAACTTCCGCGTCGTTCCCCCGGGCACCGGCATCTGCCACCAGGTGAACGTCGAATATCTGGCCCAGACCGTCTGGACCGACACCGACCAGAACGGTGAAACCGTCGCCTACCCGGACACGCTCGTCGGCACCGACAGCCACACCACCATGGTCAACGGCCTGGCGGTTCTGGGCTGGGGCGTGGGCGGGATCGAGGCTGAGGCCGCGATGCTGGGCCAGCCGATCTCGATGCTGATCCCCGAAGTCGTGGGCTTCAAGCTGACCGGCGAGATGGTCGAAGGCACCACCGGCACCGACCTGGTGCTGAAGGTCGTGCAGATGCTGCGCAAACACGGTGTGGTCGGCAAATTCGTCGAATTCTACGGTGAAGGCCTCGACAAGCTGCCGCTGGCGCAACGCTCGACCATCGCCAACATGGCCCCCGAATACGGCGCCACCTGCGGCTTCTTCCCGATCGACGCCGAAACCCTGCGCTACCTGCGCCAGACCGGCCGCGACGAGGACCGCATCGCGCTGGTCGAAGCCTATGCCAAGGAAAATGGCTTCTGGCGCGGCCCGGACTATGCGCCGATCTACTCGTCGCATCTGGAACTCGACATGGGCACCATCGTGCCGGCGATCTCGGGCCCGAAACGCCCGCAGGATTACCTGCCGCTGACCGACGCGAAATCGACCTTCGCCAAGGTCGTGGCCGAATATCGCGGTCTCGACATTTCCGAAGACGCCAAGGACATGGCCGATGAAGGCCCGGTCGCGACCAAGCCGATCAGCGTGTGCAAATCGGTGCCGGTCGAGGGCAAGGACTATCAGGTCGGCGACGGTTCGGTCGTGATCGCCTCGATCACGTCCTGCACCAACACCTCGAACCCCTATGTCCTGATCGGGGCCGGTCTGGTGGCGCGTAAAGCGCGTGCCCTTGGCCTGAACGCGAAGCCCTGGGTCAAGACCTCGCTGGCGCCTGGCTCGCAGGTCGTCGAAGAATACCTGAAGGCCGCAAACCTGCAGGAAGACCTCGACGCGCTTGGCTTCAACATCGTCGGCTTCGGCTGCACCACCTGCATCGGCAACTCGGGGCCGCTGGGCGATCCGGCGATCTCGAAAGCGATCAACGACAACGATCTGGTCGCCGCCGCCGTGCTGTCGGGCAACCGCAACTTCGAAGGCCGGATCAGCCCGGACGTGCGCGCCAACTTCCTGGCCTCGCCGCCGCTGGTCGTCGCCTATGCGATCGCGGGCGACATGAACATCGACCTGTCGAGCGAACCGATCGGCACCTCGAAAGACGGCAAGCCGGTGTTCCTGAAGGACATCTGGCCGACCGACGCCGAGATCGCCGAACTGGTCGAGAAATGCGTGACCCGCGAGGCCTTCCTGTCGAAATACGCCGACGTGTTCAAAGGCGATGCGAAATGGCAGGCGGTGGAGACCTCGGAAGGGGAAACCTACGACTGGCCGGCCAGCTCGACCTACATCCAGAACCCGCCCTACTTCCGCGGCATGTCGAAAGAAGCCGGTGCGATTTCGAACATCCGCAACGCGCGGGTGCTGGCGGTGCTGGGCGACATGATCACCACCGACCACATCAGCCCCGCGGGCTCGTTCAAGCCGACCACCCCGGCCGGCAAATACCTGACCGAGCGCCAGGTCGCGCCGAAGGACTTCAACAGCTATGGCTCGCGCCGTGGCAACCACGAAGTCATGATGCGCGGCACCTTCGCCAACATCCGCATCAAGAACGAGATGCTGGACGGCGTCGAGGGCGGCTACACCAAGGGCCCGAACGGCGAACAGACCTCGATCTACGACGCCTCGATGGAATACCAAGAGGCCGGCATCCCGCTGGTGATCTTCGGTGGTATCGAATACGGCGCGGGCTCGTCGCGTGACTGGGCGGCCAAGGGCACCAACCTGCTGGGCGTCAAGGGCGTGATCGCCGAAAGCTTCGAGCGGATCCACCGTTCGAACCTGATCGGCATGGGCGTCATCCCGTTCGAGTTCACCGGCGGCGACAACCGCAAGACGCTGGGCCTGACCGGCGACGAGGTGGTGACCATCGAAGGCCTGGAAGGCGAGATCAAGCCGCTGTCGCTGGTGCCCTGCACCATCACCTACAAGGACGGCACGGTGAAGACGATCCAGCTGAAGTCGCGCATCGATACCGCGGTCGAGATCGAATACCTCGAAAACGGCGGCGTGCTGCACTATGTGCTGCGCAACCTGGCCAAGTCGTAAGACACGGCCGAAAGAATGCAAAAGGCCCCGCAGTTGCGGGGCCTTTTTCGTTGGGCAAGGACAGCACCATTTCCAGAAAAGGCCCCGATCGCGTAGAAAGGCCGGATGGGGGCCATCCCCGATTCCCCGTGCAGGTGATCCGTGACCGCCCCACCCTCTGCCCGTCTTGTCGGGCTTGACCTGCTGAAACTGTTTTTGGCGCTGCTGGTCGTCACGATCCATGCCAATCCGCTCAAGGAGATTTCGGCCGAGGCCACCTGGCTTCTGGGCAATGGGGTCGCGCGCATTGCGGTGCCGGGGTTCTTCTGCGTGGCGGGGTACATGTTCCGCCCCGAGGTGCCGGGCCGGTCGCGCCGGTTGATCCTGCGCTACCTGTGGCTGCACCTGTTGTGGCTGACGCTTTATTTGCCGTTCTGGTGGCCCTCGGTCGCCTCGGGCGGGGTGGTGCAATATCTGAAACTCTGGGTCTTTGGCTGGTGGCAGCTGTGGTTCCTGACCGGGCTGGCGATGGCGCTTGCGGGGGCGGCGCTGGTGTGGCGCTGGCGGATCGGCGCGCTGTTCGCGCTGGCACTGGGGTTGTTCATGCTGGGCTATCTGTTGCAGATCGCACGGATGGAGCATTGGGTGCCGCGCAGCTGGTGGCCGCTGCTGGTGCGCAACGGGGTGCTGCTGGGCCTGCCGTTCTTTCTGCTGGGGCATCTGCTGCGGCGCGCGGGGATTGACCGTCGGATCGGTTTTGCCCCCGCCCTCACGCTGGGGATCGCCGGGCTGGGGCTGAGCGTGGCCGAAACCATGGCGCTGCGCCATGTGGCCGACCCGGCGCATCCGCTGGCGCCCGAGACGCTGATCGCCGCGCTGCTTGCCTGCCCGGCGCTGGTGGTGGCCGCCGTGCGCGCGCCGCCCCTGCCCGCCTGGCTGTCGGCATGGCCCTTGGGCACAGTGTCGGCGGGGATCTATTTCCTGCACATAGGCTTCGTGATCGCGCTGACGCGGTTTTACCCCCTGCCGCGTGCCGAGGTCTATCTGATCGCTGTCGTCGGATCTGTCCTGCTGACGCTGGCCTTGATCCGGTTGCGGCTGGCGGGGCGGCTGTTTTAGCGCCCCCCTCTTGCAGCCCCCGCGCGCCCTCCCCATATCCGGGTCATGTTAAGGAGGTTCACATGACCGACACCCGCGCGCTCTATATCGAGCAACGCATCGCCAATGAAACGGCTTCGCCGTTTGTGGCCTATCTGCTGTGGTTCTTCCTCGGCATGTTCGGCGCGCACCGGTTCTATCTGGGGCGCTGGATGTCGGGGCTGCTGATGCTGGCGCTGTTCGGCATCGGTTCGGCGCTGGCCTTCATCCTGATCGGCTATATCCCGCTGGCCTTCGTCGGGCTGTGGTGGCTGATTGACGCGCTGTTGATCCCCGGCATGATCGCCGCCGACCGCGCCGAATTGCGCTGGCGGCTGTCGGGCGGCTGGTAAAGTCCGCGCCGGCTGTGCCGCGCACCCCGCTTGCACCGGCCCCCGGTTTCGGGCAAGAGCAACCCCACCCATAGCAACGCGAGGGCAACACCATGGATTACAGCAAGTCAGGCGGCGCGCGCCCCGGCAAGAACGCCCCGCGCCACAGTGAACATAACGCCAAGGGCAGCGCCAAGAATCCGTTCGGCGCCCAGACCAAGAAAGCCGAACTTCTGGCCCGGATGAAAGCCGCCGCCGAAGCCAAGAAACAGGGCTGAGGCCGGGTCCCGGGCCTTCAGCCCCGGGGCCAGTGCAAGCGCGTTCACGCCGCTTCGCGGATCGGAAATTCCACCAGCGCGGCCGCCTGTTCGGGGCTCAGATCGGCGGGATCGACCACATAGGTGTGGATCGAAAACGCCACGGCACCGCTTTCGGGCAACCGCACAAGCCCCTGACGTTCAACGCGAATATAGGGCAAGTCCCCTTCGGGGGCACGCCCCTGCGCCTCCAGCCGCGGGTTGTGCAGGGCGGCATTGGAATGATGCGCCGTGCCGCGCATCAGAACGCGCCCGGGTTGCACCCCGTCCAGCAGGCGCTGCACCCGCGTGCCGAGATCTTCGGTATATTTCGCGACCGGCACATGAATGCCCATCATCGCCCGGCCCAGCTTTTCCGCCAGCGTCCAGCCCGCCGGGAAACACAGCGCCGCGCCGGTCAGCACATGGCCCGGCGCGCCGCTGGCATCGGGGCCCGGCTGCATCAGGCACAGATCCTCTTGCACCAGCCGCCCGAGCGTGGCCATCGGCTGCGCGGGGTCAAGGGCGACCTCGACGCCATCGGGGCGGCGCACCCGGTCCGGCGCGCAGTCGAACCCCAACGCCGGCAATTGCCCCAGCACCAGTGTCAGCAACTCTTTCGCCGCCGCCTGCGCACGGGGCATCAGCGCCAGCACCGTGTCGGGGACTTCCGCGATCAGCCGGTCACGCTCGGCCATTTGCGCGGCATAGGCATCGTCCACCTCCAGCCAGTCAGCCATCTCGATCGGCACGATCCCGGGCAGGCGCCGGGTGCGCGGGTCGGCCCAGGGGGCGAAGGGCAGTGTTTTCTGGCGGATCAGACTCATGCGGGCAGGCTGCATCCGGGCGCGGGCAAAGACAAGGGGCTCTGCCCCCTCTGGGTGCAAGCACCCATTCACCCCCGGGATATTTCGACCAGAAAGAACCACAGCCGCCCCGGCCTTTCTTTCTGGTTCAAATATCCCGGGGGACGCCCGTCAGGGCGGGGGGCAGAGCCCCCTGTGCCGGGTGATAGTCCGAAACCATCGTGTAATCCTTACGCGGGCCACGCACCCGCCAGCGCGCCTGCCAACGGGGCCAATCGCCGAAATCATAGGTGACCCGGTAATCGTCCGGGTCGCACCAATGCGAAGCCTGCGGATCTGCAGGGTCGAAATCGTGGAACGGGCGGCCATCGGCATGATCGACGCAGATCCGCCCGGCTGCCTCGCGCCACAGATAGCACCGCTCGGCCTGCATGGGGGACAATCCCGGCAGGTGCAGATGGCCCGCCTCGCGATAGTGCAGCGCGCCGTCTTGCGGATGGAAACGGGCCTGCCCGACAAACCGGGCCGTGGTGCCATCGCCTTGCACGATTTGGCGCTGAAGGTCCCAATCGCCCAGAAAATCCGCCAGTTTCGGCCCCATCGTCCCGCCTCTGCCTTGCCCCAAAGCCCTGCGCAGTCTAGAAGCCCGGCAACCCCGTTACAATGAAGAGGCCGCCAATGATCCCGCGTTATTCCCGCAAAGAGATGGTCGACATCTGGGAACCCGCCACGAAGTTCAAGATCTGGTATGAGATCGAGGCCCATGCCTGCGACGCGCAGGCCGATCTGGGCGTGATCCCGCGCGCCAGCGCCGAAGCGGTCTGGACCGCGAAGGACGTGGAATTCGACGTGGCGCGGATCGACGAGATCGAGGCCGTGACCAAACATGACGTGATCGCCTTCCTGACCCATCTGGCCGAGCATATCGGCTCGACCGAGGCGCGTTTCGTGCATCAGGGCATGACCTCGTCGGATGTGCTGGATACCACGCTGAACGTGCAGCTGGTGCGCGCCGCCGACATCCTGCTGGCCGATATGGACCGGGTTCTGGCCGCGCTGAAGAAACGCGCCTATGAACACAAGGACACGGTGCGCATCGGTCGCAGCCATGGCATCCACGCCGAGCCCACCACGATGGGGCTGACTTTCGCACGCTTCTATGCCGAGATGGACCGCAACAAGGCCCGCCTGCAAAATGCCCGTGAAGAGGTCGCCACCGGCGCGATCTCGGGCGCGGTCGGCACCTTTGCCAATATCGACCCGGCGGTCGAGGAACATGTCTGCGCGAAATTGGGCCTGCGCCCGGAGCCGATCAGCACGCAGGTCATCCCGCGCGACCGTCACGCGATGTTCTTTGCCACGCTGGGCGTGATTGCCAGCTCGATCGAGAACGTCGCGATCGAGATCCGCCACATGCAGCGCACCGAGGTGCTGGAAGCCGAAGAGTTCTTCTCCAAGGGCCAGAAGGGCAGCTCGGCGATGCCGCATAAGCGCAACCCGGTGCTGACCGAAAACCTGACCGGCCTGTCGCGTCTGGTGCGCATGTGCGTGGTCCCCGCGCTGGAGAATGTGGCGCTGTGGCACGAGCGTGACATCAGCCACAGCTCGGTCGAGCGCGGGATCGGCCCGGATGCGACGATCACCCTTGATTTCGCGCTGAACCGTCTGGCGGGCGTGATCGAGAACCTCGTGATCTATCCCGACAACATGCTGAAAAACATGAACAAGTTCCGCGGCCTGGTGATGAGCCAGCGGGTGCTGCTGGCACTGACGCAAGCCGGTGTGTCGCGTGAGGACGCCTATCGTCTGGTGCAGCGCAACGCGATGAAAGTCTGGGAACAGGGCGCGGATTTCAAGACCGAGCTGCTGGCCGACCCGGAAGTGACAGCGGCGTTGAGCCCGGCCGAGATCGAGGAAAAATTCGACCTCGGCTATCACACCAAACACGTCGACACGATTTTCAAGCGCGTCTTCGGCGCCTGAGACGGCTGACATGACCGGCAAAGAGGGGGCGGGATTTCCGCCCCCTTTTCGCTGCGCGCCCGAATTTCCCGATGCAAGGTAACCCGGTCTTAACGCGGCCATGCAAGGCTGCGTCAACAGGCAGACCAGGAGGACCCGGTGAACGCGATTGCCCAGATGACACCGCTTGGCCAGATCGCCGGGATGGGTTCCGCGCGCCCGGGGTTGAGCAAGAAGCAGAAGGCCGCAATCATCGTGCGGCTGCTGTCCTCGGAAGGGGCGAAGCTGCCGCTGTCGGATCTGAGCGAAGATCAGCAAACCGCGCTGACCGAACAGATCGCGGCGATGAAACTGATCGACAAGGGCACATTGCAGGATGTGGTTGCGGAATTCTGCGAAGAGCTGGAGGCGGTCGGCCTGGCCTTTCCCGGGGGGCTGGACGGGGCGCTGTCGCTGCTGGACGGGCAGCTGTCGGCCTCGGCGGCGAACCGGCTGCGGCGGCTGGCCTCGGGCAGTTCGCGGGCTGACCCATGGGAACGGCTGGCGGGTCTGTCGGCCGATGTGCTGCTGCCTGTCCTGCAGGAGGAAAGCACCGAGGTGGGCGCGGTGATGCTGTCGAAACTGTCGGTGGCCAAGGCGGCGGAATTGCTGGGCAAGCTGCCGGGCGACAAGGCGCGCCGGGTGGCCTATGCGGTGTCGCTGACCGGCAATGTCGCCCCCGATACCGTGCATCGGATCGGTCAGGCGCTGGCGCAACAGCTGGATGCGGCGCCGCCCAAGGCCTTTGACGTGGGGCCGGTGGAACGGGTCGGGGCGATCCTGAACTATTCGGCGGCGGCGACACGCGATTGCGTGCTCAAGGGGCTGGAGGAAGAGGATCAGGTCTTTGCCGATCAGGTGAAGAAGGCGATTTTCACCTTCACCAACATTCCGGCCCGGATCGAGCCGCGCGATATTCCCAAAATCCTGCGTGCGGTGGATCAGGCCAAGCTGATCGTGGCACTGGCAGGGGCGAAAGGGGCGGACGAGAAGGCGGTCGAATTCATCCTGGCCAACATGTCGCAACGGATGGCCGCAAGCCTGCGCGACGAAATGGCGGCGCTTGGCAAGGTCAAGGACAAGGATGCCGAAGAGGCGATGGGTCTGGTGGTGAACGCGATCCGCGAGATGGAGGCTGCGGGAGAAATTTTCCTGGTGGCCGAGGACGAGGAGTGACGCACGGCCTGGACCGGCCTGCCACAGCTGCGCTGTTTGTGTCCGCCATACGGCCTGCGGCCGGGTTCGACTCACCTTGCGACAGGGGCGATTCTGTCGTCTTCTTCGCGCCTGTGGGCGCCCCCGCCGGGCCACAGGCGGTGCACAAGGATGCGCCGCTTTGCCGCTAACGTTACCGCCAACACCCGATGTTTCCGCTATCACCTTGAAACGGCGGGTTTTCCGAAAGGGCAGAGCGTGGTATCGCCATGCCAGAATTCGCATGGACCCGCGAGCGACCCCGCATCGCCCAGTCAGGAGAGCGCATATGACCGTCACCATCGGGATCAACGGCTTCGGCCGCATAGGCCGCTGCACGCTTGCCCATATCGCCGAAGCCGCGCGCAATGACGTGCAGGTTGTCAAGATCAATGCCACCGGCCCGATCGAAACCAACGCCCATCTGCTGAAATACGACTCGGTGCATGGCCGGTTCGGCGGCCCGGTCAAGATTTCGGGCAAGACGCTCGATCTGGGTCAGGGCCCGATCGAGGTGATGTCGACTTACAACCCGGACGAGCTGAACTGGGATGGCGTCGACGTCGTGCTGGAATGCACCGGCAAATTCAACGCCCGTGACAAGGCCGCCGTTCACCTGACCCGCGGCGCGAAACGCGTGCTGGTCTCGGCCCCGGCCACCAATGCCGACCTGACCGTGGTGTATGGTGTGAACCACCGCGCGCTGAAGGCCGATCATCTGGTCGTGTCGAACGGGTCGTGCACCACGAACTGCCTGGCGCCGCTGGCCAAGGTGCTGAACGACACGATCGGCATCGAATCCGGCATCATGACCACGGTGCACAGCTACACCGGCGATCAGCCGACGCTGGACCGCCGCCACAAGGACCTGTATCGCGCCCGCGCCGCGGCGATGGCGATGATCCCGACCTCGACCGGCGCTGCCAAGGCGATCGGCGAAGTGCTGCCGGAACTGGCCGGCAAGCTCGACGGCACCGCGCTGCGCGTGCCGACGCCCAACGTCTCAGCGGTCGATCTGACCTTTGTCGCCGGCAAATCGGTGACCAAGGACGAGGTCAACGAAATCGTGCGCGAGGCCGCGCAGGGCTACATGGGCATGGTTCTGGCCTATGACCCCGAGCCGAAAGTCTCGATCGACTTCAACCACACGCCCTATTCGTCTATCTTCGCCCCCGACCAGACCAAGGTCACCGGCGGCAAGCTGGTGCGGGTTCTGGCCTGGTATGACAACGAATGGGGCTTCTCGTGCCGGATGGCCGATGTGGCCGGCGCCATGGGGCGGCTTTTGCAATAAATCCGGGCGCATAGGCCCGGTGACAGAGGGACGGAATGAACACTCCCATCGCCATCGGGCTCGCAGCCTTGGTCATTATTTGCGCTCTGGTCGACGGTTTTGCCAACGACTGGAGCGCTTCGCTTTTTCTGGCCCGAAAAATTGTCGATCTTCTGGATTATGTCGCCTTCTGGCGCTGAGAGCCCTAGCTTTCAATTGACCTTTTGTGCGGAAAGGCGATGTTAGCGCTAAGCGCAGATTGTGCTGCAGCGCAGAGCCAGAGGAGACTGAGATGACGGTCAAGGTAGCGATCAACGGATTTGGGCGGATCGGGCGTAACGTGCTGCGTGCCATCATCGAATCGGGCCGCACCGATATCGAGGTCGTGGCGATCAACGATCTGGGGCCAGTCGCGACCAACGCCCATCTGCTGCAGTTCGATTCTGTCCATGGTCGCTTTCCGGTCGAAGTGAAATCCACCGCCAGCACGATCGACGTGGGCCGCGGCCCGATCGAGGTCACCGCGATCCGCAATCCCGCCGAACTGCCCTGGGCGCATGTCGATATCGTCATGGAATGCACCGGCATCTTCCGCGACCGGGAAAAGGCCGCGGTCTATCTGGAAAACGGGGCCAGCCGGGTGCTGGTTTCGGCGCCGTCGAAAGGGGCCGACAACACCATCGTCTACGGCGTGAACCACGACACGTTGACCGCCGATCAGCTGATCGTCTCGAACGCCAGCTGCACCACCAATTGCCTGGCGCCGGTGGCCAAGGTGCTGCACGACAAGATCGGCATCGTCAAAGGTTTCATGACCACGATCCACAGTTACACCGGCGATCAGCCGACGCTGGACACCATGCATTCCGACCTCTATCGCGCCCGCGCCGCCGCAATGAGCATGATCCCCACCACCACGGGGGCCGCCAAGGCCGTGGGGCTGGTGCTGCCCGCGCTGAAGGGCAAGCTGGACGGTGTGGCGATCCGGGTGCCGACGCCGAACGTCTCGGTCGTCGATCTGACCTTCGAAGCCGCGCGCGACACCACGGTCGAGGAAATCAACGAGGCGATCATTGCTGCCGCCGGGGCCGGGCCGCTGAAGGGCATCCTGAACTACACCGCGCGGCCGAATGTCTCGATCGACTTCAACCACGACCCGCACAGCTCTACCTTCGCGCTGGACCAGACGCATGTGATGGATGGGCGGATGTGCCGCATCCTGACCTGGTATGACAACGAATGGGGCTTCTCTAACCGGATGAGCGACACCGCCGTGGCGATGGGCAAGCTGATCTGAGGCCGGCTCTCTGAAATTCCAAGACACATCAAAGGGCTGGCGCGAATGTGAGCGCCGGCCCCTTTGTTTTTCACCGCCCGCTCGGTACAACACGGCATCTCCCTGAAAGGACCGTCTGTTGCTTTCCCCCGCCCAGCTTTTGCAGGAATTCATCACCCTCTGGGTCGTGATCGACCCGATCGGCACACTGCCGGTGTTTCTGGCCGTCACTCAGGGAATGAGCGCCGCGCATCGCCGGTCGGTTGCGCTGCGGGCGATTGTCGTTTCCTTCGGGGTGCTGACCGCCTTCATCGTTCTGGGTCAGATCGTTCTGGACGCGTTGGGGTTGGCCCTGCCCGCCTTCCAGATCGCAGGCGGGATCGTGCTGTTTCTCTTCGCGCTGACTATGATCTTTGGCCACTCCAAGCCCGAGGATGAAATCGCCGCCGCCGAGCGGGTACGCCAGACCTCGGTGTTTCCGGTGGCCATTCCGTCGATCGCCTCGCCCGGGGCGATGCTGGCGGTGGTGATCCTGACTGACAATGACCGTTTCTCAGTGGCGCATCAGGCGCTGACGACGGCGATGATGGGGCTGGTGCTGCTGGTGACGCTGGGGATCATGCTGCTGGCCGAACCGCTGCACCGGGTGATCGGCACCACCGGCGCGGCCGTCATCAGCCGCGTGATGGGCATGATCCTGGCCGCCGTCGCCGTGGATGCGGTGCTGCGCGCTTTCGTGACGATCGGCGCGCTGCCCGGACTCGGGATGTAGGATCAGACCTTGCCGAAACGCGCCATCAGCGCGTCCTTGACCGCAGGCGTGACGAAGCGCGACACATCGCCATCCAGCCGGGCGATTTCCTTGACCAGTTTCGAGGCAATCGCCTGACGCCGGGCGTCGGCCATCAGGAACACCGTTTCCACGCTGGCATCCAGCGCGCGGTTCATGCCGACCATCTGGAATTCATATTCGAAATCGGCCACCGCGCGCAGGCCACGGATGATGACATTGGCGCCGACGTCGCGCGCGCAATGGATCAGCAGGTTTTCAAACGGATGCACGACGATTTCCCCGCCACAGCGCGCGGTGATCTCGGCGCATTCCGCCTCGATCATCGACACGCGCTCTTCCAGGTTGAACAGCGGCCCCTTGTCGCGGTTGATCGCAACCCCGATCACCAGACGATCGACCAGCGCCAGCGCGCGTTGGATAATGTCGATATGTCCCAGGGTTACCGGGTCAAAAGTGCCAGGGTAGAGGCCAATGCGCATCGCGGTGCTCCTTGGGTGCCAATCACGACATGGTGAGGGCACGCAACAATATTGCGCGCCCGAATGCAAGCACCCTCTTGCCGCAGCGCGGCGTCAGTTGCCCATAATCATGCCCGTGAGGGCCTCTTTTTCCATGTGCAACTCTTGCAGGCGAGCCGCGATGACGTCCCGAATCGAGATCAGTCCGACCATTTCATCGCCTTCCATCACCGGCATATGGCGGAAACCGCCGCTGCTCATCACCTCGGTGACACGGGCGGTGGTATCGGTGCGCGCGCAGCCGATCGCGTTTTTCGTCATGATCTCGTCGACCGGAATTGTCAGCACCGCAGCCCCGCGCCGCCCCAGTTCGCGCACCACGTCGCGTTCCGACACGATCCCGTCCACATGCTTGCCATCGCGCGAGATGATCAGCGCGCCGATCTTGCGTTGCGACAGGATTTCGGCCACCGCGCCCACGCTGGTGCCCGGAACGACCGTGACCACGCCATCGTCGCCCTTGGATTTCAGAATCTGCAAAACCTGCATCGCAACCTCCCCTTTGCTTCGCTTCTGTCCCAGCGTCACCGGAGTGCGACAATCTGTCAAGCGGGAGTGATAGCGTTAACGCAACTTGTGGCTGCAAGCGCTTCCAGCCGGGCGACCTCGGCGCGCAGCCCCTGCCCCAGGGCCTCGGCCAGCCGCGTCAGCCGTTCCGAACGGCGGTCGTCGGCATGGCGGATCAGCCAGAACGCGCGGGTCAGCGCAATCTGATCGGGCAGCACCCGCACCACCCCAGGCGTGAAGGGAATCGCGAAATCATGCACGATCGCCAGCCCCGCGCCCGCGCGCACCATCTGCATCTGCACCGAGACCGAATTGGAGGCCAGCCCGACCGTTTCGCAGCCGGTTTCGGCAAAGTAATCCAGTTCCTTGTCAAAGATCATGTCGGGGATATAGCCGATCATCCGGTGCCCGCGCAGATCGGCCTTGCCGGCGATGGGGTGGGACCGGTCCAGATAGTCGCGATGCGCGGCCAGATGCAGTTGATAATCCGTCAGCCGCTGCACCGTCAGCCGCCCGGCCGAGGGCGGCGACACCGCGATCGCCATGTCGGCCTCGCGTTTGGACAGGTTGAACACCCGCGGCAACGCCACGATCTGGATCTCCAGCCCCGGATTGGCATCGCAGATCGCCGCGCAGACCTGCGGCAGCAGGTAGTTCGCGCAGCCATCCGGCGCCCCGATCCGCAACTGGCCCGTCAGCCGCCCGGCATTGCCGCCTAACTCCTCTGCCGCGCCCGCAAGCGCCGCCTCGGCGCGTTCGGCATGCGGCAGCAGCCGCGACCCGGCTTCGGTCAGCGCATAGCCCTGCGGCGATTTCAGGAACAGTTTTGCGCCGATCCCGTCTTCCAGCCGCGCGATCCGCCGCCCCACCGTGGCCGCGTCGCATTTCAGAACCCGCCCCGCGCCGGACAGGCTCTCGGCCCGTGCAACAGCCAGAAAAATGCGCAGGTCATCCCAATCCATGCGGCATCCCCCCTTGAAAGTTTTGCAATAATGCAAAACACCTTTGCCAGACTTCCCCTTTATTTGGCATTTTCGCAAGAATAAACTTCCGCCAAACAATCCTTGGGAGGATAGCATGAAAGAGATCGGTCACTGGATTAACGGCAAGCTGGTTGCGGGCACCTCGGGGCGTTTCGCCGATGTGTTCAACCCGGCCACCGGCGAGCAGCAGGCGAAAGTCGCGCTGGCCACGCCCGCCGAACTGGATGCCGCCGTGGCGGATGCCGAAAAGGCGCAGGTCGCCTGGGCCGCCACCAACCCGCAGCGCCGCGCGCGGGTGATGATGAAATTCGCCGATCTGATCAATCAGCACATGGACGAGCTGGCCGAACTGGTCTCGCTCGAGCACGGCAAGACCCTGCCCGATGCGCGCGGTGACGTGCAGCGCGGGCTCGAGGTGATCGAGGTCTGCATGGGCGCGCCCGCGCTGCTGAAGGGCGAATATACCGATGGCGCGGGCCCCGGCATCGACATCTATTCGATGCGTCAGCCGCTGGGCGTCGTTGCCGGCATCACGCCGTTCAACTTCCCGGCGATGATCCCGCTGTGGAAAATGGGCCCGGCGCTGAGCGCGGGCAACGCGATGATCCTGAAACCGTCCGAGCGCTGCCCCTCGACCTCGATCCGTCTGGCGCAACTGGCACAGGAAGCGGGCCTGCCTGATGGCGTGCTGCAGGTGGTCAACGGCGACAAGGACGTGGTCGACGCGATCCTCGACAATGAAACCGTGCAGGCCGTGGGCTTCGTCGGCTCCACCCCGATCGCGCAATACATCTATGGCCGCGCGGCCAATAACGGCAAGCGCGCGCAATGCTTCGGCGGCGCGAAGAACCACATGATCATCATGCCCGACGCCGACATGGACAAGGCCGCCGACGCGCTGGTCGGTGCCTCGATGGGCGCTGCGGGCGAACGCTGCATGGCGATCTCGGTCGCGGTTCCGGTGGGCGAAGGCACCGCCGAGGCGCTGATCGAGCGTCTGGTGCCGAAAATCGACAAGCTGAAAGTCGGCCCCTATACCGGCGGCGCCGACGTGGACTTCGGCCCCGTCATCACGGCCCAGGCCAAAGCCCGGATCGAAGGCCTGATCAGCTCGGGCGTCGAGGCGGGCGCAACGCTGGTCGTCGACGGCCGCAACCTGAACATCCAAGGCTATGAGAACGGCTATTACGTCGGCCCGACGCTGTTCGACAACGTCACCCCCGACATGGACATCTATACCCAGGAAATCTTTGGCCCGGTGCTGTCGATGGTGCGTCAGGACAGCTATGAAGACGCGCTCAAGCTGGTGATGGACAACGAATTCGGCAACGGCACCTCGATCTTCACCGCCGATGGCGACACTGCCCGCGATTACGCCAGCCGCGTCAATGTCGGCATGGTCGGCATCAACTTCCCGATCCCGGTGCCGCTGAGCTACTACACCTTCGGCGGCTGGAAGAAATCGGCCTTCGGCGACCTGAACCAATACGGCCCCGATGCCTTCCGCTTCTACACGAAAACCAAGACCGTCACCGCGCGCTGGTTCTCGGGGATCAAGGACGGCGTGGCGCTGAACTTCAAGGCGCTCGACTAAGATCAGACGGGCCGCGCCCTGCGGGGCGCGGCTTGCCTCCGGCGGGGATATTTTTACCAAGCTGAAACAGCCCCTTTTGCGTTTCATCTTGGTCAAAATATCCCGGGGTGAATTTTGCCGCAGGCAAAAGAGGGGCAGCGCCCCTGCCCTTCGCCTTGCAAAATTCGTGCA
Source organism: Rhodobacteraceae bacterium UBA6796 (assembly GCA_002452815.1). Lineage (GTDB taxonomy): Bacteria > Pseudomonadota > Alphaproteobacteria > Rhodobacterales > Rhodobacteraceae > Rhodobacter. The sequence goes on from DKFM01000020.1 coordinate 123,516, forward strand.
AGGTTTGCCAATTAAACAGATGTTCATTTCCAAAGTTTCGGGGAGGAAACCATGGATTTTGCGCTGAGCGAAGAACAGCAGGCGATTTTCGATATGGCCTATGCCTTCGGGCAAGAGCATATCGCCCCCTTCGCGCGGGACTGGGAAGCGGCCGGCACGATCCCGAAAGAGCTGTGGGCCAAGGTGGCCGAGCTGGGCCTTGGCGGGATCTATGTCTCGGAAGAATTTGGCGGATCGGGGCTCACGCGGCTTGATGCGACGCTGGTGTTCGAGGCGCTGGCGATGGCCTGCCCGGCGGTGGGCAGCTTCCTGTCGATCCACAACATGTGCGGCGGGATGATCGACAAGTTCGGCACGCCCGAAGACAAGGCGCGCTGGCTGCCGCAGCTGTGTTCGATGGAAAAGATCTTCTCCTACTGCCTGACCGAGCCGGGCTCGGGGTCGGACGCGGCGGCGCTGCGCACCCGGGCTGTGCGCGGCGATGCGGGCTGGGTTCTGAACGGCTCGAAAGCCTTCATCTCGGGCGGCGGCTATTCCGATGTCTATGTCACCATGGTGCGCACCGGCGACGACGGCCCCAAGGGGATTTCGACGGTGATCGTCGAGGACGGCACGCCGGGGCTGAGCTTTGGCGGGCTGGAAGACAAGATGGGCTGGCGTGCGCAGCCGACCGCGCAGGTGCAGTTCGACGATTGTGCGGTGCCTGCCGAAAACCTGCTGGGCGAAGAGGGCAAGGGATTTGTCTACGCGATGGCCGGGCTGGATGGCGGGCGGCTCAACATCGCGGCCTCGGCGCTTGGCGGTGCGCAGGCGGCGCTGAACGCGACGCTGAATTACATGGGCGAGCGCAAGGCCTTCGGCAAATCGCTCGATCAGTTCCAGGCGCTGCAATTCCGTCTGGCCGAGCAGGAGGTCAAGCTGCAATCGGCCCGGATCTTCCTGCGCCAAGCGGCGTGGAAGCTGGACAACAAGGCCCCGGATGCCACAAAGTTCTGCGCGATGGCAAAGCTTTATGTGACGGACGCGGCGTTTGACGTGGCCAACCAGTGCCTGCAACTGCATGGTGGTTATGGCTATCTGGCCGATTACGGGATCGAGAAGCTGGTGCGCGATTTGCGCGTGCATCAGATCCTGGAAGGCACCAATGAAATCATGCGGCTGATCGTCGGCCGCGCATTGCTGGCGGAGCGTGGCTGATGACAGAGCTTCCGACGATGATCGCCCGCAAGGAAGGCCGCGTCGGGCGGCTGACCTTCAATCGCACGGCGGCGCTCAATGCGCTGGATCATGAGATGGCCGCGGTGATCGAAGACGCGCTGGACCGCTGGCGCAACGATGCCGAGGTCGCCGCCGTCCTGATCGACGCCGCAGGCGACAGGGCGTTTTGCGCGGGCGGCGATATTGCCGCGATCTATCACGAGGGCCGCAAGGGCGATTTCGAGATCGGCCCGCGCTTCTGGCGCGACGAATACCGGATGAACGCGAAGATCGCCGAATATCCCAAGCCGATCGTGGCCTTCATGCAGGGCTTCGTGATGGGCGGCGGCGTGGGCGTCGGCGGCCACGCCAGCCACCGCATCGTCGGCGACAGCACCCAGATCGCCATGCCCGAGACCGGCATCGGCCTGATCCCGGATGTGGGCGGCACGCTGATCCTGGCGCGCGCGCCCGGGCATGTGGGCGAATATCTGGGCCTGACCGGCGGGCGGATCGGCGCGGCCGATGCGATCTATGCGGGGTTCGCCGATCTTTATGTGCCCGAGGCGGAATGGGAGGCGCTGAAGGCGCAGCTGATCGCGACCGGCGATCCGGGCATCCTGCCGCCCGGCGGGCAGCCCGCGCAGCCCGGCCAGCTCGCCGCACAGCGTGCCGAAATCGACGCGGCCTTCGGTGCGCCGGATCTGCATGCCATCCTTGCAGCGCTGGAAGCTTCGGGCACTGAATTCGCCGCAGCCGCGTTGAAAACCCTGCGGCGCAACTCGGCCCTGTCCGAGGCGGCGACCCTGGCCCTGGTGCGGATGACGCGGGCGAACCCCACCATTCGCGCCGCGCTGGAGAATGAATTCCGCTTCACCCTGCGCGCTGTGGAACATGCCGAATTTCTGGAAGGCGTGCGCGCCCAGATCATCGACAAGGACCGCAAGCCGCAGTGGAAATACACGCATGACACGCTGCCCGATGCGGCGGTGGCGGCACTGCTGGCGCCGCTGCCCGCACAGTGGCGGATCGACTTTGCCGACGCGTGACGTGAACTTCAGGATTTTTGGGAGGATAGTATGAAGATCGGATTTATCGGACTGGGGAATATGGGCGGGCCGATGGCGGCCAATCTGGTCAAGGCGGGCCACACGGTGACGGGGTTCGACCTGACCGCGCCCTGCCCCGAGGGCGTGACCCGTGCCCCCAGCGCGGCCGAGGCGGCCAGTGCTGCCGATGTGGTCATCACCATGCTGCCCAACGGCGCGATCTTGCGCGCCGTGGCCGCCGAGGTGATCCCGGCGATGCGCGCGGGCGCGGTGCTGTGCGATTGTTCCACCGTTGATGTGGACAGCGCGCGTGCGGTGGCCGAACAGGCGGCGGCGGCGGGGATTGGCGCGCTGGATGCGCCGGTTTCGGGCGGGGTCGGGGGGGCCACCAATGGCACGCTGACCTTCATGGCGGGCGGCACTGACGCGGCCTTTGCCACGGTCAAGCCGCTGTTTGACATCATGGGTCAAAAGGCCGTGCATTGCGGCGAGGCGGGCGCCGGACAATCCGCCAAGATCTGCAACAACATGATCCTGGGCGTGACGATGATCGCCACCTGCGAGGCTTTCGCGCTGGCCGACAAACTGGGCCTTGACCGGCAGAAGATGTTCGATGTGGTCTCGACCTCGTCGGGGTACAGCTGGTCGATGAACGCCTATTGCCCGGCCCCGGGCGTGGGGCCGACGACGCCCGCAGATAACGGCTACAAACCCGGCTTCGCGGCCGAGCTGATGCTGAAGGACCTGCGGCTGAGCCAGCAGGCCGCCGACAGCGCCGATGCGGATACCCCGATGGGACAACTGGCCACCGCGCTCTATACCCAGTTCGTCGAGGCAGAGAACGGCCGCGGCATGGATTTCTCGGCGATGCTGCCGCGGTTCGAGGGGCGCGGCCGGCAAGGCTGAGCGACGATCCGCGCGAACCACAGGACATGACCGGGGCGGGCGACGGAAATCGCCCGCCCCGACGTTCATCTTGAAGCTCAGTCTTCGAGGAGAGCAGAGATGACCAAAACCATGACGAAACTGACCCTGGCCTCCATGGCGGGGGTTCTGGCACTGGGGCTGTCGGCCCCGTTTGCACAGGCACAACCGAAGGGCCAGCAAATCCCGCCCGGATGCGTCCTGCTGCCCAATGGCAAGTTGCAATGCAATAACGCCAGCGGCAAACAGGCGGTCCCGGCAATTCAGAACCGCGACCAGAATACGGTGCGCCAACAAAACCGGCAGCAGAACAAGGTTCAGGCCCATGTGATGCCGCGCATCGGCGCCTCGGCCAAGGGGGCGCCGATCTTTCAGCAGGCCAAGATCAGCCGTCTGCCCAAGCCCCCCGCCCATCAGCATTACCGGGTGCTCGACGGCACCATCGTGCGCGTTGACAGTGATACGCTGAAGGTCATCGCGGTGATGGGGCTGATGAGCGATTTGATGAAATGAGAACCGGATGCGGCGGTGCGGGTGCTTGCGCCCGCCCGCCGAGGCGCTACAACCGGCGCATGACCGACTGGATTTCGCACACCCCCGCGCTCGATGCGCTTGACGCGCCCTCGCGCGCCCGGCTTGCGGGGCTGCCGCAGCAGACCTTGCCGCGCGGCACCGTGCTGTTTCGCCCCGGCGATGCGGTCGAGGGCTTCGCCATCGTTCTGTCGGGCCGGATCGAGGTGTTCCTGACCGGCGCGGGCGGGCGTGAATTGCTGCTTTATGCGGTCGAGCCCGGCCAAAGCTGCGTGCAGACGACGCTCGGGCTCTTGGGCGAGGCGCCCTATTCGACCGAGGCGATCACCGCACAGGAAACCGAAGTGGTGATGATCCCGCGCCCGTTGTTCCGTGCGCTGATGGACAGCGCCCCGGCCTTTCGTCAGCTGGTCTTTGCGGCTTTCGCGGAACGGATGGGAGGGATGATCCAGCTGATGGAGCGGGTCTCTTTCCAGTCCGTGGAATGCCGTCTGGCCGACTGGCTTTGCACCCGGGCCGAGGGCGGCCGCGTGCAGGCCACCCAGGCCGAGATCGCCACCCAGATCGGATCGGCCCGCGAGGTCGTCTCGCGCAGGCTCGATGCCTTTGCCCGCCGCGGCTGGGTGCAGACCGAACGCGGCGCAGTGGTGCTGACCGACCCGGGCGCCTTGCGCCGATTGGCGCTGAGCTAAGGTGGCTGAAGGTCCCGACTGGCCAGCCCGCACCTTTCCCGACTGCGTGATCATGTCACAGACGCCATGCCCAAGCCGTGCTAGGGTCATCTGACCGTGGGCACACAAGGCTGCGTGCCCCAGCGGCCTGAAACGCGCAAGACTGGAGATACACATGTTCAAAAGCAATGTCGGCGGGATGGATCGCATCCTGCGCATCGTTGTCGGCCTCGCCCTGCTGGCGGGATTTTTCCTCAACGCCGAAGCGACCTATCGCTGGGCCTATCTGATCGGCATCGTGCCGCTGGCCACCGGCCTGCTGGGCACCTGCCCGCTCTATTCGATCTTCGGACTGAACACCTGCCCGATGAAGAAATAAGCCCTTGCCCCCGCCCGGCCCGTTGTGGCCGGGCGGGGGCGAAAAGGCATGATGCGCGGAACCTTGCGCAATCACCAGGCGTTGAATTGGCGCCCGTGGATTGAAACTTTATCTGTGGGCCAGATAATCGCAGCAGAACAAGGCAGACCGACATCATGACCCACCTTGCCCATATCCTGATCGGGGCGTCGCTCGCCCTCGCGCCGGCGGCCGCCTTGGCCGACAAACCCAACAAGCATGGTCACGACCATGGTTTCGTGCAGGTCGCGCAGGGCTGCCCGCCCGGGCTGGCCAAGAAGAACAACGGCTGCCTGCCCCCCGGCCATGCGAAACGCATCTGGCAACGGGGCGAGCGCATCGAGTCGGATTACATCGTGATCCGCGACCCCACGCGCTATCGCCTCGACCCGCGCCAGACCTATTGGCAAAGCGGCGACTACATCTATCGGGTGGACCGGGAAACCGGGAAGGTTCTGGCGCTGATCGGGGCGATTTCTGCACTGGTCAATTGATGGCTCTGGCCCGTCACATTCCCAGACTTGCAGCACTTCTTGCGCTCTCAGTGCCGGCCGGGGCGCAAACAGCGCCCACGACCGGCACCGCCCCCGAATGCAGGGTTCTGTCCGCGACCGGCGACCGGTTTTGCAAGCAGGGCACACGCTGGGTATTGTCCAATGCCACAGCGCCGGACTATGCCCCCGGCGATGCCTTCCCGGTTTACGAGCATTCCATGCTGATGGATCTGAAGCGCCATGGCCTGCCCCCCGTTGACGGGCCATGGCGGTATTATCTGGTCAACGGTATGATCTACAAGGTATCCGCGACCACCGCGACGGTTCTGGAAGTCGTCGGCCGCGCCCGCCGCTGAGCGATGGGAGAAGGTGTAGCCCCCCGGCTGCGCCTTCCGAATATTTCAGGCCAGAAGAAACGGGCCCTTCATCTTTCCCAAGAGACCTCGGGGGTAAGCGACCCTGGCCAAAGGGGGCAGCGCCCCCTATTCCGCCGCAGCCTTGATCCCCAGCATCGGGGCAAGATAGCGCCCCGTATGACTGCGCGGGTTCAGGGCGACCTCTTCAGGGGTTCCCTCGGCCACCACCTCGCCGCCGCCGTCGCCCCCCTCGGGCCCGATGTCGATGATCCAGTCGGCCGTCTTGATGACATCGAGGTTATGCTCGATCACCACCACGGTATTGCCCTGATCGACCAGGCTGTGCAGCACCTCCAGCAGTTTGCGCACATCCTCGAAATGCAGGCCCGTCGTCGGTTCATCAAGGATATAAAGCGTGCGCCCCGTCGCCCGGCGGCTGAGTTCTTTCGACAGCTTGACGCGCTGCGCCTCGCCGCCCGACAGGGTCGTCGCCTGCTGGCCGACCTTGATATAGCCCAGCCCCACCTCGACCAGCGCATCCATCTTTTCGCGGATCGAGGGCACGGCCTTGAAAAACTCCTGCGCGTCTTCGACCGTCATATCAAGAACGTCTGCGATGCTCTTGTTCTTGAAGGTAACTTCCAGCGTTTCACGGTTGTAGCGATGGCCCTTGCAGGTTTCGCATTCGACATAGACATCGGGCAGGAAGTGCATCTCGATCTTGATCACGCCGTCGCCCTGGCAGGCCTCGCAACGGCCACCCTTGACGTTGAAGCTGAACCGCCCCGGCTTGTAGCCGCGTGCCTTGGCCTCGGGCAGGCCTGCGAACCAGTCGCGGATCGGGGTGAAGGCGCCGGTATAGGTGGCCGGGTTCGAGCGCGGCGTGCGGCCGATCGGGCGCTGGTCGATGTCGATCACCTTATCCAGATGTTCAAGCCCCTTGACCGTGTCGCAGGGCGCGGGCGTCTGGCGCGCACCGTTCAGCCGCATGCTTGCAGTCTTGAACAGGGTCTCGATGGTCAGCGTGGACTTGCCGCCGCCCGACACCCCCGTGACGCAGACGAATTTCCCCAGCGGAAAATCAACCGTCACATCCTTCAAGTTATTCCCGCAAGCCTTTACGACTGTTAGTTTTTTCTTGTTCCCATTGCGCCGCTCGGCGGGTACTTCGATGCGCCGTGTGCCCGACAGATATTGCCCCGTCAGACTGGCCGGATCGGCGGCGATTTCAGCGGGCGTGCCCTGCGCCACCACGCGCCCGCCATGCACACCGGCCCCCGGGCCGATGTCGAAAACGTAATCGGCATGGCGGATCGCGTCTTCGTCATGTTCGACCACCAGCACCGAATTGCCCTGATCGCGCAGGTTCTTGAGCGTGCCCAGAAGCCGGTCATTGTCGCGCTGATGCAGCCCGATCGAGGGTTCGTCGAGAACATAAAGCACCCCGGTCAGCCCCGATCCAATCTGGCTGGCCAACCGGATCCGCTGGCTTTCCCCGCCCGACAAGGTGCCCGCCGCACGCGAGAGCGTCAGGTAATCGAGCCCGACATTCACAAGGAATCCAAGGCGTTCACGGATTTCCTTGAGGATCGCATGGGCGATTTCATTCTTCTGTTTGCTCAGCGAGGCGGGCACGGTCGCGATCCAGGCGAAGGCCTCCTTGATCGACATCTCGACCACCTGGCCGATATGCAGACCGCCAATCTTCACCGCCAGCGCCTCAGGCTTCAGCCGGTAACCGTGGCAGGCGCCGCAGGGACGATTGTTCTGATAGCGCTCCATCTCCTCGCGCGACCAGGCGCTGTCGGTCTCGCGATAGCGGCGCTCCATATTCGGGACGATGCCTTCGAAGGTGCGGCTGACCTCATAGACACGGCCGCCTTCATCGAAGCGGAACCGGATCTCGTCCTCGCCCGAACCATAGAGGAAAAGTTTCTGAACTTCGGGGGGCAAGTCCTTCCACTGCTTGCGTTTATCGAAACCGTAATGTTTCGCCAGCGCGTCGATGGTCTGGGTGAAATAGGGACTTTTCGACTTGGCCCAAGGTGCCAGCGCCCCCTGCGCCAGGGTCAGCGTGACATCGGGCACCACCAGCCGTTCGTCGAAAAACAGCTCGACCCCAAGCCCGTCGCAGACCGGGCAGGCCCCGAAGGGCGCGTTGAAGGAAAACAGCCGCGGCTCGATTTCCGGGATGGTGAAGCCCGACACCGGGCAGGCGAATTTTTCCGAGAAGGTCAGTTTCAGCGGCTCCTGCCCCGCCTCCAACTGCTCGGCGCTCAGCGCTTCTTCGAACAGCGTGATCCCGTCGGCCAGATTCAGCGCGGTGCGCAGACTGTCGGCCAGCCGCGTTTCCAGACCTTCGCGCACCACGATCCGGTCCACCACCACGTCGATATTGTGGCGGAACTTCTTGTCCAGAACGGGCGGCTCCTCCAACTCGTAGAACGCGCCATTGACCTTGACGCGCTGAAAGCCCTGCTTGTGCAGTTCTATGAATTCCTTGCGGTATTCGCCCTTGCGGTCGCGCACGATGGGCGCCAGCAGATAGCCGCGCGTGCCCTCGGGCAGCGCCATGATCCGGTCGACCATGTCCTGCACCTGCTGTGCCTCGATCGGCAGGCCGGTCGCGGGGCTGTAGGGGGTGCCGGCGCGCGCGAACAGCAGGCGCATGTAGTCGTAGATCTCGGTCACGGTGCCGACGGTCGAACGCGGGTTCTTCGAGGTGGTCTTCTGCTCGATGGAAATCGCCGGGCTCAGCCCCGAGATATGGTCGACATCGGGCTTGCCCATCATGTCAAGGAACTGCCGGGCATAGGCCGACAGACTTTCGACATAGCGGCGCTGGCCTTCGGCATAGATCGTGTCGAAGGCAAGGCTGGACTTGCCGGAGCCCGAGAGGCCGGTGATGACCACGAACTGATCGCGCGGAATATCCAGATCGACGCCCTTGAGGTTATGCTCGCGCGCGCCGCGCACCTCGATGAACTTCTGCTCGGCCATGACTGCCCCCGTTTCCACCCTCCCTAGATAGGCGAGCGCGGGCGAGTCTCCAACCCAAATATGCGAACGAAGGGGGAACTTTTGGCGGGAAACACGGGCCTGCTGCGTTTCGCGCCGCTTCGCCCTGCGCCCGCGATTTCAGCGACCCGGCCAACAGACGGCCCCCGGCATCACTCATTCCGTTTTATGAATACAAATTTAGCTGCGATGCAGCATTTCCTCTTGATTTGCGCCCCCCATCTGACCACATCAGGGCAAACGGGGCCCTGGGCCCCTCAGCGAAAGGTAACGCGATGTTCAACTTCCTTCGTCCCTCGGCCCCCGGCGGCGCGCGTGTGGAGCGGATCAATCCGAAAGACGCGGTGGCCAAGGTGGCTGCGGGCGAGATGACGCTGATCGACGTGCGCGACGGGATGGAGCTGCGTGCGAGCGGCAAGGCCGCAGGGGCGCTGCATGTGCCGTTGATGGCGCTGAAGATGAAATGCGATCCGGCCAGCCCGGAATGCCTGAAAGACCTGTCGCTGGACAAGCCGGTGGCGGTCTATTGCGCCTCGGGGGCGCGCAGCCAGGGCGCGGGGCAGATGCTGCTGCAGATGGGCTACAAGACGGTTTACAACCTCGGCGGGCTTTATGACTGGCACGCCGCCGGCGGCGCAATCGAGCGGTAACAGCGGACACCGGGGGCTGCGCGCCCCCGGACCCCTGCGAGATATTTTCGCAAGGTGAAAGAAACGCCTCGCCCGCCGATCAGAAGCGGGTGCGACGGCGGCGCAACCAGACATGCACCGCAATCCCCCCCAGACAGAGCGGCAGTGTAAACAGCGTCAGCGCGGCGGGCCCCAGCTGCGCGGCCAGCGCCAGCAGCACAGGCGTGCCCAGCGTGGTGCCGACATTTCCCAGCTGCGCAATGGCGCCCGCCGCCCGGGCGCGCGCTTCGGGTGTCGGGTTCAGTTCGGGGATGGCCGCGAAGCTGGCGCCCTGCACCAGCCCGAGGCTGGCCGAAATCAGCAGCGCCGCGCCGACCTGCCCCAACCCCGAGGCCAGCAGCCACAGCAATGCCGCCAGCGCGCCCCCGGCGAAACCGATCTGCACCACCCGCACCGCGCCTAGCCGCCGGGTAAGCGCAACCCCGACGCCCAGCGAGCTGGCGATCGAGACAAGCGGCATCACGGTGGCGGTCAGCGCGCGGAACTGCGGCGCGACAAGCCCCGGCACCAGCGTCAGCGCAGCCACGAAGATCAGCGTGTAGAAGACAAATCCCATGGCCGGCGCGGCGAGGCTCGGGCTGGCATAAATCGCCCGCGTATCGCTCAGCAGCGCGGTCAGCCGCAGCGGCACCTGCGCAGGCTGGGGCGCCTCGGGCGGCAGCACCCGGACCAGCAGCGCTGCGGCCAGAACCATCAGCACCGCGTGAATGGCCCAAAGCGCAGCGGCACCATGGCTTTGCGCCAAAGGCAGGCCGAAAAGCGCCGTAACGGTGAAGGCCAGCCCGAAGAAGGTCGACCACAGGGTCATTGCAGCGGCCTGATCGCGCGGCGCGGCCGCCCCGGCGATCAGCACCGGCCCCGCCACCACGATTGCCAGATGGGCAAAACCTTCGAGCACGCGGCTGGCGATCATCGCGCCCAACGGCAGCTGCAGGCATTGCAGCGCCGAAATCACCGCCCCGGCGATCAGCGCGCCGATAATCAGCCGCCGCGCGCCCAGCCGCACCACCAAGAGCCCGGCGGTGGTGCCAAAGATCACCCCCACCACGCCCACGACCGAGACCACCAGGCCCAGCCGCGCCCCGGCCCCGGGCCAGAGCGTGGCAAGTTCCGGAAAGATCACGCCGATCTTGGAAAACTGCCCCGCTGCACAAAGCCCGGCAAACCACAGTGCGAAAACCGCCCCCCAGCGCGTCTGCATCGGATCATCCTTTGAAAATGGCAAAGGGCCCGACACCCGGGCCCTTTGCGGAATGTGCCGCGGCGCGGCGTGAGGTCAAGAAATTTCTGACCGAAAAGTCAGAAATGCAGGGCGCGCCCGTAGGCATCCAAAACCGCCTCGTGCATCATCTCGCTCAGCGTCGGATGCGGGAAGACGGTTTCCATCAGCTCGGCCTCGGTGGTTTCCAGCGTCCGACCGATCACATAGCCCTGGATCATCTCTGTCACCTCGGCGCCGACCATATGCGCGCCCAAAAGCTCGCCGGTCTTGGCATCGAACACGGTTTTCACCAGCCCCTCGGGCTCGCCCAGGGCAATCGCCTTGCCGTTGCCCACGAAGGGGAAGCGGCCCACGCGCACTTCATACCCCGCCTCTTTCGCCTTGGCCTCGGTCATGCCGACGCTGGCGACCTGCGGGTGGCAATAGGTGCAGCCGGCAATCGAGCCCGGCTTGATCGGGTGCGGATGCTGACCCGCGATCAGTTCGGCCACCATCACGCCTTCATGGCTGGCCTTGTGCGCCAGCCAGGGCGCGCCCGCGATGTCGCCGATGGCATAAAGCCCGGCCACGCCCGTGCGGCAGTATTCATCGGTCACGACATGGGTGCGGTCGATCTTGACCCCCAGCGCCTCGAGCCCCAGATTCTCGACATTGCCGACGATGCCGACGGCCGAAATCACCGTATCGAATTCCGCGGTGGTGGTGCCCTTGGCGTCTTCCAGATGCGCCACGACCTTGCCGGTGCCACGGTCCAGTTTCTTGACCGTCGTCTTTTCAAGGATCTTCATGCCCTGCTTGACGAATTGCTTCTTCGCGAAGGCACTGATTTCCGCATCCTCGACCGGCAGCACACGGTCCATCACCTCGACCACCGTGGTATCGGCGCCCAGCGTATTGAAGAAGCTGGCGAATTCGATGCCGATCGCGCCCGAGCCGATCACCAGCAGCTTTTTCGGCATCCGCTTGGGCACCAGCGCGTGCTTGTAGCTCCAGACCAGATCGCCGTCGGCCTCCAGCCCCGGCAGGGTGCGCGCCCGTGCGCCGGTGGCCAGAACGATGGATTTCGCGGTCAGCTCCTCGGTGCCCTTGTCCGTCTTGACCGAAACGACACCCGGCCTGGGCAACGTTGCCTCGCCCATGAAGACGGTGACCTTGTTCTTCTTCATCAGATGGCCGATGCCGCCCGACAGCTGCTTGGCCACCCCGCGAGAGCGCGCGACGACAGCATCCAGATCGAAGCCGATCTTGTCGGCGGACAGGCCGAATTCCTTGGCGCGATGCATCAGGTGGAACACCTCGGCCGAGCGCAGCAGCGCCTTGGTCGGGATGCAGCCCCAGTTCAGGCAGATCCCGCCCAGATGCTCTCGCTCGACGATGGCGACGTTCAGCCCCAACTGTGCGCCCCGGATCGCAGCAACATAGCCGCCCGGACCCGCACCGATCACGATCATGTCGAAGCCTTTAGCGGCCATTGATCTTCCTCCGTCTGAAAACTAGTTTGATATTAAACTAATTTCCAAACGGCATCAATGGCCCTGTTCCCGACTGTCAGGCGACCTTGTTCTTCCTCTCGGCGCGTACCGCCCAGTCATAGCCGCCCGCCCAAAGGAATGCCGCCTCTTCGTCGCTGGTGGCACGCCCGATCCAAGAGTTGCGCCAAGGGAAGCGCCCGAAGCGCGCTATCACCGCGCGATGGGCGCGGGCATGGCGCAGGTGCTCGTCCGGCATGCGATCCTCATACAACTCCACCCCGCGCTCCTGATCGAGCAGGCTTTCGGAATGCAGGAAGGGCACATAGAAGAACTGCCGCAGCGGATCATCGATGGCCATGTCATACCCTTCGGCAATCGCCCGGTCGGCCGTTTCGCGCGCACGGCGGTCGGTGGCAAAGCTTTTGGGGTGTCCGCGGAACATGTTGCGCGGCAGCTGATCGCACAGGATCACCAGCGCCAGCGCACCCCGCGGCGTATCGGCCCAGTCGTCCAGCTCTCCGTCATGCGCAGCCTGCCACAACGCCTCGAACCGCTCTCGGATCGCGCGATCCAGTTCCTCATTCGATTGATACCAGCGTTCCGGCCCGACTTCGTCACGCCAGAACGCGATCACCTCGGTGATCCGTTCCATGACTCTCCGCCTTCCAATATTAGTGCTGTGGCGCCACGGTGACAGGAAAATCAGAAAAATCAACAAAACTATTTACAATGCACAAACTATGTGCGGTGAAATTCAATCCGCCGATTCGGGAGGCGATTCGTTGCTGTCTTCCTGTGCAGTTTCCAGCGCCACATCCACCGCGAAGGCCGTCGCGGTCGGCGACAGCACCGCAAAGGCACCGGTCGACTCGACCGCCGGGGCCGGGCGACGCGTCATCCGCCAGACCGCGTAGGCCGCGACCCCGGCGTTGAGAACCGCCAGATACAGGAAAAACCCGCCAGGGCCGACCAGCCCCATCAGCCAGCCGGTAATGATCGGACCGCTGATCGCCCCCACCCCGTTGATGAACAACAGCCCCGCCGAGGCCGAGGCCATGTCGGAACTGTCCAGAAAATCGTTGGTATAGGCCAGCAGCAGCGAATAAAGCGGATTGGCCACCCCGCCGATGATGGCCGCCCCCAACAACAGCACGACATACGGAGGGTCGGTCACAAAGACCCCCAGCATCGCCACCGCCCCCAGTGCGCCAAGCGTCGCGATCAGCACGCGCCGGTCCATCCGGTCCGACATCCAGCCGATCGGATATTGCGCGAACAGCCCGCCCACATAGATCGCCGCCACGAAGGCCGAGATCTGCTTGACCGACAACCCGGCGCCGGTGCCCCAGACCGAGGCCATGCCGAACAGTGCCGAAAACACACCGCCCAGCAGGAAAATCCCGACACAGCCCAGCGGCGATGCCTGCCAGAGCTGGGCAAAGCTCATCCTCTTGATCGTCGCGAAGGCGGGCGCGGGGGCCGCCGACAACAGGATCGGCGTGAAGGCCAGCGACACCAGCACCGAGGGAATGACGAACAGGAAATACCCCGCCGGGTCGCCCACGTTCATCAGCAGCTGCGCGCCGATGATGCCGATCATCTGCACGATCATGTAGGCCGACAGCGCCTGGCCGCGGTTTTCGTTGGTCGAGGCCGCATTCAGCCAGCTTTCCGCGGTAATATAGACGCCGGAAAACGAGAACCCGATCAGAACCCGCATGAAGGCCCAGGCGATCCAGTGCGGCGCAGTGGCATAAAGGATCAGAACCGCCGAGATCAGGCTGCCAAGGGCTGCGAACACGCGGACATGGCCGACGCTGCGGATCAGATTGGGCACGGTGCGCGAGCCGAACAGGAAACCCGCGAAATAGGCCGCCATCACCACCGACATCTGGAAGGTCGAGATTCCCTCGATCTGGCCGCGAATGCCCAGAAGCGTGCCCTGCATCCCGTTGCCGACCATCAGCAGCATGATACCCAGCAGCAGGGCCCAGGAATGACGCAGGACGGACAGCATGGCGCACCTCTTTTATGCGGAACGCCGTATCTAATGCGGCGCGTTCGCCCGGTCAGGGCTGTTTGCGACTTTCAGGGATCAGAAGCGACGCATCGCCATAAGAAAAGAAGCGATAGCCCTTGTCCACCGCATGCTTGTAGATCCGCGCCATGCGATCCTTGCCCATCAGCGCCGAAACCAACATCAGCAGCGTCGATTTCGGCAGATGGAAGTTTGTCATCAGCGCGTCGGTCACGCGGAACTGATAGCCCGGATAGATGAAGATCTCGGTGGTGCCGCGGAAGGGCGCAATCTCGCCGCCCTCGGCCGCGCTTTCGATCAGCCGCAGTGCGGTGGTGCCGACCGGAATGATCCGCCCGCCCGCCGCCCGCGTCGCCGCAATCTCGGCCGCGGCCTGGGCGCTGACCTCGCCCCATTCGGCGTGCATCTTGTGCGTCGTCACATCCTCGACCTTGACGGGCAGGAAGGTGCCCGCGCCCACATGCAGCGTGACCTCGGTGAAATCGACCCCCTTTGCGGCCAGCGCTTCCAGCAGCTCGCGGGTAAAATGCAGGCTGGCGGTGGGCGCCGCGACCGCACCGGAATGGCGTGCAAAAACAGTCTGATAATCGGTCTTGTCGGCCTCGTCCGGGGCGCGCAGCGCGGCGATATAGGGGGGCAGCGGCATCGCCCCCGCCGCCGCCAGCGCCGCGTCGAAATCCGGCCCGGTCAGGTTGAAGGCGATGCGCATCTGCCCGGCCTCGATCGCCACCACGCGGGCCGACAGATCCGGCGAGAACACGATCTCCTCGCCTTCGCGCAGCTTGCGCAGCGGTTTGGCAAGCGCTACCCATTCGCCCTGCGGCGCGGGCTCCAGCAAGGTGACCTCGATCTTCGCGGCCACTGGTCCCTGTGCGCTGTCGCGATGGCGCGTGCCAGTCAGGCGCGCCGGGATCACCTTGGTATTGTTCAACACCAAACGATCGCCCGGGTGGAACAGATCGACCAGATCGGCGACATGCAGATCGGTGATCGTGTCGCCTTCGGCCAGCAGCAGGCGCGCAGCGGTGCGTGGCCGCGCCGGGCGCGTTGCAATCAGCCCCTCGGGCAAATGGAAGTCAAAATCGGAAAGTTTCATTCGGTGACCAGTTTCGGCGGGTTGCGGCGGAAAATCTCGCGGAACATGCCCGGCGTAAAGATCGAAAGCGGATTGATCACCACTTTTGGCGAGGCCACCGCGCCCCGCAGCGTGTAGGTGAAGCCGAACAAGCCCTCGCCCCGGCGGGCAAAGATCTGTCCGATGCCGTTTATCAGATAGAAGGGTGAAATCACCCCCTCCATGTCCAGGGTGCCCATGCCCGGCAGGTAATTGCCCGTCATCGTCACCCCCATCGACGCGCCGATCGCCTGTCCCCGGGTCAGGCTGACGCCTTCGGGGGTCAGCCGGAACTGGGCCTCGGCCTCGGTGAACAGGATGCCCTCGCCGTTCAGTTGCTCCAGCAATCCGATGATCGACGCCGCCGACAACATAGAGGCCAGCACCGGCGCATCCTTGACCCGCAAGTTCGTGGTGCGCGCGCGGCCCTCGTAGCTTTGGTCCCCCACCGGTGAAAGCGTCAGGTCGAGCGCCCCGCCCCGCGCCTTGCTGAAGATGCCCGTAGCGGCCAGCACCGCGCCGGCATCCTCGGCATTGACCCGCACGGCGGTGCGCCCGTTATCGGCCGGGCCAACCGCGCCGCTGATCGGGGCTGTGCCGTTGACCCGTGCCGTGAAGGTGCCGTTGAAACCGCCGCGGGTTCCGAAATTTCCACGCATCCCGGTCAGCGCGATGCCGTCGCTGACGGTCACCCGATCCAGTGCCGCGCGGATCTTGCCGCCACCGGCCCCGCCGCCCCCCGCGCCCTTGCCCAGATCCGCACGGCGCAAATCGAGCCAGCCGCCCGAAACCTCGATATCCGGTGCCCGGTTCGCCCCCCGCCCGACCAGATCGACAGCGCCGGAAAACCAGTCGCCGATCTGGACCGAACCGAGCGATGCGCGTTCGAACCCGCCACCGGCCTGCAGACTCAGCTTGCCCTCGGCCGCAAGCCCCGGCGCGCGCAGCGCAATGCGATCCACCCGCACCGGCGCCCCCAGGGCCCCGGCGACCTGCAGGTTGCCCTTGCTGGCCGCCGCCTTCGACCAGCCGATTTCCGGGATCTTCAACGCCAGCCCCCTGAGGTCGGTTTCAAGGAAATAGCCGGGCGGCGTGCCCTCGTGCAGGTCCAGCACCAGATGGCCCCAGCCCGTGCCCGAGACCGCCCCCTTCGGCAGGGCGATGTTGAAGGTCTCCAACGCGTCGGGCGTGATCTCGACATAGCCGTTGACCGCGGAAATCCCCTTGTGCTCGGGGCCGAAGCGCTGCGACCAGCGCGCATCGAAGGTCACGCCCGACAGATCGCCCTTGCCCGACAGCACCAGCCCCGTGCGATCGGCATTCAGCATCAGCCGGTCGGCCGCCAGCACATGCCCGGGCACGACCTTGTCCGAACGCACATCGGTCAGCCGCGCAACCACGTCGAAATCGACATCCTCGGGCGTCAGTTTCGGCTTGAGGCGCATGTTCAGCACGGTCTGCGCCTCGGCCCAGCCGGTCGCGATATCCGCAGTTTTGCCGGCCTTCTTCAGAAATTCGAAAGGCGGCTGATCGAGCAGCGACAGCGCCGCCCGGATCGGCGAGCGGGTCAGCAGCCGCACCACCATGGGCGCGAATTTCACCCGGATGTCGGGCACCACCAGGGTTGTGTCGGCGACCTCGATCTGACCGCCTTCGGGCGGGATCACATGGCCTTCCTCGACCATCAGCGCATGGCGGTTCTCGTGGATCGTGGCAAAGCCGCGCCCCTCGCGCACGGGCGGCAGCGACCGGATCACCGTCACTTCGGCACCGCGGAATTCATACCCCAGCGCCAGCCGCGGCTCGGTGCCCGGCTCCAGCCGCAGCGCGACGCGCATGTTGTGCAATTCGCCGGTAACCACGTTATCGGCGACCCATTTGCGCGTCGGCGGCACAAGAGCGGGCGGCCAGAGCGCCAGCAGATCGGGCTGGCTGATCCGGTTGATCGCGGCATCGAAGGCCACATGCCAGCCGGCCGCATCGGCCGAAACCGCGCCACGCCCGGAAATCCGCCGCTCGCCCTCGATCAGTTGCAGCTGCCCGAGCTCGATACGGAAGGGTTTGAACTGAATCCGCAGATCCGCCAACCCCTGCGAGATCTGCGCGGGTTTCTCGAACACGCCCTCGGGGTCCAGTTGCAGATCGCGGATCGCGATCTGGGTCACCGCCGTGCCCGGCAGGCCACGGCGGAAATCGCGCAGCAGGGTCTGGCCGTCAGCCTGAAACCGCAGGGCACGGCTGCTGAAGCTCAGGTCGCTGAAACTGACCTGCTGCGTTGCGCGATCATAGGCCAGACGGACCTTGGCGCCCTCGAAGGGCACCGGCGGCGCGCCTTCCGCCGGGCTGATCGCGCCCGCGCCAACCTCCAGAACCCCGGCCATGGCCTGCAATTCGCCGTTGTCGTCCAGACCCGAGCGCAGCGCCCCTGAGATCGGCGCGTCCAGCAGCCCCAGCATCGCCAGCGCGGGCGATTGCACCGCCAGATCGGCGGCGGGCATATCGGTCACCGCCACGCCGAAACTGGCCGCCGGGCTGTCCTTGCGGGTGGTGGCGGTCAGCGCGATCTGCGCGGGCGCGGCATTCTGCGCCCCGACTTCGAGGCTCAGCGTCACCGCGATCTGGTCATCGGTCTGCGACAGGCGAAACCGCCCCGACGACACTTGCCAGACCCGGTCCAGCCGCTCGTCGGTCAGCCGCAACTGCACGCCTTCGGCCACGATTTCCTCCAGCCGGGACAGGACCGGGGTTTCGAAAGCGGCCTCGAAGGCCTCGACTGCGGCGCGCGGGCTGTCGAAGCGAAAGCCCAGATCGCCCCCCGCCCCGCCCAGATCCAGGTCGATGCGCCCATCTTCCAGCCGCCGCAGGGCAAGGCTTGCGCCCCGGATGCGAAAGGCCCGCAACTCGACCTTGCCGCGCAACAGCGGCTGGGCACGCAAGGTGGTGCGCAGTTCCGGCAAGACCGCAAGCGGCAGGCCGGAGGCACGCGCGACCTGCACCACCTTCATCCGGACCCGTGGCACAAACCCCTCGTCGACGATCACGTCGATGCCGCCGATCTGCACCTGCAGCCGCCCCGCGAGCGCGGTATTGGCGCGCGCCTCGATCCGCGCGACCAGCCATTCGGGCGCGGGCACGGCACGATGGGTCAGCACAAGAAAGGCAAATACCCCAGCCGCGACAAGCAGCGGCAGGCTCAACAGCAGCCAGATCCCGAAGCGCGCACGGCTCCGCGCCAAGGCCAGAGACCCCGCATCGGCGGGGGTGCCCTCGGGGCTGCCCGGCTCGGGCGGGCGCGTCGGCTCGTCCTTCATCCTACCTCGTGGCCCATGGGCCATTGTTGCATGCCGCAGTCTTTGCCGCGGTCGGGCGGTTTACAAATCTCCGCGCCGCACTAGACCTTAGCATTCCTGACCGGAACCGCGCAGGGAATTCAACCGATGATCCATCACAACCGGAGTATGCCATGATCCAGATCGGCGAAAACGCGCCTGATTTCACTCTGCCGCGCACCGACAACGGCAGCGGCGAGGCGGAATTGACCCTGTCAGCGCTGCGCGGGCAGACGGTGGTCTTGTATTTCTACCCGCGCGACGACACGCCCGGCTGCACGACCGAAGCGCTGGACTTCACCCGGCTCGGGGCGGAATTTGCCGCGGCGGGCGCCGTGGTCGTGGGGATATCGAAGGACAGCCCCGCCAAGCACGAGAAGTTCTGCGCCAAGCACGGGCTTGGCGTCGTGCTGGTTTCGGACGAGGGCAGCGACACCTGCGAGCGCTATGGCACCTGGGTCGAAAAGTCGATGTATGGCAAAACCTCGATGGGCATCGCCCGCAGCACGGTGCTGATCGACGCGGCCGGTGTGGTCCGTCAGGTCTGGCCGAAGGTCAAGGTCGCCGGCCATGCCGCAGAGGTTCTGGAGGCGGTGCGCGGGCTGGCCTGAGCGGGTCTGCCACAACCCCGGGGCGAAACCGTCCCGCACGGCCGCGCCAGCACCTTGAAAATCGGCAGATTCCTGCCCAGCCGCGGCGCGGCACGGGCCCAAAGGTCGCAACCGGGCCAAAACCGGTTGCGCGCCGCCGTCCCGGCTTGCTAAGCCCGGTGCAGTTCCGGCTGGCTCTTGGGCCTGCGGGGGCAAGGATGCAGGAGGCATCCGATCCCTCAGACGACCACAGGATAAACGGTTTGCCAAAACGCATCCTCGACCGCGTGAATTCGAGCCTTGAACATGTGCTGCCCGAGCAGCGCCTGTTTCTGAAATCCGACAGCGCCACCCGTTTCGTGCGGATGCGCCCGCTGACACAGGCCGCAGCGCTTGGCACGGTGGCACTGCTGTTCGGCTGGTCGGTGATCGCGACGTCCCTGCTGTTCATCGACGGCATCTCTTCGGGGTCAGACACCGATCAGGCGGCGATTTCGCAGGCCGCCTTCGAACGCCGCCTGGACAGCCTGGCCCGCGAACGCGACAGTCGCGCGGCCGAGGCGCTGGCAGCGCAGAACCGCTTCCAGACCGCGCTGACGCAGGTGTCGCAAATGCAATCGGCGCTGCTGTCCTCGGAAGAGCGGCGCCGCGAGCTGGAGACCGGGATCAACGTGATCCAGTCGACGCTGCGCCGCACGATGACCGAACGCGACGACGCGCGCGACGCGCTGCAGGTCGCGCTGAGCAAGGCCGCACCGAAAAGCGGCGCCTCGCCGGTCGCCCGCGCGCAGGACATGGAACAGACGGTTGACATACTGGCCTCGGTGCTGGGCGAAACCGCCGCCCAACGCGATGCCGCCGCCCGCGATGCCGAAGCCGCCCGCGCCGAAGCCGAAGAGATCGCACTGGAAAAACGCCTGCTCGAAGAACGCAACGACGAGATCTTCACCACGCTCGAAGGCGCGGTGCAGGTGTCGATGAAGCCGCTCGATCAGATGTTCAAGGCGGCGGGCATGAACCCCGACACGATCATGAACCAGATCCGCCGCGGCTATTCGGGCACCGGCGGGCCGCTGTCGGCCATTTCGCTGTCCTCGAAAGGGGCGATTGATCTGGGCGGCGATGCGGCGCGTGCCGACGGCATTCTGCAAAAGCTCGACGAAATGAACATGTATCGCATCGCGGTGGACAAGCTGCCCTTCGCGATCCCGCTGAACGGCGGCTACCGCTTCACCTCGCCCTACGGCTATCGCTGGGGGCGGCTGCATGCCGGGATCGACCTGGCCGGCCCCGTCGGCATGAAGGTGCGCGCGCCCGCCGATGGCGTGGTCACCGCGGCCGAGTGGGAGAACGGCTATGGCAACGTGATCAAGATCCGCCACGACTTCGGCGTGTCCACGGTTTACGGCCATCTGTCCAAAATCCGCGTGAGCGTCGGGCAAAAAGTGTCGCGCGGCGATCTGATCGGTGATACAGGCAATACCGGACGGTCCACAGGACCGCATCTGCACTATGAAATCCGGGTGGGCGGTTCACCCATCAACCCGATGACATTCATCAAGGCTGCCAAAGATGTTTTCTAAGAGCAAAATCCACGAGCCGGGCCCCAAGGCGGCCCCGGAAACCGACAAATCCAAGGCGCCGGACACCACGGCCCCTGCGCGACCGCTGGGCGATTTTGTTCCCACTGCGCCGCGGGCCAAACCGGCCGCTTCTGTGCTGTCCTCCGACCTGACCGTCGTCGGCAACATCAAGACCACCGGCGACATCCAGGTCGAAGGCGTGGTCGAAGGTGACATCCGCGCCCATCTGCTGACCGTCGGCGAAAGCGCCACGATCAAGGGCGAGATCGTCGCGGATGATGTGGTCGTAAACGGCCGTGTCGTGGGCCGTGTGCGCGGCCTGAAGGTGCGCCTGACCTCGACCGCACGCGTCGAAGGCGACATCATTCACAAGACCATCGCCATCGAATCGGGCGCCCATTTCGAGGGCTCGGTCCAGCGTCAGGACGACCCGCTGTCGAACGGTCAGGGCACGCCGAAACTGGCCCCGCCGACCGAGTAAGACCGGCCGCATCTGCACAATCGAAAAGGGCAGCCTTACGGCTGCCCTTTTGCATGGCGCGGCACAAAAGGCCCCTGCCCTCAGCCGGTGATCCGGCGATACATGTGCCAGCTGGCGTGTCCCAAGACCGGCAACGCGATGAACAGGCCCAGAAACACCGGCAGCATGCCGACGAACAGGCAGCCCGCAATCACCGCCCCCCAGCTGAGCATCGCCACCGGATTGCCCGTCACCGCCCGCACCGAAGTAATGATCGCGGTGATGAAATCCACCTCGCGTTCCATCAGCAGCGGCAGGCCGACCACGGTGAAGGAAAACAGCACCAGCGCAAAGATCGCGCCGATCGTGCCCCCCACCAGCAACATCATCGGACCATTGCCCGAAAAGATCACCCCGAACGGATCGCTGGTGACATTGGTCAGCGCCGACATCCCCATGAACATCGCGAATGTCGTGTGCGCGACAAAGACCCAGAACATGAACATCAGCAGGATCACCATTGCCATGGATGGCAACTGGCGGTCCTTTTGCGCGAAGACCACGCCCAGTACCTCGGGCCACAGAAGCGGCTCGCCCGCCTCGATCCGGCGGCTGACCTCGTACAGGCCGATCGCAGCGAAAGGCGCCAGCAACGGGAAGCCAAGGATGAAGGGCATCAGCCACCATTCCTTACCATTGGCGGCGAAGACCAGATACAGCACGATCCCCCCTGCCACATAGACCGCCGAGAAGAACAGCCCGAAGGCGGGGGCGCGCAGGAAATCCCGCCAGCCCGCGCGCAGCACCTCGGCAATCGCGGTGGTGGGCACCTCGTGGATCTCGGGCAAGGGCGACGGGCCACCATCACTGGGGCGGGCGTGGGGGCGGGCGTCATCGCCGCCGATCCGGTCTGTGTGCGTCATTTTGTCCTCCCTGATGCAAAAAGGCTAAGCGCGCGCCCCGCGATGCGGCAAATGAAAATTGTCACGCTGCAGCGCAATCAGGGGCCGCAAATCCAAGGTGATTCGAATTTTCTTGATTTTTCCGCAGCCTAGGGCACAATTGGTTAATCAAGAGTAACCACGAGCCGCTCAGCGGCCGCCCGAGCAGACAAGACGCACCGTCACCACAAACCCCGCCCGCGCGGGACCATGAGGACATTTCAAACCGTGCGCCACCTTGCATGCGCCACGGCGAACGATCCTTGCCAATCGCGGGCCCGAAATCATGGCCGACAACACCTATACCGATCCGATCTATCTGTCCGGCGATATGGTGGCCGCGCTTTCAGGGCAGCCGACGAACAGCGGCAACCCGGGCGACGCGAATTTCGGCATCGTGCTGCCGAATGTCAAAGCGCTCAGCGGGTCTGACACGCTGTACCGGCTGCAATGGACCGGCAACAAGAATTCCACCGCGACCGAATTCAGCAATGGCCAGTTCTGGCAGCTCGATGTCTATGACCCCGCCAAGGACAACGATGGCGATCCGACGACGGGCGGCGCGGGTTGGACCACGGTGAGTGGCTATAACAACCTGACACCCAAGAACGACTTGGTGGCGGGCCTTGGGGCGGGCGACGATTATATCGTCTTCGAGGGCAACAAGGGCTATCTGCTGCTGGATCTGAACGGCGGGCTGCCGACGCAGGCCACCACTCTGGTCTATTACGCCACTGGCGAAAACGGCGATCCGAATGCGGGCGACAACGACGGCCAGCTGGATTTTGCCGATACCTACAGCGCGATCTGTTTTTGTGCAGGCACGATGATCGACACCGATCAGGGCCCGCGCCCGATCGAGTCACTGGCGGCGGGCGATATGGTGCGCACCCTCGATCACGGGTTTCAGCCGCTGCGCTGGATCGGGCAGCGCGATCTGAACGCACTGGCCTTGCAGGTGGCACCCAATCTGCGGCCGATCCGCATTTCCGCCGATGCGCTCGGGCGCGGTCTGCCGCAGCACGATCTGCTGGTCTCGCCTCAGCACCGCATCCTGATGCGATCAAGCATCGCCGAACGGGTCAGTGGCGCGCGCGAGGTGCTGATCGCGGCCAAGCATCTGGTCGGGTTGCCCGGGATTTCCGAAATGACCATCCCTGCCCCGGTCAGTTACCTGCACCTGCTGTTCGATCGTCACGAGGTGGTCTTCGCCAATGGCGCCGAGGCGGAATCGCTCTATACCGGGACGCAGGCGCTGCGGGCGCTGACGCGCGAGGCCCGGGCCGAGATCTTCACCCTGTTCCCCGAATTGCGCGACAACGCCACCCCGCCGCAGGCGGCCCGCCCGCTGACCACCGGGCGCATCGGGCGCAAGCTGAGCGCGCGCCACGCCAAGAACCAGAAACCCATCGTGATGGCGGGATAGGCCCGTGCGGGCTCAGACGAGGCCCAGCTCTTGCATCCGCCACCAGGCTGCGGCCAGCAGATCTTCGACCGGCTTGGCGCCCGAAAGTTCCAGCACCGGCTCGGGCCGACCGGCCAGCCAGTCGCGATGGCGCTGCAGCGAACGGCCGCCGAAATAGGGCTCGTCATACCCGGCGGCCCATTTCAGGAATTCCGCGTGATTGTGATACATGTCGCCGCCCGGCTTGACCCGGTCGCCGAATTTCGCGGCCTCGCGCTTGCGTATCCGCATCAGCCGCACCGGCGTCGGCGTCTGCAGAAACAGGATCAGCCCGGCGCCTTCGATCGCCACCTCGCCCCAGCCGTCGGCCGAACCAGACAGCACCCAGCCACCCTGCGGCCCCTGTGCAAGCTGCGCGGCGGCGATCAGTGCCAGACGTTCCTCGACCGGGCGCTTGCTGGTAAAGGGCGGATCGGTCGGCGCCCAATAGAAATCATCGGTATCCAGATGCGGCACGCCCGCACGCAGGGCCAATGCCCGTCCGAGGGACGAGGTTCCCGATCCTGCGGCGCCGGTGATATAAACCCGCGCCGCCATCGCTCAGTCCTCGGCCTGGGCGTCGGCCCGGGATTTCCCCTCGACACCCATCGCCAAGGTCGCCGCCATCAGCCCGTCCAGATCGCCGTCCAGAACACCCTGCGTGTCCGAGGTTTCGTACCCGGTGCGCAGATCCTTCACCATCTGATAGGGCTGCAGCACATAAGAACGGATCTGGTTGCCCCAGCCCGCGTCGCCCTTGCTTTCATGCGCCGCGTTGATCGCCGCATTCCGCTTGTCCAGTTCCAGCTGATACAGCCGCGAGCGCAGCGCGTTCATCGCGATCTCGCGGTTCTGGTGCTGCGATTTCATCGAACTGGTCACCACGATATTCGTGGGCAAGTGGGTGATCCGCACAGCCGAGTCGGTAGTGTTGACGTGCTGACCGCCCGCGCCCGAAGACCGATAGGTGTCGATGCGGATGTCGCGGTCGGGAATGTCGATCTCGATATTGTCGTCGACCACCGGATAGACCCAGACCGAACAGAACGACGTATGCCGCCGGGCCGCCGAATCGTAAGGCGAAATCCGCACCAGCCGGTGCACGCCCGATTCCGATTTCAGCCAGCCATAGGCATTCGGGCCGGAAATCTTGTAGGCGGCGGATTTGATCCCCGCCTCGTCACCCGCCGATTCCGACTGCAATTCGACCTTGTAGCCCTTCTTCTCGGCCCAGCGGACATACATACGCGCCAGAATGCTGGCCCAGTCGCAGCTTTCGGTGCCGCCTGCGCCCGCGTTGATTTCCAGGAAGGTGTCATTGCCGTCGGCCTCGCCATCCAGCAGGGCCTCCAGTTCCTTGGCATCGGCCAGGACTTTCAGCTCGCGCAGCGATTTCTCGGCCTCGGCGACGATCTCGGGATCGTCTTCCATTTCGCCCAGTTCGATCAGCTCGACGTTGTCTGTCAACTCACGGTCGATCTTCTGATAGGTCTCGACCTTGTCCATCAGCATCTGCCGCTCGCGCATCAGCTTTTGCGCGCGCGCGGGGTCCGACCACAGATCGCCGTCCTCGATCATCGCGTTGAATTCCTCCAGGCGATGTGGGGCGGTTTCCCAATCCATCCGCTGCGCCAACAGCTTCAGCGATTTGCGGATCGATTCCACAATGTTCTGCATCTCGGCGCGCATGGGTCTTGGGTCCTTCCAGTCATTCGGGGCGGTTCTACAACCCCGTGTCGGTTGGGGCAAGGGGTGGGGCGGGCTTGGCGGGAGACTCGCCGCTGGCGCCAGATCCGCCAAAGACTGCGACACCTTCCTTACCCGCAGAGGGGGCCGATTGCCGGTCTGCGTGCATCGGCCCCGAGACGGTTCAACCGTGCCTCAATACAGCCCGCCCGACGTCAGCGTGCCGAAATCGGCCTTTTTCGGGATGACCTTGGTCTGCCCGGTCGAGGTGGTGACCGCCGTGCCGCCCTCGTCGGTTTCGCCCTGCGCAAACAGCGGCAGGTTGGCCCCCATCGCAAAGCCGCCGTCGACGATCAGCCCCAGACCCAGCATGCCCTCCTGGCCCTCGCGCAGATACTCGGCCTGCACGAAATCACCGGTGGCATCGTCGGGCAGACGTTCGCCGGTAAAGCGGTTGAACTTGGCCCAATAGCCCCCCGGCGGAACCTTGAACCGGGTGCCGCCATAGACCTTGATCGCCTCGCGCATGAATTCGTTGAACACCGGAACGCAAAGCGTGCCGCCATAGGCGCCCCGCCCAAGCCCGCGCGGCTGGTCATAACCCATGTAGCAACTGGCCACGATATTCGAGGTGAAGCCGGTGAACCACACATCCTTGGCATCGTTCGTGGTCCCGGTCTTGCCCGCCACGGGCACCGGCAGATTGACCCCAGAGCCCGAGCCACGCGCGACCACACCTTCCATCATCGAAATCATCTGATAGGCGGTAACCGGGTCGATCACCCGTTCGCGCGACGAGGTGACACGCGGCCCCTGCCCCGCGGCCAGGATTTCCTTCTGGCAGTCCTCGCAGATCCGCTGATCGTGGCGATAGATGGTGCGGCCCCAGCGGTCCTGCACCCGGTCGACCAGCGTCGGTTCGACCCGCTCGCCGCCATTGGCGAACATCGCATAGGCCGAGATCAGCTGATACATCGTGGTTTCCTGCGCCCCGAGCGCATTGGCCAGAAACGGTTGCATCGGGTTGTAGACACCGAATTTCTCGGCGTATTGCGCCACCGTCTCCATCCCGATTTCCTGCGCAATCCGCACGGTCATCAGGTTTCGCGACTGCTCCAGCCCGGTGCGCATCGGCGTGGGGCCATAGAACTTGTTCGATGCGTTCTTCGGCCGCCACAGACCCTGCGGCGTGTTCACCTCGATCGGGGCGTCGACGACGATGGTTTCAGGCGTGAAGCCGCTATCAAGCGCCGCGGCATAGACGAAGGGCTTGAAGTTGGACCCGGGCTGACGCATCGCCTGCGTCGCGCGGTTGAACACCGAGGACTGGTAGCTGAACCCGCCCTGCATCGCGATGACGCGGCCGGTGTTCACGTCCATCGCCATGAACCCGCCCTCGACCAGCGGCACCTGCCGCAGCGTCCAGCGGATGAAACTGCCATCGGCATCCTTGGTCATCGCGCGCACCAGCACGACGTCGCCCACCTCCAGCAGATCCGAGGCCCGCTTGGCCCGCGCGGCCAGCTTGCCGCCCTCCAGCCGCTTGCGCGCCCAGGTCACATCCTCGGCCGGAATCCAATGCCCGTCGGCGTCTTCCTCGATGCCTTCGATACCGATGCGCGCATCCTGCTCGCCCAGCTCCAGAACCACGGCCGCATGCCAGCCCGCAACGTCGCGCGGGGCCTTGTCGGTCGGAACCGCGGCCAGCGCCGCGCGCCAGTCGGCCTCGGAACCGAGCTTGTCGGCCTCGATCTTCACCCCGGTGCCGCGCCAGATGCCCAGACCGCGGTCGTATTTTTCCAGCGCGTTCTGCAGCGCGCGCGCCGCGACCGCCTGCATGTCGGGATTGACCGTCGCCCGGATGGTCAGGCCGCCGCCGAAGAATTCATCCTGCCCGAAGGTCTTGGACAGCTGCCGGCGAATTTCATCGGTGAAATAGTCGCGCGGCGGCAACTGGTCACGGAAGGGCGGAAAATCACCGTTCTGCACCGATTTCACCGGCATCAGCCGCTCGGACTGATAGGTTTCCTCGCTGATGTAACCGTTCTGCGCCATCTCGCGCAGCACATAGTTACGCCGCCCCTGCAGCTTTTCCATGTTGCGCACCGGATGGAAACTCGACGGCGCCGCCGGCATCGCGGCCAGCATCGCCGCCTCATGCGGGGCAAGCTCGCTCAGCGTCTTGTTGAAATAGGTCTGCGCCGCCGCAGCCACACCGTAAGAGTTCTGCCCGAGGAAAATCTCGTTCATGTAGAGTTCGAGAATCCGATCCTTCGACAGCGCCTCCTCGACGCGGCTGGCCAGGATCAACTCCTTGATCTTGCGCTCCATCGAACGGTCGGAAGACAGCAGGAAGTTCTTCATCACCTGCTGGGTGATCGTCGAGGCGCCGCGCACATCCTTGCCGCCCGATTTCACCGCCTGCACCAGCGCCGCCAGCATACCGCGCGCGTCATAGCCCTTGTGGATATAGAAATTCTTGTCCTCGGCCGAGATGAAGGCGTTCTTCACCAGATCGGGAATGTCCTGAATCGGCACGAAGATACGGCGCTCTTCGGCGAATTCGTCGATCAGGCGGCCCTCGCCCGAATAGATCCGCGAGATCGTCTTGGGGGTATATTGCGCCAGCTGTTCATGGCTGGGCAGGTTGCGGGAATACATCCAGAAAATCGCACCGACAGTCAGCGCGCCGAAAAACAGCGCGGTCACGATCCACGAAAACAGACCGCCGAGCGAAGACAGGATAAAACGGATCAAAAGCCACCCCCATGGGGCCAACCGCCCCCGATGGCGCCCATATAACGCGGCAGCGGGGGCGGGTCAAAACAACTTGGTGTCAGTCGGGCGGGAAGCCGCGCGACCGCGGCGGCGCAGGGGGCGCTGCCCCCTCTGGCCTGCGGCCATTCACCCCCGGGATATTTCGACCAGAAAGAAAGCGCCCTTTCACTTTGGCATAAATATCCCGGGGGAGTCCGGCACGGACGGGGGCAGCGCCCCCTGCCCGCCCGCCTACTGGCGCAACAGCCGGGCTTCGGCCGCATCAGCCTGTGCCCACCGCTGGATGCCCGCGACCAGCGCCGCCGCCATCCGCCCGCGCCACTCGGCGCTCAGCAGGCGCGCGCGGTCGGCCTCCGAAGACATGAACCCCAGTTCCAGCAGGATCGAGGGGATGTCGGGCGATTTCAGCACGGAGAAATCCGCGCCCTGCACCGGATGGCGGTGCATTTTCAGCCCCTCGGACTTGATCGCGCCCGCCAGCACCTGTGCCAGCCGCAGACTGCGCGGCTGGGTCTCGGCGCGCGCCAGATCCATCAGCACCCCCGCCACCGCATCGTCATGCCCTTCAAGATCGACCCCGGCCAGCAGATCCGCGCGATCATGCCGTTCGGCCAGCTTCTGCGAGGCTTCGTCCTGTGCCGCAGCGTCAAGCAGATAGACCGTGGCGCCCGTCGCCTCGCCCTCGGCCAGTGCATCGGCGTGCAGCGACAGGAACAGATCGGCCCCTGCGGCGCGCGCCACCGTGATCCGGGTTTCGAGCGGCACGAAGACATCCTCTTCCCGGGTCAGAAGCACCTCCATCCCCGCCCGCGTCATCGCCTCTTTCAGATCGCGTGCGAAGGTCAGCACCAGCACCGCTTCGGAATGGCCATCGGCCTCGGCGCCGGGGTCGATGCCGCCATGGCCCGGGTCCAGAATGACGCGCAGGGGCGTCGCGCCATCCTGGCGGCGGTGCGGCGGGTCGGTCACCGCGGGCTGCGGCAGATCCCAAAGTGCCGATTCCGGTGCGCCGCTGCGCGCGGGGAACTGGCTGGCCGGGACCGGATCGAGCCGCACCCGGATCTGCGCATCGCCTGCGGTGTCCTCGACCGCCTCGCTCAGCGCCATCGGCCCGGGCAGTTCGGCGACCAGCCGGGTCCAGCCCGGCCGGAACCGGCCCCAACGCAGATCGCCCAGCAGATCGGCCCCGCGCAGATCCGCCGGGGCGATCGCGCCGAAATCCAGTTCACGGAAATCCATGACCAGCCGCGGTGGCGCATCCAGCAGATAGGCGCGATAGGGCACCGGCTGGCTCAGCCCCAGTTCCAGAACCAAGCCGTCCTGCCTGGCCTGAACCGCCGAGCGGGATGGATCGAGCCGCGCCAGCGCGGACAGTTCAGGCGCCTGCGCAAAACCCGCCAGCGCCCAAAGCGCCAGCACCATCGTAAGGAAGAACCGTGTCATGCCTGCTCCGTTTTCGCGCAGTATAGCGCGCGACCGGCGGGCGCGAAACCGTCAACCCCGTGCTGCCATGAAGGCCTGCAGCCGCGCCAGCCCCTCGGCAATATCCGCCGGTTGCCGGGCGTAGGAGAAGCGCAAGGTCTGCCCGCCCCGCACCGGGTCGAAATCGAGCCCCGGCGTCACCGCCACCCCGGCCTGTTCCAGGATCTCGGCGGCCAGCGCGCGGCTGTCGGTCGTCAGGTCGGACACATCGGCGTAGATATAGAAGGCCCCGTCGGGCGGCGCGATTTTGGTGAACCCGGCTTTCGGCAGCCCCTCCAGCATCAGCTGGCGGTTTTGCGCATAGACCGCGCGGTTCGCCTCCAGTTCATCGATGCACTCAAGTGCCGCCAGCGCCGCGATCTGGCTGGCGTGCGGCGGGCAGATGAACATGTTCTGCGCCAGCCGTTCGACCGTGCGGATATGGCTTTGCGGCACCACCATCCAGCCGACGCGCCAGCCCGTCATCGAGAAATATTTCGAGAAGGAGTTGATCACGAAGGCCTCGTCCGACACTTCCAGCGCGGTGACCGCGCGGGCCTCGTAATGCAGTCCGTGATAGATCTCGTCCGAGATGAAGGCGATATCGCGGGCCGCAGCCTCGGCCATCAGCGCCGCCAGTTCCGGCTTGCCCAGCATCGTGCCCGAGGGGTTGCCCGGCGAGGCCACGATCAGCCCCTGCACATCGGCGGGAATTTCCCCGGGCACCGGCTGATAGCGGTTCTCGGCGCGCGTGGGAATGCCCACCGGCTCGACCGACATCGCACGCAGGATCTGACGATAGCTGGGATAGCCGGGCTCGCCCAGGGCCACCCGGTCGCCCGCATCGAACAGGGCCGAAAACGCCAGCACGAACGCCCCCGACGATCCCGGCGTGACCACCACGCGCGCCGGGTCCAGATCGACGCCATACCAGCGCGCGTAAAGATCCGCGATGCCCCGGCGCAGCGCGGGCAGCCCAAGCGCCACGGTATAGCCCAAGGGCTCACCCTCCAGCGCGGCGGCCAGTGCTGCGCGGGCGCGCACCGGCGCGGGCGTCGAGGGCTGGCCCACCTCCATATGGATGACCGGCCGGCCCGCGGCTTCCATCGCGCGCGCGGCCTCCATCACATCCATCACAATGAAGGGATCGACCTGACCGCGGGTTGAGAAACGCATGTTCTGCCTCCATGCTGTGCCTGACCTGCGCGATAGGCCGCTGCGGCGGCGGGGTCAAGGCGGGCGGCCCTGTCACCGGGTCGCAGCCATGCCCCCTTGCGCCGGAGCCATAACATGGCCAGTTTGGCGCAAACGCCCGCTGGGCCCAGACAGGATGACCCGATGACCCGCACGCTTCTTGCCGCTTTGGCACTTTCGACCACCCTCGCCACCGCGCCCGCACAGGCGCTTGATCTTGCGGCGATGAGCGATGCCGAAAAGGCCGCCTTCGGCGAGGCGGTGAAAGCCTATCTGATGGAAAACCCGCAGGTTCTGGTCGAGGCGATCGGCGTTCTGGAAGAGCGTCAGCAAGCCGCCGAGGCCGAGAACGACAAGGTGCTGGTGCAGACCAATGCCAAGGATATTTTCGAGGACGGTTATTCCTGGGTCGGCGGCAATCCCGAGGGCGATGTGACCGTCGTCGAATTCATGGACTATCGCTGCACCTATTGCCGCAAGGCCTATGACGAGGTCGACAAGCTGCTGGAAAAGGACGGCAACATCCGCTTCGTGGTCAAGGAATTCCCGATCCTCGGGCAGGAATCGGAACTGTCCGCGCGCTTTGCCGTGGCGCTGTTGCAGCTGGCCGGCGCCGAGGTCTACGAGAAAGCCCACGATCAGCTGATCGCGTTCCGTGGGGCCATCACACTCGACAGCCTGAGCCGCCTGGCAACCGATCTGGGTCAGGACCCGGCCCCGATCCTGAAACGGATGAACGAGGAAGAGGTGAGCGCGGTGCTCCGCGCCAATCACCAGCTGGCCGAGCGGATGCGGATTTCGGGCACCCCCGCCTTCGTGATCGGTGGCGAGCTGCTGCGCGGCTATGCCCCCGCGAATGTGATGGCTGAAATCATCAAGGGCCAGCGCGGCTGATACCCGCGCAGGGGGGCGCTGCCCCCCGCCCTGTCGGGCTCCCCCCGGGATATTTTGCCAGAGAGAGAGACAGGAACGCCCTTTCACCTTGCCTCAAATACCGCGGGGGTGAATTGGCGCAGCCAGGAGGGGGCGGCGCCCCCTGCCCGGCCCGATCCGGCGCGACCGCCTTATTCGGCGGCGGCCTCTGCGGCCTCCAGATCGGCGGCGCGTTTTTCCACCAGTTCGACGATATGGTCGATCATCTGATCGTTGCTCAGCTTGTGGCTTTGCTTGCCCGCCAGATAGACCATCCCCGAACCGGCACCGCCGCCGGTGAAGCCGATATCGGTCATCAGCGCCTCGCCGGGGCCGTTGACCACGCAGCCGATGATGCTCAGGCTCATCGGCGTCTTGATATGTTCAAGCCGTTTTTCCAGCGCCTCGACGGTCTTGATCACGTCGAACCCCTGCCGCGCGCAGCTCGGGCAGCTGATGATCTGCACGCCGCGGGTGCGCAGGCCGAGGCTTTTCAGGATCTCGAACCCGACCTTGACCTCTTCGACCGGATCGGCGGACAGGCTGACGCGGATCGTGTCGCCGATCCCCGACCACAGCAGGTTGCCCAAGCCCACCGCCGATTTGACGGTGCCCGCCATCAGCCCGCCCGCCTCGGTGATGCCCAGGTGGATCGGCGCGTCGGTGGCATCGGCCAGTTGCTGATAGGCGGCGGCCGCGAGGAACACATCGGACGCCTTGACCGAGATCTTGAATTCGTGAAAATCGTTATCCTGCAAGAGTTTGATGTGGTCGAGACCGCTTTCGACCATGGCGTCCGGGCAGGGCTCGCCGTATTTGTCCAGCAGGTGTTTTTCCAGACTGCCCGCGTTCACGCCGATGCGGATCGAACAGCCGTGGTCCTTGGCGGCCTTCACCACCTCGCGCACGCGGGCGGCATCGCCGATGTTGCCGGGGTTGATGCGCAGGCAGGCCGCGCCCGCCTCGGCGGCCTCGATCGCGCGCTTGTAGTGGAAATGGATGTCGGCCACGATCGGCACCGGGCTTTCGCGGCAAATCTCGCGCAGGGCGCGGGTGCTGGCCTCGTCCGGGGTCGAGACGCGGACGATGTCGGCGCCCACCTCGGCCGCCCGGATCACCTGCGCCAGCGTCGCCTTCACATCCGAGGTATCGGTATTGGTCATGGTCTGCACCGAAATCGGCGCATCGCCGCCTACGGGCACACGCCCCACCATGATCTGACGCGATTTGCGGCGGGAAATATCACGCCACGGACGGATGGGATTGTGCGACATGAGCGGCCTCCGGTTGCTGGCCCCAGAGATAGGACAGCCGCCGCCCGAGGGCAACGGCTGTTCCGAAACCGGCAAGGTTTGCGGCGCTTACTCGCCCGCGACAGGTTCGACCGGCGCAAGGCCCGCCGCGTCGGCAACCGCGACCATCTTGGCCAGATCGCCGTCGGCGTCGATATTGGCCGTGGCATATTTCGCGGCCAGCGACTCGGGCGACAGTTCGATGTTCTTGGTGACCTCGCCGCGTGCGCCCGCCGGACCATGGGCCACGCCGTTCACCGCAAAATAGATCGCCCCGGATTCCCCCGTGCGCATCAGCGGCGGTTCCTCGAGCTTGGGCAGCGCGAAGCGTTCGCCCGCATCCATCACCTTTTCGAAGATGACCGAACCATCCTTGGCCTGCACCCGCACCCACGAGGGACGCACGGCCAGAATTTCAACCGCAGGCGCATCGGCGGCGCTGGTGCGCACCACGCCGGGCTGGGCCGGTTCGGGCTCTGCCGCGGCGATCTGCTGCGGTGCGGTCATTTCGCCGGGCATCCCGGCCAGAACGCCGGTCTGTTTCGGGTCGATCGCCGCGATCGGCCCGTCGCGGGCGATCAGCACCGGCACGTCGAGCGTGGCGGGACGGTAGATGCGGTCCAGTGCCTCGGGGGTGGGCAATTGCGGCAGCGCATCGTCACTGGCGACCTGCAGCGGTTGCGTCGATTGCAGAGGGTCGAGTTCGGCCACCACATCCGGTGCCTGATCCACCGGCGAGAGCTGCACGCGCTGCACCTCTTGCAGGACGGACCAACCGCCATAGCCCAGACCGCCAACCAGCAAGGCCAGCGCCAGGACCGAGCCCACGGCCCGGGGTTCGATCTTGGTCCAGAAAGCCTGGGTGCGGGGCACGAACGTCGCGTTCGGGTTGGCCAGCGCCTCGGCCACTTCGGTCGGGCGGCGCTGCGGTTTCGGGCCCGAGGCGGCGGCGGCCATGCCATGCGTGGGCATGAAATCGGCTTCGGCGCAGAAGCGCTGGAATGCCCAGTCCGGGTCAAGCCCGAGATAGCGCGCGTAAGAGCGCACATAGCCTGCGATGAAAGACGGCGTTTCGAATGCGGCGACATCGCAGCTTTCGATGGCGGCGATATAGGCCGCCTTGATGCGCAACTCGCGCTGCACATCAAGCAATGATTTCGCCAGCGTTGCGCGCTCACCGCGCATCACATCGCCCAGCCGCAACTCGAAGGCGTCAAAGCCTTTCGGCTTGTCCTCGGTCTGCGTCGAAGGTTTGCCCCTCCGCCCGATCATGTGCCTGTCCCTGCCTCAACCGCTAAAGATTGTGGATTCGGTCCACCTGTCGTCCGAATCCTTAGGCAATTATTATCACAGGTCAGAGAGCAGTGCATCCGCAGAACGCGGTCAGGCCGAGGCCTCGGCGCGATTCAGCGCACAGCGCGACCACAGCGCGTCCATCGCGCGCACCAAATGGTCGATCTGCCCCAGATCATGCACCGGCGAAGGCGTGAAGCGCAGCCGTTCCGTGCCACGCGGCACCGTCGGGAAGTTGATCGGCTGCACATAGACGCCGAATTCGTCCAGCAGCATATCCGACAGTGCCTTGGTGTGCTTGGGATCGCCGATGACGACCGGCACGATGTGGCTGCCATGGTCGATGATCGGCATACCCAGCGCTTTCAGGCGCATTTTCAAGACTTTGGCATGCAGTTGCTGGGCATCGCGCAGCTTCTGCCCCTCGGCCGACTTCAGGAAGGCGATCGAGGCCGCAGCCCCCGCCGCAACCACCGGCGGCAGCGAGGTGGTGAAAATGAAGCCCGGCGCATAGGAGCGGATCGCGTCGACCATCTTTTCAGACGCCGCGATATAGCCGCCGAACACGCCGAAGGCCTTGCCCAGCGTGCCGTTGAAAATGTCGATCCGGCCCATTTCGCCCAATTGTTCGGCAATGCCGGCGCCGCGCGGACCATACATGCCGACGGCATGGACTTCGTCCAAGTAGGTCAGCGCGTTGAATTCCTGGGCCAGATCGCAGATCGCCGTGATCGGGCCGAAATCGCCGTCCATCGAATAGACCGATTCGAAGGCGATCAGCTTGGGCGCAGCCGGGTCGTCAGCAGCCAGCAGCTCGCGCAGATGCGCGACATCGTTGTGCCGGAAGATCCGCTTGGCGCCGCCGTTGCGCTTGATGCCTTCGATCATCGAGGCGTGGTTCAACTCGTCCGAATAGATGATCAGCCCGGGGAACAGCTTGTGCAGCGTGCTCAGCGTCGCGTCATTGGCGATATAGGCCGACGAGAAGACCAGCGCGCTTTCCT
The DNA here is from genome assembly GCA_002452815.1 of Rhodobacteraceae bacterium UBA6796. GTDB lineage: Bacteria > Pseudomonadota > Alphaproteobacteria > Rhodobacterales > Rhodobacteraceae > Rhodobacter. The sequence goes on from DKFM01000020.1 coordinate 158,655, forward strand.
TGCCGTGCAGGTCGGCCAGCTCGGCCTCCAGCCGCTTGTGATAGACCGTGGTGCCCGAGATGTTGCGCGTGCCGCCCGACCCTGCGCCGGTGGCGTCCAGCGCCTCGTGCATCGCCGCCAGAACGGCCGGATGCTGGCCCATGCCCAGATAGTCGTTGCCGCACCAGATGGTGATGTCCTGCTTGCGGCCATCCGGGCGGGTCCACACCGCTTTCGGGAACGCGCCCTTTTCACGCTCGATGTCGATAAAGACGCGATAGCGGCCCTCATCGTGCAGCCGTTGAATCGCCTGATCAAGAGCGTGATTGTAGTCCATGTCGTTTCCCTCGCCTTGGTTCGCTGGGGTGAGCCTTAGCGGCCCTGTTTGCGCCCGGCATTGATAAAGGTCAAAGTCGGGTTTGGGGAGCGTAAATTTGTCGCACAGATGAATCAATTGCAGAAATCCGAATATGTCGGTGCAAACCGGCCCTGTCCGGCAGATGCTGGACAGCACCGCGCGGGGTGCTAGGCTCCCCCCGAAACAGGAGACCCCAATGACCCTAGACGCCGTTCTCACCCGTATCGACGACACCCTGCCCGAGGCTCTGGACCGGCTGAGCGATCTGCTGCGCATCCCCTCGATCTCGACCGATCCGGCATTCAAGCCGGCCTGTGCCGAGGCCGCCGACTGGCTGGTCAAGGAACTGAATTCCCTTGGTTTCAAGGCCGAGGTTCGCCCCACGCCCGGCCACCCGATGGTGGTGGCGCGGCACGAAGGCCCCGGCCGCCACATCCTGTTTTACGGCCATTATGACGTGCAGCCGGTCGATCCCCTGTCGCTGTGGGAGCGCGATCCCTTCGATCCCGAAATCCAGGACACCCCGAAAGGCCGGGTGATCCGCGCGCGCGGCGCCTCGGATGACAAGGGCCAGCTGATGACCTTTGTCGAAGCCTGCCGTGCCTACAAGGATGTGACCGGCACCCTGCCCGGCAACCTGACGATTTTCTTCGAGGGAGAAGAGGAATCGGGCTCTCCTTCGCTGATCCCCTTCATGAAACAGAATGCCGGCGAACTCAGCGCCGATCTCGCCCTGATCTGCGATACCGGGCTGTTTGCCGATACCATCCCCGCGATCGTGACCATGCTGCGCGGGCTGGCGAAGGTCGAATTCACCATTCATGCGGCCAACAAGGATCTGCATTCGGGCATGTTCGGTGGCGCCGCGATCAACCCGATCCGGGTGCTGACCCGGATCCTGGGCGGGCTGCACGACGATCAGGGCCGGGTCGCCGTGCCGGGCTTCTACGACGATGTCGACGAACTGCCCGAAGCCGTGCGCGCGCAATGGCAAAGCCTCGCCTTCGACCACGCGGCCTTTCTGGGCGCCGTCGGCCTGACCACCCCGGCGGGCGAGGCCGGCCGCACGCCGCTTGAAATGATCTGGTCGCGCCCAACGGCCGAGATCAACGGCATCTGGGGCGGCTATACCGGGGCCGGGTTCAAGACCGTGCTGCCCGCCGAAGCCCATGCCAAGGTCAGCTTCCGGCTGGTGTCGCGGCAGAACCCGGCCAAGATCCTGCCCGCATTCCGCGCCTGGATCGAGGCGCAACTGCCGCCCGACTGCACGCTGGAATGGCACGAACCCGAGGGCAGCCCGGCCTCGGTGATGGAAATCACCGACCCCGCCTTCGAAGCCGCCCGCAGCGCGCTGAGCGCAGAATGGGCCCGCCCCGCGGCCTTTGTCGGCTGTGGTGGCTCGATTCCGATTGCGGGCTATTTCAAGGACATCTTGGGCATGGACGCGATGCTTGTGGGCTTTGGCCGCGATGACGACCAGATCCATTCGCCGAATGAAAAATACGACGTGGAAAGCTTCCACAAGGGCATTCGCAGCTGGGCGCGGATTCTGGACCGCATCGCGAAGTGAGCCGCGCCGGGGGCTTCACGCCCCCGGACCCCCGCGGGATATTTATGCCAAAGTGAACAGCGCGTCTTCTTCCTGCCCGAACAAGCCTGGGGTGACTTGGCGCAGCCAAGAAGGGGCCGCGCCACTGCCTCAGCTGACCACCATGTCGTCGCGGTGGATCAGCGCGGCGCGCCCGGGGTAGCCCAGGATCTCTTCGATCTCGCCCGAGCGGTGGCCCGCGATCTGGCGCGCCTCGTCGGCGGTGTAGCGCATCAGGCCCTTGCCCAATGCCGCGCCGTCCGGGCCCGCGATCGTCACCGGATCGCCACGCCCGAAACGGCCGGTGACCTTGAGCACGCCCGCGGGCAGCAGCGACTTGCCGCGTGCCAGCGCCACCACGGCCCCGGCATCGACCACCACCTCGCCGCGCGGCTTCATCGCCGCGATCCAGCGTTTGCGCGCCGTCTGCGGGTCGCCTTCGGGCAGGAACCAGGTGCAATTTGCCCCCGCGGCCAGCGCCGCAAGCGGCCGGTCGACCGAGCCTTCCATGATCGCCATCGCGCAGCCGCCCGCCACGGCGGTTTTCGCGGCCAAAAGCTTGGTCTTCATGCCGCCTTTCGACAGGCCGGAAATCGGATCGCCGGCCATCGCCTCAATCTCGGGGGTGATGTGATCGACGATCTCGAAGCGGATCGCAGCCGGGTCTTCCTTGGGATTGGCCGAATAGAAGCCATCGACATCGGACAGCAGCACCAGCTGATCGGCGCCCACCGTCACCGCGATCTGCGCGGCCAGACGGTCGTTGTCGCCAAAGCGGATTTCGTCGGTGGCGACGGTGTCGTTTTCGTTCACGATCGGCACCACGCCCAGGCCCAGCAGGGTTTCCATCGTGGCGCGCGAATTCAGATAGCGGCGGCGGTCGTCGGTGTCTTCCAGCGTCACCAGAACCTGCGCGGTGGTTACGCCATGCGGTGCGAGCACCTCTTCATAGGCGCGCGCGAGCCGGATCTGGCCCACGGCGGCGGCGGCCTGCGATTGTTCCAGCGGCAGCGGCCCGGTCGGCAGGCCCAGCACCCGGCGCCCGAGCGCAATCGAGCCCGAGGACACCAGCACCACATCGGCCCCGCGCGCGCGCGCGGCGGCGACATCTTCGGCCAGCGCTTTCAGCCAGCCGGTCTTGAGCCCTTCGGCCCCGACCAGCAGCGCCGAGCCGATCTTGACGACCAGCCGCTGCGCGCTATGCACATCGGGTTTCGCGACCGATGCGGGCGCAGAGGTCAGGGCTGCCAAGGCGCCACCTCTTCGGTTTCGCGGCGGCCCTCCTCGATCTTGGCCCAGATCGCGCGCAAGACCTCGGTCACGCCCTGTTTCGAGACACCGGACATCAGGAACACCGGCCCGCCCGTGGCCTTTTCCAGCGCGCGCTTGCGCGTGGACAGGGTTTTCGGATCGAGCGCGTCGATCTTGTTCAGCACGGTGATCCGCGGCTTTTCATACAGCGCCTCGGAATAGGCCTCGAGCTCGGCGATGATGGTGCGGTAATCCTTGGTGATGGTGGACGAGGTGCCATCGACCAGATGCAGCAGGACCGAGCAGCGTTCGACATGGCCCAGGAACTGATCGCCTAGGCCGCGCCCTTCGGAGGCGCCCTCGATCAGGCCGGGAATATCGGCCATCACGAATTCCTTGCCGTCCACGCCCACGACGCCAAGGTTCGGCACCAGCGTGGTGAAGGGATAATCGGCGATCTTCGGGCGCGCGTTCGACACAGCGGCCAGGAAGGTCGATTTGCCCGCGTTGGGCAGGCCCAGAAGCCCGGCATCCGCGATCAGTTTCAGCCGCAGCCAAAGCGTGCGCTCGACCCCATCCTGCCCGGAATTGGCGCGCGAGGGGGCACGGTTCGTCGCGGTCTTGAAGCGCAGGTTGCCCCAGCCGCCATTGCCGCCCTTGGCCAGCAGCACGCGCTGGCCGACCTCGGTCAGGTCGGCGATGATGGTTTCCTCATCCTCGTCGATGATCTCGGTGCCGACCGGCACTTTCAGCACGATGTCATCGCCATCCTTTCCGGTGCACTGGCTGCCCATGCCGTGCTGGCCGTTCTTGGCAAAGAAGTGCTGCTGATAGCGGAAGTCGATCAGGGTGTTCAGCCCCTCGACAGCCTCGGCCCAGACCGAGCCGCCCTTGCCGCCGTCGCCGCCATCCGGGCCGCCGAATTCGATGAATTTCTCGCGCCGGAACGACACGCAGCCGCCCCCGCCCGAACCCGAGCGGATATAGACTTTGGCGAGATCGAGAAATTTCATCGGAAGCGTCCTTATTCACAAGGCGCCGACATACGCTGCGGCGGGGGTTTGTTCAAGGCTTGCGTGGGGGCGCCGCCCCCACACCCCCGGGATATTTGGGCCAGAAAGAAGGAAACGACGGATCAGCCCTGCCGGTAGAGCCAGACCGGATGCGGCGCGGCGCGTTGGGCCGAGCGCACGCTGTCCACGCCGCTGCGCACGAAGCCGCAGCTTTCCAGCAGATGCGCCGAGGCGGGGTTGTCGGTAAAGACCTTGGCGCCGAGCCCGGACAGACCGAAGTGACGGCGCACTGCGGGGCAGAAGGCGGTGATCGCCTCGCGCATCAGGCCCTGCCCCGCGCAGTCGGGCGCAAGGAAATAATAGATATCGGGCAGGTCACCCGCGCCCAGCCCGATGGTGCCGATCATCCGCCCGCCCCGCCGGATCGCCAGCCGCAGCGGGCGGGTGCCCGCCCAGCGGTTCTGCGCCATCATCGCCTGCGCGTCGGTCAGGCTGTAATCGGGCGGAAAGATGAACAGCATCCGGCCGATGTCCGGCGTGGTGACAAGCGCGCGGAAGGGTTCGGCATCGGCGGGCGTCAGCGGATCAAGGCGCAGGCGCGGGGTGTCGATCACGAGCGGATTGGCCATCGCCCAAGCGGCGCGGGTCAGCGCCATGTCGACATGCTCCACCTCGGCCCCCAGCGCGCGGGACGGCACCCGTCCCTGCCCGACCGGCACGAAGCCCAGCTTGCCCAGCACATTGGCCGAAGCCGCATTCCCCGTCAGATAGCCCGAGATCACATCGCCCGCCTGCGGGTCTGCAAAATGCGCGGCCAGAACCGCGCGCGCGGCCTCGGTCGCCACGCCCTGCCCCTGTGCGTCAGGCACCAGCCAATAACCGAAATGCGGATCGAGCGCGATCATCCCGGCAAAGGTGCCGTCCTGCGTGATCGCCCAGCGGCGCCCGGGGGCGTGCAACGGCAGGAAGCCGTCGAAATCGGCCGGGCTGTAGGGATAGGGGACGGCAGGCAGCCAGCGCGTGATCGCCAGATCGTTCATCGCGGCAACACAGGCCGCACGATCCGCTTCCACCAGCGGCCGCAGCACCAGCCGCGCCGTTTCAAGAAAGGCGCGGCCGGTCATCGGGTTACACCATCTTCTTCAGATAGGTCCAGGTCGGCACCCGCGCCCCGCGCGCGACCGACCAGCTTTCGGCATCGCCCAGATATTCGAAACCCGCATTGGTCAGCACCCGGGCCGAGCCCTGGCTGTCCTGGAAGACCTCGGCAAAGAGGGTGCGCGATTTATGCGGATTGGCCGCGACAAGGGCCGCGACCGCCTCGGAGGCGAAGCCGGTGTTCCAGAAGCCCGGGCCGACCCAGAAGCCGACCTCGGACTGATCGGGTTCGATCCGGGTCAGCGAGACCACACCCAGCACCTCGGCCAGGCCATGATCCGACCCATCGAGCGCCCAGACATCTTCACTGCGGTTTTCGGCCATCGCACGGGCGACATATGCCTCGGCCGCGCCCGGGGGCAGCGGATGCGGGATCGCGCGGGTGCCGGTCGCAACCCGTTTGTCGCCGGTATACATGGCGATCAGCCCGGCATCGGATTTGCGCAGCGGGCGCAGAATGAAACGGTCCGCTGCGATGACGGGTTGGGTGGCGATGATTTCCTGAAGCATGGCGCTCCTCCTCGAAACGCTGGCCTTCCGGCCATACCTGTAAATTAGGGCAGGCAGATGACTGCTTTAACCCTGACCCCTTGAAAAATCGTTGTCTCTGTGACGGTCCGCCTCCCCGCGGGCCCGAAAAGAGAAGGGGGACCGGCGGTGTCGCCGATCCCCCCATATGTCATTCGGGTCTGGTCCGGCTTATTCGGCCGCCTCCGCAACCGGGAGGACCGAAATGAAGGTGCGCCCCTTGAGGCCCTTCTTGAAGGTAACCTTGCCATCGACGACGGCGAAGATGGTGTGGTCACGGCCCATCATCACGCCTTCGCCCGGGTACCAGGTGGTCCCGCGCTGACGCACGATGATGTTGCCGGGGGCCGCAGCCTGACCGCCATAGAGTTTCACGCCAAGACGACGACCAGCCGAGTCGCGGCCGTTACGCGAAGAACCGCCTGCTTTTTTGTGTGCCATGAGGGATTACTCCTGAGCTGCGGTGGCGTTGTGGGCCACGCGACGCGCCGAGGCGGTGCCAACGGCTTCCTTGACGCCCGAAGCGGCCGCGCCCGAGGCGAGAACCTCGGTCACGCGCACCAGCGTCAGCTTTTGACGGTGGCCACGGGTCCGCTGCGACGAATGTTTCCGGCGACGCTTGTGATAGGTGATGACCTTGTCGGCCTTGATGTTGTCGATGACCTCGGCCACCACGGCGGCGCCTTCAACCAGCGGCGCGCCGACGGTGAGCTTGTCGCCGCCAACCATCAGAATTTCATTGAACTGGACTTTGTCGCCAGCAACAGCAGCAATCAGTTCGACGCGCAGCACATCGCCCGCCTGAACCTTGTATTGCTTGCCGCCCGTTTTGAGGACCGCGAACATGCGTCTTTCCTTCGTGTCAGCCGCGCCCTGTGGCCCCATCTGGGTTGCCGGGTTTCCCCGCCTCGGACAGCGCGCCCCGTGCGGGGCGAGATTGCAAAAATATCCTGGCCGGAAGTGAGACTCCCCGCCAAGTTCGCGGCTTATGAGGGATTGGCGGGCCTGTGTCAAGCATCTTGCCCCGCCCCGGCGGAGGATTTCATCGGTGCGCGCGGGGCGCGTTCGGCCCTGCCCCGCCCGCGCCCGGGGCGCCGGTCAGGCTCCCCAGCGGTCCAGCGCCTCGGCCGACGTGATCCGGGTCAGGGTCGATCCTGCCCCGATCGCCCCCGGCGTGGCCGAGAGTTTCGGGGCGGGCGCAGGCTGCATCATGCCTTCGTGGCGCAGATGGGTACCACGCGCGACGTTATGCGGATGCGCGGCGGCCTCGGCCATGCTCAGCACCGGGGTCGCACAGGCATCGGTCCCATCGAAGATGGCGGCCCACTCGTCACGCGTCTTTTCGGCGAACCGCGCAGCCAGGGTGGCGCGCAGCGCGGGCCAGTTGGCGCGGTCCGCGCGGTCGGGCAAGGAGCCGGGGGCGAACCCCATCAGGCGCTGAAACTCGGCCCAGAATTTCGGTTCGAGCGGACCGATCGCCATATGGCCGCCACAGGCGCAGGCATAGGTGCCATACCACGGCACCCCGCCGTCGATCAGATTGCCGCCGCGCGGGGCGGACCACAGCCCCTGCTCGGCCATGCCCTGGATCATCCCCATCAGATGCGCCACGCCATCGGTAATCGCCGCATCCACCACCTGCCCCTGCCCCGTCGCGCGCGCATGAAACAGCGCTGCCATCATCCCGAAGGCCAGATACATCGCGCCGCCACCGAAATCGCCGACAAGGTTGAGCGGGATCACCGGTGTCTCGGGCGTCCCGATACTGCCGAGCGCGCCAGACAGCGCGATATAGTTGATGTCGTGGCCCGCAGTATGCGCCCAGGGGCCGCTCTGGCCCCAGCCGGTCATCCGGCCATAGACCAGTGCGGGGTTTTCCGGGAAATCGGCGGGACCGAGGCCCAGCCGCTCCATCACGCCCGGGCGCATGCCCTCGATCAGCGCATCGGCGCGGGCCACCAGCGCGCGCAGCACCGCCACATCGCCGGGCGCCTTCAGATCCAGTTCCAGCACGTCGCGGCCCCGGTCCAGCGGATCGTTGGCCATCCCCAGCACATGGTTTTCCGCGCCACCCGACCCCGGCCGTGCAATACGGATCACCTGCGCGCCCATGTCGGCGAACAGCTGCGCGGTAAAGGGTGTGGGACCAAGGCCCGAAATCTCGACGATACGCAGCCCGCTCAGCGGGCCGCCCTGCGGCTGATGCATGAATTCCTCCCATAGCCGGGGGTTTTGCACCCCCGGACCCCCGCAGGATATTTGGACCAAGGTGAAAGGGTAAAGTCGGCGCGGCAGTTACGCAGCGTCACTTTCTTCTTGGCAAAAATACTCCCGCCGGAGGCGCAGGCCGGTGCAGGCGCTCAGCCCGCCGCCTTTTCTTCCAGCGTCAGCCATTCCTCTTCGGCCCGCGCGAGGGTGTCCTGCCGTTCGACAAGCATGGCGGTGGCTTTCTGGAATTTCACCGGCTCGCGGGTGAACAGGTCCGGGTCGGCCAGAAGTTCGGTCAGTTTGCCGATCTCGAATTCCAGCTTCTCGATGATCCCCGGCAGCGCGTCGAGCCGGTGCTTTTCGGTGAAGCTGAGACCCGATTTCTTCGGGAATTCTTTCGGGGGTTCGGGCGCGGGCTCCGGCTTTTTCGGGGCGGGCTTGTCGACGGGTTTTGCAACCTCGGCCGCACTCAGCGCGCGCTGCGCCTGATAATCGCTCCAGCCGCCGGCATAGACCGTCGCGCGCCCGTCGCCTTCCATCGCGATGGTGGTCGTGGCCACACGGTCGATGAAATCGCGATCGTGGCTGACCAGCAGAACGGTGCCGTCATACTCGCCCAGAATATCCTGCAACAGATCCAGCGTTTCGACATCCAGATCGTTGGTCGGCTCGTCCAGAATCAGCAGGTTCGAGGGCTTGGCCATGATCCGTGCCAGCAAGAGCCGCGCGCGCTCGCCGCCGGAAAGCGAGCCGATCGGCGCGCGGGCCTGCGCCTCGTCGAATAGGAAATCCTTGAGATAGGCCACAACGTGCTTGGGCTGGCCGCGCACCATCACCTGATCGGAGCGCCCCGAGACCCGCATGTCGGGATCGTTCACCAGCCCGTCCCACAGCGTCATGTTGAAATCGAGCGTGGCGCGGGCCTGATCGAAGACCGCCATTTCCAGATTGGTGCCAAGCTTGACCGTGCCCGCATCGGGGGCGATCTCGCCGGTCAGCATTTTCAGCAACGTGGTCTTGCCCACGCCATTGGGGCCGACAAAGGCCACCCGGTCGCCGCGCAGCACGCGCAGATCGAAATTCGACACGATCACCTTGTCGCCAAAGCGTTTTTCCAGCCCGGTGGCCTCGATCACCCGTTTGCCCGAGGTGGTGCCGCTGTCCAGTTCCATAGCGGCGGTGCCCTGCCGGCGGATCTGGCCAGCACGTTCGGCGCGCAGCGCCTGCAGCGCGCGCACCCGGCCCTGGTTGCGCTTGCGCCGCGCCGAAATCCCCTCGACCGCCCATTTCGCCTCGGCCTTGATCTTGCGGTCGAGTTTGTGGCGGGCCTCGTCTTCTTCGGCCCAGACCTGTTCGCGCCAGTCCTCGAATCCCTCGAACCCGCGCTCCAGCCGCCGCACCTGGCCGCGGTCGATCCAGAGCGTCGCGCGGGTCAGATGCCGCAAAAACGCGCGGTCGTGCGAGATCAGCACATAGGCGGTGCGGGTGTCGCGCAGTTCCTGTTCCAGCCAGCCGATCGCCTGAATGTCCAGATGGTTGGTCGGCTCGTCCAGCAGCATCAGTTCGGGCGCCTCTGCCAGCAGTTTCGCCAGCGCCGCGCGCCGCCGTTCGCCGCCCGAAGCGGTGGCCACCGGCGCATCGGGGCGGAACTTGAGGCCTTCGGCCACCATCTCGACGCGGTATTTCTCATCCTCGGCCAGGGCCGAGGCGGCAAAATCGCCCAGCGTTTCAAAGGCCGACAGATCGGGTTCCTGCTCCATATAGCCCACGCGCGTGCCGCTCGGCACGATGCGGGTGCCGCGGTCGGGCTCGATCAGCCCGGCCATCACCTTCATCAGGGTGGATTTGCCCGAACCATTGCGCCCGACCAACGCCACCCGGTCGCCCGGCTGAACGTTCAGATCGAGCCCGTCGAACAGGGGCGTGCCCCCGAAGGTGAGGGAGATGTCGGAAAGCTGAAGAAGGGGTGCGCGTGCCATGCCTTCCGCTAGCGGGGCCGCGCGCAAAGGTCAACCGGGCGCAGTCATGCGCGCGGATCAGCCCGCGACGCGCGCCCAGATCTCTTTGACCTGCTCGGGCAGCGCCATCGGGTCGAAGGGTTTCAAGATGACCTCGGCCGCACCCAGTTCCCGCAACCGGTCGAAATCGGCGCGCGAGGCCTTTGCGGTCAGGAAGATGATCGGGACGGTCGCGAAACTGTCGATCTGACGCAGGCGGGAATAGGTTTCCTCGCCATCCATCCCCGGCATCATCACATCCAGCAACACCATGTCGGGCTTTAGCGTCGGCGCCTGCTCGATGACCTTGGGACCGCTTTCGAATTGCATGACCTCGAAGCCACCCACAAGTTCCAGCGACATCCGGGCAATCTGCCGGATGTCCGGGTCGTCTTCGACATGCACGATAGTATGGAGTTCTTTCATGCACGCATGTGGCGACAAAAACCGCAAAAACGCAATTTGTTTTCTGCGGTTTTGGCGTATAATCGCGATTGTGCCCGCCGGGCAACGCGGCGGGCAGGCTATGCTCTTGACAGGCGTCTCAGGTATTAACCTTTCCCTAATCACGCCTTAAATTCGCCCTATTCTCAAACGATTGTGACCCCAAGGTTGAGCTGTAGGAAGGCACTCTCATCCGAAGCGAAATTGCGTTCGAGTGTTTGGGTTTCACGAAGTCTGGAGATGGATGATGACTCTTCTTGTGGTTGACGATGACCCGATCATCCTGCGCCTGATGGAAGGCGTTCTTGCGTCTTTGGGCTATAGCGATGTGCATTTCGCACTGAACGCCGACGAGGCGATGGAGCTGATCGAACGCAAGGATCTGTCTTTCTCGACCATCTATCTCGACATCCTGATGCCGGGCATGGACGGGATCGAGCTGTGCCGCCATATCCGCGAGATTCCGCAATACCGCCGCGTGCCGATCACGATGCTGACCTCGGTGACGGAAAAGGCCTCGATCGACGCCTCTTTCATTGCGGGCGCCACCGATTACATCAACAAACCGATCGACGTCATCGAACTGGGCGCGCGGCTGCGCGTTTCGCAGATGCTCTACAACGAGCAGAAACTCGCGGACGAGACGCGCAATCTGGCCGAGGTGCTGCGCACCGAACTGGATGCAAGCGCCGCGAGCCGGGTTCCGGCCTTTGATCTGGGCGACCCGATCACGATCTACGACGTGCCGCGCGTCATCAATGCGCTGGCGATGGAGAACTACCTGCACCGGCTGAGCCGCGGGCGGCGCTTCATGCTGGGCGCCATCGGCTTTCAGATCCGCAAGGTCGAAAGCCTCTATGCGCGCTCCACCCCCGCCGAATTCCAGAGCATCCTGACCGATGTCGCCGAAGCGATCTTCGAGAACCTTCGGTCGCATGACGCGATGATTTCCTATTACGGCAACGGCAGCTTCGTGGCGATCGTGCCGCGGGTCAGCCGTATTTCGCAGGAAGACCTGGAAATCGCGCTGAGCGCGACACTGGCCGATTTCGGCTTGACGGTCGAAGGCGGTCTGCCGATGAATCTGGGCCTGTCGGTCGGCGAGCTGGTGCAAAGCTCGATGTTCGAGACCGATCCGAAGAAACTGGTCGCGCGTGCGATCGACCGGGCCAACGCGACGCAAACGTCGCGTTACGGTGTCGATCTGCTGCATTCCTCCTTCGGCTGAGACAAGTGGCGTGACGGTAAAGGGAGTGCGTGATGGGCGAGATTGACACCCGCATGGTGATGCCCGAGGCCTTGGTGCAGGCCCTGGCCGACGTGAAGAAACAGTTCATGTCACGGCTTGTCCCTTCGATCCTGGAAATCGAGGCCCTGCAATCCGAGCTCCGCGATCCGCTCAAGGCCCCTGCCGCACTTGAACGGCTGTCGTTCATCGTTCACAAACTGCATGGGCTGGCCATGACGGTTGGCTTTGCCGAGCTTGGCAGATGCGCTGCGGACCTTGACCTGCGACTGCGCGCGATCCTGTCGGAGCTTGAAAACAGCGCGCTGCAGGTCGGGCTGGCCGAAGCGCTGGAAGATCTGATGGATCAGATGGAAGACGCCGTCCTCGCCTGACGCGGGCCGGGATACGCTTCACCACAGATCAACATATTCCCACCGTGTTTTCGCACTCTGCCGGCCGGAGCCGTGGCGCCGAAGGCGCGGCGGCCTTGTCGGCCCGCACTGTTCCCGTCACGGAAGTTTCCTGCACAAGCCCCGTCGGTGGCCTTGCCGGTCGGTCGCCTTGCCGGTGGCGGCCTCATCACGGATCTCTTTTCTTAAGGGGACGACGACCGGGGTGAGCCATCCCGGCCGGGTGCCGCCGGAAGCCCGCGCTCAGGCCTCGGACAACGGCAAGGTGATGCGGAAGGTGGTGCCCACGCCGCTTTCGGTCGTGAAACTGATCGTGCCGCCAAGCTTGGCCACAAGGGTTTTCACGATGCTCAGGCCAAGGCCTGACCCGCTCACCTGAGAACGGTTGGGTTCTGACGATTTCGCGAACCGTTCGAACAGCTTGTCGCGCAGAGCTTCGGGAATACCCGGGCCATAATCGCGCACATAGATCGCGGCCTCGGCCCCTTCGCGGCGCGCCCAAAGCTCGACCGTGCCGCCGCGCTCGGTGACCTTTGCCGCATTCGACAGCAGGTTCGACAGCACTTGCGACACACGTCGCGGGTCGGTCATCGTGAACAGGTCGGGCTCGGTGCCCGCATCCGCGAAACTGACGGCCAGATGTGCGCCATAGCCGCTGTGCGCCTCCAGCGTCGACTGCACCAACGCGCTCAGATTCAGGTGTTCGGGGGTGATCTCGAACCCGGCCTGATTGATCTCTTCCATTTCCAGGATGTCCCGGATCAAACCCAGCATCCGTTCGCTGTTCGCGGTTGCAATCGTCACCAGAGAGCTGGCCTGATCCGACAGGGCGCCCGTCGCCCCGCCTTTCAGCAGTTCCAGCGCGCCCTTGATGCTGGTGAGCGGCGTGCGCAGCTCGTGCGTGATTACCGACAGCAGCTCCTTGCGCGCGCGCTCGCCATCCGTCTGCTGCGAGATATCGCGCACGATCAGCAGCACGCGCTGCTTCCCGTCAGGGGACGCGATCGCATAGCATTGCGCATTGCAGGTCTTGCCGCTGGCATCCGAATGCAGAGTGAAAGACGCCTTGCCCTCGGCCAGAACGGTGTCCAGCAGCACATCGACCATACATTTTTCGGGGTTGTAGCTGGTGTCCATCAGCGTCTTGTGCCCGACCGCAGCCCGCGACCAGCCATGCATGCGCAACGCGTATTCATTCATGTAGCACTGCTTGCCGGTATCGGCCTCGATCATGAAAACCACATCGGAAATCTGGTCGAAAACGGCGGTCACGATCTGACTGCGGGCGTCATGGCCCGTCATGCTTCCGGCCGACAGAACCGGAGGCACGCCAATCGGGCCTATCATATCCGCCGGAAACACCCGCGTATCCGAGGTTTGGCACGAGCGCACATAGGCCCGGTGTTTCACCCCATAGAACGACGCCATTGCGATGACAGATCCGCTCCCAAAAGCCAAACCGAGTGTCAGAAACGATAACGGATCCATCGCGATCAAGACCTCACCAACAAAAAGCATCAGCCAGAATCGCATCCCGGAACCTGTTGTCCGGCGCGGTCTTGGCATCATACCGTTACTTCATATTGCATTGTATGGTTAAAAATTCGTTCCGGAATAAGGTCAAACTTGGCCAAAAATATGAAAAAGGCCCGGGGTTGCCCCGGGCCTCTGTCTTTACGTCCACTTTGCAGGCAGCGCGCTCATGCGTCTGGCGCCACGGGCAGTGCGAAAGTCAGCGTGGCCCCCTCGCCCAGCGTGCTTTCCGCCTTGATCCAACCGTTCTGCAGCCGCACCAGATCCTTGCAGATCGCCAGCCCCAGACCGACGCCCGGGTTTTTGCGCGTGGTCCCGGTGCCCGTCTCGGCCTGCGCGAAACGATCGAAGATGATCGGCAATCTGTCGGGCGCGATGCCCGATCCGGTATCCTGAACGCGAAACACCACCAGATCGCCCTGGCGTTCGTTTTCAATCGTGATGCTGCCCTGATCGGTGAATTTGACCGCGTTGCCCAGAAGATTGGTCAGGATTTGCCGGAACCTGATTTCATCGGCCAGCACCGGCAGGTCGCTCACATTCATCCGCAGTTCCAGCGCCTTCTCGGCGGCAAGCGCCTGCATCTGCTCGACCACCGAGGTGACGACGCGTTGGCTGTCGACACGGGTCAGGTCGAGTCGCATCGTATTGGCCTCGATCCGCGCCAGATCGAGCATGTCGTCGATCAGCGACTGCAACTGAACCCCGGCACTGCGAATCCGGTTCGCAAAGCCGGTGATGTCGGCCAGGAAAGCCTCGAAACACCGGGTGATTTCGGCGGTTTCCCCGGCGACCAGCGCCTGACGCAGCGCCGCGTAGGAGGGCAACTTCACGGCATTGGCGACAAAGCTGTTGAACCCAAGGACCGACGTCAGCGGCGTGCGCAACTCGTGGCTGATGACGTTCAGGAACTGGGTCTTGGCCTCGTCGGCCTGTTCGGCCTCGCGCAGGGCCGCGTAGAACAGTGTGACATCCTCGGCCGTGCCGATATAGCCGCGGAAGGTGCCGTCCTTGTCGAAGACCGGCTTGCCGTTGGTGCGGATCCAGCTCTCCTTGTCGTCGTGGAACTTGTAGTTGTAGATGACATTCGAGAACGGCTCGTGGGCCTGCATCTTCGCATGCAGGCTGGTTCCTTTTCTGGAATGCGGATCGGAACTGTCGGGGAGCATCAGATCGGGGGACAGCCGCCCGATGAAATCGGCAGGATCGCGCCCCATGATGCGCGCGAACCCTTCGGAAAAATAGGTCAGGTGCATGTTTTCGTCCTGCTCCCAGAACCATTCCGAACTGATATCGGCGACATTGCGGAACCGGCTTTCGGCTGCATCACGCTCGGTCAGGGCCGCGCGCAGTTCCGCGTTCGAGGCTTCCAGCCGCTGCTGATGTTGGCGCAGATCGGTGATTTCCACGCGGAACATCACAAGCCCGCCTTCGGACGTTCGGCGGGTGTAATACTTGAACCACAGATTGCCCTCATAGCGGACTTCCAGATCCGAGGTTTCATTGCGCAGGGCTTCGACGGCCTGTGCACTGTCGGTAATCTGCACACCATCGAGGCGGAGCTCGTCGGAAATTTCCATCCGGCGTTTTGTCAGTTCGCTCAGCTCGCGCCCCAAGGTGAGTTCGCGCAGCTGCTTGGGCAGTTTCACGCCCGCCACCGTGTTGAACATGACCAGCCGGTCATCCTTGTCGAACAGCCAGAATCCGACCGGCAGCGCGTCGATTGCGTCGCGCAGCAACTGTTCGGCGATCTTGGCGCGTTTGCGGCTCATCAACGGCTCTGTGATATCGTTGAGCACCGCGACGCGGCCGCCATCGGGCGTTTCACGCTCCACGATCTGCAACCAGCGCCCGTTTTCCAACTCTATGGTGAACTGCCCGCCCTTCGCCTCGCCGCGCGACAGATGCAGTTGCATCCACTCTTCTTCCCGGCCAATCGAATCCGGGAAATATCCGTGTTTCAGGGTCGCACGCAGGATGGTTTCCAGCGTGGCCCCCTTGACGATTGCATCCGCAGCGCGGGCATAGATCTTCTTGTAGCTTTCATTGCACAGGGCCAGCCGGTCGTTCCGGTCGAACAGCACGAAACCCGCGGGCAGCGCACTGATCGCAGCGCTCAGCCGGGCAATGTTATAAGAATTCTCACGGCGCAGCCGGTGCAGATACGAGGCCACCGTCAGCGCCGAGAGCATCGCCACCGCAATCCAGCCCCAGATCGCGCCAAACATCTCCAAAGGCTTGATCGGCGCAGCCAGTGGCACGACGGCAAGCGTCCAGGTCGCCGAGGGGAAGGCCAGCTCTTGCGTTTCCGACGCCAGATCGAACACCTGCTTATCACCGTAGACCATGGCGACATCGCCCAGGACGCTGCGGGCCTGCAAGGCAACGGCGTAACGCCCTGCGAAATCGCTCAGCCGGATTTCGTCGATGAACCGATCGGCCAGGAAAACCACCGAGGCCACGCCATGATATTTGCTGCCCTGACCGTCATCGGAGCTCAGGAAAACCGGTTCGCGAAGGATATAGCCTTGCTGACCCTGCAACAGCGGCACCGGCCCCTCGAGCGCGGCTTTGCCGGTGCGCTCGATCTCGGCCAGCGTGGCTGCCTGCTGCGGCATGCCTTTCAGGCTGCGCCCCAGAAGCTTGGCATTATCTTCTTCCGGGTAGACGCGCGTGACGGTCATATCCTGCACAAGGGCCATGTTCACGACCGAAGGGTCTTCGGTCTTGATCTTGCTACAGAATTTCGCGAAGTCCGACTCGGATATATCCGGCCGGAGCGAGATGGCCCCGGCAAGCCCGCGCGCGAACAACTGCTTGCTGTTGATCGCCTCTTGCACACGTTCGGCGATTTCGGCCTTGGCCCGTATCAGATCGGTCGTCTGATCTTCCTGATGCTCCAGAAGCACGACACGCTGCAACGTCAGGCCAAGCAGCACAAAGACCATAACGATGGCTGCATAAGCCAAAGCTTCGAGTACGAAAAAATTCTTGCGCCGCAGCTTTTCCAGTTCGGGCATCGTGCGTTTCTTTTTATCGTCTTGCATCGCGTTTTGGCTCTACGGTTCGCAGATTTTTCATATACCCAGCTCACCACAACCTTCACGCGATCTTATAAGCTTTCCCGTGCTTAAGCGGCAGAGCCGTCATCAAAAAATCGCATTTCTGGCAAATACGACACATTCGCGGCGCAGATCGCCAGCCCTCATTCCCTTTGGATGGAATTTGTGCCTCATCCGACACGAAGCTGTGCCGCTCCGCGCCCCGGGGGCCCGCGCGGGCGTCAGCCCGCCACCAGCCGTAACGCGCGCGCCCGGGCCGGGGGAATCGCCCTGATTTCAAGGCCGGTAAAGACATGCAGCGTGTTCAGCTCGCGGTCGATCACCGCGTGGTCGCTGACCCAGCCCCCCATCAGCAGATAAGTCCGCAGAAGCGGCGGCATATGCAGCATGGCACGCTTCGGGTCACCCTTGCGCCCGATCAGCGCGCGGGCATAGCGCACCACCTGCGGCGCCTTGACCCGCGGCAGCCACCGCTTGGGCGCCAGATGACGTTCGGCCAGAACCGCGAAGGCATCGGCATAGCCTTCCCAGTCGGTGCCCATGAAGGAGGAACAGCCAAACAGCATCTCGACCCCCTCGTCATCGACGAAACGGGTCATCGCGGCCCAGGCCACGCGCAGGATATCGGGGTCGCGGCAGTCCGGGTCGATGCAGAAGCGCCCCATCTCGACCATCCGCCCCTGAAATGCCCGCAAGGCCGAGAGTTCGTAATATTGCGCCGCATAGCTGCGCCCGATTTCCGACCCGTCCTTCAGCGGCAGCATCCGAAAGCAGCACACCAGCCGCCCGGTCGCCAGCTCTTCCACCAGAATGTGACGGCAGATCGCGTCGAAATCATCGGCATCCAGCGCGGCATCGGATGCAGACGCCGGGTCGGCAGGCCCCGTGGCCGTCGCCCCCTGCCGCTGGCCGATGAAACTGCGCCAGCGCAACGCCTGCGCGGCGTGCAAATCCTGCGGCGTCGCGGCCAGCCGCGCGCCATAGCGGCCTTTGCTGAGCGAGAGCATTGCGGTGACCCCGTTGGGCTGATCCATCGAATCCTACCCCAAAGCCCTAAACCGCGAAAGCGAAACAAACGCGACAACCACGCTGCGCACAGGAACACGCCCCGGGTGCGCCCCGGGTGCGCGGCGGGCCGGGGCTGTGCCCGTCAGCGATCGAGAACCTGCCCGGCGGACACCCGGCCCAGCGACCCCAGCAGCTGGCCGACCACGCTCACACCGCGGATACTGGTGCTGGTGATCCGCCGCGACAGCGCCACGACCTGCCCGTTCTCCAGCCCGAAGCGCTCGACATTCTCGACCACACCCTTGTCGGTGAAGGTGATCGCCACGACCTGACGGTCGATTTCTTGCGGCGGCAGCGCACCGTAGTATTTCCAGCTGGAGCCGACGTAATACCATCCCGCGCCTTCCAGCAGGCCCGAGGACGACGGCCGCCCAACGGCCGCGGCCACGTCTTCGCGGGTGCTCTTGCCGACTTCGATCAGCGCCAGGTCTTCGTCAACGGGAACATAGCCGTGATTGCGATAGACCGCCGAACAGCCGGCCGCCAGCAGCGCCGCGCCAAGTGCCATCGCCAGCGCCACGCGCTTTACCGATCCGCTTGCCACCTGATACCCCCTCTTGACCATCTCCTGGCCTCGTCGATCGCCCAAGCACTTGCTTCGCAGGCTCCGGCCTTTTATCCCGCTTACAACAACCCGGCCCGGCCCTCAAGCGCGTTGCCGCGCCCGCCGGGCTTCCGGGACCCTCTGCCGCGAAAGGACCGCCATGAGCGAACACGCCTTCGACCCGACCGCCCCCCTGCCCTGGAGCCAGCCGCTGCGCGTGGCCGAACTGGCCAGCCGCAAGCCGAACCGCTTCGACATCACCCCCGACACCGCCATTTGCGCGGCGATTGCCGAATGGGCCGGGATTTCGGCACTGCGCCGGCTGCGGCTGAAGGGCACCCTGACGCCGCAAGGCCGCAGCGACTGGCTGCTGGAGGCCGATTTCACCGCCCGCGTGGTGCAGCCCTGCGCCATCACGCTGGAGCCGGTGACCACCGATCTGCGCGAACCCGTGCTGCGGCGCTATCTGGCGGACATGCCCGAACCGAGCGGCGAAGAGGCCGAAATGCCCGAGGATGACAGCGCCGAGGCCCTGGGTTCGGTGATCGACCTGGCGGCGGTGGCGCTGGAGGCGCTGGAACTGGCACTGCCGATGTTTCCGCGTGCAGCGGGTGCCGTGCTTGACGAGACACTGGCAGCCGAAGCCGGGGTCACGCCGCTGCGCGACGAAGATACCCGCCCCTTTGCCGGACTAAAGGCGTTGCTTGGCGGGGCACAAGCGGATAAGGACGGGGCCGAGGATACGGACAAGGACTGACCTGCCCCGCCCCTGCGCGCGCCCCATAAGACGGGTCGCAAAAAAGCGCAGAATAGGGCTTGCGCCGCGCAAGAATCGCAGTATGTTCCCGGCCTCATTCAAAGTTTGGGTTCGCACCCGGTCAGCCCTTTGGCGCCAGTGACGAAACTCCAGGAAAATCAGGGCTGTAACGCCCCCGAACACCCGAGGTCGAGACATGGCTGTCCCGCAGAACCGAGTCACGCGTTCCCGTCGCAACATGCGCCGTGCGCATGACGCCCTTGTTGCCGCGAACCCGGCAGAATGCCCGAACTGTGGCGAGCTGAAGCGCCCGCACCACGTTTGCGGCGCTTGCGGTCACTACGATGACCGCGAAGTGGTGGCCCAAGCCACCGAGGCCGACCTGGACGACGACGCGGCGTAAGCCCGTCGCCCCGATGCCCGCAGTCATGCCCAATTCGCAGGACAACCCGACGCTCTCGGGGCAGGCTCAGGACCAGATCGACATGACTGCGCGCACGCAGGGCCAAGATATGGCTACGGCGCCGGACGCTTCCGGCGCCATTGTCATATCCATCGACGCGATGGGCGGAGATCGCGGGCCTGCTGCGGTACTGGATGGAATCGCACTGGCCGCCCGCAAGGCACCGCAGGTGCGGTTTGTCGTGCACGGCCCCGAATCTGAACTCGCCCCCCTGATCGCCGCGCGCAAGCTTGGCGGCTGCTGCACCCTGCGCCACGCCACCGATGTCGTGACGATGCAGGACAAGCCCGCGCAGGTGATGCGCAACGGCAAGAACACCTCGATGTGGTCGGCCATTGATTCCGTGCGCGCGCATGAGGCCGAGGTCGCCGTATCCTGCGGCAATACCGGCGCGCTGATGGCGGTGTCGATGCTGCGCCTGCGCAAGATGCCCGGGGTGAACCGCCCCGCGATCGCCTCGTTCTGGCCCTCGCGCAACCCCGTCGGCGTCAATGTGATGCTCGACATGGGGGCCGATGTGAAGGCCGACGCGCCCGATCTGCTGACCTATGCGCTGATGGGCACCTCTTACGCGCGCAACGCTCTGGGAATCGTGCGGCCGCGCGTTGGCCTGCTGAATGTCGGCACCGAAGAACACAAGGGCACCCCCGAGCTGAAAGCCGCCTACGAAATGATGGGCCGCGCGCAAGGCGCCGGGCAATTCGAATTCATCGGCTTCGTCGAAGGTAACGATCTGCCCTCGGACCGGGTCGACGTGATCGTGACCGACGGGTTCACCGGCAATATCGCGCTGAAAACCGGCGAGGGCACCGCGAAATTCGCGGGCGCCCTGATGCGCGAGGCCTTCACCGCCACCCTGCTGGCGCGCCTTGGCGCCCTGCTGGCGATGGGGCCGCTCAACCGCCTGAAAGCCAAGATCGACCCGCGCCGCGCCAACGGCGGGGTGTTCCTGGGCCTCAACGGCACCGTGGTCAAATCGCACGGCGGCGCCGACGGCACCGGCGTGGCCGCCGCGATCGACCTGGCAGTGCGCCTGGCACAATCGGGATTCGCGGCAAAACTCGCCGCACGGGTTGCCTCTGCGTCAGTCTCGGGGCAGGATGCGCCGCAAGCCGTTGAAACCAGCGAGACCCTAAAATGAAAATCAGAGCCGTGGTTCGCGGTGTGGGGCATTACCTGCCTGAACGCATTGTCGAAAACGCCGAATTCGAATCGCGGCTGGAGACGAGCGACGAATGGATCCGGGCCCGCACCGGGATCGAACGGCGCCATTTCGCGGCCGAGGGGGAAACCACCTCGCAGCTGGCGATCAAGGCCGCGCAGGCCGCGCTGCTGGACGCCGAACTGACCGCCAATGACATCGACGCGATCGTCGTGGCCACCTCGACCCCGGATTTCACCTTCCCCTCCGTCGCGACGATGGTGCAGGCGGGAATCGGCTCGACCCGCGGCTATGCCTATGACGTGCAGGCGGTCTGCGCGGGCTTCATCTTCGCGCTGACCAATGCCAACGGCCTGATCATTTCCGGCCAGGCCGAACGCGTGCTGGTCATCGGCGCCGAAACCTTCAGCCGGATCATGGACTGGGACGACCGCGGCACCTGTGTGCTGTTCGGCGATGGCGCGGGCGCCCTGGTGCTCGAGGCCGCAACCGGCCCGGGCCATACCGCCGATCGTGGCATCCTGGCGACCGACCTGCATTCCGATGGCCGTTATCGCGACCTTCTGTATGTGGATGGCGGCGTTTCCAGCACCGGCACTGCGGGCCATCTGCGGATGCAGGGCAATGCGGTGTTCAAACATGCCGTGCAAAAACTGGCCGAAACCGCACATACCGCCTTGGGCAAGATCGGCCTGTCGGGCGGGGATGTCGACTGGATCGTGCCGCATCAGGCCAACCTGCGGATCATCGCCGCCACGGCCGAGCGGATGCAGGTGCCGATGGATCGCGTGGTCGTGACCGTGCAGGACCATGGCAACACCTCGGCGGCGTCGATCCCGCTGGCCCTGTCGGTCGGGCGCGACCGCGGCCAGATCAAGACCGGCGATCTGATCGTGACCGAGGCAATCGGCGGCGGTTTGGCCTGGGGCGCGGTAGTCCTGCGCTGGTAAGCGCCCTGCGCGGGGATCTGCCGCGCAGCGGCGGGCTGCCCTTCTTCTTGGCAAAAATACTCACGCCCGACGCCCACCCCGCCACTGCATCGAAATTGCGCGCAACCGGCCCCCGAAGCCTGTCTCAAGTGCGCCGCGCAAGCCATTGATATTGACTCGGAATGTCATTGCCGCCATCGTGGCCGAAACCTGTCCGGGGGGATATGATGGCAGAAAAGACTTTGACGCGCATGGATCTGAGCGAAGCGGTGTTTCGCGAGGTTGGCCTGTCGCGCAACGAATCCGCGCAACTGGTCGAAAGCGTGCTGCAGCACATCTCCGATGCGCTGGCGGCCGGCGAAACGGTAAAGATCTCGTCCTTCGGCACCTTCTCGGTGCGCGAGAAATCCTCGCGCATGGGGCGCAATCCGAAAACCGGCGAAGAAGTGCCGATTTCGCCACGCCGCGTGTTGTCATTCCGCCCCTCGCATCTGATGAAAGACCGCGTGGCCGCCGGAAACGCGGGCTGAGCCTTCGGGCCGGGCCGCACCGCCCCACACCCTGATCCGAGAGGCCCGTTTCGCGGGCCCAAGCTGACGAGGACGGCGCGATGTCGAAATCTGCCGATGCATTCCGCACCATCTCCGAGGTCGCGGACATTCTGGAAACGCCCACCCATGTGCTGCGCTTCTGGGAAAGCCGGTTTCCGCAGGTCAAACCCGTCAAGCGCGCGGGCGGGCGACGCTATTACCGGCCCGACGACGTGGCACTGCTGGGCGGGATCAAGCGGCTTTTGCACGAACAGGGGCTGGCCATCCGCGGCGTGCAGAAGATCCTGAAAGATGAAGGTGTGCGTCATGTGATGGCGCTGTCCGGTCTGGATCTGGAAGCGGTGGCCGAAGCCGAAGCCTCTGCTTCGCGCGACACGAGCCGGGCCGTCGCCGAACTGCTGGCTGTTCCGGTGCCCCCTGCCCCCGAACCCGAGCCAAAACCCGAAACGACCGACTGGCCCGAGGCCGAGGGTACCGACGCCCCTGCCGCCGAGGCCCCAGAACCCGAACCGGAAGCGCCCACCGCACCCGCAGCCACGCCAGAACCGCCTGCCCCGCCCGGGGCCTCCTGGCCTGCGGCGGCCCCTCCGGCCCCGTCCGCTGTGGTCTCGCTGTTTCCCGCCGACCCCGAGGACCGCCCGGCCCCGCAGCAATCCCTGCGCACTGGCGCCAAACGCCCCCCCCACCAGGAAAGCGGCTGGCACCAAACCTCGCTGTTTGACGAGCCGCAAGATGCCGAACCGCTGATCGAACCCGGCGAAGCGCAGGATCTGGCGGCCGCAGCGGAGCCGCCAGCGCCCCCTTCGGAAGAAGCCCCGATGGCGCTGGATGTCGCACCGCCGCCCGAACCTGACCCCGCCGTGGCACAGATCGTCAGCCTGATGGTCGGACGCCCCGCCCCGCAGTCCGACGAGGCCCCTGCACCGACGCGCCCGCCGCTTTGCACGCGCCTGCGTGCGCTCAACCCGGCATCGCTGTCGGTCGGTGAACGCACCCGCCTTCTGGCCGCTTACGACCGGCTGGAGGCGCTGCGCGACCGGCTGCAACAGCCGCCGCGCGCGACGCTGGGCTGATGGCCGTCATGCCCCGTTTCGCTGGCCGTGAAACCATGCGCCAGACGGCAGGGCGCGCCGGGCGAAAAAAGTTGCGTTTTGCCGCTTGCACCCGCCCGCGCAATGCCTCTATATGCGCCTCGTCGGGCCGTGGCGCAGCCTGGTTAGCGCGTCCGTCTGGGGGGCGGAAGGTCGAGAGTTCGAATCTCTCCGGCCCGACCATTACGACAAACGCCCATCGCATTCCCATGCGGTGGGCGTTCGTGTATCTGCCACTTGCCCTTGGGAGGTTGACCGGATGACGCTGGGTGTGCTGCCTGATACCGCGCTCAAGGCGATGATCGCGCGCGGTGAAATTACCGCCCAGACGCCCGTTACCGCCGAGCAGATCCAACCCGCGAGCCTTGATCTGCGGCTGGGCACCGTGGCCTACCGCATCCGCGCCTCGTTCCTGGCGGGCAAAGGCACGCGGGTCGATGCGAAACTGTCCGATTTCGAAATGCACCGGATGGACCTGTCCGCCGGTGCGGTGCTGGAAAAGGGCTGCGTCTATCTGGTGCCGCTGATGGAAGGTCTTGCGCTGCCGCCGGGCCTGACGGCGATCGCCAATGCGAAATCCTCGACCGGCCGGCTCGATTTGCTGACCCGGGTCATCACCGATGGCGGCACCGAATTCGACCGCATTCCCGAAGGCTACAGCGGCCCGCTATACGCCGAGATCTGCCCGCGCTCGTTTTCGGTGCTGGTGCGCCCGGGGATGCGCCTGAACCAGATCCGCTTCCGTGCCGGGCAGGCCGTGCTCAGCGACGCCGAACTGAAAGCGCTGCATTCCGCCGAACCGCTGGTCTCGGGCGAGGCGGTGATCGACCACGGTCTGGGCTTCTCGGTGGATCTGCGCCCCGAGACGGGCGATCTGGTGGGCTATCGCGCGAAACCGCATACCGGGGTGATCGACCTCGACCGGATCGCGCATTACCCGGCTTCGGAATTCTGGGAGGAAATCCACAGCCGCGATGGCCAGATCATCCTCGACCCCGGCGCGTTCTACATTCTGGTGTCGCGCGAGGCGGTGACGATCCCGCCCGATTTCGCCGCCGAAATGGCCCCCTATCTTGCCATGGTGGGCGAGTTCCGTGTGCATTACGCGGGCTTCTTCGACCCCGGCTTCGGCCACGGCGCGGCGGGCGGCGCGGGCTCGCGCGGGGTGCTCGAGGTGCGCTGCCACGAGGCGCCCTTCGTGCTCGAACACGGACAGGTGGTGGGCCGCCTCGTCTATGAACGCATGGCGGGCCGCCCCGAGCGGCTGTACGGGGCGGGGATCGCCTCGAACTATCAGGGACAGGGGCTGAAACTCGGCAAGCATTTCAAGGCTGGCTGAGCGCGCAGGGGGCGCTGCCCCCTCTGGCCTGCGGCCATTCACCCCCGGGATATTTCTGCCAAAGTGAAAGCGCCGCGGTTTCATCTTGGCCCAAATATCCCGGGGGGAGCGTAGCGGGGGGCAGCGCCCCCCTGAGGATGGGCCGCTTGCAGATCGGCGGGCAAAGCCTTACCCATGCCCCAATGCAGATCTTTGAGGATATCATCAGCGACCGTGGCTCGCGCTATGCGGTTTCGGGCGCGCCCTGTGCCGACGAGGCGCAGGCCAAGGCCCTGCTCAAGGAGCTGAAGCGGGTCAAGAAATTCGCGAAGGCCACGCATAACAGCTGGGGACTTCTGGGGCCCGACGGGCCGGTGAAAAGTGATGACGGAGAAGCGGGGGCCGGGGCGATCATCCTGCGGATGCTGGAGAGCGCCGCGCTGGAGCGCCATCTGATCGTGGTGACGCGCTGGTATGGCGGCAAGCATCTGGGCGGCGACCGGTTCCGCCATGTGCAGGAGGCTGTGCGGGTCTATCTGGCCGAAACCGGCGTGGCGGGGTAAGGGCACCGCGCGGGAATTACTCCGCGCGGTGCCGGGGTTCTCAGGCGGCGTCTTCGTCTTCCTCGGCCGACTGGCGCGCCCACATCGCGGCATAGCGCCCACCGCGGGCCAGCAGCGTCTCATGCGTGCCCTCTTCGACGATCTCGCCTTTTTCCAGCACGACGATCCGGTCGGCATCGGCAATCGTGCTGAGGCGGTGCGCGATGGTGATGACCGTGCGCCCCTGCCCCATCGCCTTCAGGCTGTCCTGGATGTCACGTTCGGTCTGGGTATCGAGCGCCGAGGTCGCCTCATCCAAGAGCAGGATCGGCGGGTTCTTCAGCAGGGTGCGGGCGATGCCCACGCGCTGCTTTTCCCCGCCCGAGAGTTTCAGCCCGCGCTCGCCCACCGCCGTGTCGTAGCCTTCGGGCAGATGCGTCACGAAGTCATGGATCTTGGCGGCGCGGGCGGCAGCGATGATCTCGGCCTCGGTGGCATCGGGGCGACCGTAGGCGATATTGTAGCGGATGGTGTCGTTGAACAGCACCGTGTCTTGCGGCACCACGCCGATCGCGGCATGCAGGCTGTCTTGCGTCACATCGCGCAGGTCCTGCCCGTCGATACGGATCGCGCCGCCCGTGACCTCGTAGAAGCGGAACATCAGCCGCCCGATGGTGGATTTGCCAGACCCCGACGGCCCGACCAGCGCCACCGTCTGCCCTGCCGGGACCGTCAGCGAAATCCCCTTGAGGATCGGACGCGCCGGGTCATAGGCGAATTGCACATTGTCGAAGGTGACTTCACCGCCTTGCACTTTCAGAACATTTGCATCGGGCTTGTCCTGAATTTCGGCCGGCTGATGCAACAAATCGAACATTTCGCCCATATCGACCAGGGCTTGCCGGATCTCGCGGTAGACCGTGCCCAGAAAGCCCAGCGGCATCGTGATCTGGATCATATAGGCCTGCACCATGACGAAATCGCCCACCGTCAGCGTGCCCGCCTGCACCCCCATCGCCGCCATCACCATCACGATCACCAGACCCGTGGTGATGATCAGGCTTTGTCCGAAGTTCAGGAAAGCCAGCGATTGCCCGGTCTTCACGGCCATCTGCTCATAACCCGCCATCGAGGCGTCATAGCGCGCGGCCTCGCGTTTCTCGGCGCCGAAATATTTCACGGTTTCAAAGTTCAGCAGGCTGTCGATGGCCTTCTGGTTGGCCTGGGTGTCGGCCTCGTTCATCCGCCGCCGGATCGCCACGCGCCATTCGGTGACCTTGAAGGTGAAGGTGACATAGGCCCAGATCGTCACCACCACGACCGCCGCATAGCGCCAGTCGAACAGCACCGCGAACAGGATCGACACCATCGTCAGTTCCAGGATCAGCGGCCCGACCGAGAACAGCATGAAGCGCAGCAGGAATTCGACGCCCTTCACGCCGCGTTCGATGATCCGGCTGAGCCCGCCGGTCTTGCGGGTGATGTGATAGCGCATCGACAGGCGGTGGATGTGTTCGAAGGTTTCCAGCGCCAGTTGCCGCAGCGCGCGCTGCGCCACCCGCACGAAGATCGCATCACGCAGCTCGCCAAACCCCACCGAGGACAGCCGCGCCACCCCGTAGGCGATGGTCAGCGCCACCGCGCCCAGACCCAGCAGCCAGCCTTCGGCCCGTGCCTCGCCCGCCAACGCGTCCACCGCCGCCTTGTACAGGAACGGCGTGCCGACCGAGATCAGCTTGGCCACCACCAGCGCCAGCATCGCCAGCACCACGCGTTGCTTCACCCAGGGCTGGCCTTCGGGCCACAGATAGGGCGCCACCTGCCGGATCGTCCGAGCCCCGCGCGAGCGCTCGGCCCGGTCCAGCTTGCCCGCTTGCGTGATTTGTGACGGCGGCATATCGCGCCCTTTCCAACTGTTGAAATATCGCAGGGCGGCACGGCCATCGCCTGCCACCCGGAGCGCATTACCTAAGCCCTGCGGGCACGATGTCCAGCCCTATTCGGGCAGGGTGAAGACCTGCCCCGGATAGATCAGATCGGGGTCGCGGATCTGGTCCTGATTGGCGCTGAACACCCGCACATAGAGGAACCCGTCGCCATAGGTTTCGCGCGCGATCGCCCAAAGCGTATTGCCCGGCTGCACGGTCAGCAGCCGCACGGCGGGGGTGCCAGCAGCGGGCGCCGCGACCGGGGCGGGCGCAGCACTAACCGCAACCTCACCTTCGGCGGCCGGCACCGCCGGTGCCGCCTGCGCCAGAAGCGCGGGGGCGACACGTTCAAAGGGCGTCTCGGCCCGGGCCAGCACCTTGCCTGCGGCATCCAGCGCGTCGACGCGCAAACTGTAGCGCCCCGGGGCCACATCGGCCAGAACCATGCGCCAGCTGCCATCCGCCGTGCCGGTGCCTTCGGCCACAAACGCTTCGTTCAGATAGGCCCGCAGATGCGCCCCATCGGGGGCCCCGCGTCCGCTGAGCGCGACATTCGCTGCCGCATCATAGGACAGCGTGTCGATCACAAGCACGGCGCTGGCCTCCGCCAGCACCCGCGCGCCCGCGGCATCGGCCACCACCGGCGCGGCGGCGGCGGTTTCGACTGCAGCGACCTGCTCGGCCACCGCCTCGGGGGCGGCGCCAGCGGCAGCCGCGGCCTCGGCCACGGCCTGCGGGCTTGGCGCGACGGTCAGCACCTCGCCGCCGTCACGGGCCACCCCATCGGCGCCGGTGATCCGCACACTCAGGCTGCGGGCCGTCGCGGCAGGCCCGGCCAGCACGACCGAGGCGAAACTGCCCCCCGCCAGCGCCTGCACCGTGTCCACCACCTGCCCGTCGAGCAGTACCTCGACCGTGGCGCCCGGTTCAGCATGCCCCGCAAGCGTGATCGCCCCTTCGGGCGAGGCGCGGAACTGATCGAAGCGGGCGGCGACAGGCGGTGCCTGTGTCGCCGAAGGCGCCGCAGCTTCGGCCACGGGTTCCGCCACCGGGGCAGGCATCTGCGCCACCGGGGCCGGGGCCTGCGTCGGCGGTGTGCTGCTGCTCAGCACCCAATAGCCCGCGCCGACCGCCAGCACCCCCAACGCCGCCAGCGCGCCCAACACCGCGCCACCCGCCCCCGACGCCGCCCCGGCCTGCGCCGGTGCCGCCTGTTCCGGGGCCTCTGCCTTGCCGTGTTCCATATCCGTCCCTTTCTCTCGCGCGATCTTGCGCCGCGCGGCTTGAGCAAGCTTAGCCAAGCCGGTATCACCGAACAACAATTCGCTGATCGCTTCGCGCCGATTGTGGCGCCCGTGCGACGACGCATGGCGACGAAAGGATTTTCCGATGACCAGACCCCTTCCCTCTGTCTGCGTTTACTGCGGTTCGCGCGCGGGGGCCCGCCCCGCCTATGTGCAGGCTGCGCGCGACACCGGCACGATGCTGGCCGCACGCGGCTGGCGGCTGGTTTACGGCGCAGGCGATGTCGGGCTGATGGGCGAGGTCGCCCGGGCGGCACAGACCGCGGGCGGCGCCACCTTCGGCGTGATCCCCGAACACCTGTTCCCGCGCGAGGTCGGCAAGCGCGACCTGACCACCTTCGTCGTCACCGAGAACATGCACGAGCGCAAGAAGGTGATGTTCATGAATTCGAACGCGATCGTCGTGCTGCCCGGCGGCGCCGGCTCGCTCGACGAGTTGTTCGAGGTCTTGACCTGGCGCCAGATCGGGTTGCATCGCAAACCGATCCTGATCCTCAACACCGACGGATATTGGGAACCGCTGCGCGCGATGCTGGATCAGATCGTGGCCGAGGGCTTTGCCGATCCCAGCCTGCAGGACATGCTGATCTGGGCCCCCGATGTCGCCACGCTGGAACGCGAACTCGCCACCGCCCTTGGCTGATCAGCGGCGCAGGCTGGCCAGGGAATACAGCGCCAGCGCGCCCCAGATCAGCGGAAAGGCCATCGCGTGCCACTGCGTCAGCGGCTCGCCGAAGACCAGCACGGCCACCGCGAATTGCAGGGTCGGATTGAGGTATTGCACCAGCCCCAGCGTCGCCATCCGCACCCGCCGCGCGGCATAGGAAAACAGCATCAGCGGCCCGCCGGTCAGCACCCCCGAAAACGCCAGCAGCGCGCTTTCGCGCCAATCGGCACCGAAATGCCCCGACCCCGGCGCAAGGCCGAAGGCGCCGTAATGCAGCGCCAGCAACAGGCCCAGTGCGAAGGGCGCCAGCAGCGCCACCTCTGCCGTGACCGAAACCACCGGCCCCAGATCGAGCCGCTTCTTGATCAGGCCATAGGCCCCGAATGTGCCCGCCAGCAGCAATGCCATCCAGGGCGCCGCGCCCAGCCCCCAGGTCAGCCCGCCGACCGCCAGCGCCGCCAGCGCGACGGCCGCGCCCTGCAACCGATCCAGCCGCTCGCCAAAGACGACCAGCCCCAGAACCACCGCCACCAGGGGAAAGATGTAATAGCCAAGGCTCGCCTCGACCGCGCGGCCGTTCTGCACGGACCAGATGAAGCCGAACCAGTTGATCGAAATCACCAGCGCGGAAATCGCCAGAACGCCAAGATTGCGCCCGCGCAGCGCTGCGGCCAAGGCACCGACCCGGCGCTGCACGATCAGCACCGCGCCGAAAAACACCAGCGACCACAAGGTGCGATGCGCCAGCACCTCAAGCGGCGGAACCGCCGCCAGCATCTTGTAATACATCCCCGAGAGGCCCCAGACCGTGCATGCGGCGACGATCGCCCAAAAGCCCTTGACCGTGTCGCTCATTGTCTGATGTCCCTGCCTGCGGCAAGGACATGCCTACGCCCCCGCCAGATCGCGCCACGCTGCCCGATCCGGCGGGGAAAGGAAAGCCCCCGGCGCCCTGAAAACCGGCCTCAGACCGGATCAAGCGCCGCGACGAGAACCCGCGCCAGATCCGGCAGCGGATGGCCGGTCAGGGTCTTGTCGATCTCGGCCACGATCCGTTCGGCCAGCGCCGCAGGCATTTCGGCGCGCAACGCGGCCAGCATCTGCGGCGGGGCAACCAGAACCAGCTTGGCATCGCCGGCATGCGCCCCCAAGAAGCCGACCAGGACACGGGCAAAGCGGACCTGCGCAACGCGCTCGGGATCGCCCTGCACGAAGGCGGTGCCATGGCCCGTCCCGCGATCCCCCTCGCGGCCCGGAGGAGCGGCAAAATCGACCGCAGGCTCCGCCGTGCGGCTGCCCAGAACCTTCAATTCCGGCGCGCTCGGGTTGCCCACGTTCTCGACCAGAAACGCACGCGCCTCGTCGGCAATCAGAAACCTCACACCTTTGGAAAACAGCATGGCGTCCTCCTTTCTCATGCCTGAAAGAAAGGTAGTCCCGAGTAGGCCCGGTTACCAGCCCTTTGGTCAATGCGCCGCACCCCGGCGCAAACGCGCCCAGCAAAAAGCCCGCCGGATCGCTCCGGCGGGCTTGCTGTGACGATCGCGGCCGCGATTACATGCGCGAAGCGACGTTTTCCCAGTTCACCAGCTTGTCGAGGAAGTTGGTCAGATAGGCCGGGCGCTTGTTGCGGAAGTCGATGTAATAGCTGTGTTCCCACACGTCGCAGCCCAGAAGCGCGGTCTGGCCAAAGCACAGCGGGTTCACGCCGTTCTCGGTCTTGGTCACTTTCAGCGCGCCGTCGGCATCCTTCACCAGCCAGCACCAGCCCGAACCGAACTGGGCCGCACCGGCAGCGGCAAACTCTTCCTTGAACTTGGCGACCGAGCCGAACGACTCAACCAGCGCCTTTTCCAGCTCGCCCGGCATCACCTTGCCGCCCGGGCCCATCATTTCCCAGAACTGGGCATGGTTCCAATGCTGCGACGCGTTGTTGAAAATGCCGTTCTGCGCGACGGCGCCCGCCTGATAGGTGCCCTTGACGACCTCTTCCAGCGACTTGCCTTCCCATTCGGTGCCCGCGATCAGCTTGTTGCCGTTGTCGACATAGGCCTTGTGGTGCAGGTCGTGGTGGTATTCGAGGGTTTCCTTCGACATGCCAAGATCGGCCAGCGCGTCATGGGCATAGGGAAGATCGGGAAGTTCGAAAGCCATAATATGCATCCTTTTCGAAGGGGTCCTGTTGCTGCCTCTATAGAAGCGCGCGGGGATCAGAGGTCAAGGGCGCATCCGCGCAAGACCCTGTGCGGATCAGCCGGGAACCGGCGCAAGGGGCGCCGCCCCCTGCCCGGCCCAAGGCCTGCCCGCGTTCAGAAAATCTCGCCACCCTTGCGCGAGGCGACCTCGAGCAGCCCCATCATATAGCCCGCGACCGAGCGGAAGCAGACGATGCTGATCTCGTCGGGCCCCGAACGCCAAAGCGCGGCGGCAACCTGCGCGGCCCGGGTGCGGCGCAGCTCGCCTTCGGGCAGGGTGGCGAAATCGACGGGGCACAGCTTCATCAGCACCTGATCGGCCTTCGCGCCCTGCACGGTGAACAACGCGCGGGCATCCGATACCACGGTGACCAGCGCATGTTCGTCCGCCAGCGCAGATGTCAGATCGGCGGCGATCTGCGGCGCCTGCGCGTAATCGCACAGCAGCAAGAGTTCATCCGGGCTCATCCAGCCCACCGCCTTGCCGCCCGCGCTGACGATGCCGCGCTGCGCAGGCACCGAAAGCCCAAGCGCCGCAAGCGCCCCGGCAAGGGCCGCACTGCCCAGATCGGCGCGGATCGTGACCATGCCGCGCAGCCCGGCCTCGGCCACCCGGGCGAAGCCGTCATGGGTTTGCCCGTTCAGGGCGCTGACCGCATCAGACATTCTGCTTCTTCCCTTCCTTGTCGTAGAACACCGGATCGACGATCCGCGCCTTGATCACCGCGCCCTTGTCGGCGGGGAAATCCAGCACCTCGCCCATCCGCGCGGGCCCGTGTTTGACCAGACCCATCGCGATGCCGCGCCCCAGCGTGGGCGAGAAATAGGTCGAGGTGACGCGCCCTTGGGTATGGCGCTGACCGTTGGCGTTATAGCCATCCGCCACCGCATAGACGCCATCGGGCAGAACCAAGCCATCCAGCGTTTCCAGCCCCACCAGTTGCCAGCGATCCGGGTCGGTCATATGGCTGCGTTCCTGCGCGCGCTTGCCGATGTAATCGGCCTTCTTCTTGCTGATCGCCCAGGACAGGCCCAGATCCTGCGGGATCACTGTGCCATCGCTTTCGTCGCCGATCATGATGAAGCCCTTCTCGGCCCGCATCACATGCAGCGCCTCGGTGCCGTAGGGCATCGCGCCAAACTCGGCGCCCGCGTCATGCAGCGCCTGCCAGAAGGCCAGACCCTGCGCCGCGGGCACGGCGATTTCATAGCTAAGCTCCCCCGAGAACGAGATGCGGAACACCCGCGCGTCGAACCCGCCAAGCGTGCCCTCGGCGAAGGTCATAAAGGGCAGCGCCTCGGCCGAGACATCCATGCCACCCAGTTTTTCCAGCAGCAGCCGCGCCTTCGGGCCGACCACGGCCACCTGCGCGAATTGCTCGGTCAGGTTGGCGGTATAGACTTTGAAATCCCACCATTCGCATTGCAGCCAGTCTTCCATGTGGCCGTGGATACGGTCGGCGCCGCCGCTGGTGGTGTGGCACAGCCAGCTATCCTCGGACAGGCGCACCACGACGCCGTCATCCATCAGGAAGCCGTTGTCATTGCACATCAGCCCATAGCGGCATTTGCCCACCGGCAGGGTCGACATCATGTTGGTATACATCAGATCGAGGAACCGGCCCGCATCGGGCCCCTTGACCAGAATCTTGCCCAGCGTCGAGGCATCGAGCAGCCCGACATTGCTGCGGGTGTTCGTGATTTCGCGGTTCACCGCAGTGCGGTGGCTTTCGCCGGTGCGAGGGTAGGTATAGGGGCGCCGCCACAGGCCCACCGGCTCCCACGCGACGCCATGGGATTCGTGCCAGGCGTGCATCGGCGTGCGACGCAGCGGTTGGAAGATCTCGCCGCGGGCCTCGGCCGCGATCGCGCCAAAGCTGATCGGGGTATAGGGCGGGCGGAAGGTGGTGGTGCCGGTGGCCGGGATCGGCTGCCCCAGGGCATCGGACAACACCGCCAGGCCGTTGATGTTGCTGAGTTTCCCCTGATCGGTCGCCATCCCCAGCGTGGTATAGCGCTTGGTGTGTTCGACCGATTCATAGCCTTCCCGGGCGGCCAGCTGCACGTCCGACACCTTCACGTCGTTCTGATAATCGAGGAAGGATTTGAACTTCAGCGCCTCTTTCGCGCCTGCCGGCATCACCCAGACCGGGGCCAGCGGGGCCTCGGGTTCGGCCACGGCGGGCAGATCGGCCTCGGCCATGATCTCGGGCAGGGTCAGCAGGCCATTGGCCGCGCCGACGGCCCGGGCCAGCGGCTGCCCGGCATCGCCCAGCGGCGGGCGGTCGGGATCGGGGCGGAACATCGCATGCGTGTTGTCCCAGGTCAGCTTGCCGCCGCAATGGCTCCATAGATGGACCACGGGCGACCAGCCACCCGACATCGCCACGCAATCGCAGGCGATCTGTTCGACCACGCCGCCCTCGCCCGCCTGCGCGCAGATCGCAACGCCGGTCACCGCCTTGCGGCCATGCACCTTGGCAATGCCGCGGCCTTCCAGAACCCGCACGCCACGCTCGCGCAGCTTCTGCGCCAGCGGACCCGAGGCATGTTCGCGCGCGTCGATCACGGCGGCCACCGTCAGCCCGGCATCCAGCACCGCCAGCGCGGTGCGATAGGCATCGTCGTTATTGGTGACGATCACGGTGCGGTCGCCGGGGCTGACACCCCAGTTCACGATGTAGTCGCGCACCGCGCCCGCCAGCATGACGCCGGGCACATCGTTGCCGGCAAAGGCCAGCGGGCGTTCGATGGCGCCCGTCGCGGTGATCGTCAGCCCGGCGCGAATGCGCCACAGACGGTGCCGCGGGCGGCCATCGCCCGGGGTCGCATCGCCCACCGACTGATAGCCGATGGCATAGCCGTGGTCATGCAGACCGGCCAGCATCGTGCGCGTCCTCAGGGTGACATTGTCCATGCCTTCAAGGGTTTGCACGGCATTGCTGATCCAGTCGGCGGCCGCCTGACCGTCGATCTGGCCCCCGTCGACGGGCGCGCGCCCGCCCCAATGCGGGGTCTGTTCCAGCACCATCACCCGCTTGCCCGTGCGGGCCTCGCGCAGCGCTGCGGCCAGACCGGCCACACCGCCCCCCGCGACCAGAACGTCGGTATAGGCATAGGCCTGTTCATAGCGGTCGACATCGGCCTCGCGCGGGACGCCGCCCAGACCAGCGGATTGCCGCACGATCGGCTCGAACAGATGTTTCCAGGCGAAGCGCGGGAACATGAAGGTCTTGTAGTAGAACCCGGCGGGGAAGAATTTATACAGCTTGTCGTTGATCTCGCCCACGTCGAAGTCAAGGCTGGGCCAGTGGTTCTGGCTGCGCGTCTCGGCGCCCTCGAACAGTTCGGTGGTGGTGGTGCGCTGATCGGGTTCAAACCGCGCATTGCGGCCCAGACCGACGAGCGCGTTGGGTTCCTCGACGCCCGAGGCCACCAGCCCGCGGGGGCGGTGATATTTGAAGCTGCGCCCCAGCATCACCTGACCCGCGCCCAGAAGCGCCGAAGCCAGCGTATCGCCCGCATAGCCGCGCAAGGGCTTGTCGTTGAAGGTGAAATTCAGGGGTTTGGCGCGGTCGATCAGACGGCCGCCTTTGGCCAGACGGGTGCTCATTTATAGCCCTCCCAAGTGGGGCGTTTTTCCTTGATCTTGGCAATCAGATCGGCGGGCGGTTCGGTGGTCTGGGCAGGATAGGTGCCGAACACTTCAAGCGTGGCCGTGCAGCGCGCCGCCAGAAACCACTTGCCGCAGCCATAGGCATGGCGCCAGCGTTCGAAATGCACGCCCTTGGGATTTTTGCGCGCAAACATGTAGGATTCGAAATCGGCATCCGAAGACCCGGGACCGAAACGCTTCAGATGCGCCTCGCCTCCCGGGGCCAGCTCGGTTTCCTCAACACGCGCCCCGCAATAGGGGCATTGGAGGGTCAGCATGACGCGCGCTCCTGCATCAGGGGGCGCGCCATGCGGTCGTGCCCGGAGTTAATTTTTGTCGGGAAGGTCGATCTGGATTTCCGGCTCATCGGCCGCGGGGACATCGCCACCCGTGAAAATGTACCAGCCTGCCCCGACAACGAGGACAAGCAGCACGCCGATGAGGAAGCTCTTGAGGCCGGTGCCGGTCGGTTCTGCCATGGGTCATCATCCTTCTGTGTTTGTTGCAGAAAGATAACGCCGGTCGCCGCATCGCGGTTCCCATGCGCGCAAACCGCCGCCCGCTGCAAGCGGAAGAAGGAATACTGCGGTGCCATCAGTGCGCCACCCCGGCCGCCACGCTTTCGTCGATGAAGCGGCCCTCGCGGAAACGGTTCAGCCCGAAATCGGCGGCCAGCGGCCCGGGCTCGCCCTTGGCCACCAGTTCGGCCATCGCCCAGCCCGAGCCCGGGATCGCCTTGAAACCACCAGTGCCCCAGCCGCAATCGACGAAGATATTCTCGACCGGCGTTTTCGAAATGATGGGCGAGCGGTCGCCGGTCATGTCGACGATACCGCCCCATTGCCGCAGCATTTTCAGACGGCTGATGATCGGGAAGGTTTCGACCAGCGCGCGGGTGGTTTCCTCGACATGGTGCCAGCTGCCGCGTTGGGTGTAGTTGTTGAACCCGTCGGTGCCGCCGCCGATCACCAGCTCGCCCTTGTCGGATTGCGACATGTAGCCATGCACCAGGTTGGCCATCACCACCACGTCGATCGTCGGCTTGATCGGCTCGGACACCCAGGCCTGCAGCGCCATGGATTCGATCGGCAACCGGAAGCCCGCCATCTCGGCCAGAACGCTGGAATGGCCCGCCACGACGATCGCAAGCTTGCCGCAGTCGATCGCGCCCTTGGTGGTATCGACGCCGACCACACGGCCGCCTTCGGTGCGCACGCCGGTCACTTCGCATTGCTGGATGATATCCATGCCCATGTTCGAGCAGCCCCGCGCATAGCCCCAGGCCACCGCGTCGTGCCGCGCCGTGCCGCCGCGTTCCTGCAGCAGCGCGCCCAGCACCGGATAGCGCGGCCCCTCGATATTCAGGATCGGCACCAGATCCTTGACCTCGGCCGGTTCGATCCAGCGGGTTTCGACGCCTTGCAGGTTGTTGGCATAGACGGTGCGCTTGTAGCCGCGGATCTCGTGTTCGCTTTGTGCCAGCATCAACAGGCCGCGCGGGCTGAACATGACGTTGTAGTTCAGGTCCTGGCTCAGGTCTTCGTAAAGCTTGAGCGCCTTGTCGTAGATCGCCGCCGACGGGTCTTGCAGATAGTTCGAGCGAATGATCGTGGTGTTGCGCCCGGTGTTGCCACCGCCCAGCCAGCCCTTCTCGATCACCGCGACATTGGTGATGCCATGCACCTTGCCCAGGTAATAGGCCGTGGCCAGACCGTGACCGCCTGCCCCCACGACGATGACATCGTAGCGTTTTTTCGGCTCGGGGCTGCGCCAGGCGCGCTCCCACCCGGCGTGGAACCGCGCGGCTTCGCGGGCAACGGCGAACATCGAATAGC
The DNA here is from genome assembly GCA_002452815.1 of Rhodobacteraceae bacterium UBA6796. Taxonomy (GTDB): domain Bacteria; phylum Pseudomonadota; class Alphaproteobacteria; order Rhodobacterales; family Rhodobacteraceae; genus Rhodobacter. The sequence continues at coordinate 195,421 of DKFM01000020.1, forward strand.
GTCTCATCGGGCACGGGCCTTTCTGGTGTCTGCGCAGTCGGGGCGGGCGGCGAATCCGTCGGGCGGGCCGCATCCCCTGCCCCTGTGATGCACCCCGTGCCGCGACGAAAGCCACCCCCAAGCGGCAATTGAGGGAAAAATGCGACATCGTCCTGCGACAGGTCGCCCCTTTCACGCGCTTGGCACTTTCTTGCGCGGCCCATCCGGCCTAAATGATGCGCAAGGATAGGAGACCTCATGCTGTTTTGGACCCTCACCGCCGCCCTGGTGGCGTTCGTCGCGCTGCTTTTCGTGCTGGCCCTCGTGCGCCGTCACCCCGCGACGGCGACCGCCGCCGATTATGACGTGCAGGTTTATCGCGACCAGTTGCGCGATCTGGAGCGCGACCTCACCCGCGGCGTGATGAGCGCCGAGGAAGCCGAGCGCACGCGCATCGAAATCTCGCGCCGGATGCTGGAGGCCGACCGCGCCGCGCAAAAGGCCGCCCGCCCCTCCGAGGCACCCCGCGCGGCAACGGTGGCCGTGTTGCTGGGGCTGGCGGCCTTGATGGGCGGGTCGTTCTGGCTGTATCAACGGCTGGGCGCGGCGGGCTATGCCGATCAGCCGATCGCCGGACGGTTCGAGCTGGCCAACGATCTGTATGACAGCCGCCCCAGTCAGGACGATGCGGAAAAGGCCGCCGAGGTTCAGCGTGGCCCGATGCCGACCCCCGAGCCGCAGTTCGCCGAGCTGATGGAGCGGCTGCGCAAGGCCGTGTCCGAGCGTCCCAACGATGTGCAGGGGCTGGCACTGCTTGCCCGGAACGAAGCCAACATGGGCAATTTCCGCGCGTCCTGGCAGGCACAGCGTCGGCTGATCGCGCTGCGCGGCGATGCCGCCACCGCCGCCGATTACGCGCAGCTGGGCGAATACATGACCGTCGCCGCCGGCGGCCTGGTGACCAAAGAGGCCGAAGAGGCCTTCGCCACCGCGCTCGACAAGGACCCGCGCGATGCGCTGTCGCGCTATTACATCGGGTTGATGATGGCGCAGAACGCGCGCGGCGACCGGGCGTTCCGGATCTGGGACGCCATGCTGCGCGACGGCACCCCCGAAGGGCCCTGGATGACGCCGATCCGGGCCAATATCGAACAACTGGCCTGGATCGCCGGCGAGACCAGCTATCAGATGCCGCAGGAAAACGGGCGCGGCCCGACGGCCGAGGATATGCAGGCCGCGGCGCAGATGTCGCCCGAAGAGCGCCAGCAGATGATCCGCGGCATGGTCGAACAGCTCAATGACCGGCTCGCCACCGAAGGCGGCACCGCCGCCGACTGGGCCAAGCTGATCTCTTCGCTGCGGATGCTGGGCGAGGAAGAGCGCGCGCAGAAAATCTGGACCGAGGCGCAGGGGCTGTTCGCCACCGCCCCTGACGATCTGGAACGCATCCGTCAGGCCGCCGAAGGCGAAGTGGCGCAAATGCCGATGGCCGCCCCGCAGGCACCGGCGGCGCAGGCGCCGATGATGCCCGGCCCCAGCGCCGAGCAGATGCAGTCCGCCGCCGAAATGACCCCGGAAGAGCGCCAGCAGATGATCGAGGGCATGGTTGACGGGCTGGTCGACCGGCTGACCACCGAGGGCGGGGCCGCCAACGAATGGGCGCGCGCCATTTCCTCGCTGGCGACATTGGGCAAGACCGACCGCGCCGCCGAAGTCTATGCCGCGGCACAGACCGCGCTGGCGGGCGACGAGGCCGCGCTGGCAATGGTCAAGGGCGCCGCAGAGGCCGCCGGGGTGGCGCAGTGATCTGCGCCACCATCGAAGATTTCGCGCCCCACCTGCCCCGCTATGGCGGGCTCGCGGGGCTTGATCTGGGCACGAAGACGATCGGCGTCGCGGTCTCGGACCGGATGCGCTCGGTCGCCTCGCCGCTTTCCACCATCCGGCGCGAGAAATTCACGCTGGACGCGGCGGCCCTGCTGAAGATCACCACCGAACGCGAAATCGTGGGGCTGGTGCTGGGCCTGCCGATGAATATGGACGGCACGGAAGGCCCGCGCTGCCAGTCGACCCGGGCCTTCGCGCGCAATCTGGAAAAGCTGACCGATCTGCCGATCACCTTCTGGGACGAGCGGCTGTCCACCGTGGCCGCCGAACGCGCGATGCTGGAAGCCGACATGAGCCGCAAGCGCCGCGCCGAGGTGATCGACCATGTCGCGGCCGGTTTCATCCTGCAGGGCGCGCTGGACCGGCTCAGTCACATGGGGGCGGCGCATGGCTGACCCGACCGACGAGATCTGGAAACGCGACGAGATCGAAAGCCCCTGCGTCAAGCTCTGTGCGATCCACCCGGTCGAGAAGATCTGCGTCGGCTGCTTCCGTTCCCTCGCCGAAATCGGCAACTGGTCGCGGATGCCCCCCGAAGCGCGCCGCGCAATCATGGCCGAACTGCCCGCCCGCGCGCCCCGGCTGCGCCAGCGCCGCGGAGGGCACACCGGACGCACGGGCGAATGAAGGGGGCGCGGCCCGCTCTTTGCCTGCGGCAAGATGAACGGGCTTTCACCTTGGTTCAAATATCCCGGGGGTGAGCGGCCACAGGCCGCGAGGGGGCAGCGCCCCCTCAGTCTTTTGAAGGAAACACGAAGCAGCGGTCGCGGCGGATCATCAGCCACATCGGCGTGCCGGGTTTGGGCAGGAAGACGTTGGGCACCGTCGCGCGCAACACGCGGCCGTCGAAATCCATGCGGAACTCCACCAGGCTTTCGCGCCCCATGAAACGCGCGCGTTCCACCACACCGCGGGCGGGCGTGCCATCCTGCGCGGTCGGATTGGGGCCGCGGCCCGCGCGATCGAAGTCGATCTTGAGGTGCTGCGGGCGGATGACGATATCGACCTCGGTACCGTCGGGATGGCCCGGCATCAGGAAATCGCCAAAGGGCGTGGCCGTCAGGGCGCCCCGCACCACGCCCTTCAAAACGTTGATATCGCTGAAGAACGCCGCCGCCGCGCGATCCACCGGCGCGTTATAGAGGTTATAGGGCGCGCCGCGCTGAACGATCTTGCCGCCGCGCATCAGCAGGATCTGGTCGGCCATGCGCATCGCCTCGTGCGGCTCGTGCGTGACCAGAAGAACGGCGGTGCCTTCCTCTTTCAGCAGCGCCAGCGTCTCGTCGCGGATGCCGTCGCGCAGCCGCTCGTCCAGCCCCGAGAAGGGCTCGTCCATCAGCAGGATGCGCGGGCGCGGCGCCAGCGCCCGGGCCAGGGCCACGCGCTGTTGCTCGCCCCCCGACAGCGCATGCGGGAAGCTGTCGATGTGTTTTTCCAGATGCACCCGCTCCAGCAGTTCCGCCACCCGCGCGCGTTTCTCGGCGCGCGAACCGTCCAGCCCGAAGGCCACGTTGTCCGCCACGCTGAGGTGCGGAAACAGCGCGAAATCCTGAAACATCAGACCGATGGCCCGGCGTTCGGGCGGCACGCGGAACACCGTGTCGCACACCAGGTTGCCATCGACGAAGATCTTGCCTTGATCTTGCATGTCCACGCCCGCGATGATCCGCAGCGTGGTGGATTTGCCGCAACCCGATGGCCCCAACAGGCAGGTGACCTGCCCCGCCGGAATGCTGAAGGACACATCGTCGACCACCACCTGCCCGTCGAAGCGGCGCACCAGGTTCTGCACCTCCAGCCGGGGGGCTTCGGCGTGGTGCGGCTGCGGGGCGGAGGATGGGCTCACCGGGCTTTCCGATCAAATCACTCAGGGATAAGGCGGGATAACAGGGCGCGCGCGGGGGTGCAAGCCACCGCCCTGCGCCCTGCCGCGCGCTCAGATGGTGATATTCGTGGCACCGCCATCAAGCAGGATGTTCTGCCCGACGATGAACCCCGCATGGGTCGAACACAGGAAGGCACACATCGCGCCGAATTCGGCCCGCGTGCCATAGCGCCCGACCGGAATATTGGCAAAGCGCCGCGCGCGGGCCTCGTCCAGGGTAATCCCTTCGGCGCGCACGACCGCCCCGTCCAGCGCATCGGCGCGGTCGGTCGCATGCAACCCGGGCAGCAGGTTGTTGATGCAGACCCCGGCGTGGGCAACCTGCCGCGCCGTGCCCGCGACAAACCCGGTCAGACCGGCGCGTGCCGAGTTCGACAGCCCAAGCTGCGCGATCGGCGCACGCACCGATTGCGAGGTGATGTTGACCACCCGGCCCCAGCCGCGCGCCATCATGCCCGGCAGGCAGGCCTGCATCATCGCGATCGGCGCCAGCATGTTGGCATCTAGCGCCTTGATGAAATCCTCGCGCGTCCAGTCGCTCCAGACGCCGGGCGGCGGGCCGCCTGCGTTATTGACCAGAATGTCCACATCGCCCGCGGCATCCAGCACCGCGGCGCGGCCCTCGGGCGTGGTGATGTCGGCGGCGACCGGGATCACCGTCACGCCGAAGCGCGCCTCGATGTCATTGGCGGTGGCGGCCAGCGCATCGGCGCCGCGCGCGTTCAGCACGATTTCGACGCCAGCCTCGGCCAGCGCCTCGGCACATCCGCGCCCCAATCCCTTGGAGCCCGCACAGACGATCGCACGCCGCCCCTTGATCCCCAGATCCATCCCTCTCTCCTCTTTGCTGATCCCGCCCCTGGAGGGCCGATCGTTCCGGCCCCCGAACCTAGCGTGAACGGCGGGCAAGACAAGGCACAACTGCCCGCAGCGCCGCCCAAGGCTTGACGCACGCGACAAGTCCTGATTAACCCCACGGAAGCCTTTCATGTCTAGCTTGTGCCGCACACGCCCCCTTAGCCAGAGATCCCACGCCGATGGTTTCGCGCCCCGCTCCGCCCGCTCAGGCCGTTCATGTCTTCGATGCGGATCTGATCTGGGTCACCTCGGGGGCCAATCAGGGCGACGGTCTGGATCTGGCCGGTCTGTGCCAACCTGGCGATGTGTATCAGCTGGATCGTGCGGCACAGCCGCTGCGGCTGATGTTGCAACCTACGCCTGCCGAAAACGGATCGCAGCATATTGCGCAGGGGTCCGAACTGGGCCGGCCCGGCGAGTGCATCACCCTGCTGGCGCGCCATGTGATGATGGCGCCCGACGGCGACACCGTCGACATCCTGCTGATCCGCCATGACGAGGCGCAGGCCCTCTATGCGCTGCCGCTTTCGCCGATTGCCGCGCGCACCGATTACACGCTGATCGAGGCGCATGAGGACCCCGGCGCCGTGCGGCTGTCCGATCTGGTCTGCGTGGCCTTCACCACCGGCACGATGATCACCTTGGCAGGCGGCGCGCAACGCGCAATCGAGACACTGAGCCCCGGCGACCGGGTGCTGACCCGCGATAACGGCCCGCAGCCGCTGCGGCTGGTCAGCAAGGCAACGCTGCGTGCGCTTGGCTCATTCGCGCCGGTGGTGATTTCCGCTGGCACGCTGGGCAATGACGGTGATCTGGTGATCTCGCCGCATCATCGTGTGTTCCTGTATCGCCGCGGCGACAAACGGCTGGGCGACACGTCCGAAATTCTGGTGCAGGCCAAGCATCTGGTCGATGACGACCATGTCTGGCGCCGCGAAGGCGGCTATGTCGATTATTACGCGCTGGTCTTCGACCGGCACGAGATCATCTATGCCGAGGGCATCCCGGTCGAAAGCCTGATGGTCAACGCCGCCACCCTGAGCCTGCTGCCCGAGGAACTGACCGCCGAGATCCGCGCCCGCCTGCCCGACCTGAGCCACAAGCCGCATTTCGGCACCGAAGCCGGGCGCGAAGTGCTGGACCGCGTGGGCCGCGAGGCACTGTTCAAACACCGCGACAAGGACTGAGCGCGCGCCCCCATCCCGCTTGCCCGTTGCCGCCCCTTCGGCTAAAGGGCGCACATGACAAACACAGCCGCCCTTCCGCCCGAAATCGCCCGCCGCCGGACCTTTGCGATCATCTCGCATCCCGACGCCGGCAAGACCACGCTGACCGAAAAATTCCTGCTGTTCGGCGGCGCCATCCAGATGGCCGGTCAGGTGCGTGCCAAGGGCGAGGCGCGGCGCACGCGGTCGGACTTCATGAAGCTGGAACAAGAGCGCGGAATCTCGGTCTCGGCCTCGGCAATGTCGTTCGAATACAAGGAGTTCCGCTATAATCTGGTGGATACCCCCGGCCACAGCGATTTTTCCGAAGACACCTATCGCACGCTGACGGCGGTCGATGCGGCGATCATGGTGATCGACGGGGCGAAGGGCGTGGAAAGCCAGACGCGCAAGCTGTTCGAGGTCTGCCGCCTGCGCGACCTGCCGATCCTGACCTTCTGTAACAAGATGGACCGCGAAAGCCGCGACACGTTCGAGATCATCGACGAGATCCAGGAAAACCTGGCAATCGACGTGGCGCCCGCCAGCTGGCCGATCGGGATGGGGCGCGAGTTTCTGGGCTGCTACGATCTGCTGCACGACCGGCTGGAGCTGATGGACCGGGCCGACCGCAACCGGGTGGCCGAGACGGTCAAGATTTCGGGGCTTGATGACCCGAAGCTGGCCGAACATGTGCCCGCCGCGCAGCTGGCCCAGCTGCGCGAAGAACTGGAGATGGCGCGCGAACTGCTGCCCGCCTTCGACCGGCAGGCGTTTCTGGAAGGCCACCTGACGCCGATCTGGTTCGGCTCGGCGATCAATTCCTTCGGCGTCAAGGAACTGATGGACGGGATCGGCGAATTCGGCCCCGAACCGCAGGTGCAGAACGCCGCCGAACGCGCGGTCTCGCCCGACGAGAAGGCGGTGACCGGCTTCGTGTTCAAGGTGCAGGCCAACATGGACCCCAAGCACCGCGACCGCGTGGCCTTCGTGCGGCTGGTCTCGGGGCATTTCACGCGCGGCATGAAACTGACCCATGTGCGCACGAAAAAGCCGATGGCCGTGTCGAACCCGGTGCTGTTCCTGGCCGCCGACCGTGAACTGGCCGAAGAGGCCTGGGCGGGCGACATCATGGGCATTCCGAACCACGGCCAGCTGCGCATCGGCGACGCGCTGACCGAGGGCGAGGTGCTGCGCTTCACCGGCATCCCCAGCTTCGCGCCCGAATTGCTGCAATCGGTGCGCTCTACCGACCCGATGAAGGGCAAGCATCTGGAAAAGGCGCTGATGCAATTCGCCGAGGAAGGTGCGGCCAAGGTCTTCAAACCCGCCATCGGGTCGGGCTTCGTGGTGGGCGTCGTCGGCGCGCTGCAATTCGACGTGCTGGCCAGCCGGATCGAGATCGAATACGGCATCCCCGTGCGGTTCGAGCCGAGCCAGTTCACCAGCGCCCGCTGGGTGCAGGGCGACAAGGCCGCCATCGAGAAGATGGTGAACGTCAACAAGCAGCACATCGCCCATGACCACGACGGCGACATCGTGTTCCTGACCCGCCTGCAATGGGACATCGACCGCGTGGTGCGCGACTATCCCGGCATCGTGCTGTCGGCGACGAAGGAAATGATGGTGTAAGGGGGCGCTGCCCCCGCGGGCCTGCGGCCCTCCCCCGGGATATTTCGACCAGAAAGAAAGGCGCCTTGTTCGAAAGGCGCCTTTTCTGTCTTTGCCCCGCTCAGGCTTCGGGTTCGATCAGCCGGTGATATTCCTGGATCGCGAAGCGGTCGGTCATGCCCGCCACATAATCCAGAACCACGCGCGCAAGTTCCGTCTTGCCTTCGTTGCCCTTGGCTGCGGCGCGCGCGACATCTTCGTGCCAGTCGTCGGGCAACAGCCCCGGGTCGTCCAGAAACAGCGGGAACAGCGCATTCACCATCGCGGTGACGCGCTTGCGTTCGATCACGACGGTCGGCGCGCGATACATGCGCTGGAACAGGAACAGCTTGATCGCCTTGAGGTTCTGATAGAGCGGTTTCGAGAACCGGATGATCGGCCCGTCCATCTGGCGGATGTCGTCAACCGATTGCGGCTGCAGGCTGGTCAGCCGGTTTTGCGCCACCGCGATCACATCCTCGACCATCACGCCAAAGACCCGGCGCAGCGCCTCGTGGCGGCGGCGGGTTGCGTCGAGCCCCGGATGCAGGCGGTCGACCTGTTCGAAACACTCGCCGATCACCGGCAGTTCGCACAGGTCGTCTTCGGTGAACAGACCGGCGCGCAAACCATCGTGCAGATCGTGGTGGTTATAGGCGCAATCGTCCGCGACCGCCGCCACCTGCGCCTCGGCCGAAGCGTTGGTTTCCAGTTCCAGATCCCATTGCGCGTCGAATTCCGCCAGCGCATAGGGCAGGCTGGCGCGGTCGGGCACCTGATGCGAGCCGCCCTTGTCCGAGATCACCGGTCCGTTGTGCTTGGCGATGCCTTCCAGCGTCTCCCAGGTCAGGTTCAGCCCGTCGAAGCCTGCATAATGGCGTTCCAGTTTCGTCACGATCCGCAGCGCCTGCGCGTTGTGGTCGAACCCGCCATAGGGCGCCATCAGGACCGCCAGCGCATCCTCGCCGGTGTGGCCGAAGGGCGGGTGGCCCAGATCATGTGCCAGCGCCACCGCCTCGGCCAGATCGGTGTTGAGCCCCAGCGCCCCCGCGATCGTGCGCGCCACCTGCGCCACCTCGATCGTGTGGGTCAGCCGGGTGCGGTAATAGTCGCCCTCATGCTCGACAAAAACCTGCGTCTTGTGCTTCAGCCGACGAAACGCCGAAGAGTGGATGATCCGGTCGCGGTCGCGCTGGAAGGGCGTGCGAAAGGTCGAGATGCTCTCGGGGTAAAGCCGTCCCCGGCTGGCATCGGGATGGCAGGCATAGGGTTGCAGCACGGGCATCCTCGTCTTGTCGGCACGTTCGCCCCACCCTATATCCCGATTGTTACCGAAATACAGGCCCAAGGTGCGTATCATGCAATTGCCCCCCAAAGTGACCGACCGCGCCTTTGCCCGTCTGGCGGCGATCAACGCCGGTCAGGCCGTGCCGCGCGCGTTGCGCGTGGCGGTCGAGGGCGGCGGCTGCTCGGGGTTTCAATACGACCTGAAGCTGGAAGAGACCCCTGCCGCAGATGACATCGTGCTGGAAGGCGCCGGGCAACGCGTGTTCATCGACCCGGTCTCCCTGCCCTTCCTGGAAAACGCCACGATTGATTTCACCGACGAGCTGATCGGCGCAAGGTTCGTGGTGCAGAACCCTAACGCGACCAGTTCCTGTGGGTGTGGGATCAGTTTCTCGATGTGAGGCGGCTTGTGCAGGGTCAGAGGCCCATGCAAACCTGACCCGCGCGGGAACGAGGTGGGCGGATGGTGCGGGCGAATGAGATCAGGGACGAGAATACTCTAGTCGCATGGTTAGAAGCGCGACCAAAGGACACGCGGCAGCGGGACGTTACAGTTATTGCGCATCGGGCCGCCATGCGGGTGTTACCGATTTTCGTTTTGGATCTCGGGAAACACTCAGTGGCGAACCAAGATTTGGCAGCCCTTCCATTTCTGCGGACAAGTTTGACGTCAGAGGTCTGCATGGCGAATATGTCAATTGACGTCGAAAATGCGCTTTCGTCCGCCATTTTTTCCCTCTCATCCTCTACCAAAGCCGTCTCCGCCCTACCTGCACTTTCCGCAGCAATCTCCGCTATCTCTACCACCGCAGCCGCCTTTTTTGTTTCCGTCACACGCTCTGCTGCTGTTTTGAATAGCACGCGCGATGACGCCGCTGTGATCGAAGCCGGAAACGCCCCACAATTTTCGCCGCTTTGGATGCACTTGGAAACCCCGGGCAGGTATGATCAGGTGGATCCCCCATACCAGAAAGGGCGCGTTCTTGATGAATTCAGTTCGCATTGGCACAAAGCGCGCACTTGGCTTTCCGACCTCTCCGGCTATGAGTTCTGGATCCGCTGGTATGAATCCGCCCTCTATGGCCGCCCGCTCACCGACGACTGGAACAGCCATTTTCAGCTACTGACTGACATTGCCCTCATCCCGAATGAAGACTGGCAAAAGGGCGCCGTGCATGTGGCCAGGCTTATCGCCGCGCGCGAGGAACGCCATCGCCTCCTCGCACAAACACGCCGCCTTCAAGCAGAGCTGGCGCCTATCGCCTCGCATGTTTCTTCCTCACGGGTTGGCCACAATAATCCACCCGAGGAACTGACCGATATTGAGGCAGTCCAAGCAGTCTCAATCATTTGGCTAACACTTAATGACGCAGAGCGAGAACTCGAGAAAGTAAAGCCTTCGCGCCAAGCGCTGCGTAAGATCGCGCGAACCCTGCTGAATGCCGCAATCGCAATGGCGAGATACTGTGCAAAACTGACGGACAAAGCCTTGCAAAAGGCTGCCGAAGAGGTTGGCTCTGCCTCGGCAAAATGGACGATCACACTTGGGGGCGGAACACTCATCGTCAAAATGATGGGCCTAGACGACGCGATCCGAACTCTCGCAGAGGCCATTGCGCGCTACGCAGGTGGCTAGCCCCTTTCACTCACATGCCTAGCCCCCTACAACAGGGCAAACCGGAGGGCCGCCCATGAAACTCGCAACCTTCAACATCAACGGCATTAAGGCCCGGGCCGAGGCTTTGCCCGCCTGGCTGCGCGCGGCAGAGCCCGATGTGGTGGTGTTGCAGGAAATCAAGTCGGTGGACGAGGCCTTCCCACACGAGATTTTCGACGGGCTTGGCTACAGCATTGAAACCCATGGACAAAAGGGCTTCAACGGCGTCGCGATCCTGTCGAAACTGCCGCTGGAGGACGTAACCCGCGGCCTGCCTGGTGATGACAGTGACGAACAGGCCCGCTGGATCGAGGCCACGGTGGTGGGCAAGGTGGCGGTGCGGATCTGCGGGCTCTACCTGCCCAACGGAAACCCGGCGCCGGGGCCGAAATACGACTACAAACTGGCCTGGATGGCGCGGATGCGGGCGCGTGCGGCCGCGTTGCTGGCCAGCGAAATGCCGTTCCTGATGGCGGGCGATTACAACGTCATCCCGCAGGACGAGGACGCCGCCAAACCCGAAGCCTGGCGCGGTGATGCGCTGGCGCTGCCCGAAAGCCGGGCAGCGTTCCGGCGCATCCTGAATCTGGGCTTCACCGATGCCTTCCGCGCCCGGGTGCAAGGCCCGGGGCATTACAGTTTCTGGGATTATCAGGCCGGCGCATGGGCCAAGAACAACGGCATCCTCATCGACCACCTGCTGCTCAGCCCGCAGGCCGCCGATCTGTTGCGCGATGCGGGCATCGACAAGGCGGTGCGGGGCGGCGACAAGCCCTCGGATCACGTTCCGGTCTGGATCGACCTGGACGCCTGACCTGGCGTGACGCTGCGTCACTCACCCCCGGCCCGGCGGCCCGTGCATAGTGGCCGCACTCAGGGAGGAGTGACACATGACCCAATACCCGATCAGCCGCTTTCCGGTGCCCCGGCTTGCCGATCTGCCCGAAGACATCCGCGCCCGCATCGAGGCGGTGCAGGAGAAAGCAGGCTTCATCCCCAATATCTTTCTGGCGCTGGCCCATCGCCCCGATGAATTCCGCGCCTTCTTCGCCTATCACGACGCGCTGATGGAACGCCCGGGCAACCTGAGCGTGGGCGAGCGCGAGATGATCGTGGTCGCGACCTCGGCGGCGAATGAATGCCAGTATTGCGTAGTGGCCCATGGCGCCATCGTGCGGGTGCGGATGAAGAACCGCATCCTGGCCGACCAGCTGGCCAGCAATTACCGCAAGGCCGATATCACGCCGCGCCAGCGCGCGATGCTGGATTTCGCACTGAAGGTCAGCGCCCGCGCGCAAGAGGTGGACGAGGCCGATTACGCCGCGCTGCACGCCCACGGGCTGAACGATGACGACATCTGGGACATCGGCGCGATCACCGCGTTTTTCGGCCTCTCGAACCGGCTGGTGAACATGGCCTCGATCCGCGCCAATGAGGAATTCTTCGGCATGGGCCGATAGGGCGCAGGGGGGCGCTGCCCTCCAGGCCTTGCGGCCTCCCCCCGGGATATTTCGACCAGAAAGAAGGTTAGGGCTTTCTTTCTGGTGCAAATATCCCGGGGGAGGCTGCGGCACGCAGCCGGGGGCAGCGCCCCCTGCCCGGTCAGCCGCCTGCGCCGGCGGTCACATCATGGCCATAGACCCAATCGAAATGTCCGATCAGCCGCGCAGGCGCCAGCGACGAGGCCAGTCGCAGCCCCAGATGACCGACGGTGCGGCTAAGACCCGACAGGTGGTAATTGCGCGCGTTCTTGTTTGCGGCCTCGACGATACGGGTGCAGCGCGGGCGGCGCACGGCCTGATAGGCGGCCAGCGCTGCCGCGTCGCCGTCATGGCTGGCAAGCGCCTCGGCCAGAACCCAGGCGTCCTCCAGCGCCATCACCGCCCCCTGCGCGAGGAAGGGCAGCGTCGGATGCGCCGCGTCGCCCAGGATTGCCGCGCCCTGGCCGTGCCAGTGTTCCGCCACGGGATGACGGAACAACCCCCAAAGCCAGGGTTCCTCGACCTGATCGAGCCAGCCCCGCACCGTCGGGCAGAAATCCTCGAAGGCGGCGCGCAGGGTCAGCGGGTCGTCGCGCAGGGTCCAGCTTTCCTCGACCCAGCGGCGGCGCTCCTCGATCGCGACGATGTTGCGCAAGCCCCCCCCCAGCGGATAGCTGACCAGATGCTTGCCCGCCCCCATGAAGACCTGCGCCAGTTTCGGAGCGGTATCGTCACAGGGGATCAGCGCGCGCCAGGCGACCTGGTGGGTGAAGAACGGCGCCACGGCCCCGTTCAGCGCCTGACGCACCTTCGAATGCAGCCCGTCTGCGCCGATCAGCAGGTCGGCCTCCAACTCGACACCCTGTGCGGTGACCAGCCGGGGTTTGTGATCGCCCAGGATCACGCTGTCGATCTTTTGCAGCAGCCGGATCTGCACGCCCGCCGCGCGCGCGCCTTCGGCCAGCAATTCGATCAGTCGCGCACGATGCACGAAACGATACTCCGCCCCCGGCCGCAGCCGCGCCAGATCGAGCCGCGCGACACGGGTCGCGGTTTCGCCGTCGATCAGCTCGACCGCCTCTCCCACCGGCCCCGCCGCGGCCAGCGCCTCACCCAGGCCCAAGGCCTGCAGGACGCGCGCCCCGTTGGGCGAGATCTGCAGCCCGGCGCCCACCTCGCGGATCGCCTCGGCCTGTTCGAACACCGTCACCTCGGCCCCGCGCAGCGCCAGGGCGCGCGCCACCGTCAGCCCGGCAACCCCTGCACCCAGCACCGTGATCTTGCGTCCGATCAGCATCGGCCCCTCCTGAAATCAAAACACCGGCACCTTGGGGGCGCCGGTGCGAACCGTCCTTGAGCGAAATCAAACCGCTCCGATCCGAAACCGCTCAGTCGTCGCGGTGGACTTTCTCGCGGCGCTCGTGACGTTCCTGCGCCTCCAGCGTCATCGTGGCAATCGGACGCGCGTCCAGCCGTTTCAGGCTGATCGGCTCGCCCGTCATCTCGCAATAGCCGTATTCGCCGTTGTCGATCCGGCGCAGCGCAGCGTCGATCTTGCTGACCAGCTTGCGCTGACGATCCCGGGTGCGCAGCTCCAGCGCACGGTCGGTTTCCTCGCTGGCGCGGTCGGCGATGTCGGGCACGTTGCGCGCCGACTCGGCCAGACCTTCAAGCGTCTCGGCGGATTGTTCCAGAAGTTCGGCTTTCCACGCCTGCAGCTTGCGGCGGAAATACTCGAGCTGACGGTCGTTCATGAACGGCTCGTCTTCGGCCGGGCGGTAGTCATCCGGAAGAAACGATTCGGCTTTCATTCGCGACCCTCTCCTTCGTGCCTGCCGGTTCGGGCTTCTTGCAAACCATCCGGCGCCTCTTGCGCGCTCCCATACCGCATGGCGCAGGGGTTGTCACGCCCCCCTTTCACCCCGATGTGACGTGGCGCGATCACATTTGCCCCCCTGCGGCCGGGTTGCGGGCTTGCCGCAGCGCAGATAACGTGGCGCGGCCCGGATGGCCCTTGCGACAGTCCGGCCCCAGCCACAGGAGCCCGCGCCGTGAAGTTTCAATCGACCGAGACCTATGTTGCCCCCGCCGATCTGACGGTGGCCGTCAATGCCGCCGTGGCGCTGGAACGTCCGCTGCTGGTCAAGGGCGAACCGGGCACCGGCAAGACCGAACTGGCACGTCAGGTTGCCGCCAGCCTCGGGCTGCCGATGGTGGAATGGAACATCAAATCCACCACCAAGGCGCAGCAGGGCCTGTATGAATACGATGCCGTCTCGCGCCTGCGCGACAGCCAGCTGGGCGATGCGCGGGTCAATGACGTGAAGAACTACATCCGCAAGGGCAAGCTCTGGCAGGCGTTCGAGGCACCGGGCAAGGTGGTGCTCTTGATCGACGAGATCGACAAGGCCGATATCGAGTTCCCCAACGACCTGCTGCAGGAACTCGACAAGATGGAGTTCCACGTCTACGAAACCGGCGAGACGATCCGCGCCGCGCAGCGCCCCGTCATCATCATCACCTCGAACAATGAAAAGGAACTGCCCGACGCCTTCCTGCGCCGCTGTTTCTTCCATTACATCCGCTTCCCAGAACCGCAGGTGATGCGCCAGATCGTCGAGGTGCATTTCCCCGGCATCAAGGAGGCGCTGCTGACCACCGCGCTGACCCAGTTCTACGAAATCCGCGAAACCCCGGGGCTGAAGAAGAAACCCTCGACCTCTGAAGTGCTCGACTGGCTGAAACTTCTGCTGGCCGAAGACCTCGCCCCCGAGGATCTGGCGCGCGAGGGCGCGAACCTGCTGCCCAAGCTGCACGGCGCACTTCTGAAGAACGAGCAGGACGTGCATCTGTTCGAACGGCTGGCCTTCATGGCCCGGCGTCAGACCCGCTGAGAGCGCGGCACAGGGGGCGCTGCCCCCGGCCTGCGGCCTCCCCCGGGATATTTCGGCCAAGGTGAACGGCAGGCGTCGGCCGCTATTTCACCTTGGTCCAAATATCCCGGGGGTGAGGGCCAGGGGCCCGAGGGGGCAGCGCCCCCTGCCCGGCTCATCATCTTCATGACGTTTTCTCATCGCCCGCGGTCGCGCCCGGGCTTTGCCTCGGCCCCGCTTCGGCCTAGAACGGGATCAAGACACAGGAGAGGCGCATGGCAGACGACGCATTGGTCATTTTCACCCCTTCGGGCAAACGCGGGCGCGTGGCGCGGGGCACCAGCGTGCTGCAGGCGGCGCGGCAGCTGGGGGTGGATCTGGATTCCGTCTGCGGCGGGCGCGGGATCTGTTCGAAATGTCAGGTCCAGCCGGGTCTGGGCGAGTTTCCCAAGCATGGCGTCACCGTGGCGCCCGATGCGCTCAGCCCGATCAACGCGGTCGAGGAACGCTATGACCGCGTGCGCGGGCTGAAACCCGGGCGGCGGCTGGGCTGTCAGGCCTGCATTCAGGGCGATGTCGTGCTGGACGTGCCGCCCGAAAGTCAGGTCCACCGTCAGGTGATCCGCAAAAGCGCGTCCGAGCGGGTGATGGTGATGGACCCGGCCAGCCGCGCCTGTTTCGTCGAGGTCACCCAGCCCGATATGCACGAACCCTCGGGCGATTTTCAGCGCCTGTCCGAGGCGCTGGAAAAACAATGGGGCATCAAGGGGCTGCAGGCCGATCTTGCGGTATTGCGCGGGTTGCAGCCGGCGCTGCGCAAGGGGGGCTGGTCGGTCACGGCGGCGGTGCATGACGATGGCACCGGCGCCGCGCCGCGTCTGGTCGCGCTTTATCCCGGGCTGCGCGAGGCGCCGCTTTACGGGCTGGCGATCGACCTTGGTTCGACCACCATCGCGGGCCATCTGGTCGATCTGACCGATGGCGCGGTGCTGGCCTCGTCGGGGCTGATGAACCCGCAGATCCGCTTTGGCGAGGATCTGATGAGCCGCGTGAGCTATGTGATGATGAACCCGGGCGGCGATGTGGAAATGACCGCCGCCGTGCGTGCGGCCCTGGCCGATCTGGCGGCCGCGCTGGCCGAAGAGGCGGGCGTCGATGCCGCGGGCATTACCGAGGCCTGCGTCGTCTGCAACCCGGTGATGCACCACCTGCTGCTGGGGATCGACCCGGTGGAGCTGGGTCAGGCGCCGTTCGCGCTGGCCACGGGGGCTGCGCTGAACCTGGCCGCGGCCGAGATCGGGCTGGGCAGTATCGCCCCGGCCGCGCGCGCCTATATCCTGCCGCTGATTGCGGGCCATGTCGGCGCGGATGCCGCCGCCGTGGCCCTGTCCGAGGCGCCCGAAACCCGCCCGGACCTGTCGCTGATCGTCGATGTCGGCACCAATGCCGAGATCATTCTGGGGAATAATCAACGGGTTCTGGCCTGTTCCTCACCCACCGGCCCCGCATTCGAGGGGGCGCAGATTTCCTCGGGGCAGCGCGCGGCGCCCGGCGCGATCGAGCGGATCGAGATTGACCCGCAAACCAAGGAGCCGCGCTTTCGCATCATCGGCAACGACCACTGGTCCGACGATCCGGCCTTCGGCACGCCCGCGATCACCGGGATCTGCGGATCGGGCATCATCGAGGCGGTGGCCGAAATGCGCATGGCGGGCATCGTCGATGCTTCGGGCCTGATCGGCGCGGCCGAGCAGGTCGGCACCCCGCGCTGCGTGGCCACCGGGCGCACCCATGAATATGTGATCCATGATGCAAGCCCGGACGGGCCGCGCATCACCGTGACGCAGGGCGACATCCGCGCGATCCAGCTGGCGAAATCGGCGCTTTATGCCGGCGCGCGGCTGCTGATGGACGAGATGGGCGTGGACCGGGTGGACCGCGTCGTGCTGGCCGGGGCCTTTGGCGCGCATATCAGCCCGAAACACGCGATGGTGCTGGGCATGATCCCCGATGCGCCGCTGAGTGCCGTCACCTCGGCAGGCAATGCGGCGGGCACGGGCGCGCGGATGGCGCTGTGCTCTGTCACCGCGCGCCGCGCGATCGAGGCGCAGGTGCATAACATCCACAAGGTCGAGACCGCGATCGAACCGCGTTTTCAGGAACATTTCGTCGCCGCCAACGCCCTGCCCCATGCCACCGACCCGTTCCCCGAACTGGCTAGGATCGTCACCCTGCCCGATGTCAGCTTCAACACCGGCGGCAGCGGCGAAGGCGGCGGGCGGCGGCGCAGGCGGGGCTGACAAAACGCACGGCGCCCGCTTGACGAAGCCGGGCGCTTCGCTTACCTAGTCGCGCAACGCGGGTGTAGCTCAATGGTAGAGCCGCAGCTTCCCAAGCTGATGACGAGGGTTCGATTCCCTTCACCCGCTCCAACTTTCCCGACATTCGCATGGAAACTCAATGGCTTAGGCTTTTTTGAGGCTTCCTGAATGCACACAAACCTGCCCACCCGGCATACCACCCTGCGCAATGGTCACCTCTATTACAACCGTCGCGTTCCCACCCATGCCCAGCGCGCTTTCGGCTCCCAGATCAGGCTCAGAATCAAGGATGACGCAGAAGCGGAACGGCTGACGCGAAGGCTCAATGACCTTTGGGCGGAAGAAGAGGTCACGCTTCCGATTGACCTGCAAGACCTTCTGGCGGCGACAGCGCCCAAACCTACCACCCTCACCACGATTGCGGCGGAATATGTCGAAGTGCGGGGGATACAGGAAAACCCGACGATCAGTTCGGCCCTGATGCTGGCGGAATTGTCGGGGGATATGGCGATCCAGAACTATGGCAGGCAGGATGCGCGGAACTTTGTGCAGGTGCTGCTTGAGCGGGGGATGCGGTCAACCTCGGTCCGACGGCGGCTCAACTGCCTTTCCGCGATCTTCAACTATGGCTATGCCGAATATGAGGTGGCAGGCAGAAACCCCTTTGCGCGCGTTCTGATCGCCCGTGAGGGGGCAGACAGGGTCAGGCGGCACCCCTACCACCCCAGCGAACTCCCTGCGCTCTATGAGGCTGCCATGGCCTCTGACAAGCGGTTGCGCTGGGCGGTCCCGGTGCTGGGGGAGACGGGATGCAGAATTGCAGAAATCATCGGCCTGCGGCGGCAAGACGTGGCCAGCGATGCCTCGGTCATCACGATTTGTCCGCACCCTGCCAGACGGCTGAAAACCTCTGGTTCAGCCCGAGATATTCCCCTTGTCGGGGCAGCACGGGAAGCGATGCGCAGGCTGTTGGCCACAAGCGAGGGGGAATTCCTTTTCCCTGAATATCTGCGCGAGGGCACAATCTTGGCCACCCACGCGGGCAACACTCTGAATAAATGGCTCAAGCGCATTACCGGGGGCAAGACAGCCCATTGTCTGCGGCACACCTTCCGAGATCGCCTCAGAGCGGTGGAATGTCCCCTAGAATTGCTTGACGCATTGGGCGGATGGAGTACCGTTCAAGGCGCTGGGCGGCGCTATGGCAGCGGCTACAGCCTTGAGCAGAAGCGGGAATGGCTGATGCGGATTCTCGTAGTTGAAACGGCTCATTCGAATCCAAACTGCCGCTAGCATGGATTTACACAACGAAAGATTGAAAAGCCGATGGATGATAAAAATAAAATTGCGAATGCAAACAGCACCATTCCCAGCTACAAACCTGTCTCTGAAGCAGGCAAGCGACTGTGGGAAAAACTGCACGGCTCACAATATTATGAAACGAAGGACACCCAATTATCAAAAGATGATCTCTTTGATCTCATAAAATTCTTTGTTTCAGGCAATGAAAATCTAACAATTTACTATATAAATCTATTTGGCTTCAAAGGGAATCTACTGAACTCACAGAACAGCAGTCAAATCATTCGCTGCGTACATACTCAGGGCGAATTGCCAAGCGCAGAAAACATTGAATTTGCGTTAAATAACTTCACGTCCAAATTTGATGACTGGATCAGAAGTCAATACTGGTCGATGGACTCGGACAAAAAGGGTTTCCCCCAAGAATCCCCCGAATTTTACAGACTAAGTGAAGCGCGTGACAAAGTTAAATGGCGCGGCATAGCTAAGACAGCAAGAATTGCCAACATTGACCTTGCCGATCTTGTAAATAACTTCTGTCTCGAAAGTAGAGTTCAACAAAATGAAATACTGGCCTCCGCGCTTGAGCACAGTAAGGCAAGTCTATTTCCAGTACTAAATCGCGCAATGGCCCAAGGACGAAATAAGTATGGCGATATCGACGAGTCAAAGCTGTTCGATGAGCTTTCTGAGTTCTTGGATTAGGCTCAGGACTCATAACCAGAACAGCACAGTAGCGGCGAGAGCGACGGCTGAGAGGAAGACCTTCGGGCATCTGTCGTAGCGGGTCGCGACGCGTCGCCAGTCCTTGAGCCTGCCGAACATGATCTCGATCCGGTTGCGGCGTTTGTAGCGGCGCTTGTCGTATTTGACGGGGACCTTGCGCGGCTTGCGGCCTGGAATGCAGGCCCTGATCCCCTTGTCCTGCAAGGCTTCGCGGAACCAGTCGGCGTCGTAGCCTCTATCGGCGAGCAGCCACTGCGCTGTCGGCAGATCCCCCAGAAGCGCCGCCGCGCCGGTGTAGTCGCTGACCTGGCCAGCAGACATGAAGAACCTGATCGGACGACCAAGTGTGTCGCTCACCGCGTGCAGCTTGGTGTTCATGCCGCCCTTGGTTCGACCGATCAGCCGCCCGCATCCCCCTTTTTCGCCCGCAGGCTCGAGGCCGTGCGGTGGGCTTTGAGGTAGGTCGCATCGATCATGATGGTCGTCGGTTCCTCCGCTTCGGCTGCCAGCCCCTCGAATATCCGGGCGAATACGCCCATCTCGCTCCAGCGTTTCCAGCGGTTGTAGAGGGTCTTGGGAGGACCGTATTCCCTGGGCGCGTCGCGCCACCGCAACCCATTGCGATTGACGAAGATTATGCCGCTCAGAACACGTCGATCGTCGACACGCGGGCGACCGTGGCTCTTTGGAAAGAATGGCTCGAGCCGCGCCATCTGCTCTTCGGACAGCCAGTAAAGGTTGCTCATCATGTCCTCCCTCAGTTGGAGAGCGTGAATCATGCCACAAGCGGCGGAGCAAGCCGATTAATGGGTCCTGAGCCTACAAATTTCCAGACGGCAATTTTCCGACCTACTTCCCGTACAAACCGCTAATGGTCGCCTACAACATATTCAAATCTTGGGCGAATATGGCGACATTAACCGACGAAATTTCCTCTGGCGGCGTCGAATTTGAAATTTGGTGCGCTGAGAAAATTCGCGAGCAGGGGTGGGATGTATCAATGACCCCCATAACTGGAGATCAAGGGGTCGATCTTATTGCGCGAAGGGGACAAACTTCCGTGGCGATTCAATGCAAAAATTACACTGGAGCAATTGGCAATAGCGCAGTTCAGCAGATATTTGCGGGACAAAAGCACGCCTTGGCTAATTTTGCTTGCGTCATTGGCACTGGAGGCTTCACAAAAAGTGCTTTCGAGATCGCCTCAATTACAAAAGTAGCTCTAATCAATGCGGAAAATATCTGTGAGTTCTCGTCAAAATTCGGGTTTAACCCTATCGTCAAGCCTAAATGCTGCAAAGTAAACGATATTGGCACAATATCAATTTCCCTAAACGGAATGGTCGCGGAAGTGGTTGGGGGATTGTTTCGCGCCAATTTCACGAAAATTCCTATGGGTACTACGGGTTATTCTGAAGGCTTTAGAAAATATCTCTTCGACGCAATTTCGGTGGATCAGAAAGAATTTGAGATCGACGCATCTCGCATTGATGCCTGCCGATTAGTTGTATTTTCTTCCATTATTGCTCTTTCAGAGGTCACGCTTGATGAGCAAACAAGGACAATACTTGCGACGCACAATTACCCAAATTTTGAGATAACAAGTATCATTCCAATGGGCGGAAAGTTGCGTCTATACTTGCTTTGGGGCGAGGAATTACTGAGCGAGATTCAAGCGGCTTTTGGTGAAATACTTGATGCGGCAAATTATAATAATGATAGAGGGGATATCGAAATTCTGCACCTGTAGAATTTCCTCGGATTTATAATTGAAAACCCGCTTGGGTCGAATCCTTCTTGAGAATTCTGGGGGGTCCCAAGCCCCCCTCACCCGTTCAACGTCCGATGCACCGTCATGCGGCTGATCCCCATCGCCTCTGCGATCTTGTAGGTGGACAAGCCCTCGCCGTGAAGCTGCTTGATCCGGTCCCGGTCAATCGTGGCCTTGCGCCCCTTGTACACGCCCTTGGCCTTGGCCTTGGCGATCCCCTCGGCCTGCCGCTGCTTGAGAATGGACCGCTCGAACTCTGCAACCGCTCCAAGGATTGAGAGATATAGCTTAGATGCCCCGTCGCTGCCCTCAGGCGGAAAGGTCAGATTGTCTTTGACAAAGCGAATGGAGACGCCCTTGGCGTTCAGTTCCTGAACAATCGCGAGCAGGTCTTGCAGGTTGCGCGCCAGACGGTCAATCGACCACACAACGACGCTATCCCCCTCTCGCACCCAACCGATCAGGTCTTGCAGCGCTGGGCGGTCTTTGGCGTTGGCACCCGACACTTTCTCTTCAAACAGCTTGTCAACCTGACCTATCTCTTGCCGATCCAAAGACTGATCCAGCGTCGAAACGCGGCGATATCCCACAACAGCCATAGCAACACCTCCGAATGGTAACTTATGCCTTTAGAGTTACAGTATGAACGGTAACATTGCAACGATTCGATCCTATTGTTACCACTCCAATCGAGCGATGCAGTAACAGAAGGAAGGTAACGATGGGGCATGCCCTTTAGTGACTACCTTTCCCGCTTGCACCATCACTGTTACGCTTGACCGATTTCAGGGGGTTGATATGCGCCAGATCGCCATTGCTGTTTTGCTCATGATCCCCACACTGTCGGAGAGTTGGGCCGAGGGGCTTCCGATCAACTGCCTTTATGAAAAGACGGCAGGGAAAGCGGTAGCAACCTGCAAGATCAAGAACACCTCGGAAAGGGCAATCGCGAAGATCGAATACCAGATCGAGGTTGTCAGCATCGGACGGGAAGTGCCGTGGGGAAGCGCAACAGGCGAGAACGACATTGCGGGCGGCATTGAACCTGCCGAAGAACTGACCCTGGGATTTCCTGCCCCCTCATTGCCTCAACGTGCCCCTGCCGAGGGGATCAAGGTCAACGTAACGGCTGCTAGGTTTGTGGCGGTGGATGGCAGCACGATCTTGGCATATCCGCCCGAGGTCGCGCCCGTCACTCTCATGGCGCCCGTGGGAATGAGCGGAGCGGAAGAAGAGGCGTTTGCAACGGCGCTCAAGGCTTGCTGGAACGTCGGGGCACTATCTTCGGAAGCAATGCGAACCACTGTTACAGTGCAGGTCAACATGCGAGAGGATGGAAGGCCCGTAGCGGCGTCGATCAAGATGGTGAGTTATTCGGGCGGTTCTGGCGAGGCTGCCAAACAAGCCTATGAGGCGGCACGGCGGGCAGTTGTGCGGTGCGGTTCTACGGGCTTCCCTCTTCCGGCTGACAAATTCGCCTCATGGCAACACCTAGTGATCGCGTTCAGCCCCTCCGGGTTACAAATGCCTTGAGTGCGCCCGCCCTTGGCTCCTTGGATGCAGACAGCATTTCACGAGATGAGAGCGAGGCGCAAAACTAGGCGGATTTATCAAGTGATTGATATTGATATTATATTTTCAGGGACGCGCAAGAAGTCCGGCCAATCTACTGAATAGAAAGGCGAATCACGCCGCAACGGCGACCCAAAATATAAGTAATTGATTTACTTGACATTTGACGATTTTTCTTGGTGATCGCAAGAATCCGTGCTACGTATCCATCGTCAGTCTAGAACTGGCTCAGCACAGTTACCCCGCACCGAGAGGATCGCGGGCTTTTTTGTGTCTGCACTCTAGAGCTTAAAACTGCCTGACCCGCCCCGCAAGGATCGCGGGCTTTTTCATTTCAGCAACACCGAGGAAATTATGCCTAAAGATACGAGAAGCTACGTCAAACAATCAGAACAATTCGGCTCCCTGCATGAGGGTAGCGCCCAAGTATGGCAAGATTTCGAGCCGAAAGACTCTATCAACATGTCAAGGTTGTTAGAAGCTTTGAGCGCCCATGGGGAAATGCTTAACCCGAAAATGAAAAACGACATGAAGCGGATTCGCGTAATATCTGACTTGATCATGGCAGAAAAATACGCTCGCAACGGGCTTGTGTTCTGGCCGATGGGCGCAAACGAATTCTCTGGTGGCGCCTATTCTTACCGCATTGCAAAGATAATCAAGGAGGATTTTGAAAGGAGAGGATGGATTTCGCTAAAGCAGCCAGCAAGCAAGAAAGATGGATTGGCTCGTATCTACCGAATTTCGTTTCCCTTCGACACATCAGACATGAATTTTAAGCGGCACGGATTAACGCCTGATGTTATTGTAAAATCCAGAAAGACTCGTGATGATGCTGGAAGGCTGGTCGGCGGAAAAAGAATTTCCCTTAAATGCTTTAGGGCGCAGGCATCCAAATCCAGAAGTTTTGTGAGTCAAATTAATTCAACACTTAACCTGCATCCCCTCATTAGTGCGGAGGGGCAAGTTTTCGACCACGGCAGGCGTATCTTCAATAATGGTTCACTCACCGAGGGCGGCAGGTTTTATGGACCATGGCAAAACTTCAATGAGGGTGAACGGCTGCGAATGAGGATAGACAAAGAGGCCGTATGTGAAATTGACCTGAAAGCCAGCTACTTGAATCTGAGCAACATTTTATTTGATGATAGCATATCTCTCGGTGATGATCCTTACGAGAGAATAGGCTTTGTAAACGCAACGAATGATCCTGTTCGTAGAGGGGATATGCGGGGCTTGGCAAAGAGGTTGGTTGCGACAATCATTGGGAATGAAGGGGGCGCTGAGCCAGAAGAAAGAAGAAGCTTCCCCAAAGGAAAGAAAGTTTGGGACGATGCTAATAACCGATTTAGAACGGCTTCAGTCAGGGATGAATTTGGATTGAGGCACAGAGAGAAAGCGGATACATACTACGCAGAAATTTTGACTGCATTTCCTTTTTTAAGGAAGGCGCAGGGGAAGTGGGGACCCCTTATGTTTCTAGAAAGTGAAATTGTTTTGGGTGCGGTTCATGACCTTTCTCTGAAAAATATTCCCGCCTATCCGGTTCACGACTCTCTCATCTGCAAAGTTTCCGACAAAGATCAAGTTATCTCTGCCTTGCAAGGAAGGATGCAGCATCACTTGAAAACGACATTCAGCATGGATGTTACAGAATGCGAAAAGCAGCCTTACCTTATCTCTTCGCTTGGAGGAGCCGATCAACTCACTGAAATAGAAAGTGACAAGCAAGACAATGATTGGGAAGATGACTATATAAGTCTCATAGAAGAAGATTAAAAACAGATCAGGGAAGGAGGTAGGATAAGGTATAGAATAACATTTGAGCAAGACGTAGAACATTTGCAGCGGCTTCAAATGGCCGCTGTAACACTTCCATGAGCGCGGAACACGCCGAATCTTCTGGACTACCCGCACCGCATGGATCAACCTGCACAAAATTTCAAAACAAGCACATGGTGATGAAATGGCAAATTGCACAAATTGCGGAAAGAAACTTCCTATACTCGGCGGCGTTCACGGGCTGTGTTCCGAATGCCATATTGCGTCTATTGGGAACTCCAAGGTCGATGAAGAGAAGAAACAAGAGAAAGCACAAGAACTTGCCACAGAGAGGCAAGAAATCAACGCTATCCTACTCACCACCGAGACCGCACCCAATCTGAACATTATCGAGCGGATCGAGATCGTCACCGCAGAATGCGCCTTCGGTATGAATATTTTTCGCGATCTGTTCGCAGCGGTTCGGGATGTTGTTGGGGGCAGGTCGGAAGCGGTGCAAAAAACCATGCGAGACGCACGGAAAACCGCTCTGCATGAACTCAAGCGGGAAGCTTGGCTTGTGGGGGCTAACGCTGTGGTGGGCGTCGATCTGGACTACACCGAGATCAGCAGCAGCGGAAACATGATCCTGCTTGTGGCCTCGGGGACTGCTGTTCGTATCGGGTGACGGGAAACTGACCCTGTCCCACATCTTGTCCCACATTGTGGGATTTGCTAGCTTGTCGGCAGTTTCCTTGCGGGTGTCGGCCACGGCCAACTCGTTGGACGGGGACGGAAGATGCCATTGAACTGAAAGGAAAATGGTATCGTTAGCTCAATGGTAGAGCCGCAGCTTCCCAAGCTGATGACGAGGGTTCGATTCCCTTCACCCGCTCCAATCCCACACCAAAATGCCACATCCGCGCGCCATTGAGCGTGCCTTGTCGGGTGCTGCGTGCATCAGGTTGTGTGGCCGCCTCGATTGTGGATTGCCCGGGAATATACCCGATCATTTCTGTAGGTTTTATCTGGCCAATATACGCGCCGGATGCTAGAGCAGCAACAGACGCGAAGCCGATTCCAGCCACGCACGAGACATCCGTCAGGGCCTTTCCTTGCCGACAAGGGGCCGAGTGCCTGCCCGGCTGCGCCGTTTCCGCGCGTGCCGGCCACCGCCTCCCCCGTCAGCCCCCGATCGCCCGACGGACCATGCCCGCAGACGGAGAGCGCAGATGTTCCCGACCGAGACCCAAGAGATCCTCCTTCCGACGCTTGCACGGATGCGCGAATTCGTGTTGCTCGGTGGCCCTGCGATGTGGGCAATCGCCGTGCTGTCCACGATCACCCTGGCGCTGATCCTGTGGAAGACCTGGCGGCTGGCGATGCTGGGCGCCTGGTCGGGCGGCAAGGCGGTCGAGCGCGCGTTGGCGGATTGGGCGGCGGATCGGCACGACACGGCAATCGCCAGTCTCGCGGCGCGGCACGGCCTGCGCGCACGGCTGGTCTGTGCTGCGATGCACGCCGATCGCACCCCGGGCCTGCGCCCCGAGGACGCGCAGGCCGAGACGGTGCGCGTGGCCAAGATGTTGCTGGCGCAGGCGCGCGCCGGCTTGCGCGGGATCGAGCTTGCCGCCGTGATCGGCCCGCTGCTGGGTCTGCTGGGCACCGTAACCGGCATGATCGCGGCCTTTCAGGCGTTGCAAGAGGCCGGCGCCCGTGCCGATCCCGCGACGCTGGCCGGGGGCATCTGGGAGGCGCTGCTGACCACGGCTGCAGGCATGGCGGTGGCGATCCCGGCGCAGATCGCGTTGTCCTGGTTCGAAAGCGTGATCGAACGGCTGCGCCACGACATGGAAGACGCCGCAACCCGTGTTTTCGTGGCGCGCCCGGATACGCGGCATGCCGCGCAGCCGCTTGCCCGCGCCCGTCATGCTCCCGCGCAACTTCATGTGGCTGAATGATGCTGTCGCTGGACGCGCCGCGCGGCACGCGCAAGCCCGACCTGACCCCGATGATCGACGTGGTCTTTCTGCTGCTGGTGTTTTTCATGCTCGCCTCGCGTCTGTCGAATGATGCGGCGCTCCCGCTGGCCAACGGCGCGGCTGCCTCCGATACCGCCCCGGTCGAATTGCGGCTGGTCGAATTGCGCCCCGAGGGGGTGTTGCTCAACGGCCTGCCGGTTGCGCTGCCCGATCTGCCGGCCGCTTTGCAGGCACGCGAAACGCCGCCCGAGGCCCCGGTGGTCCTGCGCGGGCGCGATGTGACGATGCAAGACCTCGTGGCGGTGATGGAACGGCTGCGCGCTGCCGGTTTCACCCGCCTCATGCTGGTGGAGTGAGCAATGCAGATCCCCTCGTCCCGCCCCGCGGGCAGCACCGGAAACCTGCTGCCGATGATCAATGTCGTCTTCCTGTTGCTGATCTTCTTCCTCATATCGGCGCAGCTGGCCCCGCCCGAACCCTTCGCCGTGACCCCGCCGCAGGCCGAGGCCGCCTCCGAGGCGCAGGGTGAATTCACCCTGCATCTGGCCGCCGATGGCATTCTGGCCTTTCACGACACGCAAAGCCCCGCGCCGGACACGGATGCGGCGGTGCTGGCGGCGCTGGCGGCCCAATGCACCGCCTATTGCGCGCAAAACGATTGCACGGCCGAAGCGCCACGCCTGATGCTGCGTGCCGATGCGCAAACCGGGGTCGCCCGTCTGGCCGCGCTGCTGCCGCAGCTGGGGCAGATGGGCTTTGCCGTGACCGATCTGGTCGTGCGCGCCGGAGAGGCCGGATGACCCTGCGCGGAATGACCGAAATCGCGGTCTTCGGGATCGTGGCGCTGGCGCTGCAGGCGGCGGTGTTCCTCGTGCGCCTGCCCGAAGGCGGGGCCGAGGCTGCGGGGCTGCAGGGCGACACGCTGAACAGTCTCGAGGCCGCCAGCGCAGCGGTTCAGCAAATGGTCGCCCGTTTCGATGCCCCCCTGACCGACACTCCCCCCCTGCCCGAGCCGCTGCCACCCCTGCTCATCGCGCCCCCTTCCCCGCCGCAAGTGCCCCTTGCGCTTCTGCCCCCGCTGCCTGCACTGCCCGCCATCGCGGCCCCTGAACGCCCCCGCGCCGAGGTGCCTCCAGATCCCGAGGTCGAAGCGAAGGCCGATCCCGTCCCCGACACCCGCCCCACGCCGAAACCCGAAGCGCGGAAGAAACAGGCGCGCCCCGCGAAGGAACCGGCCGCGACCGCCCCACGCCAGGCGAAATCCGGCCAGGATCAGGATCAGGCCGCACAGCGCGCCAAAGGCACCGGCGGCAACAGGCAGGCCGGCCAGAGCAACCAGGCCCAAAGCGCCACCGCATCGCCCGCCAGGGCCCGCAGCCTGATCGCCGAATGGGGCGGCACGATCCGGGCGCGGATCGAACGCGCCAAACGCCCGCCCTCGGGCGCGGGGCGCGGACGGGGCGTGACCACCGTGCGGCTGACCGTGACACGCGCGGGTCAACTTGCCAGCGCATCGGTCGCGCGGTCTTCGGGCAACCCCGCCCTGGATCAGGCCGCGCTCTCTGCCGTGCGCCGCGCCGGCCGGTTCCCGCCCGCCCCCGCAGGTCTGAGCGATCCGACCTACCGCTTCGCCGTCGAGATCCAGTTCGCCCGCTGAGCGCGGCTGCGCTTTGCACTGGCGTGCGCGCGATGGCTTGGCTAACACCGCCACAGCATCAGCAACAGGAGGGCCCCATGGCCACGATTGAACGCATCGAATGCGGCGCGCGGATGAGCGAAGCCGTCACCTATAACGGCCTGATCTGGCTGGCCGGTCAGGTCGGCACCCCGGACACCAGCGTGACCGAACAGACCACGGCGATTCTGGCCAATATCGACCGGCTTCTGGCTGCGGCCGGATCGGACAAGACCCGCATCCTGAGCGCACAGATCTGGCTGGCCGACATCGCGGATTTTGCCGAGATGAACGCGGTCTGGGACGCCTGGGTGCCCGCAGGCCTCTGCCCCGCGCGCGCCACCGGCGAGGCGAAACTGGCCGCGCCCGGCTACAAGGTGGAAATCATCATCACCGCCGCGCAGGGCTGAGCCCGGCGCGCTGAGGGGGGCGCTGCCCCCCGGCTTCGCCGCCCCCCGGGATATTTCGGCCAGAAAGAAAGCCGACCGCAAAGGCCCTTTCATCTTGCCATACATACCTCGGGGGTGAATGCGGCGCAGCCGCAGAGGGGGCAGCGCCCCCTCCCCGCCCTCAGGCCGCCGCGGTCTGGGACGCCAGAAGCCGGATCCGCTCGACCATCGCGCGCACCCCGTTGGAGCGCTGCTGGCTCAGATGTTCGGTCAGTCCGAGCCGCCCCAGTTCCGCCGCCGCATCGACCTGCAGCACCTCGGCCACGCTCAGCCCGGAATAGAGCGCGTGCAGCACCGCAATCAGGCCGCGCACGATCATGGCATCCGACTCGCCCGCGAAATCGAAGCGCGCCTGCGGCCCTTGCCCCTCGATCCGTGGCAGCAGCCAGACCTGACTGGCGCAGCCCTCGACCTTGGTCGCAGGCACTTTCACTGCCGCGTCGAGCGGCGGCATCGCGCGCCCCAGCTCGATCACATGGCGATAGCGGTCTTCCCAGTCGTCCAGAAATTCGAAGGTCTCGGCGATTTCTTCAAAGGCTTGCGCGGCCATCTGCCCCTCCTGTCACTTGCCCCCTGCCTAACGCGACGGGGCGCGAGGGTCCAGTGGCGGCTTTTCAAACCCCGCGCGATGGGCTACCCAAGGCAGAACGCTGCCGCAGCCTTGGGAGACCCCATGAAAACGCCCCTGATCGCCTCGCTCGTCCTTGCCACGGCTCTGGCCGGTTGCGGTTTCGGGCAAAGCCGCCTGAACCCGTTCAACTGGTTCGGCCCCTCGCGGCCCGAGCCCACGACGCTGGCCCCCGAAGGCGGCTATGCCGAGGCGCGTGGCGATTTCCGCGTCGAGGCCGCCACGATCACCCGGCTCGAGATCAAGCCGACGCAGGGCGGCGCCATTGTCTCGGCCGCCGGGCTGCCGCCGACGCAGGGCTGGTGGGATGCCGAGCTGATCGCCGAGAACGACGGCTATCCGGTTGACGGGGTGATGAGCTATCGCTTCGTGCTGGCCGAACCGCAGCCCGGAAGCCCGGCTGCAAGCCGTGTGAGCACCCCGGAGTCGCGCGAAGTCACCGTGGCCGCCTTCATCTCGAACGCGCGTCTGGCCTCGGTCAGCAAGGTCGTGGTCAGCGGTGCGGGCAACGCCCGCTCGGTCAGCCGCTAAGCGGCGTCCACCCCCGCCGCAACACCGGATTTCACGTCCGAACGTCACAACACACGCGCCCCCGGGTCTTGCGGGGGGGTGTGCTGGTGTCGGCATGCAACGCGATGCGGCGGCGGGTCCAAAACCGACATGATGCTTTTTGCGGCAAAACGCCCGTCCGTGGCGCAAGTGGCCGGTCATTTCTGCGTCAATATTGCTTTTTATGCAAAATCTTTGCGACTTAGGCAAATTTTTCTTAGACAAAAGGTCCAAGGGGGCCTGCGCGGCCTCCCAAGAACAAGAATGATCTTCCACACCAACAGGGAGCCTTTGACGTGGAACAGGACCTTGCGACATTGGCGGCTTCGGTCGCCGAACTGAAGGCGAAGGCGGCGATGACCGGCACGACCTTCTCCGAGACGTTTTATTTTCTGACGATCCCGC
>DKFM01000008.1 GCA_002452815.1 Rhodobacteraceae bacterium UBA6796
TCACAAACAGTGAAGCTGACAATCCCATCATCGGCCGAAGCCTAAGGACCCGATATGCGCCGGCCAATCATCGAAACGACCAAACCGCCCACATATCTCTTCAGATATCTCGCAATGTCAAAGAGCGTGGAGACAAAATCAACCGGAGGCGCCTCATTCCTTGGGGCGCGACCTGCCAACCGTGTATCCAAATTTTTGTTTGCTTTCAGTTGCTTGCGCTTCCGTCTGCATCCCGTCGCGGTGTGTTCCGCTTCGGTGAGGGGGTATTTACGGATCGGCGCCGGGGTCCGCAAGAGGGTTTTGGCAAAAAACTTCCATTTTTTGTGACGGCCCGCTCCCGGCCCTTATTTTATTGGCGTTGCGCAGCACATCATTTTGCAGCTGCAGCAGACGAAATGGGCAAGAAGAAGAATGTTTCGCAAATCACCCGATTCAGCGAAACATTCTGCGTCGCCTTACCCTGCGTTAGCCCGCAAAACCCCGAGTCGCCCCCAGAATCGCAGGACCAATCGCACCCCCAGCAGCCCGGCCAACACCGCGGCCCAGATCCAGCCCTCGGAGGAGATCACCTTCATCTGCATCAGATAATGCAGGACGCCCAGGCTCACCGCGGGATAGACCAGCCAGTGCAGCCGTCGCCAGTTGCGCCCAAGCCTGCGCACCGAAGCAGTGTTCGAGGTCAGCGCCAGCGGCACCAGCAGCGCAAAGCCGGTGATCCCCAGCAGCAGATAGGGCCGCTTGACCAGATCCGCCGCTGCTTGCGCCCACAAGAGCCCCATATCCAGCACCACCCAGGCCAGCAGATGAGCCGCGACATAGCCAAAGCCCAGCAACCCAACCGCGCGGCGATAGCGCAGCAGGTTCAACCCGGTGATGCGGCGCATCGGCGTGATCGTGAGCCCGCCCACCAGAAACCACAGTGCGACCTTGCCCAGACGGTGCTCGATCCCCTTGACCGGATCGACGCCGATCCCGCCCGACAGCGTCAGCCAGACGATCCATGCCAAAGGCAACAGGCCCAGCAGATAGACCACCCCCGGGGGCACGCGGCGCAGCGCGCCGTTCAGCGACACCCCCGGCATCAGTAGTTCTTCGCCAGATCCATCCCGGCATAAAGCCCGGCGACCTGATCGGCATATCCGTTGAACATCAGCGTGGGCTGGCGCGCGGCAAACAACCCGCCACCGATCTTGCGTTCGCTGGCCTGGGACCAGCGCGGATGATCCACCTCGGGGTTCACATTGGCGTAGAAGCCGTATTCGCGCGGCTGCAACGCTTTCCATGTGGTGCGCGGCTCGGCCTCGGTCAGGGTGATCTTCACGATGCTCTTGATCGACTTGAAGCCGTATTTCCACGGCACGACCAGCCGGATCGGCGCGCCGTTCTGATTGGGCAGCGCCTCGCCATAAAGCCCGGTGGCCAGAATTGTCAGGGGGTTCATCGCCTCGTCCAGCCGCAACCCCTCGACATAGGGCCAGTCGATGCCGCCCGCGCGCTGGCCGGGCA
This sequence comes from Rhodobacteraceae bacterium UBA6796, assembly GCA_002452815.1. Classification (GTDB taxonomy): domain Bacteria; phylum Pseudomonadota; class Alphaproteobacteria; order Rhodobacterales; family Rhodobacteraceae; genus Rhodobacter. The sequence goes on from DKFM01000008.1 coordinate 1,507, forward strand.
TTTCTTCGGGGCGGTGCAGGGTTTCGAAGGCCACATATTTCGCACCGGGCTGCACGCCTGCCCGGTCCAGCAGGCTGGCCAGCGTGAAGCCGATCCAGGGAATGACCATCGACCAGGCCTCGACACAACGGAAGCGATAGATCCGCTCTTCCAGCGTGGCATTGCGCAGGATGTCGTCCAGACCATAGCTGCCGGGGCGTTCGACCAGACCGCCGATCTCGACCGACCACGGATCGGTGGTCATCTGGCCTGCGTATTTCGCGGGATCTGACTTGTCCCAGCCGAATTCGTAGAAATTGTTGTAAGAGGTGATCTCTTTCAGCGTGTTGGGCGTCGCATCCGTGGAATAGGCCGAGGGCGCGGCGGCGATCCGGGCCGCAGCAGGCAGCACCCCCAGCCCCAGCGCCGCGCCCGCGCCCGCAATCAGCGCACGCCGGTTGATCCAGTCGGCCCGGGGCGTCACATCGGCCCAGTTCAGGTTCTCGGTCTTGCGCATGGCTGTCTCCATCTGTTGCACTGACTATAAGAAGCAATACGGAACGGGCGGGCCAGAATGCACAAAGGTCGCGACATTGTTACCCCTTGAACCGCAGGCCGCTTTGTCGCCAGATTGCAGCAGGCATGGCGCCGTGCGCCATGGGAGGGAAAGGGAGACCCATGAAACAGCTTATCACCGCAGGCCTCGCAGCTGGCGCTCTGGCCTTCGGCAGTTCCGTCTGGGCGGGTGACGCCCATACCTGGGAAGTCGAGGACAATTTCGAGAATGTCGGCTTTGCCATCGAAAACGCCATCATCGGCGCCGGGCTGGTGATCGACAGCACCAGCCACACGGGTGAGATGCTGGAACGCACACGCCCGGCCACCGGCTCGGACAAGGTGATCTTCACGCAGGCAGACATCTATTCCTTCTGCTCGGCCACGGTGTCGCGCGCGGTGATGGAAATCAACCCGGCCAATGTGCAGTTCTGCCCCTATAACGTCTTTCTGTATGAAACCCCGGATCGCCCCGGCATCATCACCGTGGGCTTCCGCGACTACCCCGAAGGCGAGATGGATCAGGTCGAGGAACTGCTGGGCGGGATCGTCGCCGATGCGCTGATGCTCGAGGAGTGAACGGCGGGCCCGGTATCGGGCCCTTCGCTTCAATCCGGGTCATGCGCGCGATGCGCTTGCAGTTGGGCCATGCGCACATGGCGCAAGGCCTCGACCAGCATCGCCGTCAGCAAGCCGATGTTCAGCAGACCGTTCGCCGCCGCCATACCGCCCAGGATACGCCATTCATGGGTCAGCAGGATGTCGCCGTAGCCAAGCGTGGTGAACGAGACGAGCGCGAAATAGACAGCCGCCTCCATGGTGATGAAGATGCCCAGGGCGCGAAAACAAAACGCCCAGAGCCAGACCCCGGCGGTGACCATCGCCAGCGCCCAAAGCGCCGTGACCAGCACCACCAGCATCAGCTTGGGCCGGTGCGGTTCGCGCAGCAGCCAGAAATGCGACCGCGCAAAGGCCCATTCCATCGCCCATGCGCCAAAGCCGGCAATGATGACCGTGGTCACCATCATCACCGATCCGATGAAGATCTGTAGAAACATCCGTCCTCTCCCCCTGATCGCGGGTAACGTGGGCTGGCCGTTTCGGTCAAGATCCATCCTGTCGCACTGGACAGACGGCCCCCCCTGCCCTATCTCGGGGCGACCATGAACAAGAAGTCCGACCCGAATTCCAAGCTGATCGCCGAAAACCGGCAGGCGCGTTACCATTACGCCATCCAGAGCGATCTGGAGGCGGGCATCGTGCTGACCGGGTCCGAGGTGAAATCGCTGCGCACCGGCCAGTCGAATATCGCCGAAAGCTATGCCAGCGTCGAAGACGGCGAGCTGTGGCTGATCAACGCCTATATCGCGCCCTACATGCAGGCGGGCGTCTTCGGCCACGAAGAACGGCGTCGGCGCAAGTTGCTTGTCTCGAAAAAGGAACTCAGCCGGCTGTGGCAGGCGATCGGGCGCGAGGGCATGACCATCGTGCCGCTGTCGATGTATTTCAACGACCGTGGCCGCGTGAAGATCAAGCTTGGCGTCGCCAAGGGCAAGAAGCTGGCCGACAAACGCGAGACCGAAGCCAAGCGTGACTGGAACCGGCAGAAACAACGTCTGCTGAAACAGAGCCATTAAGCCCCCGCGGCAGCCGTCACAGCCCCATTTCGCACCTATCCGCCCTTGCCTCACCCGCCCGGTTACGGCTATCCACGAAAGGATAAACGGAGGCGCGCGATGGCCATGGATGATCCCAAAACCCTTGTTTCCACCGACTGGCTGGAAGCCCACCTCAAAGATCCCGATCTGCGGATTCTGGATGGCTCGTGGTTTCTGCCCACGATGAACCGGGATGCCCGTGCGGGCTATGACGCGGCGCATATCCCCGGCGCGCGGTTCTTCGACATCGACGAAATCGCCGACTCGCGTTCGGAACTGCCGCATATGGCGCCCCCAGTCGAGAAATTCGTCAGCCGCATGCGCGCGATGGGCGTGGGCGACGGCCATCAGGTCGTGGTCTATGACCAGATGGGCGTGTTCTCGGCGCCGCGGGTGTGGTGGACGTTCCGCCTGATGGGCAAGCTGGACATCGCCGTGCTGGACGGCGGCCTGCCGAAATGGATCGCCGAAGGGCGCGAGACCGAAGACCTGCCGCCGATGGTGCGCGACCGCCACATCACCGTGCAGCGTCAGGCCGGGCTGGTGAAGGACGTGACCCAGGTCGCGCATGCCTCGAAGCTGCGCGACCACGAGATCATCGACGCCCGCGCGCACGGCCGTTTCATCGGCGTCGATCCCGAGCCGCGCCCCGGCCTGCGCCAGGGCCACATCCCTGGATCGAAGAACGTGCCCTGGATGGACCTGCTGACCCCGGAAAACACGATGAAATCGCCCGACGAACTGCGTGCGCTGTTCACCGCGGCGGGCGTCGATCTGACCAAGCCTGCGATCTGCACCTGCGGCTCGGGCGTGAACGCCGCGATGCTGACGCTGGCGCTCGAAATCATCGGCCACCGCGACCACGCGCTTTATGATGGCGCCTGGGCCGAATGGGGCATGTTCAACGACCTTCGCGTCGCAACCGGAGAAGCATGATGTTCAATTCCCTCAAACCGCAGGCGCCTGACAAGATTCTGGCGCTGATGGGCCAGTTCAAGGCCGATCCGCGGGATAACAAGGTCGACCTGGGCGTGGGCGTCTACAAGGACGCCGAGGGCCACACCCCGGTGATGCGCGCGATCAAGGCGGCCGAGAAAAAGCTGTGGGAAACCGAAACGACCAAGACCTACACCGCGCTGGCGGGCGAACCCGCCTTCCACGCGGCGATGGCGGAAATGGTTCTGGGCGCGGGCTATCCGGCGGATCGGCTGTCGGCGCTGGCCACCGTGGGCGGCACCGGCGCCTGCCGTCAGGGGTTTGAACTGGCGCGGCTGGCCAACCCGGATTGCACGATCTGGGTGTCGGACCCGACCTGGCCGAACCACCTGTCGATCCTGGCTTTCATGAAACAGGCCACGAAACCCTACCGCTATTTCGACAATGCCGCGCGCGCGGTCGATTTCGATGCGATGATGGCCGATCTGGATGGCGTTCAGCCGGGCGACGTGGTGCTGCTGCACGGCTGCTGCCACAACCCGACCGGCGCCAACCTGACGCTGGAGCAATGGGCCGCCGTGGCCGACCTGCTGGAGGCGAAAGCCGCGATCCCGATGATCGACCTAGCCTATCAGGGCTTTGGCGACGGGCTGGAAGAAGACGCCGCCGGCACCCGCCTGATCGCAAGCCGTCTGCCCGAGGTGATGATCGCGGCCTCCTGCTCGAAAAACTTCGGCATCTATCGTGAACGCACCGGCTGCCTGATGGTTCTGTCCGATGCCGCCAACAAGGATGTGACGCAAGGCACGCTGGCCTATCTGAACCGGCAGAACTATTCCTTCGCGCCCGACCACGGCTCGCGTCTGGTGACGATGGTGCTGACCGATCCGGCGCTGCGCGCGGACTGGATGGCCGAGCTGGAAGAGGTGCGCAAAGGCATGCTGGGCCTGCGCGAGCAACTGGCCGCCGAGCTGCGCCAGCTGTCGAACTCGGATCGGTTCGATTTCATCGCACAGCATCGCGGCATGTTCTCGCGGCTGGGCGCCACGCCCGAGGCGGTGGAAAAGATGCGGGTCGACAACGCGATCTACATGGTCGGCGACTCGCGGCTGAACATCGCCGGGCTGAACGCGAAAACCGTGCCGTTGCTGGCGCGGGCGATCATCGACGCGGGCGTCTGAGCCCAGCCAATCAACACAGCAGCGGGCGCCCATCGGGCGCCCGTTTGCCTTACTGGTGGCGCAGCGCCTCGATCGGATCGAGCCGTGCCGCTGCGCGCGCCGGGAAATAGCCAAAGATCACCCCGACCACCGCCGAGAACACGAAGGCCAGCAACACCACCGACGCATTGGGCGCAAAGGGGATGACCATGATCCGCGCGGCGACATAGGCCAGCCCGAGCCCGGTCAGAATGCCGATCACCCCGCCGATCACCGACAGCACCACCGCTTCGACCAGAAACTGCATCAGCACCTGCCCCGCCTGCGCCCCCACCGCCAGACGGATGCCGATTTCGCGCGTCCGTTCGGTGACCGACACCAGCATGATATTCATGATGCCGATGCCGCCGACCAGCAGGCTGACCGCGGCCACCGAGGACAGCAGCCCCGTCAGCACCGAGTTGACCGAATTCAGCATCGAGGCGATTTCCTTCATGTCGGTCACGGAAAAATCGTCTTCCTCGCCAATCTCGATCCGGCGGCGTTCGCGCATCAGCGTCTCGATTTCGGAAATCCCGCGATCGGTGGACACGCCCGAGGCAAGCTGCATCGAGACCGAGGCCACGTCCTGATCGCCGATCAGGCGCCGCTGCACGGTGCGCACCGGCATGATGATGATATCGTCCTGATCCTGCCCGAAAGACCCCGCCCCCTTGGCGGTCAGTAACCCGATCACCTCGCACGAGATCGCCTTGACGCGGATCGTCTCTCCGGTGGAATCGGTCGCACCGAACAGCGAGGTGCGCACCGTTTCCCCGATGATGCAGACATTGGCACCGGATTTGTCCTCGAGCGTGGTGAACCCGCGCCCGCGGGCGATCTCCCACCCGCCGATTTCCAGATAATCCGAGGTCGTGCCGGTGATCGAGGTTGACCGGTTCGTATTGCCATAGACCGCGGTTTCCGAGGCGCTGACCACCGGCGCCACCGCCGACAGGACCGTCAGTTCCCGCAGCGCCTCGACATCAGCCAGTTTGAACGCTGGCGCGGTGTCGCGCGTGCCCGGCCCCATCATCCGCGCCCCCGAGCGCAGCACCAGAACATTGGTGCCCAGGCTCTCGACATTGGACGACACCTGCTCGGACGAGCCCTGCCCCACGGTCACCATCGCGATCACCGCAGCCACGCCGATCACAACGCCCAGCACGGTAAGGAACGAGCGCAGCGCGTTGCGGATGATGGCCGTGAAGGCCAGACGAACGGTTTCCCACAGCATCAGGCAGCCCCCTCGGTAACGGGTTCGTCGCGCACCACGCGGCCATCGGTAAACACGACAAGACGGCTGGCGAAGGCGGCCATATCCTCTTCGTGTGTAACCATCACGATGGTCAGCCCCTCTTCACGGTTCAGCCGCCGCAACAACTCCATGATCTCGCGCGAACGCGTGGTATCAAGGTTCCCGGTCGGCTCGTCCGCCAGCATCACCATCGGCTCGCCCGCCAGCGCGCGCGCGATCGCCACGCGCTGCTGCTGCCCACCCGAAAGCTGCGAGGGGTGGTGGTGTTCGCGCCCCTCCAGACCCACGCGGTTCAGCGCCTCTCGCGCGCGCACTTCGCGCTCGGCCCGGGGCTGCCCCTTGTAGATCAGCGGCAGTTCGACATTTTCCAGCGCCGTCGTCCGCGCCAGCAGGTTGAAGCCCTGAAACACGAACCCAAGGTAATTGCGCCGCAACAGCGCGCGCTGATCCTGATCGAGTGTCGCCACCTCGACCCCGTTGAACAGGTAATGCCCGCCCGAGGGCCGGTCGAGACACCCGATGATATTCATCGCGGTCGACTTGCCCGACCCCGAGGGCCCCATGATCGCCACGAATTCGCCCTCGCGGATAATCAGATCGACCCCGTCGAGCGCGCGCACCATCGCCTCGCCCTCTCCGTAGGTTCGGGTGATCCCGCGCAATTCAATGAGTGGCGCGGTCATCACTGCGCCTCGCGCTGATCGGTAATCACCAGATCGCCCACAGCCAGATCGCCCGCCGTGATGATCGTGTGCTTCCCGTCGCTTTCGCCCGGCGTCACCTCGATCTCTGTCGGCACGCCATCTTTCAGAACCCAGACGGTTTTAGCCGAAGCCTTGGCCGTCGATCCGTTGCCCGGGCGCCCCGGCATGATCAGCCCCACCAGACCGCCCGCCCCCGAGCTGGTATCTTCGGTCACTTGCGGCGGCGCATAGCGCAGCGCGGCATTAGGCACCTGCAGGGCATCGTCCACCCTGGCCACGGTGATCGTCGCGGTCGCGGTCATCCCCGGGCGCAACAGCTTGGTGTCGTTGTTCACCGCCAGAACCGCCTTGTAGGTCACCACATCGTCGGTTTCCTCGGGCGCATAACGCACCTGGGTGATCGTCGCCGGGAAGCTTTGGCCCGAATAGGCATCGACCGTGAAACTGGCGGTGTTGCCGGTCGCCACCTGACCGATGTCGGCCTCGTCGATGTCGACCTGCAATTCCATCCGGGTCAGGTCTTCGGCCAGCGTGAACAGCGTCGGCGCCGACAATGAGGCCGCCACAATCTGCCCGGCCGAATAGGCGCGGTCCAGAACGACGCCCTTGATCGGCGACCGGATCACCGATTTGTCCAGATCGGCCTGCTCCAGTTCCAGATTGGCCTCGGCCAGCGTCAGCGCGGCCTTGGCGGCATCGACGGCGGCCTGCGCGCGTTCGTGATTGGCGGTATAGGTGACGAAATCGGTATGCGTCACCACCCCGCGCCGGTCGAGTTCCTTCTGCGCATCGTAAATCGCTTCGGCCTCGCGCGCGCTGGCCTCGGCCTGGACCAGTTGCGCTTTCGCTGCAGCCAGCGAGGCTGTTGCATTGGCCACCTGCGCCTTGAATTTCGTATCGTCGAGCCGAGCCAGAACCTGCCCGATCTCGACCTCGTCGTTATAATCGACCTCGACTGTGGCCAGCGTGCCCGACAGTTCGGAAGAAACCTCGACTTCGGTCGTCGGCTGCACGGTGCCGGTCGCGGTGACGGTCACCGTCAGGGTGCCCTGCGTCACGGCTTCGGTCGTATAGGTGACGCCCGTCGCACTTTGCGTGCGCCCCAGCCAGAGCCAGCCACCCAGAACCAGCAGCACCACGACAGCCGGCACAATCCAACGCCACCCCCCATGTTTCTGTTTGGCGGCGGAAATGGCTTTGGCGATCTCTTCGCTGGATTGCTTGGGCATAATGATCCTCGGTTCGCACACATCCCCACAGGGATAATGCATTTATACGCGAGGCGCGCCAGTTTCCGACGCCAGAGCACAAGCTTCTTGCCAAGGCCGACGCCCCCGGCAAATCCGGGGGCGCGCAGGGATCAGCGGGCCGCCTTGGCCGCGCGGCGGGTTTCGGGCGAAACTGCGCCTTCCAGCCCGGTCGAGCCATACAGCCACTCGACCGCATCATACCAATCGGCGGCGGTCTTGCCCTGCATCACCGCATTGCGCAGTGCCGCATGTGCCCCCGCCGGGTGATAGACATGCTGGCCGATTTCACGCGATTGCAGCTGCACCCGCGCGGTGCGCAACCGGCGCAGCCTCTGATAGTTCTGCAGCGCGGTTTCCAGATCGGCCGTGCGTTCCAGCTCGGCGGCCAGGGCCACGGCATCTTCCATCGCCATGCAGGCGCCTTGCGCGAAATATTGCAGCATCGGATGCGCCGCATCGCCCAGCAGCGCCACACGCCCGTCGACCCAGTTTTCCACAGGGTCACGATCGCACAGCACCCAGCGTTTCCAGTTCTGGCCCCGGTCGATGATCTCGCGCGCGACCGGGTTGACGTGCTGAAACCCGATCTTCACCTCGTCATGGGTCACCGGCACGCCCGCCTCGGGGCTGGGCGCATCGTTGTGATAGGTCACTACCAGGTTGAACAGCTTCCAGCCCTTCAGGGGATAATGCACGATATGGCATTTCGGCCCGGCCCAAAGGGTGGCCGCGTTCCAGCGCAGATCTTCGGGCATGTCCTCGGTCGGGATGACCGAGCGATAGGTCGTATGGCCCGACACGCGCGGCGCGCCATCGCCCACCAGACGCTTGCGGATATTCGACCACAGCCCGTCGGCGCCGATCAGCGCCCGCCCGGTGACACGTTCGCCCGAGGCCAGGGTGACGGTGACGCTGCTGCCGTCCTGGTCGTAATCGGCGACCTCAGCGCTGGTGCGCAGATCGACCAGCGGATGCTCCATGCAGGCCTTCAGAAAGACGCCATGCAGATCGCCGCGATGGATCACGGCATAGGGGTTGCCGAACCGGGTGCGGAACCCTTCGTCCAGCGGAATGCGGGTAATTTCCGACCCCGACATCGCATCCATCAGACGCAGGCTGTCGATATAAACCGCCATGTCGCGCGCCTGATCGCCGACGCCCAGATAGTCGAAGGCATGAAACGCGTTGGGGCCCAGCTGGATACCGGCGCCGATTTCGCCCAGCTCGGGCGCACGTTCCAGCACCAGCGAGGCCACGCCTTTCTGCGCAAGGCCAATCGCCGTGGCAAGGCCGCCGATACCGCCACCGGCGATAAGAATGGGAAGGTCAGACATGCAAAGCTCCTCTGTTCGGCCGCGTGCCTCCCGCACGGGCCAGTGTGTCAGATCAGGGTGAAAGGGCGCGCGGCCTCAGAAGGGCCGCACCATCCAGGGCAGGAAAACCACCAGCAAAATCACAAGGAAAGTCACGACGATATAGGGCGCGACCAGTTTGGACAGCCGCAGGATCGACACGTTCGACAGCGCCGCCGCGATATAAAGCCCGGTGCCCACCGGCGGCGTCAGCAGCCCCAGCACCAGCGTCAGCGCCATCACCACGCCAAACTGGATCGGGTCGATGCCATATTGCCCGGTGGCGACCGGCAGCAAGATCGGCGTCAGGATGATCAGCGCCGCGATGCCGTCCAGGAACATCCCCACCACCGTCAGCGCGGCCACGATCAGCAACATGAAGACGATCGGGTCATCGGTCAGCGACACGATGAAGGCGGCCGCCGCCTGCGGGATCTGGTTATAGGTCAGCACCCAGCCAAAGACCTTGGCCGCCATGATAAGAAACAGGACCACCGCCGAATTGGTCACCGTGCGGTCGATGATCCTGGGCAGGCTGCGCCAGGGCAATTCGCGAAACACCACCCCGCCGAACAAAAGCGCCACGATGATCGCCACGGCGGCACTTTCGGTGGGGGTGAAGATGCCAAAGGAAATGCCGCCCACAATCACCAGCGGAATCGCCATCGTCGCCAGCCCCGGCACCGTCGCGCGCCATCTCGACCCCTGCGGCAGCGGTGCGCCCTTGTGGCCGGGGTCACGATTACGCCCGGCCTGAAACAGCGCCAGCCCCAGGATCAGCACGAACAGCACCATCCCCGGCATGATCCCCGCGGTGAACATGTCGGCGATCGACACCTGCGCGATCACGCCGAAGATGATGAAGATCATCGAGGGCGGGATGATCGGCCCCAATAGCCCGGCCGAGGCGGTCAGCCCCGCCGCATAGCCGCGGTCATAGCCGTCACGCTCCATCTCGGGCACGACGACACGGCTCATCACCGCCATCTGCGCCGTGGCCGACCCCATGATCGCCGCCAGCGCCAGGTTGGAAATCAGGTTCACGATTACCAGGTTATGCGGCACCCGCGTCAGCCAGACCCGCACCGCGATGATGATGCGCTTGGTCAGCCCGCTTTCATTCATGATCTCGCCCAGCAGAACGAACAGCGGGATCGCCAGCAGATCGAAGTTTTCCACCGACCCGAAGGCGATCTGCGGAATCGCGCTAAGGATCGCGGCGCGATCGGCCAGAAACACGAAGACCAGCGTCGCCCCGATCAGCACGAAGGCAATCGGCATGCCGGTCAGCATCAGGACCAGAAAGGACAGGCCGGTCATGCGTGATCCCTCCATTCGGTAATGCCCGTGGCCAGATGGCCCAGCACATGCACCAGCGACGTGAGGCAGAAGATCGGGAAGATGGTGAAGAACGGCGCCTTGGCCCAGCCGGTGGTGATGATCTGCTCGAACGCGACCGCGGGCGAACGCACCCAGACGATTCCTGCTTTCAGCAACAGCCCCAGCATCACGGCAATCAACGCCCAGACCACGACGCTCAGCCCACGGCGGAGCTGCCCGGGCAGGACCTCGGACAGAAGCGTGACGCCGATCTGCGCACGGTCGTGGATCGAGATGGAAATCGCGACCAGCGCCAGCCAGACCAGCAAGATCGCCGCCAGTTCCTCGGCAAAGACCATGGGGCGACCCAGTGCATAGCGCATGGCGACGTTGGTCACGATCAGCCCCACGAAGCCCAGCACCAGAAGCCTGCTGGCCCAGCGTTCAAGCCGGACCAGCGCCCCCGAAAGGGTTGGCAGGAAGCTCACTTTTGTTGCTCCGCCACTTGCGCCTGAAATTGCGCGATCAGGGCATTGCCGGCGAAACTGTCGGCCACCGCGGCATTCGCATCGGCAAAGGCCGTGGCGCCGTCAGTCATCACCTCGACGGTCATTTCGGCCTGCAGGCTGGCAAGGTTGGCGGCTTCTGCCTCGACCTGCTGGGCCGAGCCCCAGGTCAGCGCCTCGTCCACGACGGCCTGGAACGCGGTTTGCTCTTCTGGCGTCAGCGCAGTCCACGTCATATCCGACACCATCATCACCGACGGGAAGGCCATGTGGTTGGTGATCGTCAGCCCTTTCGCAACTTCCTGAAATTTCAGACCGACCAGTGCATCAAGGTCGATGTCGATGCCATCCAGCAACCCGGTCTGCAGCGCCTGATAGACTTCGGTCAGGTTGACCGGCGTCGGTACCGCGCCCACGGCACCCCACCAGACCTTCATCGCCGGAAACGGCACGATGCGGATCTTCTTGTTCGCCAGATCGGCGGTGGTCATCGCCGGCGCGTCCTTCATCAGGATGTGGCGCATGCCGGCGAAGGTATAGCCCATGCCATGCAGACCGGCGGCATCCAGTTCAGCCAGCATATCGGTGGCCGCGGGCGTCTCGGCGGCGGCGATGGCGGCGGACACGTCCTTGAACAGATAGGGCGTGAACCAGCCCTGCATCGAGGGCGCGCGCAGGCTGGTGATGGCCGCGGTCATCAGGCCGCTATCGAGCAGACCAGTGGACAGCTGCTGGAACATTTCCTGTTCCGAGCCCAGCTGACCGGCCGGAAACACCGCCAGCGTCAGGCTGCCGCCGGTCGCCTCGGGCAGTTTTTCGGCGATGCGGTTGGCGACCTTGGTCCAGACGTGGCTGGGCGGCGTGATCACCCCCATCTGCAATTCGCGCGCTTCGGCGGCGATGGCGGCGGCGGTCATCAGTGCCGCCAGAGTCAGGCGGCGGCCAAGTTGTGCGATTGTCATGATTTTTCCTCCCTGAAACATGACGTCCTCCCTGAAAATTCGTTACGCCTCCCAGTCGGGTTGGCGTTTCGGATGGGCCTGCGCAAAGGCGGGCACGGCCTCGCAGGCCTCGGCAATCGCGCGGATGCGGGGCATGGCCGACAGATCGGCGCCGAAGCGGGCGGCAGAAAACACCTGCGGCACTAGACAGATATCGGCCAGACCCGGAGCGTCCCCGAAGCAAAAGGTGCTGGGGGCACGCGCGGCCAGCAGCGCCTCGCAGGCGGCCAGACCCTCGGTGATCCAGCGTTGGCACCAGGCGTCGAGCACGGCCTGACCGGCGCCGAATTCCACCTTCAGGTAATCCAGCACGCGCAGGTTCTGCAGCGGGTGGATGTCGCAGGCGATGACCTGCGCGAAGGCGCGCACCTGCGCGCGCAAATCGGCATCCTCGGGCAGCAGGCGCGGCCCGGGGTGGGTTTCATCCAGCCATTCGATGATCGCCAGCGATTGCGTCAAGCGCAGATCGCCGCTTTCCAGCGTGGGCACCAGCGCCTGCGGGTTCAGCGCGCGATAGGCGGGGGTCTTTTGCCGCCCCCCGTCTTTGCGCAGATGGACCGAGGTGAAGTCATACGCCACCCCCTTCAAGCCAAAGGCGATCCGGCATCGATAGGCGGATGAGCTGCGGAAATACCCGTGGAAACGGATCATTCAGCCGCCCCGATCCTCAAGCTGACCGGCGCCAGCCCGTCGATCGCCCCTTCGATCACGTCACCCGCGACCACAGCGCCCACACCCGCCGGCGTGCCGGTATAGATCAGATCGCCCGGCGCCAGATGATACAGTCCCGACAGGTGGCTGACGAGTTCGGCCACCGTCCAGACCAGATCGGCCAGATGGGCATCTTGCTTGACCACGCCATTCACGCTCAGCGAAATGCGCTGCGGGCCGATTTCGGCCATGTCGGCGGCCTTGGTGATCGGTGCGATCACGGCGGACCGTTCGACATCCTTGCCGGTATCCCAGGGGCGCTGCTTCGCACGCGCCGCCAGTTGCAGATCGCGCCGCGTCATGTCGAGCCCGGCGGCATAGCCGTAGATCGCGGCTTTCGCCTCGGCCAGATCGGCCTTGAACACCGGCTTGCCGATGGCGATCACCAGTTCCATTTCGTAATGGTAGTTTTCGGTCCCCGGCGGATAGGGCTGCGTCGCGCCCGTGGGTTCGATCGTCGAGGGGGACTTGGTGAAGTAGAACGGGGCCTCGCGGTCGACTTCGACACCCATTTCCTTGGCATGCTCGGCATAGTTGCGGCCAACGCAGAAGATCCGGTTGACCGGATAGAGGGCGGTTTCGCCCTGCACCGGCACGGTTTTCACCTGATTGGCGGGAAACAGTAGATCACTCACCGTTTGCGTTCCTCATAATAGCCCAGCTTTTCCTGCATCGGGCGGTCGTGGATGCGGATCAGGAAGCTTTCTTCCTCCGCGACGTGATCAATGGCAGCAAAGACGGGGGCCGAGAACGTGTCTTTTGCGCGCCAGCTCACCTCGGCGCCGTTGATCGTGCTGCGGCCCTTGCCGCGGATGACGTGGAACACCGCCGAGGCCGATGTCAGATCGGGCGACAGCTTTTCACCCTTGCGCAACATGATGGCGGTGAACCCCATGATCGGAAGGATGTCACCGCCGGTTTCGGGGTTCACATAGTCCATCTCGACAGGGGCATCGCCCGCCCATTTCGCCATTTCACGCAGGGCCTGTTCGGTGCGCGCCCAGGGAAAGCGCATCATCGGATAGCGACGGGTCTGCGCACCAAGTTTGCGCGCGGGGGCCAGACCGGCAGACAGATATTCGACCTGGCTTGCATCGGGGCGGTTGCGTTGCGCCTGCAGCGGCGCCTCTTCGGCGTAGGAGCCTTCCATGGTATACAGAACCGGCAGGTCCAGCGCATCCAGCCAGATCACCGGCTCGGTCCCTTCGTGGCCATGGTCATGCCATTCGCCCGCAGGCGTCAGCACCAGATCGCCCTCTTCCATCGGCAGCTTTTCACCATCGACAACGGTGAATCCGCCTTTGCCCTCGACGATGATCCGCACGGCCGATGCCGTGTGACGATGCGCCGGCGCGGTTTCGCCCGGCAACAGAAGTTGCATCCCGATGTAGATAGAGGCGGTGGCCTGCATCGCCCCCGTGCCACGCCCGGGATCGGACAGCACCAGAACGCGGCGTTCGGCTTTCTCGACGGGGGTCAGTTCGCCTGCACGCAACAGCAGGGGGCGCAGCGCGTCAAAGGCCCAGTGGCCCGGTTGCGTCACCGGATGCGGCGCGCCATGGGGCAACACATTGCGCATCATCGGCCAGAGCGGCGCGACACCGGCAGCGGTCATATCGGCACGGTAGTCCAGCGGCAGCTCCTCGAGCGTGCCCAAAACCTCGGACATTGCTTCCTCCCTTCAGCAAAGTTCGATTTCAAATATGTATTAGGTAGTATGCTTATTAAATTATATCCGTCAACAAATACGTTGCATGCGTATGGAAAGCATGCTTGCCATATTTGAACACGCTCTGTTATCTATCTGTAAAACTTGGGGAAAGGCGGCTCTGATGGTTTCCGTTCACCGCATGCCGGGTCACATCATCCGGCGCCTGCATCAGATTTCCACCGCGATCTTCACAGAGCGGATGGCCCGGATCGGCGAAGAGATCACGCCGGTGCAATTCGCCTCGCTGGCCGCGATTCGCGCCCATCCCGGGGTCGATCAGGCAACGCTTGCCGGGCTGGTCGCCTATGACCGGGTGACAATTGGCGGGGTGGTCGACCGGCTGGTGGCGAAAAAACTGGTCGAACGCACCGTCAGCCCGAAGGACCGGCGCGCCCGGGTGTTGACCCTGACCCCCGAGGCCGAGGCCCTGATGCAGACGCTTGAACCAAAAGTCGAAGCATTTCAGACGGATATTCTGGTCGGCCTGACGCAAAGCGAACGCGAAACACTGATCGCGCTGATGTCCAAGGTGGTCGAGGCAGGCAATGCTCTGAGCCGGGCGCCGCAAAGCGGGGATGACGCCTGAGCGTTTCGCAATCGCCCAAATTAAGGGCGAAGCGACTTCGATGTGTGCATTTGCGCGGGGTCCTGTCGCCCGCTATGGCCCACGCGACAGGCTCGACTTGTCAAGCCGCGTGCCCGCGCGCAGGCCGATGGAAACAGAGGCCAGCATGACCCGACCGCTTTCCATCGTTGTTGTCGAAAAAGATCGCGAACGCGCCCTGATGATCGTTGACGGTCTGCGCGAAGCAGGGGCGCATGATGTTGTGGTTATCGGCGACGAAACCGGGCTGGCGCGCCGGATTGCCGAACGCAATCCCGATCTGGTGCTGATCGACCTGGCGTCGCCATCCCGCGATGTGCTCGAGGAACTGACCCTGGCGACGTCACCGATGGATCGGCCCGTCGCGATGTTCGTCGACCGCACCGATGGCGGCATGACTCAGGCCGCCATCGAGGCGGGGGTGTCGGCCTATGTGGTGGACGGACTGCGCCCCGAACGGATCAAGCCGATCCTCGATGCGGCGATCGCGCGGTTCCAGATGGTGCAGAAGATGCGCGCCGAACTGGCGGCGACCCGCCGCGCGCTGGAAGAACGCAAGGTCATCGACCGCGCCAAGGGCCTGTTGATGCGGGCGCGCAATATCGACGAGGACGCCGCCTATGCGCTGCTGCGCAAGACGGCCATGGCGCAGGGCAAGAAGCTGGCCGATGTGGCGCAGGCGCTGGTGACCGCCGCGGAGTTGCTGAAATGAACGGTCGGTCCTTGCGCCTGGGCTATATTCCGCTGGTCGATGCGGCGCCGCTGTTCATCGCCGATACGCTGGGCTTTGCCGAACAGGAAGGCCTGCATCTTAGCCTGCACCCCGCGCCGTCATGGTCCGCCCTGCGCGATATGCTGGCAATGGGCGCGGTCGAGGCGGCGCAGATGCTGGCGCCTGTGCCGGTGGCCGGCGCACTGGGGCTGGGTGGCAACCCCGCGCAATTCGACGCGCTGCAACTGCTCAATGCCAATGGCGATGTGATCGGCGTCTCGCAACCGCTGGCCGAGAAGATGCGCGCCGCCGGGTTCGGTTTTGACTTCGCCGACGCGTATCGCGCCGGGCAGGCCCTGCTGGCGGCTGCGGGCGGGCGGCTGCGGATCGGCGTGCCCTTCCCGTTCTCGATGCATGCCGAGCTGGTGCATTACTGGCTGGAAAACCTGGGCCAGCCGTTGCCCGAAACCCTGGAAATCCGCACGGTGCCGCCGCCGCTGATGGCCGCCGCGCTGAAGGCCGACGAGATCGACGCCTTCGCCGTGGGCGAACCCTGGGGCTCGCACTCGGTCGAGCAGGGCGTGGGCACATTGCTGTTGCCGGGCACGGCGATCTGGGCTTTCGCACCGGAAAAGGTGCTGGCGGTGCGCCGGGGCTGGGCCGACGACAACCCCGATCTCGCCGGTCGGCTGATGCGGGCGATCTGGCGTGCCTGCCGCTGGCTCGGCGCGCCCGAGAACCGCTTTCTGGTGTCCGACATCCTGTCCGGCCCTGACCGGTTGCCGATTTCAGCCGAGATCATCGACCGCGCACTGTCCGGACGCATGATCATCTCGCAAGGCGGTGAAGAACGTGACGTGCCCGGCCTGATCGAGTTCTTCTCAGGGGCGGCGACCTTTCCCTGGCGGTCGCAGGCGGCCTGGATCGGCGCCCATCTGGCGCTGCGCAACGGGCTCGATCCGGTGCAGGCGGCACAGGCGGCAGGCCAGGTTTTCCGCGCCGATCTGTACCGGCTGCACCTGCGCAATGCCGGGGCCGATCTGCCCGGCGCCTCCGAGAAACTGGAAGGCGCCCTGCATGCCCCGACGGCCGTCGCATCTGAACGTGGGCGCATGATTCTCCCTGCAGACGAGTTTTTTGACCGCCGGATTTTTGACCCTGCCGCAGTGCAGCGATGAAAAACCGGGCAGAAAAATGCTGCACTTGCGAAAATTCCGCCACGGCACCCGACTTGCCGCCACCGACCGATTGACGCGAGGCTGAACGCCGCGCATTTCTGGTTTCAAGCGCAGAGGCAACGATGTCTCACCGCGCGGAACCCCCGATGATGGGGGCCCCGAACAAAGCCGTTCGATCCGTTACTGCATCCTCCCGCAGTGACCGATTGAGCGGCTTTTTTTCATTTTCAGCCCCCGCAAGGGGCACATCAGGGACAGGGACGATATGAAACGGATTGCTGCGCTTCTCGCCACCACGGCCTTTCTTGCCACCCCGGCACTGGCGTTTGACGTCGAGAAAGACGAACTGACGCTGGGCTTCATCAAGCTGACGGACATGGCGCCGCTGGCCATCGCCAAGGAGAAGGGCTTCTTCGAAGACGAAGGGCTGTATGTCACGCTGGAAGCGCAGTCGAACTGGAAGGTTCTGCTGGATCGGGTGATCGCGGGCGAACTGGACGGCGCGCATATGCTGGCCGGTCAGCCGATCGCCGCGACCATCGGCTATGGCACCAAAGGCCATGTCATCACCCCCTTCTCGATGGACCTGAACGGCAACGGCATCACCGTGTCCAACGAGGTCTGGGAAATGATGAAGCCCAATCTGGAAACCGACGCCGACGGCAAGATCAAGCACCCGATCAGCGCCGCCGCCCTGAAGCCGGTGATCGAGAAGTTCAAGGCCGAGGGCAAGCCGTTCAACATGGGCATGGTGTTCCCGGTCTCGACCCACAACTACGAACTGCGCTACTGGCTGGCCGCGGGCGGCATCAACCCGGGCCTTTACAGCCCCGATGACGTGTCGGGCCAGATCGGCGCCGATGCGCTGCTGTCGGTGACCCCGCCGCCGCAGATGCCCGCCACCCTGGAGGCCGGCACGATCTACGGCTACTGCGTGGGCGAGCCGTGGAACCAGGCCGCCGTGTTCAAGGGCATCGGTGTGCCGGTCGTGACCGACTACGAGATCTGGAAGAACAACCCCGAGAAAGTCTTCGGCATCACCGAGACCTTCGCCGATGAAAACCCGAACACCACGCTGGCACTGACCCGCGCGCTGATCCGCGCGGCGCAATGGCTGGATGCCGACAACAACGCCAACCGCGCCGAGGCGGTCGAGATCCTGTCGCGCCCCGAATATGTCGGTGCCGATGCGGCGGTGATCGCCAACTCGATGACCGGCACGTTCGAATATGAAAAGGGCGACAAACGCGACGTGCCCGATTTCAACGTGTTCTTCCGCTATAACGCGACCTTCCCCTACTACTCGGATGCGGTCTGGTACCTGACCCAGATGCGCCGCTGGGGCCAGATCGCCGAAGCTCACGACGATGCCTGGTATGATGAAACCGCGAAATCCGTCTACAAGCCCGAGATCTATAAAGTCGCCGCGCAATCGCTGATCGACGACGGCACGATCCCGGCCTCGGAGTTTGACTTCGACGAAGACGGCTATCGCGCGCCGACGCCTGCGGCCGACATCATCGACGGCGTGGCCTACGACGGCAAAACCCCCAACGCCTATCTCGACAGCCTGACCATCGGCCTGAAGGGCGACGAAACCGTCGGCCAGTGATCGACCCGGGGCGCCGGATCGGCGCCCCACCCCAGCAAACGACCAGCCAGGATAGAAAAATGACCGCAATTGACCCCACTGCCACCAGCGCCGCCCAGGCCAAGGCGCGCGACGACCGCCGGGCCAAACGGTTTGCCCGCATCGCCAAGCTTGACGGCTGGTTCAAGGTGCTCGGCCTGCCCTGGCTGACCCCGATCCTGCGCCTCGTCGCTGGCGACACTCCGCGCGCGCAGATCAAATCCATCTGGCAGCTGCTGGGCGTGCCGGTTCTGGCCATCGTCGCCTTCCTGGCCGCCTGGGGTGCGCTGGCACCGATGGTGCAAACCTCGCTCGGCGCGATTCCCGGCCCCGCGCAGGTCTGGGAACAGGTCGGCGTGCTGCATCAGGACGCACTGGCCGAAAAGCAGAAAGAGGCCGAATTCTACGCCCGCCAAGACGAACGCAACGCGCAGCTGATCGCCGAGGGCAAGGCCGACAAGGTCAAGACCCGCGCCTATACCGGCAAGCCGACCTATTATCAGCAGATCTGGACCTCGATCAAAACCGTGTTCTTCGGCTTCCTCGTGGGCACCGCCGTGGCCGTGCCGCTGGGCATCGTGTCGGGCCTGTCGCCCACCGCCAATGCCGCGATCAACCCGCTGGTGCAGGTGTTCAAGCCGGTTTCTCCGCTGGCCTGGCTGCCGATCGTGACGATGATCGTTTCGGCCGCCTATGCCACGGGCGACGGGATGTTTTCGAAATCCTTCCTGATCTCGGCCATCACGGTCACGCTGTGCTCGCTGTGGCCGACGCTGATCAACACCGCGCTTGGCGTGGCCTCGATCGACAAGGATCTGGTCAACGTCTCGAAGGTGCTGAAGCTCGGGCCGTGGAAAAAGATCACCCGCCTCGTACTGCCCTCGGCGCTGCCGCTGATCTTCACCGGGCTGCGTCTGAGCCTCGGCGTGGGCTGGATGGTGCTGATCGCCGCCGAAATGCTGGCGCAGAACCCGGGCCTTGGCAAATTCGTCTGGGATGAGTTCCAGAACGGTTCCAGCCAATCGCTGGCGCGGATCATGGTGGCGGTGTTCACCATCGGCATCATCGGCTTCCTACTGGATCGGGTGATGTTCGCGCTGCAGTCGCTGTTCACCTTCTCGAACAATCGGTGATCGCCATGTCCTTCATCGAACTCAAGAATGTCTCGAAAAGCTTTGGCGAGGGCGACGCCGCCACCCATGTTCTGAAGAACATCTCGCTGAGCGTGGAAGAGGGCGAATTCCTTGTGGTGCTGGGTTTCTCCGGCACCGGCAAGACCACGCTGATCAACCTGATCGCCGAACTGGAACTGCCCGATCGCGGCGAGGTCCTGTTCAAGGGCGCCCCCGTTACCGGGCCGGGCCCCGACCGTGGGCTGGTGTTTCAATCCTACGCGCTGATGCCGTGGCTGACCGTCGAGGGCAATATTGCCCTGGCCGTCGAGGCAGTCCATGGCAAGAAGACCAAGGATGAGCGCGCCGCGATCGTGGCCAACTGCATCAAGATGGTGGGCCTCAGCCATGCCGTCGACCGCCGCCCGGCCGAATTGTCGGGGGGCATGCGCCAGCGGGTCGCCGTGGCGCGGGCGCTGGCGATGCAGCCCGAGGTTTTGCTGATGGACGAGCCGCTGTCGGCGCTGGACGCGCTGACCCGCGCCAATGTCGCCAGCGAGATCGAGGCGATCTGGGAAGCCGACCGCCGCACCGCGATCCTGATTACCAACGATGTCGACGAAGCGCTGGTTCTGGCTGACCGCATCGTCTGCCTCAACCCCGACGGCACCCTGGGCGAAACCTTCAAGGTCGATCTGGCGCGCCCGCGCGACCGGTCTGCCATGAACGAGGACCCGCAGTTCATGCATCTGCGCGCCGCGGTGACCAGCTATCTGATGGATGTGGGCATTCAGGGCAAGGCCGAGGAAACCCGCCGCCTGCCCGACGTGACCCCGCGCCATGCAATGCCCAAGGCCTATGCCGACGCCTCGGCGGCACAGGGTTTTGCGGATGAGCGGTATCTGCAATTCTCGCAGCTGCACAAGATCTATCCCACGCCGAAAGGCCCGCTGACCGTGGTCGAGGATTTCAACCTGACCATGAAGAAGGGCGAATTCATCAGCCTGATCGGCCATTCCGGTTGCGGCAAATCCACCGTCCTGACGATGACGGCCGGGCTGAACGCGATCTCGAAAGGGGCGATCAAGCTTGACGGTGTTCACGTCGAAGGGGCCGACCCGGAACGCGCCGTGGTGTTCCAGTCGCCGAACCTGTTCCCCTGGCTGACCGCCAAGGAAAACGTCGCGATAGGGGTCGACAAGGTTTACCCCAAGGCCACGCAGGCTGAACGGCAGGAGGTGGTGGAATACTACCTTGAACGCGTGGGCCTTGCCGACAGCATGGACAAGCCCGCCAGCGACATGTCGAACGGCATGCGCCAGCGGGTGGGCATTGCGCGGGCCTTCGCGCTCAGCCCGAAACTGCTGCTGCTGGATGAACCCTTCGGCATGCTCGACAGCCTGACCCGCTGGGAATTGCAGGAGGTGCTGATGGAGGTCTGGTCGCGCACCAACGTGACCGCCGTCTGCGTCACCCATGACGTCGACGAGGCGATCCTGCTGGCCGACCGCGTGGTGATGATGACCAACGGCCCCCGCGCCACCATCGGCAAGATCACTGAAGTCAAGCTGCCGCGCCCGCGCACCCGCAAGGCGCTGCTCGATCACCCCGATTATTACCACTATCGCCAGGAAGTGTTGGATTTCCTTGAGGAATACGAACACGGCGCGCACAAGAAGGACGCTGCATAATGGCACAGAAGCTTGTCGTTATCGGTGCCGGCATGGCCTCTGGCCGTGCGCTGGAGCACCTGTTCGAAGAGGCGCCCGGCGCCTGGGATGTCACGCTGTTCAACGCCGAACCGCGCGGCAACTACAACCGCATCATGCTGAGCCCGGTGCTGTCGGGCGAAAAGACCTATGAGGAAATCGTCACCCATGACGATGCCTGGTATGCCGAACATGGCGTGACCTGCCGCTTTGGCGAGAAGGTCACCGGCATCGACCGCGCCGCCAAGGTGGTGCATGGCGAAAACGGCGATGTCGCCTATGACAAGCTGATCATCGCAACCGGCTCGACCCCGTTCATCATTCCGATGCCGGGGCATGACCTGAAGGGCGTGCTGGCCTATCGCGACCTGGAAGACACCAATGCGATGATCGAGGCCGCGGCGAAGCCCGGCGCCCGCGCGGTGGTGATCGGCGGCGGTCTGCTGGGGCTCGAGGCGGCGGCGGGGCTGAAGCTGCGCGGCATGGATGTGACCGTGGTGCATATCATGGGGCACCTGATGGAACGCCAGCTGGACCCTTCGGCGGGCTATCTGCTGAAGAAGGCGCTGGAAGACCGGGGCATCACCGTTCTGTGCGAGGCCAACTCCGAACAGATCCTGGGCGAGGATGGCCACGTCACGGCGCTGCGCCTGAAAGACGGCACCGAACTGCCCTGCGATATTCTGGTGATGGCCGTGGGCATTCGCCCCAACACCAAACTGGCCGCCGAGGCCGGTCTGGCGGTGGGCCGCGGCATTCAGGTCGATGACGGCATGGTCACCTCGGACCCCGACATCCTGGCCTTGGGCGAGTGCATCGAACATGACGGCCAGATCTTTGGCCTTGTCGCGCCGTTGTATGACCAGGCCAAGGTCCTGGCGAAAACCCTGCAGGGCGACGCCGCGACCTATGTCACGCGCGAAGTTTCGACCAAGCTCAAGGTTACCGGCTGCGACCTGTTCTCGGCGGGCGATTTTTCTGATGGCGAAGGCCGCGAGGACATCGTGTTCCGCGACCCCGGCCGCGGTGTCTATAAGCGCCTGATCTTGCAAGATAACAAGCTGATCGGCGCGGTGATGTATGGCGATACCGCCGACAGCAACTGGTTCTTCGGGCTGATCAAGGACGGCGCCGATGTGTCGGACATGCGCGACACGCTGATCTTTGGCCCGGGCTTCCAGGGGGGGGCCTCGTCGGACCCTCTGGCGGCCGTTGCAGCCTTGCCGCCTGAGGCGGAAATCTGTGGCTGCAACGGCGTTTGCAAAGGAAAAATCGTCGCGGCGATCGAGGCCGGCGCCACCACACTGGATGCGATCAAGGCCACGACCAAGGCCTCGGCCTCGTGCGGCACCTGCACCGGGCTGGTCGAACAGGTGATGGCGGTCACGATGGGTGACGCTTTCGTCATGCCCACCGTGCAGCCGATGTGCAAATGCACCGATCACACCCATGAAGACGTGCGCCGCCTGATCAAATCGCAACAGCTGAAGTCGATGCCCGCGGTGATGCAGGAACTGGGCTGGAAAACCCCCGATGGCTGCCCCTCGTGCCGCCCGGCGCTGAACTATTACCTGCTGGCCGACTGGCCGCTGGAGTATAAGGACGACCGCCAGTCGCGGTTTGTGAACGAACGCAACCACGCCAATATCCAGAAGGACGGCACCTATAGCGTCGTGCCGCGGATGTGGGGCGGCGTCACCACGCCCGCCGAATTGCGCGCGATTGCCGACGCGGCCGAGAAATACGACGTGCCGATGGTCAAGATGACCGGCGGGCAGCGGATCGACCTGCTGGGCGTGAAGAAAGAGGACCTGCCCGCGATGTGGGCCGATCTGAACGCGGCGGGGATGGTATCGGGGCATGCCTACACCAAGGGTCTGCGCACGGTGAAAACCTGCGTCGGCACCGAATTCTGCCGCTTCGGCACGCAGGATTCGACCGGCCTTGGGATCAAGCTCGAAAAAATGCTCTGGGGGTCCTGGACGCCGCACAAGCTGAAACTCGCGGTCACCGGCTGCCCGCGCAACTGCGCCGAAGCGACCTGCAAGGACATCGGCATCGTGTGCGTGGACAGCGGCTATCAGATCGGGGTCGCGGGCGCGGCGGGCATGGACCTGAAGGAAACCGAACTGCTGTGCACCGTCGCCACCGAAGAAGAGGTGATGGAGATCGTGGCGGCCTTCACCCAGCTTTACCGCGAAAACGCGCGCTACCTGCACCGCATCTACAAATGGGTGGCGAAGGTCGGGCTCGACTGGTGCAAGGCGCAGGTGGTCGACGACCTGGCAAATCGCAAGGCGCTGGCCGCGCGGTTCGAACTCTCGCAGTCGATCTATCGCACCGACCCCTGGGCCGAACATGCGAAACCTTCCGAACGGGCAAAATGGGCCCCGATTGCGGATTTCACCAAGGAGGCAGCAGAATGAGCTGGGTCGATATTGGCGCGCTGGAGGATATTCCCGCACAGGGCGCGCGTGTGGTGAAGACGGCGCAGGGCTGCGTTGCGGTGTTCCGCACGCAGGACGATCAGGTCTTTGCGCTGGATGACCGCTGCCCGCACAAGGGCGGGCCGCTGTCCGAAGGGATCGTGCATGGTCATTCGGTGGCCTGCCCGCTGCACAACTGGGTGTTCGACATGTCCTCGGGTGCGGCGCAAGGCGCCGATGTGGGCCAGGTGAACACCTATCCCGCCCGTATCGAGAACGGCCGCGTGCTGTTGGATGCCACCCGCCTTTCCGCACGGAGTGCCGCCTGATGAATGCCCGTCCTGCCCGTGTCCGCCCCGCCCGCCCCGATCCCGCGTCGATGACGCGCACGACCTGCCCTTATTGCGGGGTCGGTTGCGGGGTGCTGATCGGGCGCGATGCGGCAGGCGGTGTCGTCGTCAAGGGCGACCCCGATCACCCGGCGAACTATGGGCGGCTGTGTTCCAAGGGAACCGCCCTGGCCGAAACCCTGGGGATGGAGGATCGCCTGCTGACCCCACGGATCGGGGACCGCAATACCGATTGGGACGAGGCGCTGGATCTGGTTGCCGCGAAGTTCAGCGCCGCAATCCGCGATCATGGGCCCGGGTCCGTCGCGCTCTATGTCTCGGGGCAGTTGCTGACCGAGGATTACTATGTCGCGAACAAGCTGATGAAGGGATTCATCGGTTGCGGCAATATCGACACCAATTCGCGGCTGTGCATGGCCTCTTCCGTGGCGGGGCATCGCCGGGCCTTCGGCACCGACACCGTGCCGGGCCTTTATGAGGATCTGGAGACGGCCGATCTGGTGGTGCTGACCGGCTCCAACCTCGCATGGTGCCATCCGGTGCTGTATCAGCGGCTGGTCGCGGCCAAGGCGGCGCGCCCCGAAATGCGTGTTGTGGTCATCGACCCGCGCCGCACCGCAACCTGCGACATTGCCGATCTGCATCTGCGCGTTTCCTGCGGCGGGGACGCGGCGCTGTTCAACGCCTTGCTTGTTGCCATCGCCGAGCGTGGCGCGCTTGACCACGACTTCCTGACCCATGTGAATGGTTTCGACGAGGCACTTTCTGCCGCCCGCGCATCGGACCCGGCGTTTTGCGGATTGTCTGATTCCGAAATTTCAGAATTTTGCGATATGTGGGTAAATACCCCGAAAGTCGTGACCGTTTACAGCCAGGGTATCAACCAAAGCTCGTCGGGCACCGACAAGGTGAATGCGATTGTGAACTGCCATCTGGCAACCGGCCGGATCGGACAGCCGGGAATGGGGCCGTTTTCCGTAACCGGGCAACCCAATGCGATGGGCGGGCGCGAAGTCGGCGGCCTGGCCAATATGCTGGCCTGCCACATGGATATTGAAAACCCTGCGCATCGCGCCGCCGTTCAGGCCTTCTGGAACAGCCCGGCCATTGCCGAAACCGCCGGCCTGAAGGCCGTCGACATGTTCCGCGCCGTGGGTGAAGGCAAGATCAAGGCGATCTGGATCATCCACACCAATCCCGCCGTGTCGATGCCCGATGCCGATGCCGTGCGCAGCGCCCTGCAGGGATGCGATTTCGTCGTGGTCAGCGATGTGACCGATCAGACCGATACCGCGCGGCTGGCCGATGTGCTGTTGCCCGCAACCGCATGGGCCGAAAAGGAAGGCACTGTCACCAACTCCGACCGCACGATCTCGCGTCAGCGCCGCATTCTTCCGATCCCCGGGCAGGCCCGGCACGATTGGGACATTCTGGCCGATGTCGCCCAAAGAATGGGCTGGGCCGAGGCATTCAGCTGGGGTTCCGCCGCCGAAGTCTTCGCCGAATATGCGGCCCTTTCCGGTGTGGGCGGCGGCATGGGGGTCGATTTCGACATCTCCGATCTGGCAGGTATCACCGCGCAGGACTATGCCGCGCTGGAGCCCTTCGTCTGGCCCCGCAACGCGCGCAAATCGGGCGGGCGGTTCTTTGCGGACGGGGTATTCCATACACCCGATGGCAAGGGGCGAATGCTGCCCGTCACGCCGCGCCCGCCGGTCAGCCAAGCCTCGGCCGAATATCCGTTTCGTCTGAACACCGGGCGGACACGCGACCAGTGGCACACGATGACGCGCACCGCCAAATCGCCGCGACTGAACCAGCATCTGGGCGAACCCTATCTCGAAATTCACCCGCGGGACGCCGCCGCACTGGGGCTTGAGGCCGCCGATCTGGTGGCCGTGCGCAGCCCCCAGGGCAAGGCGATCCTGCGCGTGATGATTTCCGACACGGTGCGGACGGGCGAGGTCTTTGCGCCGATGCACTGGACAGGTGAAACCGCCGCAGCCGCGCGGATCGACGCGCTGGTTCGGGCCGAAACCGACCCGGTCTCTGGTCAGCCCGAAAGCAAAGCCTCGGTCGTCGCGCTGGAACGCTTTGCCGCCGGCTGGTTCGGCTTCGCCGTCTCGGGTGGCATGCAGCCGCAGCCCGATGCGCCCTATTGGACGCGGGTCCGCACCACCACCGGCTGGCGGATGGAACTGGCCGGGGCCGAGCAGCCGGACGATTGGGTCGCCTATGCCCGCGCGATGTTCGATCTGCCCGACGCCGAGGTCGCGACCGTGATTGACACTGCGCGCGGGTCGGCGCGGATCGCCTTTCATCAAGGCGGCGTTCTGCTGGCCGCGCTGTTCGTCGGACCCACGCCCGTAGCCCTGTCGCGCACCCATATCGTGGCCAGGGTCGGCACCGAAAATGCGCCTGCCGTTCTGGCCGGACGCCCCGGTGCGGATGCGCCTGATCCGGGACCAACGGTCTGTGCCTGCCTCAATGTCGGGCTGAACCAGATCCGCGATGCAATCGAAAGCGGGCGGGCGTTGAGCGTTCAGGCCCTGGGCGAGGCCTTGGGGGCGGGCACATCTTGCGGATCGTGCCGTCCCGAACTTGCCACGCTGATTACCCGGTTTCGTCTGCCCGAGGCGGCGCAATGACCGGCCGGATCAGCCTTGTGGGCGCAGGCCCCGGCGCGGCCGATCTGCTGACGCTGCGCGCGTTGCGCTGCCTGCAGGCGGCCGATGTGGTGTTTTACGATCGGCTGATCGACCCCGAGGTGATAGACATGGCGCGCCCCGGGGCAGAGCTGATCTTTGTCGGCAAACATGTCGGTGCGCATACCTGGCCGCAGGAGCGGATCAATGATGTGATCGTCACCGCCGCCTTGCAGGGCAAGCATGTCGTGCGGCTGAAATCCGGTGACCCCGGGATTTTCGGGCGGGCAACCGAAGAGATGAGCGCTGCCCGTGCCGCCGGCATCCCGGTCGAACTGATCCCCGGGGTCACCGCGGCCAGCGCGGCCGCCGTCAGCCTCGGGCGTGCCCTGACCGAACGTGGGGAAACGGATCATCTGGTCATCGCCACCGGCACCTGCAAACCCGGCGATCCTGCCCCCGACTGGGCGGCGCTGATCCGCCCGGGCACCGTTCTGGCCTTGTATATGGCGGTGCGGGCGGCGGGGGACATGCGCGCCGCGCTGCTGGCCGCGGGCGTACCCTCGACCCTGGAGGTGCAGGCCGTTTCCGAAGCGGCAAGCCCGCGCGAACGCACCGTGACCACGACCCTGGCCCAGCTGCCCGACGCGATGCAGACAGGCCGGATCAGCAATCCGGCAATCCTGTTTCTGCGCTGGCCGAAACAGGCGGGCGCCGCGCAGCTTCTGGCCGCCGAGTAAGCGCGCCCGGCATCAGAAATAGCTGCGCACCAAGGCCCCGGAAATCAGCACCCAGCCATTCGCCACCACGAAGAAAGCGAGCTTGAACGGTAGCGCGACCACCGCTGGCGGCACCATCATCATGCCCATCGACATCAGAATCGCCGAAACGACAAGGTCGATGATCAGAAACGGCAGAAAGACCAGAAAGCCGATTTCAAAGGCGCGCGTGATTTCCGACAGCATGAACGAGGGCACCAGCATCGCCAGCGGCGCATCGCTGATCTTGCCCTCGAACGGTGCCGTTTCACGCAAGGCGACCAGTGACGAAAAGGTCTCAGGGTCGGTGCGGTTCGCCATGAAGCCGCGAAACGGGGTGATGCCGCGCTCAAAAGCCGTCGGCACATCAATCGTGCCCGCCATCAGCGGTTCGACCCCGTTTGTCCAGCTTTCGGTGAAGACCGGCTCCATGATGAACCAGGTCAGGAACAGGGCCAGGCTGACAATCAGCATGTTCGGCGGCGATTGCTGCAGGCCAAGCGCCTGCCGCAAAATCGACAGAACGGTGACGATGAAGGGAAAGCAGGTGACCATGATCGCCAGCCCGGGGGCGAGGCTGAGCAAGGTGATCGCTGCGATCATGAACATCGACCGCCCCGCCAGGCTGCCATCCCCGCCCAGCGACAAGGAAATATCCTGCGCCGAAACCGGAAGGGCGAACAGGATTAAGGTTACCACCAACCCCAAACGCATGAGTCAAAGCCCGTTCTGCAAATCGACGACCTCGGTCAGGCGCACCGCCAGCTGCCCGGTGCTGTCGCCGTCCAGCTCGGTCAGTTCACCGCGCGCGATCAGCTTGTCACCGACGTAAAGTTCCACCGGGTCATCGACGCGACGATCCAGCGGCATGACGGAATCCCGTTTCATCCGCAGCAGGTCGCGCACCAACGGCCGCGCCTTGCCGACCGAGATCGTTATTTCGATCGGCACCTGTGTGAACGGGTTGCCCGAATGCGGATCGGGTCTTGCGGCATCATCCATGGTGCGGCTCCTCTTGTTTTACCTGAAAGTAGGTCGTGATGGCTTCGCCGATGGCCCCGATCACACCATCCAGATCAATCTGCGTTTCCGTGTCGGCAAAGCGCAGATAGACTTGGCATTCCGCCAGTGACGGCTCCGCGATGAACGACAGGGGCAGGCGTGTTTCGCCCGACAGCAGATCGCGAATCTGCGGCAGGGCGGCGGGGCTCGCCACGACCGTCACCGGCTGCCCGCTCAGTTTTTCGGCCACAGGCATCAGCTGCTCGGCCACGACCGGCGCCAGGGCCTGACGCGCGACCATCGGCAGGACTTTCGCAGTCATGTCGACAAGCAGCGGACGCAGCGCCTCCAGCACGTTCTGGCGTGCCTCGTGATAAGTGAAGGCAAGTGCCTGCAGGTTCTGCCCCAGATCGGCGCGCAGCCGGGTCATTTCGGCGTCCTGCGCGGCAACGGCATCATCCCATCCGGCACTGTAGCCTTTCTCGAAAGCTGCCAGGCGGGCGTTTTCGAACTCCTCGGGGTCAAGCTCCAATTGTGCGGATTTGGGGTCGGGCGCCTCGAAGGATTCGAGTGTGAAACGGCTGCTCATGAGGCGCGCTCTCCGTCTTCCATCCAGTTCCTCAAGATCTCGACGGTTTCGGATTGCCGCTCCTCGATCAGGCGTTTGAGCCGCACGACCGGATCGTCATTCATTCCGTCGTCGCCGAACGCATTTCCCATCGCCATCGGCATTTGCAGCCCGCCCATATCGAAATCGGAGACCAGCTCCATGCCGTCGGGCGACATGTCGCTGTCGTCGATCTCTCCGGTCAGCGCCACCGACCCTCCGGCGTTCTCTGCTGGCGCAGGCAACTCTGCGAGAGCAGAAGCGCTGCCCGACCGCGTCAGAATGGGGCGCATCACGAAAAGCCCCAGCACCAGCGCCACCACCGAGAGCACCACCAGTTGAATCAATTGCATCACATCAATGCCGGCGTGAGAAAACAGGCTGCTGCCAACCTCGGTGCCCTGGGCAACCACCGGTTCGAAGGCCATCGAGCGCAAGGTGATGACATCCCCGCGCGCCTCTTCGAAACCAACGGCGGACGCAACCAGCTCCCGCAGGGACGCAAGCTCTTCCTCGGGGCGAGGCTCCCAGACGGTGCTGCCGGTCGAATCGGTTTTTTCGATACCATCGACCAGAACCGCAACCGTCAGCCGCCTGATCGCGCCGGGCGTGCGCAAGATTTCACGCGTCGTCTCGGACACTTCAAAGTTTGTCCGTTCACGCGTTTCCGACACCTGGCTTTGCGACTGCCCACCCGCGCCCGCCTGTCCATCCGGCAGGTTCGAGGCCACAGTCACCGCCCCAGGTTTGGTGTCGTTCGAATTGTTCGACCGCTCTTCGGTGTCGGTCGAGATCGCGACTCGCCCGTCCGGATCAAAACGCCGTTCGGTGATTGCCTCGCGCTCGGTCACGGTTTGCAGCGAAACTTCGACCACGGCATTGCCATAGCCGACACGGGCCTCGAGCAACCGCTCGACATTGCGCTTCAGCTCCGTCGCCCGGTCCTCGCCATCGACGGTGCTGGCCGCCTCGTCGCCAGCAGCAATCAGCCCCCCGGCGCCGTCGATCACCGACACATCCTCGGGCTGCATCCCGGAGACGGCGGACGCGATCAGATATTTCAGAGCTTTGGCATGGGTCGGGGAAAGGCCGCCGTTCGCCGTGGTAACCGTTACCGAAGCCGTCGGGCGCAAATCCTTGCGGAACGGCTGGCTTCCCTGATGCGCGATATGCACACGCGCGCTGCGAATCGCCGGGTTTGCAACGATCGTCCGGGCCAGTTCGCCCTCTTTGGCCCGCCAATAGGCGGCATCGAACATCTGCGAGGTCGTCCCGAACCCCGACAGCGAATCGAGCAGTTCATACCCCGCCCCCCCAACAGCCGGCAGTCCCTCTGCCGCGAGCGTCATCCGCAACTCATCCCGCCGGGAATTTTCGACATAAATCGAATCGCCCCGAATTTCATAGACCGCACCACGTTGTTCCAGTGCAGCCACGATTTCCCCGGCCTGAGCCCCCTCCAGCCCGGCATAAAGCAAGGCCATCGTCGGCCTGGACGCCATGCCGGATACCGCCAGAATCGCCGCAAACATCAGAGCGGTCGCGCCAACAACAACGATGCGGCGGCGGGTATCGAGAGCCTGCCAAACGGCCATGATCTGTTGCAAGACGCACCTCCTCTGAGCGGGCTTCTGCCCCGTCGTCCCCTCACCTTTCTCAGATCGCCCTTAACAATCGGTTAGTGGATCTGGGGCTATAGGTGTCGGGAACGAAGAAATCGGTGATGCCATGGCTGAGTCAGCGCCGGAGCCCGAAGACGCTCCGAAAAAGAAATCGAAACTGCCCTTGATCATTGGCCTTGTGTTGATGTTGGCCTTGGGGGGCGGCGGGTTTTACGCCGTCTATTCCGGTCTGATTCTGGGCCCCGCCCATCCCGAAACGAATGCCCACGGCGACGAAACGACGCCAGAGCCTCTGCCCGAAATCGCCTTTGTTCCACTGGACCCGATGGTGATTTCCCTGAACGGATCAAGCGCGCGGCACCTGCGGTTTTCTGCCCAGCTCGAAGTGCCGCTGGCCCATCAGAAAGAGGTGGAACATCTGAAACCCCGCGTGATGGACGTGCTGAACGGCTATCTGCGCGCGGTCGATATCTCGGATCTCGAAGACCCTTCTGCCTTGATTCGATTGCGCGCGCAAATGTTGCGCCGGGTGCAGATCGTGGTGGGCGAAGGCCGTGTGCGGGACCTTCTGATCATCGAATTCGTTCTGAATTGAGGAGGCATTCATGAACCTCATCGCCGATATCATGCTGGGCGCCGGGGCTCTTGGCGCGGCCATTTACTGTTTCGTTCTGTCGCGACGCCTTAAGCGCTTCAATCAGCTTGAAAACGGAATGGGCGGGGCAATTGCCGTGCTCTCTGCGCAGGTGGATGACATGACCAGGGCGCTGAACCGCGCACAGACGACGGCGGCCGGTTCTGCCGAACAGCTCACGGCCCTGACCGCCCGCGCCGAACAGGGCGCCGAGCGGCTGGAACTGATGCTCGCGGCCCTGCACGACCTGCCTGATGCCGACCATGAAGGCCGTCGCCAGCGCGTCCTGCGACGCCGGGCGCGTTATTCCGACCTGGAGGCCGCCGAATGACAGCTCCGGCCGTTCGCAAGAAACGCAAACGCTGGCTCGGCCGCGGCAGTCTGATGATGATCATGGCGCTGTTCGTCGGGTCCGCGGCGCTGCGCCTGACAGATGGCGCGGGCCTCGCCTTCGCCCGTGCAAGCAGTGCCGCACAGGAGCCTGAGGGTAACGAATGCACAACCGACGCCGGGGTGATGGCGCTGCTTGACGAGGTTCAGCGCCGGGAACAGCGCGTCATTGAGCGCGAGGGCCTGATGACCGACCGCACTCAGGCGCTTCAATTGGCCGAGAAGCGCATGGAAGAGCGTCTCGCAGCCCTGCGTGCCGCCGAAGACGAACTGGCGAAAACCGTTTCGATTGCCGAAAAAGCTGCCGATGAAGACGTCGCCCGACTGGTCACGCTTTATGAAAACATGAAGCCCAAAGATGCCGCACGCCTGTTCGAGGAAATGGCGCCTGAATTCGCGGCGGGTTTCATGGCACGGATGCGCCCCGATGCGGCCGCGGCCGTCATGGCCGGTGTGGACCCCAAGGTCGCCTATACGATCAGTGTCCTGATGGCTGGGCGGAATGCCAATGCACCGAAAAACTGAGTCGATCAGCATTTGTTAAATCGGATCTGCGACACTCGGCAAAACGAACGGAGGCAGCCCAATGGTTGGGATTATCGGCATTGTCATCATCTTCGCGATGGTGTTCGGCGGCTATGTGGCAGCTGGCGGCAAGATGGGGATCATCCTGAAATCGCTGCCGTTCGAACTCATCATGATCGGCGGTGCCGCGGCCGGCGCATTCGTCCTGTCCAACGACATGGCGGCAATCAAGCATACGATGAAAGACATCGGAAAGGTGTTCAAGGGGCCGAAGTGGAAACCCGCCGATTACCGCGATCTTCTGTGCCTGCTGTTCGAACTGATCCGCCTCGCCCGGCAGAACCCCGTTGCCATCGAGGAACATATCGAAGCCCCCGAGAACTCTTCAATCTTCGGCAAATATCCGAAGATCCTTCATGATCATGAAGCGGTCGAGATGATCTGTGACACGATGCGCTCGGCCTCGATGAACTATGACGACCCTCACCAGGTCGAAGAGGTTCTCGAAAAGCAACTCGAGGCAAATTACCATCATGCGATGCATTCCAGCCATGCGATGCAGTCCGTCGCTGACGCAATGCCCGCTCTCGGCATCGTCGCCGCTGTTCTCGGGGTCATCAAGACCATGGCATCCATTGACCAACCGCCTGAAATTCTAGGAAAAATGATCGGCGGCGCGTTGGTCGGAACGTTTCTGGGCGTGTTTCTGGCCTATGGATTCATCGGCCCCTTCGCAACACGCATGAAGGCTGTCATCGACGAAGACAGCCATTTTTACAAATTGATCCGTGAGGTTTTGGTCGCAAATCTGCACAATCATGCCACCAACATCTGCATCGAAGTCGGCCGTCAAAATACCCCGCATCACATCCGGCCAAGCTTTTCCGACCTCGAAGAAGCTCTGAAAGCCGTGAAGTCGGAGGCGGCATGATCGCACGCATCCTCGCCATTCTGCTCGTCCTCGTTATGTCCCCAGCCGCGGCCCTGCAGGTCACCGTGCGTTCCGGCGAACATGAAGATTTTTCACGACTCGTCTTCCTGCTCCCGTCACAAACGAAATGGTCCTTGATCGAGAGCGGGACTGATTTTCGTGTCAGCTTCGATCGCACGGATCTGACATTCGATTTCTCCGACGTGTTCCGATACATCCCAAAAGATCGGATCAGGTCAATTTCCCAGGTAGACCCCGCTTCCTCCGTCCTCATCGAAGCGGGTGACGACATTCGCGCGGAGGCATTCGAACTCTCGTCGGGCGCCGTTGTGGTCGATTTTGTCACCTCACCCCAAACCGCCCCCCTCAGAACCTTGGCGGCACCCAAGAAAATCGAACGGGCGCCTGGCGCACCGGAATCCTATTTATCCCTTTATTGGCGGGACCGTTCGGATGAAAAATCCAAAACGCCATCTGGTCAATCGCGTACAACAACCATTGCCTTGCCTGACCCTCGCGTCCAGCAGGCTGAAAGAGAACTGGTCGCACAGCTGGCACGCGCCGCCGCGCAGGGCCTGATCAGGTTGGATATGCCGTCACCGCCGGCAACGTCTGCTTCTGAACGGAAGCGGCCCAGCCAGAAAGAGCACAGGCCAGCAACCGTTTTGCCACTCCCAAACGATCACATCGCGATTCTTTCACAGACTGCAATCGACCGCGATACCTTTTCTGCAGGCATGTCGGACGACCTGACAGGGCAAGGACAACGTTGCTACCCGGATGGATTGTTCAACATTGCAGAATGGCTTGAAAACGCATCCCCGGCAGAGCAGATCGGCAAAGCCCGCCGGGATCTGGTCGGGGAATTCGATACCCCGAATCCCGACGCCGTTCTCAACCTGGCCAGAACCTATCTCGCGCTGAGCTTTGGTGTGGAAGCCTGGCACCTCGCGCAGACAATGGACAGCAGCAGCAAAGCGACCGAGGCAATTCGGTTCATGGCGTCGGTGATCGACTCCAATCCCGTCGCACCCGATTCGCCCATACTTTCCATGGCCAATTGTGATGGCGATGTGGCGATGTGGGCCCTGCTGGGCGCCTCCGATCAGGCCTTGCCCGATGCGGTTCGCTTTGGCGCCGTGCAACGTGCCTTTTCGTCCCTTCCATATATTCATCGCAAGCTTTTCGGGCCGGACCTGGTCAGGAAACTGATTGATCTCGGCGCACCGGATGTCGCGGAATCCATTCGTTCTGCACTTGCGCGCGCGCCCGAAAACCCAGGCAATGCCATGGACCTCATGGATGCGCGGCTTGAGGTTGCCGCAGGCGCGGCGCAAGAGGCCGAAAAGCATCTTGAACCGGTCATCAACGAGAATACGAACCACGCCTCCGAGGCCATCGTCCTTTACATCAACGAGCGAATAAGGCGCGGCGAGCCCATTGACGATGCCACCACGGAAAACGCCGGGGCCCTGGCATTTGAACTCCGGGATAGCGATGAGGGCTTGGCACTTCTGCGCGCCCACAGCCTCGGCCTCGGTTCGGTGGGCCGTTTCACCGCAGCATTTTCAGCTTTGGAAACATGGCCGGCGCAGAGGCAGAGCACCCTCAAGGAGACAACCGTTTCCGACCTTTTCCAGCTCCTGTCGGTCGTGCCCGACGATCAGTTGTTTCTGAAGGCCTATTATGCCCACAAGCAACAGGCTGCCGAGCAAGGGTTACGACAACCCGTGCGGAACGCACTTGCCGCCCGGCTGATCACTTTGGGATTCGCCGCCAGCGCCAGAGAGGTTCTGGGCCCGGATGCCTTACATTCCGAGCAAGGACGCATCTTGCTTGCGCGCGCTGCACTTGAAGAACGTGATGCCCCGGCAACGCTTGCCCACCTGTCGGAAATCTCGGCGCCCGAAGCCAGCCAATTGCGCGGCAAAGCCTTGCAAATGCTGGGAGAACACGCCGCTGCCAAGAACGAATTCCTGAAAACTGGCGATGTCCTCGCAGAAACCACCGAGGCCTGGCGAAGCGCGGATTGGCAAACCATTGCAGTTTCGGGGAGCGCGGCTGAGAAAAACTTCCTTGCAGCGTTCGACCTTGACCCCCGCGAAACCGCAGCCTCAGAGTCAATCGACCCCGAAACAACGGGGATGCTTGCCCGGTCACGCGCCCTGATCGAGAAAAGCCAATCCCAACGAGAAGCGTTGCAGGCTCTTTTGCAGGAGCTGGAAACGCCTCGTTAACCGCAAGCATCGTCAAAACCGGCGCCACAATGGCCAAAACAAGGGGCCACAATTGCGACCGCTCATGGACGACCAAGATCAGGGGCCTTGATGAAACTGGTGCCGGTGAAGGGACTCGAACCCCCGACCCCATCATTACGAATGACGTGCTCTACCAGCTGAGCTACACCGGCGCCTGCGCTCTACTGTCTTGAAACCCGATCGGAACGTGCTGGGTGTTCCGTTGATGATTTCAAGCCCCGAAACCGGCATTGTGCGCAGGGCACAAAAGTGTCGCGGGACGAGCGATCTGTGTGCTGAGGCGTTTAAACGCTCGGGCCTCGAAGCGCAAGGCAGGAAAACGCGCCCCACAATAGAATTTGGGGCGGCGTTCACAGCCAAAGACCCTGCGCCCCCAGACCCGACGATCGCCGCGGACATCATGTAACGCGACGATTGCCAGTTCTGCCCTTGGCTCAGGGCGTCTTGCCGTCCCGCGTTTCGGCGTCAAGGATCAAATCCGCATCCACAATCGATTCAATATCCACCGGATCGTCATGCCCATCCGCCGCTGTCGGCTGACCCACGATCAGCGGCAGCATCTCTGCCCCATGAGGCAGAGGCACTGCACCCTGGACCGGCTCGCGCCAGCTCAATGTGTCGAAACCGCCGCAATTGTCGCAAACCGGGCTCCACTCCGCCTGAATGTTCTGACACGTGTCGCAACACCACTGCGGACCGCGCGGCGCACTCAATGCACGCGTCAGCCAACCGCGCACCACCGCATCATCTGCCCCCTCCCCGCGTTCGACCGCAGCCATGATCGTCAAGACCCGCGCTGTCGGATGCACGTCCGCCAGATCGCCCAGCGCGCGCCGTGCGGTGGGGAAATCCTCGGCGGCGATGTTCAGCTCGGCCTGCAACAGGCGCGTTTCTTCATGATCCGGGCGCAACGCCAGCAGCTTTTCAAAACGTTTAAGCCGCTGGGTCGGGGATTCGTCGGGCGCGATTTCGGCATAGGCCGCAGCCAGGTCGGGATGCGGCTGCGCCTCCCATGCCTTGTGCAGCACCCGCGCGGCATGTTTCGCGTTGCCCTTCGCGATATAGGCCCGCGCCGCCATCACCGCCGCCGGGATCAGATCCGGAGAGGATTTGTTGGCCGCAATTGCCGCTTCGCGCGCCTCGACCGTCGCGCCTTCATCCAGCACACCCTTGGCCTCTTGCAGGGCCAGAACCGCGTCGCGGCGTTTATGCACATCCTTCGGCAACAGACCCTGCCGGAGTTTTGTGCTCAGCACATCACGCGCGCCCTTCCAGTCGCCTTTCTCGGCCTGCAGTTTCAGCAGCGTGTCCTGCACCTCCTGGTGTTTGGGCTTCAGCGCATAGGCCTTTTCTGCCAGTTTCAGCGCCGTGTCGGTGTCACCTTCGGCCAGCTTTTGCTTCATCAGGCCGCGCACCCCCACAAAGCGCGTCCGCTCGTCACCGAGCAGCCGCTTGTAGACCGCGGTCGCCATCTTCGTATCGCCCGCCACCTCGGCCGCCTGCGCCGTCAACAGGTTGGTCAATTCGGGGCGTTGCAGGAACCGTTCGGCCCGCGCAGCTTTCGACAATGCCAGCCGCCCCTCGCCCGAGGCCACCGCCATCAGCCCCTCGGCCAGCGCCTCATAGCCCTTGCGTTCGCGATTGCGGTCGAAATAGCGGCTGATCGCGGTTTCATCCCCATTCAGGAATCGCAAAAACGCCACGATCAGGCCCACTGCCTTCAACAGAACCCAGACCGCAACAAAGGTCAGAAGCGCCACGATGACCGCCTGCAACGGCCCCAGCGTGAATTCCTTGCCCAGCAGGATCAGCCTCACCCCCTCGCCGCTTTCGGCAAGGTAGGTGGCCCCCATTGTCAGCGCGGCAACCGCCACGAGGAACAGCGCGATTTTAACGAATGACCAGATCATGGCTGTCCCCTCATTTCACCGATTGACCAAGCGCGGCCAGCGCATCGGTCGCCGCCTGACGCTGCCGGGCCTGTGCCATCCAATCGGAGAGCGCGGCCTGCGAAACCTCGGGCAAGGCCGAGATTTCGCCCAGCGCTGCCGCAATATCGCCGCGGTCCACAGCCGCCTGTGCCCGCGACAGAACCGCATCGGGGTCCGTGCCCTCTTGCGGTTCAAGCGAACGGGCGCCGGTCTGCGCCAACAGGAACGCACCGATCCGATCCGTGATCTTGTCGCCCGCCGCAGCCTTGCGCGCCACGGCCAGGGCCGCCCGGGCGGCATCGGGGAAGCTTGCCTGCAGCGCCGTCAAACTGGGCACATCTGCGCTCAACTCCGCAGGCACGGAAACTCCGGCAGCCTGCAGATCGGCAAGCGCCGCAGCCGTCGGCGCACCGCTGTCGATGGCCGCACCCAAACGGGTCATTGCCGCCTGCGCCATGGTGCGCTGTGCTGCCGCCTCGGTTTCGGCACGCAGTTTTCCGGCCTGCTCTTCTGCCTCGGCGATACGCTTTTGCGCCTCTTGCGCGGCGATCGCGATCTGTTCCTGCGCCTGACTGTTCACCATGCCATTCTGCGCGACCTGTTCACGCAACGCATCCAGTTCGGCCTGAAACGCCGCCAGGCCCGCGTCGGACACAGCGCCACTGTCGAGCGGGCGTTTTTCCAGGGCGGTGATCCGGGCCTCCAGTGCGGCCTGCGCCTCGGATACCGCGCGCACGGCAGCCTGGGCCTCGTCCAGCGCAGTTTGCACGCCCGTCAAATCGGCAACGGGCACCGGGGCCGATTTGACGGCGGCCAGATCTGTCGCCAGCGTATCGGTTTTTGCGGCCTGCGCGGCGATGGCGGCCTTCAGGCCCGCCTCATCAACCTGCGGTTGCTGCGGCAACAGTGCCTGAATCGCGGGCGGCAAATGCGGCAAGGCATAAATCACCCCCCCTGCACCCAGACCGGCCGCAATCACCCCCCCCAGAACCAGCGGAAAGAACCCGCTGCGCTGAGCCTTTTGCGGCACGGGCGCCGGTTCCTGCACGGCTTCTGGCGCCGGAACCTCGGGCGTCTCCGGCTCGTCGGGTTGCTCGGAAACGGGCGATTCGACAGTGGCCGCGCTTTCTGTTTCGGTCTCCGGCTCCCGGGCGATCACAGGCTCTATATCTTCCTGCGCGGGCGTGATGATCACTACTGGCTCCGCCGGGGCATCCCCGGACGGCGCCGCCGCAAGATCGTTCTGCTTATCAATGGGTTCCCCCGCCGTAGCCTCTGTGTTTTCGGGTTTTGGGGTTCTGGGTTTTGCCACGGCTACTCCTCCATCTTCGCGCGCAGATTGCGCGTCACCCTGTCAATCTAGTGACCCCGGGGCAATGGCTCAACCCGCCTTATCAAGTCCGGCGAGTCGTGCCAGGGCCTCCAGCACTGCCTCGGCATCAGGGTTGTGCGCCACATCCACCTGTGCCGCTGGCAGGTCACCCATGGCCCGCACCACCGCCGGGCTGATCGCCGCAACCCAGAGCGGCGCCTTCACCCCCAGGGCCACCTGCGCCATCAATTCCGCACTGCGCGGCGAAAACAACGGCAGCAGAACCGGGGCGGGCTGCTGCAAAAGCGCGCGCGCCTCGGCGCTCAGCGGGCGCGGCTCTTGCGCATAAAGAACGGCCTCTTTCGTCTCTATCCCTGCCGAATTCAGCAAATCCGCCAAAGCCACGGCAACCTCCTGGCCCCGCGCATGCAGCAAGGCTGCGCCATGATGATGCGCCCGGATCAGCGGCACCAGAGCCTGCGCATCCCCCGGACCTTCGATCACGGAAAACCCCGCCGCACGCGCCACCTGCGCGGTCTTTTGGCCCACGCAAAACGCGACGCGCCCTGCGGCCGGCGACAGCGCCACGAAGGGCGCCACGGCATTTTGTGACGTGAAAATCACCGCCTCTGCCTTAGGCAAGACCGGATGGCGCGCGACGATCTGCATCAGCGGCGATATGACGACCGGCCAATCCTCGCCGAACCGTGCCCGAAACTGCGCACAAAACCGCCGCGCGGCCGGTTCTGGACGGGTCAACAGCAGGGTCGGACGGGTCTCGGCTGACGCGCTCAAGGGCAGCCCCGGGATTGTGTGATCACTGCCCCGGTGTTACCTGCGAAGAAACCCAGGCGCAACCGGAGCGACATGACACAGGTGCTGACCTTTCTTGGCCTTGAATCGAGCTGCGACGATACCGCGGCTGCGATTGTGCGTGACGGCCCCGACGGCACGCAGATCCTTGCCTCTGTCGTTGCGGGTCAGACCGCGCTGCACGCGCCGTTCGGTGGGGTCGTCCCCGAAATCGCCGCCCGCGCACATGCTGAAAAGCTGGACCTGTGCGTCGAGGAAGCGCTGGAAAAAAGCGGGCTGCGGCTGACCGATCTGGACGGTATCGCGGTGACGGCGGGGCCCGGGCTGATCGGCGGCGTGATGTCGGGGGTGATGTGTGCCAAGGGCCTGGCACTGGGGGCGGGGCTGCCGCTGGTGGGCGTGAACCATCTGGCAGGCCACGCGCTGACCCCGCGGCTGACCGATGACGTGGCCTTCCCCTATCTGATGCTGCTGGTTTCGGGCGGGCATTGCCAGTTTCTGATCGCCCACGGCCCCGAAGAATTTACTCGACTGGGCGGCACGATCGACGACGCACCCGGCGAGGCCTTCGACAAGACCGCGAAATTGCTGGGCCTGCCGCAACCCGGCGGCCCCGCAGTCGAGACCGAGGCGCGCACGGGCGATCCGAAAGCCTTTGCTTTCCCCCGTCCGCTGCTGGATCGGCCCGGCTGCGACATGTCGTTTTCCGGTCTGAAAACCGCTCTTCTGCGCGCCCGCGATGCGGTTGTGGCCGAACATGGCGGCCTGCCGCGAAAGACCCGGGCCGATATGTGCGCGGGTTTTCAGGCGGCCGTGGCCGATGTGCTGGCCGAAAAATCGCGCCGCGCCCTGGCGCAGTATATGGAGCACGCACCGGCGCAACCGACACTTGCCGTGGCCGGGGGCGTTGCCGCAAATCAGGCCATTCGGGCAAGGTTAGAGACTGTTGCGCAGGAATTCGGCGCGGCGTTTCTGGCCCCGCCGCTGGCGCTGTGCACCGATAACGCCGCGATGATCGCATTCGCGGGGATCGAACGCTTCCGGCGTGGCGCCCGTGACGACATGAGCCTGAGCGCCCGGCCCCGCTGGCCGCTCGATCAAAGCGCCCCGGCCCTGTTGGGGTCGGGCAAGAAGGGGGCCAAAGCATGAGCATCGCGATACTGGGCGCGGGGGCCTTTGGAACGGCGCTGGCGATAACGCTGGCACAAAACGGCCCGGTGCAGCTGTGGGCGCGCAACGTCGATCAGGCCGCGCAGATGCAGCGCACCCGACAGAATGCGGCACGGCTGCCCGGCGCGACACTGCCCGAAAACGTCTCTGTCACGGCAGATATCTCCCGCGCGCTTGGGGCAGATGTGCTGTTGCTGGCCATGCCGATGCAACAGATGGGCGGCTTTCTGAACACCCACGCCACGGCACTTGCAGGGAAAACCTTGGTGTCCTGTTCCAAAGGCATTGATCTGGCCAGCGGACAGGGGCCGACCGCGCTGATCGAGGCGATCTGCCCCACGGCCCGCGCAATGGTTCTGACTGGCCCGAGCTTTGCCGCCGACATTGCGCGCGGGTTACCGACCGCCCTGACGCTCGCGTGCAGGACCGATGCCGAAGCGTTGCAGGCACAACTGTCCACACCGACACTGCGCCTGTATCGGACCACAGACACCACCGGCGCCGAACTGGGCGGGGCACTGAAGAACGTGATCGCGATCGCTGCGGGCGTGGTGATTGGCGCGGGTCTGGGCGATTCCGCGCGCGCCGCGCTGATGACACGCGGTTTCGCGGAAATGAACCGCATCGCAACGCATCTGGGCGCCCGGCCCGAAACCCTTGCCGGGCTGTCCGGTTTCGGCGATCTGGTGCTGACCTGCACCTCTGCACAATCGCGCAACTTCCGCTTCGGGCATGCGCTTGGTGCAGGCGAAAGTTTTGACGCGAAAACCACGGTCGAAGGTGTTGCGACCGCAAAAGCAGTGTCTATTCTGGCCAAAACGCACGCAATCGACATGCCGGTCGCAGCAATGATCGCGGCCCTGACCGAAAGCCGCATCACCGTATCCGACGCCATTCAGGCACTGATGGCGCGCCCCCTGAAAGAGGAATGACCATGCTTTATGCCGTTATCTGCCGTGACAAACCCGGCGCCCTGCAGATCCGCCTGGATACCCGCGCGGCGCATCTGGCCTATATCGAGGAAACCGGGATCGTGCGCATGGCCGGGCCGTTCCTGGAAGACGGTCAGATGTGCGGATCGCTGGTGATTGTCGAAGCCGACACGCTGGAGGCTGCGCAGGCCTGGGCGGCGGGCGATCCCTATGCCGCCGCGGGCCTGTTCGAAACCGCCACGGTCACCGAATGGAAGAAGGTCATCGGCTGATGGCGAAATGGCTGTTCAAATCCGAACCCAACAAATGGTCCTGGGATCAGCAGGTCGCCCGGGGTGATGCGGGCGAACAATGGGACGGCGTGCGCAACTATCTGGCACGCAACAATATGCGTTCGATGAAGCTGGGCGATCAGGGGTTCTTCTATCACTCCAACATCGGGAAAGAGATCGTTGGAATCGTCGAGGTCTGCGCCGAAAGCCACCCCGATTCGACCACCGACGATCCGCGCTGGGACTGCGTCGACATCAAGGCGGTGCGTCCGCTGGCCCGTCATGTGACGCTGGCCGAGGTCAAGAACGATCCGCGGCTGAGCGAAATGGCGCTGGTGACCTGCATGCGACTGTCGGTGCAGCCGGTGACGGAAGAGGAATGGAAGATCATCTGCGAGCTGGGCGGCATTGACCCCTGAAACGGGCGGACAGAGGCACGATTAGTCTCTCAAAATACGCGGAGGGCCCCGGCACCCCTACCAGGACCCTCCTTCACCCCACATGCTCCCCTGACGCACCACATGTGAAACTCTATTCGGGTCCTGGCCATACTGGCCGTTAGGTTGGTGTTACTCTGGGAGACGATTCTCTGCAATCTCATACTCCCAAAAATTTTAAGCAATTACATGATGTTAAGTGTAATTTCGTGTTAACCGCTTCCACATCACACCGGGATTCGCCACTTTCAGGGGCACCACCCCATTGCCCGCCCGGGCAAAGCCGCTAGCTTGGCAAAAATGAAAGAGGTTGTAATCATCGCTCATGGCTCCCCGTCGGAGCCCGCACCGCAAGAGGCATTCTTGCAGAACCTGGCGCAGCAGGTGGCCGCGCTGCGCCCCCACGACACGATTCGCGGTGCCACACTGGCCACCCCCGGATCGCTGGAGCGGGCCCTTTCCGGGCTGAGCGCCCCGATCATCTATCCGTTGTTCATGGCCGAAGGGTGGTTCACCCACCGCGAACTGCCGCGCCGGATCGCAGAACTGGGCATAAGCGCGCGGCAATTGCCGCCTCTGGGCCGGGACCCGGCCCTGCCCGAAATCATCGCACAGATCTGCATCGAGGCCGCCCGGAACGCCGGGCTCAGCCCCGATGCAAGCGATCTGATCCTGGTGGCGCATGGCTCCAGGGTTGCGCGGCGCTCCAAGGATTCGGCCTATGACATGGCGCAGGCGTTGCGGGACCTGACCTCGTTTTGGCGGGTGCGCGTGGCCCTGATCGAAGAACCCCCGTTTTTACATGACATCGCCGCACAATCCGAACGCGGTCTGATCTTGCCCTTCTTTGCATTGCAGGCCGGGCATGTCGACGACGATATTCCCGAGGCCTTGCAACAGGCTGGGTTTCGCGGCCCCCTGCTGCCGCCCCTTGGCGCACATCCCGTGGTGCCAGAGTTGATCGCACGCGCAATCGGGAATGCTTGACCCGACTCGGGGCTTGTCACACAACTGTCACAGAACATTTGCATAAGCGTCATGCGCACCGCCTAGGACGGGCGCCGAGGCCGCCACTGGCCCGTGCAAGAAGTTCAGGAGTGATCCATGAAAACCGTGAAACTTACCGTGTCGGCTCTGGCGATCATCGCCGCTTCGACCTCGGGCGCCCTCGCCCGCGACCAGATCCAGTCGGCTGGCTCGTCGACCGTGCTGCCCTACGCCACCATCGTCGCCGAAGCCTTCGGCGAAAACTTCGACTTCCCGACCCCGGTCGTGGAATCGGGTGGTTCGGGTGCGGGCCGCAAGAAACTCTGCGAAGGCGTTGGTGAAAACACCATCGACATCGCGAACTCGTCGTCGCGCATCAAGCAGTCGGACATCGACACCTGCGCCGCCAACGGCGTGACCGAAATCATGGAAGTCCGCATCGGCTATGACGGGATCGTC
Organism: Rhodobacteraceae bacterium UBA6796; assembly: GCA_002452815.1. GTDB lineage: Bacteria > Pseudomonadota > Alphaproteobacteria > Rhodobacterales > Rhodobacteraceae > Rhodobacter. The sequence continues at coordinate 45,053 of DKFM01000008.1, forward strand.
TTTGCCTCGGACATCAACGGCGCTGAATTCGCCTTCACCCCGGCCGACTGGTACAACGCCCTGGCCGCCGAAGTCGTGAAAGACGGTGCGCTGGTTGCCAACGCCAACAAGACCTGGGCCGACGTGAACGCCGCCCTGCCCGCGCAGGACATCCTGGCCTTCATCCCGGGCACCAAGCACGGCACCCGTGAAGTGTTCGACACGAAGGTGATCGAAGCCGGCTGTGAAGCCACGGGCGCACTGGAACTGTTCGTTGCGGCTGCTGGCGGCGACGAGAAGGAAGGCGCCAAGAAATGTATGAACCTGCGCACCGATGGTGTGTCGGTTGACATCGACGGCGACTACACCGAGACCCTGTCGCGCATCGACGCCAACAAGAACGCCATCGGCGTGTTCGGCCTGTCGTTCTATCAGAACAACACCGACAAACTGCGCGTTGCGACCATGGACGGGATCGTTCCCTCGACCGAAACCATCGCCAAAGGCGAATACCCGGTGTCGCGTCCGCTCTACTTCTACGTCAAGAACGCGCACCTGGGCGTGATCCCCGGCCTGAAAGAATACATCGAATTCTTCGTGTCGGACGATATGGCTGGCCCGAACGGCCCGCTGGCCGCCTACGGCCTGGTGTCGGACCCGGAACTGGCCGCGACCCAGGCGATGGTTGCCGCCGAAACCCCGATGGGTCCGCTGAAATAAGACTTCCCGGGTGGCGCCTTCGGGCGCCACCTTTTCCTTTTGCTGCTGGAATACCCCATGAGCATTGGCCTTTTATCCCTGATCGTGATCGCACTGGCGGTTGCGGGTTATCTGATCGGGCGGCGCATCGCGCTGGCCAAGGCCGGGGGTGATGCCCGGCGTTTGCATTCCTTGCCCGGTTATTACGGGCAGTCCGTTTTCCTGTTCACCGCGATTCCCGCGCTGGTGCTGTTGGCAGGCTGGCTGCTGGTGCAGCCGGTGCTGATCGAATCGCGCGTGTCGGGGATGATTACCGCCGCCGACATTCCCGAAGGCTCCAACGCGGATCTGGTGATGAGCGATGTCCGCCGGATCTCGACCGGGCTTGATCTGGTGCTGGCGCAGGGCGCGCTGAGCGAGGCCGATCTTGACACCATGCGCGCCGATTTTTCCGATGTGCGCGGCCGTCTGGCCGAAGTCGGCGTGGCCCTGGGGGCCAATGTGAAGCCCGCGGTGTTTCAGGCCGCGAAAACCTATCGCAGCGCGGCGACGACCGGCCGCTGGCTGATGACCGGCGCGGTGCTGGTGCTGGCGCTGGCGGGCATGGCCTATGCCCTGTCGCGGATCAGCCCCGAATTCCGCGCCCGCAACGTAACCGAAGCCTTCGTCAAGACGCTGCTGATCGGCGCCTCGCTGGTCGCGATCATGACCACCGCCGGCATCGTCCTGTCGCTGGTGTTCGAGACGGTCCACTTCTTCAAACTCTATCCGGCCAAGGATTTCTTCTTCAATCTGGTCTGGAACCCGCAGTTCCGCGGCGGGTCGGATCTGGGCATCTGGCCGCTTCTGTGGGGCACGCTCTATGTGTCGCTCATCGCGCTTCTGGTTTCGGTTCCGGTCGGCATTTTCGCCGCGATCTATCTGGCGGAATATGCGTCCAAACGCGTCCGTGCGGTGGCCAAACCCCTGCTCGAGATCCTGGCCGGCATTCCGACCATCGTTTACGGTCTGTTTGCGCTGATTACCGTTGGCCCGATGCTGCGCGACTATTTCGCCCAACCGCTGGGCATCGGCTCTTCCTCCAGTTCGGTGATGACCGCAGGTCTGGTGATGGGCATCATGCTGATCCCCTTCGTCAGCTCGCTGTCGGATGACATCATCAACGCGGTGCCGCAGGCGATGCGCGACGGTTCCTATGGCCTGGGCGCGACGCAATCGGAAACCGTGAAACAGGTGATCCTTCCCGCCGCCCTGCCGGGCATCGTGGGCGCGATCCTGCTGGCCGCATCGCGCGCGATCGGTGAAACGATGATCGTCGTGCTGGGCGCGGGGGCGGCGGCGAAGATGTCGCTCAACCCGTTCGACGCGATGACCACCGTCACCGTGAAGATCGTCAGCCAGCTGACCGGCGACACCGAATTCGCCAGTCCCGAAACGCTGGTGGCCTTTGCGCTGGGTCTGACGCTGTTTGTCTTCACCCTTGGGCTGAACGTCCTCGCGCTGTTCATCGTGCGCAAATACCGGGAGCAATACGAATGACCGCAGAGGCGACGAATATGCGCAGTTCGCTCTATAAAACCGATGCGCGGACGAAACGGCGCAATGCCGCCGAGGCCCGCTTCCGGGTCTATGGCATGATGGCGGTGGGCTTTGGCGTGCTGGCGCTTGTGGTTCTGCTCAGCACCGTTCTGGGCTCGGGGTTCAGCGCCTTCCGCCAGACCTTCGTGACGCTGAACGTGCCGCTGGACGCGCAGGTTCTGGACAAGCAGGGCAACCGCAACCCCGCGGAAATGGCCAAGGTCACGACCATCGGCTACGGCAACCTGCTGCAGGCGGCGCTGGTGGCCGAACTGACGGAAAAAGGCATGCATCCCGAGGGGATGAAAGCCAAGGACATCGGCGGCCTGATCTCGAAAGAGGCGCCCGCGCAACTGCGCAACATGGTGCTGGCCAACCCCGATCTGATCGGCCAGACGGTGACCTTCGACGCCTATGCCAACGGCCGCATCGACGGCTATTTCAAGGGCCGCGTGACGATGGAAAGCGCAGCCCTGGACAGCAACGTCAGCCCCGAACAGCTGCAGCTGGCCGATGCGATGCGCGCCAATGACATGATGGCGATGAAATTCAACTGGGGCTTCATCTTCGGGCCCGACGCCTCGGAACTGCGCCCCGAGGCTGCGGGTCTGGGCGTCGCGATCCTGGGGTCGGCCTACATGATGCTGATCGTGCTGGTGCTGTCGCTGCCGCTGGGCGTGGCCGCCTCGATCTATCTTGAGGAATTCGCGCCCAAGAACCGCTTCACCGACCTGATCGAGGTGAACATCTCGAACCTGGCGGCGGTGCCCTCGATCGTCTTCGGTATCCTGGGCCTTGCGGTGTTCATCAACTTTGCCGGCCTGCCGCAATCCTCGCCGATCGTGGGCGGTCTGGTGCTGACGCTGATGACCCTGCCCACCATCATCATCGCGACCCGCGCCGCGCTGAAGGCGGTTCCGCCCTCGATCAAGGATGCGGCACTGGGGATCGGCGCGTCGAAGATGCAGACCGTGTTCCATCACGTTCTGCCGCTTGCGATGCCGGGTATCCTGACCGGCACCATCATCGGGCTGGCTCAGGCGCTTGGCGAAACCGCACCGCTTCTGCTGATCGGCATGGTCGCCTTCGTGCGCGACTACCCCGCCGCCCCGCCCGAAGGCTTCATGGACCCCGCCGCCGCCCTGCCCGTGCAGGTCTACAACTTCACCCAGCGGGCAGATCCGGCCTTTATCGAACGCGCGTCCGGGGCCATCATCGTGCTGATGGTATTCCTGCTGGTGATGAACCTGATGGCAATCATTCTGCGTCGCCGCTTTGAGCGGCGCTGGTAAGGAAACCGACCGATGAACGACATGAGCTTGACGGAGAGAGCCGTGGACAGCAATGAAATCAAGATCGCGGCTACGGGCGTGCAGGTCTTTTACGGCACCACCCATGCAATCAAGGATGTCAGCGTCGATATCCTCGACAAGACGGTTACTGCCTTCATCGGCCCCTCGGGCTGTGGCAAGTCGACCTTCCTGCGCTGCCTGAACCGGATGAACGACACCATCGACATCTGCCGCGTCGAGGGCGACATCTTGCTGGACGGCGAAGACATCTACGACAAGAAGGTCGACCCGGTGCAGTTGCGCGCCAAGGTGGGGATGGTGTTCCAGAAGCCGAACCCCTTCCCGAAGTCGATCTATGACAACGTGGCCTATGGCCCGAAGATCCACGGCCTGACCCGCTCCAAATCCGAGCTGGACGAGGTGGTCGAGGCCAGCCTGCGCAAGGCCGCGCTGTGGAACGAGGTCAAGGACCGTCTGGATGCCCCGGGCACCGGCCTGTCGGGCGGCCAGCAGCAGCGCCTGTGCATCGCCCGCGCCGTCGCGACCTCGCCCGAGGTTTTGCTGATGGACGAGCCCTGCTCGGCGCTCGACCCGATCGCAACCGCACAGGTCGAGGAACTGATCGACGAGCTGCGCGAAAACTTCTCGGTGGTGATCGTGACCCACTCGATGCAACAGGCCGCGCGGGTCAGCCAACGCACCGCTTTCTTCCACCTCGGGAACCTCGTCGAATACGGCGAAACGGCGCAGATCTTCACCAACCCGAAAGATCCGCGCACCGAAAGCTACATCACCGGCCGGATCGGCTGATGGGGGACCAAATGAGCCAGCATATTCTTTCTGCTTTTGACCGCGACCTCGAGGCGACTCAGGCGCTGGTCGTGAAAATGGGCGGGATCGTCGAGCAGCAGATTCTCGATGCCGCCCAGGCCCTTGAGGCACGCGACGAAGAGCTTGCCGATGAGGTGCGCAAGCGTGACAAGGCCGTCGATGCCCTGGAAGAAAAGATCAACGAAGAGGCCGCGCGGCTGATCGCCCTGCGCTCTCCCACGGCGTCCGACCTGCGCATTGCCCTGTCGGTCATCAAAATCGCCGCAAGCCTGGAACGGGTGGGCGATTACGCGAAAAACATCGCGAAACGGTCCAACGTGCTGATGACGATGCCGCCGATCAGCGGCTCCACCGGGGCGATCCGGCGGATGGCGCAGACGGTCGAGGCAATGCTGAAAGACTCGCTCGACAGCTATATTCAGCGTGACGCGGCGCTGGCCGCCGATGTGCGCGCCCGCGATGTCGAAGTCGACCAGATGTATAACGCGCTGTTCCGCGAATTCCTGACCTACATGCTGGAAGATCCGCGCAACATCACCGCCTGCATGCACCTGCATTTCATCGCCAAGAACATCGAACGCATGGGCGACCACGCCACCTCCATCGCCGAACAGGTGATCTATCTGGTGACCGGCGAAATGCCCGAGGAGGCGCGGCCGAAAACCGAAAGCGTCACCGCCCTTGATGAATCGGAGGAATAACGCATGAGCCCCGCCCAACAGCCCTGCGTGCTGGTGGTCGAGGATGAATCGGCCCAGCGCGAGGTTCTGCAATACAATCTGGAGGCCGAAGGCTTCCGCGTCGCCATGGCGGTCAATGGCGACGAGGCCCTTCTGATGGTGAAAGAGGAAAAGCCCGATCTGATCGTGCTGGACTGGATGCTGCCCAATGTCAGCGGCATCGAGATCTGCCGGCGCGTCAAGGCCAACCCCGAAACCCGCTCGATCCCGATCATCATGCTCTCGGCCCGCTCGGAAGAAGCGGATCGCGTGCGCGGCCTCGAAACCGGCGCCGACGATTATGTCGTGAAACCCTATTCCGTGGTGGAACTGATGGCCCGGCTGCGCACGCAGCTGCGCCGCACCCGCCCCGCGACGATGGGCGAACGGCTGACCTTCGACGACATCGTGCTGGATGCGGCCGAGCACCGCGTGTTCCGTGACGGCCAGCCGCTGAAACTCGGGCCGACCGAATTCCGGCTCTTGTCCACCCTGATGGAAAAGCCGGGCCGGGTGTGGACGCGCGATCAGCTGCTGGATCGGGTCTGGGGGCGCGACATCTATGTCGATACCCGCACCATCGACGTGCATGTCGGCCGTCTGCGCAAGGCGCTGATGATCCACGGCGGCGACGATCCGGTGCGCACCGTGCGCGGCACCGGCTATTCGCTGGGCTGAGCGGCCAGAAAGGCTTCGACCTCTGCGCGGGCGGGGATGGCATCGGCCGTTCCCGCCCGTGTCACCTTCAGCGCGGCGGCAGCACTGGCCAGTCGCATCGCCTGTGCCGGTGCCATCCCCTCGGCAAGCCCGGCCAGCAGGTAGCCCGCGAACGTATCCCCCGCCGCAGTGGTATCGACCGGCACCACCGGCAGCGCAGGCACTGGCAGTGCCCTCCCTTCCTCCAGATCGTGCCAGACCGCCCCCTTCGCGCCCAGCGTCACCACCACATGCGGCACCGGCAGATCGGCCAGCGTGACCCCCAGCGCCGAGCATAGCTGCGCCGCCTCGACCTCGTTGACGATCAGCAGGCGCAGATAGGGCAGCACCGCGCGCGTGGCCTCTGCCTCGAAGGGCGCGGCGGAATAGGCCACCGCAAGGCCCCGCGCCTGCGCCAATGTCGCCGCCTCGACCTGTAGCGCGGTTTCGTTCTGCAAGATCAGCCAGTCACCCGACCCGGCCGCATCCAGCGCCCGCTGCAGCGTTTCCTCCGGGATCTGCCGGTTCGCACCCGGGAAAATCACGATGGCATTTTCGCCTGCGGTGTCGATGGTGATGATCGCATGGCCAGAGGCCCCCGACAGGATCGCCACATCGCGGCACGTCACACCAAACCCCGCCAGGCGGTCCAGCATCCACCCGCCATCGGCCCCGATTGCCCCGATATGGCGCACATCCGCCCCGGCCCGTGCGGCGGCAACCGATTGGTTGGCGCCCTTGCCACCCAGCCCGCGGTCATAGCCCAGCGCAGCCAGCGTCTCTCCGGGCGCGGGCAGATGCGCAAGCCGATAGAAATGATCGGTATTGATCGAACCGAGGTTGAAAATGGCCATTCCGCGCCCCTTTCACTTTGGCTCAAATATCCCGCGGGGGTCCGGGGGCGCGAAGCCCCCGGTCGCTGGTCACTTGGCCTGACCCAGCTTGCAGGCCGAAATCGCCGCCATATTCAGAATGTCGTTCACCGTCGAAACGGTCGAGCAGATCTGAATCGGCGCGGCAACCCCGGTCAGGATCGGGCCGATCACCGTCGCGCCGGCCATTTCCTGCATCAGCTTGACCGAGATCGAGGCCGAATGCCGCGCAGGAACCACCAGAACGTTGGCCGGGCCGGAAAGGCGGCAGAAGGGGTAATGCTTCATCACCTCGGGGTTCAGCGCCACATCCACCGCCATTTCGCCATCATATTCGAAATCGACGCCACGCGCGTCCAGCACCTGCGGCGCCAGATGCATCTTCGTCGCGCGCTCCGACACCGGATAGCCGAAGGTCGAGAACGAGACGAAGGCCACCCGCGGATCAAGCCCCAGCCCGCGCGCAACCTGCGCGCCGCGCGTCGCGATATCCGCCAGATCGTTCTCGTCGGGCCATTCATGCACCAGCGTATCGCCCATCAACACGATGCGCCCCTTGTGCAGGATCGCGGTAATCCCGACCGCCCCGTCCGAGGGCTTGGCGTCATAGACCTTGTTGATCAGCTCCATCACATGCGCGGATTTGCGCGTCACACCGGTAATCATACCGTCGCCATGGCCATGCGCCAGCATCAGCGCGGCAAACACATGGCGGTCGCGCCGGGCCAGCTTGCTGGCCTCGTGCCGGTCATAGCCGCGGCGTTGCAGGCGGGTATAAAGGTAATCGCGATAAGCGTCGAAATGCCTGGTGTTTTCCGAGTTCACGACCCGCAGTTCGCGGAACGCATCGCCCAGACCGGCGGCATCAAGCTTTTCCTTCACATCGGTTTCGCGCCCGACGACCAGCGCCTGACCCATGCCGCCGCGCTGATAGGCCACTGCCGCACGCAGCACGCGCGGATCGTCCCCTTCGGCAAAGATCATCCGCGCCTGCGCCTGACGGGCGCGCGCGTGAATCCCCTGCAGGATCGAAGCGGTCGGGTCCATCCGCGCCTTCAGGCTCAGCGCATAGGCGTCCATGTCGATGATCGGACGACGCGCCACGCCGGTATCCATCCCGGCCTTCGCAACGGCGGGCGGGATCACATGGATCAGCCGCGGGTCGAAGGGCGTGGGGATGATGTAATCGCGCCCGAAGGCCAGCTTGCGGCCATAGGCCATCGCCACTTCGTCGGGCACATCCTCGCGCGCCAGCGCGGCCAGCGCCCGGGCGCAGGCGATCTTCATCTCGTCATTGATCGCGCGGGCATGAATATCCAGGGCGCCGCGGAACAGATAGGGAAAGCCCAGGACGTTGTTCACCTGGTTCGGGTAATCCGAACGGCCGGTGGCGACGATCGCATCCTGACGCACGGCATGCGCCTCTTCGGGGGTGATTTCCGGGTCCGGGTTCGCCATCGCGAAGATCACCGGATTGTCGGCCATCTGCGCCACCATCTCGGGCGTCACTGCGCCCTTGGCCGACACGCCCAGGAACACATCCGCACCGACCATCGCCTCTTCCAGCGTGCGCGCGGGCGTATTGGCCGCATGCGCCGATTTCCACTGGTTCATGCCCTCGGTGCGGCCCTGATAGATCACGCCCTTGGTGTCGCACATGATGCAATTGTCATGCTGCGCACCCATCGCCTTGATCAGCTCCAGACAGGCGATGCCCGCCGCACCCGCGCCATTGAGCACGATCTTGCAGTCCTCGATCTTCTTGCCGCTGAGTTCGAGCGCATTCATCAGACCGGCCGCACAGATCACGGCGGTGCCGTGCTGGTCATCGTGGAACACCGGAATGTCCATGATTTCCTTCAGCCGCTGTTCGATGATGAAACACTCGGGCGCCTTGATGTCCTCAAGGTTCACCCCGCCGAAGGTCGGCCCCATCAGGCTCACCGCCTTGATGATTTCATCAGGGTCTTCGGTGTCCAGCTCGATGTCGATGGCGTTCACATCGGCAAAGCGCTTGAACAGCACCGCCTTGCCTTCCATCACCGGCTTCGAGGCCAGCGCCCCCAGATTGCCCATCCCCAGAATGGCCGTGCCGTTCGAGATCACCGCAACCATGTTGCCCTTGACAGTGTAGTCATAGGCGGTTTCCGGCCGCTCGGCGATCGCCTCGACGGGAACCGCAACACCGGGGCTATAGGCCAGGCTCAGGTCGCGCTGGGTCGTCATCGGCTTCGAAGCCGTGATTTCGTATTTTCCCGGGCGCGGGTCGAGGTGATAAGCCAGCGCCTCTTCGGGCGTGATGCGGTTCTTGGTGGACATTTGGCCAGGTTCCTCCTGCAAGCCAGCCCCTCTTACCCACAACCCCCGCGCGCCTCAATGGATTTGCACCCGATTACGGGCTTTTGTAGGGTCGCGCCAAACAGGGGGACACATGTCGGAACATAGCGTGACGCCGATGATGGCGCAGTATCTGGGTATCAAGCAGGCCAACCCCGGGGCGCTGCTGTTCTACCGGATGGGCGATTTCTACGAAATGTTCTTCGACGATGCCGTCGCGGCGGCCGCGGCACTGGACATTGCGCTGACCAAGCGCGGCCTGCATCTGGGCGAGGAAATCCCGATGTGCGGCGTGCCGGTCCATGCCGCCGAGGGCTATCTGCTGCAGCTGATCCGCAAGGGGTTTCGCGTGGCGATCGCCGAACAGCTGGAAGACCCCGCCGAGGCCAAGAAACGCGGCGCGAAATCGGTGGTCAAACGCGACGTGGTGCGGCTGGTCACGCCGGGCACGCTGACCGAGGAAAGCCTGCTTGAGGCGCGGCGGCACAACTTCCTGGCCGCCTGGGCCGAAGTGCGCGACGAGGCGGCACTGGCCTGGGTCGATATTTCCACCGGAGAGTTTCGAGTGATGCCCTGCCCGCTGACCCGGCTGGGCCCGGAACTGGCGCGGCTTGCCCCGCGCGAAGTACTGGTCAGCGAGGCGAAAGAGGCCGATCTAGGTGAAATAGTCACGGATTTGCGCGCCGCGATGACACCGCTGGCCCGTGCCAGCTTCGACAGCCAGAGCGCCGAGAAACGGCTATGCGATTTGTATGCCGTGGGTTCGCTTGATGCCTTCGGCACGTTTTCACGCGCTGAAATCTCGGCCATGGGCGCGATTGTTGACTACCTTGACCTGACCCAACGCGGCAAGCTGCCGCTGCTGCGCCGCCCCGTGCGGGAAGAGGCAGGCAGCCTGATGCAGATCGACGCCGCCACCCGGCGCAATCTGGAACTGACGCAGGCGCTGTCGGGCGGGCGCGAAGGATCGCTTTTGAACACGATCGACCGCACCGTGACGGCAGGCGGCGGGCGCCTGCTGGAACGCCGGATCTCGGCCCCGTCGCGCGATCTGGCGCAGATCCACGCACGCCATGAATCCGTGCGTTTTTTGCTGGAACAGAGCCGTTTTTCACAAGATCTGCGTGCCGATCTGAAACGCTGTCCCGATATGGACCGCGCCCTCAGCCGTCTGGCGCTGGACCGCGGGGGGCCGCGCGACATGGCGGCCATCCGCAACGGGCTGGAACAGGCGCTGGTCGTGTCGGACCGGCTGGCCACGCCCGAGGTGCCGCCGCTGCTGCGCGATGCGGCCCGCGCGCTTGGCGGCCATGACGATCTGGTCGCCCTGCTGGGCGCCGCGCTGGTGGCCGAACCGCCGCTGCTGGCGCGCGATGGCGGCTTCATCGCGCCCGGCTATGACGAGGAGCTGGACCAGACCCGGCAACTACGCGACGAAGGCCGCGGCGTGATCGCCCGAATGCAGGCGGAGTATATCACCCAGACCGGCATCCCGAGCCTGAAGATCAAGCACAACAACGTGCTGGGCTATTTCATCGAATGCACCTCGACCCATGCCGAAAAGATGCTGGCGCCGCCGCTGTCGGAAACCTTCATCCATCGCCAGACGACGGCCAATCAGGTGCGCTTCACCACCGTGCCGCTGAGCGAACTGGAAACCCGGATCCTGAACGCCGGAAACCATGCGCTGGAAATTGAAAAACGTCTCTATGACACCTTGAAAGGGGCAATTCTGGCTCATTCCGGCCCGATCGGAGAGGCCGCGCGGGGCCTTGCCGAAATCGACCTGGCCACCGCTTTTGCCGATCTGGCGGCGGGCGAAAACTGGGTCGAACCGACAATCGACAACTCGCGCGCCTTCGAGATCGAGGCCGGGCGTCACCCGGTTGTCGAAGCCGCGCTCAAACGCGCGGGAGAGCCCTTCATCGCCAATGACTGCGCCCTGACCGGCGGCGACACGCCCGCGATCTGGCTGCTGACCGGCCCGAACATGGCGGGTAAGTCGACCTTCCTGCGGCAAAACGCGATCATCGCACTGCTGGCACAGGCTGGCAGTTTCGTGCCCGCCACCCGCGCGCATATCGGGCTGGTCAGTCAGCTGTTCAGCCGCGTCGGCGCCGCCGACGATCTGGCGCGCGGGCGGTCGACCTTCATGGTGGAAATGGTCGAAACTGCGGCGATCCTCAATCAGGCCGATGACCGGGCGCTGGTGATCCTGGATGAAATCGGCCGCGGCACGGCAACCTATGACGGGCTGTCGATTGCTTGGGCGGTGCTGGAACATCTGCACGCCACCAACCGCTGCCGCGCGCTGTTTGCCACGCATTACCACGAAATGACCGCGCTGTCGGCCAAGCTGCCGGGGGTGGAAAACGCCACCGTGACTGTCAAGGAATGGGATGGCGAGGTCATCTTCCTGCACGAGGTCCGCAAGGGCGCGGCCGACCGGTCCTATGGCGTGCAGGTGGCGCGGCTGGCGGGTCTGCCCGACTCGGTCGTGGCCCGCGCGCGCGTGGTTCTGGATGCGCTGGAAAAAGGGGAACGTGAAGGCGGCGTCAAGAAACAGACGATCATCGACGATCTGCCGCTGTTTTCCGTGGCCGTCGCCACGCCGACGCCCCCTGCGACCAAGGGCCCCTCGCCCGTCGAAGAACGCCTCAAGGCGTTGCATCCCGATGAAATGACCCCGAAAGACGCGATTGCCGCGCTTTACGAACTCAGATCGCTCCTGGCGGAGTGATCTTCACCTTGGTCAAAATATCCCGGGGGTCCGGGGGCGGCGCCCCCGGCCCTGGTCCTCAGGATTTCGGCGTCGACGACACGCCGACCTTGGCCGGACGCAGCAGCCGGTCGTGCAGCAGGAAGCCTTCGTCCATCACTTGGATGATATCGCCCGCAACAGTCCCAGGCACGGGGGCCTCGAACATTGCTTCGTGGTTTTGCGGATCAAACTTGTCGCCCAACTGCGGCGTGATCGCCTTGATTCCGTGACGCGCAAAGACGTTGAGCAACTCGCGTTGGGTCAGCTCCACGCCCTCGATCAGCGCACCGGCCTGCGCGCGCACCTCATCCGAGGCCGCCTCGAGCGCCCGGCGCAGCGCGTCATAAACCGGCAGCATGTCGCGCGCCAGTTTGGAGCCGCCGTATTGCTCGGCCTCGCGACGGTCGCGTTCGCCGCGCTTGCGGATATTTTCCGCGTCCGCCAGCGCCCGCATGAAACGATCCTTCATCTCGTCACGCTCGGCGCGCAGTTGCTCGATCTCATCGAGACCTTCGGCCATCAAATCCTCGAACACCTCATTCACCTGCGATTGATCCGCGGCAATTTCGTCTTTCTTCTCGCTCATGCGTCTCATCCTTTGCCCCGGCCCGACAGCATCCGCCCGACCAGCTGCGCTGTATAATCCACGATCGGCACGATCCGCCCGTAGTTGAGCCGTGTAGGGCCGATCACACCAACCGCACCGATAATCTTTCGGTCAGCGTTCATATAGGGAGAGACGACCAGAGAGGAACCCGAAAGTGAGAAAAGCTTGTTCTCGGAACCGATAAAAATGCGCACACCGTCGCCTTCTTCGGTCAGGTCCAGAAACTCGGCGATGTCGCGCTTGCGTTCAAGGTCGTCAAACAGGCTGCGGATCCGCTCCAGATCGACCTCTCCGCCGATCAGATTTGCGCGCCCGCGCACGATCAGCCGTTCATAGGGTTCGCCCTTGTCTTCCCATTGCGCCAGACCGCTTTCGACCAGATCGGCGGCCAGACCGTCCAGCTCCTGCCGCCGCAGCGCGATTTCGCTGGCCATATGACTGCGCAATTCGCTCAGCGTGCGCCCCTCGGCCAGGGCATTGAGGAAATTCGCCGCTTCGCGCATCGACGAGGGCGTTTGCCCCAAAGGCGGCGTGAATACCCGGTTTTCCACCTGACCATCGGCGAAAACCAGAACCACCAGCGCGCGATCAGGCCCGAGCGAAACAAATTCGATATGCCGGATCGGCGCCTCGTGTTTCGGCGTCAGCACCAGACTGGCGCCCTGGGTGATCCCCGAAAGCGCCGAGCCCACCCGATCGAGCAGAGAGCCGACATCGGGCTCGTTCGTGCCCATCGTCGCCTCCAGCGCCTGACGATCCGCGACATTCAGCTGACTGACCTCCATCAGCCCATCGACGAACATGCGCAGGCCCAGCTGCGTCGGCACCCGCCCGGCCGAGATATGCGGGCTGCCCAGCAGACCCAGATACTCCAGATCCTGCATCACATTGCGGATCGTCGCGGCCGAGAGCTTTTCGCTCATCGCGCGGGTCAGGGTGCGCGAGCCAACCGGATCGCCGGTTTCCAGATAGCCTTCGACGACGCGCCGAAATACCTCGCGCGACCGATCATTCAGTTCGGACAGAATTTTCGTTTGGTCGGTGCTCATTGCAGTATCAAACTGGCGCGAAAGCCACGGCGCGTCAATTGCGCCTTCGGGGTTGCATCAGCCGGGCCGCGGCCTCAAATGGATCACAAATTCAGGAAAGGACCGAACATGCGCCCCTCTGGCCGTAAGCTAAGCGAAATGCGCCCGATTTCAATCGAAACGGGGGTCACGAAACACGCCGAGGGATCGTGCCTGATCAAGATGGGCGACACCCATGTGCTGTGCACCGCCACGATCGAGGATCGCGCGCCCTCGTTCCTGAAAGGCTCGGGTCTGGGCTGGGTTACGGCGGAATACGGCATGCTGCCGCGCGCCACCAATTCGCGCAACCGGCGCGAGGCCGCCGCAGGCAAGCAATCGGGCCGCACGCAGGAAATCCAGCGCCTGATCGGGCGGTCCCTGCGCGCAGGCGTTGACCGTGTGGCCCTGGGCGAGCGGCAGATCGTGGTCGATTGCGACGTGATTCAAGCCGACGGCGGCACGCGCTGCGCCTCGATCACCGGGGGCTGGGTCGCGCTGCGTCTGGCGATGAACAAGCTGATGAAAGCCGGGATCTGCACCTCGGACCCGCTGCCCGATCATGTCGCCGCCCTCAGCTGCGGGATCTATGCCGGTCAGCCGGTCTGCGATCTGGATTATGCCGAGGACAGCGAAGCCGGAACTGACGGCAATTTCATCATGACCGGCTCTGGCAAGCTGATCGAGGTGCAGATGTCCGCCGAGGGCGCCACCTTCAGCCGTGCGCAGATGAACGAGCTGATGGATCTGGCCGAAGCCGGCGTGGCCGAGCTGGTAGCCGCGCAAAAGGCCGCCGTGGCATGAGAAAATTCACCGAAAAGCGCCTGCTGGTCGCGACGCACAACAAGGGCAAACTGGCCGAAATCGCCGCATTGCTGGCGCCTTTCGGGATCGAATGTGTCGGCGCGGCCGAGATGAACCTGCCCGAACCCGCCGAAACAGAGACGAGTTTCGTCGGAAACGCCCGGATCAAGGCCCATGCCGCCGCCAAGGCCACCGGCCTGCCCGCCCTGTCGGACGACAGCGGGATCGAGGTCGATTGTCTGGGTGGCGCGCCGGGCGTTTATACCGCCGACTGGGCCGAAACCCCCACCGGGCGCGATTTCACCATGGCGATGACCAAGACCTGGGAGGCCTGCGACAAGATCGCGGCGCCCGAACCCCGCAGCGCCCGCTTCCGCTCGACCCTGGTGCTGGCCTGGCCGGATGGGCACGACGAAGTGTTCGAAGGCAAGGTCGAGGGACATCTTGTCTGGCCGATGCGCGGCGCACTGGGCCATGGCTACGACCCGATGTTCCAGCCCGAAGGATACGACATCACCTTTGCCGAAATGGACCCCGCGAAGAAAAATGAAATCAGCCACCGCGCGGATGCATTCCGCAAGCTGGTCACCTGTTTCGAGGTTTGATGATGAGCGATCGGAAAAACATTTCGGGCGGATCGCCCTACGAGCCCAAGCTGGGCTATTCGCGCGCCGTGGTGCAAGGCGATTGGTGTTTCGTCGCCGGCACGACCGGCGCCGATCCGGTCAGCAAGGCCTTCCCTGACAGTGTTCTGGATCAGGCGCGCAACACACTCGCCACGATCAAGGCCGTGCTGGAAGGTGCGGGCTTCGGAATGGAGCATGTCGTGCGGGCGAATTACATCATCACCGACGCCGCCTATATGGAACAGATCATCCCCGCCCTGTCGGAAACCTTCGGCGAGATCCGCCCGGCGGCCACGATGATCATTGCCGGTCTGGTAAACCCCGCGATGAAGATCGAAATCGAAGTCACGGCCTTCAAGGGATGACCGAAGACTGGCGCAACGGTGGGTTCGGGCTGTATCTGCACTGGCCATTCTGCGCCTCGAAGTGCCCCTATTGCGATTTCAACAGCCATGTGGCCGCGGAAATCGACCAAAACCGCTGGAACAGAGCCTATCTGGCCGAGATCGAGCGTGTCGGTGCTGAGACCAAAGACCGGGTTTTGAATTCGGTCTTTTTCGGTGGGGGCACGCCCTCGCTGATGGACCCCGCCCTTGTGGCGGCCATTCTGGACAAGGTGCGGACGACCTGGCGCCTTGCCAATGACATCGAAATTACCCTGGAGGCGAACCCGTCGAGCATCGAATCCGGGCGGTTCAGAGCCTATTCCGAGGCTGGGGTGAACCGGGTTTCGATGGGCATGCAGGCGCTGAATGATGCCGATCTGCGGCGGCTCGGGCGGCTGCATTCGGTGGCCGAAGGGCGGCGCGCCTTTGACATTGCGCGCTCGGTTTTCGATCGGGTCAGCTTTGACCTGATCTATGCGCGGCAGGATCAGCCGCTCGACGCCTGGCGCGCGGAACTGACCGAAGCGCTGTCGATGGCGATTGACCATCTGTCGCTGTATCAGCTGACAATCGAGGACGGCACAGCCTTTGGCGCGCGTCACGCCGCAGGAAAGTTGCGCGGCCTTCCCGAAGACGAGGCGGCCGCCGATATGTACCTGTTAACGCAGGAAATTTGTGATGCGCATGGGATGCCCGCCTACGAGGTTTCGAACCATGCGCGGGCCGGTGCCGAAAGCCGGCACAACCTGATTTACTGGCGCTATGGCGATTACGCCGGGATCGGCCCCGGTGCCCACGGCCGGCTAACGCTGAACGGCGCTCGTCAGGCAACCGATACGCCCAAAGCCCCGAACGCCTGGTTGGAAGCCGTCGAATCCCTGGGAACCGGCGAGTTGCCGCGTGCGGCCCTGCCCCGCGATGAACAAGCGATAGAATATCTGCTGTTCGGCCTGCGCCTTGCAGAAGGCATTTCTGCAGACCGCTATCGCGCGCTTTGGGGGCAAGATCTGCCGCAGGATCGCCTGGAGTATCTGTCGGATCTAGGCATGATTCAGGTGGATCAGGGTCGAATTTCAGCAACAAAGGCCGGCATGCCAGTGCTGAACGCCATTCTGCGAGAGCTGATGCCATAATGAAAACGCCGGGGTTGATCCCCGGCGTTTGTTTTAGCGCATCGCGCTCAGCAATTGGCAAATTTCGTCAAGCTGATCCAGGCTTGTATAGGTAATGGTCAGCGCCCCACCCCCAAGATCCTTGTGGTCGATACTGACCTTCATCCCGATCGTGGCGCTCAAGTCGGCTTCAAGCGCGCGTGTATCGGCGTCCTTTTCCGAAATCCGCGGCTGACGTTCGCGGGCGGGTTTGGCGTCGGGTTTCTTGGCCAAACGCTCCACTTCGCGCACAGACAGCCCCTTGGCCACGGCTTCGCGGGCAAGCTTGACCGGATTTTCAGCGGTTATCATCGCACGCGCATGACCTGCGGTAAGCTGCCCATCCCGCAGCATCCCCTGCACTTCTTCGGGCAAATGCAGCAAACGCAGCAGATTGGCGATGTGACTGCGGCTTTTCGACAGCGCCTCGGCAACCTTTTCTTGGGTGTGGCCAAAGCGATCCATCAGCTGCCGATAGCTGAGCGCTTCCTCCAGGGGATTGAGGTTTTCGCGCTGAATATTCTCGATGATCGCGACTTCCAGCACCTCGGTGTCGCTGAATTCACGCACGATGACCGGCAGTTGATGCAGTTGCGCCATTTGCGCGGCCCGCCAGCGACGTTCGCCCGCCACGATTTCATAGAAATCGGGCTTGGTCGGATGTTTACGCACGATCAGCGGCTGGATTACGCCCTTTTCCCGGATCGACGCAGCCAGATCTTCCAACGCCTCGGGGGTGAAGTCCCGACGCGGCTGATTCGGGTTCGGTTCGATTTTTTCAACCGGTATCATCGAATCTGCACGGCGCGGCGCGGCTTCGGCCTCGCCCGCGGTGATGTTCACATCGGCCATCAGCGCGGAAAGACCGCGTCCAAGCCCGCGCCGTTCGATTTTTTTCTCGCTCATCGCTTATCCTTTTCCGACCGCAACACCGTGCCGCGCCAGCAATTCCAACGCCAGCGCCCGATAGGCTTCGGAGCCGCGCGAATTGCTATCATAGCTGAGAACCGGCATCGCGTAAGAGGGCGCCTCGGATACCCGCACATTGCGTGGAATCATTGTGCGGAACACGATTTCGCCCAGCGTCCCGCGCGCGTCGGCCTCGACCTGCTGTGACAAGTTATTGCGCACATCATACATTGTAAGCACAACACCTTCGATCCGCAGCGTCGGATTTGCACTTTGACGAACTTCGCGGATCGTCAGCATCAGCTGCGACAATCCTTCAAGCGCGAAGAATTCGGCCTGCAGCGGCACCAAAACGGCCTGCGCCGCAACCATCGCGTTGACCGTGAGCAGGCTGAGCGAGGGCGGGCAATCGATCAGAACATAATCGAGCGCGTAAGCGTCGATATCGGGCTGGCGCAGCGCGTCATGCAGAAGAAAGCTGCGCTTTTCCGTCGAGACCAGCTCCATATCCGCCGAGGACAGGTCGGTTGTCGCCGGGCACAGCCACAGCCCCTGAATTGCCGTCGGAACGATGATGGCGCCCAGCGGCGCATCTTCGATCAGCAGATCGTAGGTGCTGAGCTTCCGATCTTCAGGCTCGATGCCAAGCCCGGTGGAGGCATTCCCCTGCGGGTCCAGGTCGACCAGCAGGACACGCCGCCCCCGTTCAACCAGGGCAGCGGCCAGATTGATCGCGGTTGTCGTCTTGCCAACCCCACCCTTTTGGTTGGCAATCGCAATGATCTTGGGGGCAGCGGGACGCGTGGGGTCAGACACGGGACACTCCTGAGATTTCAAGCACGGTTGCCTCGGAATCGGTGACGCTGGCATGACAAGCCACATCAAAAGACCAGGATTTTTGCGCTTCCGAAAGCTCTTCGCGCCATTTTGCCCCTTTCGGGAACAAGGCCGTCCCGCCGGGCTTCAAATGACGCTCTGCGAACTCCAGCAGCTTTGACAGGGGCGCAAGGGCACGCGCGCTCAGGATATCGGCGCCAAGGGGCGGGATCGCCTCGATCCGCTGGGACAGAACGCGCGTATGCAGGCCAAGCTCGCGGCTGACCGTCATAAGAAACGCGGCTTTTCGCTGGTCACTTTCTACCAATGCCACACCCAGAGACGACCGCTTTTCGGCCGCCAGAATCGCCACGACAAGCCCGGGGAATCCGCCACCTGCCCCCAGGTCCGCCCAGATTTTAGCATCTGGCACCTTCGCCAGATCAAAGATCTGCGCGGAATCACGAAAATGACGCCCCCATACGTCCGTCAGCGTTTGAGGCGACACCAGATTGATGGCCGGATTCCATTTCCGCAAGAGCGCCTCATAGCGATGAAGGCGCTCTATTGTTTCACGTGAAACATTGAAATCCTCGGCGAAGCTCGCCTCATTCGCGCCCGTCACGCTGAACGCGCCTTGTTCATCTGCCGCAAACGCATCAACAGCAGGGTCAACGCGGCCGGAGTCACACCATCCACACGCCCGGCTTGAGCCAGGGTTTCCGGGCGGGCGCGCGTCAGCTTGATCTTCAATTCGGTGGAAAGGCCGGAAAGCGCCGAATAATCGAAGTCTTCCGGGATTTCCCAATGCTCATCGCGACGCATTGCGGCAACGTCCATATCTTGGCGCTGCATGTAGTTTTGATAAAGCGCATCCTTGCCGAGCTGCGCGGCAATTTCGGGCGCCACGACGGCAAGCTCTGGCAGTGCCGCGGTAAGCGCATCAAAGGTAATGTCCGGAAAAGACAGCAGTTCCAGCGCGGTGCGGCGGCTGCCATCCTGATTGACCTTGAGGCCATGCGCCAGTGCCTGCTTTGGCGTCAGCGTCAGCGACCCCATCAATTCGCGACCCGCTGACAGCTTTTCCATTTTTTCCCCGAACACCGCACGACGATGATCCGAAACACAGCCCAAGTCGATGCCAATCCCGGTCAACCGCTGGTCTGCATTATCGGCACGCAGCGACAGCCGGAACTCTGCCCGCGAGGTAAACATGCGGTACGGCTCCGAAACCCCGCGCGTAATCAGATCGTCGATCATCACCCCGATGTAGCTGTTTGTCCGGCTGAAGATCATCGGCTCGCGCCCCTGCGCCGACAGCGCCGCGTTCAGCCCCGCCGCCAACCCCTGTGCGGCGGCCTCTTCATAACCGGTTGTGCCGTTGATTTGTCCCGCAAGATATAGCCCAGGCTGCGCCCGAAGTTCCAATGTTGCCCGCAGCGCGCGCGGATCGACGAAATCATATTCGATCGCATAGCCGGGCTGAAGGATGCGCACCTCTTCAAGGCCACGGATCGACCGGACATAGGCATCCTGAACATCCACCGGAAGCGATGTGGAAATCCCGTTCGGATAGACCGTGTCGTCATCCAGGCCTTCCGGCTCCAGGAAAACCTGATGAGAGGACTTGTCCGAGAAGCGAACGATTTTGTCCTCGATCGACGGGCAATAGCGCGGCCCCACGCCTTCTATATGCCCGCCATACATGGCCGAACGACCAAGGTTTTCCCGGATCAGATCGTGCGTCCGCTCATTGGTATGGGTAATGCCGCAGGAAATCTGCCGGGCAAAAACCGAGTCATGCAGGAAAGAAAACAGCTCGGGCTCATCGTCGCCCGGCTGAAATTCCAGAATGTCCCAGTTGATCGTCTTGCCATCCAGGCGGGGCGGCGTTCCGGTTTTCAGACGCCCCAGCGGCAGGTCCATGGCTTGCAGGCGCTCGGCCAGGGCAACAGAGGGCTGATCCCCCATCCGACCCCCCGGCCGCTTTTGATCGCCGATATGGATCAGGCCGCGCAGGAAGGTCCCCGCAGTCAGAACAACCGCATGCGCCGAAATTTCAGAGCCGTCGGCCAGAACCACACCCGATACCCGGCCCTCCTGCGTCATCAGGTCAGAAACTTCCGCCTCGATCACATCCAGATTCGGCTGGGCGGCCACAAACTCGGCCATCGCCAGTCGATAAAGCTTGCGGTCTGCCTGGGTACGCGGCCCCTGAACCGCCGGGCCCTTGCGGCGATTCAAAAGCCGAAACTGGATGCCCGACCGGTCCGCCGCACGGCCCATCACCCCGTCGAACGCGTCAATCTCGCGAACCAGATGACCCTTGCCCAGCCCACCAATCGCCGGGTTGCAGGACATCACACCAATTGCATCGGCACGCAGGGTCACCAGCGCAGTACGCGCACCCATCCGGGCCGCCGCATGTGCAGCCTCGGTGCCGGCATGACCGCCGCCAACAACGATGACGTCAAAATGTTTCACGTGAAACACTCCCTACTTCCCGATGCAGAAACTCGCAAAAATCTCGCCAAGCAGATGCTCGACATCCACCCGGCCCAACAGAGATTCCAGCGCGCGTGCCGCTTGTCGCAGCGATTCCGCAGCCAGTTCCGCCCTGTCAGACCCGGCCAATACCTCATTTTGCGCCGATTCCAAAGCCTCAAACGCACGCAACAGCGCTTCACGATGCCGTTCCCGCGACATCACA
The DNA here is from genome assembly GCA_002452815.1 of Rhodobacteraceae bacterium UBA6796. GTDB lineage: Bacteria > Pseudomonadota > Alphaproteobacteria > Rhodobacterales > Rhodobacteraceae > Rhodobacter. Next base: position 65,893 of record DKFM01000008.1, read on the forward strand.
CCTGCGCCATTGGCCCGGGCCAGCAGGCGCTCGGTCAGGGTCGCAACCAGTTGATCGACCCCCTCTCCGGTCTTGCCCGAAATGCTCAGCCCCTCGACCGGGCGCAGGTCGGCCTTGCCATGCACCACCAGATCGCCCTCCAGCGGCGCGATCAACGGCAATTCCTCGCCATCCAGCAAAAACAGCCGCAGATCGGCAGCCTTCGCACGCTGCAAGGCCCGTTCAACGCCGATTGCCTCGACAACATCGCTGGTTTCGCGCAGCCCGGCAGTGTCAAGCAAGGTCACGGCAAGACCGCCCATATCCATTCGCACCTCGATCACATCCCGGGTCGTCCCCGCGATTTCCGAGGTGATCGCCGCCTCGCGCCCGGCCAGCATGTTCAAAAGCGTTGATTTTCCAGCATTCGGGCGCCCGACAATGGCCACCTCAAAACCTTCGCGAATGCGCTCTGCGGCCGTCAGTTTGCCCAGCTCCGCTCGAATATCGGCCTGGACAGCCCCGATCAGTTCGATGACCTCGCCGCTGACGTCAACGGGAACCTCTTCGTCGGCAAAGTCGATCGTGGCTTCGATCAGCGCCGCAGCCCGCACCAGTTTCGCCCGCCACTGCTCGACCACCTGCCCCACCGCGCCGGACAGAACCCGCAGCGCCTGTTTGCGTTGCGCTTCGGTTTCCGCCTCGATCAGATCGGACAACCCCTCGACCTGCGCCAGATCGAGCCGCCCGCTTTCCAAGGCGCGCCGAGTGAACTCTCCTGCCTCGGCCAGGCGCAAACCGGGCAAATCCCCCAGGGCACGCAACACTGCAGAAACCGTCGCCACCGCACCGTGGATATGCAGCTCTGCCACCGCTTCGCCGGTAAAGCTCGCGCCTGCCTCAAAGCACAGCACCACCGCCTCATCCAGATCGTCACTGCCAAGCCGCAGCTTGCGCAACCCGGCCATCCGTGGCTTCGGCAAGGCCCCGGCCAGTTCGGCCGCCGCCTCCCAGGCGCGCGGCCCGGAAATACGAATAACGGCCACCCCCGCTTTGCCGCGGGCGGTGGCCAACGCAAAAATCGTATCCATCGCAACCCCTTTGGGAACGATAAGCGGGATTTACCCGTTCATCGAATCGAAGAATTCCGCGTTCGTCTTGGTTTGTTTCAGCTTCGAAATCAGGAACTCGATCGCATCGGTGGTGCCCATCGGGTTCAGGATGCGGCGCAGCAGATAGGTCTTTTGCAGGTCCTTCTGTTCGACCAGCAGATCCTCTTTCCGGGTGCCGGATTTCAGGATATCCATCGCCGGGAACACGCGCTTGTCGGCGACTTTCCGATCCAGAACGATCTCGCTGTTGCCGGTGCCTTTGAATTCTTCAAAGATCACCTCATCCATGCGCGATCCGGTGTCGATCAGCGCGGTCGCAATGATCGTCAGCGAACCGCCCTCTTCGATATTCCGCGCCGCACCGAAGAAGCGCTTCGGACGTTGCAGCGCGTTGGCATCCACACCACCGGTCAGAACCTTGCCCGACGACGGCACAACCGTGTTGAACGCGCGGCCCAGACGGGTGATCGAGTCGAGCAGGATCACCACGTCGCGCTTGTGCTCGACCAGTCGTTTTGCCTTCTCGATGACCATTTCCGCCACCGCAACGTGGCGCGTTGCCGGTTCGTCGAAAGTCGAGGACACGACCTCGCCCTTCACGCTGCGCTGCATGTCGGTCACCTCTTCGGGGCGCTCGTCGATCAGCAGAACGATCAGATAGCACTCCGGGTGGTTCGTCGCGATCGAATGCGCGATGTTTTGCAGCAGCACGGTCTTACCCGTGCGCGGCGGCGCAACGATCAGGCTGCGCTGGCCTTTACCGATCGGCGCCACCAGGTCGATGATCCGGGCGGAACGGTCGCGAATGGTCGGATCTTCGACCTCCATCTTCAGCCGCTCGGTCGGATACAGCGGCGTGAGGTTGTCGAAGGCCACCTTGTGACGTGCTTTTTCGGGATCTTCAAAGTTGATCTGCTCAACCGTGGTCAGCGCGAAATAGCGTTCGTTTTCGCCCGGGGCGCGAATGATGCCTTCAACGGTATCCCCCGTGCGCAGCGAATACTGGCGGATCATGTCGGGGCTGACATAAATGTCATCCGGGCCCGGCAGATAGTTGGCTTCGGTCGAACGCAGAAATCCGAAACCGTCCTGCAGAACTTCCAGAACGCCGTCGCCGCCGATCTCGATGTCATCTTCGGCATGCTCTTTCAGCAGCGAGAACATCATCTCGCCCTTGCGCATGGTCGAGGCGTTCTCGATTTCCCACTCTTCGGCCATCGACAGCAGGTCTTTGGGGCTTTTCGCCTTCAGATCCGCAAGATTCAAACGTTCCTTGGTCATGGGAAACCCACTTTCCGCGACGCCACAGCGCGCACTCATCAGATGTGTCAGAAAAACCGGTCAGCCGGACGGCCGGGGCTTGGGCGATGCTTTACGTCCAAACCCCGTCTGAGTCAATGAAACATCAGAATTTGACGATCACGGCGATCACGATGACGATCATGAACAGCGTCGGGACTTCGTTCATCATCCGGTATTGCCGCCCGGTCAGCGTATTGCTGCCATCCGCCAGCGCCTTGCGCTGTTTGCCGCACCACATGTGAAACCAGGTCATTCCCAGCACAGCGCCGGCTTTCGCCCAGGACCAGGCCATCGACCAATCGACGATGCCGGGTGTGAACACCAGCAGCAGCCCGAAAATCCAGGTCGAGATCATTGCGGGATTCATGATCGCCTTCATCAGAAGGCGTTCCTGATGCTGGAACAGCAGGTCCATGTCCGATCCACGCACCACGCCCTGCTTCTTCAGCCCCTCGACGTGATAGACATACAGTCGCGGCAGATAGAACAGCCCGGCCATCCAGGCCAGCACCGACATCATATGCAGCGCTTTCACCCAGTAGTAGACATCGCTCAGAATGGTCATGGCAGCCTCACGTTTCCTCTTCCTTCTTAAATAAAAGATTAAAGAAAAGAAAAGATGATGATGATGTTAAGCCCTGTGGGCGATGTGGATTAACAGCTTGCAAACACGTTATCCAGAACGGTGAAAGAAGCGGGTGCCGCCGTGGAATATTTTGGCCTGTGCGCTAATTAATCATTGCAAATCAACATAATGCAAGGATTTCGAAGATTGGGCCGCCTGTGCAAAACCCTGTGAACACCCGCTTCCCTGCGGCCAATGCTCACAGCCGGGCGAGGCCGCTTTCCACAAGTGGAAAAGCCTAACGCTTTCTTGACAAATCTCCCCTGAACTGTCGAGGAATCCGGAAACCCTGACCTGCCCACAGGTTTCATCGCCCGTTTCTCCCGAAGGTTATCCACATGCTCGCCCCTCTTCTTCTTGCTTCGCAATCGCAGATCCGGGCCACGCTGTTGCGCAACGCCGGATTGCAGGTCGAAACGCGCCCCGCGCGCATCGACGAAGAGATGATCCGCCGCGCGCTGGAGGCCGAAGGTGCAAGCCCGCGCGATGTCGCAGACACCCTGGCCGAGATGAAAGCCGCGAAGCTTTCCAGCGCGACGCCGGGGCAGCTGGTTCTGGGCGCCGATCAGGTGCTTGAGCTCAAGGGGCGGATCTTCGGTAAACCGGAAAACATGGATCAGGCCCGCGAGCAGCTGCGCGCGTTGTCGGGGCGCACGCATCGCTTGCTGTCGGCACTGGTCGCGCTGCGCGACGGTCAGCCGATCTGGCGCCATGTCGCCGAGGTGCGCCTGACGATGCATCCGCTGTCGGATGACTTCATCGACGCCTATCTGTCGCGCAACTGGGACAGCGTTCGTCACGCGGTGGGCTGCTATAAGCTCGAGGAAGAGGGGGTTTGCCTTTTCTCTGCCGTCGAAGGCGATTACTTTGCAGTGCTGGGGCTTCCCCTGATCGAATTCCTGAACTGGTTGCGCGCCCGAGGAGAGCTGACGACATGAGCGATCATCCCCGTATCCCGTTGGCCGGTGTGATCGGCTCGCCGGTTGCCCATTCGCGTTCGCCTGCGCTGCATGGCTATTGGCTGCGTCACTACGGCATCCGCGGGCACTATATCCCGATGGATGTGGCGGCGGATGATCTGGAAACCGTGCTGCGGGCCCTGCCCAAGGCGGGGTTTGTCGGCTGTAATGTCACGATCCCGCATAAAGAGGCGGTTCTGGCTTTCGCCGATGTGATTTCCGACCGCGCCGCGCTGATCGGTGCGGCAAACACCCTGATTTTCCGCCCGGATGGCAAGATTCACGCAGATAATACAGATGGTTACGGGTTCATCGCCAATCTGCGTGAAGGTGCGCCGCACTGGCAGCCGGCGGCGGGCTCTGCCGCGGTGATCGGGGCTGGCGGCGCCGCGAGGGCGATCATTGCCTCGTTGCTGGAGGTCGGCTGCCCCGAGATCCGCATTTCCAACCGCACCCGCGCCCGGGCCGAGGTGCTGCGCTCGGAATTCGGGGCGCGCGTGGTCATCTATGACTGGGTGCAGGCCGGAAACATGCTGGAAGACGCAATGACGGTGGTGAACACCTCCTCGCTCGGGATGGAGGGCAAGCCCGAGTTTCGCGTGCCGCTCGATGCGCTCTCGCCGCAGGCGGTGGTGACCGATATCGTCTATGCGCCGCTGAAAACCAAACTCCTGACCGAGGCCGAGGCAATGGGCTGCACCACGGTCGACGGGCTGGGGATGTTGCTGCATCAGGCGGTGCCCGGGTTCGAACGCTGGTTCGGCCGCCGCCCCGAGGTGACGCCCGAACTGCGTGCCGCGGTGCTGGCGGCATGAGCAAGCCGTTTCTTCTGGGTCTGACCGGCTCCATCGGCATGGGGAAATCCACGGCTGCCGGGATGTTTGCTGAGGCAGGCGTGCCGGTCTGGGATGCCGACGCGACGGTGCATGCGCTTTATGCCCCGGGCGGTGCGGCAGTTGCGCCGATTGCAGCGGCTTTTCCCGGCGCCGTGCGGGATGGTGCGGTGGATCGCGCGGCGCTGAAAACCATCTTGTCCAGCGACAAACAGGCACTGTCCCGGCTGGAATCCATCGTTCATCCGCTGACCACGGCGGCGCGCGAAGCCTTCATCGCCGCCCATGGCGATGCCGATCTGATCCTTCTTGATATTCCGCTACTGTTCGAAACCGGGGCCGATGCCGCCTGCGATGCGGTGCTGGTCGTCACCGCCGCCCCCGAGGTGCAGCGCGCCCGTGTTCTGGCGCGGGGTCAGATGACCGAAGCGCAGCTGGACATGATCTTGGCGCGGCAAATGCCCGATGCCGAAAAACGTGCCCGGGCCGATCATGTGATCGAAACGATTTCGTTTGAGAGCACACGCGCCGCGGTGCAAAACCTGATTGCGCAGATCAGAGGTCGCCATGCGTGAGATCGTTCTGGATACCGAAACCACGGGCTTCGAACCCTCGGAAGGGCACCGCATCGTCGAGATCGGCGCGGTCGAGCTGTTCAACCATGTGCCCACGGGCCGCACCTACCATCAATACATCAACCCCGAGCGCGCGATGCCGCAAGAGGCGTTTCAGGTGCATGGGCTGGGCGATGACTTCCTGCGTGACAAGCCGAAATTCGTCGAGATCGCGCAGGATTTCCTCGATTTCATTGCCGACGATGCGAAGCTGGTGATCCACAACGCCGCCTTCGACATGAAATTTCTGAATGCCGAACTGGGCTGGGTGAAGAAACCTCTGATCGCCAACGAACGCGCGATCGACACGCTGCTGATCGCGCGGCGCAAGTTTCCGGGCTCACCCGCCTCGCTGGATGCGCTGTGCCGGCGGTTCAACATCGACAACTCTTCGCGCACGCTGCACGGCGCGCTGCTCGACTCCGAAATCCTGGCCGAGGTGTATCTGGAGCTGATCGGCGGACGGCAGCCGGGCTTCGGGCTGAGCATCGAACCCACGAAATCCGCCGCGCAAAGCCATTCGGCCGGCGATTGGCGCCCGCAGCCGCGTCCGGTGCCCCTGCCCGCGCGGATCACCGCAGCCGAGGCCGAGGCGCACGCCGCCTTTGTCGCGAAACTGGGGGAAAACGCGATCTGGAACCGCCAGAAATCGTGATCCGGCCAGGCCATAATCGCTACAGATTCACGATAAATGCGGGGTCTGGCGCATTTTTCCCATTTAACCTCGGGGCCAATGCCCTTACATCCAATCCGTTCTAAGGCTCGGGGGAGGATACCCATGCTGGACTTTGCTGCGATGCGCGCCACCCTGGCCGAGGCCTATGACCTCGCGCCCTCGCTGACGCTGGCCGAAGAGATGCGCGATGTGCATGCCCGGATGGAGCGGGTGGTGACCCTGCCCGATTTTGCCCGCTACGCGCCCTATATCCGTGCGATCAACCGGCTGAAGCACGAGAAGAACGCGATCATTCTGGCGCACAACTACATGACCCCCGAGATCTATCACGGGGTGGCCGATGTGGTGGGTGACAGCCTGCAACTGGCGATCGAGGCAACCAAGGTCGAGGCGCAGACGATCGTGCAATGCGGCGTGCATTTCATGGCCGAGACCTCGAAAATCCTGAACCCCTCGAAAACGGTTCTGATCCCCGACATGGAGGCTGGCTGTTCGCTGGCCGAAAGCATCACCGCCGAGGGTGTCGTGCAGATGCGTGCCAAATATCCGGGAGCGCCGGTGGTCAGCTATGTGAATACCACCGCCGAGGTGAAGGCGGCGTCGGATGTATGCTGCACCTCCTCCAACGCCGCGCAGATCGTTGCCGCGATGGAAGGTGACACGGTCATCATGACCCCCGATCAGTACCTGGCGCAAAACGTGGCACGGCAGGTGCCGCAGAAAAAGGTGGTCTGGTGGGCGGGTTCGTGCATCGTGCATGAACAATATACCGCACAGGATCTGCGCGACTATCGCGCGCTGCATCCCGACACCCGCATCATCGCACACCCGGAATGCCCGCCGTCGGTGGTGGCAGAGGCCGATTTCTCGGGCTCGACCAGTGGCATCATCGACTATGTCACGCGTGAACATCCGGGCCGCGCGATGCTGGTCACCGAATGTTCGATGGCTTCGAATATTGCCGACGCTTTGCCCGAGGTGGAATTCGTCGGGCCCTGCAACATGTGCCCCTACATGAAGAAGATCACGCTCGAAAAGATCCTGTTCTCGCTGCACACCGGCACCGAAGAGGTGTTCGTCGACCCCGAGATCGCCGGGCGCGCCCGCGTCGCGGTCGAGCGGATGATCGAGTTGTCGCGGAAGATCGCCAAGTGAGCACGATCGACACGCAACGCGTCGTGATCGTTGGCGCGGGGCTGGGGGCGCTTTATGCCGCGGTGAAACTGGCGCCGCGCCCGGTTCTGGTGATTTCTCCCGAACTGCTGGGCGAAGGGGCCTCTTCTGCCTGGGCGCAGGGGGGCGTTGCCGCGGCGATGTCGCGTGGCGACAGCCCGGAATCGCACGCCGCCGATACGATGATGGCCGGTGCCGGCACCGTGGACCCCGCGATTGCGCAGATGGTCACCGCCGAGGCACGCCAGCATATTCTGGACCTGACGGATCTGGGCACGCCCTTCGATCGCGATGCATCGGGCGGCTATGTCATGTCGCGCGAGGCGGCGCATTCGACCGCCCGCGTGGTGCGGGTGCGCGGCGATCAGGCCGGGCGCGAGATCATGCATGCGCTGATCGGCACTGTGCGGCACACGCCCTCGGTGCAGGTGGCCGAAGGGATCATGGCTTCGGGCCTTGAAGTGCAGGACGGGGTCGTCACCGGCGTCTGGATCGAGAAAGCCGATCAGCCCTCGGGACGTTCGCTGCTGCGCAGCCCGGCGATCCTGCTGGCGGGCGGGGGCTCGGGCGGGCTGTTTGCCGTCACCACCAATCCGCCGCGGATTCGTGGGCAAGTGATCGGCATGGCCGCGCGCGCGGGCGCGCGGATCGCGGACCCGGAATTCGTGCAGTTTCACCCCACCGCGATTGCCAGTGGCGAAGACCCGGCACCTTTGGCGACCGAGGCCTTGCGCGGCGAAGGTGCGGTGCTGATAAACGCGGCGGGCGAACGCTTCATGCTGCCGGTCCACCCCGATGCCGAACTGGCGCCCCGCGACATCGTCGCCCGCGCTGTGTATCTGGAACGTCAGGCGGGCCGCGCCCCGGCGCTCGATACCCGCGCCTGCCTTGGCGCCGAAGTGATCACACGTTTCCCGGCTGTGGCCGAAGCCTGCAAAAGGGCCGGAATAGACCCTGTTTCGCAGCCGATTCCGGTCGCCGCTGCGGCGCATTACCATATGGGTGGCATCGACACCGATGCCACCGGGCATGCCAGCCTCGGCAATCTGTGGGTCTGTGGCGAGGCCTCTTCGACCGGCTTGCACGGGGCGAACCGGCTGGCGTCGAACGGGTTGCTGGAAGCGCTGGTCTTTGCGCGGATCTGTGCGCTGGGAATTGATGCCCAGTTAGGTGCGCCGGGCGATGCGCCCGAAATCGAATTCGACTTCCCCGAGGGCGCCGAAGGGATTGACGAAAGTGCCGTCGCGCAGCTTCGGGCCGCGATGACGGATGGCGTGGGCGTTGTGCGCAATGCCGAGGGGCTGAAACGTGCCCTGCGGACGATCGCCCGGATCGAGGCGGCCCATCCCGCGCAGGCCATGCTGAACATGACCGCGACGGCCACGCTGATCGCCGCAGCGGCCCTGGCCCGCGAAGAAAGCCGCGGCGGGCATTTCCGATCCGATTTTCCGAAATCTGACCCGGCCATGGCCCAACGAACCCACATGACCCTTGCCGATGCGCTGGCCATCCGTGCCCGCGTTCTGGAGGAACAATGACCGCGACGCTTCCCGATTTCATCCTTGAGCCCCTGGTGCGCACCGCTCTGACCGAGGATCTGTCGCCGATGGGCGACGTGACCACCCGTGCCGTGATTGCGCCGGGAACCCGTTACACCGCGCGGCTGAATGCGCGCGAACAGGGCGTTGTCTCGGGGATGCAGATTGCGGCGATCGCGTTTCGGCTGGTCGATCCGGCGCTGAAAATCGAAACGCTGGTCGCTGATGGCCAGCCCTGCACCCCCGGCCAGACCCTGATGGTGATCGAGGGCGAGGCCGCCTCGATCCTGATGGGCGAACGCGTGGCCCTGAATTTCGCCGGGCGCCTGACCGGCATCGCCACCCTGACCGCGGCTTTCGTGGCCCAGACCAAGGGCACGAAGACCCGCATCACCTGCACCCGCAAGACCACCCCGGGCCTGCGCGTCGTCGAAAAACTGGCCGTGGCGCATGGCGGCGGCTCGAACCACCGGTTCGGCCTGTCGGATGCGATCCTGATCAAGGACAACCACGTTGCCGCGGCGGGCGGCATTCGCGCCGTGCTGGAGGCCGCGAAGGCCGTGCGCAGCCACATGATGCGGATCGAGCTGGAGGTGGACAGCCTGAGCCAGCTGCAAGAGGCGCTGGCGGTGGGCGGCGCCGATGTCATCCTGCTTGACAACATGGACACGCCGACCCTGCGGGCCGCGGTCGAGCTGACGGCCGGGCGCGTCGTGCTCGAAGCGTCGGGAAACATGAAACTTGACCGCATCGCGGAAGTGGCCGCAACCGGCGTCGATTACATCTCTTCGGGGGCGCTGACCCATTCGGCCCGGACGCTGGATCTGGGCCTCGATTTCTAGGCCGCAAGCAGCCCGCGCTCTGCCATCGCCTGCAAGATCATCGCGCCGCATTCTGCGGTCGCATGCACCCCGTCCGGCATCAGCAATTCCGCAGGCAGCGTGCCGCCTTTGGGCAGCAGATCGTCCTTCGGGTCGTAGACGGTGACGCCGGCCGCCTGCAATTGCCGCGTGACGATCCCACGGATCGCATCGTAATTCGGGCGGTCGAAGGCGGGCGGCGGCGCCACGATCACCAGTTTCGCATTACGCGCCAGGCGCCGGGCCGTGCGGATGTGGCGCGCGCGATAAAGCGCGACATAATCCTCGGCGAACCGGGTCGAGGCGATCAACCCGCTGTCCGTCGGTTTGCCCGGCTCGAACACGCGGTGGTCGTTCCAGCCGAAGGGCGGCACCAGTCGGCCCAGATGGAACCCCAGCGTCGAAATCACTGGAATCCCCATCCCGAACACATCCGTGACCCCCAGCTTTTCGCGCAGCGCGCGCATCTGCTGCACACCTGCACGCACACCGCGCGGTTCGAACCCGTGGGTGCCGTAGCTGAACTTCAGATCGTGCCATTGCGAGCCGGAAAAATGCAGCGCCTCGGCCCGGATGCCCAGCAGATCGGCGCCTTCTTTCAGCGCGATCGAATGGCTGTCACCCAATATCAACAGCTCAGGCGTCATTGAATTTCTCCAGGATCATTTCTTCGCAAACCAGATCCTCGCGCGCCATTTCTGCCTCGCTTTCGGATTCGGTTGCGGAGGTTCTGTCAGGCCCGTGTGCGGGTGCCGACAGGTCCAGCCCTGCAAAGAAATGCCGCATCACCAGATCCACGCCATCCTGCGCGATGCCCCGCATGTTCGGCTCGAAAAATGCCGCGCGGGTGGGTGGCGCCGCGATGATTTCGTAAGACGGGAAGTAATCCACAGCGTCATGGCTGCGCGCCATATCGCCCGCCACCGCCCGCAGCACCGATTTCGAATATTGCGTGGCGACCAGAACATGTTCGCCCGAGGCGGTCGCCACCAGCGGCACGGGCGACACGGTCAGCAACACCCGCAGGCCGGGGTTCATGCGCCACATGATCTCCAGCGCTAGATCCAGATCGCGCATGATTTCGGGATAGGTATAGTTGCGGAAGGCGTGCACCTCGGCGTCGAAGGTGCCGACCCCGGTGCCTGGGCAGATCGAATAGCTGTGGCCGCTGCGGGTATTCACCCAGCCTTCGGTCAAACCCAGCGTGAAGACGAAGACATCCGCCTCAGTGATGCAGCGTGCAAAGGCCCGCGCGGTGGAAAGCAGCGAGGCCCGCGCCTCTTCCACGCTTTCAAATCCCTGCGGCTCGATCTTGGGGCGCAGCATGTCATGCACCCGGCCATCGCCGTCTGTCCACAGTTCGACACTCTCCGCCCCGCGTTCGCCCGACGCCAGCCGCGCCCAGATCAGCAGTTGCGCAGCGGTGTAGATGTTGCCGGTGCGCGCCGAAAACACCCCGTAATTGTAACGCTTGGCCAGATCCGGCGGGGTCCGCCCGGGCGCGGGTTCCGCATTCAGCCAGTTCATCTTGCGGGTCATAAGTGCCCGGCTGATATGCTGCGCGAAACACGACCCGAAGGTGGCGAACACCGCGTCTTTCGGCAAGGTCCATGCGGATTTCCACAGATCGGAGAACCCGAACAGCCCGGGCTCTGCCACCGCACTGCGCCAGAACCCGCGGGCAGGTATGTGGCGATAGGGGTTGTCGTTCTTACGCTCGTCGCTCATCGTCCCCTCATTTCCGCAGGGAAATGTCGGCCATCACATTCTTCCCGCCTTTGCGGCAGGATTACACCCTGCCAGAAGGCTGACAACCTGATTTGAACGTTGTGGGTTGAAAAACAATCACATAACTTTCGGCCAAGTATTTTTGTGCCGCAACGATAACCCGATCGGATTCATCGCATGTTACATGGTCAAACCGCCGCCGAGAAAATCTGCGCGGAGGAAGGGCGCCCCTTCGAAAGCCTGTTTCGCTATCAGTTTGTTCTGACCGAGAATCCGGCGCTTGGCGTGCCGGGTTTCCAACGCAAGCCGGTGACCGATACCTGGGCGCTGTTGCACGGGCCCGCGCTGCCGGTCACGCCGGTGATCGACGCTGCGGGCCTACCTAGCGGCTATGTTCTGGGCGGGGCATTGCACCCTGAAGGCGGGCTGATCGACACGGTTCTGCCCCTGCCCGCCAGCCGCAGCGACAAGGGGTTCTTCGACGCCTGCGAGCCGTTGATCGAAGGGCTGGCCGGGCGCTATGCGGTCATCCTTGCCGGGGATGCCGGGGTGCGTATCTATGTCGATCCGGTTTCGGCGCTGGGTGTGGTCTTCGATCCGAAAACCCGCGCCATTGCGTCCAGCGTTCTGCTGGCGCTGGACCGTGCGCGCGAACCGAACCCCGCCTTCGATGAAGAGCTGATCCTGGCAGGCAAGGGCAATTACACGCTGACCCATACCTCGGATGCGCAGGTCAAACGGCTGCTGCCGAACCACTATCTGAACCTGACCGATTTCACGGTGACCCGGCACTGGCCCAAGCCTGATGCGGTGTTCGACATTCCGCTGGAACAAGCCCCCGGCGCACTGGAAGAGATCCGCGACCGGCTGGCGCGCACCATCGGCACGATTGCCGCCGCCCGCCCTACTGTGATGCCAATTTCCGCAGGGCGGGACTCGCGCAATCTGGTGGCCTGCGCGCGCGATCATCTGGACAAGATCGGTGAATTCTTTGCCTTTGCGCACAGCTATAACAGCCGGATCGACAGCGCCGTGGGCTCTCTCGTGGCCGAACGGATGAACCTGCCCTATCGCATCTATGATACCGACGATTACCCGCGCGGCGCCCTGCCCGGCCGGTTCCGGCAACGTCAGATCACCCGCGACTGGATGATTGCGAACGGCTTCACCGGCGCCCCCGCGAACGAGGTTCTGCTGGGCCTGAACACCAAGCAACCCGGGCATCTTTGGCATATCCGCGGCAATGTGATGGACCTTCTGCAGGCCAGTCACTGGAAAAACGGCGCGCGCAACCCGACCGTGCATGACCCGCGCCACGGGATCAAGCGGCTGCTGATTACCGGCGGCGACAATTATTCCGATGAACTGGTCGATAAATGGATGCCGGACTACCTGAAATGGTATGAAAGCCTGGGTCCGCTGAAATCGCAGCCCTATGACATGATCTTCAACGAGCTTTACCTGGCCTCGTCGCAGGGCGGCAAATCCTGGGGCTATACGCATCAGTTCTATATCTCGCCCTTCAACGACCGCTATCTGATCGACCGGGCGATTTCGCTGCCGCTGCGCTATCGGATCAGCGACAAGTCGAATGACGACCTGCTGGCCATGGCCGCGCCGGAACTGAGCAATATTCCCTTCCTGCGCCGCTATCAGGCCAAGGCGGCCCGGCGCGGCGGGAACTGGTATGGCAAGACGATGGTGCGCGCCGGTCAGGCGGCCTGAGGCGCCCGGCGCAGCAGGTAGATATCCATGATCCAGCCATGTTCGGCCCGTGCCTGGGCGCGGGTCGTGCAGATCTCGGCTGCGACGTCACCCAGCGGCCCCGCGCACAGGATCTGCTCGGCCATGCCGACATAGGCACCCCACCAGATCTGCACGCCCTGCGGGGCCAGCGTGGTGAAGGAACACTCGCCATCCAGCATCACCACCAGCGTATCTGCGGCCTCGGGCCAGCCATTTTCACGCAATTTCCGCCCCGTGGTGATCAGAACAGGCGCGCCGATGTCGTTCAGCGGGATCGCATGCGCGGCACAGAGTGCCTGAATCGCGGTGATTCCGGGGATGACCCGCGTCTGCACCGCCATCCGCCGGCGCAGCCGTTCGGCAATCCGCAGCGTGCTGTCGTACAGCGACGGGTCGCCCCAGACCAGCAGCGCCACGCGGCCGCTTGCGCCCAGAGCGGAACGGATCTGCGCCTCCCAGGCATCGGTGATTGCGTCGTGCCAGTCATCGACCCCGGCGTGATAGCTGGGCCGCGCGGCATCGCGCTTGGGCAGGTCGAACTCCACGATCCGCGTGGCGGGGTTGGTGATGTGCTGCGCACAGATCGCCCGCCGCAGCCCCGCCAGATCGGATTTGTCGGCGCCCTTGAACGGAATCAGGATCAGATCGGCGGCATTCATCGCCTGCGCGGCCTGCACCGTCAGATGGTCGGGATTGCCGGTGCCGATGCCGATCAGGGTAAGCTCGATCATGTCCTGTCCTTTGAAAAAAGGGGGCCTTGCGACCCCCTTGCGTTTCTTTGCGATGCGTCTGGCTCAGGCAAACAGACGCGGGGTGACCAGCACCGAGCCTTGCAGCCCGCGGATGCGTTTTGCCACCGCCAGAACCGCCAGATCGACCAGCGGTTCGATCAGGATGACGCTCATGTAGGCCACGCCGAAGGTCGCGATCGAGGAAGCGGCGGCAAAGCCCTGACCATACAAGGCCCAGAACGCCACCCAGGCGACGATCCCGCCCTGATAGGCCGTCGACAGCGCCAGCGCCTGACCATAGCGCAGGTCGACATAGGCCGTGCCCGGCGCGATCAGCCGCTTCGCCAGAACCTGCAGCCCGAACAGCGGCACCAGCAGCGTGGTCACGTTCATCCCGTATTGCGGCAGATCGAAGGGCGCAAAGAACACGCCCTGGATCAGCAGACCCAGCGCCAGCCCGATCGCGGCGGGCGCGGCCCCCAGGATCAGGAACAGCGTCGAGCCGAGGATCAGGTGAACCTCGGACACGCCCACCGGCATGTGCGGCAGCACTTCGAAAAAGGTGAAAACGGCCGCTGCGGCAATGGCCGAACGCGCGACCAGCGACCCCACGCCTTGCGCGCGGATCGCTTCGTAAGCGGTTTTCAGGGTATAGGTGCCAGCCGCCGCGGCGGTGGCATAGCTCAGCGCAATTTTGGTGCCGTCGACGAGGCCCGGTTCGATATGCATATCAATCTCCTGTGCCGTCACACCCGACGGCGGTTGGGTTATGTCAGATGGCCGGTCTCCTGGCTCGCGGGTCGAAGCGCAGCTTCTGCCTTCCCGGGGGATGCCCCAGTGGCCTGGTCGAAGTGCGCTCACCGCATACAGTCGCGGGGGCGGCTGGGGCTTCGGGCGCCGCAATTTGGTCCGCCCTTCCCCATTCCCGATGAAGCCCTGCGCTTTGCGCGTTGATGGGCACCATACAGAGGTTCAGATAAACGCCATGGCGGCGCTACGGTCAAGCATCATCCGCGGCATCGGGGGCCTCAAAACCGGCCAAAGGCCCATACAGGATCAGTGCTGGCTGCTCTGACCGGCTTTGCGCAAGATCCGCGGCCAGGGCGGCGATCGTGCTGGAACAGAGCCGTTGTGCCGGATGCCCGACCGCCTCGGCCAGCAGTGCGGGTGTGTCGGGCGACAGCCCCTGCCCGATCAGCCCCGCCACCAGCCGCGGGAAAGTGCGCTTGCCCATGAACACGACCGTCGTCGCACCGGGATCGGCCAGCGCGGGCCAGTTGAGCCCTTCGGGCAGATCGCCGGTCACATCGGCGCCGGTGATGAACTGCACCCGCCGCGCCGTCAGCCGCCGGGTCAGCGGCAGCCCCGCCGCCGCCGCCGCCGCGCAGGCCGAAGGCACGCCGGGGATGATCTCATGCGCGATCCGGGCTTCGGCAAGGGCGGTCAGCTCCTCTTCCAGACGGCCGAAAATCCCGCAATCGCCTGATTTCAACCGCACAACCCGCAGCCCGCGCTGCGCATGTTCGACAAGCAACTGGTTGACATGGTCCTGCTTGGCCGAGGGTTTGCCCGCGCGTTTACCCACCGCGATCAGTTCGGCCCCGGGCCGCGCATGGCCCAGAACCGGCCCCGAGGCCAGGTCGTCGAACAAGACCACATCGGCCCGCGCCAGCCGGTCGGCAGCCTTCAGCGTCAGAAGCTCGGGGTCGCCGGGCCCCGAAGAAACGAAAGATACAAAACCGCTCATGCGCTTGCCTTTGCAATCATGTGAAAAAAGGTGCCGCTGACCCGGCCGCCACCGGGCAGGCTTCGGGTCGATCCGGTTTCGGGGACCGGCGCGCCAGTGGCATCCAGAACCTCGGCCAGGGGGGCATCGGGCTGCGACAGGATCGTGGCATAGTGGAATTCATGCCCGCGCAACCGGGTGCCTGCCGCGATCCCCGGCATCGGTGTTGCCAGTGTCGCCAGCCGATAGCCCAGATGCATCCGCCGTTTCGCAAAAGATGTTTCCAACCCCAGAAGCCCCGCCATTTCGTGCCGTGTGCCATCTGCCGCGATCAGCCCTGCGCCCAGTGCCATATAGCCACCGCATTCGCCATGCACCGGACGCGTTTGCGCAAAATCCCGCAACCCTGCACGGAAATTCTGCGCGCAGCCAAGCCGCCCCGCGTGCAGTTCCGGGTAGCCACCGGGTAGCCAGCAGGCATCTGCCGAAGGGTCGGGCGCCTCGTCTGCCAAAGGTGAAAACGGCAGGATCGTCGCGCCTTGTACCCGCCATTCGGTAATCAGATGCGGGTAGACGAAGGAAAACGCCGCATCCCGCGCCAGTGCAATGCGCTGACCCGGTGGCGGCAAAACAGGCGGAACAGAGACTGTTTCAGGCCCGCCCGAAGCCGCCGCGGCAATCAAGGCATCCAGATCGCAATGCGCGGCAACGAACGCGCCAGCCTGTTCCAAAATCGATTGCAGCCGTGGCAGCTCTTCGGCCTGCACAAGGCCCAGGTGCCGCTCGGGTAGTGCGATTTCGGTCTTGCGCGGCAGTGACCCGAAAACCGTAATCCCCGCACGGGCCATCCCGTCACGCACCAGCGCGTCATGGCGCGGTGAGGCGACCTTGTTCAACACGACCCCCGCCACCGTCACCCCCGGGCGCATCGTGGCAAACCCATGCGCCACGGCAGCGGCGGATTGCGCCTGCCCCGACACGTCAAGCACCAGCACCACGGGCCAGCCCATCAGCGCGGAAATATCCGCGCTGGCGCCGATCCCCGCTTCGCCCGGACGGGCCACGCCATCGAACAACCCCATCGAGCCTTCGGCCACGACCAGATCCGCCTGGGTCTGCGCCAGCGCGGCGATCTGTTCTGCGGTCATCGCCCAGGCGTCGAGGTTGACCGAGGCACGCCCCGCCGCTGCCGTGTGAAACGCCGGGTCGATGTAATCGGGCCCGCTCTTGAACGGCTGCACCTGCATCCCGCGCGCGCGCAGCGCCGCCAGCAGGCCAAGCGTCAGCGTGGTCTTGCCGGTCCCGGACGCGGGGGCCGAAATGATCAGGCCGGGCGTCATTCGGGGGCCGTGTCGGGGAAGCGCGGGGCAGTGCCCACGGGGCGATAGCGGCGGTCGTAATCGCCTGCATAAAGCCTGCTTTCATCGAAATCCTCGGCCCCCAGCGTATGCCCCACAAGGATCAACGCGGTGCGCTCCATTTCCACGCCAATCGTGGTGTGCAGCGTGCCGAGGCTCGCGCGCACCACCCGTTGATCGGGCCAGCTGGCCCGCCACACCACTGCCACCGGGCAATCGGCGCCATAATGCGGGGTCAGCTCGGCCACCACTTTTTCCAGCACATGGACCGACAGGTGAATCGCCAGAACCGCGCCGGTGCGGGCGAAATTTTCCAGCGTTTCGGCTTCGGGCATCGCACTGGCCCGCCCGGAGGTGCGGGTCAGCACCACCGATTGCGCGGCGCCGGGCAGTGTCAGTTCGGCCCCCAACGCGGCGGCGGCGGCGGCGAAAGACGGTACACCGGGCGTCACGTCATAAGGAATCCCCAGCGCGCGCATCCGCCGCAGCTGTTCCCCCATCGCCGACCAGATCGACAGGTCGCCGGAATGCAGCCGCGCCACATCCTGCCCCGCGGCATGCGCGGCGGCGATTTCCTCGATGATCTGATCCAGGCTCAGCGGCGCGGTATTCACGATGCGCGCCCCGGGCGGACAATGCGCCAGCAGCGCCGCGGGCACCAGGCTGCCTGCATAGAGGCAAACCGGGCAAGCCGCGATCAGGTCACGGCCGCGCAGGGTAATCAGGTCGGCCGCGCCGGGCCCCGCTCCGATAAAATGCACCGTCATTCTGCGGCTCCTTTCGTGATTTCCTCTGCGCTGACAGCGATAGCCGCGGTTGCCAGCCCATCGGGCGATGTAATGCGGGGCACCAATATCCGCGCGCCCGGCCCTGCTGCGGCAAGGGCGGCGGCTTCGGCCAGCGACCCGGTTCCATAACGCTGCACGATGCGCGGGGATTGCGTCGGCGTGACCACGTCACACACATCAACCGAATGCAGAAACAGACCCTGTTCCTGCGCAAAAGCGGCCAGATCCGTCGTCTTGTGCGGGCTTGTCGCCAGTGCATCGACACGGCCCCCTGCGGCCTCTGCCATCGACAGCGCGGCCCGCAATGATGCCCGGGTTGCACCGCCACGACATCCCATGCCGGCGATCTTCATAGCACCACACTCCACTGCACCACCGGGCGCGCAGGTTGCCAGCCACGCATCCCGCCCAAGGGCTCGGCCTGCGCCAATTCGATCCGCAGCAGGCTGCCGCCGTGCCGGGCATGACAGGCGGCAAGCACGGTTTCGGTTTCCAGCGTGACCCCGTTCGCCACCAGCCGCGTTCCGGGCGGCAACATCGGCAGCAATGTCTGATAAAGTGCGGCATCCCCGCCACCGCCCACGAACACCGCATCGGGCAACGGCAGCCCGGCCAGTGCCGCAGGGGCAACCCCTTCAACCAGGGTCATGCGACCCTCCAGCCCAAAGGCCGCGATATTGGCGGCGATATTGGCGCACCGCGCGGTATGGCGTTCAACCGTGATCGCGCGCCCCCCCAAAAGGCACCATTCCGCCGAAACAGAGCCTGATCCGCCGCCTATGTCCCACAGCAATTCACCCGTGCGCGGCGCCAGCGCCGAGAGCGTCAGCGCGCGGATCGGGCGTTTGGTAATCTGCCCGTCATGCGCAAAGGTATCGTCGGGCAGGCCTGCGGCGCGGCTTTGGCCCACATGCGCGGGCAGGTCCGCACAGTCCAGCGCAACCGCGACGGGCGTTGCGATACCGGCCAGGTCGAACGCATCGGCGCGGGTGCTGCGCAGGCGTTCGCGCGGGCCGCCCAAAGCCTCCAGCACGATCATCCGGGCGGTGCCAAAACCGTTCTGGCAGAGCCATTGCGCCAGATCGGCGGGTGCCTGCGCATCGCGCAGGGTGCAGATGACATGCGCACCCCGCGCCAGAACCGGGCGCAGCCGCGCGAAAGAGGCCGCATGCAGGCCGAAACAGAGACTGTTTTCCAGCCGCCAGCCCAGCCGCGCCGCGGCCAGCGAAAACACCCCGGCGACCGGCAGGGCGCGCCATTCCTCCGGCGCAAGATGCTGTGCCAGCGATCCACCTGCCCCAAACCAGAACGGATCGCCCGAGGTCAGCACGACAACGCGCTGCCCGCGCCGTGCCAGCACCGGCGCCAGATCGAACGGCACCGGCCAGGGGATACCACGCGCGCCCGCAGCGACCAGATCCAGGTGCCGCGGACCGCCGAAAATCACCGCCGCCGCCTGCAGCGCGGCGCGGCTTGCATCCGGCAGCCCTTCAAGGCCATCTTCGCCCAGACCGACGATGGTCAGCCATGGATCAGACATGACGCGACTCCTCATCCTGGGCGGCACGACCGAAGCAAGCCAATTGGCGCGTGCGGTGCACGCGGCCGGGTTCGATGCGGTGTTTTCCTATGCAGGCCGAACCGCAGCCCCCGTCACCCAGCCGCTGCCAACGCGGATCGGCGGCTTTGGCGGAGTGCCCGGGCTGGTCGACTATCTGCGCGCCGAGGCGATCAGCCATGTGATCGACGCCACCCATCCCTTTGCCGCCGGGATGAGCAAAAATGCGATTTCCGCCTGCATAGAGACGAAGATCCCGCTTCTGGGGCTGGAACGTCCGGCCTGGCAGGCAGGTTTCGGGGACCATTGGCAGCATGTGCCCGATCTGGAGGCCGCTATCGCCGCCCTGCCCGATCTGCCCGCCCGGGTGTTTCTGGCGATTGGCAAGCAGCATCTTGCGCCCTTCGCCGCCAAGCCGCAGCACCACTATTTGCTGCGGCTGGTCGATCCGCCCGAAGGCGCCCTGCCCCTGCCCGATGCGCAGGCCGTGATCGCGCGCGGCCCGTTCACGCCCGAAGGCGACGAGGCCCTGCTGCGCGCCCATCGCATCACGCATATCGTGGCCAAGAATTCCGGCGGCACCGGCGCCGAGGCCAAATTGATTGCCGCGCGCAGGCTTGGCTTGCCGGTGATTCTGATCGACCGGCCCGGTTTGCCCCCGCGAAAGACGGTGGGATCGGTCACGCAGGTTCTGGATTGGCTGCGTCATCACGGCGCCTCGGCGGAACGCGGGGTATAGACCCAGGGGCCCACGCGCCGGGTGGCGGCATTGCCGACGATCACCACGGTGCGCATATCGGCCATTTCGGGGCGCGCCTCGGCCAGCGTAACGGTGGTGATCCGCTCTTCGGGGGTGCTGACGGCGCGGGCAAAGGCGATCAGCCGATCATCGCCGCATTCCTCGCGCAAAATCTCCAGCACGCGGGCGAATTGATGCGGGCGCGAAGCCGATCGCGGGTTGTAGAACGCCATCGCAAAGCCACCTTGCGCGGCATGGCGCAGCCGGTGTTCGACCACGGCAAAGGGTTTGAGATTGTCGCTCAGGTTGATCGCGCAGAAATCATGGCCCAGCGGCGCACCGATCCGCGCGGCCGCCGCCAGCATCGCGGTGATGCCGGGTAGGATGCGGATGTCGAGCGTCTGATAGGCGGGCACGCCCTCCAGCGCCTCGAACAGGGCCGAAGCCATCGCAAACACCCCCGGATCGCCCGAGGACACCACGACAACGCGATGCCCCGCCGCCGCCATGTCCAGCGCATGCCGCGCCCGGTCCAGTTCCACACGGTTATCCGAGGCATGCAGCCGCAGCCCCGGGCGCGGCGCCACCCGCGCAACATAGGGGATATAGCCCACAATATCGGTGGCCTCGGCCAGCGCGGCCTGAACCTCGGGGGTGACCAGTGCATCCGCCCCGGGGCCAAGCCCCGCCACAACCAGCCAGCCGCTCATTCCGCGGCCTCGGTTGCGACCGGACGCCGGCCATGCCCATGCACCAGAACGATCGCGAAATAGGGGCAGTCGGCATCGTCGACCTCGGCCAGCCGGGCCACGCGTTGCCCAGGCATCGTGCCGCGTTCGATCAGCCAGGCGTCCTGCAGCCGGCCGGCCGCCTGCAGCGCGCGGCGCACCTTGGGCAGGTTGCGCCCGGTCTTCATGATGACCAGCGCATCCGAGCCGCCTATGTGCCGCAGCAGCTCGGCCTCGGGCAGGGTGCCCATCAGCACGCTCATCACATCGTCGCCCCAGGTGATCGGCTGGCCAGTGGCGTTCCAGCAGCCGGTCATGCCGGTGATGCCGGGGATCACCTCGGTCTCGATCCTGTCGCGCAGCCGGACATAAAGATGCATGAACGATCCATAGAAGAAAGGGTCGCCTTCACACAGAACCACCACATCGCGGCTTTCGCACAGATCGGTCAGCCGCGCGGCCCAGTCGTCGTAAAACGCAGCCAGAATGCGGTTGTATTCGGGGGTGTCGAAGGGAATTTCGGTCGTGATCGGGTATTCCATCGGGTATTCCTGAACGTCTGGCGCCAGCATACCCTGCACGATCCGGCGCGCCTGTCCCTGCCGCCCGGCCTTGCGGAAATAGGCGACATGCTTCGCCCCCCGGATCGCTCGATCCGCCTGCACCGAGATCAGATCGGGGTCGCCCGGACCCAGCCCTGCACAGATGATCTTGCCCATCGCTTACTCCTTCCGCGAGGCGAGCGCGTTGACCGCCGCCACCGTGATTGCCGATCCGCCAAGCCGCCCCTCGATGGCCATGCAGGGCACCGGCTGCGCCTGCATCAGTGCGGCCTTCGATTCCGCCGCACCGATAAACCCCACCGGGCAGCCGATGATCGCCGCCGGGCGCGGGCAGGCCGGGTCTTCCAGCATGTTGAGCAGATGAAACAGCGCGGTGGGGGCATTGCCGATCGCCACGACCGCGCCCTGCAGATGCGGGCGCCACAGTTCCAGCGCGGCGGCGGACCGGGTATTGCCCATCTCGCGCGCCATCCCGGGCACGCGCGGGTCCTGCAGCGTGCAGATCACCGCGTTATCGGCCGGCAGCCGCGCGCGGGTGATCCCTTCGGACACCATCCGCGCATCGCACAGGATCGGCGCGCCTGCCTCCAACGCGGCGCGGGCCGCAATCGCCATGCCGGGCGAGAACCGCGCGAAGGCCTCCAGTCCGACCATACCCGCGGCATGGATCATCCGTACCACGACGATCTCTTCCTCGGGGGTGAAACGTGCCAGATCTGCCTCGGCCCGGATCGTGCGGAAGGATTGCAGATAGATCTGCGCGCCATCCTTTTCATAGTCGTAAGGCATCAGCGGAACTCCGGCAGGTTGGGGATTTCGGAAAGCGGCACGGCACGGCGCAGCGGCACACCCTGTGCGGTATCGGCGGCGATCAGGTCGAAACCATCGTGCGTGGCGACCAGCGTCAGATCGGCGGGCGCGGGATGTGCGCAGCCCTTGGCGCAGCCCGAGACATGCAGCACTGCACCCCCAGGCAGATGCGGCGCCAGCTGCCGCGCCAGATCGCGGGTCGGTTGCAAGGCTTGCAGGCAGCCGGGCGCGCCGGTGCAGGCATAGACCCGCAGCAAGGGCGTGTTGGAGGTAATCAGCCCGGGCAGATCGGGCATCGTCTGGGCGCCTTCGATCAGAACCATCCGCCAGGGCGTGATCCGCAGCGACCCGAAGCTGGCCAGAACAGCCAGCAGTTCGGCGCGCATCTGCCCAAACTCAAAGCCCACCAGCGCGCCATGATCGGTCAGGCCGGGGCTGGGCGGCGGCAGTGCCGGGGCAGGGGCGTGGGTTCCGGTCAATCCCCCGTCGGGCCGCACCCCGCGCGCGATCAGCCGGGCCATCCGGCCCCGCCCGTCCTGCACGCCGCCCGCAGCGACGAACCACTGCGCCAGCGCGATCAGCGCCGATATGGCGGTGTCTTCGCTCACCTGCGCGCCCAGATCGGCCCCTTCGGCGCGCAGGATCAACTGCCCGTCCGCGGCCCGCTCCAGCCGGATGTCGGCGGGGGTGTCGTTCAGAACCCGCTGCGCCGCGCAATCCAGCGCAAACCCGAATTTCCCCGGCAAATCGGGCAGCTCACCCAGCCTGCGCATCAGCTCTGCCGCAAGGCGCAGGGTCGGCGCATCCGCAAAGGGGGTGATCAGAATATTCCGCCGGGCCTCGGCACGGACATCGGCGTCAATCAGGCCAAGCGCCGTCAGATCGGCGATCAGCGCGGGGTGCGTTTGGGCCGTGACGCCGCGCAATTGCACATTCGCGCGGCCCGACAGGTCGATCAGCCCGTTGCCATGGCGTTGCGCTGCCGTCGCAATGCCCGCCGCCTGTTCGGGCGTCAGCCGCCCCAGCGGCGGGCGCACCCGCACCACCAACCCGTCGCCCGACTGCATCGGTCGCAGCGCGCCGGGGCACCATCCCTGCACGGTAAAGCTCATTCCTCGCCCTCCAATGCCACGCTGGCGTTGCGCAGGCTTTGCCACAGCCCGGCCGCGCGCAGCCTGTGAAACAGATCCTGCATCGCCGCCAATGCCGCGGGATTTTCCGCCTTCAGAAAGGCATAGACTTCGGGGCGTTCCAGCGTTGCGGCGTGATACAGATCGAACAGATGCGCGGGCACGACCCCGGCCAGATGCGCGAAAGCCGCCATATGATCGAGCGTGGCGGCGATCTCGGCTGCCCCGCGAAACCCGTGGCGGCGCATGCCGTCGGCCCAGTCCGGGTTTGCCGCACGGGCCCGCACGATACGGGCGATTTCCTCGGTCACGCTGCGGGCGCGGGGACGGTCGGGCCGGGTCGTATCCAGATGGTAAAGGGCAGGGGCGGCATGGCCCAGACGGGCCATCGCGGCGGCGAATCCGGCCTCATGCGCGGCATAGTCGGCGGCCAGCAGCAGGTCGGATTCGGGCAGATCCTGCGCATGCACGAAACTGTCGGCGCGCGACAGCCGATCTTCCAGCGCATCCCGCTGCGCGCGCGCGACACCATCCGCCCCGATCGCCCAGCTCGAAGCCGCGATCCAGGCCTCGCCCGCCGCCGCACGCGCCTGAGGCGTGAAATCGTCCATCGCGGCACCCATGCCCAGGCCATACTGTCCGGGCTGCGGCCCGAAAACGCGCGGGGCGGCCTGACGGTAGGGGTTGTCCTCGGGGCTTTCATCGCGCGCCGCCAGTGCCGCGGCGCCGGTCTCGAACAGTTGCGCAAGCCCGGGAAAAACGTCTCTGAACAGGCCCGAAATGCGCAGCGTCACGTCGATCCGGGGCCGCCCCAGCAGCGCCAGCGGCACCACTTCGACCCCGGTCACGCGGCCCGATCCGGCATCCCATAGGGGCGCCAGACCAGCCAGATGCAGCGCCATCGCGAATTCTTCGCCTGCGGTGCGCATCGTGGCCGAGCCCCACAGATCGACGACCAGACCGCGCGGCCAGTCGCCGTGATCCTGCAAATGCCGCCGCAGCAGCTCCTCGGCCAGCTTGACCCCCTGCGCATGGGCCGCACGGCTGGGCAGGGCGCGCGGATCGACCGAAAACAGGTTGCGCCCGGTGGGCAGCACATCGCTGCGCCCGCGCGCGGGCGAACCGGATGGCCCCGGCGCCACCCGCCGCCCGTCCAGCGCCGCCAGCAGCCCCGCGCGTTCGGCATCGCCACAGGCGCCGCGCCCGAACACATGCAGCCCGTCGCCGAACTGGCTTTCCTTGATATCGCAGACGAAACGGTCGATCCGGGTGATCGCCTCGGCGGCCGAGGCATCGGCGGGAAGGCCCAGATCGGCCTCGACCCCCAGGGCGCGGGCCTCGTCGCGGATATCGCCGATCAGACGCGTGCGCCGCGCGGGGTCGAGCCCGTCGGCGGTGGAATATTCGTCCAGCAACCGCTCCAGACAGGTCATCCTTTCGGGGACCGCCGCCGCAATCATCGGTGGCGGCAGATGGCCCAGCGTGACCGCCCCGATCCGGCGCTTGGCCTGCGCCGCCTCGCCCGGATCGTTGACGATGAAAGGGTAGATCACCGGCAGATCGCCGATCAGCGCCTCGGGCCAGCACTGCGCGGACAGCGCCACCGCCTTGCCGGGCAGCCATTCCAAGGTGCCATGCGCGCCCATGTGGATCAGCGCATCGCAGCCCTGTGCGCGCAGCCACAGGTAAAACGCGACATAGCCGTGGCAGGGCGTGCGGCCCAGATCGTGATAATCGGCATCGCGGGCGGCCCTGTCCCCGCGTTCGGGTTGGAGCGCGATCAGGGCCTTGCCCCGCCACACGGCGCGAAACCGGAACCCGCCATCGCCAAAGCCGGGGTCGTTTTCAGGGGGGCCCCAGACCGTGGCCAGATCCTCTTGCAGCGCTGCCGGCAGGGTGCTCAGCGCGCTCAGATACTCCGAAACAGGCCAGAACAGAGACTGTTCCTGCAAGTCCCGAGTCAGATCCCCCTGTGCCGGAATGTCATAACCCGCCGCGCCTAGGTCGCCCAACAGCGCCGCGCCCGATTCCAGCGCATCGAGCCCCACCGCATGCGCCATCTGCCAGTCGCGCCCGGGGTAGGTGGACAGCACCAGTGCCACACGCCGGGCCTGCGCCGGGGTCTGGCGCAGACGATGCCAGCGCAGGACACGGCGCACCACTGCCGCCACCCGACCTGGCTCGGCACGGTGTGAAAAGCGGGAGTACTGCAGATCGGGGTCGCGACGTTCTGGCGCCTTGAAAGAGACTATTCCAGCGAAAAGACGGCCATCCACCTCGGGCAAGACCACATGCATCGCCAGATCGGCGGGCGAAAGCCCGCGCTCGGCCTCGGCCCAGTCGCGTTTGCGTGCGGTGGACAGCGCGACCTGAAACACCGGGCAGTCGGTGGCGTCAAACGGGGTCGTGCCATCATCGGCCTGTGACGAAAAGGCGGTGGCATTGATGATCGCCGCCGGCGGGTGGGCGCGCAAATACGGCGCCAGCCAGTCGGTAAAACCCGGCGCCTTCAGCGACGGCGCAAACACCCCGCAGGCCGACAGCCCCGTTTCGCGCAGCGCGCGGATCAGTGCATTCACCGGGTCGGTATCGGCCGCCGTCAGATAAGAGCGATAGAAGGCAACCAGAACCAGCGGCCCGGCGGGGGGCGTGTCGATCACACCTGTATCGGGGTCGTAAAACCCCATTGTCGGCACGGCTGTGTCACCGGTGCCGTCCGGGCCGGGCAGATCCGCCGCGCGCGCCAGAATGGCCAGCGCCTGATGCGCGGCCATCGCGCCCCCGGCATCGCACAGCTGCGAAAGCTGGCGCAAGACGGGGACAGGCAGGGTCGACACCTCGTCCAGACGCGCATCGGGCCGCCCGTCGGCAGGCAGCACCGCCAGCGCAATCCCGCGCCGGCGCGCCAGATCCTGCACCGAAGCCAGCCCGTAGGGCCAATACCCCTCGCCGCCGATCAGCCGCACCAGAATGGCCTTCGCGCCCGCCAGCGTCTGTTCGACATAGGTATCGACGGACACCGGATGGCGCAGCGCCACCAGATTGGCCAGACGCAGCGTCGGCAGCGCCCCCGCAGCCTGCCGCCACCCCGCCGCGATAGCCCCAAGGTCGCTGTCGGAAAACGACAACACCACCAGATCCGCAGGCGTCTGCCCCAGATCCGTTGGCGTTTCGGTCTCTTCCAGGCCGTGGCTTTCGCGGAAGGTGACGTGCATCAGGCCCCCAGAACCGCGCGGATCGCGGCCTCGTCCACATCGTGATGTTCGGCGATCACCACCAGCGCCGAGCGGCGCGGATCGGCGCCCCAGGGACGGTCGAATTGGTGGCGGACGCGTTCGCCCACCGCCTGGATCAGCAGGCGCATCGGCTTGCCCGCCACCGCCACATGGCCCTTCACCCGCAAGATCCGCTGTTCGCGTGCCAGACGCTGGATCGCGGCGATCAACGCCTCGGGGTCGCTGACCTCGGGCAGGTCGATCACCACCGTGTCGAAATCGTCATGTTCGTGATCGGCGGCGCCATCGTGATGCGAGGGGCGCGCGGCCAGATCGTCTTCAGCTGCGGCCCCCAGACCCAGCACGACCTTCGGGTCGATCACCCCTTCGGTCAGCGGCAGGATCGGCAGCTGGCGCGGCGCTTCGGCCTCGATCACCGCGCGCGCGGCGGCAAGCCCGGCCTCGCCCGCCAGATCGGCCTTGGACAGAAGCACGATATCGGCGCAGGCGATCTGATCTTCGAACACCTCGGACAACGGCGTTTCATGGTCGATGCTGTCATCGGCGGCGCGCTGCGCATCCACTGCGGCCACATCGGGCGCAAACCGACCCGCGGCCACGGCCTCGGCATCGGCCAGCGCGATCACCCCGTCGACGGTGATCTTCGAGCGGATCGCAGGCCAGTCGAACGCCTTCAGCAAAGGCTTGGGCAGTGCCAGCCCCGAGGTCTCGATCAGGATATGGTCGGGGCGTTCGGGCCGCGCCATCAGCGCCTCGATCGTCGGGATGAAATCGTCGGTCACCGTGCAGCAGATGCAGCCATTGGCCAGTTCGACGATGTTATCCACAGGGCAGTTTTCATCGGCACAGCTGCGCAGGATGTCGCCATCAACCCCGACCGAGCCGAATTCGTTGACCAGAACGGCCAGCCGTTTGCCCTGCGGATTGGCCATCAGGTGGCGGATCAGCGTGGTCTTTCCGGCGCCCAGAAAGCCGGTGATTACAGTCACGGGGATTTTGGTCAGATCGGTCATGTCTCACTCCTGCGGGGGGATGCGGGCAAGGCTTTGCTTGCGGAAAATTTCGGGGCGTTCGCGCCAGGGAACCAGCCCGTCTTCGGTGGCGGCATAGGCGGCGGCCCCTTTCAGGATCGCGGCCGCATCGTCGGCACCGAGGCGGCCGTAGACATAGCTCCACTTGCCCGGCCCGCTCAGCGCGACGGCACATCCCTGCGAACAGGCCGACAGGCATTCGACCGGCACGATGCGCACCCCTTCGGGCAGCGGTTCGGCGGACAGGGCGGCAAACAGGCGCGCGCCGGGCAGGGCCGCGCCGTCTTCGGTGATCTCGCCTGCCTTGCAGGTCGTGCAGATGTGCAGCGTTGCCGTCATGGCCCCTCCGTGCGTTGGCATCGGGGGCGAGGGCCAGAGGATGTGCGAAGCGATCGGCCGGCACATGCCATCCGGTCGCGGAACACCCCGTCCGCCCGTGAAACTCAGCGTTGGCAGGTCTCCCGGCTTGCGGATTCAGGGTTTCCCCAACGGTCTCCCCTCCTTCCCGGCCATGAGGGCCAGTGGCTTGGGGCGACCTTTCCGGTCACGGTCGCGGGGGCGGCAGCGCTTCGGGTTCCGGCACCTTTCGGTCGCAAACCCTGTCGCATTCCCTCTTCGCCTGTCATAGGACAGGAACCAACGCGCCCCCACCTGAGGCAGGCGCACCCCCTTTGTCAAGACAAGGACCGCCGCAATGCCGACCGATACCGACACCAGCAGCGCAACCGACGCCCGCCACGCAAGCAAGATGGCCAAGAAAAAAGCCGCGCGCGACAAGATCATGGCAACGAAATCGGGCGAGAAAGGCCTGATCATCGTGCATACCGGGCCGGGCAAGGGAAAATCCTCGTCGGGCTTCGGGATGATCCTGCGCTGCATCGCCCATGGCATGCCCTGCGCGGTGGTGCAGTTCATCAAGGGCGCCTGGGACACCGGCGAGCGGCGCCTGCTGACCGAGAATTTCGGCGATCTGTGCCAGTTCCATGCGATGGGCGAGGGTTTCACCTGGGAAACCCAGGACCGCGAGCGCGACATCGCCGCCGCCCGCGCCGGTTGGGAAAAGGCCAAGGAACTGATCCGCGATCCGTCGATCCGCATGGTTCTGCTGGATGAAATCAACATCGCGCTGCGCTATGACTATCTCGACCTTGCCGAGGTTCTGGAATTCCTTGCCACCGAAAAGCCGCCGTTGACCCATGTCGTGCTGACCGGGCGCAACGCGGCCGAAGGGCTGATCGAGGCTGCCGATCTGGTGACCGAGATGACGCTGGTCAAGCATCCGTTCCGGTCCGGGATCAAGGGCCAGCCGGGGGTCGAATTTTAAACGCGCCGGGGGCCAGCCCCCGGGCCCCCGGGATATTTCGGCCAAGATGAAAGCAAGGAAAAATTAAGGATGCTGTGCCACTCTTGCCCTGCGGTACAGGGAGGGATCCCGATGACCGCCCAAGGTGAAAGCGCCATGTCTCCCCCGTCCAGGCGGCCCGAGGCATGGCGCCGGCCGATGCGAACTCTGCGGGCTATGACTTTCATCTTGGTGCCAAATATCCCCGCCGGAGGCTCCCGAACGCGCCATCTGCGCAACGCCGGGGGTGTGTGATGACGGCGCTGATGATCCAGGGTGCCGGGTCGAACGTCGGCAAGTCGATGCTCGTTGCCGGGCTGTGCCGGGCGGCGCGGCGGCGCGGGCTGTCGGTGGCGCCCTTCAAGCCGCAGAACATGTCGAACAACGCGGCGGTCACGGCGGATGGCGGTGAAATCGGGCGTGCGCAGGCGCTGCAGGCGCTGGCCTGCGGGCTTGATCCGCACACGGATATGAACCCGATCCTGCTGAAGCCGGAATCCGAAACCGGCGCCCAGGTGATCGTGCAGGGCCGGCGGCTGACCAATGTCCGCGCGCTGGACTATGCGCGGATCAAGCCAACGCTGATGGGCCATGTGCTGGACAGTTTCCAGCGGTTGCGTGCCGCGCATGATCTGGTGATCGTCGAGGGTGCGGGCAGCCCGGCCGAGGTCAATCTGCGCGCCAATGACATTGCCAATATGGGCTTTGCCCGGGCTGCGGATGTGCCCGTCGTCCTGGCGGGTGATATCGACCGTGGCGGGGTGATCGCGCAGATCGTCGGCACGCAGGCGGTGCTGGACCCAGGCGATGCCGCGATGATTGCGGGGTTCCTGATCAACAAGTTTCGCGGCGATCCGCGGTTGTTTGCCGATGGCTACGATCTGATCGCGGCGCGCACCGGATGGCGTGGCTTCGGTGTCGTGCCGTGGTTTGCGCAGGCGCATCGGCTGCCGGCCGAGGATGCGCTGGATCTGGCTTCGGGTCCTGCGACGGGGGGGATCAAGATTGCCTGCCTGACGCTATCACGCATCGCGAATTTCGACGATCTCGACCCGCTGAAGGCCGAGCCGGGTGTCGATCTGGTGATGGTGCAGCCGGGCCAGCCGATCCCGGGCGATGCGCGGCTGGTGATCGTGCCGGGCTCGAAATCCACGCGCGGTGATCTGGAATTTTTGCGGGCGCAGGGCTGGGACATCGACCTGATGGCGCATTACCGGCGCGGCGGGCATGTGCTCGGGATTTGCGGTGGCTACCAGATGTTGGGGTCACGGATCGCAGATCCGCAAGGAATTGAAGGGTCTGCGGGCGAGACCCGGGGGCTGGGCCTGCTGGATCTGGTTACCGAAATGACCCCTGACAAATGTCTGACCCGCACCCGCGCGGTGCATGCCGCCAGCGGGTTGGAGGTCGAGGGCTATGAAATTCACATCGGTCGAACCGAGGGCGCCGACCGCAGCCGTCCCTTCGCCTTTGTGGAGGGTGCGCCCGAAGGTGCGATTTCGGCCTGTGGGCGGGTGACGGGCAGCTATCTGCACGGGTTGTTCACCTCGGATGCGTTCCGCGCGGCCTATCTGGCGGGGCTGGGGATTACGGCCTCGGGCGACAGCCATGCGCAGGGGGTGGAAGATACGCTCGAGGCGCTGGCCGATCACCTGGAGGCACATCTGGATGTGCCGGGTCTATTGGCGCTGGCCCGTTAGCGCGGTCTCCAGCCTTGTCCACTCGGCGGGGCTGCCGGGCAGGCCCAGCCTGATCCAGCGGTCGGAATAGGGGAAGATCCGGCTCCAGATCCGATGGCGGGCCAGGGCATTCTGTGCTGTCGCGGCATCGGGGGTGGCGTAGGTTCGGAACAACTCGCAGCCGCCGACCAGATGCCAGCCCGCCTGCGTGGCCAGACGGTCGATCCTTGCCATCTCATCCCGCAACCGGGCCACCGTCGCCTGCTGCCAACCCGTGTCCGCCAGCGCCCGTTGCCCGATCTCGATCGCGGCGCCGCTGACGGGCCAGGGCCCGGCCATATCCTGCAGGGCCGCAACGGTTGGGTCATCGGCAAAGGCAAAGCCGAGCCGCAGCCCGGCCAGACCGTAGAATTTGCCGAAGGATCGCAGCACGATCAGCCGCGCGCCGGCATGGGCGGCGACCGACAGTTCGGGCTGCGCATCGCCGAAGCTTTCATCGACCACCAGCCGCCCGACCTGTGTTGACAGTGCAAGCAGGGCTGCGGCCGGGGTGATGCGGCCATCGGGGTTGTTCGGGTTCACCACGACCGCCAGATCCGCGCCCGCCAGATCGGGCAGCGTGGCGACCTCGGTCACCGCCCATCCGGCTGTGCGCAGGGCGGCGGCGTGTTCGTTATAGGTCGGGCCCAGCACCCGCGCCTGCCCCGGCGGGCCAAGCCGGGGGATCATCTGGATCGCGCCCTGCGCCCCGGACAGGGCCAGCCCCGGCGCGTCGGTCGCGAAAGCGTGGCGCGCGGCACGCATCAGCGCGGCCTTGGCGGCCATCGTGGGCAGCATGGTCCAGACCTCGGGCGGCAGATCGCCCACCGGATAGGGCACGCGGTTGATGCCGGTGGACAGGTCGATCCAGTCCGCACCGCCGAAATGCGCCTTCGCCCAGTCGATATTTCCGCCGTGATCGCGCATCAGATCCCCAGTATCGCCAGCGCCCCGATCAGCGCGGTCAGAGCCAACATCGCACGGCGGTAAAGCGCAAGCCCCCGGCGCAGATCGGCGGGCGTCGGATCGGGGCAGGCGGCGTTGACGAAGGGTTCGTCGGCAATCCGGTCGGCATAGATCCGCGGCCCCGAAACCCGCACGCCAAGCGCGCCGGCCATCGCCGCCTCGGGCCAGCCCGCATTGGGCGAGCGGTGGTGGCGGGCATCGCGCGCCATTGCGGCCAGCGCGGCCCCCGGACGGCGCGAGGCCAGCGCAAAGACCAGCCCGGTCAGCCGCGCGGGCGCAAGGTTCACCAGATCGTCGATCCGGGCCGAGGCCCAGCCGAAGGCCTCGTGCCGCGGGGTGCGGTGGCCGATCATCGAATCAAGCGTGTTGATCGCCTTATAGGCCGCGATCCCGGGCAGCCCCGCGATCACGCCCCAGAACAGCGGCGCGACGATCCCGTCGGAGCTGTTCTCGGCCAGGCTTTCCAGCGCCGCGCGGGTCACCCCGGGCGCGTCGAGCTGCGACGGATCGCGCCCCACGATCATCGACACGGCATGGCGCGCGGCTGGCAGATCGCCCGCCACCAGCGGTTGCGCCACCGCCGCCACATGGTCGTGCATCGAGCGCAGCGCGACCAGCGGCCAGGCCAGAATGCCGCCGATCACCATGCCCGGCCAGCCATCGGGCAGCAGGACCTGCACGCCAAGCGCCAGCGCCACGCTCAGACCGATCACCACCAGCGCCGCAGCAATCCCGCGGGCGCGCCGGGCGGTGCCTGCGCGGTTCCAGTGCCGGTCAAGCCAGCCGATCAGCGCGCCAAGCCAGGTCACCGGATGACCGATTTTCGCATAAATCCACGCAGGCCAGCCGAAGGCCAGATCGCAGCCGATCGCCACCAGCATCATTGCCGCAAAGCTCATGTGCTGCCCCCCGTGAACCGCATCACGCCGCGCAGGCCTGCGGCGCGCAGGGCCTCGGTCCCCCGGGTCGGCACGGTGCCGGGGGCAAAGATCAGGCCGCGCGCGGCCCCGGTATGGGCCCGGCACCAGCCGAGCGCCCCCAGATCGCGGGCCAGATCGGGGGTCGGGTCATCCACAGGGCCGCGCAGGGCCTGCGTGCGCGTGGCGCTTTGCGATGCCAGACCGGCGAAGCCCGCCAGATCGCGGGTCTTTTGCCAGTCTTCGATCAGATCGGCGATGTCGGGAAAGGTGGTGTCGGCGGCATCGGTGCGCTGGGTCGGGCCGAAGAACCCGCCCAGAACCTCGAACCGGGGCAGGGCGGGCATTCGTGCAACAACCTGCCCTTGCCGCGAGGCCCACAAGATCCGTTCGGGCGCGGCAAACATCAGCGGGTCCGAGGCACCCTCGATCGCGATGCAGGCGCGGGCCAGTATGTCGGGGGGACCGTCCCACCCCGACAGCCGCGCCAGCGCGACCAGCCCGGCGGTCGAGACCCCGGTTCCGGTGCCGGGTGCGGCCAGTGCGTGCAAAATGACCCGCCCGGGCAGCGGCAACCCAAGCCGTGTCAGCAGGGCACGCCCCTGCGCCAGCGGCAGCCCGCCATGCAACCGCAGCCCGCGCCCGGGGCGCAACCTGGCCCGCACGCCCAACGCCGGACAGGGCAGGGTGACCAGAACCACCGGCCCGCCGGGCCCCAGCCTGCCTTGCAGCAGCTCTCCGAAATGGCCGGACTGATGGATCATGCGAACACCCGGTTGACCTCGGCCACCGACCAGCCGCCGCCGGGCAGGGCCACGATCCGGGTCAGCGACAGCGGCGCGATCTGAAAGGCCAACGCGGCAGAGGCAGAGCCGATCGCCAGCGCCAGCGCGGCCCGGATCGTGCCGGCATGGGCCACGACGGCCACGGCCTCGCCCTGCGCAAGTAGGTGCAGCGCCGGGGCCGCACGGGCGCACAGCTGGTTGAAACTTTCGCCACCGGGCGGGGCATGCGCGGCCAGATCGGGCGCGGGCAAGGGCCCCAGATCGGGCAGATCGGCAAAGGGCACGCCCTCCCACGCGCCGAAATCCTGCTCCCACAGGCGCGGGTCTTGCGCGGGCGTAACCCCCGGCCACAGCGCCAGCGCGGTCTGACGGCAGCGCAGCGCGGGGCTGCAGACATGGCGCGTCAGCCCGGCGGTTGCGGCGCGCATTCCGGCCAGCGCGGCCACGTCAGCGCAATCGGCCGCCACATCGCGACGCCCCGCCAGCGCCCCGCCATGCAGCGCGGGCGCATGCCGGATCAGCCACAGCTCTGTCGCCTTGCCTTGCCCCATCGTCGCATTTCTCCTTTCGCGCTGGCGCCGTTTCTGCTTTGTCAGCGCGCAAGGAACAAGAGGCACGATGACACAAACCATCCTCATCACCGGCGGCGCGCGGTCGGGCAAAAGTGCAATAGCCGAGGCACGGACGCTGCAGTTCGGGCGCCCGGCAGTGTATATTGCGACGGCCCAAGCCTTTGATGCTGAAATGGAAAACCGTATCGCGCTGCATCAGGAACGACGCGGCGCGGAATGGCGCACCCATGCCGAACCGCTGGATCTGATCGGGGCGTTGCGGGCCACGGACGGGGCGCCGCGGTTGGTCGATTGCCTGACGCTGTGGCTGACAAACCTCATGCTGGGCGGTCATGACTGGCAGGCAGCGGGGCGTGAACTGGTCGCCTGCCTGCCCCAGCAATCCGCGCCCGTGGTGCTGGTCACAAACGAGGTCGGCGCCGGAATCGTGCCGGAAAACAAACTTGCCCGCGAGTTTCGCGATGCCGCGGGTCTTCTGAACCAATGGGTCGCGGGGGTCGCCTGCGAGGTGACCTTTGCCGTCGCGGGCCTGCCTTTGAAAGTGAAATGATGCGCTTCGAGTCCCTGTCCGCGATTGCCCCGCTTGCCACCACGCTGCCTGCGGCCGACCCTGCCGCGCGGGCCGCGGCGCTGGCCCGGCAGAACAGCCTGACCAAGCCGCCGGGGTCGCTTGGCCGGCTGGAGGAACTGGCGCTGTTCATGGCCGAATGGCGCGGCACCGACCGGCCGCGGATCGGCCGCGCGCAGGCGCTGGTCTTTGCCGGCAATCACGGGATCTGTGCGCAGGGCGTGAACCCCTATCCGCAGGAAGTGACCGCGCAGATGGTGGCGAATTTCGAACATGGCGGCGCCGCGATCAACCAGCTGTGCCGCGCGAACGGCGCCGAGCTGAGCGTGATTGCGCTGGATCTGGACACGCCGACCGCCGATTTCACCGCCGGACCCGCGATGACCGAGTCCGAGACGCTGGATGCGATGAACCGGGGCGCGGCGGCGGTGGATACCGGGGCGGATGTGCTGATCCTGGGCGAGATGGGGATCGGTAATTCGACGATTGCGGCGGCGCTGGCCTCGGCGCTGTTTGGCGCCACGCCTACCGATTGGGTCGGGCCGGGGACGGGATCGGACGATGCCGGGATCGCGCGCAAGATCGCGGCGATCGACAAGGGGCTGGCGCGGCATGGCGGGCAGG
This sequence comes from Rhodobacteraceae bacterium UBA6796, assembly GCA_002452815.1. GTDB lineage: Bacteria > Pseudomonadota > Alphaproteobacteria > Rhodobacterales > Rhodobacteraceae > Rhodobacter. The sequence goes on from DKFM01000008.1 coordinate 100,928, forward strand.
ATGCGATGACCACGCTGGCCTGTCTGGGCGGGCGCGAACAGGCGGCGATCTGTGGCGCGGTTCTGGCGGCCCGGGCGGCGCGGATTCCGGTCATTCTGGACGGGTTCATCTGCACCGCCGCGGCGGCAGCGCTTTATGCGGCGGACCCGCGGTTGCTGGATCATTGCCTGGTCGGCCATGCCTCGGCAGAGCCGGGGCACCGGCGGCTTCTGGCCGCGATCGGCAAGAAGGCGGTGGTCGAATTCGACATGCGGCTGGGCGAAGGGTCCGGTGCGGCGCTGGCGCTGGGTATCCTGCGCGCGGCGCTGGAATGCCACAACGGCATGGCCACCTTCGCCGAAGCCGGAGTGAGCGACGCATGATCCGCGCGCGGCTTGCGCAGGCGCAACTGGCGCTGATGCTGCTGACCCGGCTGCCCGCCGGGCGCCTGCCCGAGCCCGCGCCGAGCATCGCCGCCGCCACCTGGGCCTTTCCGCTGGCAGGGCTTGCGGTGGGGGGCGTGGCGGCGCTGGTCCTGCTGGCCGCGCTGACGCTGGGCCTGCCGCCCGCGTTGGCGGCGGGGCTGGCGCTGGCGGCGCAGATCATCGTGACCGGCGCGCTGCACGAGGACGGTCTGGCCGATCTGGCCGATGGGTTCTGGGGTGGGCGCGATGCCGCGCGGCGGCTGGAAATCATGCGCGACAGCCGGATCGGATCTTATGGCACGCTGGCGCTGGTGGTGTCGGTCGGCCTGCGCTGGCAGGCGCTGGCGGTGCTGGCCGGACAGGGGCCGATGCTGGCGGTGGCCGCCGTTCTGGCGGTGGCGATGACAAGTCGCGCTGTGCCCGCCGTTCTGCTGGCGGTGATGCCGCCCGCACGCGCCGATGGCATGGGGCATCTGGCCAGCGGTGGAGCGGGCGGGTCGGTTATCACGGCGATCCTGCTGGCCGGTGTGCCCGCGCTGGCGGTGCCGGGGATGGTGTCTGCGATGGCGGTGCAGGCACTGCTGGCATTCGCCTTGGCGCGGCTGAGCCTGGCGCGGATCGGCGGGCAGACCGGCGATGTGTTGGGCGCCGCGCAGCAACTGGCCGAGGTTGCCGCGCTGCTGGTGCTGGCCGCGGCTTAACCCAGACGGTCGCGGAACGCGTCGAACACCGCTTCGTAGACGTTGCGCTTGAACGGCACGATGGACTGGATCAGCGCATCGGCGGCCATCCATTGCCAGACCGAGAATTCGGGGTGTTCTGTGGCGATATTGACCTGCGTATCCTCGCCCAGATAGCGGAACAGGAACCATTTCTGCCGCTGACCGCGATATTTGCCTTTCCAGACCTTGCCCAGCAGTTCGGGGGGCAGATCATAGGTGACCCAGCCTTCGGTCTTGGTCACGAATTCGACCAGATCCTCGGTGATCCCGGTTTCTTCCCACAGCTCGCGTAGGGCGGCCTTGCGGGGTTTTTCGCCCTCGTCGATCCCGCCTTGCGGCATCTGCCAGGCCGCACCGGGGTTGTCGATGCGCTGGCCGGCAAACACCAGACCCTGCGGGTTCATCAAAACGACGCCCACACAGGGGCGATAAGGCATGGCGGCAATCTGATCGGGGGTCATCTTGGCTTCCGTAAGGGTAAAACGGGGGCCCGCAGGCCCCCGATCCGGTGTTCAGTTCGCCGGGGCGGCCTCGGCCACCGTTTCGGGCGCGATCGCCGACAGGCCCTTGAGGATGTCGATCGCATAGGCGAGCTGGTAATCCTCGACCCGCAGTTTCGCGGCCTCTTCGGCCTTGGTGCGTTCTTCCTCGGCCTGGCGCTTTTCATCCTCGGTCATCGAGTCGTTGCTCAGAACCCCGCGCAGATCGGCTTCGGACCGGGTTTTGTTGGCGGCGCTTTCCTCTTCGCTCGGCTCGGGCGCGCGCTCGGGCTGCTGCACCACGATATCGGGCGCAATGCCCAATGCCTGGATCGAGCGCCCCGAAGGCGTGTAATAGCGCGCCGTGGTCAGACGCATCGCGCCATCGCCGCGGATCGGCATGACCGTCTGGACCGAGCCCTTGCCGAAGGATTTCGTGCCCACCACGATGGCGCGGCGATGATCCTGCAGCGCGCCGGTCACGATTTCCGAAGCCGATGCGGACCCGCCATTGATCAGCACGACGATCGGCTTGCCTTCGGCCAGATCGCCGGGGGTGGCGTTGAAGCGTTCGCTGTCTTCGGACTTGCGCCCCCGGGTCGAGACGATCTCGCCGGCGTTCAGGAAGGCATCCGACACCGCAATCGCCTGCGTCAGCAGACCGCCGGGGTTGTTGCGCAGGTCGACGACGAAGCCGTTCACATTCTCGATCCCGCCCGCGGCCTTGACCTGTTCCTTCAGGCTTTCTTCCAGATTGGGATAGGTCTGGTCGTTGAAGGTGGTGATCCGCAGCACGACGGTGTGGCCCTCGGTCCGGGCTTTCACGGCGGTCAGCTTGATCGTGTCGCGCACGATCGACACGTCGAACGGTTCGGTGGTGCCCTCGCGCACCACGGTGATGACGATCTCGCTGCCCACCGGGCCGCGCATCTTGTCGACGGCCTGATCCAGCGTCAGCCCCAGCACGCTTTCGCCATCGACATGCGTGATGAAATCGCCCGCCTCGATCCCGGCGGCGGCGGCGGGGGTGCCATCCATCGGCGAGACGACCTTGATGAAGCCCTCTTCCTGCGTGACCTCGATGCCGAGCCCGCCGAAGGTGCCGCGCGTCTGCACCCGCATGTCGTCGTAATCGTCGGGGGGCAGATAGCTGGAATGCGGATCGAGCGAGCCGAGCATCCCGTTGATCGCGGCCTCGATCAGTTTCTTGTCGTCGACCTGTTCGACATAATCGGTGCGGATCCGTTCGAAGATGTCGCCGAACAGATCGAGTTGCTCATACACCGAGGTCGACTTGCTGGCTTCTTGTGCCAGCAGCGGCGCCGCCACCTGCGTCGAGATCAGCGCCCCGGCAACGGTGCCGCCCAGCGCGGCCATCATGAATTTTTTCATACTCAACCTTTGGTCCTGCTAGTCGCGTGTCTGAGTGAACCACTGGGCAGGGTCCACGGGCGTGTTGCCCTGTCTGAGTTCCATATAAAGCGTTTCCGTCCGCCCAGCGCCACCGCCAATCTGTGCGGCCTGCACGAAACCTGCGCCAAATTCCTGTGCGCCGGGTTCGGTGCCACCCATCAGACCGATCGGCGCGCCGCGTGCCAGCACATCGCCTGTTTCACCATAGACCGTGCCAAGCCCGGCCAGAACCAGAAGATAGCCTGCCGCGGGCTCTACGATCATCACATTTCCGTAGTCGAGCAAGGGGCCGCGATAGCGGATCGTGGCGGGCCAGGGCGCGGTGACCAGCGCGGCGGGCGCGGTGGCGATCACCAGGCCGGGGCGGCGGATGCCTGCGGCGTCGGCCTCGTTGAACTTGCGCAGGACCGACCCCATCACCGGCAGCGGCAGCGTGCCCTTGGCGCCCTCGAAATCCTCCATCGGGGGGCCGATGTCGCTGTCCAGATCGGTCAGCCCGGTGGCAAAGCCTTCCAGCGTATCGGCACTTTCGACCAGATGGCGCAGGTCTTCGGGGTCTTCCAGATAGCGGCCGGGCAGGGCGCTGCGCTCGGCCACCGCCTGACTGAGTGCCGTGCGCGCCGCCTGCGCCGAGGCGAGCCCGCCTTCCAGCACCTGCGCGGCATTCTGTTGCAGCGCGCGTAGCGTGGCGATTTCTTCCAGCTCGCCCTGCATGCTTTGGGCTTCGGCCTGCAGTGCCGGGGTCACCGCGCCCAGCACCATCCCCGACCGGGCGGAGCCTTCGGGCCCCGCCGGATGCAGCAACAGCAACGGCCCCTCGGACCGTTCCATCGTGCTCATCACGCCCAGCAGTCGCCCTATATGGTCGCGCTTGGCGTCGAAGCCCGCGCGGATCTCGCGTTCCCGGATCGCCGCGCGGCGCAAGCCGTCGCGCAGGGCACCCAACCCGGCCTCGTAGGCGGTAATGGTTTCGGTCAGGGCGGACACCCGGTCGGCCTTGGTCCGCGCGGCATCCAGCGCCGTGATCGAGGCGCGCAGATCGTCGGCCGCCTGCAACGCGCTGTCGACTTCGGAGCTGGCAAAGGCCGCCCCGGTGCCCAGAACAAAGGCCAGAAGCGTTGCGCGCATCACCGCTCGATCAGGGTCTTGCCGGTCATTTCGGGCGGCACCGGCAGTTGCATCAGATCCAGCAGCGTGGGCGCCAGATCGGCCAGCCGTCCCTTGCGCAGCCGCACGCCCGCAGGCCCGCCGATCAGCGCGACCGGCACCGGATTGGTGGTATGCGCCGTGTGGGGCCCGCCGGTTTCCGGGTCGATCATGGTTTCGCAATTGCCGTGGTCGGCGGTCACGATCATCGCACCACCAGCCTTTTTCAAGGCCTCCAGCACCCGGCCCAGATCGCGGTCGATTTCCTCGCAGGCGGCGATGGCGGCGGGCAGGCTGCCGGTATGGCCGACCATGTCGGGGTTGGCGTAGTTCACCACGATCAGGTCATAGCCATGCTCGATCGCGCCGATGAACTGATCGGTGACCTCGGGCGCGCTCATTTCCGGTTGCAGGTCATAGGTCGCCACTTTCGGCGATTTCGGCATGAAGCGGTCCTCGCCCTTTTCGGGCACCTCCTTGCCGCCGTTCAGGAAGAAGGTGACATGGGGGTATTTCTCGGTCTCGGCCAGACGGAACTGGGTCAGCCCCTGCTTTGCCACCCATTCACCCAGCGTGTTCTTGATCTCGCGCTTGGGATAGGCGGTCTGCATATAGGCGTTATGCGCGGTCGAATATTCGACCATGCCCAGCATCGCGGCCCAGACGGGGCGTTTGCCGGTGTCGAACCCGTCGAACCCGGGCGCGCCCAGTGCGGCCAGGATTTCGCGCGCGCGGTCGGCGCGGAAGTTCAGGCAGAAAAAGCCGTCGCCATCGCGCGCACCCGCGTAATCGGCGATCACCGTGGGGGCGATGAATTCGTCCATCTCGGATTTTGCATAGGATTGTGCCACGGCCTCGGCCGGGGTGGCGGCATGCTCACCTTGCGCGTTGACCATCGCCTGATAGGCGCGGCCCACCCGTTCCCAGCGGTTGTCGCGGTCCATCGCCCAATAGCGCCCGATCACCGTGCCGACGCGGCAGCCCGCGGGCAGCTTCGCCATCAGCTCGTCAACAAAGCGCGCGGCCGAATCCGGCGCCACGTCGCGCCCGTCGGTGATTGCGTGCAGAACGACGGGCACGCCCGCGTCGGCCAGTGCCTTGCAGGCCGCCAGCACATGCACGATATGGCCATGCACGCCGCCATCCGACACCACGCCCATCAGATGCGCAGTCCCGCCCGAGGCCTTGAGCGTGGCGGCGAAATCCACAATCGCTTGGTTAGTGAAAAACGAGCCATCCTCGATCGCCAGGTCGATAGCGCCCAGATCCATCGCCACCACCCGGCCGGCGCCGATATTGGTGTGGCCGACTTCGGAATTGCCCATCTGCCCGGTCGGCAGGCCGACATCGGGGCCGTGGGTGATCAGTGTGGCCTTCGGGCAGTCTGCCCAGATCCGGTCGATATTGGGGGTGTTGGCCAGCGCGGGCGCGTTGCCCTCGGTTTCGGCGCGTTCGCCCCAACCATCCAGAATGCAAAGAACGACGGGTTTCGGACGGGTCATCGGGGCCTCCTGCGACTGTTGGCCCTTGTTTACGCCCCCAGACCGCCCGCGGCAACTGTCCGCCTGCGCGCTCGCTCAGAGGTGAAACAGGGTTTTCGCTTGATTAAATCAAACGATTGATTAATTTGTTGCGCATGACCCAACCTCCTGATTCCACCAGCCCGTCCGAGACCACGCGCCAGGCGTTGATTGCCGCCGCCACCGCGCTGTTCGGGCAAAAGGGCTTTGCCGCGACCTCGACGCGCGAGATCGCCGCCGCCTCGGGCGCCAATATCGCCGCAATCGCCTATCATTTCGGCGGCAAGGAAGGGCTGCGTCAGGCCTGTGTGCTGAGCTTCGCCGAACGGATGGCGAAGGTGCTGGCAACCGCCCCGGACCCGCCCGATCTGACCCCCGATCTGGCGCGCAATCTGATGCAGATGATCGCGCGCAACATGCTGGCACAGCTGCTGGGCGATCCGCAGACGCAGCTGTCGGTGGCCTTCGTGCTGCGTGAAATCGCCGAAGACGGGGCAGGCGCGCAGGTTCTGTATGACAATCTGGTGGGCCCGGCGCATCGCAGGATCTGCGGGTTGATGGCGGCGGCCAGCGGCCAGTCGGCCGAGGACCCGGCCTTGCAGCTGCGGGTGTTCACACTGATCGGGCAGGCGCTTTATTTCCGCGTTGGCGGCCCGATCGTCCGGCGGCGCATGGGGTGGCAGATGATCGGCCCGGCGGAAATCACCCAGATCACCGAGGTCGTTCTGGCCAATATCGACGCGATGATCCTTGTTCAGAAAGGGCTGTGACCGTGTTCTTGTGTGCTGTTCCGATTGTCGCCTCGCTGTTTTCGGCCTGTGCCGCGCCCGCGCCGCTGGCCACCGGCTATGTCGAGGGGGACTATGTGCTGATCGCGCCGGTCGCGGTGGCCCAGATCGAGGGCCTGTCGGTGGCGCGTGGCGACCGTTTCACCAAGGATCAGGTGCTGGCCCGGCTGGAGCATCGCGATGCCGAAATCGCCCGCGCGCAGGCCGAGGCTGCCGTGGCCGTGGCGCAGGGAGAGCTGGACAACCTGCGGGAAGGCAAGCGCCCCGAGGAGATCCTGGTGATCGAGGCGGCGCTGACCTCGGCCAAGGCGCAGGCGGCGGAATATGAACGCCAGCTTGCGCGGCTGGAAACCCTGACCGCGCGCGGGGCCGCGACCGAGGCGCAGCGCGAGGATGCGCAAACCGCGGTATCGGTCGCGCGTGCCAAGGTCGCCGAAACCGAGGCCAATCTGGCGGTGGCGCGTCTGCCCGCCCGCGCGCAGCAGATCGCGGCGGCAGAGGCCGCGCTGCGCTCGGGTCAGGCGGGGCTCGATCAGGCGATCTGGGCGCTGAACGAACGCACGTTGACCGCGCCCGCCGATGGCATCGTGTCGGACGTGATCCGACAGCCGGGCGAAATTGCCGGGCCTTCGGCGCCGGTGCTGTCGATCCTGCCCGATCATGCGGTCAAGCTGCGGCTTTACATCCCCGAAGCCCGGTTGGCCGAGCTGACGGTGGGGGACGAGCTTGCGGTGCGCTGCGACAGTTGCGCGCCGGGGCTGCGCGCGCAGGTCACCTATATCGCGGATGGTCCCGAGTTCACCCCGCCAGTGATCTATTCGCTGCAGAACCGCCAGAAGCTGGTCTATCTGGTCGAGGCGCAGCCCGTGGGCGACAGTGCGCTGAAGCCCGGGCAGATCGTCGATGTGGATTTTGCGGGCGCGGGCAATGGCCGCTGAACCCGCGATCATCGTCACCGATCTGGTCAAGCGGTTCGGCACCCGCACCGTGGTCGATCACGTCTCGCTGTCGGTCGCACAGGGTGAAATCGTGGGCTTTCTGGGGCCGAACGGATCGGGCAAGACCACGACGATCCGCATGATGTGCGGGCTGCTGACGCCCGATGGGGGCGAAGGCCGGGTTCTGGGCCATGACATCCGTCACGAGGGTCGCGCCATCAAACGCGAAGTCGGCTACATGACCCAGAAATTCAGCTTCTACGAGGATCTGACGATCGAAGAGAACCTGAATTTCGTGGCCGGCATCTACGGGCTGGGGCGGCGCGAGGTGGCCGACACGCTGGCCGATCTGGGGCTGACCTCGCGCAAGGCGCAGCTGGCCGGGGCGCTGTCGGGCGGCTGGAAGCAGCGGCTGGCGCTGGCGGCCTGCATCATGCACCGCCCGCAGCTGTTGATGCTGGATGAACCGACCGCCGGCGTCGACCCCAAGGCCCGGCGCGAATTCTGGGATGAAATTCACCAGCGCGCGGCGGATGGTCTGACCGTGCTCGTCTCGACCCATTACATGGACGAGGCCGAGCGCTGCCACCGGATCAATTACATCTCTTATGGCAAGCTGATTACCCATGGCACCGTGCCCGAGGTGGTGCGGGCCGCAGGCCTGACCACCGTCATCCTGCAAGGCCCGCGTATCGCGCAGGCGCAACGGATGTTGCACGGTATGCCGGGCGTCGATCAGGTTGCGCCCTATGGCATGGATCTGCATGTGATCGGCGCCGACGGACCCGCGCTGCGCTATTCTGCGGCCGAGGTGGCAAAGGCCACGCAAAGCCGGATGCACGACGCCGAAACCAGTCTGGAAGACGTGTTCATCCAGCTGATGGGCGCCTCAACGGATAACATGTCATGAACCGTATTCTGTCACTGCGCCGCCTGTTCACCATCATCCGCAAGGAATCCATCCAGATGCGGCGCGACCGTATCACATTCGCGATGATGCTGGGCGTGCCGATGATGCAGCTGATGCTGTTCGGTTTCGCGATCAACAACGACCCGAAGGGCCTGCCCGCGGCGCTGGTCACGCCGACGCAGGATCGCTTCAGCCGGGCGATGGTTTCGGCGCTGGAGCTGACCGGCTATTACCGGTTCACCCACCCCGATGCGACCGCGGCCGAGGCCGAAGCGCTGATCGCGGCGGGGGATGTGAGTTTTGTCGTGACCGTGCCCGCCGATTTCGGGCGTCGGGTCGAACGCGGCGATCATCCGCAGATCCTGATCGAGGCGGACGCGACCGATCCGGCCGTGGCCTCGGGCGCGATCAACACGCTCAGCACGGTGGCGGCCGATGCGCTGCTGCGCGAATCCGGCACCGAGGCCGAAGCCGCCCTGGCCGAGGCCAGCCGCCTGAATGTCGTCGTGCATCGCCGCTACAACCCCGAAGGCGTGACGCAATACAATATCGTGCCCGGGCTTCTGGGGGTGATCTTGCAGATGACGATGACGATGATGACGGCAATGGCCCTGACGCGTGAAAACGAACGTGGCACGATGGAAAACCTGCTGTCGATGCCGGTCACCCCGATCGAGATCATGCTGGGCAAGGTCTTGCCGTTCTTCGTGGTCGGCGCGGTGCAGGTCAGCGTGGTGTTGATTGCGGCGCGGGTGATCTTTGGCGTGCCCTTCGTGGGCGGGCTGCCGCTGCTGCTGGCGGGGGTTTTCATCTATGTGATGGCGCTGGTCATTCTGGGCTATGTGTTTTCCACCGCCGCGCGCACGCAGATGCAGGCGATGCAGCTGACGTTCTTTTATTTCCTGCCCTCGATCCTGCTGTCGGGCTTCATGTTTCCGTTTCGAGGCATGCCGCAATGGGCGCAATATATCGGTGAGATCCTGCCGCTGACGCATTTCCTGCGGCTGATCCGGGCGGTCATGCTGAAGGGCGCCGACCTGCAGGCGGTGGCGCAGCCAATGGCCGCGCTGGCCGGTTTTGTCGTGGTTTTTTCGGTGCTTGCGCTCAGCCGGTTCCGCCAGACGCTGGATTAACGCATCAGCAGGATCGGCACCTTGCACGAACGCACCATCGCCGTGGTGGTCGATCCGATGATCAGGCTGCGGATGCGCGAATGGCCATAGGCGCCCATGACCACCATGTCATAGCCGGCCTCTTCCACCAGCTTGCCCAGGGCGGTTTCCGGCTGGCCGGGGGCGATGGCGGTTTGGGCCACAATTCCCGCCGCGCGCAGCAGCGACGCCGCATCGGCCAGCCCCTTTTCGGTGGCGGGATTCTTGGTGCCCACCGCCACGACCGAGATTTCCAGATCGGCGAACAGGGGCGAGCGGGCGATGTAATCCACCGCCTTCATCGCCGATGTGCCGCCGTCATAGGCGATCAGCACCTTCTTGATCGGGTTGAAGGCCCGCGCGGCGACCAGAATCGGGCGATGCGCCGCGCGCACGATGCGCTCCAGATTCGAGCCAAGGTGCCCAATGGCGAAATCTGCCGCTTCGCCCCGCTTGCCGATCAGGATCAGCTCGGCCTCGGCCTCTCGCTCGCCCAGGGTTTCGATCAGATCGCCGTGGCGCAGGTGCGTTGTGACCTCGGTCACGCCCGCTGCGGTCAGCAGCGCCTGCGCATCGTCCAGGATCGCCCGGCCGCGATGGGCCACCAGCTTGGCGCGCTGTTCATCCAGCGCGGCCAGTTCCGCCATCAACGCGGTGCGCGCCCCCAGCTTGATCGAGCCCGAAAGATCGGGCTGTTCCACCGCTTCACGACGGCCCAGAACATGCAGCAGATCGACCGGCACGCCCAGCCGTTTCGCCGCCCAGGCGGCATGTTCGCATACGCTGGCCGAATAGATCGAACCGTCGACGAAGGCGATGATCTTGGTGCTCATGTCCGTCCTCTCAATGCGCCATCAGCTTGTCGGCGGCGCCGGGTTTGTCGTGTATCGCTAGCTTGTCCACCAGCGTTTCGGAAGCCTCATTCAGCCCGACAACCGCGACTTCGGCGCCATCGCGCCGGAATTTCAACACCGCCATGTCCAGCGCCGCAATCGAGGAAATGTCCCAGATATGCGCGCGGCTGACGTCGATCGTCACGCGCTCCAGCGCCTCGCGGAAATCGAAGGCGCGCATGAACGCCTCGACCGAGGCGTAAAACAGCTGGCCTTCGATGAAATAGGTGCGCGCGCGGCCATCTTGCGACAGTTCCGAAGTCACGCGGAACAGCTGCGCGATCTTGGCGGCAAAGAAGATGCCCGACAGCAGAACGCCCACCAGAACCCCGATGCCAAGGTTATGCGTCCAGACCACGGTGACCACCGTCGCGATCATCACCACCGAGGAAGATTTGGGATGGTTGCGCAGATCGCGGATCGAGGACCACGAAAACGTGCCGATCGAGACCATGATCATGATCGCCACCAGCGCGGGCATCGGGATCTGGCTGACCCAGTCGCCCAGCATCACGCAAAACACCAGCAGCATCACCCCCGCGGTGAAGGTCGACAACCGCCCGCGCCCGCCCGATTTCACGTTGATCATCGACTGCCCGATCATCGCGCAGCCCGCCATGCCGCCGATGAAGCCGGTGGCGGTATTGGCCAGGCCCTGACCGATGCATTCCTGATTGCGGTCAGACGGCGTGTCGGTCAGCTCGTCCACCAGGTTCTGCGTCATCAGGCTTTCCAGCAGGCCGACCACCGCCACCGCCACCGAATAGGGAAAGATGATCCGCAGCGTTTCAAGGTTCAGCGGCACATCGGGCAGCAGGAACACCGGCAGCGTATCGGGCAGCGCGCCCATATCGCCCACCGTGCGCACATCCCAGCCGAAGGCAATGCTCGCCGCTGTCAGCACGATGATCGTGACCAGCGGCGAGGGGATCGCGCGGGTGAGCCGCGGGAACAGATAGATGATGGCCAGCGCCGCGGCGACCAGCGGATAGGTCAGGAAGGGCACGCGGCTCGGGTCCAGCTCGGGCAATTGCGCCATGAAGATCAGAATGGCCAGTGCGTTCACAAACCCCGTCATCACCGATTTCGAGACGTATTTCATCACGAAACCCAGCCGCAGCAGCCCCGCGCCGATCTGCAGCAGCCCGGTCAGAACGGTCGCGGCCAGCAGGTATTGCAGCCCGTGGTCGCGCACCAGCGTGACCATCAGCACCGCCGTTGCCGCCGTTGCCGCCGAAATCATCCCCGGGCGCCCGCCGGTGATGGCGGTAATCACCGCGATCGAGAAACTGGCGTAAAGCCCCACTTTCGGGTCGACGCCCGCGATGATCGAAAAGGCGATCGCCTCGGGGATCAGCGCCAGCGCGACCACAAGACCCGAAAGCACATCGGCCCGGATGTTTGAGGTCCACTGGCGGCGGTAGCTGTCGAAGGAAATGCCCAAGTCCTGCCCCTTGCCGTTCCGGGAGGGGCCGAAACGGTCTGCTTCATCGTTCCTGTCTGGATGTCCGGCCCGAATGGGAGGGGGCCGGTCTGTCGCAGGCCGGGATACAGGTTAAGGCGAAAAAAGCCAAGCCGCGAAAGGAAACGGGCCGGTTTCCCGGCCCGTGCCGCGGTCAGACAAAGCGGTTCCACAGGTTTTCCAGCCGCTCTTGCCGCCCGGACCGGGGCTGCGGGTTGATGGCCTGGGCCCGGACCCGCGCCTCGATGCTGGCCAGATCCGATTGCAGCATCGCGCGGTTTTCCGGGCGGTCCCAATCAGCGTAGCGCGCGGCGCGGTTGGCCTCCAGCGCGCCATCCTCTAGCAGTGCCGCCGCCGCTTTCAGCGCGCGTGCGCAGACATCCATCGCGCCGACATGGGCAAGGATCAGGTCTTCGGCATCCAGCGACTGGCGGCGCAGTTTCGCGTCGAAATTGGTACCGCCGGTCACGAACCCGCCACCGCGCAGGATCTCGTAATAGGCCCGCGCCATCTCGGGCACCGAATCCGGGAATTGATCAGTGTCCCAGCCGGACTGGTAATCGTTGCGGTTCATGTCGATCGAGCCAAAGATCCCCAGACTGTTGGCCAGCGCGATTTCGTGCTCGAAACTGTGGCCCGCCAGAATGGCATGGCCCTGCTCGATGTTCACCTTGACCTCGTTTTCCAGCCCGAAGCGGCGTAGGAAGCCATAGACCGTGGCCACGTCGAAATCATACTGGTGCTTGCTCGGTTCCTGCGGTTTCGGTTCGATCAGGATCGCCCCCTTGAAGCCGATCTTGTGCTTGTACTCGACCACCATCGACAGGAAACGGCCCATCTGTTCGGCCTCGCGCCCCAGATCGGTGTTGAGCAGGGTTTCATAGCCCTCGCGCCCGCCCCACAGCACATAGTTCTGCCCGCCCAGTTTCGCGGTCGCATCCATGCAGGTTTTTACCGTGGCCGCCGACCAGGCGAACACCTCGGGGTCGGGGTTGGTCGCGGCACCGGCCATGAAGCGGCGGTTGGAAAACAGGTTCGCGGTGCCCCACAGCAGCCTGGTCTGCGATCCGGCCATCTTCTCGGCGATATACTCGACGATTTCTTCCAGATTGCGGGTGTTTTCGGCGAAATCGGCGCCCTCGGGGCGGATGTCGGCATCGTGGAAGCAGAAGAACGGCGCTTGCAGGATGTCGAACATCTCGAACGCCACATCGGCCTTCACCTTGGCCAGCGCCAGCGTGTCGCCAAACCACGGGCGTTCGAACGTCTGGCCGCCGAACGGGTCGCCGCCGGGCCAGGCGAAGCTGTGCCACCAGGCCACCGCGAAGCGCAGGTGATCGGCCATCCGCTTGCCCGCGACGATCTCGTCGGGGTTGTAGTGGCGGAAGGCAAACTCGTTGCTGCTGTCCGGCCCCTCGTAGCGGATCTGGGGGATGCCTTTGAAAAATTCGGTCATGTCAGTCCTCGGATTGCGGCCTGCGCCGCGCGGTAGCGGGCATGGCCTTCGTCGAATGCCGATGACAGGGCTGAAACAGGCTCTATCACGGCGGAAATTGCGGGTTGTGCGGCGATTTCGGCACCTGCGCCGGTAGCGGCCATCAGGCCAAGGCGCGCCGCGCCAAAGGCCGCGCCGAAGTCGCCTGCGACAGGCAGCTGCACCGGCGTGTCCAGGGCCGTGGCAATCGCTGCGCACCAATAGGGCGAACGCGACCCGCCCCCCACAGCCAGCAGGCTGTCGATCTGCGTGCCGGTCGCGGCCAGCGCATCGCGGCAATCGCGGATCGCGAAGGTGACCCCTTCCAGCACCGCACGGGTCGCGGCGATCCGATCGGTCGCGTGGTCCAGCCCGATGAAGGCGCCCCGGATCGCGGCATCGTTCAGCGGCGTGCGCTCGCCCCCCAGATAGGGCAGGAAGCGGGCCTTGCCGGGCGCCTGCAGGGACCCAAGCGCATCGGTCAGATCGGCGGCCTCGGTGCCGCTGAGCCGCGCAAACCAGTTCAGCGCGTCGGTCGCGGCCAGCACCACCCCCATCTGGTGCCAGGTGCCGGGCAGCGCGTGGCAGAAGGTGTGCACGGCACTCGCCGGGGCGGGGCGGTAGCCGTCATTCGCCGCAAACAGCACGCCAGAGGTGCCAAGGCTGACAAAACCCTGCCCGGCACGCACCACACCAACCCCGATCCCCGAGGCGGCATTGTCACCCCCACCCCCAGCCACCGCAACGCCCCGGGGAATGCCGAAGCGGTCCGCCAGTTCGGGGCGCAGCAGGCCCGATACCGCGGACCCTTCGACCAGCCGCGGCATCTGATCGTGGCGCATCCCGCTGGCTGTCAGCAGCGCGTTGGACCAGTCGCGCGCGCCGCTGTTGAACCAGCCGGTGCCCGCGGCATCGGACATGTCGGCCACATGTTCGCCCGTCAGCCAGAGCCGCAGGTAATCCTTGGGCAGCAGAACCTTCGCCACCCGCGCGAAAATCGCCGGTTCATGCCGCGCGACCCAGACCAGCTTCGGTGCGGTGAAGCCCGCAAACACAATGTTGCCGGAAATCGCGCGAAACAGCGGGTCGGCATCCAGCGCGGCGGCCTCAGCATGGGCACGGGTGTCGTTCCACAGGATGCAGGGGCGCAGCACGTCATCGGCCGCGTCCAGTAGGGTCGCACCGTGCATCTGCCCCGACAGACCGATGCCGCGCAACTGCCCAAGCCCATGTTTGGCCAACTGCCCCAGCACCCGCTCGGCCGCACCGATCCAGTCGGCGGGCGCCTGTTCGGACCAGCCGTCCTGCGGGCGACTGACGGTCAGGGGCGCGCTGGCCTCGGCCAGCACCTGCTGCGCGTCGTCGATCAGGATGCCCTTCAGCCCCGATGTGCCCAGATCGAGCCCCAGATACATCAGCAGGCCACCCCTTCGGGTTTCTTGCCCAGAATGATCATGCCGAGGATATCCTCGTCGGTGACCTCGTTCACATTCACCGTGCCGACCAGCTGGCCGTTCTTCATCACCGAGGCCCGGTCGCACAGTTTCATCACGTTGTGGATGTCATGCTCGATCAGAAAGATCCCCAACCCCTGCGCCTTCAGTTCCTGAATCAATTCCGCGACCATCTGGGTTTCATGCGGGCCCAGCGCGGCGGTCGGTTCGTCCATGATCAGGATGCGCGCGTTGAAATAGACTGCGCGCGCAATCGCCACCGATTGCCGCTGCCCGCCCGACAGCGCCTTCACGGGTTCCTTGAACTTGCGGAAATTGGGGTTCAGGCGGCCCATGATCTTGCGGGTCTCGGCCTCCATCCTTGCATCGTCGACCAGCCCCATCGGCGTGACCAGCTCGCGCCCCAGAAACAGGTTCGAGGCGGCATCGAGGTTATCGGCCAGCGCCAGCGTCTGATAGATCGTCTCGATGTTCTGGGCGCGTGCGTCGCGGGGATTGCGGATCTCGACACGCTGCCCGTTGATGAGGATTTCGCCCGAATCCTTCTGATAGGCGCCCGACAGGCATTTTATCAGGGTCGATTTGCCCGCGCCGTTATGGCCCAACAGGCCCACCACCTCGCCGGGGTGCAGGTCGATGCTGACATGATCGACAGCCTTCACCCCGCCAAACGCAATGGAGATGTCGCGCAATTCGACCAGAGGCGTGCCACGGTTGCTCATAGTTTCTCTCCGGTGCGCTTGCGATATTGAATGTCGATCCAGACCGCGATGACGAGGACCGACCCGACGATGATGTTCTGGAACGGCGCGTCCACGCCCACCATCGCCATGCCCGATTGCAGGCTTTGCATGATGACCGCGCCCAGGATCGCGCCGTAGATCGTGCCGATCCCGCCCGCCAGCGCGGTGCCGCCGATCACCGCCGCGGCGATCACGCGCAGCTCGTCCAGCGTGCCGATATCGTTGGCGTGGTTCGACAGGCGCGCCTGCGCGACCACCGCCGACAGCCCGCACAAAAACCCCATCAGGGCAAAGATCTTGACCGTCAGCATCCGCGTGTTGATGCCCGACAGTTCGGCCGCATCGGGGTTGCCCCCGGTGGCAAAGATATAGCGGCCCAGCCGGGTGCGGCGCGCCAGCACGGTCATGGCCACCGCGACGATCACCAGCAGCAGCACCGAAATCGGCATGCCATAGCTGGCAGAAAATCCGTCGGGCATCACCTCGCCGCGTTCGGCGAACATCCGTTTCAGCCGACCGACCGGCATTTCATAGGCGTTATAGATCGCCACCAGACCCATGATCGCGGCGACGGCGACGCCCATCATGGTGACCTCGGCCCAGATCGGCTTGACCGGGAATTCGTGGCGGATCTTGGCGGCGCGCGCCTGCCAGATCGCCCAAAGCGCGGCAAGCGACAGGATCACCCCCAGCGCCCAGGACAGGGTGGTGCCAAGCGTGCCCTCGATCCCGCCCAGCAGCAGGAAATGCGCGTCCAGCGGCCCCAGCGTCTGCCCGTCCGACAGATACCAGCCGAAGTTGCGCCAGATCAGCAGACCGCCCAGCGTGACGATGAAGGCCGGAATCCGCTGATAGCCGATCAGCCAGCCATTCAGCGCCCCGATCAGCGTGCCGGTCAGCAGACCGCCGACAATCGTGATCGGCGCAATCAGCGGGTGGCCGATGCCAAGGCCCAGGGCATGTGGCAGCAGTTGCACCTGCAGCACCCCCATCACCGCCGAACTCATCGCCAGCACCGCGCCGACGGACAGGTCGATGTGCCGGGTGACGATGACGAACACCATGCCCGTGGCCATGATCGCCACCGAAACGGTCTGGATCGACAGGTTGAAGATGTTGCGCGCGGTCAGAAACCGGCCATCGGTGATGACGTTGAACACCAGGCAGATCAGCACGAAGGCACCGATCATGCCCAGAAGCCGGGTGTCGAGTTCAAGGTTTTTCAGAAGCGAAGGCTTCTTCTGGCCGGACGGGGGGGCCGCATTGGTCATGGGAATGTTCCGCAAACGGGGCCGCGAACGGCCGGGTGAAAAGGGGCGTCCGGCGGACGCCCCGGTTCAGACGTGGGTCAGGCTCAGTTGCAGGGGGCGGGGCCGTTCGACACGCCCTGGCAAAGCGCCTCTTTGGTGATCCAGCCTGCATCCACCACCGCCGACAGGTTGTCTTTGGTGACCGGCATCGGTGCGAGGAACCTGGCAATCATCTTGGTGCCCGCGGGCGAGGTCCATTCCTGCGCGCCGTCGATTGCGGTCATTTCGGTGCCGCCGGCCATCGCCATGGCGATTTCCGCCGCAGCCTTGCCCAGCTCGCGCGAGTCTTTCCAGACCGATACGGTCTGGGTGCCCAGTGCGATCCGGTTCAGGCCGGCGTGGTCGCCATCCTGCCCTGAAACCGGCACCACCATGCCCTGTGCGGACAGCGCGGCAACTGCCCCGCCCGCCGTGCCGTCGTTCGAGGCGACGACCGCATCGACCTTGTTGTCGTTCGCGGTCAGGATCTGTTCCATGTTGCGCTGGGCGTTGGCAGGCAACCAGCCGTCGGTATAGGCCTCGCCCACGATCTTGATGTCGCCCGCGTCGATCGCGGCCTGCAGCACCTCTTGCTGACCGCCACGCAGGAAGTCGGCGTTCGGATCGGTGGGCGAGCCCTTGATCATCACATAATTGCCCTTGGGCGCAGCGGCCAGAACGGCGCGCGCCTGCATCCGGCCGACCTCGATGTTGTCGAAGGTCAGATAGAAGGCGCGGGGGTCTTCGATCAGGCGGTCATAGGCGACGACCGGAATCCCCTCGTCTGCGGCGGCCTGCACGGCGGGGCCGATTGCGGCGGTGTCCTGCGCCAGCACGATCAGCGCGTCGACGCCCTGCGCCATCAGCGATTCGATGTCCGACAGCTGCTTGGCCGAGGACGACTGCGCATCGGCGGAAATGTATTTCGCCCCTGCGGCCTCCAACGCGGCCTTGATCGCGCCCTCGTCGGTCTTCCAGCGCTCCTCCTGAAAGTTCGACCACGACACGCCAACGGTCATCTCGGCATAGGCCGAAGTGGCAAGGCCCGCCGTCAGCGCGACGGCGGCCAATAGGGTCTTGTGCATTTCATTCCTCCCGTTTTTCGGCCAGCCGGCCTGTTCCGACGGATTCGTCGGGATGCGGGAAGGCTGAATAAAATAAATTTAGTTGTCAAAATAAAATTGCACGATCAGACTAAGAATCTGTGATATGCCTGCCTAAACTTGCCGCTCCGCAGCGATTTTCGGGTGATATCTACGCTGCGATTGCAGTATTTAATTTGAATATCGAAGGAAAGTGACGATGCAACAGGTGACGCTGATCCGACAAAAGCGCGAAGGTTGCGGCCCGCTGATCCAGCCCCTGTCCGATCCGGCCCGCCCGTTGCGCCAGCAGATCTTCGAGCGCGTGCGAGCGGTGGGCCATATTGCGCGGGTGCAGCTGGCCAAGGAGCTGTGCATCAGCCCCGCTTCGGTGACCACGCTGACATCGGAACTGATCGAGGCCGGATTTCTGGAAGAGGTGCAGACCCCGCGCGACGGGGACGGTGGCCGCGGCCGTCCGGCGGTGGCCCTGGGTGTCAAGCCCGGCACGCATTACGTCGCGGGGATCAAGCTGTCGGATCGCGAGCATACGGCGGTGATCGTCGATTTCGCGGGAAACCTGATCGCCGACGAGGCGATTCCTCAAACCCCCGGCCCTTCGGATCTGGAACAGTTGCTGGATGCGGCCGAGACGTTGCTGGACCGGGTCTGCGCCAAAAGCGGCCTGCCACGTTCGGCGCTGATGGCGGTGGGGCTGGGCGTGCCGGGGTTCGTGGATTGTGCGACCGGTGTCGTGCATTGGTCGCCGGTCCTGAGCACGCGCCATGTGCCCCTGGGAACGGCCCTGCATCAGCGGCTGGGTCTGGCCGTCTACATCGACAACGACGCCAATCTGGTGACGCTGGCCGAGCTGTGGTTCGGCGCCGGGCGCAAGCTGTCGGATTTCGCCGTGGTCACGATCGAACACGGGCTGGGCATGGGTTTTGTCATCAATCACCGGATCTATCGCGGCTCGCGCGGCATGGGGATGGAGTTGGGCCACACCAAGGTGCAGCTTGACGGCGCGCTGTGCCGTTGCGGCCAGCGCGGCTGTCTGGAAGCCTATGTCGCCGACTATGCCCTGGTGCGCGAGGCGCAGACCGCACTGAACTTGCCCTACAAAGAGGTGCCCTCGGTCGGCGCGCTGCTTGAAAGCCTGTTCGATCATGCCAAGGCGGGGAATGGCGCTGCACGGTCGATCTTTCGCCGGGCGGGGCGTTATCTGGCGCTGGGGCTGTCGAATATCGTGAACCTGTTCGACCCGCAGTTGATCATCCTGTCGGGCGAACGAATGCGCTATGACTACCTTTATGCCAAGGAAACCTTCGCCGAGATGCAGGAACTGACGCTCGACACCGGCCGCGATGCGCCTCGGATCGAGATTCACGCCTGGGGCGATCTGCTCTGGGCCCATGGCGCCGCCGCGCTGGCCTTGCATGAGCTGACCGAAAGGTTGCTTGGGCAGGCCCGTGAGATGGCCGCGCAATGAAGTGGGCTTTGCCCCTGATATGCGCCTTTCCCGCCTGTGCAGAGCCTGTTTTTGTGGATGATGCGGCGGGGCTGGCGATGCCGCACATCTATCAGGGCGGGTGGGAGCATTTCGTCGGCGGCGGGGTGGCCGTGTTCGATTGCAACGCCGACGGGCGCCCGGATCTGTTTGCGGCGGGTGGCGCGGCGCCTGCCGGGCTGTTTGTGAATGCCTCCGATCCCGGCGGTGCCCTGCGGTTTCGTGCAGGCACGACGGCGCCCATCACTGGGGTTACCGGCGCCTATCCACTGGATATTGACAGCGACGGCGTGCTCGACCTGGCGGTTCTGCGGGTTGGCCCTAACCTGTTGCTGCGCGGTCTGGGGGACTGTCGCTTTGAAGATGCGACCGCGCAGTGGGGGCTGGTGGCGCGCGATGCCTGGACCACCTCTTTCACCGCGACATGGGAGCCGGGGCGTGATTTGCCCACGCTGTTTTTCGGCAATTATGTCGATCGCAGCAACCCGGAGGGCCCGTTCGAAGCCTGTGACCGGAATGATCTCTATCGCCCCGATGGTCGTAAATATGGTGAACTAGAGACTGTTTCGCCGGGGTATTGCGCGCTTTCGGCCCTGATTTCGGATTGGCGGCGCAGCGGTGTGCCCGAGCTGCGCATTTCCAACGACCGGCACTATTATGTGCGTGGCGGTTACGAGCAGATGTTCCATCTGCACCCCCTGCAGGAACGGGCGGACTGGCCGCATGTCTCGCTCTGGGGGATGGGAATTGCCAGCCGCGATCTGACCGGCGACGGTCTGCCCGAGGTGATGCTGACGTCGATGGGCGATCAGCTTCTGCAGATCAATCGCGGCGATCATTATGAAAATGCGCCCTATACGCTGGGCACCTATGCGCAGCGGCCCTTTATTGGCGATGACGGGCGGCCGTCGACCGGGTGGCACGCGGAATTTGGCGATGTCGACAATGACGGGGGCAGCGATTTGTTCATCGCAAAGGGAAATGTCGATCAGATGCCCTCTAATGCGATGCACGATCCCAACAATCTGCTGATGCAGGGGGCGGACGGCCGGTTTCAGGAGGTTGCACAAAGCGCGGGCATTGCCACAACCGCCCGTTCGCGCGGCGCATCCCTGGTGGATCTGAATGCGGATGGTCGGCTTGATCTGGTGGTCATCAACCGTCGTGCGCCAATGGAACTGTGGCGCAATGCAACGCCGCAAACCGGAAATTGGACTGAAATAGAGCCTGAATTGCCCGGATCAAACCGCCGTGCTGTCGGTGCCTGGGTCGAGATCCGCACGCCCCTGGCGTCATTCGCGCAAGAGGTGACTGTTGGTGGCGGGCACGCCGGCGGCAAGGCCGTTGCGTTGCATTTTGGCCTTGGCGCCGCGCAAACCGCCGATATGCGTGTGATCTGGCCGGGAGGCGAAGCCGGCGCCTGGCAGCCGATTGCAATCAATACGATCACGCGGGTCACGCCCGACCCTTAGCGATCCAGGGGGAGCCCACTGGGAACGTCGTCCGGGATGCCAAGCCGCCCCGCAAGCGCAACAGGGTCGGTCAAACTTTCCAAAAAGGCCAGAATAGAGCCGATTTCTTCGGCCGTAAGCCTTGTCCCATGGCCGGCCTGCTGCGCGATTTCGCGGATCTCTGCCGGGGTTTGCAGAATGGTCCAGTCGGGTTTCGTATCTGGCAGTTCGGGCAATATCGCTTGCGGTTCATACTGTGCCAAAGCATCGCCGCGGCGGGCATGATCGGCCAGAAAGCTGGCCAGATCGCCATGTGCGCCTGCATGCCCCCAAGGCCCGGTTTGCATCACATTGCGCAACGACGGTGTGCGGAAGGCAAAGCGATCCTCCGCACGGCCCGTCACGCGAAAACGGCCATCGTCGCGCGCGTGGGTCTCGAACCGCTCGGCCTTGCCGGGGCCAATCTGGGGGGCTGCCATGGCGTGAAAGGCGTGATCGGTCAGGAACGGGCCGGAATGACAGGCGGCGCAGCCTGCGGTGCCGTAAAACAGTGCGGCGCCCTTTGTGGCGGCGGGTGAAAGCGGCGCCGTGCCGCGCAGGGCTGCATCGAAGGGGCTTGAATCCGAACGCCACTCGAAGGCGACAAACGCGGCGATGGCATTGGAAATATCGGTGAAGGCGATTGGTCGTCCAGCACCAATTTCCGCATAAACAGAGCCGAATCTTTCGCGATATTCCGGCAGCGCGGCGACCCGCTGGGCGATCTTGTCCCAGGCCCCGCCCGGGCCCGTTATCACGCCCGATCGCACCGCCTTCGACACGTCGTTTTCGCCATAATGCCCGGCCATTTCATCGGGCGACAGCACGGGAAACATCGTCTGTGCCGACAGGATAGAGACGAAGCCGGTCACCATTTCCTCGTCCATCGGGGTTCTGATCCCCGACGGACGGGTCGGGTCCGCCTCGATCCGCCCGTCATGAAAAAGCCGGGTAAATTCATGCGCCCCCAGATTGAACAGGGCGGGCGAATTGCGGGGGATACGCTGCTCGGGTGTATTGATATCCGTCACATGCCGTGCGGGGCCAAGTCCCACCGCCCCCTCGCCCAGCCCGAGGCTCAGCCCGTCCGAGGTTCCAAACCGGGGATGATGGCAGCTTGCACAGGAAATATTGCGGTTTCCCGACAGGATAGGGTCGAAAAACAACAGCTGGCCCAGGGCCGCTTCGGCCGGATCCACGGGCGCGAAATCGGCCTCTGTCAGGGGCCGCGGCAAAGAGGGCGACTGCGCGAGCGCCGGCCCCGCCGCCATGCCGAGCGCCAGGCCCACGCCGATCACCCCCTGACCCCCGGCACTTTGTTTGATTTTCACCCACATTTTCACCCCCTGTTAGCAGAAACAGAACACATCGGCATTGCGCGGGCAAGTTGCGCTCGGGCGCGGGTTGCGGGATGCTAAGGAAAAGGGGGCACCCGTGAAACATATCGCAAAATTCGGTCTGAGATTTCTGGGCAGACTGGCCAGAACCAACATCAGCCTGATCGCGGCAGGGGTTGCATTCTATGCGATGCTGGCGGTGTTCCCCGGCCTTTCGGCGCTCATCGCGATCTGGAGCGCCTTTGCCGACCCGGCGGTGATCGGCTCTTACCTGGCGGTCGCGGATGATTTCATTCCGCCCGAGGCCTTTGCGATTCTGACAGAGCAGATATTGCTGCTCTTGCAAGGGCCCCGCACAACAATTGGTTGGGGAACGGTGCTGTCGGTCGCCGTTGCGCTGTTCTCGGCGCGTGCGGGCGTGGGGGCGCTGGTGCTTGGGCTTGATGTGATTCACGGCACCCGCCCGCGCAATACGCTGCTGTCGTTTCTGTTCGGCTATGTGATGACGCTGGCGCTTGTCGCGGTGATGCTGCTGGCGATGGCGACCGTCGTCGTGGTGCCGATTGCGGTGAATTTCCTGCCGTTTCACGCGCTGACGGGTTGGCTGCTGTCGGGGCTGCCCTGGGGCGGGATGTTACTGCTGATGCTGTCGGCGTTGGGGATTTTGTATCGCTACGGCCCCAATACGCGGGGCGCGCGCGATCCGATCCTGACCTTGGGGGCGGTGCTGGCGACGCTGGTCTGGGGGATCGCCTCGCTGGCGCTGACCTATTACCTGACCAATTTCGGCAGCTACAACAAGGTTTATGGCTCGATCGGGGCCGTGATTGCGTTGCTGATGTGGCTTTATCTCAGCGCATTTTCGGTTCTGCTGGGGGCGGCGCTGAATGCGGAACTGGCGGCCAGTCGACGGCCGCCAGTCCAGAAATAGGCTCTATTCCAGCTAAAAACGCCCTTAGAAGAACGCCTGAAGCCCGGTGATTGCGCGCCCGATAATCAGCGCGTGCACGTCATGCGTGCCTTCATAGGTGTTCACGGTTTCCAGGTTGACCATGTGACGGATCACCTGGAATTCCTCGGAAATGCCGTTGCCGCCGTGCATGTCGCGGGCGTGACGCGCCGCTTCCAGCGCCTTGCCGCAGTTGTTGCGCTTGATGATCGAGATCATCTCGGGTGCGGCATTGGCCTCGTCCATCAACCGGCCGACGCGCAGGCAGGCCTGCAGCCCGAGGCTGATTTCCGTCAGCATATTCGCCAGTTTCAGCTGATACAGCTGGGTCTGGGCCAGCGGTTTGTTGAACTGTTTGCGGTCCAGGCCATATTGCCGCGCGGCCCCCATGCAGAATTCTGCCGCGCCCATCACGCCCCAGGCGATGCCATAGCGCGCCCGGTTCAAACAGCCGAACGGCCCTTTCAGCCCCTCGACATTCGGCAACAGCGCGTCTTCGCCAACCTCGACATTGTCCATCACGATCTCGCCGGTCACCGAAGCCCGGAGCGAGAGCTTTCCTCCGATCTTCGGTGCCGACAGACCTTTCATGCCCTTGTCGAGCACGAAACCGCGGATCTTGCCGCCATGCGCCTCGGATTTCGCCCAGACGACGAAGACATCGGCGAAGGGCGCGTTCGAAATCCACATCTTCGAGCCGTTCAGCACATAGCCATTGGCGGTTTTCTTCGCCGTGGTCTTCATGCTGGCCGGGTCGGAACCCGCGTCAGGCTCGGTCAGGCCGAAACAGCCGATCCATTCGCCGGAGGCGAGTTTCGGCAGGTATTTCTTGCGCTGTTCCTCGCTGCCGTAGGCATAGATCGGATACATCACCAGGCTGGATTGCACCGACATCATGCTGCGATAGCCCGAATCGACGCGTTCGATTTCCCGTGCGACCAGACCATAGGCGACATAGCTTGCGCCGATGCCGCCGTATTCCTCGGGGATCGTCACGCCCAGCAGGCCCATTTCGCCCATTTCGCGGAAGATCGCCGGATCGGTGGTTTCCTCGGCAAAGGCCCGGATCACACGCGGCTGCAGCTTTTCCTGCGCATAGGCGCGGGCGGCATCGCGCAGCATCCGCTCTTCTTCGGTCAGTTGCAGGTCCAGACGAAACGGATCTTCCCAGTCGAAACGCGACAGATCGGGGGCGTCCTTGGCTTTCAGGCTCGGGGGCAGGGTCATCGGCAATCTCCTTGGTTTGATGCTTTATGGGCCTGTTTATTCACGCAATCCATCGTTATTCTGGCCAAATAATATGCATGGAACACATATATGAGCCTGCAACGGCGCTATATCCCCTCGGTTTCGCTACTGGCCGCCTTCGAGGCGGTGTGCCGTCTGGGCTCCACCTCGGCCGCCGCGCGTGAACTGAACCTTACACAAGGCGCGGTCAGCCGTCTGGTGCAAAACCTCGAAGGGCAACTGGGCGTGGACCTGTTTCGGCGCGAAGGACGGCGGCTGAAACCGACCGAACCGGCGCTGGCCTATGCGCGCGATGTGCGCAAGGCGCTGGATCTGATCGCGCGGGCCTCGCTGGGGCTGCGGGCCAATCCGGGCGGCGGGGTGCTGCGGCTGGCGATCCTGCCCACTTTCGGCACGCGCTGGCTGGCGCCGCGTTTGGCGGGGTTTCTGGATGCGAACCCGGGCGTGACGCTCAATCTGGGCACCCGGATGCGGCCCTTCGACTTCGCGACCGAGCCGTTTGATGCCGCCATTCATTTCGGCACGCGCAGCTGGCCCGGGGCGGCGCATCTGCCCCTGTTCGAGGAACGCGTGGTCGCCACCTGCTCGCCCGAATTCGCTGCGGCGAATCCGATGCAGAACCCCGAAGATGTGCAAAATCAGTCTCTGTTACAGCTGGAATCGCGTCCAAATGCCTGGGGGGCGTGGTTTGCCCATCACCGGCTGGAAGCCCCCCATCTGCAAGGCATGATGTTCGATCAGTTCGCACCGATGATGCAGGCCGCCGTGCACGGTGTGGGCGTGGCCCTGCTGCCCGAGTTTCTGGCCCTGCCAGAGATCGCCGAAGGGCGGCTGGTGCGCACCCCCGGGGATGTGGTGTCAGGCGTCGGGCGTTACGAACTGGTCTGGCCCGAGGACGTGCCCCTGTCGCCCGCGCTGGTGGCGTTTCGCGACTGGATCGCGCAGGCGGCGGCTCAGTAGTCCCTTTCGAAGAAGATCCCGATTCCGCTGTTGCCGTCCGATCCGACCGATCCGCGCGCGGTCAGGTTGGGGGTGATGTCGAGGTTCAGGTTGATCTCGGTCTTGCCGCTGCTATCGACTGCCACGTCGGAATAAAGGTTTTCCGACAGGTATTTGCCCGCGCGCAATGTGGCGTTGCCCTCGGCGTCGGTGCCGATGTCCAGATCGTCCAGGCCGATCCCGCTGCGCAGCTTGGCCACGATGCCTTCGCCGCCCTTGCCGGCCAGCGTTGCCACGGCCGAGGCCAGCTGTGCCGCTTGCAGCGGGGACAGCGTGGTCAGGCCGCGGTCGAACAGCAACCGGGCCAGCACCTCTTCTTCGGGCAATTCGGGGGATGAGGTGATGTTCAGTACCGGTTCCGACGCCTCGCCTTCCAGCGTCAGGGTGATGGTGTAATCCCCTTGTTCGGTCGTGGCGCTGAACAGGATCCAGGGCACCATCGCGCCCTGCAGGGCGACCTGCCCTTCGTTCAGGGTGAAGCGCTTGCCCAGCACATCCAGCCGCCCCCGGATCAGGTTGAATTCGCCGATCGGCACGATGTCATTGGTGGTGCCGCCGAGCCGCAGGCTGCCGCCCAGTTCAGCGTCAAGCCCGCGCCCGCGCACGAAGATCTGCCGCGGGGCGGACACGGTCACGTCCAGCGGAAATGCCTTGCCGCTGCCGGATTTCGTCTCTGTTTCGGCCAAAAGCCCCGCCCGCGCTCGGGTTTCGCGCACGGCGGCGGGTTCGTTGCGGTGGTCGATGTCGGGGATCGCGGCGATTCCGCCAAGGCCGGTCGAGGGAACGCGCAGTTCGGTATCGTCCAGCACCAGATCGCCGGAAATCCGCGCACCGCCCGTCAGCGGCCCGTTGACCGAAATCGCGCCTGAAAGCCGGGTGTCATACAGTTCCGGGTCGCGCAGCCGGGCGCGATCCAGCACCACACGCAGGTCTCCGGCATAAGGCGCATTGAGCGAGACAGGCCCGGTCACGCTCAGCTGTCCGCCGCTGCCCAACCGCCCGGTGGTGGAAATCTGTGCGCGTCCGCCCGCCAGATCGGCACGCACCGCAAGATCTTCGAGCGTCATGTTCCGCGTCGGTGCGATCAGCCGCGCGCCATTGGCCTGCACCTGACCCGACAACGCGGAGAGCCCGGGTTTGCCCTGCATCCGCAGAT
Organism: Rhodobacteraceae bacterium UBA6796; assembly: GCA_002452815.1. Taxonomy (GTDB): domain Bacteria; phylum Pseudomonadota; class Alphaproteobacteria; order Rhodobacterales; family Rhodobacteraceae; genus Rhodobacter. The sequence goes on from DKFM01000008.1 coordinate 127,482, forward strand.
CGAAATTCAGCGGGCCCGACACCGCACGCGGCGCGATGAACGGGTTGATCAGTGCGGTTTCGGTGCTGCCCGAGATCGCCAGATCGGTGCTGGCGAAATCCAGCGCGACCTGGCCTTTCAAGGTGGCGCGGCTGTTGCCCGGCCCACTGCCCGCCAGATCCACCGCATAGGCCGTGCCGTCGTCCGTAACGGTGCCATCCAGCGTGACGGGCCCCGGGAAGCCGGGGGCCAGCAAGGCCGCATTGGCCAGCCGCGCCGAAAGGGTGATCCGCCGCAGCGCATCTTCGATGACACCCTGCGCTTCGGCCGTGACCTGCGGGTTCTTCAGGCTCAGCTTCTGGAGCCGGATACGGCCATCGCGGTTCTCGGCGTTCAGTTCCAGCAGGCTCTGTCCCGCCAGAATCCGGTTCAGTTCCGGTTGTGCGGTGCCCAGCCCGGTGCCGGTGGCGGTGACCGAAATCAACTGCGCGCCATCGGCTTCGGTCAGCTGTGCGCTGGCGTCGATCTTGCCGCGCAGCCCGCCGCCCAGAATGGCCAGATCGGGCAGTTGCGCGGTCGCCCGCAGATCGCTGGCGCCGCTGTTCAGCGTGCCCGAGGCCTGCGCGACCAAGGCCTTGGCCGTGGCGTTCAGCGCCCGCAGGGTGACGCCGGTTTCATCACGTTTGGCGGACAGCGAAATCTGCGACTGCCCGGCCAGGGCAGCATCGAGTTCGGGCTGACCGAGCGTGATATTCTGCCCGGTAAGCTGTGCCTCGGTGTCGAAGGCGCCCGTCAGCACCGTATATTCGCCCTTGATCTGCCCCGTCACTGAACCGTCAAGGGGGCGGCCCGCCAGTGCGGAAAGCGTGCTCAGATCCGAGTGCCGCAGATCGACCTTGCCCGAGACCGTCACGCCCTTGTCCGGCTCGGCGATGGTCAGGGTGCCATCAAGCCCATAGGTGCGGCCAATCGCCTGCAGCTTGGGCAGGCGCAATGGCGCGCCCTGCTGCCAGAAAAACACCGTCTTGCCGGTAAGGAACGGACCCACGGCAGCATCCAGCCCCGGATCGAGCATTTTAACGCCGCTGGCGGTCAGGCTGAGCGTGCCGCCCACCGTCGGGGCCTGCCCCGAAGGGGTGCCGATCCGGCCCGACCCGGCAAGTCGCAGGCTCAGCATCTCGGCCTCGGGGCGGCGCAGTTGGGTCAGGCGCGCGTCCAGCGTCCAGCCTTCGGATCTGGCCTTGTCATAGCCCAGCGTCAGCGTGCCCGCCCGCAGCCAGGTCTTGTCGCCCGACAGCGGCAAAAGCACCTCTTCACCATTCGGCAAGCCGACCTTGGCGCTCAGATCGAACCGTTCGGGCAGCCCCGATGGCAGAAGGTCGAGCGCGCCACTGACTTTGAGCGCCTCGCTGTCGATGCGCAGGTCCGACAGGCTGGTTGCGCCGCTCGGCTTGCGTGCGCCCGTGGCTTCCAGCGCGACCTGATCGCCGAAAAAGCCACGATATTCGGCCGGAAGAAGCGGCGCGATGTCGCCCTTGAGCGTGGCGTGGAACTGCCGCTCGGGGCGGGAGCCCGCAGGCGCCTTCGGGTCGGTGACCGCCTTCACGCCGACCTCGCCGGTCAGTCGCGGTTGCGCGTCGCTGCTCAGTGCGATGCCGGCGATGAAATCGTCGATTGGCCCGGCACCGGCCACGGCCAGCGTGATCGCGGGCTGCCCGGGCAGGCCGATCATCCGCGCGGCGATCCCGTCCTTGCCCTCTTCGACCAGCAGATCCAGCGCCAATTGCCGCGAGACGTTGCCATAAGACCCTTCCAGCGCGACCGTGCCCTTCTTGCCGTCGGTGCGGGTGATATTCAGCCGTGCCTGCCCCTCGCCATCGGCAAGCTGCATCTTGCCATCCAGCGAGAGCGTGACCGCTTCGCCCAGCAGCGGCGCGCCCAGCGTCACCTTCTTGGCGCTGATCGTGCCGATGTCGACCGAAACCGGCAAATCGGGCAGGGCAAAGGGTTTGACCTCGGGCGTGACACCATCCGACGCGGTGCCGACGGGCAGCCGCGGCAGGTCGATCTCGGCGGCGGTCAGTTCGTCGATCTGGATCTGTCCCCTCAGGATCGCGCTGCGATTCCACGCCAGAGTGCCATCGCGGATCGTCAGCCAGACGCCCTGATCATCGGCGATGGTCAATGAGGTGAAAGTGGCACGCGAGGACAGGGCCCCCGCGAAGCCTTCAAGCAGGATCGTGCGCCCCGCGCCGGACAGATTGTCCTCGATCAGCCCGGTCAGATAGGATCGGTCGCGCGCCGTCTGCTCGGGTGCGACGGCCTCGGGCAGAACGGCCTCTTGCGCCGGCACGCCCAGCGGCCAGAGAGACAACAGCAGAATGGCCAGATGTTTACGCATCAGAACGCCTGTCCGATCCCAAGATAAAGCTGTGCGCCTTCGCCCGTGTCGCCGCCGACCGGGGCCGCCACGTCAAGCCGGATCGGGCCGATCCCGGTCTTGTACCGCAGCCCGATGCCTGCGCCCGCGTGCCAGTCGTCAACGGTGCCCGAGGGGCCATCGGCGCTGATGAATCCGGCGTCGTAAAAGCCGACAAGGCCGATCGTGTCGGTCACGCCCCCGCGCAATTCCCCCGACAGGCCCAGAAACTGGGTGCCGCCGGTGCGCTGGGTGCCGCCGTTGAGGATGCTGACGCCCAGCGACTGATAGGGTTGGCCGCGCACGGTGCCGCCGCCACCCGAATAGAACAGATAGTCGCGCGGTGTGTCTTCGAGACTGGGCCCGAAGACCGCGCCCAATTGCAGCCGCCCCGCCAGAACGAAGCGATCCTCGGCGCCAAAGCCCCGGTAGGCGCGGAAATCCCCCGTCATCTGTGCGCCCGATCCGGTGCCCGAAAGCCCCACGAAGGGGGTCAGCGTTGCCTTGCCGTAATAGCCGCGGGTGGCATCGGTGACAGTGTCGCGATTGTCCCAGGTCAGGGCGATCGGCACGGCGATCTGACGGAAAATCGTGGTGCCGAGGCTGTCCTCGACCCTGGACCAGCCATATTCCACCCCGGCCGATCCGGTCAGCCGCGGGTTGAAGATGTGATCGAACCCGAGACCAAAGCTGAAGGCGTCTTCGGTGTAATCATCCTGATTGAGCCGGCTCAGTTCGGTTTCAAGATAGGCCGAGGTGTCCGGGGACAGGGTCGCGGGCCGGTCAAGCCGTGCGCCCAGCGTGTAATCCAGCCCGCCGGTCGCGCCGCCGATGCCGCTGATGTCGGCTTCTGCGCGGAAACGTTCGCCGCCGTGGAACAGGTTGCGATGGAGCCAGTAACCATTCAGCGTCAGCCCGTCGAGGCTGGCGAGTTCGGCACCGAAGCCGATGCGGCGGGTCTTGTCCTCGACCACGCTCAGCGAGGCGTCGAGCGTGTTTCCCGGGCCGACCGCCTCATCCTCGGTCAGGGTGACCGAGCTGAAAATCCCGGTGCGCCGCAGCCGTGCGCGCACCTCTTCCAGCTTGGCGGGGTCGAAACGTTCGCCGGTCGGGAAGCCTGCGATTTCCACCAGGCGCTTGGGCCGCAGCCGTTCATAGCCGTCAATCGACATCTTGCCGAAGCTCAGCTGCGGGCCGGGCGCCAGCCCGATATGAGCGTCAAGGATCTGGGTGCGATGATCGGCGGTCAGCGACTGGCTGCTGACCTTGGCCTTGGCGTGGCCCTGGTTGCGCCAGCCCTCGACACCTGCGGTTGCCGCCTCGACGATCAGCCCCGAACGGGCGCTGGCCCCGGTGGCAAAGCCCTGCGGCAGTTCGGTGTCGCGCGCAAGCGGCGCAATCTCGGCGGCGCCGAAGTGGAACTGCGGGCCCGGCTCGATCGTGACACGGATCGCGTTGATCGTGTCGGGGGCATCCATCGGCGCAATCGCCGCCGCTTCGCGCCCGTCGACACGGATCGAAATGCGCCCCGAATAATAGCCCTGATCGTAAAGCGCGCCCAGAAGGCGGGCGTAATCGGCGCGGGCCGAGGCGAACAGATCCTGCGCATCCGGGGTTTTGGCCTGGCTGGCCTCGCGCGTCAGCGAAGCGCCGCGCAGGATCGCGCGCAGATCCTCGCTGGCGCCGGGGGTTTCGAAGCTGAAATCAAGGGCCACAAGCGATTGCGCCATGGCCACGGCCATGACGAGCCCACCGCAGATTGTCCCGATTACCCGCACCAAACCACCTCGCCCTAATCCCGGCCAAAGTCGCAGCATTATGCCGGGAATTCCAGTGGGGACGGACCGCATCGGTCGGGTTTTCGGTTCGCTCGGCGGAAAAGTGATCGCGGTCTGCGGGCTCAGCTGCGCAGGAGCGCGCCGAAGATGCGGTCCATATGGCTTGAAAGATAGATCGCCAGCCAGCGCGAGAACCTCTCGGGGTGGCGGCGCACCTCGGCGGCCAGATCGTAAAGCCCGATCCAGCGCACCGCATCCACTTCGGACGGGTCCGGGGCCAGCGGCATGTCGGGCCGGGCATAGGCCAGATAGATATCGACCACCTCGTGTTCGATCAGCCCTTGACCGACATCAGCACGATATTCGAGCCGATCTGCATGTGCCGGGTAAAGCCCGGTAATCCCCAATTCCTCGCGCAGGCGGCGCACGGCGCATTCCTCGGGGCGTTCGTTCCAGTGCGGATGGGTGCAGCAGGTGTTCGACCACAGACCGGGCGAATGGTATTTGCCCAAGGCCCGGCGCTGGATCAGCACTTTTTCACCGTCCACGACAAAAATCGACACCGCCTTGTGGCGGAGCCCTTGGCGATGGACCTCCATCTTGTCCATCGGGGTCAGCTTGTCGCCGACCCAAGCGGGGATCTGATCGTTCATGTAACCCGAACCGAAAACCGAAGACGCCGCCGTAGCATGTTGCACGGCGGCGTCCAATGTCATGTGGTCACCTTGTCCCTGAGGCAGCTTGCCGCGCCCCGCGCTGGCAGGGTGCGGGCAAATGCTCAGGAAACGGGCGCATCCGCGGGCCGCTGGCTTTCGGCGCGGCGGGCCAGCTCGGCGCGGTAAAGGGCGACGAAATCCACCATGTCGAGGTTGAAGGGCGGGAAACCGCCGTCGCGGGTCACGTCCGAAACGATACGGCGCACGAAGGGGAACAGCTGACGCGGGCATTCGATCAGCAGGAAGGGGTGCATCTGCTCTTCCGGGATGCCTTCGATGTGGAAGATCCCGCCGTAATCGACTTCAAGCAGGTAAAGCGGCGAATTCGTCGCCTTGTTCGTAGCGGTCACCTTGAACTTGGTGATCACCTCATACTGGTGTTCCTGCGGGCGCTTGCGGGCGTCCAGGCTCACTTGCACCTGCATTTCGGGCTGCACATCGGCCGATTGCAGGCCCTTCTGCGCCACCGCGTTTTCGAACGACATATCGCGCACGAACTGCGCGAGGATGTTCATTTTCATCTGCGGCTGCGCGGCAGCGGCCCCGTTGGTTTCGTCGGTCATAGGTTTCTCCAAACTCGATTTGGGCACGGGTTTAGCACCCCGGCCCCCATGTCTCAATGCCGGGTCCAGCCCGAGGGGCCGCGCGGGGGCAGGTTTTCGGGGTCTATTTCCTGAAAATCGCCGTCAATGATGGTGGGGCGGCCATCCTGGGTGAACACCGTGCCGGATGCGCTGCCTTGGGCGGCAAAGCCTGTCACCTGAACGCGGGCGGCGACATAGCGGATCACTGCGCGACGCACCTGCGGGATCAGCAGGGCAAGACCGCAGGCATCCGTGAAAAACCCCGGCGTCAGCAAAAGCGCGCCGGCAAAGACGATCATCGCGCCATGGGCCAGGGGCGCGGTGGGGTCGCGCATCTCGTTCATCGAGGTGCGCAAATCGGCCAGCGCCTGCGCCCCTTGCGAACGCACCAGCACAGTGCCGATCACCGCCGTCAGCAGCACGACGCCCAGCGTCGGCCACAGGCCGATCAGCCCGCCAACCTGGATGAACAGCCCGATTTCGATCATCGGCACGGCCAGAAAGGCCAGAAAAATCCACATTTACGGCCCCTCCCAGGGTCTTTCTAACTCCAGGCGCGCAGGTGGACTTGATTGCGCCGGTGACTTACATAAGTGGAGTGCAACGAAATACCAAGCCAGCCGTCTTTCAAGGGTCCCCGATGTCCAATGCCGTTATTCAGCTGATCGTTCTTGCCGGGATTGCGGTGTTCCTGATTCTGCGCCTCAAAAGCGTGCTGGGCACGCGGGATGGTTATGAGGCGCCGCTGACGCCGCCCGATGCCGATGCCCCCGTCGCGCGCCGCAACTTCGAGGTGATCGAAGGCGGACCCGATCAGGACATCACCGATCATGTCCCCGAAGGTTCGGATGCGGCGCTTGCGCTGGCGGCGATGAAACGGGTGGAGCCGGCGTTCAGCGTCAACACCTTCCTGCAAGGCGCGCGCGGCGCCTATGAGATGATCGTCATGGCGTTCGAGACCGGCGATCTGAACAAGGTGCGCCCGTTCCTGGCCCCCGAAGTCTATGACGCTTTCGACAGTGCGGTGCAGTCGCGTGTCGCGCGCGGGCTGGAGGTGCAGGCAGAATTCCTGGGTCTGCGCGAACTGGCGCTGCAAGAGGCCACCTTCGACCCGGCCACGCAAGAGGCAGAACTGACGGTGCGCTTCGGGGCCGAGCTGATCTCGGTGGCGCGCGATGCTGCGGGCGATGTGGTCGAGGGCGATCCGCGCAACCCGCGCAAGCAACGCGACGTCTGGACCTTCGCGCGCAAGATGGGCAGTGCCGATCCGAACTGGCAGCTTGTCGCAACGGGCGGCTGAGCCCGTGCGCCCGGTATCATGGGCAGAGCTGGACGGCTGGAGCGCCGATGATCACGCCGCCGCCTGGGCGGCGTTTTCGCTGACTGCCGATGCGCCGGTTGCCCCATCGGACCCGCGCGCGTTTTTCGAGGAAAATTTCGATCCCGTCGAGGTGGTGCCCGCCGGCACCGCGCATTTCACCGGATATTACGAGCCCGAATTGCCCTCCTCGCGCCAACGCAGCGCGGCGTTTTCGCACCCGCTTTATAGCACGCCCCCGGGGCTGGACCTTTCGCAGCCATGGCATGCCCGCGCCGAGATTGTTGCGGGTGATCTGCTGTCCGGGCACGAAATTGCCTATGTCGAAACCGCGATAGAGGCGTTTCTGGCGCAGGTTCAGGGTTCTGTCCGGTTGCGTCTGGCCGAGGGCGGCAGCCTGCGGTTGGGGTTTGCGGCAAAGAATGGCCATCCTTACCGCTCCATCGGGGCAGAGCTGGCACGGCGTGGCGTGGCAGCGCCGATCACCCCCGACGTGATCCGCCGCTGGTGCGCCGAAAACCCCGGGCAGGTGCAGGATCTGCTGAACCACAACCCCTCTTTCGTATTCCTTCAGGTGCTTGATCTGCCCGCAGACAGCGGCCCGATCGGCGCCATGGGGCGGCCGGTGACCGCAGGGCGCAGCCTGGCGGTCGACCCCGACGTGATCCCGCTTGGCAGCCCGGTCTGGGCCGACTGCCCCGGGCGGACGCCCCGGCTGATGGTCGCGCAGGACATCGGATCGGCCATCAAGGGGCCGGGCCGGGGCGATATTTTCTGTGGCGCGGGGCCTGAGGCGGGGGCCGAGGCCGGGGCGATCAACGATCATGGCCGGATGATCTGGCTGCGGAGGCGCGCATGAGCCGTCGCCGCAAGCTGACCGAGGAAGAGCGCGAACTGTGGTCGCGGGTCGCGGCCTCGACCACGCCGTTTCATCCCAAACGCCCGGTTTCCGCCGAAACAGAGCCTGATCCGAAAGCGTCCAAGCCCGTGCCCAAGGTGCCGCGCCCCGAGGTGAAGGATTTCAGGATCGGCCAGTCCAGCCCGGATTTCGCCTTCCGGCACGATCTGGCACCCTCGATTGCCGAACATCTGGCGCGGCAGCCCGTGGTGATGGACCGCAAGGCGCATCGCGCGATGACCCGCGGCAAGCTGGAGCCAGAGGCCAAGATCGACCTGCACGGCATGACCCTGGCCCAGGCGCATCCCGAACTGATCCGGTTCATCCTGAATGCGCAGGACAACGGGCGGCGGCTGGTTCTGGTGATTACCGGCAAGGGCAAGAAGGGGCTGGACGACGGGCCGATCCCGCAGCGGCAGGGCGTCTTGCGCCATCAGGTGCCGCAGTGGCTGCGCCTGCCGCCCCTGGGCGCGGTGGTGATGCAGGTCGATCAGGCGCATCTGAAACATGGCGGATCTGGCGCCTATTACGTCTACCTGCGGCGCCTGCGCTGATCAGCCCTCTATCGGGGCAAGGATCACCTGGGTGGCATTCTGCACGGTAATCACCACCCCCGAGATCAGCCCGGTGCGCCCCCGCTGTTCGCCTTCCAGAACGGCCGCGATTTGCCCGGTCTTGCCCAGCAGCGCAATCAGCGCGGGCGAATTGCCCACGTTGAAATGCCCCTCGCGGGTGTTGAAAGCACCGACATCGACCAGCGTCACGCGCAGATCGGCGACGCGCGACACATCCTCCAGGTTGCCCAGCCGGGAGGGCTCGCCACTCAGCCGTGCAGCCAGCAACAGTGCCTTGTCGCGCTGCGAGGTGAAGATGATGAAGGGCTGCGGCAGGTCGCCGATCTTGTGGGCCTGTGCTCGGAACACGTCGACATCCAGATCGGGCGAGATCAGCACCACACCCGAGACGCGCGACAAAGTCTCGGTATCGCCGGAAATCACGATCTGGCGCATGGTTTCCATGGAAAGCGCGGCCCCCATCGAATGCCCGACGATCAGGATTCTGCGGGCGCCTGCCTTGCGCAATTCGACCAGCAGATCCTGAAACCCGTCACGGGCGAACAGTGCGGAATCGCGGTCATAGGCATAGCCCATCACATGCCCGCGCGAGGGCCAGGCATAGTGCACCAGAACGCCGGGCAGATCGAAATCGGCCCCCAGCTGCGCCAGCCGATACAGGCCTTCGGCAAAGGTGGTGTTGAAGCCGTGAACAAAGACGATCGCTTCGTTGTTGTTGCGGGCAAGCGCCTGGCGCAGGTCGGCGCGGAAATCGTGGTCGTTCGGGTAGCTTTCGGATCGCGCGACCAGAAACTGCGTCTGCGGATCGACGGGCCGGTCGGCACTGGCATAGACGATGTCGCCAGGTTGGCGATCGGGCGGTATGGTGACGTCATAGCGCGCCAGACGCAGCGTTTCGGTCCGGGTTGGCGGGTTCGTCGTGAGTTCGGCCCGGGTCGAGCCTACGAAAATCGGCCGCGCCTCTACCGTCGGGTCCGGTGCATAGGCGATCTGCCCGCGCGGCGCACAGGCAGATACCAAGACCAAGGCAATCATCAAAAGCCTGCGCATCGCACCCCTTCAAGGTTATGCGCAGAATAGCAAAAGCAGATCGCGCCGCCAGTGACGATTACAAGACGTAACGGCTCAGATCGGCCGAGCGGGACAGATCGCCCAGATGTTTCTCGACGAAAGCCGCGTCGATGCTGACCGCCTCGCCGGACCGATCCGGCGCGCTGAAGGACAGCTCTTCGAAGACCCGCTCGATCACGGTATAGAGTCTGCGGGCGCCGATATTCTCGACACTGCGGTTGACCTCGGCCGCGATCCGCGCAAGCGCGGCGATCCCGTCGGGGGTGAAGTTCACCTGCACCTCTTCAGTCGCCATCAGCGCACTGTATTGAAGCGTCAGCGCATTGTCGGTTTCGGTCAGGATGCGGACGAAATCATCCTCGGTCAGGGCCTGCAATTCGACCCGGATCGGCAGGCGCCCCTGCAGTTCGGGCAGCAGGTCGGACGGTTTGGCAATGTGGAACGCGCCCGAGGCGATGAACAGGATGTGGTCGGTCTTGACCGGCCCGTATTTGGTCGAAACCGTCGTGCCCTCGATCAGCGGCAACAGGTCACGCTGCACGCCCTCGCGGCTGACATCGGCGCCGCGGTTTTCGGCGCGCGCGGCGACCTTGTCGATTTCGTCGATGAAGACGATGCCGGATTGCTGCACGGCCTCCAGCGCGGCGGCCTTGACCGTTTCATCATCCAGCAGCTTGTCGGCCTCTTCCGAGATCAGGACTTCATAGCTTTCCGCCACGGTCAGTTTCTTGCGCGTGCGCCGGGCGCCGCCAAAGGCCTTGAACAGGTCTTGCAGCCCCTGCATCTGCATCTCCATCCCGGGGCCGCCCATCATCATCGGCGGGGCAGAGGGCTGATCTGCGATTTCCAGTTCGATCACCTTGTCGTCCAACTCGCCCTTCTTGAGCTTGGTGCGGAACATCTCGCGGGTGGAGTCGCGCGCATCGGTGCCCGCCAGCGCCTCGATCACCCGCTCTTCCGCGGCTTTGTGCGCGCGGGCCTTGACCTCTTCGCGCATCCGTTCGCGGGTTTCGATCATCGCGGCGTCGGTCAGATCGCGGATGATCTGTTCGACATCGCGCCCGACATAGCCGACCTCGGTGAATTTCGTCGCCTCGACCTTCAGAAACGGCGCACGGGCCAGTTTTGCCAGACGGCGGCTGATTTCGGTTTTCCCGACGCCGGTCGGGCCGATCATCAGGATGTTCTTGGGATACACCTCTTCGCGCAGCTCGGCCGACAGCTGCTTGCGCCGCCAGCGGTTGCGCAGCGCCACGGCAACGGCACGCTTGGCGTCGTTCTGGCCGATGATGAACCGGTCCAGTTCGGACACGATTTCGCGGGGGGTCAGGTCGGTCATGGATCACTCCAAATAAGAAGGGGGCGGCCCTTAGCGGGAAATCGTTTCCACCGTCAGATTGCCGTTGGTGTAGACACAAATATCCGCGGCAATCGCCATCGCCTTGCGTGCGATCGCTTCGGCGTCCAGATCGGTTTCCATCAGCCCGCGGGCGGCGGCCAGCGCGTAATTCCCGCCCGACCCGATCGCGGCGATGTCGTGTTCCGGCTCCAGCACATCGCCTGCGCCGGTCAGAACGAACAGATCGCGGCCATCGGTCACGATCAGCATCGCTTCAAGGTTGCGCAGGTATTTGTCCATGCGCCAGTCTTTCGCCAGCTCGACACAGGCGCGCGACAATTGCCCCGGTGCCGCCTCGAGCTTTTTCTCCAGCCGTTCAAGCAGGGTGAACGCATCGGCGGTCGATCCGGCAAACCCCGCCACCACGTCATGCCCGCTAGGGCTAAGCCGGCGCACCTTGCGCGCGGTGCCCTTGATGACGGTCTGCCCCAGACTGACCTGCCCATCACCTGCAACCACCACGCGGCCGCCCTTTCGCACGCCGATGATTGTCGTGCCGTGCCAGCCCGGAAATTTATCGTCTGCCATAGGGTCCTCCGTTTGGTGCAGATATGAGCAGCCCGGCCCGCGCATGCAACCCTTGCCCGCCGATCCCTGCCGGCGCTAGGGTGCGGACATGAGCGCGCCGCAGTGTCTGACGATCTATCTTGACGCCCCGACCCTGTCGGTCGTGACCACGGGCAGGCATAATTTTTTCCGCCGTCTGATGGATGTGATCACAGCGCAGGGCTGGCAGGTCAGCCTGGCCGAAAGCACCCTGTCGGCGCGGCTTGCGGCCCCTGCGAGAAAGGGATTCGCGCTGTTTCATATGGAGCCGCCAACCCATCCCGCCGCGCTGACCTGCAGGCGGACCTATATCGGTGCCTTCTGGCATATCGAGGCGCAGGCCGAACGCTGGCTCTGGCCGGTCGCGCAAGAGGTCTTCGACCCCGAGACAATTGATCCGGTGCAGGCACAGCACTTTGTTCAGAATTGGAAAAAACGTCTCTATCCTGCCGGTTTTTTGCCCTCGGACGAAGGTTTTGCCTTCATGCCCCTGCAAGGTCAGTTGCGGGCGCACCGCAGTTTTCAGGCGATGAGCCCGGTCGCGATGATTGAGGCGGCACTGGAACAGACCGGGCTGCCGTTGGTTGCCGGCCTGCATCCGAAAGAGATTTATACCGCAGAGGAAATCGCAGCCTTGCAGGACCTGGCGCAGCGGCACCCGCGTTTCAGGATCTATCGTGGAGAGTCGGCCGAGGCCCTGCGCGCGTGCAGTTTTGTGATCACGCAAAACAGCGGCCTGGCGATCGAGGGGTATTTCCTGCGCAAACCCGCCGTTCTGTTCGCGCGCAGTGACTTTCATCACATCGCGGGGTCGGTGCCCCGTGACGGGGTGGAGGGGGCCTTTGCCGCACTGCAAAACGCCCCGGACTTCGACCGCTACCTGTATTGGTTCTTGCAGCAGCGCGCGATCAACGCTGGGCGGGCGGAGTGCGAGGCACAGATCCTGACCGCGCTGCGGGGTCATGGATGGCCAATATAAAAGGCGCCCGAAGGCGCCTTTCGTTTGATCCGGGCGAAGCGGCCTCAGAGAGCCGATTCGATCCAGGATTGCAGTGCCGCTTTCGGGGCTGCGCCAACCTTGTTCGACACGACCTGGCCGTCCTTGAACAGGAACAGCGCCGGAATGCCGCGCACACCCAGAACGGCCGGGCTGTCGGGGTTCTCGTCGACGTTGACCTTGACGATTTTCACCTTGCCTTCGAACTGCTTGGCCAGTTCTTCCAGCGACGGGCCGATCTGACGGCACGGGCCGCACCATTCCGCCCAGAAATCGACGACGACGGGCACATCGGATTTGCGGACTTCTTCGTCAAAGGTGGCGTCGGTGACAGCAACGGTGGCCATTGGAAACTCCTGAATGATGGGTTGCGGTGAAGGTAGGGCGCCCCCCCGAGGTCGTCAAGATGGTGTGGCGCTGCGAAGTGCCGCATCTAGCTGTGCGTCGGTCAGGCGGGTGATCTGGCCCGTCGCCGTCCACAGCAGGCAACAGTCGATGGCATGCTGTGGATAAATCTGCTGCAAGGCCGCCCGATAGGCCGCCATTTGCCGCACGATCCCCAAGGGCACCTCTTGTGCCGTGGCGGGCACAACGGCGTTCGATTTGTAATCCAGCACCCGGATGCGATCGGGTGTGATCACAAGACGGTCGATGATGCCGTGGATCTGGCGCCCGTCCAGTTCTGCAATCGGGGCGGTGATCTCGACCTCTGCCAAGGCGTCGGGGCCCAGATAGTCGGCCATCTCCGGCAATGTCAGGATGCGCACAGCGTCTGCCAGAAACGTCTCTATCTCGTCAGAAGTCGCACGGTCTTCACCGCCAGACAACAGTTCGCGGGCCAGGTCCGGCCATGTGGCCCGGGGCCAGGAGGGCAGGTGTTCAAGCAGGCTGTGCAACAGGCGTCCACGGCGTTTTGCGGCGTCTTGGTCCAGAGTGTTTTCTTCACCCGGCAGCGCCTTTGGCCCGCCCAGATCCGAGGGTGAAAGCGGCGCAAGGGGCGGGGCGGGGCGGGGGGCGTGCCTGTCAAGCCAATCTGGCAGCGGCGGCGCGGGCTCTGGCGCATCTTCGACGGCTGCCGCACCCGCTTCGGGCCAGGAGCCATGGCTGAAACGCTGCACGGGGCCGAGTTCCTGCACGGCGGCAGATTGGGCATGAACAGTCTCTGTTCCTGCCTTTTTCATGCCCTCTTCGATCAGCGCATACCAGCTGTCCTCGCCACTTCCGGTCTCGCCTGCGGCGGCAACGATCAGCCATTTTTCGGCCCGCGTCAGCGCCACATACAGCAGCCGCATCTTTTCTTCGCGCAGGCGCTGCGCTTCCAGTTCCTGCACGCCGCGCAAGGTTTCGGGGGCGAGCGCGGCCGAACTGTGCCAGCCCGCCACTCCCGGCGCGATCGGGTAGATCTCGTGCGACCGCGGGCCGCGGCCCTTCGCGGTGTCGGGCAGAATGACGATCGGCGCCTCCAGCCCCTTGGCCCCATGCACGGTCATCACCCGGATCGCCCGACCGCCGCCTTCCAGCTGGCGCTTGACCTCGACGTCATCGGCCGCAAGCCAGACCAGAAACCCGGTCAGACTGGGCACCTCGGTCTGTTCATAGCTCAGGGCCTGGGTGACCAGTTCGTCGATGCCATCCTCAGCCTCGCGCCCCAGCCGCGCAATCAGCCGGTCACGCCCGCGATGGTTGTTCAGCAATCGCTCGATCAGGTCGAACGGGCGAAGGAAATCAGAACGATCGCGCAGATCCTGCAGGATTTCGAGCGTGCCGGGATGGATCGCGTCATTCTCGCGCAGGGCTTGCCACAGATAGCCTTTGCGCGGTTGCGCCAGACGGTAAAGCTCGGCCTCGGTCCAGCCGAACAGAGGCGAGCGCAGCGCCTCTGCCAGCGCCAGATCGTCTTCGGGCGTTGCCAGAAACGTCAGAACGGCGCGAATGTCCTTCACGGCCAGCTCTGCCCCGAGTTTGAGCCTGTCCGCGCCGGCAATCGTCAGGCCCGCGGCCTTGCAGGCACGGATGATCTCGGCAAACAACGGCCCACGCCGCTGCACCAGGATCAGGAAATCCCCCTCATGCACGGGGCGCTGGCCGGTTTGCAGCGGAATCTGCGTGCCGCTGTCGATCATCGCGCGGATCTCGGCGGCGATCTTGCGGGCCAGAACGACGCGCTCTTCATGCTCGCTGCGCAGGTCAATCGGGCTTTCCCAGTCCGTTTCCGCGGGCTTTTCGGATTTCGGAACAGGCGGCCACAGATCGACCCGGCCGGGCAGCCGGTCATGAAAGGCCAGATGTTCCGGCGCACCGCCCAATCCATCATTTTCCAGCGCGCTGAAGGTCAGGTCGGTCAACCGCAAGATCGCATAGGACGAGCGGAACGAATGCAGCAGATCGGCGCCAAGAAGCGGGCGCTCAACAGCGGCGAATTTTTCCGAAAACAGTCTCTGCATTGCCTCGAAACGCTGCAGATCGGCGCCCTGAAAGGAATAGATCGACTGCTTGCGATCCCCCACGACAAAGATCGTCCGGCGTTCGCCCCGGGCCCCTTCGCCCGCGGTGAATTCGTCGGTCAGCCGCTCGATCACCGTCCATTGTCCGGGGCTGGTATCCTGTGCCTCATCGACAAGAATGTGGTCGATCCCGCCATCAATGCGGAACAAGACCCATTGCGCGACCGAAGGGTTCGACAGCAGCGCCGCGGCGCGCTCGATCAGATCGTCGAAATCCAGCCAGCCGCGTGCCGCCTTGCGGGCGGCCAGCCGGGGCAGGTAACTGCGGGCGAATTGGTGCAGGGCAAAACTGCGTTGGGCGGCGGCAAAACCCAGTTGCGCGCCGCGGGCCTGTGCGATCCGCTCCATAAAGGCGTGAAACGCCTCTGTCAGATCTTCGCCCAGTGCTTCGACGGCCTTTTTCGTCGGGATGCTGGCGGTTTTTGCCTCGGCCCGGGGTAAACCGCCGTCCTTGTAAAGAAACAGGTTGAACAGGGTGTCGAAGGTCCCGGTGTCCGGCGCCGTCCAGTCCACTGCCTGCAGGTTGCGGGCCAGATCCTGCATGGTCTTGCTTTGGCCCATCAGTACAGGCGCCACGCTTTGCACCAGATCGGCCTCGGACCCGTCGAAGGCGATCTGCGGCAGCGACGCGGGCGTGTAATCCCGCGGCAGACCAAAGGCCTCGAGCATGTCCGAAAGGTTCAGATCGGCAAAAAAACAGTCTCTGTTCTGGCTGATTTCCGTCAATAGGTCGGCAATGTCGCTGCCCGAAAAATACCGCGCGACCGCATCGAAAAGCGGGGCATCCGGGCCCTGCACCAGTTCTTCCAGAATGTCGGCGCGCAGCACCGCAGCCGAGCGATCGTCGATTTCGGCAAACCCGTGGGGCACCCCGGATTCCAGTGGGAACCGGCGCAGCAGTGCGGCACAAAACGAATGGATGGTCTGGATTTTCAGGCCGCCCGGTGTTTCAATTGCCTTGGCGAACAACCGCCGGGCCTGTGCCAGATGCGCATCTGTGATCACACCGTCTTCGCCCAGATCGGTCAGTTGTTGCCGCAGTTCAGCGTCGCCCAGCATGGCCCAGGCGCCCAGACGCTTCAGCAGGCGGTTCTGCATCTCGGTCGCGGCGGCTTTGGTATAGGTCAGGCACAGCACCTTTTGCGGCTCTGTTCCGGCCAAAAGCAGGCGCGCGACCCGATCGGTCAGCACCTTGGTCTTGCCCGAACCCGCATTGGCCGACAGCCAGACCGAGTCGCTGGGCGCGGCGGCCTGAACCTGCCGTTCGCTTGCCGGGTCGCGCCGGGTCATTCCAGTGTCTCCGCTTTGGCCGGATCGCTCATTTCCCATTCGCCATAGCGCGAGAGGTGGTCGTAATCGCTGACATCGGTTTCCTTTTGCAGCGCCCGGCGCGCGGTATAGCCCTGATCGGGGCGCTGATAGGCGGCGATCAGCTGCTTCAGCTTGTCCCAGATCTGCGCGATGGTTTCCTCTTTCATCGCCAGCGTGCGGGTTTCACCATCGCCGCCCAGGCGGATATAGGTCATCGGCCCGGCCGCTCGGGGCCCGATTGCCTCAAAAGCGCCGCGCTCGACCATCGCGGCCTCCAATGGCAGCTGCTTGTCGAAATACAAAACCTCTTTGTCGCTGGGCAGCGTCCCGGATTTGTAATCGTAAACATGGGTGGTGCCATCGGGCAGAATGTCGATCCGGTCGGGCTTGGCCGTCAGCAGGAAACCCAGATTTTCCAGTGCAACAGAGCCTTTTTTCTCGATGATCGCAGGCACGCCCTCGGCGGCACGCTGCGCCTCGTCCGCGACGAATTTCGCCGCGATCCGGGCAATCCGTGCGTGCCAAAGATGTTGCGCACTGGGCCAGGCGATCTCTCGGGCCAGAACTTCGCGCGATATCTGCAACAGCCGCGCTTCGCCCTTGGCCTGGGTTTCGCCCGGGGGGCGTTCCCTGACGAAATGCTCGACGATCTTGTGCAAGACCTGCCCGCGCAACCGCGGATCGGGTTCCGGGCGCAGCGGATCAAGCGGCGCAAGGCGCAAAATGCGCCGCGCATAGACGGCGTAGGGGTCGCGGATCAGGGTCTTGATCGCGGTGACGGGCAATTCGCGGGGGCGCACCGCAACGGGGGGCCGGGGCGATGGCCGCGGCGCCGAGGGCAGCGTTTCGCGCGGCCTGCTGACGGCTTCGGCCAGCCGCAGCCAATTGTCCCCGCGTGACTCCATCGCCTGCAATGCCGCCGGACCGTTCTGATCCGGCAGACCGTTCAGCAGGTTGGTGAACCGATTGAGCCAGCGCGATGGCACGGTCTCGGCCTCGGAGCTGCGTCGCGCCCGGCTGAGCACGACTTGCGGTGCGGCAACGGCCTGTTGGAAATCATGCGCCGATAGGCCGATCTTGCGTTCCGGCAGCAAAAGGCCTGAATCGAGCCGCATTTTGCGGCTCAGCCACGGGTCCGGGGACGGGGATTCCGGCCAGATACCTTCGTTCAGACCCGCCAGAAGCACCAGTTCGGCATCGTGAATACGGGCCTCCAGCGTGCCCAGCATCGCGATATGTGGATGCGCTTCGCGGGTCTGCCGCACGGTGCCGGTTTGCAGCAGACGATTGACCAGATCCGCATAGGCCGCGGGCGAATAGATCCCGCCGTGAGATGCCTCTTCGCGCAGCTCGGCAAACAGCAGGCGGCACTGCTCGCCGGCCTCTTCGCGCCACAGCCCGCTGGTTTCGGCGGTTCCTCCGGGGCCGGCGGCCAGCGCCTCGATTATCTGCATATGTGTCTCTACGCAGGCGGAAATTGGGGTCTCTGCTGCATTTTCAAGCCCCTGTAGCGCCGCGCCGAGCCAGATAGCCCAAGCGTGCCGATCCGGGTCTTCGCCGCCTGCCCAACGCAGGAAATCGGCGTTTTCGGGGAAAGCCGGCCCATTGCGGCGCAACTCCAGCTCGATTTCGCGGGTGAAGCGCAGATGCGCCCCGCGCAGGTTCGATCCGGTGGCTGTCAGCGGGTGCTTCAAAAGCACAAGCAGCGATTCCAGGGCCAGTTTGCGCCCCCGCAGCGCCGCGACATGGCGCAACAGGCGCCCCGGCGCGGTCTGGTGGAGCGGCTCTCCCGCGCTGTCATCGGGCACGATGCCCCACCGCTCCAGCGCGGCAGTGACCCTGCGCGTCAGCATCCGGTCGGGCGTGATCAGTGCGGCCTTCACGCCGCGTTCGGCCGCGTCGCGCAGGATCAGCGCCAGTGCCAGCGCTTCGCGCCGCGCATCGGGGGCAGCCAGCAGTGTCACCTGCTCGCACGCCGGGCGCAGATCCCCCAGGGTGCGCCCCTCGGTCATCCATTGGTCGGTCACCGGGGCGGGCCGCAGCGCCAGCGACATCAGCGCATTGCGCTGCGGCGACGGCGGTGTGGCGTTGGTCCAGCGCGGCAACGCGCCGGGAGAAAGTTCAAGCCGCTGCAGCAAAGCGTGCAGCCGGAACTGCGGGTGGTCTTCGTTCGGAAATGGCCCGGAACAGAGACTATTCCAGCCGGATTCCGTCATATCGAAGTCGAACCCGGGAAGAACGATCATCCCGTTCGGCAGCTGCGCAACCGCCTCCATCAGCAGCGAGGTGGTGCCACGAGAGGCGGTGGACCCCGCAACGATGATCGGGTCTTGCGGCGGATTCTGGTGCCACTGGGCAATCGTCGCCTCGACGATGCGGCGTTGCCGCGCGTCCGGGTCGGGGGCGGTATCGGCTTCGAAGAAATGGGCGACGATCTTGATGAATTCGAGACTGTATTGCCAATGCCGCGCGTGGGTGTCGTCGATGTCGAGCCGCTCCAGTGCCGCAGGCGGCACACCTTCGGTTTGCATCTCGGCCATCAACTCGGCAAGGCTGTCTGCGAGGCTGAAGATATTGCTTCCGGTCTCGAACCCTGGCAGACGCTCTGTCAGCAGCGCGACCAGCTGGGCCAGTTCAAGCCTGCGGCGCAGCGCAGGCACTGCTTGGGGCACGCCCAGCAAAGGCTGGCGCCCAAGGTCGGTTACCAGACGCAGCCGGGGCAGGAACCGCGCGCCGTGACGGTCGAATTCCTCGCGCACGCGGCGTTGGGTGCGGCCGGAGTTGAGGTAAAGCTGCACCCGAGCCATTGCCTCGGGGGGGCGATCTGCCATGCGGGCGATCAGACCGGCCACAAGCTCCCGGGCAAAATCGACCCCGGGGGGCAGGGCAAAGATCCGCGGCTCAGCCATCGGCCGCACCCAGCATCGCTTCGGCCAGGGGAATGCAGTCCGGGCGCCCGACGTCGCACCAGCTTCCGGGATAAACGGTGCCATAGGCCCGGCCTTCGGAAATCATCCGGTCCCAAAGCAGGTTGAGAGAGAAAACCACCTCTGGAATCGTCTCTATTCCGTCAGGATTCAGGGCTTGCGCCCCGGTATAGACATAACCCGTGCCACGGCTGATCCGGCCATCCGGGGCCAGCGCGAAATCGCCCTTGCCGGTGTGACCCAAGGCACGCTCCACCGGAACCAGAGCCAACAGCGCCGACATTCGTGCGCCTTGCCATTGCTCGCGCAACTGTGTGATCACATTGGGGCCGCTCCAGACGGCATCGGTGTTCAGCGTCATCACCGGACCGGAGCCCAGCAGGCCAAGCGCCTTGCGCAACCCGCCGCCGGTTTCCAGAATGCGGTCGCGTTCATCAGAAATCAGCACGTCCTGTCCGGCAAGATGCGTGATGATCTGATCGGGAAGGTAATGCACGTTCGCCACGATGGGCCCGACATCGGCCGCGCGCGCCAGATCGAGTGCGTGCTCGATCAGGGGCCGCCCGGCGACCTGGACCAGCGGCTTGGGGCGCGATCTGGTCAGTTCCCCCATCCGCGTGCCGAAGCCCGCGGCAAACAACATCAATGCATCGGGTCTTTGCCGCATCGGTCCTGAATCCTTTGCATGATTTCTGCTGTGGGCGCCGGGAAGGCCGCGCGCGTTGTTCTTGCCAGATCCTGCAGGGCGGGGTGGGCAAGGTTGCGTTCGATATGGGCCCAGCAACGGGGCATCAGCGCGACATACTGCGCCTTGCCCATCGCGCGGCAGAGGCGGGCAAAAACGCCCAGTATCCGCAGCGCGCGCTGCAGGCCAAGCAGCGCATAGATCGTGCCGAACCGTTCAGGGTCGAGCCCGCGTGCCTGCGCATAGGCCGCGCATTGCCCGGCCTCGATCGTGCCTGACACATCGCGCCGGACATCTTGCAGGGCCGAAACCAGATCATAGGCCGGATGGGTGGCCACCGCATCCTGGAAATCCAGCAGCCCAAGCCGCGCGGCGCCAGTCCGTTCTGGCAGCCAGAGCATGTTTTCGGCGTGGAAATCACGCAGGCTCAGCACCGGGGCTTCGCGATTCAGCTGCGTGTAGAGGGTGCCGATGGCATGCGCCAGATCCTCGGCCGCCGTGGCGGAGGTGCAGGGATACCAATCGGGGGTCAGGCGCACCAGTTCGGCCAGGCCGGGCCCGTCCAGCGGCGCCACGAAATCGGGGGGCGGCAGGCGGTGCAAATCCAGAAGAAATGCGGTGATTTCATCGTAAAGCGGGGCTTCACGGGCCGGGTCCTGCGCGATCAGCCGCGAGACCAGATCGTCGCCCAGATCCTCGAGCAGGAGCAGCCCCTGCGCCGTGCCATCGGCCAGAATGCGGGGGGCGGACAGGCCGTTGCCGTGGAACCATCGGGCAAGTCGCAAAAACCGCTGAATCTCGTCGCCCGGCTGGCTGATCATCAGAACCGCACGCTCGGCCCCGCGTGACAGCCGTTCGTAGCGACGCGCCGAGGCATCGCCTGCCAGCGGGCTGCGCAGGGCCGTGCCCCAGCCTGCGGCGGTCAGGAAGGCGCCGGTCTTATCCATCGGGCGCGTCCAGAATATGCCGCAGCCGGTCCTGCCAGACCGCATTGCCCGAAAACGCGACACGCCGGGCGGCGCCCTCGTCGGTGGTTTCAAAGCGCAGGGTCAGCGCGGTGTCGGGCGCCAGCCCGGCCAGACGGTCGGGCCATTCGATCAGGCAGATTGCCGTTTCGAAAGCTTCGTCGAAGCCCAGTTCCAGCGCCTCGTCGGGGTGGCTCAGGCGGTAAAGGTCGGCGTGCCAGATCTCGGTTCCGGCATCATAGACCTGCACCAGCGTGAAGGTGGGCGAAGGCACGTCTTCATGGCGGCCCAGCATGGCCAGACGGTGCTGGATCAGGCTGCGCGCGAAATGGGTCTTGCCGGCACCGATCGGACCTTCCAGCAGCAGCACATCCCCGGCCTGCAGCGCGGGCGCAATCTGCTGCGCCAGATGTGCGGTCGCATCGGCATCGGGAAGGTCGAGGAACAGGAAAGGCTGAGACATGGGCGCAGTTTTACCGCGCCCATGGCCTGCCGCAAGCTGTATCAGCGCGTGCTTTGGGCCGTTGCGCGCAGGTCTGCCCCCGGCGGCGGCAGATGCCCGGCCATCACAGGGCCCGGCGGCAGGGCGAAACTGGCCATCATCGCACCGCCACTCATCGGCAGGAAACGGCAGCTCAGGCTGCGCCCGTCCAGCAGGGTCACCGTATCGGCAATCGGCTGGCGTGTGCCCACCCTTGCCGAGAAGTCGCGTGCGTCGGCCCAGACAGGGCTGCTTTCGCACTGGCTTTGCCAGATTCGCAGGGCATCGGTCATGGTGACACGTCCAAGCGTCGTGTCGGGTTCGACCCCCCAAAGCCGGCCATAGGCGCGGTTCGACAGGGCCAGTTCGCCCGAGGGCAGAAAGACCGCGACGGCCTCGGCCATCAGGTCCAGAACCTCTTGCCCCATTTCCAGTTCGGCGCGGAAGCGGCGGGTCAGCGACACTTCCGAAGAAATATCCTCGAACAGGAAGGCCACGGCGCCGTCGGGGTGTGGGCGCCCGGTGACGCGATAGGTCTGGCCGGAAGGCAAGGTCCAGGTTTCGGAATGAAACCCGGCGGCGGCAGCCTGTTCCAACTCGGTCATCTGCAGCCGCCAGCTGCGATAATCCTTCGGCTCCGGCATCATCCGCGCCTCGCGCAGCCGGTCGAGAAAGGCGTAAAGCGTGGGGCGTGCAGACAGGAATTCGGGGCCCAGCTGCAACAGGTCGATCAGCGCGGGGTTGAACAGTTGCAACTGGCGCTGACGGTCAAAGATCGCAAGGCCGATGGGCAGATCGGCGAAGGTCTTGGTCAGCGTCTGCACAAAATCGCGCAGCGCCTTTTCTGCACGCACGGTGGCATCGGCGGGCAGGGCGAAATGCAGCGCACCCCCTTCCAGCGGGAAGCTGTGGCAATCGAACCAGGCGGGCTTGTCCTCCGCCGCGTCCAACCGCATCCGCCGCGAACCGCCCAGCGTGGTGCCGGTATCGAGGTTGAACAGTCGCGGCAGCGGCCAGACCAGCGCCTCTTCGGTATCCTCCAGCGCGCCAGAGCGCAGGATATAGGCCCGGTTCGCCCAGGTCAGTGTGCCGTTGGCATCTTCGCGCCAGACCAGAGCGGGGGAATGATCGAGCGTCAGACGCAGCAGGTCCAGTTCATCTTCGAGCGCGCGTTGCGACAGGCCGTCGACCAGAATGCCGCGGCCCTCGGCCTCGGGGTCGATCAGGGTGATCCGCGCCAGACCGTTCACATCCTCGGCGATCAGCTTGAGCTGGCCGTGATCTTCGGCGCCGGGGCTGGAGCAAAGTTCGATATGCCCGCGTTCGGCCAGCGCCGACATCGCCTTGGCAAAGCCGTCAAAGCGAGGTGCGAGGAAGGCCGACAGCCGGGCCCATTCGCTGGCCGCCATCGGCGCGGCATCCAGCAGCGCACGGGCCGGGCCGGTCGCGTCGACCAATTCCTGATCGTCGAACAGAAACACGGTCTGTTCAAGCACCGGATGCGCCAACCCGAGGCCCGAGGGGGCCGCCGTCCTGCGATGGGTCCAGACCGAGAGCAACAACAGCGCAATCAGCGCCGAGCCGACCGAGGTGACGACGATGATGAGTGCCTGAATCCATTCAACCTGCATTTGCGCAGCCTTCTTGTCTCTGTCCCGAGACCGAGCTTCGCGGAGAATGGTTAATGTGCCGTTAAGGCTGATAAAACAGCCGGGCGAGAGGGGCGTTCCGGCTCAGGTGATCGGCTGATTTTGCCCCAAGGCACCGATATCGGCCGAGAGCAGCCTGTTGGCGGGCCATTCCGCCTCGACGATCGCGCCCGAGCGGACGGGGTGTTCGGGGTCGTTCAGAAACGGATCGGCGCCATTGGTGAAACGCAGCTGCGCGCCTGTGCGCTCCAGCAGGGTCTTGGCGATGAACAGGCCCAGGCCCATGCCTTCATATTCCGGGCGCTGGTCGCGGTCGCCGCCGCGCGTATGCAGGAACGGATCGCCGATCCGTCCCAGCACGCCCGGTGCATAGCCCCGGCCATTGTCGGCAATGCGCACGGTGATTGTCTTGTCGGTCCATTCCGCATCGACCCAGACCGTGGTTTGCGCGAAATCGACGGCGTTCTGGATCAGGTTGCGCAGCGCATGGATCAATTCGGGGTAGCGATAGATCATCGGTTGGCGATCGCTGCCGCCGGGGCCCGGGCCAACGTCGAAATAGATGTCCTTGCCGCGATCCATATGCGGTTCGGCAGCTTCGCGCAGCACCGCCAGCAGGGGGGCGGTGCGCAGATGCAGATCGTCCTTTCCCGCCCGCCCCATCGACCGCAGGATGTCGCGGCAGCGGTCGGCCTGTTCGCGGATCAGCATCGCATCGTCGTGCAGTTCGGGGCGGTCGCCCAGTTCATCGGCCAGTTCCGAAGACACCAGCTTGATCGTCGCCAGCGGCGTGCCCAGTTCATGCGCGGCGGCGGCCACCACGCCGCCCAGATCGGTCAGCTTCTGTTCGCGCGCCAGGGCCAGTTGCGTCGCCAGCAGCGCGTCGCCCATCGAATGGATCTCGCTCGAAATCCGGTAAGCATAGGCCCCCAGGAAGGCCACGCCGATCACGATGGCCAGCCAGAAGCCGAATTCGACCACCGTTGGCACCGCGATCACCTCGCCCGACTGGGTGACCAGAGGCAGATGGACCAGGCCGACCAGCGTGATCATGGCAATCGTTGCCACCCCCAGCAGGATCGTCGGGCGCCGTTCCAATGCGGTGGCGGCGATGGTCACCGGCACCAGAATCAGCAGCGCAAACGGGTTGTTGAGCCCGCCCGTCAGCGCCAGCAGGACCGCCAGCTGTGCCGAGTCGAACAGCAGTGTGGCCGTCACCTCGGCCTGGCTCAGCCGCCGGCTTTCGGGAAACAGGAAGATCGCAACGATATTCGCCGCGACCGAGGCCCCGACGGTCGCCAGACACAGCGCCAGATCCAGCGCGATTTCATAGCAGCACCAGGCAACGAAAATCGCCGCAAGCTGCCCGATGATCGCGGTCCAGCGCAGGAAGATCAGGGTGCGCAGGCGAACCCAATCGTGGTGGGCTTCGGCCAGTCGTGGCCCCGCCTCGAAACGGTCGGGCATTCTTCCTCCGCGATCAGACCGAAATAGGTCTGGTTGTCACATTCACCTGTGGACTATTTGATAGTAGCCTCACCGCGCGCAATCAATGCTTGACGACGAACAGGAAACGCCATGTCCCTTTCTCCCCGCACCGCAGCCATCGCGGCCACCGCAGTTGCCATTCTGGCGCTTGGCGGCATGTGGTTCGCCTCGCAAGGCCCCAGCGACGACATGTTCGCACAGTGCCGCCGCGGGGTCGTGGGGGGCGGCGGTCAGCTGGGCGGGCCGTTCACACTGGTTTCCGAAACCGGCGAGACGGTGACCGACAAGGACGTCTTCACCAAGCCCAGCCTGCTTTATTTCGGCTATACCTATTGCCCCGATGTCTGCCCGCTGGACAATGCCCGCAACGCCGAGGCGACGATGCTGCTGGATGAACGCGGCTATGACGTGACGCCGGTTTTCGTTTCGGTCGACACCGAACGCGACACGCCCGAATTGCTGCGGGAATTCACCGACATCATGCACCCGCGGATGATCGGGCTGACCGGCTCGGCCGAGCAGGTGGCGGCGGCTTCCAAGGCCTATCGCACCTATTTCAAGGTGCAAAGCCCGGGTGACCCCTACACCCTGATCGACCATTCGACCCAGACCTATCTGGTGTTCCCCGAAATCGGCTTCGTCGATTTCTTCAACCGCGACACCAGCGCCGAAGAGATGGCCGACCGCGTGGCCTGCTTTGTCGATGCCTGGAAGGGGGCCAAATAAGCCCCTGGCAAACATGATGCAGAAATTGACCATTTTTCTCTGAACGCTTAGAACCTTTCAAGGAACCATGCGGGGGAGCACAATGGCCGAGGATGAATTCGCGGAACTGGGGCCCGATCGCACGCTTTTGCTGGTCGATGACGATGTTCCGTTTCTGACCCGGCTGGCCCGTGCGATGGAGAAACGCGGCTTTCAAACCGAGACGGCCGAAACGGTCGCCGCGGGGAAGGCCATCGCGCAAAGTCGCCCGCCCGCCTATGCGGTGGTCGATCTGCGGCTGGAAGACGGGAACGGTCTGGATGTGGTTGAAGCGCTGCGCGAACGCCGCCCCGAGGCGCGCATCGTCGTGCTGACCGGCTATGGCGCGATTGCGACGGCGGTCGCCGCGGTCAAGATCGGCGCCACCGATTACCTGTCGAAACCGGCCGATGCGACCGACATCACCAACGCATTGCTGGCGCGGGGCGAGGCCTTGCCGCCGCCGCCCGAAAACCCGATGAGCGCGGATCGCGTGCGTTGGGAACACATTCAGCGCGTCTATGAGCTGTGCGACCGCAATGTGTCGGAAACCGCGCGTCGGCTGAACATGCACCGCCGCACCCTGCAGCGCATTCTGGCCAAGCGCAGCCCGCGCTGAGCCCCGGGACAGAAAAGCCCCCGCGCCGATCCAATCCGGCGCGGGGGCTTTTTGTTGTCCGATTGCCTTTCGGGCCGTTATTCGGCCACGCAATCCGCGAAATAGGCCTTCTGCCCGTCGGCGCCGGTTTCCTGCACCAGACCGTGGATATCGGTTTCAAACCCCGGGCATTCGCGGGCGAATTCGCGGTTGAACTTCAGATATTCCACGATCTTGCGGTTGAAGACCTCGCCCGGGATCAGCAGCGGAATCCCCGGCGGATAGGGGGTCACGAGGCTGGTGGTGATCCGACCTTCCAGCTCGTCGATCGGCACCCGCTGCGTGGTGCGGCGCGCGATATGCGAAAAGGCATCGGTCGGCGTCATCGCGGGGGTGTGGTCGCTCAGATACATCTCGGTCGACAGCACGGCCACGTCGTATTTGGCATAAAGCGTATGCACATGCTGGCACAGATCGCGCAGGCCCATCTGTTCATACCGCCGCTGCGTCGCGCAGAATTCGGGCATCACGCGCCACATCGGCTGGTTCTTGGCGTAGTCATCCTTGAACTGTTGCAGCGCGGTCAGAAGCGTGTTCCAGCGGCCCTTGGTGATGCCGATGGTGAACATGATGAAGAAACTGTAAAGCCCGGTCTTTTCGACCACGACCCCATGTTCGGCCAGATATTTCGTGACGATCGAGGCCGGAATCCCGGTGTCTTCGAACCGGCCGTCCAGGTTCAGGCCGGGGGTGATGATCGTGGCCTTGATCGGGTCGAGCATGTTGAAGCCCGGCGCCATGTCGCCAAAGCCGTGCCAGCTGTCCTCGCCATCGGCCAGATGCACGCCGTCTTCGTCTGTGCGGCGCAGCACCCAGTCCTTGGTGCGGCCGATGCCTTCTTCTTCCAGTTCCTCGGGGCCCCAGACCTGGAACCACCAGTCGTCTTCGCCGAACTCTTCATCGACCTTGCGCATCGCGCGGCGGAAATCCAGCGCCTCGAGGATGCTTTCCTCGACCAGCGCGGTGCCGCCCGGGGGTTCCATCATCGCCGCCGCCACGTCGCAGCTGGCGATGATCGAATATTGCGGGCTGGTCGAGGTGTGCATCAGATAGGCTTCGTTGAACAGATGCCGGTCGAGCTTGGTATCCTCGCTGTCCTGCACCAGAACGTGGCTGGCCTGCGAAATCCCGGCCAGCAGCTTGTGGATCGACTGGGTGGCATAGGTCACCGAATGCTTGGTGCGCGCGCGCTTGCGGCCCATCGCATGATAGGTGCCGTAGAACGGGTGGAAGGCGGCGTGGGGCAGCCAGGCCTCGTCGAAATGCAGGTTGTCGACATAGCCGTCCAGCAGGCCCTTGATGACCTCGGTATTATACAGAACCCCGTCATAGGTCGATTGCGTCAGCGTCATGATCCGCGGCTTGACGGTTTCCGGGTCGACCCCGGCCAACAGCGGGTTGGCGCGGATCTTGGCCTTGATGCTGTCGATCTCGAATTCGCTATACGGGATCGGGCCGATGATGCCGTGATGGTTGCGCGTGGGTTTCAGAAACACCGGAATCGCGCCGGTCATGATGATCGAATGCAGGATCGACTTGTGGCAGTTGCGGTCCACGACCACCACATCGCCGGGCGCCACGGTGTGATGCCACACCATCTTGTTGCTGGTCGAGGTGCCGTTGGTCACGAAATAACAATGATCGGAATTGAAAATCCGCGCGGCATTGCGTTCCGACGCACCGATCGCGCCGTTATGATCCAGCAACTGGCCCAGTTCCTCGACCGCGTTGCAGACATCTGCGCGCAGCATGTTTTCGCCGTAGAACTGGTGATACATCTGCCCGATCGGGCTTTTCAGGAAGGCCACGCCGCCTGAATGCCCCGGGCAGTGCCACGAATAGGACCCGTCCTCGGCGTAATCCAGAAGCGCGCGGAAAAACGGCGGCTGGATGCTTTCCAGATAGCTTTTCGCCTCGCGGATGATGTGTTTTGCCACAAAGTCGGGCGTATCCTCGAACATGTGGATGAAGCCGTGCAGTTCGCGCAGGATATCGTTGGGCAAGTGGCGCGAGGTTTTGGTTTCGCCATGCACATAGATCGGCACGTCGGCGTTTTTCCAGCGCACTTCCTCGATGAAGGCGCGCAGTTTCTCGACCGCCGGGTCAAGCTCTGGGCCGGGGCTGAATTCCTCGTCGTCGATCGACAGAACGAAGGCAGAGGCGCGCGATTGCTGCTGCGCGAATTGCGACAGATCGCCGTAGCTGGTGGCACCCAGCACTTCGAAGCCCTCATTTTCGATGGCTTCGGCCAGGGCGCGAATGCCCAGTCCGGACGAGTTTTCCGAGCGGAAATCTTCGTCGATGATTACGATGGGGAAGCGGAATTTCATGACGTTCTCCTATCGGAAAAACAGCAGATGTGGCCGACTGCGCATCCCCGAACTCCAGCCGCCACTGCGCGCTTCGGGCCCGGGACCCGTGGGTCCTTGTTTCGTCTGACGTCGTGGCAGTCAAGGGTTCTGTAGCCAACTTCTGGCATGGGCGATGCGGGGCGGCAACGCTGCGCCGGGAAATGATTTGCCGCAGCGCGCAGGTCACGCAAACGTGTTGCTTCGCCTAAATTTTTGGCGCAGATCGTGAAGCCATGGTGAGGCACGGCAAAATTCGGGACGTTCTGACGCGCGCATTGGCGGCGGTCCTGAGCCTGTTGCTGTCTGCCCAGGTGGCGATGAGCTATGTCGCCCTCGACACGCCACTGGAGGCAGGGCATATCCGCTCGGTCATTTGTGGTGTCGACGGGTTCCAGACCGTCACCATCAACCTTGCGACCGGCGAGGTCGAGATCACCCCAACGCAAACGGTGCAGGATCGCTGCCCCTTCTGTGTGGTGGGCGCGGCCTTGCTGGCGCCGGTGTTCACGCCGCCGCAGTTTGCCGCAACATTTCATTTCGTGCCCGCTGAACATGTGGCCGATCTGTCGGTTGCGCCGCTCCGGCTGCATCGCGAACAGGCCGCACGCGCGCCGCCTCGCGCCCTTTGATCTTTCGCTGACACCCAAATGCCCGGGCGTATGCCGCGCACAGCCGCGGACCCCGTGGCTGCGAATATTCAAAGGATAGTGACAATGAAACTTACGACTTTGGCGCGTCTTGGCGCCTCTGGTGCGCTGCTGTGCGCACTTTCTCCGGCGGCCTTCGCGCAAGACGCCGACGCGGTTACCGCGCTCGACCCGATTTATGTGTTGCGCGAACGCGCGCGCCTGACGGCGGGGCGTTATGAATTCACGCCGATGGACATCGAGGCCGCGCCTGCCTCGGATGGCGGGGCGCTGCTGAATTCGGTCCCGGGCGTCTCGATCAACCGGATGGGCGGGCATGGGCTCGACATCGTGATCCGGGGCCAGCAGGCCAACCAGCTGAATGTGATCGATTCCGGTTCGTTCACCTATGGCGGCTGTCCGAACCGGATGGACCCGCCGACCTCGACGCTGTCGCTCAACCGGGCCGATACGATCATCGTGGAAAAAGGCTATGCCAGCGTGACGAACGGCCCGGGCGGTTCGGGCGGGACCGTGCGGCTGGAGCGTGAGGCCCCCGAATTCGAAGAGGGCAAGAAGGTCAGCGGGTCCTTGATCACGGCGCTGGGCACGAACGGCAACACCAAGGAAATCGGCGGCACGATCGCGGTGGATCTGGGCGGCGGCTTCTATCTGGAAGCGGGGGCCGAATACAAGGACGCCGACAATTACGAAGATGGTGACGGCCGCGAGGAGCGCAGCGCCTATACCCAGAAGAACGCCGGTGTGACCTTCGGCTACAAGACCGAAGGCGCCGAGATCGCGCTGGATATCGAACGCGACAAGGCCGAAGATGTGCTGTTTGCGGGCGCGGGTATGGACAGCCCGCTGTCGGACACGAAGATCTATCGCCTGCGTGGCGGGATGGATGTTGGCATGGGGCCGCTGACGCGGATCGAGGGCAACCTGTTCTTGACCGAAGTTGACCACGAGATGGACAACTACACGCTGCGCACGCCTGGGATGATGCTGATGCGCTCGCCCACCACCTCGGATACCCATGGTGGCAAGGTCGAAGGGCAGTTCGATTTCGGCACGACCACCGCCAAGATCGGTCTGGATTACCAGTCGAACAATCGTGTGGCCTTCGGCTATGGCGGCCCGGCCAGCATGCTGGCGCTGATCGAGGCGGGTGACGTCTCGCGGCTGACCTCGGTGTCCTGGCCCGACGTGACCATCGCGCAGACCGGGCTTTATGCCGAAACCGAAACCAAGCTGGATGCCAGAACAACGCTGAAATTCGGGGCGCGCTACGATCATGTGCGGGCGACTGCAGGGCTTGCCGATGGCGTTGCCGGGGCACCCGCGCCCGCGCCGAACACGCTCTACACCACCTATTACGGCACCACCTTCGACGAGGCCCGGACCGAGGATAACTTCGGCGGTCTGGTGCGGTTGGAATACGAACTGTCGCCCGGGGTGACGCTGTTCTCGGGCCTGTCGCGCTCGGTGCGCACGGCGGATGCGAGCGAGCGGGCTTTTGCGCGGTCCAACTGGATCGGCAATCCCGATATCGCGCCCGAGAAACATCACCAGATTGATGTGGGGCTGGAGGCCGAGGGCAAGGCCTGGGCCTTTACCGCGACCGCCTTCGCCGATCGCGTCAACGATTACATCCTGCGCGATCAGTTCACCATTCCCGGCGTTACCACCTATCGCAACGTTTCCGCCACGCTGGCGGGGGTGGAACTGGGCGGCAGCCTGCAATCGGGTAACTGGACCTTGGCGGGGGATGTGACCTACACCTACGGTCAGAACCGCACCGATGATCGTCCGCTTGCGCAAATTCCGCCGCTTGAAGGTTCGGTCAGCGCCACTTATGCGGCCGACTTGTGGCACGCCGGTGGGCGTGTGAACTTCGCGTCGAGCCAGACCCGGATCGACCCGTCGCGCGATCCGGGCGTCAGCGCCGGTTGGGCAACGCTCGATGTGTTCGGCGGTTATGCGTTGAGCGAGAAGGCAATGCTGTTTGCGGGCGTCGATAACGTCTTCGAC
Organism: Rhodobacteraceae bacterium UBA6796; assembly: GCA_002452815.1. Lineage (GTDB taxonomy): Bacteria > Pseudomonadota > Alphaproteobacteria > Rhodobacterales > Rhodobacteraceae > Rhodobacter. Next base: position 158,185 of record DKFM01000008.1, read on the forward strand.
AAGGCCTATTCGAACCATCTGAGCCGCTCGAACGTCTTTGACAGCACCATGACGCGGGTGATGGAGCCGGGGCGGACCGTCTACGTCAAGCTTGAAGCGAAGTTCTGATGAAGAGCAGGGGCGCGGTATCGGCCGCGCCCCATTGCATGTTTCGGCCGTGTCGCAGGATGCGGGCCGCCCGTTACACGCCCACACTTATTCTGCGCGATGTCGTGGGTCTGACGGCATACAAGGGAAGCGCAAGAGCATCGAGCCCGGGCGCCTTGGCAGAAGATAACCCGGTCATCCGGGATCACAGGAGCAAAGAGATCGCTCCACTCGATCCCTGACCTTGCAGCAGTTGCAGGGCAATTGATTGGCCGCTTTGCGAACTGACAGATGCCATCTCATCTCGAAGAAGGTAAAGTTTGACGAGCTTGTTCAGCGTGTCAGGTTCCGTGAACTGTGCAGGATCGGCCGATCCAAACACGGTTTCCGCTTTCTGGCGATAGATCGAAACCTGCTGATCGACGTCCAGTGAACCCATGCTCGACGGCAATCCGAGGGCGGTTTGGAACGCCACGCTCAAGGTTTTCGAGCCGATGATGGAATACCATTTCGTGTTTTCGGACGTCGGCTTTCCGGCCAGTTCGGGCAGTTCGCGCTGAACGGTCAGCGCCATGCGCATGGTCTCATCACTGTTGCCCACTGCGATTTCAAATTGATGCTCTTCGTATTTCTGGAGGATTTCATCCGGAAAATCCGACAGGACGGTGCGCGGAGTTGAATAATCGCCGAAGCCGAAGGCCTTGGACAGCGCAAGATAGCGCTTGTCACTGAGCTTGTTGGCCAGAGAGCCCGTGTCCAGGGTGCCCTCTTCCAGAACTTTGCGGATGAAATAGCGGTTGTTGATATCGTCATCGAGACCGAAGGCCCCCAGGGCGACACTCAGCAAGCGCCGATCATTCACCAGCTCCTCTGCCGTGGTGATACTTCCGATCTTGTCGCGAAAATAGGATTCGCGGTTCTGCAAGTCGGCAGAGGCGGCAAAGGCCGCCTTCTGCGAGTCCATGGTTCGGTTCAGGAATGCCCACCCGGCGTAACCGCCTAAAGGCACGATGGGGGCGTAGCTCATGCCCGACCCGCCGCCAGCAGGCGTTCTTCGCGCGGCAGCAAGCTGCGCAGCGCCTTGAGCGCCTGATAATGCTGATCCTCCAGAACGGCGGTCGTTGCCTGCCCGAGCTGGACGCGGCTGTCGTGGTCGGTCAGCACCTGACTCAGTTGTTCGATCCCGCGAAGCAGTTGCATCCGCGCTTCATCCGCATCGGCATCGCCGGACAAGACCAGTTGCGCAATGTAGCAGACCCGCCGCACGGGGGTGTTGACCTCTTCGGGGTGGATTGCATCGCGCAGGCGCAGGATATGTGCATTGGGCGTCATGATCGCGAGGCGCGACCGCCGCTCCCCGTTCTCGATCACCGCGCCGTTGATGAGAACGCGCTCTTTCGGGGCAAGCTTCAGTACGAGACCTGTCATTCGCTGCCACCTTCCTGCCGCAAGCCGCGCATGATCGAGGTGTTGATGTCCACCAGAATGGCCGCAGAGGCTTCGCCAGCGAGCACCCTTCGGCTATGTGCCTGAGTGAATTCGTTGAGATAGAAAAGCCGCGCGCGGAGCTGTGCAGGCAGGCCATTGTCGGGTGAGGCAACGTCCGCCGCCAATGTGGTCCAGAGCCTGCGGTTTTCATAGACAGCCCGGGCGAGCGTGTTGAAGCTGCCTTTCCCGTCGGTACTGGCCTGTTTGAGGCGGTGTGTGATGCGAGCGAACAGCTCGTATTCGGTTCCGCGCAAGGTGCGGATCGGTTGACTTGGGTTTGCATAAGCCGTTTTGGCCATGGTCGTCGCGTTCACGGGAAATCCTTCCTGTGGCTGAGTGCATCAAGACGCGGCTTTGCCGCGGGGGGCGAAGGCGCCCCCAAGGGCGCCTTCTTCCGTGTTATTTGAACAGCGACAGGATGTTCTGGGGCTGCTGGTTCGCGATGGACAGGGCCTGAATGCCCAGCTGTTGCTGGGTTTGCAGGGCTTGCAGCCGCGCCGACGCCTCTTCCATATCGGCATCGACCAGCGCCCCGATGCCCGCTTTCATCGAGTCCGACAGGTTGCTGATGAAGGCGGACTGCGTTTCGATGCGCCCGGCCACGGAGCCAAACGACGCCGCCGCTTCGGTGGCGGTGTCGATCATCGTTTCGATATTGGCCAACGCGGCTTCGGCCCCCGCGTCGGTGGTCACGTCGATATTGTTGAGACCAAAAAGGCCGCCCGAAGCGGTGCCGCCGGTCGTCACGTTGAGCGACAGCGCCCGCCCGCCGGTCGAATCGTCGATCGCGAGCGACCATTGGCCCGTGCTTTCGTTGTACTGCGTCTGGGTGGTCACGCCGCTCGGCGCGTTCGAATCGATTGCGGTTTTCAGCCCCTTGGCCACATCTTCCATGGTCTCGCCGGCACCGGCGATATAGTTGAAAGACTGTCCCGCAACGGTGACCTTGTAGGTATCGCCATCGTTCACGGCGGCCGCCGTCGAGAAGTCGATCGTTTCGGCGCGCTGCGCGATCGTTCCCGACGTGGCGGTGAGGCCGGTCACACCGTTCAGCTCTTCGATCACGAGGGTTCCGCCCGAAGCAGGGGCCTGAACCCCGATATTCATGCCTTCGAAGCTGCTGGTGTTGGAAATGACGAGTTCACCGGTGTTGGTGCCTGCAGTCGCGGTGATGCCCTCGATCCCAAGGGCGTTGATCATGCCTTGCAGCGTATCGCGGATCGTCGTGTCGGTGTCGCCGCCGGTGACATCCGCGGTGTAGCTCACGGTATTGCCGCCGATGTCGATCGAATACACGTTTCCGTCTGCAGCGGTGCCCGCAAATTGCAGCTGCGCCACCGAGCCGGTCGCGGCCGAGGTGGCGGTGACCGTTGCGCCGTTGGCGTCGGTGATCGTGCCCAGGTCGGCAACGGTCATGCCCGACAGCGCCGTCGTGCCGGCGATGCCAGCCGAGGCCGTCAGATCCTGACGCGCCACATTGATATGCGCGGCCTGAACGGAGCCGTCAGTCTGCCGGTCGAGCGACGAAAGAACCGTGATCGCCTCGGTGCCTTCGATCAGATTGAGACCGTTGAACTGGGCTGCGCCGACGACCGAATTGATCTGTTCGCGCAATGCCACGATATCGGCCTGAATCTTGTCACGGTCGACGTTCGATTCCTGTGCGGCAACGATCTTGCTTTTCATGTCGGTCAGCAGGTCGGTGATCGTCTCTGCGGCGTTTTGTGCCACGGCGACGGTCGAATCGCCAAGCGCGAGGCTGTCCGAGATGCCCGCGAAGCCTTTCACATCCGATTCCATCACTTTCGAGATGGCCCAGACGGCAGCGTTGTCCTTGGCCGAACCGACGGATTTGCCCGTCGAGATTTCCGACTGGGTCGCCGCGAGATTCGAGTTGATGCCTTTGAGCGTCTGCAGCGCAACCATCGCGCTGGTGTTGGTAAGAATACTAGACATATCAGATCCTTAACAGAAACGGCGCTTTGCGCCGGGTTTCACTTGCCGCGGTTCAACGCGGCGCTCGTGGCGTTCTGACCGATACGGATCTGGACCCTGCCTTTCCGTGCCATCCCGTCGGATGCGGGTTGATCCTTGCACTACAAGCCCTAACAGAACGCTAAGGCCGGCTCTGTGGCCGGCCCCAAGTCATTCAGATTTTCGAAGAATGCTTTACGCGCGCCGCTCCACCGATCCGGTGTCGGGGTTGATCGTGCGCGCGCGCCCCTGACCGTCATAGCTGTTGAAGCTTTTCGAGGCGCCCATGATGATTTTCAGTCGCCGTTGTGCCGCCCGGATACCCTTCAGGGCGGCGTTCAGAAGGCGCTGGTTTTCATGCGCCATTTCACGGATCTTGCCGAGCTCCGCGTCGGGGGCGTCGGCCAGTGCTGCCATCAGGGATTCTTTGCGTCGCGCGGTCTGCAGGATGGCCTCGAACTCGCCATGGGTGATCGCATGGCGTTCGGCCCGCAGCAGATCCATCAGAGCTTCGGTTGTCTGTTCCATGGCTTCATGCATCGCGTTCTCCTTTCTGCAAGGCGTGAAAGATCGTTTCGGCAAGGCCGACACCCCCGGCGCGCGCCATGTTTCCGGCCTGTTCGTCGCGCAGGAAGGAGGCGAATTGTTCTTCGCCAATGCCGCCGCCAAAACTGTCGCGCGCGGCGCCGAATCCGGCGTGCTTGAGCATTTCCGACAGGAACGCCGCTTCAAGTTGCACGGCCCTCTGGTGCAACACCGCGTCCCGCTGCGGCGCCGTGTTCATCGTTGACGGGGGCGCGGCGTTCAGGCCGGCAGGGATGGACATGAGAAACCTCCAATTGAAGCGATTTCCACGAGTATGGGCATAAGGCGGTAAAGAAGCGGTAACCTCCTTCTGTCATGGTTTGACCATCCCGGGCAGAAGTCGTGAGGACCATGGACCGCGTTGCATTTTCCGAATTTCTGATCCCTGCCCCTGCGGGCGTTTCCCGCACTATGGGCGGTGATCTGGCTGATACCCCTGACGATTCGGGGGTTCTGTTCGATGCGCTCGTGGAAGGCGCAATCGGAAGTCCGTGCCTTGCCCTGGCGGAGCCTCCGGTGATGACGGAAGGTGCGTTGCCGCTGGCGGCCGGTGAATTCGCGCCGTTTCTTTCGTCGTTCGGCGATGCGCCGGGGTGGTGGGGGTTCGGTCAGGAAACGGCGGCAATGGATTCGCCGCTGGATGCCGAGATGGCAGCGACTTCGCTCCTGGATTCGCAGCATGAAGCGGGGGCTCCAATGCCGCCGTCCCGTGTGCCAGAGCAAAAGTTCGAAACCGCAGATGCACAAGCCCCGGTTGGGGGCACGCCCCATCAACATATAGCTGCCGCCGAGGCCGCGTTGGCTTCATCGTTCTCGATGCCACGGACCGAGGCGACGGTGATTCCAAAGACGGTGGCCCCGTCCGAGGCCGCCGTTCTGTCACTGCCGACTGACCAGAAGGGCGTGATGTCGGCGATTGCTGCCGGGGCGCCATCCGAGACGGGTATGGCGGTGCCGCCCGCCGCTGTTGGAAAAGGCCGCGTGGTGGATTCGCCAACTGTGCTGCCGCAAGCGCCCGGAGTTTCGGGCGCACCTTTGGTGCCACAATCCGAACGGGCTGAAATGCCAGTTCAGACCAAGGATATGCCTGAAACCCGGCCCGGTCCGGCCCTGGTTGTTGCGGAGGCACGACAGCCGCCGAAAGACCCGTCTCGACCACAGGTTCGGACCGCCGATCCGGTGGTTCAGGCCGCCCCGGAAGGGGGCGCCGAGAGCCCGCTTGGTGCGTCAACGCCGCAGTTCGAACGCAGAAGTGAAGATGTGCCGCGAGCCCGGTCGGATGTGACGGAAGCAACGAAAGTCGTTGCCCCTGCGCCGGGCGGACCGCAAACCCAGTCCGATACACCGCGCGCAAAGCCGGATGCCGGGGCGTTGCAGGCGGGGGCGCTGACCGTTGCGGCCGCCGGGCAGCACGATATTGAGCCGCCCGCGCCTCAGGGCCAGCCCGGCAACTCCAGCGTGGCAGCGGATATCCAGCTGCGGTATTTGCCGGCAAGTGCCGTGCCCGCCTGGGCGACTGCCGATGCGGCGGAGGCAGAGTTGCCGCGCAGCGAGGGTCGCGCCCTGCTTACACCAGCGGCGCCTGAGGACATCACCGCTGCAGCCGGGGATCCAATGGAAGACGGAGCCGCGCCTGTATCCGATAAACGTGAATCGGCGGCCATTTTGCCCGCGCGTCAGCTCCCCGATCCGATGCCTGGTGCCACGTCAGTGCCCCCCGCCTCCCCCGTCATGGCGCAAGCTTCGTCCCCGGACATCGTGGTTCCGGCCGAGGCCGGGGAGGACAGCCGAATTGACTCGCGGGATATGCGGTTGATGAGCGAGACGCGTGCAGAGGGGCAACCGCCCCAAAGCCGCGCAAGGGCGAGCGAGGTGCCGGAGCTTTTGCGGGTCAGGGCGCCCCACCAGATGACTGAGGTAGAGAGCGATCCGGGTGTGCTCGGCGGGCGCGAGATGGCAGCCGACGCGGTTGGAACTGCACCCAATCCTGTGCGGGTTGCGGTCGGGCCGCAGGCCGTATTGCCACAGGCCATCACGCAGCAGGTCGCGCATGCCGCAGCCAGGGTTGCGGATGGGCCGGTCGAGTTGACCCTCGCCCCCGAGGAGTTGGGGCGCGTACGTTTGACGCTGCATACATCAGAGGCGGGGATCACCGTGGCGATCCATGCCGAACGTCCTGAAACGCTTGATCTTATGCGCCGCAATATCGACCTGCTGGCGCGCGACTTCCGCGATCAGGGCTATGCATCGATTGCCTTCGATTTCGGAAACGACTCCCGGCGTCAGAACGACCAACCGATGACCGCGTCTGCGGCGACACGGCAAGATACCACAGAGCCCGCCAATGGGGAGGGCCTTGCGCCTGACCTCAGGGTTTCCGGCGCCCGGCAGTCGCAGGGCGGGCTGGATTTGCGCATGTGAAAGGACTGACAGATGACCACAGTGACCGCTGCCACAACGACCGCCAGCACCGTTTCCAGCACTACGTCGCGCTCGACCTCTGCGATCAGCTCTGATTTCGAGACTTTCCTCAAGATGCTGACGGTGCAAATGCAAAATCAGGACCCGCTCAATCCGATCGAGAGTTCGGATTATGCTGTGCAGCTGGCGACGTTTTCCGGGGTCGAGCAACAGGTGAAAACCAACGATCTGCTGGAATCCCTCGCCACGCAGATGGGGGTCATGGGGATGACGCAGTTTGCGGGCTGGGTCGGGATGGAGGCGCGTTCCGACGCCCCGGCCTATTACGACGGCACGCCGGTAACAGTGGCACCGAACCCGGTAACCGGTTCCGATCAGGCGATTCTTGTCGCCTATGACGCTGCCGGGACCGAGGTGTCGCGCGAGGCGGTTGCAGTTTCGGCCGATCCGATCACCTGGGACGGGGTCGGCACAAGTGGCAATGAATTGCCCACCGGGCTCTATACGTTCAAGCTCGAATGCTACAACAGCGGCAGCCTGCTTTCGACCGAGACCGTCGAAACCTACAACCGGATCGTCGAGGCACAGGGCACGGGCGCAGGCACCGCATTGGTCTTGCGCGGCGGCACGACGATCGACACGGGCGAAGTGACCGCGCTACGCGATGCGGGATGACGCTCAGATCACGCAGCCGATCGCAATGCCCGATCCCAAAAGGGCCAGGCCGGCCAGGGTCAATGCCACCCGATGCAGCCGTCGGGGCGGCTGTGGCGCCGGTTGCGGATCGGCCTGACGTTCAAGTGCAGCTTGCAGCAAGCCGGGCAAACGCGGCCCGAATTGATGCAGAACCTGTACCGTGCGCATCAGATCATGCAATGCCGCACGGGGGCCGAGCGCGCCGCGAATATAGGTCTCGACGACAGGGCGCGCGGCTTCCCACATGTTGATCGCCGGGTTCAGCGAGCGCGCGACACCTTCGACCACGACCATGGTGCGCTGCAGCAAGATCAGTTCGGTGCGGGTCTGCATGCCGAAGCGTTCGGTCACCTCGAACAGGTAGGCCAGCAGCCGCGCCATCGAGATTTGCGTGGCATTCATGCCGAAGATCGGTTCGCCCACCGCACGCAGCGCCAGCGCGAATTCGTTCACGTCACGGTCGGCGGGCACATAGCCGGCCTCGAAATGCACCTCGGCCACGCGGCGATAGTCACGCTTGATGAAACCCATCAGGATCTCGGCGTAAACCCGGCGGGTATATTCGTCGATCTGCCCCATGATCCCGAAATCATAGGCGATGATATTGCCGTTCGCGGCGACCTTCAGATTGCCCTGATGCATGTCGGCGTGGAAATAGCCGTCGCGCAGCGCATGGCTGAGAAACAGTTGCAGCACCCGTTCGGACAGGGCCACGACATCGTGCCCTGCGGCCCGGATCGCGGCCGCGTCGCCCATCGGCAGCCCCTCGGCCCAGTCAAGCGTCATCACCTGACGACCGGAATAGGCCCAGATCGGCTGCGGCACGGTGAAGCCCGCGTCACCCGCCGTATTGGCGCCGAATTGCGAGGCGGCCGAAGCCTCGAGCCGCAGGTCGAGTTCGCCGAGAACCACGCCTTCGAAATGTTTGACAACGTCGGTCGGGCGCAGCCTGCGCGAGGCCGGCGAAAGCCGTTCGATCATGCCTGCGGCGAAATGAAACGCGTCCAGATCGCGGCGGAAGGCGCGTTCGATCCCGGGGCGCAGCACCTTGACCGCCACGCGCTCGCCGGTTTCGGCCAGAATCGCGGAATGAACCTGTGCGATCGAGGCGGCCGCGACAGGCTCGGAAAATTCGCTGAAAATCGTGGAAACCGGGCGGCCGAGTTCCTCTTCGACGGTGCGCAGGGCAATCGCCGTCGGAAATGGCGGCAGCTTGTCTTGCAGCACACGCAGCTGATCGGCCAATTCCTGGCCCACGACATCGGGTCGGGTCGAGAGCACCTGACCAAATTTGATATAGGCCGGCCCCAGTGCGGTGATCGCACGCGTCACCGGCGGCAGGTTCGGGTCGCCCTTGTAGCCCAGCCATTTGAACGGCCAGCCCATGATCCGCGCCACCAGGCGCAGCCTCGGGGGGGCCTCTACCGCTTCGAGCGCGACTTTCATCGCGCCGGTGCGTTCGAACGTGGCGCCGGTGCGGATCAGCCGCCAGATGTTGTGCGGACCGCGCATCTTACACCTTCCAGCCGGAATGCAGCGCGGCGATGCCCATCGACAGGTTGCGGTATTTGACCCGGTCGAACCCGGCCTCGCGGATCATCGAGGCGAAGATCTCTTGATTGGGGAACTTGCGGATCGATTCCACCAGATATTGATAGCTGTCGCGGTCGTTCGCCACGATCTGCCCCATCACCGGAATGACGTTGAACGAATAGGCGTCATACAGCGATTGCAGCATGTCATTCGGGATCTGGCTGAATTCCAGCACCATCAACCGCCCGCCGGGGCGCAGCACGCGGTAGGCCTCGCGCAGCGCGTCGGGGATGCGGGTCACGTTTCGAATACCGAACGAGATCGTGTAAACGTCGAAACTGTTGTCGGCGAAGGGCAGGGCCATCGCGTCGCCCACGACCCATTGCAGGCGATCGGCCATATCTTCGGCTTCGGCGCGTTTCTGGCCCTCGATCAGCATCGATTCCGTCATGTCGCAGACGGTCGCGGTGGCGCCGGGTGCGCGTTTGAGGAAGCGGAAGGCCACGTCGCCGGTACCGCCTGCCACATCCAGCAGCTTCTGCCCCGGGCGCGGCGCCAGCCAATCCATCATCGCATCCTTCCAGACGCGATGGATGCCCAGGCTCATCAGATCGTTCATGATGTCGTATTTCGAGGCCACCCGCGAAAACACGCCGTGCACCATGCCGGCCTTTTCGCCCTCGTCCACGGTTTTGAAGCCGAAATGCGTGGTCTTGTTCTGATCCGTGCGAGTCATTTGCTCGGGGGCCCTTGCCGATCTGGAAATGTCCCCCTTCTTATAGGGGCCCCGGCGGCCATGACAATGCGACAGGAACATCAGATGCCCGAACTGCCCGAGGTTGAAACCGTGCGTCGCGGGCTTTTGCCCGCGATGGAGGGCGTGCGGATCGCCCGTGCCGAGGTCAACCGCCCCGATTTGCGCTGGCCCCTGCCCGAGGGTATGGCCGACCGGCTGACCGGCGCGCGGGTGGTGCAACTGCGGCGACGCTCGAAATACATTCTGGCCGATCTGGACACGGGCGAGAGCCTGCTGATCCATCTGGGCATGTCGGGGCGGATGCTGGTGTCGGGGGTGATGCTGGGCGGTTTTCATCTGGATCACCCCGCGCCGCAGAAACATGACCATGTGGTGCTGCACATGGAAGGCGGTGCGCGCGTGACCTTCAACGATGCGCGCCGTTTCGGGGCGATGGATCTGGTGCGCACCGACCGCGAGGCGGCGCATTGGCTGCTGGCGGGGCTGGGGCCCGAACCCTTCGGCAATGATTTCCACGAAGACTATCTGGTTGCGCGGCTGAAAGGCCGGGCCACGCCGATCAAGGCGGCGCTTCTGGATCAGCGGATCATCGCGGGGCTGGGCAATATCTATGTGTCCGAAGTGCTGTTTCGCGCGGGTATCGACCCGCGCCGTCAGGCCGGGCGGATCGCGGCGAAACGGGTGGCCGAGATGGTGCCGGTCATCCGCGCCGTGTTGACCGAGGCGATCGAGGCGGGCGGGTCGAGCCTGCGCGACCATCGTCAGGCCGACGGCGAGCTGGGCTATTTCCAGCATGCCTTCCGGGTCTATGACCGCGAGGACAAACCCTGCATCCACTGCGGCGCCCCGATCCGCCGCATCGTGCAGTCGGGGCGTTCCAGTTTCTTCTGCCCGGTGTGCCAGCGCTAGCTTTGCCGCACCTGCGAAAGCGACTTGATAATCGCCCCGGTCCTGTTAGGACTCCTGCTCATAACAAGGAAAGGCAAAGCCACATGGCCTACCAGACCCTGATCGTCGAGATCGAAGACTACGTCGCCCTGATCCGGCTCAACCGTCCCGAAGCTCTGAACGCCCTGAATTCGACCCTGCTGGGCGAGTTGGCGGATGCGCTGAAAGCGGCGGATGACAACGACAAGGTGCGCGCAATCGTCATCACCGGCTCGGAAAAGGCCTTCGCGGCTGGTGCCGACATCAAGGAAATGTCCGAGAAATCCTTCGTGGATATGTTCACGTCGGACTTCTTCGGCCCCGAAACCGACTCGCTGCTGCGCACCCGCAAGCCGATCATCGGCGCCGTTGCGGGCTATGCCCTGGGCGGCGGCTGCGAATTGGCAATGATGTGCGATTTCCTGATCTGCGCGGAAAACGCCAAATTCGGGCAACCCGAAATCAACCTGGGCGTGATGGCCGGCATGGGCGGCACGCAGCGTCTGACCCGCTTCGTCGGCAAGTCCAAGGCGATGGACATGCACCTGACCGGTCGCTTCATGGATGCCGCCGAGGCAGAGCGCTCGGGCCTGGTCAGCCGGGTCGTGCCGGTGGCCAAGCTGATCCCCGAAGCGATCGCTGCCGCGCAAAAGATCGCCGAAAAATCCGCGCTCTCGGTTCTGGCCATCAAGGAAGCGGTGAACCGTTCCTACGAGATGACGCTGCACGAAGGCGTGCTGTATGAACGCCGCCTGTTTCACGCGCTGTTCGCGACCGAAGATCAGAAAGAGGGGATGTCAGCGTTCCTTGAAAAACGCCAGCCCCAGTTCCGCGACAAGTAAGCCGGAAATCCAGGTTTTGCGGCAAAAGAGGCTTTTCTTTCAGCCTCTTTTGCCGTATGGACCGCCCTCACATGCGCGTGGAGCCCGCTCAGGCTAGAATCATCCGGTTCGTTGGGACGACCGGGCCCGTTGCGCAATCGAAATGTAACAGACCCGGGAATTCGGAAAAACATGGCCAATACGCCCCAATCCAAGAAACGCGCCCGTCAGAACGAGCGCCGCAACGACATCAACAAGGCCCGTCGTTCGCGCATCCGCACCTACCTGCGCAAAGTCGAAGAAGCGATCGCCTCGGGGAACTCCGAAGCTGCCGTCGCTGCGCTGCGCGCTGCACAGCCGGAACTAGCCCGTGGCATCACCAAGGGTGTGCTGCACAAGAACACCGTTGCGCGCAAAATGTCGCGCCTGTCCTCGCGCGTGAAAGCGCTGCAGGCCTGATAAGCGGCTGAAAATTCAGCACTTCGAAAAGACGTCCGCTTGCGGGCGTCTTTTTGTTTTTTTCATATGAATCAATGGGTTGATTTGTGGTGTTGCAATCACGTCCCCGTGAATCAGATTCGTAACCGTGAATTGTGCGTCAAGAGTGAAGTTCGGTTGCGTGCGGCCCCGAGAGCTTGCTAGCGTCACCTTGCGATTCACGTCGCCTAGGGGGACATGACGCATCTTTCTCTGGCCGCAGCGGGCGTAAAGTCTGCCACGACAAAGAAAAAAAGCCGGAGCTGCCGGTCTGAAAGATGCGAATCCGATTCTCGGGGGTACTGCGCCCCCAGCTTCGGCAGGTGATGCCACGCCCGGTCTGCCGGGTCGGCTTCTGTGTCCTTGAAACTGGGGGGAGATCCCGGCCGATCGGCTGGGCGGTTCCCTTTTGTCTGGGCGGTGCGAGGTCGGCTGACAGTTTGGGATGAATAGGCAAGAACATGACGGACGAAACCTGGGGGCGGGTGTGCAATGAACTTCTTAAGACTGTTGGGAAAAACAATTTCACAAGCTGGATCGCGCCGCTTCGGCTGATCGAACTGTCCGACGGGATCGTCTCGTTCGAGGCGCCGACGAAATTCATGCGTGACTGGGTGTCGCGCAACTTTGCCGAACCGATCCTGCGCGAGCTGCGTCAGGCTGGCGTCACCGCCGAGCGGATCGACATTCGCGTGCCCGAATTGCGGGCGATTCCGGTCGCGGCCGTGGCCAATCCGACCCCGGCCAAGCCGCGCAAACCCGCGCGCGTCGCCGACGATGCCGACCTGCCGGGCGCGCCGCTGGATGCGCGCTTCACCTTCGACAGTTTCGTGGTGGGCAAGCCCAACGAACTGGCCCATGCCGCCGCGCGCCGCGTGGCCGAGGGCGGGCCGGTCACCTTCAATCCGCTGTTCCTGTACGGCGGGGTGGGCTTGGGTAAAACCCACCTGATGCACGCCATCGCGCATGAACTGCAGGCCCGCCGCCCCGATCTGCGTGTGCTGTATCTGTCGGCCGAACAGTTCATGTATCGTTTCGTGCAGGCGCTGCGCGAACGTCAGATCATGGATTTCAAGGAAATGTTCCGCTCGGTCGATGTGCTGATGGTCGATGACGTGCAGTTCATCGCGGGCAAGGACAGCACGCAGGAAGAATTCTTCCACACGTTCAACGCGCTTGTGGATCAGGGCAAGCAGATCGTGATTTCCGCCGACCGGGCCCCGGGCGAGATCAAGGATCTGGAAGACCGGATCAAGTCGCGTCTGCAATGCGGTCTGGTCGTCGATCTGCACCCGACCGATTACGAATTGCGTCTGGGCATCCTGCAGACCAAGACCGAAGCCTACCGCGCGCAATATCCGGGGCTGGTGCTGGCAGATGGGGTGCTGGAATTCCTGGCGCATCGGATCACCACCAACGTGCGCGTGCTGGAAGGCGCGCTGACCCGTCTGTTCGCCTTCGCCTCGCTGGTCGGGCGGGAAATCACGCTGGATCTGGCGCAGGAATGCCTGACCGATATCCTGCGCGCCTCGGACCGCAAGGTCACGATCGAGGAAATCCAGCGCAAGGTGGCCGAACATTACACCATCCGCCTGTCGGACATGATCGGCCCGAAACGGGTGCGCACCATCGCCCGCCCGCGTCAGGTGGCGATGTATCTGGCCAAGCAGCTGACCACCCGCTCGCTGCCCGAAATCGGGCGTCGCTTTGGCGGGCGCGATCACACCACGATCATGCATGGCATCCGCAAGATCGAAGAGCTGAAAGGCGCAGATCGGCAACTGGCCGAAGATATTGACCTGCTGCGGCGTCTTCTTGAGTCCTGAGTCTTGACGCTCCGGCCAAAGCGGCCGAATGTCCTGAAAAATCTTGAGCCTGCGCGGAAGGGTGTTACCTTTCCGCGTCAAGGCAGCCGTGAGGGATGGAAATGAAGATCAGCATCGAACGCGCCGCGCTTCTGAAAGCCGTCGCCCAAGCGCAATCGGTTGTCGAACGCCGCAACACGATTCCGATTTTGGCGAATGTGCTGATCGAAGCCGAAGGCGACACCGTGTCGTTCCGCGCAACCGATCTGGACATCGAGGTGGTCGACAAGGCCCCCGCGCAGGTCGAACGTGCCGGTGCCACCACGGTTTCGGCGGTGATGCTGCATGAAATCGTGCGCAAGCTGCCCGATGGTGCGCTGATTTCGCTGTCGGACGATCCGGCGGCGGGGCGTGTGACGATTCAGGCAGGGCGGTCGAGCTTCAACCTGGCCACGCTGCCGCGCGAAGATTTCCCCGTGATGGCCAGCTCGGAATATACCGCGAATTTCGCGGCCAAGGCGGGCGTGCTGAAACGGTTGTTCGACAAGTCCAAGTTCGCGATTTCGACCGAGGAGACCCGCTATTATCTGAACGGCGTCTACATGCATGTCGCAACCGGCGAGGATGGCCCGGTGCTGCGCTGCGTGGCGACCGATGGGCACCGTCTGGCGCGGATCGACGCGCCCCTGCCCGATGGCGCGCAGGGCATGCCCGGCGTCATCGTGCCGCGCAAGACGGTGAATGAATTGCGCAAGCTGCTGGATGACGACGACGCGCAGATCGCGGTGTCGGTGTCGGAGACCAAGGTGCGCTTCGCGACCCCGGTCATCACGCTGACCTCGAAGGTCATCGACGGCACCTTCCCCGACTACACGCGCGTCATTCCGATGGGCAACACCCGCCGTCTGGAAGTGGATGCCAGCGAATTTGCCAAGGCGGTCGACCGCGTGGCCACGGTGTCGTCGGAACGTTCGCGCGCGGTCAAGCTGAGCCTGGACGAAGACCGCCTGGTGCTGTCGGTCAACGCCCCCGACGCCGGCGCCGCCGAGGAAGAACTGGCCGTTGCCTATGGCGACGAACGGCTGGAAATTGGCTTCAATGCCAAATACCTGCTGGAAATCGCCAGCCAGGTGGATCGCGAAAATGCGGTGTTCCTGTTCAACTCCTCGGGCGATCCGACCCTGATGCGCGAGGGGAATGATACCTCGGCGGTCTATGTCGTGATGCCGATGCGCGTGTGACGCGGTCGCTCGCCTCCGGCGGGAGTATTTTTGCCAAGAAGAAGAGGGGCCGATGCTGCGCGAACTGACGCTTTTGCAGTTCCGTTCGCATCGGCGTGCCCATCTGGCCTTCGATGGCAGGCCGGTGGCGATTTATGGGCCCAACGGCGCGGGCAAGACCAATATTCTTGAAGCGATTTCGCTGTTGTCGCCCGGGCGCGGATTGCGCAGGGCCACCGCGGACGAGTTGATGCGGCGCACCGAGGCGGTGGGCTGGAAAATCCGCGCCGAGACCGAGATGCATGAACTGGAAACCTCGGCGCTGCCTGGATCGGCGCGCGAGGTTCTGATCGACGGCAAGGCCGCGCCGCAGGTGGCCTTGGGGCGGATCTTGCGGGTGCTGTGGCTGGTGCCCGCGATGGACCGGCTGTGGATCGAGGGCGCCGAGGGGCGCCGCCGCTTTCTGGACCGGATCACGCTGAGCTTCTGTCCGGCCCATGCCGAAGCCACCCTTGCCTATGAAAAGGCGATGCGCGAACGCAACCGGCTGTTGAAGGATATGGTGCAGGACGCGCGCTGGTATCATGCGCTGGAGGGGCAGATGGCCGAGGCGGGCGCGCTGATCGCCGCGCATCGGACCGAGGCGCTGGCACGGATTTCCGCCGCGCAAGAGGGCGCGGCGACCGCCTTTCCCGCCGCGCATCTGGCGATCGAAAACGCGGGGCCTGCCGATCTGGCGCAGGCGCTGGCCGAGGGGCGGCTGCGCGACATGGCGGCGGGGCGCACGCTGGAAGGCCCGCATCGCGCCGATCTGGCCGCGGTTTACGCCGAAAAGAATGTGCCCGCCGCGCAATGTTCGACGGGCGAGCAGAAGGCGCTGCTGATCTCGTTGATCCTGGCCAATGCGCGGGCGCTGAAGGGCGAAAACACCGTTGTCTTGCTGGACGAGGCCGCGGCCCATCTGGACAGCGCGCGGCGCGCGGCGCTCTATAATGAAATCTGTGCGCTGGAGGCGCAGGTCGTGATGACCGGCACCGGCGCGGAATTGTTTGAAAGCCTTGGCCCTCGGGGGCAGTATTTCGAGGTGACCGAAGTGGCGGGCACCTCGGTCGTAACCGAAAGGGCGGAGTGATGGCCTATCCTGTGCAGCGCGTCACGCTGATCACGCTGGGCGTGGAGGATATTGCACGCGCGCGTCGCTTCTACGAGGCCCTTGGTTGGGTGCCGGTTCAGGCCGAAGCGGCGGTGGTCTTCTATCAGATGGCCGGGCTGGTGCTGGGCCTGTTCGGGCGCGCCGATCTGGCGGCGGATCAGGGCCGGCCGGGGGCAGAGCTGGGAACCGGCGCGATCACACTGGCACAGAACTTCGCGACCCAGGCCGAGGTCGACGCCGCCTATCAGGCGGCGCTGGCGGCGGGGGCGCAGGGGCTCAAGCCGCCCGAGGCGGTCTTCTGGGGTGGCTATTCGGGGTATTACGCCGACCCGGACGGCCACGTCTGGGAGGTGGCGATGAATCCGTTCTGGCCCTTGGCGGCGGATGGCACGTTGCAGATCCCGGCCCCGGGCTGAGCCCCCAAATCTTGTGTCTTTGGCGTGACATTGCCGCGCCGACCCCCTATAAATCGGCAGTGATTTACAGGACAGGCAGGCATGACCGAGACCACCCCGAAGAAAGCTGAATACGGCGCCGAATCCATCAAGGTTCTCAAGGGCCTGGAGGCTGTGCGCAAACGGCCTGGCATGTATATCGGCGACACCGACGATGGCTCGGGCCTGCATCACATGGTTTACGAGGTCGTCGACAACGGCATCGACGAGGCGCTGGCGGGCCATGCCAACTATGTGCATGTGAAAATTCACGCCGACAGCTCTGTTTCGGTGCGTGACAACGGGCGCGGGATTCCGGTCGATCTGCACCCCGAAGAGGGGGTCTCTGCCGCCGAGGTCATCATGACCCAGCTGCATGCGGGCGGCAAATTCAACAACACCGATGAGGGCGGCAATGCCTACAAGGTGTCGGGCGGTCTGCACGGCGTGGGCGTGTCGGTGGTGAATGCGCTGTCCGACTGGCTGGAGTTGCGCGTCTGGCGCAACGACAAGATCTATTACGCCAAGTTCGAAAAGGGCGAATGCACGGATCATGTGCATGAGATCGGCGATGCCCCGGGCGAAAAGGGCACCGAGGTGCGCTTCATGGCGTCGTCCAAGACGCATGACCCCGAGGGCACCTTCTCGAACCTCGACTACAACTTCAAGACGCTGGAAACGCGTCTGCGCGAACTGGCCTTCCTGAATTCCGGGGTGCGGATCATCCTGGAAGACGAACGCCCCGCCGAGCCGCTGAAAAGCGAGCTGTTCTATGAAGGCGGCGTGAAGGAATTCGTCAAATACCTGGATCGTTCGAAATCGCCGGTGATGCCGGAGCCGATCTATATGGTCGGCGAGGTGCGCGGCATTGGCGTCGAAGTGGCGATGTGGTGGAACGACAGCTACCATGAAAACGTGCTGCCCTTCACCAACAACATCCCGCAGCGCGACGGCGGCACCCATCTGGCGGGCTTCCGCGGCGCGCTGACGCGCACCATCAACGCCTATGCGCAGAGCTCGGGGATCGCCAAGAAAGAGAAGGTCGATTTCACCGGCGACGATGCCCGCGAAGGCCTGACCTGCGTGCTGTCGGTCAAGGTGCCGGACCCGAAATTTTCCAGCCAGACCAAGGACAAGCTGGTTTCGTCCGAGGTGCGGCCCGCGGTCGAAAACCTGGTGAACGAAAAGCTGGCCGAGTGGTTCGAGGAACACCCCGCCGAAGCCAAGCAGATCGTCGGCAAGATCGTCGAGGCGGCGCTGGCCCGCGAAGCCGCCCGCAAGGCGCGCGAGCTGACCCGGCGCAAGACGGCGATGGATGTGGCCTCGCTGCCCGGAAAGCTGGCCGATTGCCAAGAAAAAGATCCCGCCCTGTCCGAAGTCTTCCTCGTCGAAGGGGACTCGGCCGGTGGGTCGGCCAAACAGGGGCGCGAGCGTAAGAACCAGGCCGTGCTGCCGTTGCGTGGTAAAATCCTGAACGTCGAGCGCGCGCGCTTTGACCGGATGCTGAGCTCCGATCAGATCGGCACGCTGATCACGGCGCTTGGCACCGGCATCGGGCGCGACGAATTCAATCTGGCCAAGCTGCGCTATCACAAGATCATCATCATGACCGATGCGGACGTCGACGGCGCCCACATCCGCACGCTGCTGCTGACTTTCTTCTTCCGGCAGATGCCGGAACTGATCGAGGCGGGCTATCTGTATATCGCGCAGCCGCCGCTTTACAAAGTCGCGCGCGGCAAGTCCGAGGTTTACCTGAAAGATCAGGCCGCGCTTGAGGATTTCCTGATTCATCAGGGGGTTGAGGGTGCGCTTCTGCGGCTGGGCGATGGCAGCGAAATCGCCGGGCAGGATCTGGCGCGGCTGGTCGAAGAGGCCCGCGTGGTGCGCCGCATCCTGCAGGCCTTCCCCACGCATTACCCGCAGCGGATTCTGGAACAGGCGGCGATCGCGGGCGCGCTGGTGCCCGGGCGGCTGGATGCCGATGCGCAGGCGGTGGCCGATGCGGTGGCCGCGCGGCTGGATCTGGTGGCGCTGGAATACGAACGCGGCTGGCAGGGTCGGCCGACGCAGGACCACGGCCTGCGCCTGACGCGCAGCCTGCGCGGCGTCGAAGAGGCCCGTCTGCTGGACGGTCAGGTTCTGCGCTCGGGCGAGGCGCGGCGTCTGGCGCAGCACACCGACACGTTGAAAGAAGTGTATGACACCCCCGCCAGGCTGATCCGAAAGGACCGCGAGCAACTGATCCACGGGCCGCTGGAACTGCTGGCTGCGATCCTGCAGGAAGGCGAAAAGGGCCTGACGCTGCAGCGCTATAAAGGCCTGGGCGAAATGAACCCCGAGCAGCTTTGGGAAACCACGCTCGATCCGGCGGCGCGGACCCTGTTGCAGGTGCGGATCGAGGATGTGGCCGAAGCCGACGACATCTTCACCAAGCTGATGGGCGATGTGGTCGAACCCCGCCGCGAGTTCATCCAGCAAAATGCGCTGAGTGTCGAAAACCTCGATTTCTGAGCGGACCGGGGCGCACCTGCGCCCCGGCTTCAACGCCAGTCCACGTCTGCGGTGAAGATATAGCCGGCCCCATAGACGGTGCGGATCAGTTCGGCGTCCTTGGGGCTTTTCTCGATCTTCCGGCGCAGGCGGCAGATCCGCGCATCCATGCTGCGGTCGAAGGGCTCGTTGGATCGGCCCTGCGTTGCATCCAGCAGGTTGGAGCGGCTGAGCACCCGCCCTGGCGCGCGCAGGAACGCTTCCAGCAGGCTGTTTTCCGACGAACTCAGCGTCACCTTGCGTCCGTCGGTATGGATCAGCGTGCAGGCGGTCAGATCGGCGGTCCAGTCCCCGAACATGGCGATTTCGCGGGTGCTTTCGCCAACGGTCGCCCGTGTGCGGCGGCTGCGGCGCAGCACGGCGCGCAGCCGGGCGACCAGTTCGCGCGGCTCGAAGGGTTTGGTGATGTAGTCATCCGCGCCGATTTCCAGCCCGACCACCTTGTCGGTCACCGATCCGCGCCCGGTCACGATGACCCGCGGCATGGTGTCGGGCAGGGCATTGCCGTTGATCAGGCTCAGCCCGTCGCCATCGGGCAGGGACAGGTCGATCAGGCACAGGTCGGGCGTCTGGCGGCGCAGTTCGCGCTCGAATTCGGCCAGACGCCGGAAGGCGCGGGTGGTCATGCCCTGTTGGGCCAGGCTGCGCTCGATCAGGCGGCTGATGTCCAGATCGTCTTCCAGCAGATAAACCAGCGTCGTCATTGTGCCAGATCTTTCCTTCCCGGGGCTTTCGCCAGGTCTGTCTGTCGCGGCGCCGGGCAGACCTGTGCCAGCGCGTTGGCCAGTTGCGCATCGCTGAACGGTTTGCGCAGCAGCGGCACGCCGGTTGTGCCGGAACTGTCGCGCGCGCTCAGGCTGGCCTGACCGCTCATCAGCAGAACGCTGACGTCTGGATAGTCGCTGTCGATCCGCCGTGCCAGCGCATAGCCATCCATTTCGCCGGGCATGTCGATGTCGCTCAGCACAATCCCGACCGCGTCGATCCGGCGCAGCAGGTGCAGCGCCTCGGCGGCATTGTCCGCTTCGATCAGCGGGTGTCCGATGGCGGCAATCTTGCGGCGGATCGTGCGGCGCACGTCCTGATCGTCCTCGACCAGCAGGATCAGCGGCAGCGGCGCGTCCGGGTCCGCCTCTGTCACGGGGTCCGCGGCGGGCTCGGGCTGGTCGGCGGGCTGCGGGGCGGTCAGTTCGACACTGGGCAGCAGGATGGTGAAGGTCGCGCCCTGCCCGGGTGTCGATTGCACCGCAATCGCGCCGTTCGATTGCTTGACGAAGCCATAGACCATCGACAGCCCGAGCCCCGACCCGGCCCCCGCCGCCTTCGAGGTGTAGAAGGGTTCGAACACCCGTTCGGTCTGTTCGGCCGACATCCCGCAGCCATCGTCGGAAAACAGGATGCGCACATAGGGCCCGGCGGGCAGATGCAGCAGGTCGGCCTCTTCCGGGGGCAGATCGTAGGGCGCGATTTCGATCAGGATGCGGCCCTTGCCCTCGGTCGCGTCCTTGGCATTGATGGCCAGGTTCAGCAGCGCCATTTCCAGCTGCGCACGATCCACGACCGCCGCGGGCACCTGTGCGCGGCTGCGCTGCACGATCTGCAAACCGCGCGGCAGCGACGAGCGCAGCAGGGTGCAGATCTCGTCCACGGCGCCCACAATGTCAGTCGGTTCGGGGGCGAATTGTTCGCGCCGCGCCAGGGTCAGCAGCCGTTGGGTCAGCGCCGACCCGCGCCGCGCCGCCGAAATCGCCGGTGTCAGGTATTCCGACACCAGATCGCCATCGCCCAACTCTTCGGCCAGCGGCACCAGATTGCCCAGAATGATGGTCAGCAGGTTGTTGAAATCATGCGAGATGCCGCTGGCCATCCGGCCCAGGGCGTCCATCTTCTGCGAGCCCATCAGCGCCGACATCGTGGCCTTGCGGCGGGTCACGTCGATCGACAGCAGGTAAAAGGCGATCACCTCGCCGGATGAGGGCCGTTCGGGGCGCAGCAGGGTGCGGATGTCCTTGATCCGCCCGTCCGGCAGCTCGATGCGCATTTCGAAATCGACCAGAGCACCGCGCCGCGCCTGTTCGAAGAATTTCGCGGATTCGCTCAGCGTGCGCGGGTGAAGCACCTCGGCGGCGTTCAGGCCGATCACCTCTTCGGGGCGCCGGCCATAGGCCGCGGCAAAGCGTTTGTTGGCATAAAGCAGGGTCAGGTCGCGGTCGATATGGGCGATGCCGGCGGGCACCTCGTCGGCGATCAGTTTCAGCCGCGCCTCGCTCAGTTGCAGGGCATGGGTGCGTTCGTTCACCAGTTCCTGCAGACGGGCCTCCTGATTGCGGCGCGCGGTCATGTCGGTATAGGTCGTCACGAAGCCGCCGCCGGGCAGCGGCGTGCCCGTGACCTGCAGGATCATCCCGTTCGGACGCAGCCGTTCGACCTGATGACGTTCGAAGCGCCGGGCGGTGGCGACACGTTCCGCCACCTGCGCCTCGTGGTCACCCGGCCCGTATTCCCCGCGTTCGGCATTGTAACGGATGAAGCTGGCAAACTCGGCGCCCTGAAACGCCAGCCGCGCAGGATATCCATACATTTCAAGGAATTGCGCGTTCCATGCCACCAGATGCAGCTGGGAATCGAAGATCGTGATTCCCTGTTCAAGTTGCCCCAGCCCCTGCAGCACAAGGTCTGAAAGCCCAAGGTCCGATGATGTGTCGTGCATGGTGTGATCCAGACGGCGGATGGGTCGCGGCCCTTACGATGCGCCAGGCCTGCGCGTTTCCCAAGGGTAATTCCCGGAATGTCACAATTGGATACAATTGATGGAAAATTAAGCAATATCACCATGCGTAAGTTCGAAGCGCTGACTCGGATCGGAGGGGATCTGTGTCGCACCGGAGGACTTACAGCATGAATAAACACAGCATCTACGAAAGTGGATTGGATGTGACTGCGGCCAATTACGCCGCACTGACGCCCCTGTCATTTGCCGAGCGCACGGCGGCGGTTTACCCGGAACTGACGGCGGTCGTGTATGGCGATCTGCGCCGCAGCTGGGGCGAAACCTATGAGCGGATGTGCCGCATCGCCAGCGCCCTGTCTGCGCGCGGGATCGGCAAGGACGACACGGTTTCCATCGTCGCCGCCAATATCCCCGAGATGTTCGAGGCGCATTTTTCCGTGCCGATGACCGGCGCCGTCCTGAACACGATCAACACCCGTCTGGATGCCGAGGCGATCGCCTTCATCCTCGCCCATGCCGAGGCAAAGGCCGTCTTCGTCGACCCGGAATTCGCCGATGTGGTGGAGCGGGCCGTCAAGATCAGCGGCCGCCGCGACATGCTGGTGATCGACATCGAAGACCCGAGCTATGAGGGCGGCCACCGGATCGGATCGGTCACCTATGATGCGCTTCTGGCCGAGGGCGACCCCGCCTTTGCCTATGTTCCCCCGGCGACCGAATGGGATGCGATCAGCCTGAACTACACCTCGGGCACCACCGGCAACCCCAAGGGCGTGGTCTATCACCACCGCGGCGCCGCGCTGAATGCGATGTCGAACATCATGACCTGGGGCATGCCGCATCATTCGCGCTACCTCTGGACGCTGCCGATGTTCCATTGCAACGGCTGGTGCTTCCCCTGGACAATCGCCGCCAATGCGGGCGTCTGCGTCTGCCTGCGCGCCGTGCGGGTCGAGCCGATCTTCGAGGCGATCCGCACCGAAAAGGTCACCCATTTCTGCGGCGCGCCGATCGTTCTGAACATGCTGGCCAACGCGCCCGACGCGCTGAAGGATTTCAGCCATCAGGTCAAGGTGATGACCGCCGGGGCCTCTCCGCCCGCCGCGGTGATCGAGAAGATGGAAGCGATGGGCGTCGAGGTGACGCATGTCTACGGGCTGACCGAAACCTACGGTCCCTCGGTCGTCTGCGCCTGGAAGGGCATGTGGAACGACCGCGCGCCCGAGGAACGCGCGCGGCTGAAGGCACGGCAGGGCGTCAAGAACCTGGCGCTGTCGGGCCTGATGGTCGCCAACCCCGAGACGCTGGAGCCGGTGCCCGCCGACGGGGTGACGATGGGCGAGATCTTCATGCGCGGCAACAACGTGATGAAGGGCTATCTGAAGAACCCCTCGGCCACGGATAACTCGTTCAACGGTGGCTGGTTCGCATCGGGCGACTTGGGCGTGATGCATCCCGATGGCTATGTCGAACTGAAGGACCGCTCGAAGGACATCATCATTTCGGGGGGCGAGAATATCTCGTCGGTCGAGGTCGAGGATGTGCTCTACAAGCACCCCGCCGTGATGGAGGCCGCCGTCGTCGCGCGCCCCGATCCCAAATGGGGCGAAACCCCCTGCGCCTTTGTCGAGCTGAAGCCGGGGCAGGACCTGACCGAGGCCGAGCTGATCGCCTTTTGCCGCCAGCACATGGCGCATTTCAAGGCGCCGCGCAGCGTGGTCTTCGGGATGCTTCCGAAAACCTCGACCGGCAAGGTGCAGAAATTCGTGTTGCGCGATCAGGCTCGCGCGCTGAACGGGCCCGAATGAGCCCCCGTCCGCAGAGCGAGTATCATGAACAAAACTGACGATTTCATCCTGGAAACCCGGGGCCTGACGAAGGAATTCAAGGGCTTCACCGCGGTCAGCGAAGTGGATCTGCGCATCCGCCGCCATACCATCCACGCGCTGATCGGGCCGAACGGCGCGGGCAAGACCACGGTCTTCAACCTGCTGACCAAATTCCTGACCCCCACGCGCGGCACCATCGCCTTCAACGGGCGCGACATCACCGCCGCCAAACCGGCCGAGATTTCGCGCATGGGCGTGGTGCGCTCGTTCCAGATTTCGGCGGTGTTCCCGCATATGACCGCGCGCGAAAACGTGCGCGTGGCGCTGCAGCGCAAGCTGGGCACCTCGTTCCATTTCTGGCGGTCCGAACGCAGCCTGCACAAGCTCAACGACCGGGCCGACGAATTGCTGGCCATGGTCGGGCTGGAGCGGTTCACCGATGCCGTGGTGGCCGACCTGCCCTATGGCCGCAAGCGCGCGCTGGAAATCGCGACCACGCTGGCGCTCGACCCCGAGATGATGCTGCTGGACGAACCCACGCAGGGCATGGGCCGCGAGGATGTGGAACTGGTGACGCAGCTGATCCGCAAGGTCTCGGCCAACCGCACGATCCTGATGGTCGAACACAACCTGGGCGTCGTGTCCACGCTGTGCGACGCGATCACGGTGCTGCAGCGCGGGGCGGTGCTGACCGAAGGCACCTATGCCGAAGTGTCGGCCGATCCGCGGGTGAAAGAAGCCTATATGGGGAAAGCGGCATGAGCGCGGTGATCGAAAACCACGAACTCGGCGGGCAGCATGTGTCCGAACGCATCGAAGAGTTGCGGATCCAGGATTTGCACGCGTTTTACGGCGAAAGCCACGCGCTGCACGGCATCGACCTGACGGTCTATCAGGGCGAGCTGGTCACGCTTTTGGGTCGCAACGGCTCGGGGCGGACGACGACGCTGCGCGCGATCATGGGGCTGATCGGGCATCGCACCGGTTCCATCATGCTCAAGGGCGAAGAGGTGATCCACGCCCAGCCGCATGTGATCGCGCATCTGGGGGTTGGCTATTGCCCCGAGGAACGCGGCATCTTCTCGCGCCTGTCGGTCGAGGAAAACCTGATGCTGCCGCCGCGTGTGGCCGCAGGCGGCATGGCGGTCGAGGAACTGTACGAGATGTTCCCCAACCTTGCCGAACGCCGCCGCAGCCAGGGCACGCGCCTGTCGGGCGGCGAACAGCAGATGCTGGCGATGGCCCGCATCCTGCGCACGGGCGCCAACGTGCTGCTGCTGGACGAGATCACCGAAGGGCTGGCCCCGGTGATCGTCGACAAGCTGGGCGAGGTGCTGATCGAGCTGAAAACCCGCGGCTATACCGTGGTTCTGGTCGAACAGAACTTCCGCTTCGCCGCGCCCCTGGCCGACCGGCATTTCGTGATGGACCACGGCAAGATCGTGGCGACCGTCAATCACGACGAACTGGAGAGCAAACAGCACATCTTTGACGAATATCTGAGCGTCTGAGGAGGGCGCCAGAGCACGACCAACGAGGAGGAACTTTATGAAACTGTTCAAGAAACTTGCTGCCAGCGCCTCGGCATTGGCCCTGCTGGCCAGCGGCGCGAGCGCTGAAATCAGCGACGGCGTGGTCAAGATCGGCCTGCTGACCGACATGTCGGGCACCTATTCGGACGTGGCCGGCCCGGGCACCGTGACCGCCGCCGAAATGGCGATCGAGGAATTCGGCGGCACCGTGGCCGGCGCCCCGATCGAGCTGGTCTCGGCCGATCACCAGAACAAGGCCGACATTGCCGCGAACAAGGCGCGTCAGTGGGGCGACACCGAGAATGTCGACGCCTTCGCGGAACTGGTGACCACCTCGGTTGCGATGGCGGTGTTCGAAGTCGCCAAGCAGCAGAACAAGATTGCGCTGGTGTCGGGCGCGGCATCCTCGCCGCTGACCAACGACGCCTGCATTCCGACCGGCCTGCACTGGACCTATAACACCCGCGCGATGGGCGTGGGCACCGGCTCTGCCGTCGTGGCCGAGGGCGGCGACAGCTGGTTCTTCCTGACCGCCGATTATGCGTTCGGTGAATCGCTGCAAAAAGACGTGTCCAAAGTGGTCGAGGCTGCGGGCGGCAAGGTTCTGGGGTCGGTCAAGCATCCGTTCCCGGCCTCGGATTTCTCGTCCTTCATGCTGCAGGCGCAGGCCTCGGGCGCGAAGGTCATCGGTCTGGCCAACGCGGGTGGCGACACCATCAACGCGATCAAGGCCGCCAAGGAATTCGGCATCGTCGACGCCGGCCAGAAGATCGCCGGTCTGCTGGTCTTCCTGTCGGACGTGCATGCGCTTGGCCTGGACACCGCGCAGGGCCTGCAGATGACCGTCAGCTTCTATTGGGACATGAACGACGAAACCCGTGAATGGTCCAAACGCTTCTTCGACAAGACCGGCAAGATGCCGACGGGTATTCAGGCGGGCACCTATTCCGCCGTGCGCCACTACCTGAAGGCGATCGAGGCCACCGGCTCGGACGATACCGACATCATCGTTGCGAAGATGCGTGAAATGCCCGTCGAAGACATGTTCGCCCATAACGCCGTGCTGCGCACCGATGGCCGCATGGTGCACGACATGTATCTCGCAGAGGTCAAATCCCCGGCCGAATCCTCCGGGCCGTGGGACTACCTCAAGATCGTGCGCACTATCCCCGGTGAAGAGGCTTTCGGCCCTCTCTCCGAAAGCACCTGCCCCACGAAGTAATGCGAGATGCATCCACCGGGGGCCGCGAGGTTCCCGGTGGCGTCTCCGGCAAAGGATACAAGGATTCACCCTATGCTGACGGATCTGCTGGGCTTTCCCCCGCAAGTGCTTTTCGGCCAGTTGCTGCTGGGCCTGATCAACGGCGCGTTTTACGCGGTTCTATCGCTTGGCCTGGCCGTCATCTTTGGCCTGCTGAACATCGTCAATTTCGCGCATGGCGCGCTTTACATGCTGGGCGCCTTCGCCACGCTGGGCCTGACCCAGTATCTGGGCATCGGCTATTGGGGCGCGCTGATCCTGGCGCCGGTCATCGTCGGCGCCATCGGCATTCTGGCCGAACGCGTGCTTCTGCGCCGTCTGGCGGGGATCGACCACCTTTACGGCCTGCTGCTGACCTTCGGGATGGCGCTGGTGATCGAGGGCGTGTTCGTCAAGATCTTCGGCGCCTCGGGCATTCCCTATGCCGCGCCCTCGCAACTGCAGGGCGGCGTCAATCTGGGCTTCATGTTCCTGCCCTGGTATCGCGGCTGGGTCGTCGTGGCTTCGCTCGCTGTGTGCCTGGCTACCTGGTACCTGTTTGAACGCACCAAGATCGGCGCCTATCTGCGCGCGGGCACCGAAAACCCGCGCCTGCTGCAGGCCTTCGGTGTGAACGTGCCGCTGCTGACGACGCTGGCCTATGGCTACGGCGTGGGTCTGGCGGCCTTCGCGGGGGTGCTTGCCGCGCCGATCACGCAGGTCAACCCGATGATGGGTTCGAACCTGATCATCGTCGTCTTCGCCGTGGTCGTGATCGGTGGCATGGGATCGATCATGGGCGCCATCATCACCGGCATGAGCATGGGCGTGATCGAAGGGCTGACCAAGGTGTTCTGGCCCGAGGCCTCCTCGACCGTGATCTTCCTCGTCATGGCCATCGTCCTGGTGCTGCGTCCGGCCGGGCTGTTCGGCAAGACCGCGTGAAGGAGTGTGAAATGAAAAAGACCTTCGGATACCTGATCCTTCTTGCGCTGGCACTGGCGGCCCCCTTCGTGGTCTATCCCGTGCTGCTGATGAAGCTGCTGTGCTTTGCGCTGTTCGCCTCGGCCTTCAACCTGATCCTGGGCTATGGCGGGCTGCTGAGCTTCGGTCACGCGGCGTTCTTCGGCGGCGCGGCCTATTTCACCGGCCACGCGCTCAAGGCCTGGGGGCTGCCCACCGAACTGGGCATTCTGGCGGGCACCGCGGGCGCAGGCCTGCTGGGGCTGGCGATCGGCCTGCTGGCGATCCGCCGTCAGGGCATCTATTTCGCGATGATCACCCTTGCGATGGCACAGATGGCCTATTTCTTCTTCATCTCGGCGCCCTTCACCGGCGGTGAAAACGGGTTGCAGGGCGTGCCGCGCGGCATGGCGCTGGGCATGTTCGACCTGAGCAACGACCGCACGATGTATTTCTTCGTGCTGGCGATCTGCCTGGGCGGCTTCCTGCTGATCGCGCGCGCCGTGCATTCGCCCTTCGGTCAGGTGCTGGGCGCGATCCGCGATAACGAAGATCGCGCTCGCTCGCTGGGCTATGACATCGAACGCTACAAGCTGCTGGCCTTTGTGCTGTCGGCAACGCTGGCGGGTCTGGCGGGGGCGACGAAAACCGTGGTGTTCCAGCTTGCCTCGCTCAGCGATGCGCATTGGCACATGTCGGGCGAGGTCGTGCTGATGACCCTGCTGGGCGGGCTTGGCACGATCGCGGGGCCCGCGGTTGGCGCCAGTATCATCATCGCGCTGCAGAACTACCTCGCCTCGGGGCCGTTCGCGGCGTGGGTGCCAGTGGTGCTGGGGGTGATCTTCGTGACCTGTGTGCTGTCTTTCCGGCGCGGTGTGGTGGGCGAATTGCGCGCCTTCATCCGCCGCTCTTTCTGATCTGACGCCGGGCCTTCGGGCCCGGCGCACTGCCTTTGAATGGAGTCTCAACCGATGAAAATCGTGGTCCCGGTCAAGCGCGTGATCGACTATAACGTGAAGGTTCGTGTGAAGGCGGACGGTAGCGGTGTCGATCTTGCGAACGTAAAGATGTCGATGAACCCGTTCGACGAGATTGCCGTTGAAGAGGCGATCCGGTTGAAGGAGAAGGGCGCCGCGTCCGAGATCGTGGTGGTTTCGGTGGGCGTGAAGCAGGCGCAGGAAACGCTGCGCACGGCGCTGGCGATGGGCGCGGACCGGGCGATCCTGGTGGTGGCCGCCGATGACGTGCATCAGGATATCGAGCCGCTGGCGGTGGCCAAGATCCTGGCGAAAGTGGTGGCCGACGAGGCCCCCGGCCTGGTGATCGCGGGCAAGCAGGCGATCGACAACGACATGAACGCGACGGGCCAGATGCTGGCGGCGCTCTTGGGCTGGGGTCAGGCGACCTTTGCCTCCGAGGTCGAGATTGCCGGCGACAGCGCGAAAGTCACGCGCGAGGTCGATGGCGGTCTGCAGACGATCTCGGTCAAGCTGCCGGCGATCGTGACGGCCGACCTGCGCCTGAACGAGCCGCGCTATGCCTCGCTGCCCAACATCATGAAAGCCAAGAAAAAACCGCTCGAAGAAAAGACCGCGGCCGATTATGGCGTCGATGTCACGCCGCGCCTCAGCGTCGTGAAGACCGCCGAACCGGCGGGCCGCAGCGCGGGTATCAAGGTGGGCTCGGTCGACGAGCTGGTGGCGAAACTGAAAGACGCGGGGGTTCTGTGATGTCGGTTCTTCTGATTGCTGAAGTGAACAGCCTCGACGCGACCGCCAAGGCGCTGAGCGCGGCGAAAAAGATGGGCCCGGTGACGGTGCTGGTGGCCGGTGCGGGCGTGGATGCGGCGCCGTTCGCGGCGATGGATGGCGTGGCCAAGGTGCTGACCGCCGATGACGCGGCCTATGCGCATGGCCTGGCCGAGCCGCTGGCCGATCTGGTCGTCTCGCTGGCCGGTGGCTTCACCCATATCGTCGCCCCGGCGACGGCCGATGCCAAGAACGTGCTGCCGCGCGTGGCCGCGCTCTTGGATGTGATGGTGATCTCGGATGTGATCGGCGTGGTCGATGCCGACACGTTCGAGCGCCCGATCTACGCGGGCAACGCGATCCAGACGGTGAAATCCTCGGACAAGATCAAGGTTGCCACGATCCGCGCGACCGCCTTCGAGGCCGCGGGCGCGGGCGGTTCGGCCCCGGTCGAGGCGGCGGCTGCGGCCGGCGACAAGGGCCTGAGCACTTGGGTCGAGGACAAGGTGGCGGCCTCCGACCGCCCGGAACTGACCTCGGCGAAGATCGTGGTTTCGGGCGGCCGTGGCGTCGGCAGCGAGGCCGATTTCGCACTGATCGCGGGCCTGGCCGACAAGCTCGGCGCCGCTGTCGGCGCGTCGCGCGCGGCGGTGGATTCGGGCTTTGCACCGAACGACTGGCAGGTCGGGCAGACCGGCAAGGTCGTGGCGCCGGAACTCTACATCGCCTGCGGCATCTCGGGTGCGATCCAGCACCTTGCGGGCATGAAAGACAGCAAGATCATCGTCGCCATCAACAAGGACGAAGAAGCCCCGATCTTCCAGGTCGCAGACTACGGACTCGTCGCAGACCTGTTCCAGGCTGTCCCGGAACTGACCCAGAAAATCTGATCGCAGGAGAGCAGAGATGAGCTATCAGGCACCGTTGCAAGACATGGTTTTCGTGCTCGAAGAGCTGTGCGGTCTGGCCGATCTGTCGGCCCTGCCCGGGCTGGAGGATGCCACGCCCGACACGGTTTCGGCGATTCTGGAAGAAGCCGCGAAATTCGCGGGCGAGGTTCTGGCGCCGCTCAACCCCACGGGCGACGCGGCCGGTCTGGGCTTTGACGCGGGGCAGGTCACCACGCCCGCGGGCTGGAAAGAGGCCTATCGCCAACTGGTCGAGATGGGCTGGAACAGCCCCACCGCCGCGCCCGAACATGGTGGCATGGGCCTGCCCGCCGCCGTGAACGCCTGTATTCAGGAAATGTTCAACGGTGCGAATACGGCGTTCCAGCTGTGCCCGTTGCTGACCCAGGGCGCGATCGAGGCGATCTCGCATTACGCCGATGAAAGCCTGCAGCAGACCTATCTGGAGCATCTGGTTTCGGGCCATTGGACCGGCACGATGAACCTGACCGAACCGCAGGCCGGGTCCGATCTGGCGGCGATCCGCTCGAAGGCGGTGCCCGAGGGCGATCATTACCGGGTGTCCGGGCAGAAGATCTTCATCACCTACGGCGAACATGACATGGCCGAGAACATCATCCATCTGGTGCTGGCGCGTCTGCCCGATGCACCGGCGGGGGTGAAGGGGATCTCGCTGTTCGTGGTGCCGAAGTTCATGGTGAACGCGGATGGCACCCTTGGCGCGCGCAACGATGTGCGCTGTGTCTCGATCGAGCACAAGCTGGGCATCCACGCCAGCCCGACCTGCACGCTGGCCTTTGGCGACAATGGCGGGGCGATCGGCTATCTGGTGGGGCAGCCGCATCAGGGCCTGCAATACATGTTCGCGATGATGAACAGCGCGCGTCTGGGTGTGGGCCTGCAGGGCATCGGCATTGCCGAGCACGCGGGCCAGCACGCCGTGGCCTATGCGGCCGAGCGCAAGCAGGGCGGTCAGGCCGGGGTCGAAGGGTCGGTCGCGATCATCGCGCACCCGGATGTGCGGCGCATGCTGGGGCTCATCAAGGCGCGCACGCAGGCCGCGCGGGTGTTGGCCTATCGCGCGGCGGCGGCGGCGGATGTTGCCAGCCGCAGCCCCGATGCCGAGACCGCGGCCAAGGCACAGCGGCGGCTCGATCTGCTGATCCCGGTGGTCAAGGGCTGGTCCACCGAGATGGGCAATGTCTCGGCCTCGCTGGGGGTGCAGGTGCATGGTGGCATGGGCTATATCGAGGAAACCGGCGCGGCGCAGCATCTGCGCGATGCCCGGATCACCACGATCTACGAAGGCACGACGGGCATTCAGGCGCTGGATCTGATCGGGCGCAAGATTGCGCGCGACAAGGGCCGGGCAATGGCCGAACTGATCGCCGATCTGCGCGCGACGCAGGCGCGGCTGGCGACGGCTGCGGGCGATGCGCTGGATTGGGCCGCGCAGGCGGCGATGGTGGGGCAGGCCGCCGACATGCTGGACAGTGCGACGCAATGGCTGCTGGACAGCGGGGCGCGCAACGCGCTGCTGCCGCAGGCGGCGGCCGCCGCGATGCTGGAGCTGTCGGGCATCTGCCTGGGCGCCTGGGCCATGGCGGATGCGGCGCTGGCGGCGCAGGCGCGGATCGACGCCGGTGACGAGGCGGCATTCCTGCGCTCGAAACTGCGAATTGCAGAATTCTACAGAACGCAGGTTTTCCCGCAGGCGCAGGCGTTGCATGCTCAGGTGACGCAGGGTGCCGAGACCATTCTGGCGCTGAGCCCCGCCGATCTGGGGGTGGCGCACTGATCGAACGCACCGTGCCCTCCGATGACGAGGGCGCGGTGCAATGGTCCCGGTTCATCTGATGATGTGAGCGACAGTTTCAGGGAGGAGCCCCCAATGAACGATCAGCCTACGATGACCCCCGGCAAAGGACAGATGGACCCCGAGACGCTGGCGCAACACGCGGCAGAGTTCATGGAATTGATGACCCGTCTGCAGACGGTGATGCAGCGCGCGCAAGAGACGGCAAGTGCCAAGATCTCGGGCGCGGATTTCTCGATCGTCGATTATCGCGGCGTGGCCGAGGCCTATCTGCGCGCCCTGCCTACGATCTGGGAACGGCCGGTTGAATCGCTGGAATACATGCAACGGTTCTGGCTCGATTGGGGCAAGGCCTGGGCAAATGCCTGGACCGGCGAAGGCGAAAAGGTCGCCGACAAGCGGTTCCGCGACCGGCGCTGGAATGCGGACCCCGTGAACCGCGGTCTGCGCGACAGCCATCTGGCGCTGGAACGCGCGACCGAAGACTTCCTGTCTTTGCTGCCCGAAGGCACCAAGGACAGCCTGCGGGTGAAATTCTACACCCGGCAGATGCTGAGCGCGCTGGCGCCCACGAATTTTCTGGCGCTGAACCCGGCGGCGCGCGACCGTCTGCTGGAAACCGAAGGCCAGAGCCTGCTGGATGGGTTGCGCAACCTTGTCGAGGATCTGGAACGCGGCGAGGGGCGTCTGGACATCAACACCAACGATGCGGCGGCCTTCGTGGTGGGCCGCGATCTGGCGGTGACGCCGGGCAAGGTGGTGTATGAAAACGCGCTGATGCAGCTGATCCACTACGAGCCGCAGACCGAAACGCAGCGCAAGCGCCCGCTGCTGTTCGTGCCGCCGTGGATCAACAAATATTATATCTTCGACATGCGCCCCGATAATTCGCTGGTGAAGTTCATGCTGGAACAGGGGCATTCGGTGTTCCTGATTTCCTGGGTGAACCCGACGCGCGAGCACGCGCAGATGAGCTTCGAGGATTACATGAAGCTCGGGCCGCTGGCCGCGCTGGATGCGATGGAAAAAGCCACGGGCGAAAAGCAGTTCGACATTCTGGGCTTCTGCATCGGCGGGATTCTGGTGATGGCGACGCTGGCCTGGCTGGCGGCGCGGGGCGACAAGCGGATCGCCACGGCCACCACGCTGGCGACGATGGTCGATTTCACCAATGTCGGCGAGATCGGCGTGTTCATCGACCGCGATCAGCTGGCCGCGCTGCGCACCCATACCGCCGAGACCGGCTATCTGGAAAACCACCACCTGCAGGACATGTTCTCGATGATCCGCGAGAACGATCTGGTCTGGTCGTTCCATGTGATGAACTACCTGATGGGGCAAAAGCCCCCGGCCTTCGATCTGCTGTTCTGGAACGCCGACAGCACCCGCCTGCCGGCCGCGATGCTGCTGTGGTATCTGGAAAAAGTCTATATCGAGAACGGGTTGCGCAAGCCCGGGCATCTGACGTTGGACGGCACGCCGATTGATCTGTCGAAGATCGATGTGCCCTGTTTCGTGCTGGCCACGAAGGAAGATCACATCGCGCCCTGGACTTCGATCTACCCGACGACGGGACTGCTGAGCGGCGAGGTGAAATTCGTGCTGGGCGGCTCGGGCCATATCGCGGGGGTGATCAACCCGCCTGCGGGCCGCCCGAAATACGGCTACTGGCTGCGCGACGATTACCCCGCCACCCCGGATGAATGGCTGGCGGGCGCAACCCAGCATTCCGGCTCGTGGTGGCCGGTCTGGGCCGAATGGATCGACGCACATGATGGCGCGCCGCGCGTGCCTGCACGTCAGCCCGGCACAGGTGGCCTGAAGGTCATCGAGGATGCCCCGGGCCGCTATGTGCTGGCGAAATGATGATTTCCTCCTCCCAAGAAACGAGAGATACAAATGAGAACCGATGTCCTGATCGTTGAAAATCCTGCAAGTCACGGCCTGCCTGCCGTGACGATGCCGGAGGTGCGGTAATGGCGGCGGTAAGACTGGCAGAGGGCGTTGCGCAAACGGGCTGTCTGCGGGCGGCGGTGATCGGCGCGGGCAGCATGGGCGCGGGCATCGCCGCACAATTCGCCAATGCCGGGGTCAGCGTTGATTTGCTGGACATTCCCGCCCCCGAGGCCCGCAATGCCCGGGCCGAAGCGGGGATCGCCAATCAGATCAAGGCGGGCGGTTTCATGGGTGCGGACCCGGTCGCGCTGGTGCGGGCGGGCAATGTCGAAGATGACCTGGGGCGTCTGGCCGAGGCGGACTGGATCATCGAGGCGGTGATCGAGAACCTTGCCGTCAAGCGCGACCTCTACGCCCGGATCGAGCCGTTGCTGAAACCCGGCGCGGTGGTGTCGTCGAACACCTCGACGATCCCGCGCGCCGCGCTGATCGAAGGCCGCAGCCCCGCCTTTGCCGAGGCCTTCATCATCAGCCATTTCTTCAACCCGCCCCGTCACATGGCGCTGCTGGAACTGGTCGCCCCGGCGGGCAGCTCCGCCGTCGGGTTCGCCGCGCAGGCCGGGCGCATGGCACTTGGCAAGACCACGATCGCGTGCCGCGACACGCCCGGCTTCATCGCAAACCGGATCGGCTGCACCTGGATGTCGGTGGCGATGGTCGAGGCGATCCGCCTGGGGGTCAGCATCGAACAGGCGGATGCGGTGCATCAGGCCTTCGGCGTGCCGCGCACCGGCGTCTTCGGGCTGGCCGATCTGGTGGGTATCGACATGATCCCGTCGATCTGGGGCTCGTTGATGCAGGCGCTGCCGGCGGATGACACGATCAACCGTTTCGATCTGCCGGGACTGGCGCTGGTGCAGGCGATGATCGCCGCGGGGCGGTTCGGGCGCAAGGCGGGGGCCGGGTTCTACCGCAAGGGCGCGGACGGGCAGATGCAGGTGATCGACCCGGCGACGGGCGATTACATGGCCCTTACCGGATTTGGTGCGGCCAATCTGCCCGGCGGCGGCCGTGATCTGGAGGCGCTGCTGGCAGACCAGACCGCGCTTGGCGCCTATGCCCGCGCGGTGCTGGGCACGGTGTTGCGCTATGCGCAGGATCATGCAGAGGCCATCGCCGACCGCCCGGCCGACATCGACGTGGCGATGGAGCTGGGCTATGCGTGGCGTCGCGGGCCGTTCAAGATCCGCGACGGGCTGAGCGATGCGGGCCTGGCCGCGCTGGACGCCGGGTTGACCCGCGCGCCTGCGACCCCGGGTCTTGCCTCGGCGGCGCAGGATCGGCTGGCACGGGCCAAGGCCCGGGCGTCGTCGATTACCGAGAATGCCTCGGCCGCGCTGTGGGATCTGGGCGATGGTATCGCCTGTCTGGAACTGCGCACCAAGATGAACGCGATCGACAGCGGCGCGCTCGACATGATCGCGACCACGCTGGACTGCGTGGGCGGGCGTATCCGGGCGCTGGTGATCGGCAATCACGATCCGCGCGCATTTTCGGCCGGGGCCAATCTGGCGGCGATGGCCGCGCTGATCGAGGCGGGCGACTGGGCCGCGCTGGAGGCATTCGTGGCCCGTGGCCAGGGGCTTTATGCCGGGCTGCGCGCAGCGCCGGTTCCGGTGGTGGCGGCCCTGCGCGGGCTGGCGCTTGGTGGCGGTTGCGAGCTGACACTGCATTGTTCGGCCAGCGTGGCCCATGCCGAGGCGAAACTGTCGCTGCCCGAATATGCGGTGGGCCTGCTGCCGGCCTGGGGCGGCTGCACGCGACTTCTGGCGCGGGCGCAGGCCCATGGGGATGCCCGGGGCGAGTTGCAGCACGCCTTCGCGGCGCTGCGTCTCAAGCGCCCTGCGGATTCGGCGCGCGAGGCCGTGGCGCTGGGGTTGCTGGCGCCTGACAGCCCGGTGGTCATGCATCCCGGCGATACGTTCGACACTGCGGTCGCGCTGGCCGAAAGCCTGATCGCGGGCTACGCCCCGCCCGCGCCGGTGTCTTTGCACACGGCAGGCGCAGAGGCGGCAGACACGCTTCTGGCACCGTTGCAGGCGCGCCATGCCGCGGGCGATCTGTCTGCGGCCGATCTGTCCGTGGCGGCGGCCATTGCCACGGTGCTGACCGGCGGGGCAGAGGCCACCCCGGGCGCCGAGATCGACGAAGACGCGATGCGGGTGTTGGAGCGGGCGGCCTTCATGACGCTGGCGCGCGATCCGCTGACGCTGGCGCGGATCGGTCACATGCTGCGCACGGGAAAACCGCTCGGGACGTGACGTTTCACATGCAAATACAGCCGTGCGGTGAAAGATACAGCACGCCTCAGGAGGAGTAACCGGATGAAACACAACATCTATGATATCGGGCTCGACCAGAACCCGGCCAACTATGTGCCGCTGACCCCGGTCAGCTTCATGGCGCGCAGCGCGACGGTGTTTCCGCAGCGCACCGCGGTCGTCTATAACGACGTGCGCCGCACCTGGGCAGAAACCTATGACCGTTGCCGCCGCTTTGCCAGTGCGCTGGCCGCGCGCGGGATCGGGGCTGGCGACACGGTCTCGATCATCGCCACCAACATTCCCGAAATCTATGAGGCGCATTTCGCGGTGCCGATGGCGGGGGCGGTTCTGAACGCCATCAACACCCGTCTGGATGCCGAGGCGATCGCCTTCATCCTGACGCACGCGGAAACCAAGGTCTTCCTGGTCGATCCGGAATTTTCCGAAGTGGCCGAACGCGCGGTGCATATCTCGGGGCGGCGCGACATCCTTGTGATCGACATTCTGGACCCGAGCTATGACGGTGGCCGCCGGATCGGGCAGCACAGCTATGACGAACTGGTTGCGGCGGGCGACCCGGCGTTTCAGTGGTCGCCGCCCGCCAGCGAATGGGATGCGATCAGCCTGAACTACACCTCGGGCACCACCGGCAACCCGAAGGGCGTGGTCTATCACTATCGGGGCGCGCATCTGAACTCGCTGTCGAACATTGCGACCTGGCAGATGGGCGAAACCCCGGTTTACCTGTGGACGCTGCCGATGTTCCATTGCAACGGCTGGTGTTTCCCCTGGACCATCGCGGCGGCGGCGGGCACGGTCGTGTGCCTGCGTGCGGTGCGCGACGAGCCGATCCTGCGGCTGATGAAGCAAGAGCGCGTGACCCATTTCTGTGGCGCGAGCGTGGTTCTGGCGATGCTGGTGCACGCGCCCGCAGAGATGAAGGACGGGTTGCAGACCGGGATCAAGGTGCTGACCGGCGGCGCCCCGCCGCCCGCGATCATCATCGAGAAGATGGAGGCCCTGGGCTTTGACGTGACCCACGGCTACGGTCTGACCGAAACCTACGGCCCGGCCGTGACCTGTGCCTGGCACCCCGAATGGGATGTGCAAAGCCCGGCCGAACGCGCCCGGTTGAAGGCGCGGCAGGGCGTGCGCAACCTGGCGGCCGAGGGGCTGATGGTTGGCGATCCGGCCACGCGCCAGCCGGTGCCCGCCGATGGCGAGACGATCGGCGAGATCTTCATGCGCGGCAACAACGTGATGAAGGGCTATCTGAAAAACCCGACCGCCACCGACGAGGCCTTCGAGGGCGGCTGGTTCGCCTCGGGCGATCTGGGTGTGATGCATCCCGATGGCTATATCGAGCTGAAGGACCGCTCGAAGGACATCATCATTTCGGGCGGCGAGAACATCTCGTCGATCGAGGTCGAGGACGTGCTTTACAAGCACCCCGATGTGATGGAGGCCGCCGTGGTCGCGCGCCCGCATGAACGCTGGGGCGAGACCCCCTGCGCCTTCGTGACGCTGCGCGCGGGTGCCAGCGTGACCGAGGCCGAGCTGATCGCCTTCTGCCGTCAGAACATGGCGCATTTCAAGGCGCCCAAAAGCGTGGTGTTCTGCGCGCTGCCGAAAACCTCGACCGGGAAGGTGCAGAAATTCGTGTTGCGCGATCAGGCGCGCACGATGGATCTGCAAAGCTAAGATGGACGGGCGGGGCCGCGCAGGCCCCGCCCGATCCGGTCAGGCGGCGGGGAAGACGAAGCTGTAATCGCCATTCTCGGCCTGACAGGCGCCGCCCAGCTTGCGTGCCAACCGCACCATCGGCTTGTTGTCCGGGCGCACGAACAGCACCAGCGGCTGGCGTTCCTCGGTACAGACGAAGCGCATCGCGGCCTGCATCAGCCGTTCGCCAATTCCGCTGTGCTGCCACGGCCCCAGAACCGACAGCGCCAGTTCACGCCCCGGGCCGATACCGTCGGGCAGCGGGGCCAGTTCGGCCACCGCGACCAGACGCTGCCCGACCCGCGCCCCCAGAAAGCGGAACGATCCCCAGTCGAGCGTGTGGTAGCGGTGGCTGAGTGCGCTGAAGCTCAGGTTGCTGCGGAACCGGGCCTTGCGGTCCTCGGCGCCCAGCAGGGCATAATGCACGATCAGCAAGCCGATGTCGGACGGGGCCAGCGCGTTGATCGGAACCGCCCCGGCCGATTGTGCGGGCGGGTGGTCGCCCAAATGCCAGAACGGGGCAAGAACCCGGCCCAGCCGGGCATGGGGCCAGCGCCGCGCACGCGGGCGGGCCGGATCGGGTAGCGGATCAACCGGACGCGGGGCGCCCGCAAGGGGGTCGGCAAGCGGCGCAATCTGTGCCATCGACAGCCTCCTGTCGTGTGATCCTCCCCGGCGTCTACATATCGCTGCAGTGCAGCATTCCAAGGGGCGGTTTGCGCATGACCGCTATGCCGAGGCTGCCGCGCCGGACCTTTCCCGCCCGCGGGAACGGCGCAGCTTGCAGTGCGTTCCATATCGGGCGATAACCATGCTGGGCACCACATCGCAACGTCCGGGTGTCGCGCGCAGGGAACAAAGGATGTGACCCTTGCCAAAGGTATGATGCGAGAGGTCTTTCCCATGGTCCATGCACTTCAGCCCGTTGTCCGGCAGTCGTTGCTGTTGTCGAACGTGCCCGAAGCGGCGCTGGAACGTATCATGGCGCACGCCCGGCTGCGCACGATGGACCGGGGCGCAACGGTGTTCCTGCAAGGCGAAACCGCGACGGCGATCTATATCGTGGCCGAAGGCTGGGTGAAGCTTTATCGCATCGCGCCCAATGGGGCCGAGGCGGTGGTGGGCGTCTTTACCCGTGGCGACAGTTTCGGCGAGGCGGTGGCCTTCAAATCCGATCCTTACCCGGTCTCGGCCGAATGTGCGACGGATTGCACGCTTGTGCGGATCGAGGCGGATGTGATCGTGCGGCTGATCCGCGAGGAACCAGAGCTGGCGGTTTCGCTGCTGTCTGCGACCTTCCTGCATCTGCATCGTCTGGTTTCGCAGATCGAACAGCTCAAGGCGCAGACCGGTGCGCAGCGCGTGGCCGAATTCCTGCTGGATCTGGCGTCTTGCGCGGAAGGCGCCTGCGAGGTGGTGCTGCCCTATGACAAGGTGTTGATCGCCGGGCGTCTGGGGATGAAACCCGAAAGCCTGAGCCGCGCTTTCGCCAAGCTGCGCGATCAGGGGGTGCGGATTCGTCAGAACGTGGCGGTGATCGACGACATCGCCGTGCTGCGCGATTATGCCGATGAAGACCCTGCGATGGCCTGGACCAAGGCCTGAGCCTCAGCCGATCAGGTAAAGACCCAGCAGGATGATGCAGTAAAGCCCCAGCACCACGGAAAACCCGCGGTGCCAGAACGGGGCCTGCGCCAGCCCCAGATAGCGCGCCAGAATGATCCGCGCCTTGGCCCAGGCCAGCGCCAGGATCGCACTTCCCGCCAGTGTCACACCCAGCCCCGAAACCTGCCCCGCGCTGACCGTGGCCGCAATCGCGGTCGAGCCGAGCGACAGCGCCACCAGCCAGATCCAGGCGCGGGTGATGGTGTCGGGATGCATGCTTACCTCAGCAGATAGATCACGGGAAACAGCAGCACCCAGACCAGATCGACCATGTGCCAGAAGGCGGCGCCGACCTCGACCGTGCGCGGCGCGCAGCGGATGCCCACCAGCCCGAGGATCACGATCCCCGCGACCACATGGGCGGCATGAAATCCGGTCAGCAGGTAATAGAAGGTGAAGAATGTGTCGGTCTCGACCCCGATGCCCTGACGGGCCTTTTCGGCGTATTCCATCCCCTTGATTGCCAGAAACACCCCGCCCAGCAGGGCGGCGGCGGCCAGCCACAGCCGGGTGCGCGCGGGATTTCCCGCCTCGGCCGCGCGCAGGGCACGGGCCGCGAAGAAGCCCGAGGTGACCAGAACCAGCGTGTTGATCCCGGCGGCGGTGCGATGCAGATGGTCCTGCGCGGCGGCAAAGCCCGCCGGGTCGGTGATCCGCACCCCCAGAAAGGCCGCAAGCCCCGCGCCGAACACCAGCAGTTCGGAGACAATCAGCACCCACATCATCAGATCGCCGGGCAACTGATCGAGCGGATGCAGTTCAGGGTGGTGTTCGGGTGCGCTCATGCGCCCACCAGTTGGCGGTAGATTTCCGGCAGCGCCGCGCTCAGCCGGTCGGGGTGCGGGATTACCGCAAACCCGCCCCGCCCGAAGATCCGGGAAAACCAGGCCTTGCCCTCGCGGTCGATGGTGATGCCGAACACCGATTGGCCGGCACGTCGGGCCTCTTGCACGGCCATGCGGCTGTCTTCGATGCCGTGGCGGCCCTCGTAATGGTCCAGGTCGTTGGGCTTGCCGTCGGTGATGACCAGCAGCAGTCGCCGCTTGCGCGCCTGCCCCGCCAGATCGGCCGAGGCATGGCGGATCGCCGCGCCCAGCCGGGTATAGAAGCCGGGGCGCAGCGCGGCGATGCGGCTTTCGACGCCGGCGCCCATCGGTTCGCCGAATTCCTTGCAGCCGAGCATATAGACCCGGTCGCGCTTGAGCGAGGAAAACGCATGGATCGCGAAATCGTCGCCGCAGGCATCCAGCCCCCAGGCCAGCGCCGCCAGCGCCTCGCGTTCGATGTCGATCACGGCGCGCCCCGAGACCGCGCTTTCTGTCGATCGCGACACGTCCAGCAGGATCGACACCGCCAGATCGCGCTTTTGCGGCCGGGTCTGGCGCCAGATCCGATCGCGCGCGGTGCCGGTGGCGGCCAGTTCGACCTGCGCGCGCACCGCGGCCTCCATGTCCAGATCGTCGCCATCCAGATGGCCTGCGGTGCTGACCCGCCCGGGGCGCAGCGCCTCGAACTGGCGCTTCACGGCGCGGATGCGGCGGCCGGCCTGCGGGTCGGTGTGAAAGGTGGGGGCGTCGGGGCAGGGTGCGGCCGGGCTGGCCAGAACGCAGCAGTGATCGGCCAGATAGGCCCCGGTGCGCACATCCCATTCCGGGTACAGGAAGCGGCCCGACAGCCGTTCGCGATCCACATCCTCGGGCGCCAGATCCAGATGCAGCTTCAGCCGCGTGGCCGGCGCCTTGGACACCTGCCCCAGCCCGATCTCGTCCTGATCGTCGGCGGCTTTCTTGGCGCTGTCGGGGTCGTCGTCATCGACTCGGCGGTTGAGGTTGATGAATTCGGCCCAGCTGAGGATCGCCTCGAACTTGTGCAGAATGAAGCTGTCACGCCGTTCGATCTGATCGGCCTTGCGACGGCGCGCGCGATGGGTCTTGTCGCTGGTGTTTTCCTCGGTCGTGCCCTCGGCCGGGCGGGTTTCGACGGTGTCCTGCGCCGATGTCTGCCGGCCCCGCAGATCGGGCCACAGCGGCACGGGTCGCGCGGTCTGATAGCCGCGCGGCGCCTGCAGCGTGGCCCAGTGGCCCTGCGCCAGTGCGGCCTCATAGGTTTGCGCAAGCGGCGGCAGCGGTGCGTCATCGCCCAGACTGGCGCGGATCAGCGCCTCGACCGCGGCCTCTGCGGCGGGCAGGGCGGGCGTGGGACGCAATACCAGCAGCGCGGCGCACAGATCGGCATACAGGCTGGCAAATCCCGGTGCCTCGGTCAGGGTGGCGGCGACCATCGCGCGGGCATGATGCAGATGCGCCAGATCGGCTTGCAACGGATCTGGCGGCGCCGCGGTGGTGGCGGGGGCCTGCGTGGCAATCGCCGCCAGCCAGACATAGGCGGCAGCATTGGCCTCGCGCGCAGGGTAAAGCGCCAGCGAGGCGGGCAGGCGCAGCGCCTCTCCGTCGAAACTGGCGCGGGGAATGGTTTCCGCCTCAGTGCCGAGGCGGCGCAGGAAGGACAGCCGGTGTCGGCTGACCTCTTCCGAAACGGGGCGGATTTCACACGATGCCCCGCCCCCCAATGCACGGAAAAAGACTGCCAGCCGTCCGCCGACCTCTGCAAGGTCGACACGGGCTCCGTCATACGC
This sequence comes from Rhodobacteraceae bacterium UBA6796, assembly GCA_002452815.1. GTDB lineage: Bacteria > Pseudomonadota > Alphaproteobacteria > Rhodobacterales > Rhodobacteraceae > Rhodobacter. The sequence continues at coordinate 200,125 of DKFM01000008.1, forward strand.
CTCTGGGGCATCAAGACGGCTGGCAAGGGCGTGCCACAGTTTCCCGACGCTTTCTTCGGGTTCCCATGGCTCGAAGTCGATCCTGGTCACGGCCGGCCTCACCCGAAAATGGCCGTTACAAGATCGCGGAGCCCGCGTTTCACATCCTCGTCGTCGGACAAGGGTTCGATCATCGCGGCATTGATCGCCCGCTCGACCGGCATGCCTTGCGCGATCAGCGTGGCGGCGTAGACGACCAGACGGGTCGATACGCCCTCTTCCAGATCCTGACCTTTCAGCGCGCGCAGCTTGCCCGCCAGACGCACCAGCGGTTTCACCCGGTCTTCGCCCAGCCCGGATTCGCGCGCGACGACATGGGTTTCATGCGCGGCGCCAGGAAAATCGAATTCCAGCGCGACAAACCGTTGCCGCGTCGATGGTTTCAGGGTTTTCAGAATATTCTGATAGCCCGGGTTGTAACTGGCAACCAGCATGAACCCCGGCGCCGCCTGCAGTTCTTCGCCGGTGCGGTCGATCGGCAAAATGCGGCGATCGTCAGTCAGCGGATGCAGCACGACGGTCACATCCTTGCGCGCCTCGACCACCTCGTCGAGATAGCAGATCGCGCCTTCGCGCACCGCGCGGGTCAGCGGCCCGTCGACCCAGACGGTTTCACCGCCCTTGAGCAGATAACGCCCGATCAGATCGGCGGCGGACAGGTCGTCATGGCAGGCCACGGTGTAAAGCGGGCGCCCCAGCCGCGCGGCCATATGCGCCACGAAGCGGGTCTTGCCGCAGCCCGTCGGGCCCTTGAGCAGCACCGGCAGATTGGCGCTGGCCGCGGCGGTGAAGATGCCGCATTCATCGCCCTGGGGCAGGTAGAAGGGGGCGTCGGCCCCCTCCATGCTGGTATGTGCGTTCATCGGGGTCACTCCGCGGCCATGTGGTCGGGGTCCGTGGCCAGACGCGTGCGTTCGACCGGGCCGGGCGTCACGACCTCGCGGCGCGGGAAGGCCAGGGCATAGATGAACAGGATCGCGCCCAGCACAACCGCCACGCCCGAGCCGAAGCGCATGACGTAGAACACCCAGAGTTGGTCTTGCACATCCATGAAGCCTTCGCCCAGAACGCGTTGCATATGGGTCTGCACCGTGCCCGCGAAAGTCAGGGTGAAGGTCATGAAGGTCATGCCGCCCGACATCAGCCAGAACGAGGCCATGTTCAGCACTTGGTTGTAAGGGTCACGCCCGCGCAGCATCGGCATCGCATAGGACATGATCGCGAGGTTGAGCGAGACATAGGCACCGAAGAAGGCAAGGTGGCCATGCGCGGCGGTGATCTGCGTGCCGTGGGTATAGAAGTTCACCCCGTGCAGCGTGTGCAGGAAACCCCAGACACCCGCGCCGAAGAAGGCCAGCGTGGCGCAGCCCAGGCTCCACAGCAGGGCGGCCTTGTTCGGGTGGTCGCGGCGGCCCTTCCAGACCATCACGAAGGCAAAGGCCATCATTGCGAAGAACGGGATCACCTCGAGCGAGGAGAAGATCGACCCGATCCACTGCCAGTAGCCCGGCATCCCGATCCAGTAGTAGTGGTGCCCCGTGCCCAGAATGCCCGAGAACAGCGCGGCGGCGACGATGACGTAAAGCCATTTCTCCACCACCTCGCGGTCGACGCCGGTCAGCTTGAGCATCAGATAGGCCAAGATCGAGGCCATGATCAGTTCCCATACGCCTTCGACCCACAGGTGGACGACATACCACCAGTATTCCTTGTCGAGCGCCAGGTTCGACGGGTTGTAGAAGGCAAACAGGAACAGCAACGCCAGCCCCCACAGGCCCAGAAGCAGGATATTGGTGATCGCGGTCTTGCGGCCTTTCAGCACCGTCATCGAGACGTTGAACAGGAAGATCAGCGCGGCGACGACGATGCCCAGTTTGACCCAGACCGGCTGTTCCAGGAACTCGCGGCCTTCCTTGCCCAGAAGGATGTTCCCCTCGAACAGGTTGAAGGTATAGGTGATGACCGCACCCAGCGTGCCGACCACCAGGATCGCCAGCTGGATATAGGCGAGCTTGGTGGAATGGATCTCGCGCTCGGCCTCTTCCGGGATCAGGAAATAGGCCGCGCCGAAGAAGCCGGTAATCAGCCAGACGATCAGCGCGTTGGTGTGCAGCATGCGCCCCACGTTGAACGGCAGCAGTTCCGACAGGAAGTTGGGCTGCACATAGACCCAGCCGATGATCAGACCCATCAGCACCTGAATCAGGAACAGCCCAAGCGCCACGGCCATATAGGCCAGCGCGATCTTTTGTGTTTCGTATTTCATGATCTGTCCCCCTCAGCCCGCATCATTGGGCGGCCAGCCCTGCGTGTTGATCGTGCCAACCCAAAGCAGGAAATCGGCGAGGTTCTGATATTCCTCGTCGGTCAGGTTGAATTGCGGCATCTGGCGGCGGCCCTCGATGCCGGTGGGCATCGCGTCCATCCAGGCCTTGAGCGACTCCATCGCCCCGGCGTGATCCTCCGGCGCAACGCCCCAGCGGGTCATCACATTGCCCAGCTCGGGGGCGAAATACGCGCCTTCGCCCAGGATCGTGTGGCAGTTGATGCAGGTCTTCTCTTCCCAGATCCGTTTGCCCGCCTTGACCGAGTCGGTCAGGGTCGCCTCGTTGGTCGAGGTGGAACGGATGTAAAGGTGGCTTTGCGCCGAGAGACCCACAAAGATGATGATGAAGAACAGTGACCCGCCATAAAAGATATTGCGTGCCATGCTCTTGGTCATGACTTCGCGCATTGCGCTCTCCTTGTTTCGGAGCGGTTGATCGGTGGAATTCTGATCGCATTTCCGTGAACCGACTCGCCTTAACGAAAGTCAATCCCGGGTTGATTGCTCAGATAAGTGCCAGAATTTCGGCGTCGGGCAGCGCGGCGAGGGCCGTTGCGATTGCCGGGCGGTCCATCACGCACAGCCCGGTGGACAGCGCATCGGCCAGCGCCGCCGAGGGGGCGGCCACTGCCGCAAGGGTCCAGCGCGGGGCCCGCCCCAGCGGGTCGAGGATATGCGCCTGTGTGCCCTGCGGCCCGATCCGGGTGCCCGAAGGGGCCGACACCGCCAGCGCCCGGTCGCGCAGCGCCACGTCGCGCAACGCGGTGCCTGCGGGCGTTTCGATCCGCGCGCGCCAGGGCGTGCCGTCGGGGCGGGTGCCCAGGGCCGAAATCTCGCCTGTATCAATCAGCACATCGCGCAGGCCCGCGCCGCGCATCAGTGCCGCGATCCGGTCGGCGGCATAGCCCTGCGCCACGCCGTTGAAGCTCAGCGCCATGCCGGGGCGCGGCAGGCGGATTTCATCGGGCGCTACGCGGATGTCGGACCAGCCCAGTAGTGCGCGGGCGGGCTGCGGGTCTTGGCCCCGGGCCAGCGCCTGCCACAGTGGCTGGATCGTCGGGTCGAAGGCACCGCCGGTCGCGTGATGCACCCGGTCGGACAGCGCGCAGACCTCCAGCATGTCCGCGCCCGGCCAGTTCAGTCGTCCGTCGCGGTTCAGCCGGGTCAGCGCACTGTCGCGGTGCAGGGAAAACAGCGATTCGATCCGGTCCAGCTCGCGCGCGATCTGCGCGAAGATCCGCTGCGCGCGCGGGGCCCCAACCCCGGACAACGTGATCCGGGCCGCCGATCCCATCGCGGTGCCCTGCCAGACCTGCGTCAGGGGCGCGCCGGTTTCGGCCAGAACCGGCGTGGCTGCGGCGGCAGCCGCGATGCACAGAAACCGACGGCGGTTCATTGCGCCCCCCCGGTGCGCGGCAAACGGGGCTGCCAGAAGGCCGGCCACAGCGCCGCGACATACAGCCCGAAGGCCACGCACCACGCCAGCGCACTGCTCACGATCGCAGGCAGATACAGATCGGGCGCCACCGCCGCGATCCAGCGCAGGACCGTGGCCACCGGCAGCAGCGCATAGGCCCAGACCACCGCGCGCGGCGCGATCAGGGGCCGCCCGGTATGGCCAAGGGTCGCACGGCTCATCACCGCCAGGGTCATCCCGCCGATGCCCGCAATCGCGGTGACATGCAGCGCGCCGATTTCAGGGCCGACCCCAAGCAGGGCCAACCCGGTCATCGCATAGCCAAGCGCAAGGCCCAGAAAGCTCAGGTGCAGGGCCCAAAGGATCGGCTGGCGAAGGGCAAAATCGCTGCGCCAGTGCCGCATGCGCAGCAGCTGCGCCAGCGCGAAGGCCAGCATCAGCACCGCGCTCAGCGCATCGGGCAGCCCGACCAGCACCGCGACGACAACCGCGATCGACAGGGAGATCGCCAGCGGATCGAACGGCTTGCGGGTGTGGGGCAGGGTCTCGGGGGTGGGCTCTGTCCCGGTATCGGCAAGGGTCTGGCGGATCAGCGCATTGCGGGTGAAGGCCGGGGTGACCCGCCCGCCCAGCACCGCGATCATCGCGCCAAGACCGTAAAGCCCCGCGCGCAGCCCTGCCGCACTGTCGCCCCAGGGCAGGCCCAGCAGATCGAGCTGCACTCGCCATTCGCCCAGCCAGACCAGCGCCAGCAGCACCAGAAACAGCAGGTTCTGCGGTTTCGGACGCCGGATCAGTTGCGTCGCGATCTTGGCCCCCAGCACCGGCAGGAAGCTGAGACAGACGAGCGCCACAAGCGCCGGGGGCAGCACCCCCGACAGCGCCACCGCCAGCCGCCCGGCCAGCCACAGCCCCGCCACCGTGCCGATGAACAGGTGCCGCGCGGCGGCGGCGCCCGTCCAGTTCGGCACCGCGGTCAGGAAAAACCCGCCAAGCGCCGCGCCGCCGTAGCCAAAGATCATCTCGTGCGCGTGCCAGTATTGCGGCACCATCGTCCCCGGCAGCGACCAGCCCGCCCCAAGCGACACCGCCCACAACGCCATCGCCAGAACCGCCCACAGCCCGGCGGCCAGAAAGAAGACGCGAAACCCTTCGCCCAGCAGACGTTTCAGCGCGGTCATGATGTCTCTCCTTTGGCGGCGTTCTGCGCGCGGGCGCGGCGCTTGAGGATCATGCAGGCGGTCTCGTCATGCTGGATCACCTGACAGCGCAGGCACAGCACGCATTCGTTCGGGTTGATCCGGCCCAGCGGGTCGATCGCGCCGACGGTGCACTGGGTTTCGCAATAGCGGCATTCGCGGCCACATTGCGGGCGCCGCTTGAGCCAGTCGAAGATCTTGAGTTTCGCCGGGATCGCCAGCGCCGCCCCCAAGGGGCACAGGTAGCGGCAATAGAACCGCTCGATGAACAGCCCCGCGGCTAGCAGGGCCAGCGCGAACAGCACGAACGGCCAGGCGCGCAGGAAGCGCAACGAGACGGCGGTCTTGAACGGCTCTGCCTCGGCCAGCACCAGCGCGTCATGCATCGAATAGAAGGACAGCGCCAGAATCGCCACGAAGAGCGTGTATTTGATCACCCAAAGCCGTTCGTGCAGGGCCTGCGGCACGGCGATCTGACGGATGCGCAGGCGGCGCGCGGCGACGTTGAGCAATTCCTGCAGCGCGCCGAACGGGCACAGCCAGCCGCAATAGACCCCGCGCCCCCAGAACAGCAGACCAAGGGCCACGAAGGCCCACAGAATGAAGATCACCGGCTCGATCAGGAAGGTTTCCCAGCGAAACCCGGTCAGCAGTGATTGCACGAAGGCCACCACCTGCACCACCGACAGCTGGCCATTCAGCCCCCAGCCGAGCCCCAGCAGGGTCGTGCCCAGAAACCCCAGCCGCAGACCGCGCCACAGCCGGGGCCGATGCACGATCCATTCCTGCGCAAACAGGATCAGCGTCAGAACCCCTAGCATCGCCCCGACAAAGATCGTCTGCGGGCGTTTGCGCGCCCAGATTTCCTGCCACAGCGGCACCGGCTCCGCAGGTGGCGCCAGACGCCAGACCTCGGGCAGGGTATAATCGGCGCCGAGCGTCAGCTGCAAATCCGCGCCGTCCTGTGCGGGCCGCGTCGCGGCCAGTTCGATCCGCATCGGCTGCGTCGGGTCGACGGCATCACCGGGCAGGCGAAACACGCTGATTTCCTTGACATCGGGGGCACCCGCGATCTGCAACCGCTTGACCAACGCATAGTCGGTGGCGGCGGGGTGATGCCGGGTCGCGCCCTGCACGATGCTCAGCCGTTCGAACGTGGCGCTGCGCTTCCAGTCCGTGCCGCGGTGGGAATAGAGTCCGCGCGAGATGACAATCAGCGCACTGTCCCGCGGCCCAAGCGCGCCGACCGATTGCGTATAAAGTTGCTGGCCCAACAGGTTTTGGCCGACCGTGGGCGGGTCGATGATACCGGCCCAGAATTCCACGAAGGCCCCGTCGCCCGTGGGTAGCGGCACCTTGGCATTGGCGAATTGCGTGCTGGCCTCGGTCATCGACAGGCGGGCGCCGACCAGCGCGCCTTGCGCGATCAGGTCGGTCCAGTCGGCGGGCGCATAGGTGATCCGGTCGATCCCTGCACCATCGGCGATCAGCCCGCGCGCGATGGCCAGCGTGCGCGCCGTGCGCAGGATGCCGTCGCGGATCACCCCGGTCGACACCGTCGCACGGGCGATCACATCGGGCACATCTGCACCGGGTTTCAGCATCGCATCGCGCGGCGCGTTCAGATCCAGCCCCGCAAACCCCCCGACGAAGGCCGCAATATCGGCGTCGGAAATGCCCAGCGTCAGCACCGGTTCGGAATGGCGCATCAGCCGCGCGCCTGCGATCCGCGCGTTCATGTCCACTGCGACCAGAACGTCCAGCGGGCGCCCCGAATAGCCGACCGATCCGGCAATCGCCCAGGTGGAGCCGATATGGCCCAGCGTCTGACCACTGGCCGAGACCACGGTCCAGCCCGGCACGCCCTCTTCCGAATAGCTGAGCGATACCGGCCCGCTCGCGCCGAACATCTGGGCGGCAAGTGCCGCGTCCGGGCGGGCGGCCTCTATCGCGTCGGCGGCCACGCCGCCTGCGCCATGCGCGGCGGGTGTGCCCAGTTGATAGGCCTGCGCCTGCGGCACCGCGCCTAGGCAGGCCGCAAGAAAAACCGCCCCGAAGATCAGGGCGGCAGGTGCCGCACGCTGTGCGGTCAGGGACAAGGGGTGCGGGAAGAAACGCATCGAATACCCGAACTGGACCTTATCAACCTGAAAAAACGGAACCTCAGGCGCATTAACATAAGTCAAGGCGACGCAATCACGGAATCGTGCATCGTCCGCTTGCCTCACCAGCGAACGGAGATTCCCGTAATGAACACCCAAGCGCACAAAGCCAGGAAGACGCTTCTTGCAAGCGCGGCACTGGCCCTAACCCTCGGCGTTACCGGCGCCTGGGCCGAGGACAAGCCTGCCTCTCATGCAGATGGTCCGGCTGCGGCCTACGAGCCTTCGATGACGACGCTGGCCGAGATCAGCGTCGAGATCCCGGGCCGCAAACCCGGCGATCCGGTGATGACGCAAGAAGAATACGACGCCGCCAAGACGATCTATTTCCAGCGCTGCGCGGGCTGCCACGGCGTGTTGCGCAAGGGCGCGACGGGCAAGCCGCTGACCCCCGATATCACCCGCGAACTTGGCTATGACCATGTGCAAAGCTTCATCACCTACGGCTCGCCCGCGGGGATGCCGAACTGGGGCACCTCGGGCGAGTTGAGCGAGCAGGAAGTGGACATGATGGCCCGCTATGTCATGCTCGACCCGCCGGCGCCGCCGGAATTCGGCATGCCCGAGATGAAGGACAGCTGGAAGGTTCTGGTCAAACCCGAAGACCGCCCGACGCAGAAGATGAACGACATCGACCTGGACAACCTGATGTCGGTGACGCTGCGCGACGCAGGGCAGATCGCGCTGATCGACGGCGGAACCTATGAAATCCGCGCGATCATCGACACCGGCTATGCGGTGCACATCAGCCGGATTTCGGCTTCGGGCCGCTATCTGTTCGTGATTGGCCGCGACGCCAAGGTGAACATGATCGACCTGTGGATGGAAACCCCCGCGACGGTCGCCGAAATCAAGGTCGGCTCCGAGGCGCGCTCGATCGAGACCTCGAAATTCGAGGGCTGGGAAGACAAATACGCGATCGCGGGCAGCTACTGGCCGCCGCAATATGTGATCATGGATGGCGAAACGCTCGAACCGCTGAAAATCGTGTCGACGCGCGGCAACATCTATGACGAGCAGACCTATCACCCCGAACCGCGTGTGGCCTCGATTGTGGCGTCGCACTACAACCCGGAGTTCATCGTCAACGTCAAGGAAACCGGCAAGATCCTGCTGGTCGACTACACCGACCTGAAGAACCTCAAGACGGTGGAAATCGAGGCAGAACGCTTCCTGCACGACGGTGGCTTCGACAGCACGCATCGCTACTTCCTGGTGGCGGCGAACGCGCGCGGCAAGGTTGCGGTGGTCGATACCAAGGAAGACAAGCTGACCGCGCTGATCGAGACCGGCGGCCAGACCCCGCACCCGGGCCGGGGCGCGAACTTCACCCACCCGGTCTTCGGGCCGGTCTGGGCGACCTCGCACCTGGGCGACGATTCGGTTGCGCTGATCGGCACCGACCCCGAAGGGCACCCCGATCAGGCCTGGAAACTGGTCGACAGCTTCTTTGCGCTGGGTGGCGGTTCGCTGTTCATCAAGACGCATCCGGTGTCGAACCACCTGTATGTCGATGCGCCGCTGAACCCCGAGGCGGAAGTCTCGTCCTCGGTTGCGGTCTTCGACATCAGCAAGATGACCGGCGACACCGAAACGGACCCCGAATTCACCACCCTGCCGATCGGCGAGTGGGCGGGCATCCCCGACGGTCAGCCGCGTGTCGTGCAGCCCGAGTTCAACAAGGACGGCACCGAGGTCTGGTTCTCGGTCTGGAACGCGAAGGACAAGGAAAGCGCGATCGTGGTGGTCGACGACAAGACGCTGGAGCTGAAGCAGGTCATCAAGGACCCGCGTCTGATTACCCCCACCGGCAAGTTCAACGTGCTGAACACCCGGATGGATACCTACTGATCCCTTGTTGTGCAAAACCGGAGGGGGCCGTGCGCGGCCCCTTCCACCCCCCTTCCCGGAACGCCTATCGGAGTTAAGCGCATGAAACAGACAGGCAAGGTTTCCCTGATCGGCGCAGGCCCCGGCGACCCGGAACTGCTGACGCTCAAGGCATTGAACCGGATGCAGACCGCCGAGGTGGTGGTCTATGACCGGCTGGTTTCCCCTGAAATCATGGCCCTGATCCCGCCCGCCACGCGGCGGATCGCGGTGGGCAAGGAAGCCGGGCATCACTGTGTCCCGCAAGAGCGGATCAACGAAATTCTGGTGGACCTGGCCCGTCAGGGGCTGCGGGTGGCGCGGCTGAAAGGCGGCGATCCGCTGATCTTCGGGCGCGGGTCCGAAGAGGCCGAGGAACTGGCCGCTGCCGGTATCGGCTATGAATATATTCCCGGGATCACCGCCGCGCAGGGCGCCGCCTGTTCGACCGGCGTGCCGCTGACCCATCGGGGGCTGGCGACCGGCGTGCGCTATGTCACCGGGCACCGGGCGCGCGATGCCGCGCTCGATCTGGACTGGGGCAGCCTGGTCAGCCCCGACACCACGCTGGTGGTCTATATGGGCGCGGCCAACATGGCGCGGATCGCGGCCGAGCTGACGGCGCGCGGGCTGCCCGCGTCCACGCCCGCGATGGCGGTGGCCTCGGCCACGACGCCGCGCGAACGGCGGGTGATTGCGCCGCTCGATCAGGTGGCCGATGCGGCCGAGGGGCTGGAGGCGCCGGTGCTGTTTGTCGTCGGTCGCGTCGTGTCGCTGGCTGTGGCAGAACCCGCGGGCCTGCCGCTGGGCGACTGGCTTGACCGGATGGGGGCGGCGGCCCATGCCTGACCGTGCCGCCCTGCTGCTGGCGCTGCTGTGCCTCGCCGCCCCGGCCATCGCCGGGGAGGATGCGGTCGGCCCGGCAGATGCCAGGCGGCTGGAACATCTGGTGCTGCAGGATTGCGGATCGTGCCACGGTCTGACGCGCAAGGGCGGTCTGGGCAGCCCGCTGACCCCCGAGGCGCTGGCCGGTCAGGACCGCGACCTGATCGCGACGGTCATTCTGGACGGGGTGCCCAATACCGCGATGCCGCCCTGGCGCCCGCTGATGACCGAGGCCGAAGCCTACTGGATTGCCGATTATCTGCTGAAAGACGTGAAAAAATGACTCGCCTTGCTGCTTTCCTGATGTGCTCTGTTCTGGCCGCCCCGGGCCTCGCGCAAGAGTTGCGCGCGACCGGCGACATGGGCGTCGTGGTTGAGCGCGCGACCGGGTCCGTGCTGATCGTGGATCAGTCCGATCATGCCGCACTGGCCCGGGTCGAGGGATTTGGCGATCTGAGCCACGCGAGCCTGGTGTTTTCGCCCGACGAACGCTTTGCCTATGTCTTCGGGCGCGATGGCGGGCTGACAAAGCTGGATCTGCTGACGCAGAAGATCGTCGGGCGCGTGGTGCAGGCAGGCAATTCCATCGGCGGCGCGATTTCCGATGACGGCAAGCTGGTGGCGGTGGCCAATTACGAACCCGGCGGCGTGAACATCTTCGATGCCGACACGCTGGAACAGGTGGCGGCCATTCCGGCGGGCGGCAAGGCGCTTGGGCTTGAAGATGCGCCGGGGCGGCGTTTCGTCTTCTCGGTCTGGGACACGGGCGAAACGCGCATTGTGGACATGTCCGGGGCAGAGCCGAAGGTGACCACGCTGACCAACATCGGGGCAGAGCCTTATGACGCGCTGATCACCGATGACGGGCGCACCTATATCGCCGGGCTGTTCGGCGAGGACGGGTTGAGCGCGATTGACCTGTGGGCAGAAACCCCGACCGCCCGCCGCATCCTGCCGCATTACGGGCGCGGCCAGCAGGAGATGCCGGTCTACAAGATGCCCCATCTGGAAGGCTGGGCGAAGGCGGGCGATCAGATCGTGCTGCCCGCGATCCACCACCACGAGGTGCTGTGGATCGACGCGCGCACGCTAGAGGAAACCGGCCGCACGCAAACCCATGGCCAGCCGGTCTTTGCCATGGCGCGGCCCGGCGGGCGGCAGGTCTGGGTCAATTTTGCCCATCCCGACAATGACACGGTGCAGGTGATCGATTCCATGACCCATCAGATCGTGGGCGAGATGGTGCCGGGCCCGGCCGTCTTGCACATGGAATTCACCGCACGCGGCACCGAGGCCTGGGTCTCGGTGCGGGACGAAAACAAGGTGGTGATCTATGACACCACCACCCTGAAACCTATTGGCGAGATCGCGGCCGAAAGCCCCTCGGGGATCTTTTTCACCGCGCGCGCCCACCGGATGGGGCTTTGACCGATGAGCTTTCTTTCCCCGATCGACCTGCGGATTCTGGATGACTGGCAGCGTGATCTGCCGTTGACCGAACGCCCCTTCGCCACGATGGCCGCGGCGCTGGATTGTGACGAGGAGACATTGCTGGCCGATCTGGCGCGGCTGCGTGCCGCCGGCACAATGGCGCGTGTCGGGGCGACGTGTCGCCCGAATACGGTGGGTGTGTCGACTCTGGCCGCGCTGGCGGTGCCCGAATGGCGGATCGAGGACGTCGCGCAGATCGTCGGGGCCGAGCCTGGCGTGAACCATTCCTATCTGCGCGAACACGACTGGAACATCTGGTTTGTCGCCACCGCTGCGGATGCCGATGAACTGGCGGCGATGCTGGCGCGGATCGAGATGCAGAGCGGCCTGCGGGTTCTCAGGCTTCCGCTGAAACGCGCCTTCAACGTCGATCTGGGGTTTCGGATGGCCGGGCCGCGCCATGCGCTGAGCCTCGATCAGCCCGCCGATACGTCGGTGCTGCAGCCCGCAGACCGCAAGCTGCTGCAACGTCTGACCGAAGGATTGCCGCTGGTCAGCGAACCCTTTGCCGCGCTTGGTGCGGAGTTCGGGCTTGGCGCACAAGAGGTCATCGCCCGGATCAAGGCGCTGCTGGCCGCGCGCATCATCACCCGGATCGGGGTTATCGTGCGGCATCGCGCGCTGGGGTGGCGCTCGAACGCGATGGTGGTCTGGAAACTGCCCGATGCACGGATCGCTGCGGCAGGGCAGGCATTGGTGCGCCAACCGGGTGTCACGCTGTGCTACGAACGCCACGGCACGCCAGACTGGGACCATACGCTGTTTTGCATGGTCCATGCGAAATCCCGCGCCGAGGCCGCCGGGGTGATCGCGGATGCGGCGGCGCTGCCGGAACTGTCGGGCGCCGAACGGCAGGTGCTGTTTTCGGTGCGGTGTTTCAAGCAGACCGGCGCGCAGATCGACCACCGCCCCGCCCGCACCCCGGAGGCCGCCGAATGAGACGCGTGCCACTTCCCCCCGAGGCGCTCGATCCGGTCGATCGCCAGATCCTGAACGCCCTGCAAGACGGGTTTCCGATCGGTGAGCATCCTTTCGCCAAGGCCGGCGCCGCGCTGAACCTGTCCGAAACCGCGCTGATCGAACGGCTGCGCCATTTGCGCGAGATCGGCGCCATCACGCGTTTCGGCCCGTTTTACGATGCGGCCGCGATGGGCGGTGCCTTTTGCCTGTGCGCGATGCAGGTGCCCGCGGCGGATTTCGAACGGGTCATGACTTTGGTCAATGCCCACCCCGAGGTCGCGCATAATTATGAACGCACACATCGGTTGAACATGTGGTTCGTGCTGGCGGCGGAAACGCCCGAGGGGATCGCCCCGGTGGCCGATGCGATCGAGCGGGAAACGGGGCTGAAAGTGCTCCGCTTCCCGAAGCTCGAAGAGTTCTTCATCGGCTTCAGGGTATCGGCATGACAATGGATGCAAGCGACAGACGGATCATTGCGGCGACCCAGGCCGGGCTGCCGCTGGTCCCGGCGCCCTATGCCGAAATCGGGCGTCAGATCCGCCTGAGCGAGGCCGAGGTGATCGCCCGGATGCAGGCCATGCAGGACAGCGGGGTGATCCGGCGCATCGCCCTGGCGCCGAACCATTACGCCCTTGGCATGGTGGCCAATGGCATGTCGGTCTGGGATGTCGAGGACGCGCGCGCCACCGAACTGGGCGCGCAGGTCGGGGCGCTCGATTTCGTGTCGCATTGCTATCTGCGCCCCCGCGCCGAAGGCTGGACCTACAATCTGTTCGCGATGATCCACGGCGCCTCGAAGGATGAGGTCGAGGCCAAACGCGCCGAAATCGCGACCCTTCTGGGATCGGCCTGCCGCAGCAACGACATCCTCTATTCCACCCGGATACTGAAAAAAACCGGATTGCGGATCCGGGGAGAGGCCTGAACCATGTTCCGTCTGACGCAATACATGCGCGAACTCGTGCATCCGACGCCGGTGCGCCACCGCTCCGGCGCGATCAAGCCGGTGGTGATCTGGAACCTGACGCGGCGCTGCAACCTGCGCTGCCGACACTGCTACACCACCTCGGCCGATACGCATTTCCCGGGCGAGCTCAGCCACGAACAGGCGATGGGCGTGCTGGAGGATCTGAAAGACTTCGGCATCCCCGCGCTGATCCTGTCGGGCGGCGAGCCGCTGTCGCGCTTCGATTTCTTCGATCTGGCGGCGCGGGCGCAGGCGCTGAACTTCCGGCATCTGTCGCTGTCCACGAACGGCACGCTGATCAATGCCGACAACGCCGGGCGCATCGCCGATCTGGGCTTTGATTATGTCGGTATCTCGCTTGACGGGATCGGGGCCACGAACGACTGGTTTCGCGGGCTCGATGGCGCCTTTGAGGCCGCCTTGGGCGGGGTGCGCGAACTGCTGGCGCGTGGCGTCAAGGTGGGTCTGCGCTTCACCATCACCGAAGACAATGCCGAACAGCTGCCCGCGATGATGGATCTGTGCGACCGCGAGGGCGTGGACAAATTCTATCTTTCCCATCTGGTCTATGCCGGGCGCGGCGACAAGCACCGGGGCGAAGACACCGAACACATGCGCACCCGCGCGGCGATGGACGAGTTGATCGACCGTGCCTGGGTGGCGGTGGCCGAAGAAATGCCGCTGGAAATCGTGACCGGCAACAACGATGCCGACGCGGTCTATTTCCTGCGCTGGGTGGAACGCAATTTCCCTGAAAAAGCCGCGCATATCCGTGCGCATCTGGAGGCTTGGGGCGGCAACTCCTCTGGCCTGGGCGTGGCCAATATCGACCCGCAGGGTCGGGTGCACCCCGATACCTACTGGTCCGATTACACCGTGGGGTCGGTCAAAGAGGCGCCCTTCTCGCAGCTCTGGACTGGCACCGATCCGATGCTGGCGACGCTGCGCACCCGCCCGCGCCCGCTCAAGGGCCGCTGCGGGGCCTGCGCCTACAAGGCCGTGTGCGGCGGCAACACAAGGATTCGCGCGTTGCAGGTCTCGGGCGATCCCTGGGCCGAAGACCCCGCCTGCTATCTGGGCGCGTCCGAGATCGGCATCGAGGCCGATACAGACCGCCTGACCGTTACCCCGTTCCGAGGCAAAAGCCATGATCCCGCGCACCGCTTCTTCTGACCGCCGCCCGTCTGGCACGCGCCGGACGCTCCGCGGGGAGTATTTGGGCCAAGAAGAAAGACCTGCGCTTCTTCTTGGAAGAAATACTCCCGCCGGAGGCGTCCTGGCCGTGATGCTGGCGCTGCTGCCGGGAATGGGGCAGGCCGGACCCGATGGCGCCGCGCTTTTTGCCGAGCATTGCGCCGCCTGCCATGCCGAAAACCGGCTGGGCGGCACCGGGCCGGCGCTGATCCCCGAAACCCTGGGGCGGATGTTCGGCCCGGCGCTGGAACAGGTGATTGCCCAAGGCCGCCCGGCCACGCAGATGGCGGGCTTCGCCGATCAGCTAAGCGCGCCGGAAATCACTGCGATTGCCGCCTGGCTGGGCACGCCGCTGGCCGAAACCCCGGTCTGGACCGCCGAGATGGCCAACACCAGCCGCGAGATGTCGGACACCTATAAGCCCGCCGCGGCGCCGGTGTTTTCGGGCGATCCGATGAACATCACGCTGGTTGTGGAAACCGGCGATCACCATGTCTCGGTTCTGGATGGCGACACGTTCGAGGTGCTCGACCGCTTTGCCACACCTTTCGCGGTGCATGGTGGCCCGAAGTTCAGCCCCGACGGGCGCTATGTCTTCGTGATGTCGCGCGATGGCTGGGTGCAGAAATACGACATCTGGTCGTTGCAGGTGGTGGGGCAGGTCCGCGCCGGGCTCAACAGCCGCAACATCGCGATGAGCCATGACGGGCAATGGCTGGCGGTGGCGAACTATCTGCCGCAGACGCTGACCATCCTGTCGACGGCGGATCTGAGTGTGGTGCGGGTGATCGACGTGATCGACCGCAAGGGCCAGCCGAGCCGCGTGTCGGCCGTCTATCAGGCACCGGATCGGCGCAGTTTCGTGCTGGCGCTGAAGGATGCGCCCGAGATCTGGGAAATCGCCACAGACCCGGCGGCGGGGCCGTTCCATGACGGGTTCGTGCACAGCTACGAAGCCAGCATGGAAGAGGCACTTGGCGCCGAAGAGGGGCTGTTTGCCCGCCGCCGCATCGACATTGACGAACCGCTGGACGATTTCTTCTTCTCGCCGGACTATCGCAACCTGATCGGGACCAACCGCGAAGGCACCAAGGGCGAGGTGATCAACCTTGATGTCGGGCGCAAGATCGCCGAACTGCCGCTGCCGGGCATGCCGCATCTGGGGTCGGGCATCAGCTGGATGCGCGACGGGCACCGGGTGATGGCCACGCCGCACCTGAAGGAAGGCGTGCTGTCGGTGATCGACATGACCGACTGGCATCTGGTGCAGACGATCAAGACCGACGGCCCGGGCTTCTTTTTGCGCAGTCACGAGGCCACGCCCTATGTCTGGGCGGATGTGTTCTTTGGTCCGCACAAGGACGAGATGCATGTGATCGACAAGCAGACGCTGCAGATCGTGCGCACGCTCAATCCCGCGCCCGGCAAGACGGTGGCACACACCGAATTCACCCGCGACGGCAGTCATGCGCTCGTCTCGATCTGGGAAGAGGATGGCGCGGTGATCGTCTATGATGCGAAGACGCTGGAAGAGGTGCGCCGGCTGCCGATGAACAAGCCTTCGGGGAAGTACAATGTCTGGAACAAGATCACCTTCGACGATGGCACCAGTCACTGACCCGCAGGGCCCGCGGCTGCGCCGTCTGGCGCTGCTGCTGTACCCGTTCACGGCGGCGGCGGTGGCGATCAACCTGTTCATGGTGGGGCTGATGTGGCAACGCCTCGGCCTGCCCGCGATCCCGCCGAAGCTGGCGCTGTTGCTGGCGGTGCCGCTGGGGGGGGCCGCCACATGGGCCGCCGCCCGCTGGGTGCGTGGCCTGATCGACGAGGCCGAGGGGCGCGGTTGAGAAAAGTCAAAGATCGGGTGCGAGGCCAAGGCTAGCGTGCCCGCACAAAACCGGAGTCACCAAAGGGCGGACCATGACGCGCGCGACCCAACTTGACGATCTGCGGCGCAGTTTCGGGCATTCCTCTGTCACGCCCGAGGCGCGGCGGGCCGAGGTTTCGGCGCTGTTCGACCGGATCGCCCCCCGCTATGACCTGATGAACGATCTGATGAGCCTTGGCACCCACCGGCTGTGGAAGCGCACGGTGGTGGGCCGGGCGCTGGCGCATCTGGCGCCGGGCGATGCGCCGCTGCTGGATCTGGCGGGCGGCACCGGCGATCTGGCGATCGCGCTGCACCGGGCCTGTCCGATGCGGCGGGTGATCGTGGCGGACCCCTCGGCGGGCATGCTGGCGGTTGCGCGGGAACGGGCGGGCGACAGCCTTGAGTATATTCAGGCCGGGGGCGAGGATCTGCCGCTGCCCGACGGGTCGGTGGCGATGGTCACGCTGTCCTTCGGGCTGCGCAACATGGCCGATCCGGCGCAGGGCCTGCGCGAGGTCGCCCGCGTGCTGCAACCGGGCGGGCATCTGGTTTTGCTGGAGTTTTCCAAGCCCGACCCCTGGTTCGCGCCATTTTATGGGCTGCACGCGCGGCACGTCATTCCGCGGCTGGGCGCGCTGGTCGCACGCGATCCGGGCGCCTATACCTACCTTGTCGAATCGATCGAACGCTTCCCGGCGCGCGCCGACATGACGCGCGAGATCGCCACGGCGGGGCTGACCCTGATTGAAGAGCGGGCCTTCGTGTTCGGGGTCGCGCGCATGCAGATAGCGAAGAAACCCTGATGACCCGAAATGTGATCGAGTTGAAACACCATCTTGCAGGCCTGCCGCGCCTGATGTTGTGGATCATCGCCGCGCGGTTCAAGACGGTCAGCCTGTCGCTGATGCCGGTGCTGGCGGGCAGTTGGCTGGCGGCGCAGGCCGGGCAGTGGCGGCCCGACGTGACGCTGGCGGCGATGCTGGCGGCGAGCGCCATTCAGATCGGAACGAACCTGTGGAACGATGCCGCCGATGCTGCGCGCGGGGTGGACCGCGACGACCGGCTGGGCCCGCCGCGGATGACCGCGCTTGGGCTTCTGGACGGGGCGCAGGTGCGGCGCGGGGCGCTGGCCGCGTTCGGCGTGGCGGTTCTGGCGGGGCTTTACCTGGTGGGGATCGGCGGCTGGCCGATCATCGCGATCGGACTGGCCTCGCTGGCCTTCGGGTATCTGTATTCGATGGGGCCCTATCCGATGTCGGGCCTGCCATTTGGCGAGGTGCTGGTGATCGTGTTCTTCGGGCTGGTGGCGGTGTCGGGCACGGCCTGGTTGCAGGGCGTGCCGCCCTTGGGGCCGCGGGTGCTGGCGCTTGGGCTGATGATCGGGCTGCCGGCGGCGGCGGTGCTGTTGCTGAACAACCATCGCGACCGGGCGCAGGACATCCGCGCGGGGCGGCGCACGCTGGCGATCCTGATCGGGCCGGTGGCGTCGAAACTGCTGTATTTCGCGCTGTTGCTGGGGGCGCTAGCGGTTGCATTCCGGCTGGGGCCCGGCGTGGCGCTGCTGCCTGCGGCGGTGCTGGCACTGTGGCTGGGGCATGCGATGTGGCACTGGCCGGTATCGGTGCGGCTGAACCGGCTGCTGGCGCAGACCGCGCTGTTCCAGATGCTGCTTCTGGTGGGTGTCGTCGCGGGCTGAGCCTGCCGCATGAAAAAGGCCGCCGTTTTCGGCGGCCGTTGTCCTTGGAAGGGCTCAGTTCATCGCGCCGGGGCTTTTCACCGGCAATTCGATCTGCACCTCGCCTGCCTTCTCGAAGATCAGGGTCACCGGGACCATTTCGCCCTCGGTCAACTGGGCCGTCAGGTCGATGAACATCAGGTGCAGGCCACCGGGTTGCAGCCGTGCCTCGCCCCCTGCGGGCACGTCGATCTCGGGCACCTCGCGCATTCGCATGATCCCGTTGTCGTTGATATGGGTGTGCAGTTCGGGCCGGGTGCAGGCCGGTGACCGGAAGGCGAGCAGTTTGTCCGCAGGCCCGGTTGACCGGATAATCATGAACCCCGCCCCGGTGCGCGATACCATCGGCGCCGCCCGCAGAAAGCCCCCGCTGATATCCAGCCCGGGGGCCTGTGCCTGCTGGGCCTGCAGCGATGTGGCGCTCAGGGCGGCCATCGTCGCGATTCCCAGAATTACAGAACGACGTTTCATGCTTTGAGCCTTTCGCGGAACATTATTTCGATGCCCTGCCGGGCCTGCGGAACACTCCGACATTCCCGCGGCGGCAGCCTTAACAAATGTCAAGGCGTGCCCCTCACCGACATGTGATGACAGGCGCGGCGCAGCTTGAGGGCCGTCTGCGTCATCGGGAAACGCATGTTGCGAAAACGGCCCATAAGCGAGGGCAAAAAATGGTCAAGACCATTCACAAGCGCCTGCTGGCCACGACGGGAATCGTGGCGTTCGGCATGGCGATGAGCGCTTCTGCAGAAACGCTCGACGAGGTGATGGCACGGCGCGGCCTGACCCAGCAGGATCTGGTCGCTGCGGCAAAAACCTACACCCCCACCGGCGGGCGCGATGAATTCATCGCCTTCTCCTCGGGCGGCCAATCGGGCCAGATCATGGTCTACGGCGTGCCGTCCATGCGTATTCTGAAATACGTTTCGGTGTTCACCCCCGAACCGTGGCAGGGCTTCGGTTTCGACGAGGAATCGAAAGCGGTTCTGGATCAGGGCAAGATCGACGGGCGCGAGTTGCAGTGGGGCGATACCCACCACCCGGCAATCACCGAAACCAACGGCGATCTGGACGGGCAATACCTGTTCATCAACGACAAATCCGCGCCGCGCGTGGGGGTCGTGTCGCTGCATGACTTCGAAACCCAGCAGATCGTCGTGAACCCGATCCTGCAATCCGAACACGGCGGCACCTTCGTCACGCCGAATTCGGAATATGTGATCGAGGCCGCGCAATATCCGGGCGTTCTGGGCCGTGGCTACGCGCCGCTGTCGCAGTTCAACGAGAAATTCCGCGGGGCCGTGACCTATTGGAAATTCAACCGCGAAAAAGGCCGGATCGAACCCGAGAATTCGTTCTCGATCGAACTGCCGCCCTATAGCCAGGACTTGTCGGATGCCGGCAAACTGGTGTCGGACGGTTGGTCCTTCACCAACTCGTTCTGCGCCGAGCGTTATGTCGGCGGCATTGAATCGGGCCGCCCGCCGTTCGAGGCAGGCTGTTCGCAAAACGACACCGACTATCTGCACGTCATCAACTGGCGTAAGGCCGAAGAGGTCTACAAGGCCGGCAAGGTCACGATGATCAACGACCATCCGGTGATCTCGATGCAGACCGCGATCGACGAAGGTCTGGTCTATCTGATCGCCGAGCCGAAATCGCCTCACGGCGTCGATGTTTCGCCCGATGGCAAATATATCGTGGTCGGTGGCAAGCTGGACACCCAGGCGTCGGTCTATTCCTTCGAGAAGATCCAGAAGGCGATTGCCGACAAGAAATTCGTCGGCACCGATCCCTACGGGATTCCGGTGATCTCGATGGAAGACGCGATCCATACGCAGGTCGCGCTTGGCCTCGGGCCGCTGCACAACCAGTTCGACAGCAAGCCCTGCGTTGTCTACACCTCGCTTTACGTCGACAGCCAGATCGCGAAATGGGACTATTGCGAAGGCAAGGTTCTGGACAAGCTGTCGATCCACTACAACGTCGGCCACCTGGTCGCGATGGAAGGCGAGTCGGTTCACCCGGCAGGCAAGTACCTGATTTCGCTGAACAAGCTGGCGATCGACCGGTTCAACCCGGTGGGCCCGCTGCATCCGCAGAACCACCAGCTGATCGACATTTCCGGCGACAAGATGGAACTGCTGTATGACATGCCGGTCCCGCTGGGCGAGCCCCACTATGTGACCGCCATCGCCGCCGAGAAACTGCAGCCGCTGGTGCGTTACAAATACGGCACCAACTCGCGCACCGGCGAGAAGCACGAAGGCGCGGTGCGTCCGGGGCAAGAGCGGATCGAGCGCGACGGCACCAACGTGAAGGTCTACATGACCGCGATCCGGTCGCACTTCACGCCGGAAATCGTCGAGGTGAACGAAGGCGACACGGTCGAATTCATCATCACCAACTCGGAACGTGCCGAAGACGAAACCCACGGCTTCTCGGTCTCCACCTACAACGTCAACCTGTCGCTGGAACCGGGCAAGACCGCAACGGCCAAGATCGTCGCCGACAAGCCCGGCGTGTTCTCGTATTACTGCACCGAGTTCTGCTCGGCGCTGCACCTCGAGATGACGGGCTTCCTGGCGGTCAAGCCGAAGGGTTACGTCGAAGAGGCGGGCACGGCGGAAGAAGGCCAGACCTACAGCAAGGATGACTACGACAAGCAGACCGCGAACAACGTGGCGACGCAGGAAGTCATCGACTCGGTCGTGACCTATATCACCGAACGCAACTTCAAGGACTTCCCCGAAGTTGTGTCGCTGGTGGAAGACGCGACCGACCAGCTGAACTTTGCCGCCGACGCCAAGGCCAAGGCCGAGGATGCCGCCGGCAAGGAAGACTGGCAGAACGCGACCCTCTGGGCCGGTCAGTGGTGGCAGTATCAGGTCAAGGCCGCCGACATCGGTCTGCGTGCCAAGACCTTCCTGGATGAGCATGGCGCTGTGAAACAGTAACCACGCGCCGGGGGCGGTGGCCTGTGCCGCCGCCCCTGCTTCCCGATCCCAGCTTTTATTCGCAAGGAACGTGCGATGCGCCCGATCTTCAAAAGCCTTCTCGTTGCGGCCGTGACGCTCGCGGCTCTGCCCGCGCTGGCCGATGCCGTCGAAGATGGCGAGAAAGTCTATAAAACCAAGACCTGCATGGCCTGCCACGGCATCAAGGGCGCCCGCCCGGTGCTGAGCTATCCGATGCTGGCCGGCCAGAATGAAAAATACCTGCTGACCCAGCTGAAAGACATCAAGGCGGGCAAGCGGGTCGGCTCGAACGACCCGGATACGGGGCATCCGTATGTTCAGGGGATGGTCGACATCATGCATCTGGTCGACGACAACGACCTGAAAAACGTGGCGAAATACCTGTCGCAGCTGCCGCCCGGCAAGCCCAAGGCGATGGACCCGCCGCCCGCGCCCGAGTTGCTGGCCGCGGGGGAAAAGGCGTTCAACGGGCTGGGCTGTAAGGCGTGTCACGGCAAGGATGGGATGAAACCCACCGCCAAGAACTATCCGTTCCTGGCCGGCATGAACGCGCAGTATCTGGCCCGCCAGATGACCGAGATGCGCGACAAGGTGCGCGTGAACGGCCAGTCCAAACTGATGTTCGGAACGATCAAGAAAGCCAGCGACGAAGACATCACCGCGATGTCGGCGTGGCTGTCGCAGCTCAACCGTGCTGCCGAATAACGAAAGGATTCTCACATGAAGATCACGCTTCTTTCCGCAGCCTTGGTCGCACTGGCACTGCCCGCGCTGGCCGAGGGCACGGTCGATACCTCGTCCTGGAACCAGGGCGGGGGCGAACAGGACGAGGCGCTGCACCTGACGCCCGACCATGAAAACGGGATCGAGACCTACGAGGTCTGTTCGGCCTGTCACCAGCTCAATGGCTGGGGGCTGACCGATGGCACCTTCCCGCAGATTGCAGGTCAGCATTACACCGTCATCATTAAGCAACTGGCCGATATTCGCGCGCTCAACCGCGACAACCCGACGATGTATCCCTTCGCGCTGCCCTCGGAAATCGGCGGGTCGCAGTCGATCGCGGATGTGGCCGAATACATCTCGAAACTGCCGATGAACCCCGAAAACGGCGTCGGGCCGGGCGACGATCTGGCCCATGGCGAGCAGCTGTATAAAGAGAACTGCGTGCGCTGCCACGGCGAAACCGGCGAGGGCGACAACGACAAGTTCTATCCGCGCATCCACGGCCAGCACTACAACTATCTGATGCGCCAATATCAGTGGATCAAGGAAGGCAAGCGCCGCAACGCCAACCCCGACATGGTGCAGCAGATCCAGGGCTTCACCGACAAGGATACCTCGGCGGTGCTGGACTATGTTTCGCGGCTGCGGCCGCCGGCCGAGATGGTGGCCGAACCCGGCTGGGAAAACCCGGATTATCAATAAGCCTGCCAGTCCCGGGCGGAGACGCTTTCCCCGCCCGGGCACGACATCATAGCCTTACAGGACCTCACCCATGGACAAGGCCCCCTCTGACAAACGCGGTATCGTGTATCGCGTGCTTACGCTTATCTCCGTCTGTCTGATTGCCGCGTCGTTCGTCAGCCCCGGCTGGTGGGTGTCGCTGACCGCGCCGAACTATCCCGAAGCGACCTTCCCGCAGGGCATCCGCATCCTGTTTCACATGGATTCGGTGCGCAACGGCTGCGACATCCGCGCCAGCCAGGAGGTCGAGGAAAACGAGGCGCTGGATTGTGTGCACGAGATGGACACGATCAACCATTACGTCGGCATGTATCCGATCGCCTCGGGCGGGCCGGTGGAAAAGGCCTTCTCGCCCTTCCTGTTCGCGATGCTGGGCGTGATGGCGCTGGCCTTCGCCGCCCCGGGCCGCACCGCGCGGATCGCCGTGTCGGTCGTGGGCTATGGCGCGATCGCTGCCTGGATGACGCTGGCGATGTATGGCCAGAACGGCGTCAATTATACCACGACCGGCTATCTCAAGGGGCTGGTTGTTTCGCTTGGTGGCAGCACCGCCGACAAGGTCGAGGACGACCAGAACCTTTCACCCATCGTCAAGATGCTCAAACAGTCGCTGGCCGAAAGCGCCCAGCAGGAACAGCCGACCGTGACCGGTGAAGATGACCGCGCGGCGCTGATCGCCAACCTGGAGGCCAATTACGGCATCGACGAGCGCAAGAAACCGATGCACGAACAGGTGGCCTGGAATGGCTCCATCATGCAGGTGTTCAAGTGGCATTACGCGAAGTCGCTGGCGCGCTGGTTCAATGAACCCGCCCGCAACGATCCGCTTGTCGCCACGATGTCATCGGTCGCGCAGGTCCTGTATGTCGTGGTGCTGGCGTTCATGGCGCTGATGGTGTTTGCGGCCTTCTCGGCGCGGTCGATCTTTTACTGGTTGCTGGTGCTGGTGCCGATGGCCTTGCCGGTGGGCTTTCTGGCCGAATACGCCGGGTGGCTCTGGTGGTATGGCCACAGCCTGAACGCGATGGGGGCCTTCACGCTGAAGCCCTTCATGCCCACCGTGTTCGGCGACGGCAAGGTCGCTCAGTTCACCACGCACAGCTACCCGGCCATCGGCTTTGGCCTGATGGTGGCCTCGTCCGCGCTGCTGGCGCTGGCCGCGCTGATCCGGTTCAAGCAGTTGCGCCTTGCGGGTGACGCGGCGGCGAAGATGTGAGGCCGGTGATGCGCCTTTTGCCGCTTGTCCTGACGTTGATCGCGCTTGCGGGGCCGGGCCTGTCCCAGACCCTGCAAGAGCGGATCGACGCCGCCCCCGACGGTGCCGAGATCGTGCTTGATCCCGGCACCTACGGGCCGGTCGTGATCCGTCATCCGGTGGTGATCGACGGGCAGGGCGCGGCGGTGCTGGACGGCGGCGGGCAGGGCACCGTCGTGCTGATCGAATCCGATGGCGTGACCCTGAAGAACCTGACGATCCGCAATTCGGGCCGGCTGCACAATCAGGTCGATGCCGGGCTGCGGATCAAGGGCAGTTTCAACGTGGTGCGCGATGTGCGCATCGAAAACAGCCTGTTCGGCATGGATCTGACGCAGGCCAACAACAACGTGCTGCGCCGCAACTACATCAGTTCGAAGGACATGCCTTTGGAAATGCGCGGCGATTCCGTGCGGATCTGGTATTCGAACGACAATATCTTCGAGCAGAACCATATCGAACACAGCCGCGATTTCGTCGTGTGGTATTCCAGCGGCAACCAGATCCGCGACAACCGCATCCAGCACGGCCGCTATGGCATCCATTTCATGTATGCCCATCACAACGCGGTCGAACGCAACGAGATTTCCGACTGCGTGGTGGGCGTGTTCCTGATGTATGCCAACGACATCACCGTGCGCGGCAACCAGATCCTGCGGGCCTGGGGGGCGGCGGGCATGGGCGTGGGGTTCAAGGAAACCTCGAGCGCCGTGGTCGAGGATAACGTGATCCTGGGCAATGCGGTGGGGATCTATCTTGACCCCTCACCCTGGGACCCGGACACCACCAATGAATTCCACCGCAACCAGGTGGCCTATAACGGCATCGGCGTGCAGTTCCACACCGAATGGCAGGGCAATAATTTCTCGGACAACAACTTCCTGTCGAACTTCACGCAGGTCTCGGTGCGCGGGCGGGGCACGGCTTTGAAAGAAGGCTGGCACGGCAATCACTGGGATGACTACGCCGGCTTTGACCGCGACGGCGACGGCATCGGTGACGCGCCTTATGAAGTTTACACCTATGCCGACCGGCTGTGGATGGATGTGCCCTCGGCGTCGTTCTTCCGCGGCGGGTTCGCGCTGGCCGCGCTCGATTTCGTCGAGCGGCTGGCCCCCTTCACCGAACCGCAACTGCTGTTGCGCGAAGAGCGCCCGTTCGAGGCCCCCGTGATCCATGACGCGGCCCGCGCCCAGACCGCGACCCGCAGCAGCGACAAACCCAAATCCGCACTGGAGATGCTGACGCAATGACCGATGCCTCCGACACCCCGACCCCGGAAACCCCGAAAAAACCCCGCCTGTCCCGGCGCGAGCTGGAACGTCGGCGACTGTTGCTGCGCACCCTTGGGTTGGGCGTGGCGGCGGTCACCGCCGGGCTGGTGGGCTGGTATCCGGTCTATCGCCGCCTGTTCGACCACCTGCGCCCGCCCGGCGCGCTGGATGAGGATGAATTCCTGGCCGCCTGCATCAAATGCGGGCAATGCGTGCAGGTCTGCCCGGTGCAGGCAATCAAGCTGGCCGATGGCGACGAAGGCTATGGTCTGGGCGTGCCCTATATCGACGCGCGCGCACAGGCCTGCGATTTTTCCTGCGATGCGGTGCAATGCGTGCTGGCCTGCCCGACCGGCGCGCTGAGCCACGCGATCGCCACCAAGGAAGAGGTCACCATGGGCATCGCCCGGCTGGCCCGCCCCGAGGCCTGTCTGGCGATGCAGGGGCAGGGCTTCACCGGGCTGGCGCGCGGCTATGACTTCGAGGGCCTTCTGCGCTATGAAGACATTGATCGTTGGGAGCCGCAGCCCGTGGCCTCTTATCCCTATGATCTGGAAATCTGCGATCTGTGTGTCCGCGAATGCCCGATCAGCGGCGCGATCACGCTTGAACCCCTGTCCGATGATCCTGCCGATGCACGGCGCATGCCCACGGTGCACCCCGCCTGCGTCGGCTGCGGCACCTGCGAGATGATCTGCCCGACAGAGCCTGCCGCCATCGTCATCGACACCGAATTTGCCAAGGAGGCACAGGCATGAAGTGGTTCCTGCACAAGCTGGCGATGATGTTTGGCGCCGAAGGCCGCAAGGCCACGCCGGAAGAGGAAACCGACGCCGCCCGCGCGATGAAGAAGCTCAAGAAAACCCCCGAGCAGGTCAAGAAGCGCAAGGAAATCATCGAACACGAACTGGAATTCCCGCTGGTGCGGCACAAGTGGCGCAACCTGCGGTGGGCCTCGATCATCCTGATTAACGCGATGTTCATCGTGTCCTTCGCCTGGGATGTGCAACTGGTCGAAGGCTCGCTCACCGCCTCGCGGTTTTTAGGGTTCCACATGGCCGATCCCAATGCCGCGCTGCAGGTGTTTCTGGCCTTCAAGGAGCTGGTGCTCAATCTGGTGATCGGCACCGTCACGGTGATCTTGCTGTGGTGGGTCGTGGGCGGGCGCGCCTTTTGCAGCTGGGCCTGCCCCTATCACCTGCTGGCCGAATGGGCCGAGGCGATCCACCTGTTTCTGGCGCGGCGCGGCTGGGTCAAGGATCACCCGTTCCACCGCGGGCTGCGGGTGGTGCTGTGGTTCGTGTTCATGACGCTGGCCTTCCTGACCGGCTACACCGTGTTCGAATACATCAACCCGGTCGGCATCGTCAGCCGGGCGCTGATCTACGGGCCCACGGTCGCGGTGGTCTGGGTGATCTTCCTGCTGGGGGTCGAAATCTTTTTCTCGCGCCGGTTCTGGTGCCGCTATGTCTGCCCGATCGGCCTGACCTATGGTATCACCGGGGCTGTGGCGCCCGTGCAGATCAAATACGATCTGGAAAAATGCGTCCACGAGGGCGAATGCCGCGCGGTGTGCCTGGTGCCGCATGTGCTGGACATCACCAAGATGGGCTATGCGTCCGACACCACCGAATATATCGGGCCCGACTGCACCCGCTGCGGGCTGTGTGTCGATGTCTGCCCGCAGAACGCGCTGAGCTTCACCGTGCGCGGCATCGACAAGATCATCTGAGGGGGCATCATGATTACCATCGAGCGCCTGACCAAACGCTTCGACCGTCGCGCGGTGCTGGACGAATTGACGCTGTCGATCGCGGCGGGCGACCGGATCGCACTGATCGGGTCGAACGGGGCGGGCAAGACGACGCTGTTTCGTTGCCTGCTGGGCCATTACCGCCACGAAGGGCGGGTGGGGTTTGACGGTGCCGCAGGCGGGCGGCGCGATGCGACGGCGCTGTCGCGGATCGCCTTCGTGCCGCAACTGCCGCCGCCGCTGCGCATGCCGGTGGGCGAATTGCTGAGTTTTGCCGAAAAGGGCGCGGGCGCCGACCGCGCGCTGATGGGCCAGATCGCCGAGCGGATGGGGATTGATCTGGACGAGGTGCGCAAGCGCCCGTTCTACCGCCTGTCGGGCGGGCAGAAGCAGAAGATCCTGGTGACCGTCGCCCTGGGGCGCAATGCCGATCTGATGATCTTTGACGAGCCGTCGGCCAACCTCGATCCGGCGGCGCGGGCGGTGTTCATCGACCTGTTGGCGGAACGGCGCGATGCCTCGATGCTGATCGCCAGTCATCGGTTGGAAGAGGTGGCGCCACTGGTCAACCGCGTGATCGAGATGGACCGCGGCCGTGTCGTGCTGGACGATGCGGTGATGGACCGG
Source organism: Rhodobacteraceae bacterium UBA6796 (assembly GCA_002452815.1). Lineage (GTDB taxonomy): Bacteria > Pseudomonadota > Alphaproteobacteria > Rhodobacterales > Rhodobacteraceae > Rhodobacter. Next base: position 227,596 of record DKFM01000008.1, read on the forward strand.
CTGAAGGCGGGCGAATTCCGCCGCGCCGAAATCGTGCTGAACGCGCCGCATGCCCCGTTCGCGCTGGCGCTGGCCGCTTGGGGGTTCGCGGCCAACGGTGCCGGCACCCGGTTCACCGGCCCCGTCCCCGCCGCCGAGACGTTCCGTTTTCTGGGCCTGCTGGCCCGCTATGGCAGCCTGATCGAAAGCCTTTCGCTGGATCAGGCGCCGGAAAGGGTGAACTGAGATGTGCCGCCGCTGCCATGGCCCGAACCGCCGCCAGATGATCGCGCTGCTGGCCGCCGCGCCGCTGCTGGCCGCCTGCAAGCCGCAGACCGAGGGCCCCGAGCCGATCCGCTGGGGCCGCGAGACCTGCGAGATCTGCGGCATGATCATTTCCGAACCGAACTTCGCCGCCGAGGTGCGCGGCGGCCCCGACCGCAGGCTGGTGAAATTCGACGACATCGGCGATGCGGTGCATTGGCTGGAAGAACAGGGCTGGAAAGACGCCGCCGATGTCGAATTCTGGGTGATGGATTACGACAGCGGAATGAAGGGCGATGCCTGGCTTGATGCGCGCAAGGCCTATTACCGCGCTGGCGTCGTGTCGCCGATGGATTACGGCTTTGCGGCGGTGGCCTATCCGGCGTCCGACACCATCGACTTTGCCGCGATGCGTTTGGCGGTTCTGGCGCGCGGTTTGACATGGCGGTGCCACCCGGGCGATGAAACGGAAGGACAGCAAGGATGAACGCGATGACCTCTGACCCCGTGACGCGCGAAACCGCCCCGGTTCAGGCCGCCCGCCCTGCCGCGCCCGCCCGCACGGGGCTGGGCCTGATGCTGCGGCTGGAGCTGTCGGAATCGCTGCGCTCGCGCTGGTTCCATTTCTATTCGGTGGTCGCGATCGGGCTGATGCTGCTGCTGATCGTGACCGGAATTTCCGAAAGCCGCGTGCTGGGCTTCACCGGCCTGTCGCGCCTGCTGGTGACCTATATCCAGATCATGATGGCGGTTTTGCCGCTGTTCATCGTGGTGACCACAGCGCGATCCATGGTCGGCGACCGCGAGGCGGGCAATCTGGAATACATGCTGGCCTTCCCGGTGTCGTTGCGGGTCTGGTATTGGGGCCGGTTTCTGGCGCGGCTGATGCTGGTGCTGGCACCGATCGGCGTGGCGCTGGCACTGGCGGCGGGCTATGGCGTGGCGATGGGCCGCGCGGTGCCCTGGGCGCATGTCGGGCTGTATTCCGGGCTGGTCGCGGCGCTCAGCGCCTGTTTCCTGGGGATCGGGTTTCTGATTTCGGCCGTGTCCCGGTCGACCGAGGTCGCCCTGGGCGCAAGCCTGCTGATCTGGCTGGCGCTGGTGGCCTTTCTGGACCTGCTGCTGCTGTCGATCCTGATTCAGCAGAATTTCGTGCCCGAATTCGTGATCGGCATCGCGCTGGCCAATCCGCTGCAAAGTTTCCGCACGGCGTCGATGATCCTGTTCGACCCGCAGCTGATCCTGCTGGGGCCGGCGTCTTATGTGATCCTCGATCATTTCGGGGTGACGGGCTATGTCGCCTGGGCGATGGCCTATCCGACCGTGCTGGGGCTGGCTATGGCGGCTTTGGGATACTGGCGGTTTTCGCGCGGTGATCTGGTCTGAGCGCCGCGGCGCTCAGCCAAGGCCGCTGATCCAGTCCAGCGTGGCGTCATCGTCCCAATGCGCCTCGCCCTCGACCCGGGCAATCATCTGGCCTGTGGCGTTCAGAAGCACGGTGGTCGGCAGGTTCTCGATCCCCAGAACCGCCTTCAGATTGTCGCCATCGCCCACCAGAACCGGCAGGTTGGTGATGGCGGTTTCGCGATAGAAGCGCCGCACCCCCGCCGCCCCGCGCCAGTCGAAGGCCAGCGGCAGCACCGCCGCCCGCCCCGGATCGAGCCGGTCGGCCAGCCGGGCAAGCGAGGGCATTTCACGTCGGCAGGGCAGGCACCATGGGCCCCACAGGCTCAGCACCACCATCTTGCCGGCGAATTCGGCAATCTGCCGCGGGCTGCCGTCGCCGTCGCGCATCTGCAGGCCGTTCGCGTCGCGGATCGGCGCGGCGGGGCGGGCCAGCGTGGCGGCGGATGGGGCAAAGGCGGCTTCGGCGCGCGCGTTCAGCGGCAGGGCCAGCGCCGCCGCGCCCAGCAGGAACCCGCGCCGGGACGCGCGCCCGTTCACTGCGGCGTCGCGTCCATGATGGCGCGCATGTCGGTGGCAATGTCCTCGGCGCTGGTGCCGTGCGGATAGCGTTTGATCAGCACACCCTGCGGATCAAGGAACGCGATCGAGGCGGTATGGTCGATGGCATAACGATCGGGCTGCGCCGGATCGGGAACGTGCCTTTCATAGCGCGCGTTGAACGCCTTCACCATGTGATCGGTATAGGCCTTGGGGCCGCGCAGGCCGATGATGCGCTCGTCGAAAAACGCCAGATAGTCGCGCATCAGCTTGGCGGTATCCCGCTCGGGGTCGACAGTCACGAAGACCGGCGTGACCTGTTCGGCGGCATCGCCCAGCAGATCCAGCGTATCGGCCAGCGTCGACAGCGAGGTCGGGCAGACGTCGGGGCAGCCGGTATAGCCGAAATACAGCAGCACGAATTTGCCCTGCAGATCCTCGTTGGTGGTCACATTGCCATACAGATCTTCCATCATGTAACGGCGCGGCATCGGATCGGCGGGGGCGTCGGCTGCGGGCTCCAGATCGGCGTGATCGGCCAGGGCCATGGTCGCGGGCAACAGCGGCAGGGCCAGCACGGACCCCAGAAGAAGCAAACGTCGGGTGAGCATGACATATCCTGTCTGTTTTGCGCGACCCTAGCGGGGTGCGGCGGCGGGGGCCTTGACTTTGATCAGGGAAACCGCGGGCTGAAAGCCGCATCAAGGTGCGAAACAGACGGGGGTTACGATGGCGGCGATCCTGGCGGCATTTTTGCCGGTGGCGATGATGGTGCTGATGTTCACGCTTGGCTTGGGGCTTGGCCGGCGGGATCTGGGCGGTGCGTTGCGCGCATCGCGTGCCTATCCTGCGGGGCTGCTGGTGCAGGTGGTGGGTCTGCCGCTTCTGGCCTATGGTATCGGGCGCGGCTTCGGTCTGTCGCCGGTGATGATGGCGGGGCTGATGCTGGTGGCGGCATCGCCCGGCGGGGTCACCTCGAATTACGCCACGCTGCTGATGCGCGGACGCGTCGGCCTGTCGGTGGCGATGACCCTGACGACGAGCCTGCTGGCGCCGCTGACCTTGCCGCTGGTGTTGGCGCTGGCGGGGGTGGCCGCGCCACAGCCCGGCGCGTTGCTGAAGATTTCGCTGGGCATGGTGGCGGTGGCGATCGTGCCGATGCTGGCGGGGATGGGCGCGGCGCGTCTGGCACCGCGGGCGATGGCGCGCCTGGCGCGCGTTCTGGACCCGGTGGCCAAGGCGCTGTTCGTGCTGATGGCGCTGGCGACCTTCGTGCAGAACTGGGGCGCGATGCGGGGTGCCTTTGCCGAGGTCGGGCTGGCGGTTATCGCGCTGGCGGTTGCGGGGCCTGTGCTGGCGGTTCTGGCCGGGCGGGCGATGGGGATCGAGCCTGCGGGCGTGCGCACGATCCTGACCGAGGTGTCATTGCAGAACGTCGCGATCACGCTGTTCGTGGCGGGCAGCTTGCTGCGCGATCCGCAACTGGCTATTCCGGGGCTGATCTATGCGGTGGTGATGAATATCGTCGTGCTGACGCTGATCGCCCTAGGCGGGGTCTGGCCGCGGGCGCAGGTGCTGGGGTCTGACCGGGCCTAGAACTCGGCGATCACCTCCAGAAACGCCGCGCCGAAACGTTCGACCTTTTGCGCGCCCATCCCGCCGATCCGTTCCAGATCGGCCAGCGTGCGGGGTTTTGCCTCGGCAATCCGGCGCAGGATGGTTTGCGGGCAGCTCAGGTAGCGGTCATGCCCCTCGGGGCCGCGCACCAGTTCAAGTTGCGCCGCCTCCAGCCGGTCGAACAGATCGCCGGCCTCCCGCCCGGCCAGTGCCTTGCGCGCCGGGTGCATCGGCTGCGCGGCACCCGCGCCCGCGATCACCTCAAGGAAGGCCGCGCCGTAGCTGTCGAGCTTCTTCGCCCCGACCCCGGTGATCCGCGCCATCTGGTCCATATTCGCCGGGCGCACCTCGGCCATCTCGATCAGGGTGCGGTCGGGGAAGATCATATAGGCGGGCAGGCCCGCAGCTTCGGACAGCGCGCGGCGCTTGGCCTTCAGTGCAGACAAAAGCGGCGCGTCTTCGTCCGAGACCAGCGCGCGCACGACAGGCCGGGCCTTGGCCTTGCGGATCAGATCAAGGCGCAGCGTGATCGGTTCCTCGCCGCGCAGGATCGGGCGGGCGCGTTCGGTCATCACCAGCGCGCCGTGGCGGGTGGCATCGGGGCGGATCAGGTCGTGGCCCATCATCTGCCGGAACACCGCCTGCCATTGCTGCCGCGTCAGATCGCGCCCGACACCGAAGGTCGGCAGCCGGTCGTGACCGCGCGCGCGGATCTTGTCATTTGCCGCCCCCAGCAGGATTTCGATCAGATGCCCCGCGCCATAGCTTTCGTCGGTGCGCAGGGCCGCCGACAGCGCCTTGCGCACGGCGTCGGTGGCATCGAACAGTTCCGGCGGGGTGTCGCACAGATCGCAATTGCCGCAGGGCTCGGCCGCCTCGCCGAAATAGCCCAGCAACTGCTGGCGGCGGCAGCCGGTCGCCTCGGCCAGACCCAGCAGCGCATTGAGCCGCGCATGATCGGCGGCCTTGCGGTCGGGCGGCGCCAGGCCTTCGTCGATCTGGGTGCGGCGCAGGCGGATGTCTTCAGGGCCGAACAGGGTCAGCGTTTCGGCCGGCGCGCCGTCACGTCCGGCGCGGCCGATTTCCTGGTAATAGCCTTCGATGGATTTCGGCAGATCGGCATGCGCGACCCAGCGGATGTCGGGCTTGTCGATGCCCATGCCGAAGGCGACGGTGGCCACGACGATCAGCCCGTCCTCGCGCTGGAACCGGGCCTCGACGATGCGGCGATCCTCGGCCTCCATCCCGCCGTGGTAATGGCAGGCCAGATGCCCGGCCTCGGACAGGGCGCGGGCCAGCGCCTCGGTCTTTGCGCGCGAGGCGCAATAGACAATCCCAGACTGGCCCTTGCGCGCGGCGGCGAAGGCCAGGATCTGCTGGCGCGGCTGGTCCTTGGGTTCAAAGGCCAGATGGATATTGGGCCGGTCGAAGCCACGCAGAAAGGTTTCGGGTGTCCCGCCATCAAACAGCCGGGTGACGATTTCGGCGCGGGTTTCTTCGTCGGCGGTGGCGGTGAAGGCCGCCAGCGGCACGCCAAGCGCGCGCTTCAATTCGCCGATGCGCAGGTAGTCGGGGCGGAAATCATGGCCCCACTGGCTGACGCAATGCGCCTCGTCCACGGCAATCAGGCCGACGCCCGCACGCCGTAACAGCGCCGTGGCCGCCCCCGATGCCAGCCGTTCGGGCGCCATATACAGCAGCTTCAGCCGCCCGTCGTCGATTGCCTGAAAGACGGCCTCGGTCTCTTCCTCGGTATTGCCCGAGGTCAGCGCGCCCGCCTCGACCCCCGCCTCGCGCAGCGCGCGCACCTGATCGCGCATCAGCGCAATCAGCGGTGAAATCACGACTGTCAGCCCCGGCAGGCACAGCGCGGGCAACTGGAAGCACAGCGACTTGCCGCCGCCCGTGGGCATGATCGCCAGGGTGTCGCGCCCGGCAATCACCGCGCGGACGATTTCTTCCTGACCGGGGCGAAAGGCCTGAAACCCGAAGACCTGCGCCAGCAATGCCTGTGGATCGGGCGCGGGGGCGTCGGTCACCGGGTCGAGCATGGATCAATAGCCGTAGAAGAAGCCCGCGTTATTGATCAGCGCGCGTTGCAGGATGATCAGCACGATGAACGCCACCAGCGGCGCCAGATCGAGCCCGGGCGTATTGGGCAGGAACCGGCGGATCGGGGTATAGACCGGCTCCAGCAGGTTGTTCAGCCCATACCAGATCTGCGCGACCAGCGGCTGACGCAGGTTCAGGACCTGAAAATTGATCAGCCAGCTCATGACGATATGGGCGATCATGATGAACCAGACGACATTCAGGATCAGGGTGAGCGCCTGAAACAGCGTGACCATGGGCAACCTCCGGGTGGTGTTGGCCAACAGGTAAGGCAGGCGCGGGGCGCATGCAACCGCTGCAAGCGCAGGTATTTGCCGCAACGTAGAGATTGACGCGCCCGCTGCGCTGCGGCACGGCTGGGGGAAAGGAGAGCGCATGTATCCGATTATCCGCATGGCCAAGGCCATTCTCGCGAACCGCAAGGCCCCGATGGGTATTCTGGAGACCCACGTCAGCCAGCATATCGCCTGGCCCTGGGACATCGACCCCTGGAAGGATCTGAACAACGGGCGCACGCTGACGCTGTTCGATCTGGGGCGCATCGGGCTGGCGCAGCGCAGCGGTCTGAACGCCGCGCTGATGCGCAATCGCTGGGGCATCGTGGTGGCGGGCAATACCACGCGCTATCGCAAGCGGATCACCATGATGCAGCGCTTCGAGATGCGCTCACGCTGCATCGGCTGGGACAAGCGCTTCGTCTATATGGAGCAGGCGATGTGGCGCGGCGGCGAATGTTGCAACCATATTCTGCTGCGCGGCGCGGTGACCTCGAAAGCCGGTATCGTGCCGCCCGAACAGGTGGTGGCGGCGATGGGCTTTGATCCGGTCAGTCCCGAATTGCCCGATTGGGTGGCGCATTGGATCGCCGCCGATCACGAACGCCCTTGGCCGCCGCAGTTTTGACGCCCGACGCTTGCGCCGCGCCCCGATTTCGGGCTTGATCCGCCCAAGGGTCAGGGGGGACGCAATGATCACCACGCGCAAACGCATCTGGGGCTGGTATTTCTTTGACTGGGCCAGCCAGCCGTTCAACACCCTGCTGATCACCTTCATCTTCGCGCCGTTCATGAAGGACCTGCTGGGCGACGGTTCCGCCGCGCAGACGGTCTGGGGCTATGGCGTGGGTCTGGCCGGGCTGGTGATTGCGCTGACCTCGCCGTTCCTAGGGGCGATCGCCGACAAGGCCGGCCGGCGCATCCCCTTTATCTGGCTGTTTTCGCTGATGTATATCGGTGGCGCCTGGGGGCTGTGGTATGCGGTGCCGGGCGATTACAGCCTGATGGTCATCATGACCTCTTTCGCGATCGGCATGATCGGGATGGAGTTTGCGACCACCTTCACCAACGCGATGCTGCCCGACCTGGCCCCGCGCGAGGATATGGGCAAGGTATCGGGCTCGGGCTGGGCGTTCGGTTATATCGGGGGCATGCTGGCGCTGATCGTGATGCTGGGGTTCCTGCAGATCAGCCCGACCACAGGCAAGACCATGATCGGCCTGCCGCCGCTGTTCGGGCTGGATCTGGCCGCGCGCGAAGACACCCGGATCGTCGGGCCGCTGACCGCGGTCTGGTATGCGGTGTTCATGATCCCGTTCTTCCTGTGGGTGCGCGAGCCGCGCCACCCCGGCGCGGTATCGGTGCCTGCCGCGGCGCGGGCCGCCTGGCCCGAGCTGAAACACACGCTGCGCGCCTTGCCGCGGCAGCGCAGCCTGTTCGCCTATCTGCTGTCGTCGATGTTCTATCGCGACGCGCTGAACGGCATCTACACCTTCGGCGGGCTTTATGCGGCCGGCGTGCTGAACTGGTCGATCACCCAGATCGGGATCTTCGGGATTCTGGGCACGATCACCGGGGCGCTGTTTGCCTGGCTGGGCGGCAAGGCGGACGACCGTTTCGGCCCGAAATCGGTGATCATCTTCAACGTCGTTCTGCTGACGGCGGTGGTGGTGGGTGTGGTGTTCATCTCGCGCAGTGCGGTGTTCGGTATCGCCGTGGGCCCTGACAGCACCCTGCCCGACATCGCCTTTTATGTGATGGGCGGACTGATCGGCGCGGGCGGCGGCGCGCTGCAATCGGCCAGCCGCACGATGCTGGTGCGCCAGGCCGACCCCGAGAAGATCACCGAACATTTCGGCCTTTATGCGCTGTCGGGCAAGGCCACGGCCTTCATCGCGCCCCTGTCGATCGGGGTGATGACCCATCTGAGCGGAAATCAGTCGATCGGGATCACTCCCATCATCGTGCTTTTCGTTCTGGGGCTGGTGCTGCTAGGCTGGGTCAAATCCAATGCCCCCAGACCCGACGAGAGCGCCGCATGATCCGCACGCTGACCCTTGCCTTTGTTCTGAGCCTTTCCGCACTTTTGCCCGCGCAGGCCGAGCCATTGGCCCGCCATCTGTTCGGCGCGGCGCAGAGGCCCTCGGAACAGGCCCCCGCGCCGATCGGTTTTTATTCGCGGGGCTGCGCGGCCGGGCTGGTGGCGATGCCGGAAAACGGACCGACCTGGCAGGTGATGCGGCTGAGCCGGAACCGCAACTGGGGCCAGCCCGAGATGATCGGCTTCCTGCAGGATCTGTCGGTCAAGGCCACGCAGATCGGCTGGAAGGGGCTTTATATCGGGGACATCAGCCAGCCGCGCGGCGGGCCGATGACCGGCGGGCACGCCAGCCATCAGATCGGTCTGGATGCCGACATCTGGCTGCTGCCGCCCAAATCGCTGCGGTTGAGCCGGTCGGATCGCGAAAAGATCAGCTCCGTTTCGGTGCGCACCGAGGATCAGACCCGCGTGACCCGCGCCTGGACGCCGCAGCATATGGCGCTGCTGCGTGCCGCCGCCTCTGATCCGCGGGTGGATCGGATCTTCATTACGGCGGCCGCGAAGATCGCGATGTGCAATGCCGCGCCGCGCAATGACCGCAAGTGGCTGCAAAAGATCCGGCCGATCTATGGCCATAACACGCATTTCCATGTGCGGCTGAAATGCCCGCCCGGCTCGGGCCTGTGCGAGGTGCAAAAGCCCACGGTGGCCGAACTGTCGAAGGGCGGCGATGGCTGTGACGAAACGCTGAACTGGTGGGTGACCACCTACCTGGAAGAGTTGCGCAACCCGCCCAAGCGCCCCAAGCCGACCGGGCCCGCGCCAAAGACCGCCAAGACCTACACCCTGTCCGATTTGCCGCGCCAATGCCAAAACGTGCTCGCGTCGCGCTGATCGGCGCGGTTTTTGCGTGGGTCGGCGCCGCATTGGCGGGTCCGGCCACGCATCCTGCGCCGCGCGCAGAATTCCTGCAATCCTATCGCTGGACGGATGACGACCCTGCATTTGGCGGGTTCTCCGGGCTGGAATTGGCCGCGAACGGTCAGGATTTCGTGCTGCTGTCGGATCGGGCAACGCTGTGGCGGGGCCGGTTGCAGCGTGACCCGCAGGGACAGATCGTGGGGACACAGTTCATATCGGGCCCTGTCGCGTTGCATGACAGCAAGGGAGGGGCGCTGGTGCGCGACAATGGCGATTCCGAAGGTCTGGCGCTGGCCGACGATGGCTCGGTCTATGTGTCCTTCGAGGGGCTGCACCGGGTGGCGCATTATAACCGCGACGATGCGCCCGCCCAACGTCTGCCCCGCCCCGAGGCCTTCAGGAAGTTCCAGGCGAATTCCTCGCTCGAGGCGCTGGCCATCGGCCCCGATGGTGCGATCTATACACTGCCCGAACGCTCTGGCGGGCTTTCTGTGCCGTTCCCGGTCTGGCGCTATCGTGCGGGCGGCTGGAGCCAGCCGTTCAGCCTGCCGCGCGATGGCGACTGGCTGCCGGTGGGGGCCGATTTCGGCCCCGACGGGCGGTTCTACCTGCTGGAGCGTGATTTCTGGGGCCTGCTCGGCTTTCTGACCCGGGTTCGGGTCTTCGACATTCAGGGCGATACCGTTTCGGGGGGCGAGGTTCTGCTGCAGACCTTCGCCGCGCGCCATGACAACCTTGAGGGGCTGGCCGTCTGGCGCGACGATACCGGCGCGATCCGGCTAACGATGGTGTCGGATGACAATTTTCGCCTGCTGCAGCGCACCGAAATCGTCGAATACCGGCTGCTTCCCTGAAGTTTTGCTTGACCGCATGCGGTGTCGGGCGTAAGCGGCGCGCCTGTCCGGGCGCTCCGGACCATGTCCCCGCTACCATGTAAAAACGGTGAAAACATGCAACGTTTCCTTCCTGGCATTCTTGCCATGGCCGCTATTGTGGTGGCCTCCAACATCCTGGTGCAGTTCCTGTTGGGCGACTGGCTCACCTGGGGTGCCTTTACCTATCCTTTCGCTTTCCTCGTCACGGATGTGATGAACCGCGTCTATGGCCCGGCAGCTGCCCGGCGTGTCGTGGCGGCGGGCTTCGTCGTCGGCGTGATCTGTTCGTTGATCGGCACGCAGATCGTGGGCGAATTCGGCCCGCTGGTGACGCTGCGCATCGCTCTGGGCTCGGGCGCGGCCTTCCTGACCGCGCAGATGATGGATATCGTCGTCTTTGACCGCCTGCGCCGGGCCGAGCGCTGGTGGACGGCGCCGCTCGTCTCGACGCTGGTTGGCTCGTCGCTGGATACGGCGATCTTCTTTTCGGTGGCCTTTTCGGCAGGCCTGACCCTGCTGGAACCGGGCAATGACGTGTCCTGGGCCAACGAGGCGGTCCCGCTTCTGGGTCTGGGGCCGATGGCGCCGCTCTGGGTGTCGCTGGGCACGGCTGACTGGCTTGTCAAACTTGCCCTTTCCTTGGTCGCGCTGCTGCCTTTTAAGGCAATTGTCACGAAACTTTCGCCACGGATTGCGTGAATTAACTTGCCATATACCAAATCTGTGCCACCCTATCCTTATCGGCAACGCATGAAAGGAGGTGGTCCAGTGTCTAGAGTGATATTGGAGAGAGGTGTCGGGACAGTTAGGGGGGCCGTGGCCTGAGGGCAAACCCAAGGGCAAATAACCCTGGCTGGGACGGCAGGATCGACCAGACCCTAACCGGACCATCTCCGTAGATCTCGGGGGCCGTTTGCCAGGCAAGCGGCCCTTTCTATTTGGCCAGACAGGGGCCAGAGCGGCGGTATATTTCCCCACGGCTCCGCTGCGGGCTGGACCTGCCCCCCCGTTCCATGGCATTTCGGGGCGCAAGCACAGGAGATATCCGATGAGCGATGCACGGCCCGAAATTTCGGCGATGTCTTTCGAAGAGGCGATGAAGGCGCTTGAGCAGGTGGTCAACCAGCTCGAACGCGGCGAGGTTCCGCTGGATCAGTCGATCGCGCTTTACGAGCGCGGTGCAGCCCTGAAAGAGCGCTGCGCGAAGCTGCTCAAGGAAGCGGAAGAACGGGTCGAGAAGATCACCCTGGGCGACGGCGTCCCCACCGGCACGGTTCCGGTCGAAGGTCTTTGATGTTTCCGACCCGTTTGAACGACGTGCAGCGCAAGGTGCAGGCTGCGCTGGATGCGGCCGTGGCAGAGTTGCCGCCGGGCCCGTTGCGCGATGCGATCGGCTATGCCGCACAGGGTGGCAAGCGGCTGCGGGCGTTTCTGGTGCTCGAATCGGCGGCGTTGCACGGGCTGAGCGATAGGCAGGCGCTGCCGGCCGCCGCGGCGGTCGAGGCGCTGCACGCCTATAGTCTGGTGCATGACGACCTGCCCTGCATGGACGACGACGATCTGCGCCGCGGCCTGCCCACGGTGCATGTGAAATGGGACGAGGCCACCGCCGTTCTGACGGGCGATGCCTTGCAGACGCTGGCGTTCGAGCTGTGCTGCGACCCGGTTCTGGGCACACCCGAGCGGCGGCTGGCCCTGGTGACAGCGCTGGCGCAGGCTTCGGGGGCGGCGGGCATGGTGTATGGGCAGGCGCTTGATATCGCGGCGGAAACTGCGGCTACCCCGCTGACCCTGGACGAGATCACCCGGTTGCAGGCGGGCAAGACCGGCGCGCTGATTTCCTTTGCCGCGCAGGCCGGCGCGATTCTGGCGGGGGCCGATACCGCGCCGTTGGCGCGCTATGCCGCAGCGCTGGGGCTGGCCTTCCAGATCGCCGATGACATTCTGGATGTCGAGGGGGACGCGGCCACGATGGGCAAGCAGGTCGGCAAGGATGCCGGTGCGGGCAAGGCAACCTTCGTGTCGCTGCTGGGGCTGGAGGGCGCCCGGGCCCGGGCCGCCGCCCTGGTCGCCGAGGCCGAGGCCGCCCTTGATCCCTATGGCGCGAAGGCGCAAACCTTGCGGGAAGCGGCGCGTTTCGTTATCTCGCGCGATAACTGATCAAGGCCGGGAGGCCAGCCGATGAGCGAGACCCCGAAGACTCCGATCCTGGACCGCGTGCGCCTGCCTGCGGACATGAAAGCGCTGAGCGACCGCGAGTTGCACAAGCTGGCCGATGAACTGCGCGCCGAGACGATCTCGGCGGTGTCGGTGACCGGCGGCCATCTGGGTGCGGGGCTGGGCGTGGTCGAACTGACCGTGGCGCTGCATGCGGTGTTCGACGCGCCACGCGACAAGATCATCTGGGACGTGGGCCACCAGTGCTACCCCCACAAGATCCTGACCGGGCGCCGCGACCGCATCCGCACGCTGCGGATGAAGGGCGGGCTGTCGGGCTTCACCAAACGCTCGGAAAGCCCTTATGACCCGTTCGGTGCAGGGCACAGCTCGACCTCGATTTCTGCGGCGGTGGGCTTTGCCATGGCGCGCGAGCTGGGCGCGGAAACCGGCGATGCGATCGCGGTGATCGGTGACGGCGCGATGTCGGGCGGCATGGCATTCGAGGCGATGAACCACGCGGGCCATCTGGGCAAGCGGGTCTTCGTGGTGCTGAACGACAATGAAATGTCGATCGCGCCGCCGGTGGGCGCGCTGTCGGCCTATCTGACCCGGCTTTACGCCGAAGGCCCGCTGCAGGATCTGAAGGCCACGGCAAAGGGCGTGGTCAGCCTGCTGCCCGAACCGCTGCAGGAAGGCGCGCGCCGCGCCAAGGAGATGCTCAAGGGCATGGCGGTGGGCGGCACCCTGTTCGAGGAGCTGGGCTTCACCTATGTCGGCCCAGTCGATGGGCACGATCTGGACCAGTTGTTGCCGCTCTTGCGCACGCTGAAGGCGCGCGCGCAGGGGCCGGTGCTGATCCATGCGCTGACGCGCAAGGGCAAGGGCTATGCCCCGGCTGAGAACCGCGCCGACCGTGGTCACGCTACCGCGAAATTCGATGTGGTGACCGGCGCGCAGGTCAAATCGCCCTCGAACGCGCCGAGCTATACCAAGGTCTTTGCCGAAAGCCTGATCGCCGAGGCAGAGCGGGATGAAAAGATCGTCGGCGTCACCGCCGCCATGCCCGACGGCACCGGGCTGAACCTGTTTGCCGAACGCTTCCCGCGCCGCTGTTTCGACGTGGGCATCGCAGAACAGCACGCCGTGACTTTCTCGGCCGGGCTGGCCGCGGCGGGGATGAAACCCTTCTGCGCGATCTATTCGACCTTCCTGCAGCGTGGCTATGACCAGATCGTGCATGACGTCGCGATCCAGCGGCTGCCGGTGCGGTTTGCCATCGACCGCGCGGGTCTGGTGGGGGCCGATGGGGCGACCCATGCGGGCAGCTATGACATCGGGTTTCTGGCCAACCTGCCCGGCATGGTGGTGATGGCCGCCGCCGACGAGGCCGAACTGGTGCATATGGTGGCCACGGCGGCGGCGCTGGATGACCGGCCTTCGGCCTTCCGTTATCCGCGGGGCGAGGGCATGGGCGTCGAGATGCCCGAACGCGGCACGCCGCTGGAAATCGGCCGCGGCCGGATCGTGGCTGAGGGCGCGCGCGTGGCAATCCTGAGCTACGGCACCCGACTGGCCGAGGTGCTGAAGGCGCGCGAGGCGCTGGCCGCGCGCGGCCTGGCGCCCACCGTGGCCGATGCGCGCTTCGTCAAGCCGCTCGATACCGATCTGATCTTGCGGCTGGTGGCCGAACACGAGGCGCTGATCTGCATCGAAGAGGGTGCCGTGGGTGGCTTCGGCAGCCATGTCGCGCAGTTCCTGAGCACGCAGGGCGTGTTCGATCGCGGCTACAGGTTCCGCTCTATGGTGCTGCCCGATACGTTCATCGACCACGCCAACCCCGAGGACATGTATGCCAGCGCCGCGATGAATGCGCCGCAGATCGAGGCCAAGGTGCTGGAAGTTCTGGGCATCGCCGTCGCCAGGCGCGCCTGAGGGCGGGGGCCTCCGGCGGGAGTATTTGAGCCAAGAAGAAGCGGGATTTCTTCTTGGCAAAAATACTCGAAAACCACCTCAGCCCTGGGCGCCACGCCAGCTTTGCAGGATATACTGCGCGCAGATCAGATCCAGATGCGCGCCGCCGCCGTTCTTGCACAGCGTGATTTCGTCATCGCTTTGGCGCGCAAAACGGCCCGTGGCGATGTCGTAGTAATCCGCGATGATATCAGACTCGGCGATCACGCCGCGCGCAATCGGGTCTTTGAATTCGCCGATGTGGCCAATCGTCGTGGCGCGGCTGTCGCAGAAGATCCGCGCGCGGGTCAGGGCGGTGTCGTCGACCTCGCGCATGTCGGGGCGATAGGCACCGATCAGGTCCAGATGGGTGCCCGGTTGCAGCCAGTCGCCGCGCAGATAGGGCCGGGTTGCCATCGTGGTGCAGGCAATGATCTCGGCGCCGCGCACGGCGGTTTCCAGATCGGCCTCGGCGCGCGCGTCCATCCGGGCGGCCAGCGCCTCGGCGGTCAGGGCGGTGCGGTTCCAGATCGTGAAGCGCGCCTGCGGGAAGGCCGCGCGATAGGCCATGACCATCGAGGCCGCGACCTTGCCCGCGCCGCAGATCAGGATTTCGCACGCGTCGGGCCGGGCGAGTTTGCGTGCCGCCAGCAAGCTGTCGCCCGCGGTTTTCCATTTCGTCACCAGATGGAAATCGACGATCGCCTCCAGCAGGCCGGTATGATCGTGCAGCAGGTTGACGACGCCGTTCACCGTGCTCAGGCCGTGCCCGGCATTGCCGGGCATGACCGAGGCGGCCTTGATCGCCATTCCCAGCCCGGAGATCCAGGCCGACCGGGTCAGCAGCGTGTCGCCGTCGCGATACAGGAACGTGTCGGCCAGTTCGGCGCGGGGCAGGCGGTGGCCGGCCTCGAGCGCCTCGGTCAGGGTGACCCAGTCGAGCAGGCTTTCGGCTTCGGGTCCGATGATGTCGATGGTCATTGTGCCTCCGCTTCGGTCAAAAGCCCCTCGGCCACCAGCCGCGCGGCCCAACCTTCGGGGCCCTCGAACAGGTGGGTTTTCCAGCCGCGCAGATGGGCCGTGGCGATATTGTCGGCGCGGTCGTCGGTAAAGATCAGCTGCGCGCCCGACAGACCCGTCGCCTGTTCCAGCATTTCATAGATCTGCGGGCCGGGCTTGGTGACGCCCATGTGCCCCGAGATGAAGGGGCGGTCGAAATCCTTCAGGAAGGGATAGAATTTCGTTGCGTAATCGAAGCTTTCGATCCCGAAATTCGTCAGCGAAAAGACCGGCATGCCGCGCGCTTGCAGCGCCTTCATCAGCCGCACCGAGTGCGGGATCGCGGGGGTGGCCAGCTTGATCCAGTCGTCATGCCAGGCGCGGATCTGTGCCGACCAGCGCGGGTGACGTTCGGCCCAGGCATAGACCGTGTCGCGGAACGGCGCGCCGCGGTCGATCAGTTCGTTCATGCCGTGCAGGTCGACCTCGGCGAACATCGCCTCGCGGTCGGCCTGCGGCATCAGCGTGTCGTAATGCCGTTCGGGTTGCCATTCGATCAGCACATTGCCGATGTCGAAAATCACTGCCTCAACCATGTGCATCCCTTTCTGCGGCCCGGGCGGTCCGGTCCAGCGCGTCCAGAAACCGCGATCGGTCGGCCTTGGTGAAGCCCTTGCCGCCGCCCTGACGGAACGGATCGGCGCTGCGCAGATCGGCCATCAGGTCGCGGGTGGCCAGCACATTGCCGATATTGGCGGGGGTCAGCGCTTCGCCGTCGTGTTTCAACACCCGCGCGCCCGCCGCCACGCATTTCGCGGCCAGCGGGATATCGGCGGTGACGACGACATCGCCCTTGCCCGCACGTTCGGCAATCCATTTGTCGGCCTCGTCGGGGCCTGCGGCTACATAGACCATCTCGACCAGCGGATTGGCCGAGGGCCGCAGCCCGCCGTTCGACACCACCAGCATCCTGATGCCCAGCCGGGTCGCGACCCGTTCGGCCTCGTCCTTCACCGGGCAGGCATCTGCGTCGACGTAGATCACCGCCAGAGCGCCTCTGCATGGAAGGCGATGTGCTCGGGGATGAAGCTTTGCACGAAGAAATAGCTGTGGTCATAGCCCGCCTGCATGCGGAAGCTGCCGGGCTGGCGGCGCGCGGCCATCGCATGGGCCAGGGCCTCGGGGCGCAACAGGTCAAGGAACTGATCCGCGCCGCCCTGGTCGACCAGAACCTCGCCTTCAAACCCCAGATCGTGCATCAGATGGGCGCTGTCATGGGCCAGCCATGCGGCCTCGTCCGTGCCCAGATAGGCGGTCAGTTGCTTGCGGCCCCAGTCGCTCTGGCTGGGCTGGGCAATCGGCGCGAAGGCCGAGACCGAGCGGAAGCGGCCCGGCAGGCGCATCGCCATGCTCAGCGCGCCGTGGCCGCCCATCGAATGGCCGGTGATCGCCTGGCGTTCCTCGTCCACGGCGAAGGCGGCGGTGACCACGCGGGGCAGTTCCTCGGCGACGTAATCCCACATGCGGTAATGCGGGGCCCAGGGCGTTTCGGTCGCGTTCACATAGAACCCCGCGCCCTGACCCAGATCATAGGCCGGATCGTCCGCCACATCCGCCCCGCGCGGCGAGGTGTCGGGGAAGACCAGCGCGATGCCATGCTCGGCCGCCCAGCGTTGCGCGCCGGCCTTGGTCATCGCGTTCTCATGGGTGCAGGTCAGGCCCGACAGATACCACAGCACCGGGACCGGTGCGCTTTCCGCTTCGGCGGGCAGGAACAGACCGAAGGTCATGTCGCAGCCCGTGGCGTCGGATGCGTGGGTATAAACCCCCTGAACCCCGCCGAAACACTTGTTCTCGGATACAACACGCATGAAAACCCCCTATCCGGTGACCCAGGCGATGACCGCCGGGATGGTAAGAATGCTGGCCGCCGTCGAAATCAGGATCGCGGCCGAGACCCGTTGCGGCGCCACGCCGTAATGTGCCGCCAGAATGTAGACATTGCCCGCCACGGGCAAGGCCGCCGCGGCGATCATCACGCCGGCGGCATAGGGCTCGACCCCGAAGACCATAAGCGCGGCAATGCCGACCGCCAGCGGATGCAAAAACAGCTTGGCCGCCGACAGCCACAGCGCCGGGCCCAGCCGTTCTGCACTGCGCCCGGCCAGCGAGGCACCGATGGCGAACAGCGCACCGGGCGTGGCCGCGGCGCCAAGCAGCGTGACGAATTCCTGCAACGGCGCGGGCATCGGCAGGTGCAGCGCGGCCCAGATCAGACCCGCCCCCATCGAGACGATCATCGGGTTCTTCACCAGTCCCAAGGCCAGCGGCGCCAGCGCGACCCGGCCATGCCGTGCCGCCGTGATCAGAACGGTGATGAGCGAGGAAAACACGATCATGTCGATCGCCAGCACCATCAGCACCGGCCCCACCGCCTGCGGCCCCAGCAGCACGACCAGCATCGGCACACCCAGAAATCCGGTGTTGCCGGTCATGCCGGTGTGGGCCTCCATCGCAGCTTCGGCCAGGGGCAGGCGGCGCATCCGGGCCACCCCGAAGCCCAGCAGCCAGATCAGCCCAGATCCCGCCAGATAGGCCAGCGCGAAACGCAGATCGAACAACTCGCTCAGTTCCAGCGTGGCGGTGAAGCGAAACAGCATTGCTGAAAGCGCGAAGTAAAAGACGAATTTCGTCAGCCAGGCGGTGGCTTCGGCCGGGAAAAACCGCGTCCGTCCGGCGAACCAGCCAAGCCCGATCAGGCCAAAAAACGGCAGCGTCTTGAGGAAAATCGCCAGCATGCGCAAGCGCTAACATGCCGCGCGGCATCGCGCCAGAGAGCGGGCGCGCGAAATTGCACGCGTCCGCCTCCGGCGGGAGTATTTTGCCAAGAAGAAGGGCCGGGCGCGCCGCGCTCAGCCGCCGCCGATCAGGGCGCCCGCCGCAAAGACCAGCGCGCCACCCACCACCACCTGCACCACCGCACGCAGGATCGGGGTTTCCATGAACTTGTTCTGAATCCAGGCGATCGCCCACAGCTCGATAAAGACGACGATCATCGCAATGACCGTGGCGGTCCAGAAATCGGGGATCAGATAGGGCAGCGCGTGGCCAAGCCCGCCCACGGCGGTCATCACCCCCGATGCAAGGCCGCGCTTGAGCGGCGAGCCGCGCCCCGAGATGACGCCATCGTCATGCGCCGCTTCGGTGAAGCCCATCGAGATGCCCGCCCCGGTGGCCGCCGCCAGACCCACCAGAAGGGTGGTGTGGGTGTCTTGCGTGGCGAAGGCGGTGGCGAAGATCGGCGCCAGGGTCGAGACCGAGCCGTCCATCAGCCCGGCCAGACCCGGCTGCACCCAGGTCAGGATGAACTGGCGATGCGCCGCGCGGTCCTCTTCGGCCTTGGCGTCCTCGGTCAGGTGGGTCTGGACCAGTTGTTCGGCCTTTTTCTCATGGCCCATTTCGGCGGCCGCCAGATCGCCCAGCAATTTGCGGGTGTCGGCGTCACTGGTGCGTTGTGCGGCGAGTTTGTAGAACTTGCCCGCCTCGCGCTCCATCGCTTCGGCCTCGCCGCGGATTGTGTCGAGCGACAGGTTCTCGGCCAGCCACACGGGCTTGCGCGCGTAAAAACCCGCGACATGTTCGCGCCGGATCAGCGGAATCACCGCGCCGAACCGCGCATGGTGGCGGTCGATCAGCATCTGGCGGTGATGATCCTCTTCCGCCGCCATATCCTCGAACACCGCCGCCGAGGCCGGGTAATCGGCGCGCAGCCGTTCGGCATAAAGGCGATAGATCTGTGCATCGTCTTCTTCGGACGAGATTGCCAGCGCCAGAACCTCTTGTTCGCTCAGCTCCGAAAAGCGGCGGCGGGATGCAAGACCGGGGATCATCGCAACTCCTTTCCTGGAATGATTCTAAACTATTTGCGGAATTATCGACCGCAACACATATTTTTGAACCGATGGGTTCACTTTGCACTTGCAGAAATGAACCGAACTGTTCATTTCACTTATGAACGAAACAGTTCACTTTTGGAGACGACTCATGAAACGCATCGCACTCAGCCTCGTATTTGTCAGCCTGACCGCTGCTTCGGCCATGGCCGGCAGCTTCAGCTTCGATCTTCCACGCATCACCTTCCCGGGGCAAGACGGGCAAGTGACGCAGCTGTGCAATCCGCTGATTCAGTCCTGTGACGAATGACGCGCACCCAGATGCGCCGCGCCGCGTTCGGCGGCCAGGCGCATCTGGTGTTCGCGTTCGCGAAACCGGGCGCGGTCGGCCTCGGAATATTCGCCGATGCAGCGCGGGCAGCTGACGCCCTGCTCGAAATCCGGGCTGCGTTTGTCTTCGGCCGAGACTGGACGGCGGCAGGCATGACAGCTGTCGTAATCGCCCTGCTTCAGCCCGTGCTTCAGGCTGACGCGCGTGTCGAACACGAAACAGTCGCCCTGCCACAGGCTGTCTTCCTCGGGCACGTCTTCCAGGTATTTCAAGATCCCGCCGCGCAGGTGATAGACATCTTCCACGCCTTGGCTAAGCAGGTAATTCGTTGATTTTTCACAGCGGATACCGCCCGTGCAGAACATCGCCACGCGCTTGTTGTGAAACCGCGCGGCGTTCTCTTCCCACCATTTCGGAAATCCCCGAAAACTGCGGGTGCCCGGGTCGATGGCGCCCTTGAAGGTGCCGATCTCGACCTCGTAATCGTTGCGGGTGTCGATCACCACCACGTCGGGCGCCGAGATCAGCGCGTTCCAATCGGCCGGTTCGACGTAATGGCCAACGGCGGCGCGCGGGTCCACGTCGGGCTGGCCCATGGTGACGATCTCGCGCTTGAGGCGCACCTTCATCCGGCCGAAGGGCATTTCGGCGGCACCGCTTTCCTTCCAGATCAGATCGGCACAGCCGGGCAGGGCGCGGATATGGGCCAGCACCGCGTCGATGCCTGCGCGGGGGCCTGCGATCGTGCCGTTGATGCCTTCGCGCGCCAGCAAGAGCGAGCCTTTGACCCCCGCGCCCTCGGTCAGCGCCAGCAGCGGCGCGCGCAGGGCGGCGGGGTCGTCGAAACGGGTGAAATGATAGAGGGCGGCAACGGTGAACATGCGCTTCTCCTACGCCCAAGGGGCGGTGCCCCGCAAGCGCGATTGACCGCGACGCCTGCGCGCCCTACCCATTGGGGGACCGAAAGGGAGTGCCATGACCGACGTGACCGAAGCGCTGATTGTCATTGATGTGCAAAACGATTTCTGCCCCGGCGGTGCGCTGGCGGTGGCGGGCGGGGACGAGATCATCCCGCGGATCAACCGGCTGATGCAGGAATTCCCGGTGACGGTGCTGACCCAGGACTGGCACCCCGAGGAACATTCGTCCTTTGCCGCGATGCACGAGGGTGCGGCGCCCTTCACCCAGGTTGACATGCCCTATGGCCCGCAGACCCTGTGGCCGGTGCATTGCGTCTGGGGCACCGAGGGCGCGGCGTTTCACCCGGGCCTGAGCACCGACCCCGCCGATCTGGTGATCCGCAAGGGGTTCCGCCCGCAGATCGACAGCTATTCCGCGTTCTTCGAAAACGACCATGTCACGCCGACGGGTCTGGCGGGCTATCTGCGTGAACGCGGGATCACCGATCTGACCTTTGTCGGGCTGGCGCTGGATTTCTGCGTTGCCTGGTCGGCGATTGACGCCGCCAAGCTGGGCTTCAACGTGCGGGTGCTGGAAGATGCGTGCCGGGCGATCGACCTGGACGGATCGCTGGAGGCCGCGCGCGCGGCGATGCGCGCGGCTGGCGTGGCACTGGAACAATGAGCTGGAGCCCCGAGATGGTCGATATCGCCACCCGCGTCTATAACCACAAATGGCAGATCGACCCGATCGTGCGATCCCTGATCGACACCGATTTCTACAAGCTGCTGATGTGCCAGTCGGTGTTTCGCAACAAGCCCGACACGCAGGTCACCTTCAGCCTGATCAACCGCTCGAAATCCATCCGCCTGGCCGAGTTGATCGACGAGGCCGAGCTGCGCGAGCAACTGGATTACGCGCGCGGGCTGCGGCTGACGCGGGGCGAAAGCACCTGGCTGCGCGGCAATACCTTCTACGGCAAGCGGCAGATGTTCCGCCCCGATTTCATGGCGTGGTTCGAGAATTTCCAGCTGCCGCCCTATCATCTGGAAAAACGTGACGGGCAATACGAGCTGACCTTCGAAGGCAGCTGGCCCGAGGTCATGCTGTGGGAAATTCCCGCGCTGGCGATCCTGATGGAGCTGCGCTCGCGCGCGGTGCTCAAATCCATGGGGCGGTTCGAATTGCAGGTGCTGTATGCGCGCGGGATGACCCGCGTCTGGGAAAAGATCGAGGCGCTGCGTGGCCTGCCCAACCTGAAAATCGCCGATTTCGGCACCCGGCGGCGGCACAGCTTCCTGTGGCAGGACTGGTGCGTGCAGGCGATGCTGGAAGGTCTGGGCGATGTTGCGAAGGGCGGGGCCTTCACCGGCACCTCGAACTGCCTGATCGCGATGCGGCGCGACATCGAGGCGGTGGGCACCAATGCGCACGAACTGCCGATGGTCTATGCCGCGCTGGCCGAGACGGACGCCGAGTTGCGCCAGGCGCCCTATCGCGTGCTGGCCGATTGGCAGGAGGAGCACGAGGGCAACCTTCGCATCATCCTGCCCGACACCTACGGCACCCGGGGGTTCCTGAAGCATGCCCCCGACTGGCTGGCGGGCTGGACGGGTATCAGGATCGATTCGGGCGATCCGGTGGCGGGGGCGGAAACCGCGATCGACTGGTGGCGGGCCCGGGGCGAAGATCCGCGCGAAAAACTGGTGATCTTCTCGGACGGGCTCGACGTGGCGGAAATCCAGCGGCTGCACGCGCGGTTTGCCGGGCGCGTCAAGGTCAGCTTCGGCTGGGGCACGTTGCTGACCAATGATTTTCGCGGGCTGGTGCCCGATGACGGGCTGGCGCCGTTCAGTCTGGTGTGCAAGGCGGTGGCGGCGAACGGGCGCCCGACGGTCAAGCTGTCGGACAACCCGCAAAAGGCGATGGGCCCGGCCGATCAGATCGAACGCTACAAACGGGTGTTCGAGGTCGGCGCGCAGCAGTCTTTCGACGTGCTGGTCTGACGCGGCTCAGCCGGTCAGACCGTTCAGCACCACATAGATCAGCGCCGACAGCGCGGCCGAGGCGGGCACGGTGATGACCCAGGCCGCCGCCACCGTCAGCATATGCGACCGCCGCACCAGCAACCGGCGCGAGCGTTCCTCGGGCGGCACCGGCTTGCCCTTTTGCAGGCCCAGCAGACGCGCGCGCCGCTCGGCGTGCCATTCGCGGTAGAACCCCACACCAAAGATCGCGCCGACCGCGATATGGGTCGAACTGACCGGCAGGCCCAGCCAGCTGGCGATGATGACGGTGATCGCCGCCGACAACGCCACACAGAACGCGCGCATCTGGTTGAGCTTGGTGATTTCCGAACCGACCAGCCGGATCAGTTTCGGCCCGAACAGGATCAGACCGACCGAAATCCCCAGGGCACCCACGACCATCACCCACAGCGGGATGCCCACCTGCGCGGTGACGTCGCCGTCCTCGACCGCATGCACGATGGCGGCCAGCGGTCCGACGGCGTTGGCCACGTCATTGGCGCCATGCGCGAAAGACAGCAGCGCGGCCGATACCACCAGCGGCAGCGAGAACAGCTTTTTCAGGGATTTCTTGCGATTCTCCAGCCCCTCGGACTGCTTGCGCACCATCGGCATCGCGATGGCCCAGCCCGCAAGCCCCACGGCGCCGCCGATCAGCAGCGCCTCGCCCAGCGAGACATGGACGATCCGTTTCAGGCCCTTGAGCGCAAGATAGGCCGCGAATGCCCCCGCCATGATGCCGATCAGCACCGGCACCCAGCGGCGCGCGGCGCTGATCTTGTCTTCGGCATAGATCAGCTTGGCCTTGATGAAGGCAAGGAAGGCTGCGGCGATCACCCCGCCGAGTACCGGCGAAATCACCCAGCTGGCCGCGATCGTGCCAAGCGCGCCCCAGTTGACCGCGCCGAACCCGGCGGCAACGATGCCCGCGCCCACGACGCCGCCGACGATGGAATGGGTGGTCGAGACCGGCGCACCAAGCGCGGTCGCCAGATTGAGCCACAGCGCCGCCGCCAGCAGCGCGGCCATCATCGCCCAGATGAAATGCGTGGAATCGGCCACCGCATCGGGCGCCAGAATCCCGGTCGAGACGGTCTTGACCACATCGCCCCCGGCGACCAGCGCGCCCGCCGTTTCGAACACCGCCGCGATGATCAATGCACCGCCCAGCGTCAGCGCATTCGCCCCCACCGCCGGACCCATGTTGTTGGCGACGTCGTTGGCCCCGATGTTCAGCGCCATATAGGCGCCGATCGCGGCTGCGGCGATCACGATCAGATTGCCCGGCTGCGACCCCATCAGGATGCCCGCGGCCACGCCCACCAGCACGATGAAGGCCAGCGCGATCCCGGGGGCCACCAGCGGGCGCGCGACGAACTGCGTCGCTTCCTCCAGGTGCCCGATCCGGCGCAGATCCTTGTCGAGCGTCTTCCACTGATTGACCGGAGGCGTTGCCATTGTCACATTTCCATCGCGAAACTGTTACATATCGCGGCGGGCCTAGCGGGTTTGCCCTCACAAAACAACCGGGGAATTGTTACAGGGCGCGCAGAATGGCTTTCAGCCCCTCTTCGGCCACACGTTCCGCTGCGATCTCGGGGCTGACCCATTCGCGCTCGCGTCGCCCGGCCTCGGGGTAATGTTCCGACAGGCTGTCGGTCTCGACCGCAAAAACCCGCACCTCGCAGCGCAAGGCCATGCCGCTGTCCTGCATCTTGAGGTAAAAATAGCTGCCCAGCGGGGTGTGGCGGACCTTGCCGCGGATGCCGGCCTCTTCCCAGGCTTCCTGCAGCGCGGCCCCCGCGAGGCTGCGCCCCTTCATCGGCCAGCCCTTCGGAATGATCCAGCGCCCGGTTCCGAGCGAGGAAATCAGCAGCACCTCGGGCTTGCCCTTGTGGCGGCGCAGGCAAATGGCGCCGACCTGCAGATAGTGCGGGCGGCGCCCCAAAAGCCCCGCGATGATCTCGCCAAGCGCGCTCATGCCGCGGCCTCCCACGGTGTGCGTCCGTCCAGCAGATCGCGTGCAAGCCCGGCGGCACGCGCCGCATAGCCGCGCAGGCGCGCATCGCCCGCCGCCACCCGCGGCACGATCCAGCCCGCCGAGGCAAACCCCCGTAGCGCCACGAACAGCGGCAGCAGGGCGGCCTGATCGTCAGGCAGCGCGCGCAGGCTGCGATAGCCCGCCAGAAGATCCGCCGCCTGCCGCCCCATGTCCGGGTCGCCCCAGCTTTGGATCAGCGCCGAGGCCAGATCGTATAGCCGCCATCCCGGCCCGCAATCGTCGAAGTCGATCAGCGCCAGACCGTCCGGCGTTGCCATCACATTGCCGCGGATCACATCGGCATGGATCGGCCCGAAATCCCGCGCCTGCGCCAGTTGCCGCCCGGCCAGATCGCGGGCGGCCAGCAGGTCGGCGCGCTCGTCAGGGTGCAGCGCCGGATTGTCCCAGAACCGGCCCCAGAACGGGCGCTCACCCAGCAGCGCCCCGGCATCCCAGGGCTTGCGTGCAAAAGGCTGCGGGCAGGCGCCGGCATCGGTGGCGTTGTGCAACCGGGCGATCAACGCGCCCAATTCGCCCGCGCGCGCCGCCACGGCAGAGCCCGCAAGCGGCTGATCGGCCTGCCCCAGCGGCGCACCGTCCAGCCAGCGCAGGCAGGACACCACGCGCCCGCCCAGGCCCGCCGTCAGCCGCCCGTTCACCGCCGCAACCGGGGTGGCCACCGGCACACCTGCCGCGGCCAGACGCGCGCACCAGTCCAGCTCTGCCTCGATCGCCGCGCGCCCCTGATAGCCCGGGCGGTGCAGCCGCAATGCGGCGCGCGTGCCATCGCGCAGGACCGTTTCGAACACCACATTCTCGCTTTGCCAGACCAGCAGCAGCGGCGCGCCCAGACTGCCCCAATGCGCCAGCGCGCTTTCGGCCTGGGCCAGATCATTCGTCATCGCCGCCCACCTTTCCGCGCAGCGCCTTGACCTCGCCCCGCACCGTCTTGGCCTTCAGCCGCCGCCGCTGGCTGCCCAGCGTAGGCTTGGTCGCCACCCGCCGTTTCGGCGCGACCAGCGCCTGCGCGATCATCTCGGCCAGACGTTCGCGCGCCAGCTCGCGGTTGCGCGCCTGGCTGCGGGTTTCCTCGGCCCGGATCACGATGGCCCCGTCCGACGTCCATTTCCGCCCAGCGATCCGTTTCAGCCGCGCCTTGACGGCGGGCGTCAGATGCGGGCTGCGCTCGGCCTCGAAGCGCAGCTCGACCGCGGTCGAGACCTTGTTGACGTTTTGCCCGCCCGGCCCCTGGGCCCGGGTGAAGCTCTCGGTCAGCTCCCAATCGGCGATGAAGGTGGTGTCGTTGATCCGCAGCATGGCGCCAAGCTACCCGGAATGCGGGGAAACGAAACCCCCCTTCATCTTGCGATAAATACCTTGCGGGGGTCCGGGGGGGCAAAACCCCCGGCTTCATGCCTGCAGACGGGTGCCGTCCTGCCCGGTGATGCGCAGCCGCATCAGGCTACCCTCGGGCATGTCGCGGTCAAAGGCCACTTCGGTGAAATACTCGGTCCGGCCCAGACGCGGCCCCTC
This sequence comes from Rhodobacteraceae bacterium UBA6796, assembly GCA_002452815.1. Taxonomy (GTDB): domain Bacteria; phylum Pseudomonadota; class Alphaproteobacteria; order Rhodobacterales; family Rhodobacteraceae; genus Rhodobacter. Next base: position 253,458 of record DKFM01000008.1, read on the forward strand.
GGTCAGGATCATGCGTTCCTGCCCGACCTCGGCGGCCAGATGCCGTTCCAGCGCGGCTTGCCCCGCCGCCCGCAGCCGGGCGGCACGCTCCTTGATCGCGGGGCCTTTCACCGCGGGCATCCGCGCCGCGGGCGTGCCCTTGCGCGCCGAATAGGGGAAGACATGCAGGAAGGTCAGGCCGCAATCGTCAACCAGCCGCAACGAGTTTTCGAACATCGCCTCGGTCTCGGTCGGGAAGCCCGCGATGATGTCGGCGCCAAACACGATGCCCGGGCGCAGCCGCCGCGCCTCTTCGCAAAAGGCGATCGCATCGTCGCGCAGGTGGCGGCGCTTCATCCGTTTCAGGATCATGTCATCGCCATGCTGAAGCGACAGATGCAGATGCGGCATCAGCCGCGGCTCGGTCGCGATGGCCAACATCAGGTTCTCGTCAGCCTCGATACTGTCGATCGAGCTGATCCGCAGCCGCGCCAGATCGGGCACCAGCCGCAGAATGCGCATTACCAGATCGCCCAGCCGCGGTTCGCCCGGCAGATCGGCGCCCCAACTGGTCAGGTCGACCCCGGTCAGCACCACCTCGTTGAAACCGCGATCCACCAGCCGCTTGATCTGTTCGACCACGACCCCCGCCGGGACCGAACGCGAATTGCCCCGCCCGAAGGGGATGATGCAGAAGGTGCAGCGGTGATCGCAGCCGTTTTGCACCTGCACATAGGCACGGTGCCGACCGAAGCCGTCGATCAGATGGCCCGCGGTTTCCTTGACCGACATGATGTCATCGACCATCACGCGTTCGGTCTCGCCGATGAAATCGGGGCCTTGCGGCGCCATCTGCGCCCAGGTTTCGGCCTGCATCTTTTCGTGGTTGCCGATGACGCGGGCGACCTCGGGCATGGCGGCGAAGGTCTCGGGTTCGGTCTGCGCGGCGCAGCCGGTGACGATGATCGTGGCGCCGGGGTTTTCGCGGCTGAGCCTGCGGATTTCCTGCTTGGCCTTGCGCACGGCCTCGGCCGTCACCGCGCAGGTGTTCACCACCACGGCATTCTCGATCCCGGCCTGCGCCGAGAGTTCCTTCATCGCTTCCGTCTCATAGGCATTCAGACGGCAGCCCAGCGTGGCAAAGACCGGGGGCTTCATAGCGCGGCCAGAAATTCCGGGGTCAAGACCCCGGTGAAGACAAGCGCGGTCGGGCCGGTCATCCAGACGCCATCCGCGCGCCAGTCGATTTCCAGCCGCCCGCCGTCGACATCCACGATCACATGGCGCCCGGTCAGGCCGCGCAGATGCGCCGCAACAGCAGTGGCGCAGGTGCCCGACCCGCAGGCCAGCGTGATCCCCGCGCCGCGTTCCCAGACCCGCATGCGCAGATGATCGGGCGCGGTGAGAGAGGCGAATTCCACATTGGTGCGCTCGGGGAACAGCGTGTCATGCTCGATCGCCGGGCCAAGCCCCGCGACATCGACGGCCTCGGCATCGTCGACGAAATAGATGCAATGCGGGTTGCCCATGCCCACGGCCACCGGATCGCCCACCAGCGGCAGCGCCATCGGGTCGCCCGCCACCGGAATCGCCGCAGCCTCCAGAATCGGCTCGCCCATGTTCACGCTGACCAGCCCATCGGCTCGCCGCCGCGCCGACAATTGCCCGCGCGCGGTGGTCAGCGTGACCGTATCCTGCCCCAGTTGACGCATCATCCAGTCGCTGACGCAGCGCGTGGCATTGCCGCAGGCACCGGCTTTCGATCCGTCAGAGTTCCAGAACTCCAGCGTGAAATCAGTCTGTTGCGCGGGCTTGATGACTGCCAGCTGATCGAACCCCACGCCGCGATGCCGATCGCCAAGCGCCCGCGCCAGCGCAGGGGTCACCGGATCGTCGCCCACCCGGGCGTCGATCACCACGAAATCATTGCCCAGCCCGTGCATTTTCATGAAGGGCAGGCCCAAGGGCGCGCGTGTCTGTTCCATGGCGGCGATATACGCCCCGCAAAAGGTTTTTTCCAGTAGCTCGATTTTTCCGTGAATTTGCCCTTGACCCCCCCGGCCCGCGCCTTTAGAGAGCCGCGCAGTGACAGGCTGAACACGCAGCCTGCGACCGACACCGCTACGCAGTGTCCCATAGGTGAGAGCCGGTAGCTCAGCTGGTAGAGCAACTGACTTTTAATCAGTAGGTCCAGGGTTCGAACCCCTGCCGGCTCACCATTCTTTCTGAATTTATGCCACGCGATGCCCGGGTTGTTCATGTGTGCAACGGGGCCGTTCTGCGTGTATGGCATGCCCGGTTTTTTGACCAGACCTGCACTCTGTTCTTTGGTGGCCGTTGTCCTGGCGCTGTTGCGGCCGGGCGGGCAAAAAAACGGGGCCCGCCGGGGCCCCGTTCTGGTCGATCATGTTGCGCTTACTGGGTGGCGCAGGCGCGGATCTTTTCGATGTCCGGGCCGTTCGGGTTGCGGCCCAGGTTGAACGGCGCCGAGGCCGAACGCCAGTTCGAATAGTCCTGCAGATATTCCAGCTGGCTCAGGTAAACCTTGGCCGAAGACGGGTTTTCGCAGGCGACTTCCTCGATCACGGCGTTGGCCATGGTCTGGATCTTGGCCAGCGCCTCGTCGTCCATCCGGGTGATCTCGTTCACGTCCTTGAACTGCTTGTAGGCGTCATTCGCGCGCCGTTCGGTGAAGGCCAGCGACCACAGCAGGTTCGCCTCGGCCGCGATTTCCAGTTTTTCCTGGGTCTCGGGGCTCAGCGCGTCCCAGGCCTGCTTGTTGATCATCACCCCGAAGATCGAGGCCGACTGGTGCCAGCCCGGCGTCGCCCAGTATTGCGTGACCTGCTGGAAACCGCCCGACCAGTCGACGTTCGGGGTCGAGAATTCGGCCCCGTCGATCACGCCGCGTTCCAGCGACTGATAGATCTCGCCGCCGGCCATCGACACCTGCGACCCGCCCAGTTGGTTCAGCAGACGGCCCTGTTCCAGCCCCGACAGACGCAGGCGCTTGCCCTGCAGATCGGCGATGGTGCGGATCGGCTCCTTGGTGTGGAAGCCGGATTCGTTGTTGGTCACCGCATAGGGCAGATAGACCATGCCGAACTTGCCGTAGACTTCGTTATACAGCTCCTTGCCGCCCCATTCCTGAATCCAGTTCACATAGTCGACGGCGTTGAACAGGCTGGCGGTGGTGGCCAGCGGCGAGAAGGCCGCATCGCGCCCCGCCCAATAGCCGGGCCAGTCGCCGCCCGCCTGGATCGTGCCGCTTTCGACGGCGCCGAACACCTCGCCCGCGGGGACAAGGCTGCCGCCTTCGAAGAATTCGATCTTCAGATCGCCGCCGGTCAGCTTGTTCGCCAGTTCGACGAAATGCTTGTCCATCTCGATCAGTTCGAGCGAGTTCGGCCAGGTGGTGGTCATCTGCCAGCTGGTCTCGGCCTGGGCGGCAACGCCCGCCCCGATCAGTGCCAGCGTGAACACCCCGGTTTTCAAGGTCTTGGTATGCATCAACTTCTCCTCCTCAGTCAGTGCAAGTTTCGTCATTTGGTGTTGTAAAGCGTGTCGGGCAGCCAGGTGATCAGCTGCGGGAACAGGGCCAGCGCCAGCGCCATCATCACGATCAGCGCGATGAAGGGCATCACGCCCAGGATGATGTCCGACGTCTTGATGCTGCGCGGCGACAGGGCGCGCATGTAGAACAGCGCATAGCCGAAGGGCGGCGTCAGGAACGAGGTTTGCAGGACCACCGCGGTCAGCACCACGAACCACAGTTCGCTGATGCCCATTTCCTTCACCACCGGCAGGAAGATCGGGAAGGACAGCAGCACGATCCCGGTCCAGTCCAGGAACATCCCCATCACGAAGATCACGAGCATCATCATCGTAATCAGCATCCAGGGTTCCATATCCAGCCCGCGCATCATGTTCTGCGCCGCATGCAGGCCGCCGGTGATGTTGAACACGCCGGTGAAGGCGGTCGCGCCGACCACGATGAACAGGATCATCGCCGAGGTGCGCCCGGTTTCCCACAGCGCCGAGGCGAAGGTCGCCCATTCGAACCGGCCGCGGAAGATCACGATCAACAGCGCCAGGAACGCGCCGATCGCCGACGCCTCGGTCGCGGTGGCGATGCCCGCCAGCATGGTGCCCAGAATGCCGAAGATCAAAACCAGCGGCGGCAGCGCCTCGAGCAGCAGCATCGGCAGCAGCTGCGACACCGGCACCCGTTCTTCCATCGACACGGGCGGCGCCAGATCGGGGCGGAACAGCGCGACCAGCGCGACATAACCAGCATAAAGCAGACCCAGAATCACGCCCGGCACCATCGAGCCCGCGAACAGCTCGCCCACCGAAAGCGACGAATTCGACGACATCAGGATCAGCATGATCGAGGGCGGAATCAGAATCCCCAGACAGCCCGAGGCGGCAATCAGCCCCGTCGTCAGCCGCTTGGAATAGCCGTATTGCAGCATCGGTTTGAGCGCCATCACCCCCATCACGGTGATCGAGGCGCCGATGATCCCGGTCGTCGCCGCCAGCAGGATCGAGATGAACACGACCGCAAGGCCAAGCCCGCCGGTCACCCGCCCCATCAGCAGGCGCAGCGTTTCGAACATCCGGTCGGTCACGCCGCTGTCGGACAGGAAGCGCGCCATCAGCACGAACAGCGGAATCGCGATCAGGATGTAATTGTCCAGCACCTCGCCGAAGATGCGGTTGATGACGATGCCCAGCACCATCGGCTTGCCCGCGATCAGCGCGCCCAGCACCGCGGTGCCGCCCAGAACGAAGGCCAGCGGATGGCCCATGAACAGACCCAGCAGCAACAGCCCGGCCATGATCAGACCGATGACCTCACCCGACATGATGATGCTCCTGCTTGTTCAGCGCCAGTTTCAGCACCTCCGAGATGCCTTGCAGCAGCAACAGCGCTGCCGCGACCGACATTGCGATCTTGACCGGATAGACCGGCAGCTGGATCGCGCCATAGGTGGTTTCCTTCTGCGCCAAGGACCGCATCGCGAAATCCCAGCTGCGGGTGGTGAAGACCCAGGCGAAGGGAAAGAAAAAGATCAGATAGCCCAGGATTTCGACCACGCGCCGCGGCCCGTGCCGCATCGTCTCGGTCAGCAGGTCGACGCGCACATGCGCCTGATGGCGCAGCGCATAGCCGCCCAGCAGGATGAAGTAGAAGCCATAGAGTTGTTTCGTCAGATCGAACGCCCAGAGTGTCGGCGCGTTGAAGCCATAGCGCAGGATCACGTCATAGATGATCATGCCCGCAAAGATGACTGCAACGAAGGCCACGACACGGCCCACGATCTCGTTCAACCCGTCGATCAGACGGATCAGCACCATTAGATTTCCTCCCAAAACTCAGATGACCGGCGCGAAACGCACCAGTCACCTCCCCTGCGGATGATTAAAGGGCGGGATGCGACAGTTTGACATGGGTAAATGTGCAGAGGTAGGTTGCACAAATGCAGACGAGTTTTGACTGGAACGATCTGAAGTTTTTCCTGGCCCTGTCGCGCCTGAAGCGGATGACAGTGGCGGGCAGGGCATTGGGCATCGACCAGACCACAGTGGCGCGGCGGATACGCGCGCTGGAGAAATCGGTGGGCGCGCAGTTGTTCATCCGCGACGAGGCCGGATATGCGCTGACCCAGGCGGGCGAACGCCTGTTGCCGATCGCGCTGGATGTGGAACGGTCGAGCACCCGCGTGCACGAACAGATCGTGGGCGAGGCCGGGCGTCTGGCGGGCACCGTGCGGATCGGCGCGCCCGACGGGCTGGGCACCTATATCGTCACCCCGCTGCTGGCCCGGTTCCAGCGCGACAACCCCGATGTCGACGTGGCCCTGGTGGTGCGCTCGCGCCAGTTCCAGATGTCGCACCAAGAGGTGCATCTGTCGCTGGATTTGTCTTTGCCCACAAGCGGCAGGCTGCTGGCCCGGCGGATGACGGATTACCACCTGCATTTCTTTGCCGCGCCCGATTACCTGCGCCGTTATGGCCGCCCCGAAAAGCTGCGCGATCTGCGCCATCACCGGCTGGTGGGGTACATCCCCGAGATGCTGTTTTCGGATGAATTGCGCTATCTGGAAGAACTGGGAATCACCACGCCGGTGGGCTTTGCCTCGACCTCGATGATCGCGCAGCGCGAGGCCGTGCGCGAGGGCGCGGGGCTGGCGATCCTGCCGCGATTCATGGCGCTTGACGACCCCGATCTGGAGCCGGTTCTGGTGGATGATTACGTCCTGACCCGCACCGTCTGGATCCTCAGCCATCAAAGCACCGAAGACCTGGCGCGGGTGCGCGTCGTGTCGGAATATCTGCAACAGGTCGCGCGCCGCGAACGCCACCGCTTTCTGATCCACTAGGCCGCGCGCCGGCAAATTGCCTTCCCTTGCGTCAACTTTTCCGGCGATGGACAACCAAGGCGCGAATGCGCTCAGTTTGCCGCGGAGGAGGGCGCCCCGGTTCGGGTGCGCCGCGATGGGGAGGAGAGAGCGTGCTGTCTCGCAAAGAGAGCTATGCCGCGACGGTTGCGGCATTTCAGTGGGAAATTCCCGAACGGTACAATATCGGGCAGGATGTCTGCGACCGCTGGGCCGCGACCGATCCCGAAAGGGTCGCGCTGATCGAGGTGGCCGAAGACGGCTACGGCCCGGTGCGCAAGACCACATTCGCCGAATTGCGGGCGGCATCGAACCGATTCGCCAATGTGTTGACCGGGCTGGGGCTGGGCGGCGATGGGGTTTCGGCTGGGGATCGCGTGGCGATCCTGTTGCCGCAGCGCCGGGAAACCGCCATCGCCCATGTCGCGGCCTTCAAGGCGGGGTGCATTTCGCTGCCGCTGTTTACCCTGTTCGGCCCCGAGGCCCTGCTGCACCGACTGCGCGACAGTGGCGCGCGGGTTCTGGTGACCGATCACGCCAGCCTGTCGGTGATTGCCGCGATCCGGCAGGACTTGCCCGATCTGGAGGTGGTCTTCGTTGTCGACGGCCCCGCCGAGGGTGCGCAGGATTTCGACGCCGCGCTGGCGGCGGCCCCGGATGACTTCACCCCGGTCGACAGCCTGTCCAATGCGCCGGCGACCCTGATCTATACCTCGGGCACGACGGGCAACCCGAAAGGTGCGCTGCATGCGCATCGCGTGCTGCTGGGCCATCTGCCCGGGGTCGAGATGAGCCATGATTTCCTGCCGCAACCGGGCGATTGCATCTGGACGCCGGCCGACTGGGCCTGGATCGGCGGGTTGCTCGACGTGTTGCTGCCCGCGCTGCACCATGGCGTGCCGGTCGTCGCCTGCCGGTTCCGCAAGTTCTCGGCCCAGGCGGCGGCCGACCTGATCCGCCGCTTCGGGGTGCGCAATGCGTTCCTGCCGCCCACCGCGCTCAAGATGATGAAGGCCGACCCCGGCAGCGCGGACTGGGCGCTGAACATGCGTTCCGTCGCCTCGGGCGGAGAGCCGTTGGGCGCACAGCTGCTGGAGTGGGGGCGGCGGGCGCTTGGCGTCACGATCAACGAATTCTACGGCCAGACCGAATGCAATATGGTGGTGTCCAGTTGCTCGGCGCTGGCCGACCCCGAAAACGGGGTGATGGGCTGGCCGGTGCCGGGCCACCGTGTCGATGTGATCGACGAATCCACCGCCGAACGCCTGCCCGACGGGTCCGAGGGGGCGATCGCCATTCTGGCGCCCGATCCGGTGATGTTCCTGGGCTACTGGAACCAGCCTGCTGCGACGGCGGCGAAATTCATGATCGGCCCCGAAGGGCGCTGGCTGGTGACGGGCGATCGCGGCCTGCGGCGCCCTGACGGGCGGCTGGTTTTCAAGGGGCGCAACGATGACATCATCTCGACCGGCGGCTATCGGGTCGGTCCGGCCGAGATCGAGGATTGCCTGATCGCGCATCCGGCGATTGCCATGGCGGGCGTGGTCGGCCAGCCCGATCCGCTGCGCGGCGAGATCGTCGCGGCCTTTGTCACGCTGCGTGCCGGGCACAGCGACAGCCCCGCGTTGCGCGACGAGATCGCGGCCCATGTCCGCACGCGTCTGGCCGCCTATGAATACCCCCGCGCGATCTATGTCGTGGCGGATCTGCCGGTGACGACCACGGGCAAGATCATCCGCGGCGATCTGCGCAAACGCCTGACCGAGGAGAGCCCGCAATGACCGAAGCCGCCGTTTTGTTCGACACCGACGGGCCGGTTGCCCGGATCACCCTTAACCGCCCGTCGCGGCGCAATGCCATCGACGGTGCGGCGGCGGCGGGGCTGACCGATGCGCTGGCCCGGTTCGAGGCCGACCCGGATCTGCGCGTCGCCGTGCTGTGCGGCGCCGGCCCGGTGTTTTGCGCGGGGATGGATCTGGCGGCCTTTGGCGCGGGTCAGGTCGAAGAGGTGCTGTTCGGCCCGGGCGGCTTTGCCGGCCTGACAGAGGCGCGGCGGACCAAGCCGCTGATCGCGGCGGTGCATGGCGCGGCGCTGGCGGGCGGGTTCGAGCTGGCGCTGGCCTGCGACATGATCGTGGCCGAGGACGGCTGCCGCTTCGGCCTGCCCGAGGTGATCCGCGGGCTGGTGGCCGGGGCCGGCGGTGCGCTGCGGCTGGCCACGGTGATTCCGCCTGCGCGGGCGCGTGAAATCCTGCTGACCGGACGGATGATCGACACCGCCGAGGCCTGGGATCTGGGCCTGATCGCGCGGCGCGCCGCGCCGGGGGCAGGTGTCGAAACCTCGCTGGACCTGGCACGCGAGATTGCCGCCAATGCGCCTTTGGCGGTGGCCGAGACCCTGCGCCTGAGCCGCGCCGCCGAGGCCGCGCAGATGGCGCCGCTCTGGCCCGAGAACGCGCGCACCCTGCGGGCGATCATGGCCAGCGAGGACGCGCAGGAAGGCGCCCGCGCCTTTCTGGAACGTCGCGCGCCGCAATGGCAGGGCCGCTGATCCGGGCGCGCGGTCAGGCCGGAAATTCGGGACGGCGCGCGGCCACGCCCAGCTTGCGTTCCAGCGCCATGCCGAGGCTGAGCAGCGCGCCTTCCTGAAACAGCCGCCCCCAGAGCGAGATGCCCTGCGGCACGGTGAAACGCGTGCCGTGCCCGGTACTGTCACCATCACTGAGGGTAGCGGCCCCCAGTGCGGGCGCGCCGCGGGTTGTCAGATCCAGAAACCCGGCGCGCAGATGCAGGCAGGGGTGGCCGGCAAAATTGCTGGCGACCAGCATCGGCCCGGTTGAAAACGGGCCTATCAGCACGTCGATTTCCGAAAACAACGCGTCGAGCGCCAGCATGACCCGATAGCGCAGCCGATCCAGCTGCACATGATCGACGGCGGACAGGAAGCGCGCCTTGCGGAAGGTGTTGGGCCAGGCGGTGTCGTCCTGCCAGCGCAGCGTGTCGTCGGCGTCGCTGAGGGTCAGATCCTCGAAGCTGGCTGCGGCCTCGGCGTAAAGGGTGTTCATCAGTGCGCCATAGGGCAGATCGGGCAGCGATACCGGCACAACCTCCAGCCCCAGTCGCTGCGCGGCGGCCAGGGCCTGCCGGTCCACCTCATTCGCGCCCTCGTCAAAGGCTTCGGGCAGGTAGCCAAGGCGCATCCCGGCGATCCGGGCCGTCGCATCGAACTGGAACCCCGCCGCGATCGAGCTGCGATCGGCCGGATCGCCGCCGTTGAGCACCGACAGAACCATCGCCGTATCCTCGACGCCGCGGCAGATCGGGCCGACCTTGTCGAGCGATCCGCACAGGGTCATCGCCCCCGCGCGCGAGACCCTGCCAAAGGTCGGGCGCAGCCCGGTCGTGCCACAGCGTTGCGAAGGCGCGGTGATCGAGCCAAGCGTTTCCGTGCCGATCGCGAAGCCACACAGCCCCGCCGCCGTGGCCGAGGCCGAGCCTGCGCTGGAGCCGTTCGCACCTTCGTTCAGGTTCCACGGATTGCGGGTCTGCCCGCCATACCAGATGTCGTTATAGGCCAGCGCCCCGACCGTGGTCTTGCCAAGCAGCACCGCCCCGGCGGCACGCAGCTTGCGCACGATGGCCGCATCCGCATCGGGCACCCGGTCGCGATAGGGTTCGGCCCCCCATCCGGTGACGATCCCCTTGGTATCGAACAGGTCCTTGAGGCCGTAGGGAATGCCATGCAGCGGGCTCAGACGGACGCCCTGCGCCAACAGGGCATCGGCGGCGTCGGCCTCGGCGCGGGCCAGATCGGGCGTCACCCTGGCCCAGCAGAGCAACTGGGGGTTCAGCGCCTCGATCCGGGCAAGATAAATCTCGGTCAGGCGGCGGCTGCCCAGAACGCCGGTGGCGATCCAGTGGGACAGCGCCGGCAGATCCGCGAAGGCGATGTCTTCATCGCGTTCGGGCAGCGGCCCGGGATCGCGTTGCGAAAAGCGCAGATGATCGCGCAACGGGGGCATCTGCGTGTTCGGCAGGCGCGGGTCGAAGCGCAATGCCATCGGCGCGGCATTGGGCAGGGCCAGTTGACGGCGCGCGATGGCCGCGGCGATCTGCCCGTCGAGATTGCCCGCCATCTGCGCCCGTTCCCGCGCGGTGTAGGCGAAGCCCAGCAGACGTTCGGCGGCGGCGATCTCGGTTTCGGTGATCGGTGCGCTGGACATGGGTCAGATCTTCAGATGCTCCAGCACCCGCGCGCGGCTGTCGCTTTGCGTGGTGCCGGAATCGTCGATCTCGCCCAGTTTCAGCACCGCCCAGCGATCGGCGACCGACAGCGCGAAATTCAGGTTCTGCTCGACCAGCAGGATCGTCGTGCCATTCGCGGCGCGTTCGGCCCGCAACGCCTCGGCGATCCGGGCGACGACCGTCGGCTGCAACCCTTCGGAAATCTCGTCGATCAGCAGCAGGTCAGGCCCCAGCATCAGCGCCCGCGCCATGATGAGCATCTTCTGCTCGCCCCCCGACAGGGTGCCCGCTTTCTGGGCAAGCCGCCCCTGAAGGAAGGGGAAATGCCCGAACACCTTGTCCAGGGCGGCGTCAAGATCGCGGTCGGACTGCACGGCCAGACGCAGGTTGTCGCGGATCGACAGATCCTGAAACAGCGGCTGTTCCTGCGGCGCATACCCGACCCCGGCCGTCACCAGCGATTTCGGCGACATCCCGACGATCGACGCCCCGTCCAGCCGGATATCCCCGCTGCGCGCGGCGACAAGCCCGAGGATGGTTTTCAGCAAGGTCGTCTTTCCCATGCCGTTCTTGCCCATCAGCGCAAAGATTTCGCCCTTGCGGATGGTCAGGGACAGATCGCGGATGATGGCGATCGGGCCATACCCGCTGGTCACACCCTCCAGCACCAGCTTGTCTGCCTGGGTCACCGTGTCACGCATTTTCGCCCCCGGAATAGATTGTCTTGACGATTTCGGAATTCACGACCTCGTCGACCGATCCATCCAGCACCAGCCGCCCCTGATGCAGAACGACGATCCGGCTGGAGATGTCGCGCACGAAATCCAGATCGTGTTCGACAAGGATCGCGGCGAAGCCCATCTCGGCGGTCAGTTTCCGCAAGATGCCGCCAATGGTGGTGCGCTCGGCCTTGGTCAGGCCCGCGGTCGGCTCGTCCAGCAGGATCAGCCGAGGTTCGAGCGAGACCACCATCGCCAGTTCCAGACTTTGCTTCTGGCCATGCGACAGCAACGACACTTCGGTCGCAAGCAACCGGTCGAGCCCGGTCAGTTGCAGGATCTCGACCGCCGCCTGCGGCAACCCCAGGTCATGGGCGGTCGCGATACAGCTGGGCGTGTCCAGCGCGCTGCGTGCCATGCGCAGGCAGTCGGCCACCGTCAGGCTTTCGAACACGCTGGCCACCTGGAATTTGCGCCCCACGCCAAGCGCGACGATCCGGTCGGGCGTCATGCCCGCGATGTCCTGCCCCGCGATCCGCACTGTCCCGCCGGAGCGTTCCTTGCCATCGGTCAGGCAGCGCATCATCGTGGTCTTGCCCGCGCCGTTCGGGCCGACAAGGCTGACCAGTTCGCCGGGCGCGACATCAAGGGTGATGTCCTCCAGCACCTTGTGGCTGCCATAGGATTTTTCGAGTTTGGAAATGCTCAGCAACGGTCCGCCGCCCTGTTGCGTGTGATGCGTGGCTGCGCTCACCGTCAGCGTGGGGCCACCGCCGGTTACCACCTCGTTGCGGCCGCGCCGGGTGAAACGCGCCACCAGCGCCGCCAGCCCGTTGGGCAGGAAGATGATCATCACGACAAACAGCGCGCCGATGATCAGCTGCCACAGGAAGGGCAGTTCGCCCGACAGGTTCGCGCTCAGATAGTCGATGCCGATGGTGCCCAGGATCGGGCCAAGGATCGTGCCGCGCCCGCCAAGCGCCGTCCACACGACCAGTTCGGTTCCGAAGACGAAGCCGGTGTTTTCCGGCGCAACCACGCCCGAGGCGTTGGCATACAGGAACCCGGCCAGACCTGCGACACCGGCCAGAACCGTGGTCAGCACGATCTTGATGCGCTGCGTGTTCAGGCCCAGATAGGCGCAGCGGGTTTCATTGTCGCGAATGGCGGTCAGCACTCGCCCCGCGTCCGAGCGCACAAAGACCAGCGCGCCGATCGCGACCAGCACAAGGCACAGGCCCGACAGGCGGAAGAACCCCTCCAACCCGAAGGGTAGGCCCATGTAGCCGACCAGACCGCTGCTCGATCCGGTCAGGGTGCCGCCGGAATAGACCAGCTGCGTCACCACGATCGGAAACACCAGCGAAATCACCGTCGCATAGATCGGGGTCGATCCGTAGTAGAAAGACAGCCAGCCCACGGCGATGCCAAGGATCATCGGCACCAGGATTGCCAGCACCAGCGCGCCGCCGATCAGCGCGGGCGAACTGCCGACATGGGTCAGCAGCATCGCCGTGGCATAGGCGCCGATCCCGAAGAAGGCGGCCTGCCCGAAGGTCAGGATGCCGGTGAACCCCCATAGCAGATCCAGCGTGATCGCCAGAATCGCATAGATCATCGAACGGGTCAGCACGTTCAGGCTGAACCGGTCCAGAAACAGCGGGCCCAGCAGCACGAGCGCCAGCGCCGCGACGGCCAGACCGCCAAGGATCAGCGCGCGACGCTGGGCAAAGGGGCGCGGGGATGCGGTCAGGGTGTCAGACACGGGAGAAGCCTTTCGAACTGATGCGGAGCACGAGCGCGGACAGCACCGCAATCGTGATCCCGCCAAGAATGGGACTGATAAAGGTCGAGACGATCACCTGCGCGCCCCCGAACAGCAGGCAGGCCACTGCCAGCGCCCCGAAGGACGAGCCCGCGACCATCACCAGCATGAAGGCGCCGATCAGCCAGGCCAGGCCCATGTTCGGATCGACGCTGGTCAGCGGCGTCAGCAGAACGCCGGCAAGCGCCGTCAGCCCGGTGCCGATCATGAAGGTGACCAACCGGATGCGCGCGGTATCAAGCCCGAGCGCGCGTGCCAGGGCCTCGTTCATGATGATGGCGCGGGCCGACAGGCCAAGCCGGGTGCCTTCCAGCACGAAGGTGACGCCGATGCCGATCACCAGCGCGGCCGCCAGTGCGAACAGACGATAGAGCGAATAGGCGGTGCCGAAGATGTCAACGGTGCCCGACAGCAGGCTGACGGTGAACTGCACGTCGCGCCCGAACCACAGGGTAATCAGCTGCCCGATGACGATGCTCAGCCCCCAGGTGGCCAGGATGGCATCCAGCGGGCGGGCATAAAGCGGGCGCACGATCAGCCGCTCGGTCAGGGCGCCCAGCACGGCGCCCGCGACAAAGGCAAGCGGCAGCGCCAGCCAGGGGTTGAGCCCCAGTCCCGCGGTCACCACCGCGCAATAGGCCCCGACGGTCAGCCAGGCGCCATGCGCGAAGTTCACGATTTTCAGCACGCCGAAGATGGCGAGCAACCCGGCAGAGACAATGAACAGGATCGCCGCCGTGGTGATGATGTCGAGCAGGAGGGTCAGCATCGGGTAACCTCTGGCTTGGCGCCGTGCGGCGCCGCAGGTGTCGGGCCGGGAAGCTGGCGCCCCCCGACCCATGAGAGTGCAGGTGTCAGATCACAGATCGGGGCACTGCGCGCCCGGATCGACATTGGCGAAGCTTTCCACCACCGAGACCGAGCCATCGGCCTGCACCTGACCCAGATACATGGTCAGCGGCGCGTGATGCTGGGCATTCATCTGAATGGTGCCGCGCGGCCCGACGAAGGACACCTGGGCCAACGCGTCCAGAACCGGCTGGGTGTCGGTCGTGCCTGCCTTTTCGACCGCGGCCTTATACAGATAGACCGCCTCGTATTCCGGCACCGACAGATCGTTCGGGGTACGCAGCTCGTCGCCGAACTTGGCCTTCATCGCCTCCAGGAAGGCGGTGTTTTCGGGGCTGTCGATCCCGGTGACGTACGAGGCCGAGATCAGGATGCCTTCTGCATCGGCGCCCATGCTTTGCGCGGTGCCTTCATCGACCGCCAGGTTGGCATAGGGCAGGGCGACACCCGCGCCGCGCAGCTGCTTGGACAGGGTGACGTTCGGCGCGCCGCCCGCGGTCGAGGTAATCAGCGCATCCGCCCCCGAGGCCTTGAGCTTGGAAATGATCGCGGTCCAGTCGCTGCCATCCATCGGCAGGTATTCTTCGCCGACTACGGTGCCGCCGGTGCTTTCCACATAGCTGCGCGCAAATTCCAGCATCCCGCGACCGAAGGCATAGTCGCTGCCGATCAGGAAGTAATTCTTGGCGCCTTCGGCCTTGAGGTAGTCCACGATCGGCGGCACCTGCTGTTCGGGCACCCAGGCGTTGACATACAGGAACGGGCTGCACGACCTGCCCTCGTAGAACGAGGTGTAGATATAGGGCACCTTGCCGCGGGCCACGATGGGCAGGCCCGCGTTGCGCGCCGCACTGGTTTCCATCGAGATCAGCACGTCGACCTCTTTCTGATAGACCAGCGCGTCAAAGGCTTTCTGTGCGCCCGCCGCACCCGAGGCGTCATCGGCGATCACCAGTTCGAGCGGGCGGCCCAGAACGCCGCCTGCGGCGTTGATTTCCTCGACCGCGAGTTCGGCAGATTGCACGACCGACGGCGCGACGACGCTGTTGGCGCCCGACAGGCCGACGGGCACACCGATGCGGATCGGTTCGCCATCGGCGGCAAGGGCGGTGCTGGCGAACAAGGCGCCGGCGAGGGTGGTGAAGAGGAAGGTCTTTTTCATCGTGTTTTCCCTGTTGGTTGGAGTGGTGGCAGAGGTGGAAGGGCAGGTGGTCAATCGCCGTAAACGTCGCGGCGCCGGTCGCCGAAGATGTCGTTGAAGGCGTTCAGCTTGCGTTTTTGCGGCACGGCTTTCGGCGTGATCGTTGCATAGAGGATCTCTTCCCCGGTGCGGCCTGCGGGGCCGGCCAGGGGCCAGCCGGTCGCGTCGATGATCAGGCTTTGCCCGATGAAGGGCTGGCCCCGTTCGGTGCCGACGCGGTCGGCGCAGGCGATGAAGATGCCGTTGGAATGGGCGGCGGCCTTGTGCAGGATGTTCGACATCGCCTCGGCCTCGGCGGGTTGATCGGGCATCGGCACCCAGTTGGTCGGCACGCAGACCACCTCGGCGCCCTGCATCGCCAGCTGACGGAAGGTTTCGGGGAACCAGCCGTCGTAGCAGATCGCAATGCCGATCCGCCCCAGCGGCGTGTCGAATACCGGCAGGCCCAGATTGCCCTTCGCGAAAAACAGGTTCTCGCGGTTCCACAGGTGCAGCTTGCGATAGGTGCCGATATAGCCCTCGGGGCCGCAGAAGATGGCGGCATTATAGAACGCCTCGTTCGCGGCCTCGGCCAGACCCGCAACCAGATAGACGCCCAGTTCCTGCGCCAGCGCGCACAGTTTGCGCGCGCTGCGCCCTTCGGGGATCGGCTGCGCCAGCGCGGCCAGTTCTTCGCTGCTGTCAAAGACATACCCGCTGTCGGCCAGTTCGGGCAGAACGATCAGCCGGGCGCCCTGGGCCGCGGCCGTGCGCACGCGCGCCTCGATCGCCGCAAGATTTTCCTCCACCGCGCCGATGATCGGCTCGAACTGGATGCAGGCGATGGTGACGGTTTCGGTCTCGTCGGTCTTCAGGGTCACAGCAGTCTCCAAAACGCAAAAAGCCCCTGCCGCGGTGTGTCACCGCAGATCAGGGGCTACATAGCCGGGATGTCAGGCGGCAACCTTGCCGCAGAGCAATCTTGCTCGTCCCGGAAAGACTGGCACGCAGTTGAATGTGGTTCAACTTTAATTATTGAGCATTCGCCACATTTTTAGGCTGATTTATTGGGCGTTTTGGGAACAGTTCCGCGCACCAGACCAAGCCGGGCCATCGTGTCATGCGCGGCGATGATGTCTTCGGCAATTGTCGCCAGCGGTGTGCGTTCGGCGGTGGCCTGATCGCGCAGCAGTTTATAGGCCGCGTCTTCGCTCATGCCCTGCACGTCGATCAGCAGACGGATCGCCCGGTCGACCAGACGGCGGCCCTTCAGCGTCTCTTCCAGCTTGGTGACCTTGCCCGCCAGCCGTGCCTCATATCCCTGGCGATAGCGGGCCAGTGTGAACTGCGTCAGGATGCCAAGCGACCGCAGCGGCTTGCTCATCACCCCATGCGCGTTCAGGTCATGGATCGCGCGCAGCGAGGTCGGGCTTTCATAGGTCACCACCGCGATCACCGCCAGGTTCTGCCCCTCCAGCAGACGCGCCAGCTGATCGGTCGGGGCGTCTTCGACGCTGACGAAGACGGTGTCGATTCCCTCGGGCAGGGTGGCGGGCAGTGGCCAGACCGCCGTGACCGCACAACCCAGCCGCCTGAGCTGGTCGATCAGAACCTTGCCGTCCTCGTCCCGGGGATGGATCACCAGCACCCGCGCGCGGCGCAGGTCGTCCAGTATCCGGCGTGGAGGATGCCCTTTCATGCCCATTCCCGCAGTGACGGTTCCTCGAACCGTGTGGTTGCGAAATAAGGATCGGGCCGAACCAGCCCGCCCCCTGTCCAGACGATGTCGAACAGCCCGTCGGCGCGCGCCACCCCGATCCGCGGCGTCAGCCAGGCATGCCGGGTATCGGCGTCGATCTGGACCGGGCCGCCCGGGGTCCGAAATTCGCGGCCCGCAATCGCCTGCCCGATCCGCCGGGTATCGAGCGCGCCGACCTGTTGCAACGCCTGCGCAAACAGATGGACCTGCCAATAGGCCGGTTCCGACCAGACGCTGGTGGTGGCCGCGGCCCCGTAGCGCGCCTTGAACGAGGCCACGAACTTGTGGTTCGCGGCGGTGTCGATGGTCTGGAAATAGCTGGCGGCCAGAATGTGCCCGGTGCATCGGGCCGGTCCGATCCGGGCGATCTCGCCCTCGGCCATGGTCAGGCTGGCAATCGGGCAGGCGGTGCGGTCGATCCCCGCGGCATCGTAAAGGGTATAGAACGTTTGTGCCGAACTGCCCACGAGGGTTGAAAACACCGCGTCGGGTCTGATCCGCGCGATTTCCTCGATCAGCGGCACCTGATCGGCGGCACCCGCCCCCAGCGGCAGATAATGTTCGGCCACGATCTCGCCGCCCTTGGCCTCGATCAATTCGCGCATGACGCGGTTCGATTCATGCGGATAGATGTAATCCGACCCGACAAAGACGATCCTGCGCCCGCAGGTCTGCAACAGGTAATCGGCCAGCGGCAGGCAGGTCTGGTTCAGCGTGGCGCCGGTGTAGACCAGATTTTCGCTGTATTCGAAGCCTTCATACATCGAGGGATAGAACAGCAGCCCGTTGTGGCGTTCGACCACCGGCAGCACCTTCTTGCGGCTGCCCGACATCGAACAGCCGAACAGGATTTCCAGCTCGTCATCCGACAGCATCTGCCGGGCCAGCGCACGATAGGTATCATTGTCCGAGCCCGGATCGCGGCAGACCGGCACGATCGGACGGCCCAGCACCCCACCCGCCGCGTTGATCTCGTCGATCGCGAGCAGCGTTCCGGCAAGATGTTCGCCTTCGGTAACGGCGGTTGTCCCGGTGGTGGAGAACAGCACGCCGACCCGCCATCCTTCTTGCGCAGATGCGTTCATGCCGAAGATCTCATCGCGATGTCCTGTCCTGACTGGCGCCGCACTATAGGCGCCGCAGCCCCGCGACCGCAAGGCAGGGCCCGGCCCGCGGGGTCAGCGCGTGGCCGAAAGCCTGGCCTGGCTTTCCTGCCAGGCCATCAGGCGGCGGCCTTCGGTTTCGTCATGCAGCCAGGCGGCCTGCGCGGCGGCCTCGGCATCGCCTGCCCGCAGCGCGGCGATCAGCGGTTGATGCTGGGCGATGATATCTTCGGGCCCGGTGGCGACATGGGTGTTCGACGTGGCGATGAACAGCCGCACCTGCTGTTCCACGATGCGGTATTGCGCGGCCAGACGGCTGTGTCCGCTGGCCGCGATGATCGCACGGTGCAGGGCGACATCGGCCTCGATCATCTCGGACAGATCGCCGCCCGCACAGGCGTTTTCCAGCGCGGTGAAGGCCGCCTCCAGTTCCGCCCGCACCTCGGGTTCGCGCCGTTCGGCGGCCAACCGCGAGGCGAGCCCTTCGAGACTGCCGCGCAGGGTCCAGATTTCCCACACATCGCGGGGCGACAGATCCGCCACCTGCCAGCCGGTATAGGGGATCTGCACGATGATGCCCTCGCTTGCCAGCCGGTGCAGCGCCGAACGCAATGTGGCACGCGCGACGCCCAGTTGTTCGGCCATTGCCACCTCGGTCAGGCGGCTGCCCGAGGCGATTTCACCCGACAGGATATAGTCGCGCAGGTTGTTGGTGACCATTGTCTCGGTCGACTCGCGCGTCACGGGGCGCAGCTTGTTGAGTGACATTTTCGTTCCTGTGACCTGGCCTGCATTGAAACGGTATCATCCTGTGCGATACCGCCAAGCGCAAGGGGTCAGCCTGCGGGTGTGGCGATTGTCACGGCAGGCTGGCGTGCCTCGATCGCCTCGGCGGCGGCAAGGGCCACATCCTCGCGGTATTTCCCGGCGACGATCTGGATGCCCAGCGGCGTGCCCTCCGCCGTGGCGCCGGTGGCAAGCGTCAGCGCGGGCAGGCCGGTGACCGGCAGACCGATCATCGCGGCCTGCGCCTCCCAGACCCGGGCGTAATCGGCATCGCTGCGCAGATCCAGATCATCGGCAAAGGGCAGTTCGGCCGAGGGCGGCAGCAGCACGACGGGGTAGCGTTCAGTGAACAGCTGCCAGGCGCGGGCAATCGCCACGCGCCGGGTCAGCGCGGCCGAAAACTCCGTCATCCCGAGCGACAGCGCGAATTCGCGCTGGCCTGCGAGCGCCGCAATCGCGCCGGGGTCGCCCTCGCGCTCGGCCATCGCAACCTGCCCGGCGTAGTCGTCGCCCATCCACAGCGTCAACTGCACCGCGACCGCCTGTTTGATCGGGGGCAGGTCGTCGACCTCGTCCACCTGCCAGCCCGCATCGCGCAGCCGTTCGGCCGCGGCCCGCAGGGCGTGCTGTAATTCGGGCGCGGTCTCGGCCCCGTCGGGGCACAGGCACAGCGCGGCGCGCCGGTCAACGGCGGGCCCGGTCAGCGGCGCGGGCACCCACCAGATGTCGCGCGCATCGGGCCGCGCCATCGCCGCCAGCGCCAGGCGCAAATCGTCCACGCTGCGCGCCAGCGGCCCGGAAACCGCCATGATCTGCCCGCCGATGCTGCGGTCCTTGCCACTGGCGTTCCACGCCGCGACCCGCCCGATCGAGGGGCGCAGCCCGTGAATGCCGCAGGCATAGGCCGGGTAGCGTACCGATCCGGCAATATCCGTGCCATGTCCGATGGCCCCGATCCCCGCCGCCACCGCGGCGGCCGCGCCGCCCGACGATCCGCCCGGGGTCAGCGCCCGGTTGCGCGGGTTGTAGGTGTGGCCATGCAGCAGGTTGTTGGTGAACCAGCGATAGCTGAACGCCGGCGTATTCGTGCGCCCGAGCGATATCGCCCCCGCCGATAGCAGGCTTTCGACCACCGGGTTGTTCGTGCTGGCGATCAGATCCTTTTGCAAGGTGATGCCATTGGTCGTGGCATAGCCGGTCTGATCGACATTGACCTTGATCGTCACCGGCACCCCGGCCAGCGGCCCCGGATCGTGCCCGGCGGCCAACATCGCATCCACCCGGTCGGCGGCGGCCAGGGTTTCCTCGGGGCGGCATTCGACGACGGCATTGATCGCGGGGTTGACCGCATCAAGCCGCGCCAGCGCCGCCTGCGCGACCTCGCGCGCGGACAGGCTGCGGGCGCGCACCAGCGCGGCAATCTGTGTGGCCGACAGGCTCCAGAGCGGGGTAGGGGTCATGGGTGTCTCCGGGGTTCGGGGAATTGGGGCGGGTTACGGGAAAAGCGGCGCGCCTTCGGCCACGGCATCGGCCCACAGGTGCCAGGGTTCGGCCATGCCTTCGTTCACCCCGTCCCTGCGCCGGATCGCGCCAAGGGTGGTGAAGCTGTTGGGGTGTTCCTGCCGGTCGGTCAGCACGACGGGAAACTCCGCCGCCAGCAGATCCAGCGTGTCCGCATCGAACCGCGCATCGGCAACCAGCGTGGGCGGCGCGGACAGATCGAAGCGCGGCGCGCTGATCGCGGTCTCCAGATCGTGCCCGGCATCGGCCAGATGGATCAGCGCCTGATAGACCGCGGGCAGGATCTTGCGCCCGCCCGAGCCGCCGATGGCCACGACATCCTCGTCCGGGCCGGTCATCATCATCGGCGCATAATTTGCCAGCGCCTTGCGGCCCGGCCCGATGGCGTTGATCCGCCCGGGGCGCGGGTCGAACCAGTTGACGCCATTGTTCAGCAAGATCCCGGTCTGCGGCGAAACCACGCCCGAGCCGAACAGCGACAGCAGGGTTTGTGTCAGCGACACGGCCATGCCGTCGCGGTCGACCACGCTGAAATGGGTGGTGCAGCTGGGCAGGGTGCGCTCGGCCCCGTCGCCCAGATGGGTGAAGCGATGATCCCACGCGGCGGCCATCGCGCGCGCGGCGGCCAGCGTGGCCTGCGGGCCGGTGCCGGGCGGCGCGCCGTTCAACTGGCGCAGCGCAAGGGCAATGGTGACGCCGCCGTTCAGTTCGGGGACCAGATGCAGGGTGCGGTCGCGGAAGGGTTCGGTCGCGGCGGGGGTCTCGGTTGCGGCAAATCCCGCCAGATCCTCGGTCGAAAGATACCCGCCAAGCGCCTGCACATCCTGGGCAAGGGCGGCCGCAATCGCGCCGGTATAAAGTGCGCCGGGCCCGTCGGAGGCGATCTGGCGCAGGGTGCGGGCCAGTGCGGGATTGGGCAGCCGCAGCACCTGCCCGCTGACGGCGGCGGGGGCCACTGGCGGCACGCCGTTCGGCAAGAACCAAGCGGCACAGGCCGGATTGCGGGCGATCCGCGCCATGTCCTGCGCGATCCACAGCGTGACATGCGTGTCGACAAAGACCCCCGCCTCGGCCAGCGCGATCGCCGGGGCCATCAGATCGGCCCAGGGCAGGCGGCCAAAGCGGGAATGCGCCCGCTCCAACCCGCGCAGAAGGCCGGGAATGCAAATCGAGCGCGGCCCGATCACGTTGCGATCCTCGAACACATTGGGCCAGCCGAACAGATCGCCATCCTTGCCCTCGACCAGCGGAAAATCGGCGGGGTCCAGCGCGGCGGGCGACCGCGCGCCCGCGTCGATGGCGGTGACCGGCCCGCCCGCCGGACGCACCAGCAGCGCGCCGACCCCGCCGATCCCGCTCATCCAGGGTTCCAGCACGCCGATCGCGAAAGATGTGGCAATCGCCGCGTCCACCGCCGAGCCACCCGCCCGCAGGATGTCTGCGCCGATCTGTGCGGCCTGCCGGTTTTGCGCGGTGACGATGCCGCCGCCGCTGCGGACCGCGGGTTTGGTCACGCACAGGTCGCGCGACAGGTTGGGCGAACGGATGTCGGTGATCGGCATGATGGGCCTCAGGCGGTTATGGCGGTTCTTGTTTCGGCAAAGGTCGGGCCGCCCGGCATCATCCGCAACTCATCGGGCAGGTTCTGCCAGTGCC
Source organism: Rhodobacteraceae bacterium UBA6796 (assembly GCA_002452815.1). Classification (GTDB taxonomy): domain Bacteria; phylum Pseudomonadota; class Alphaproteobacteria; order Rhodobacterales; family Rhodobacteraceae; genus Rhodobacter. Next base: position 275,484 of record DKFM01000008.1, read on the forward strand.
AGTCGGTCGTGCGCATCATCATCGCGCCGGGCGCGACGGCGGTCAGGATTTCCCCCGCGATGGGGCGGAAATCGGCGCGGAAATGGATTGCGCTTTTCACCACCAGAATGTCCTGGGCGGTGGGGTCTATCCCGACATAGCGGAACATCGCCTGATCGGCGAGCTGCGCCTTGGCCGAGCCCACGACGACCCGCACCCCGCCGATGCGCAGACAGGCCGAGGCGCCCAGATCCATCTCGCGTTCGCCGTAATAGGGGCCGTAAGTGTGCAGCTGCCCGTTTGACAGCGCCTCGACCGTGAAGGTGGCGTGCAGCGGGCTGTCGCCCGCAATCGGCGCACGCCCGCCCAGATCGAGTGTGATTTCTGCCCCCACGCCCGCCTTGTGGGCGGCCGCAGCGGCCGTTGGGTCGTAGATCACGCCAATCGCCGCGTTCGGGGCCTGATGCGCGATCAGCGCCTTGAGCAAACCCATCGTGTCAGAACTGCCGCCCGCGCCGGGATTGTCTTGCGCATCGGCGATCACCACCGGGCGGATGCCCTGCCGGACCAGCGCCAGCGCCTGCGCGACGGCGGCATCGGCATCGTAAAGTGGCCCGGCAAAGGCGGGCTCGGCGGCCAGCACGTCCTGATAGACCGCTTCGACGGCGGCCTCTGCCGCGGCGGGGGTATCGCCATAGGCCCAGACGACCGGGCTGCATTCGGCGAAATCGGCGGCGGCGAACCCCATTGTCCAGGACAGGCTGGGCAGGTTCTGGTCGGCCTCGATCTGCGCCAGTCGTTCATAAATTCCCTTGCTGGGCTGGCTTTCGGTCGCCTGCCAGCAGATCGGGATCAGATAGGGAATGCGGCGCGCGGCTTTAGCAAAGGGCGCGCCACGGTTCAGCCGTTCGGTCAGCAGATGGAACGCGCGGGCCCCGGTTTCGGCCATGTCGACATGCGGATAGGTGCGGAACGCGACCAGCGCATCGGCCAGATCCAGCATCCGCTGGGTGACATTCGCGTGCAGATCGAGGCTGACGATGATCGGGATATCCGTCACCGCCCTGATCCGTTCCAGCAATTCACCCTCGCCGTCGGGCACATGCTGGGCGCACATCGCGCCGTGCAGATCCAGATAGATCGCATCGGCGGGCAGGTTTGTGCGGATGCCCGCGACAATCTCGGCCGCGATCCGCTCGTAGGTGTCGCGGGCCACAAAACCCGACGGGCAGGCCGCGCACCACAGGATCGGCGCCACTTCGGCCCCGGCTGTGCGGGCGGCCTGCAAAAAGCCCGCGCCGGGGATGTTTGCGGTGGGCACCAGCGCGTCGAATACCGCAGCCCCGCGGCACAGCCCCGGAAAGCCGCCGCCATGCGCAAAGGCGGCATCATCTGCCAGATCGGGGGCGAAGGTGTTGGTTTCGTGCTGAAACCCGGCAAAGATGATCCGCATCACATGCTCCTTGTCAGAGTGCCCGGGACACCGGGCGGAAATTCTGGAAATCCCAGTCCGGCGCGGGGGCCGCGTCGATCAGGCTGCGGGTATAGGCCTGCACCGGCGCGGCCAGCACATCGCGGGCGGCGCCCTGTTCGACGATCCGGCCATCTTGCATCACCACGATGGTGTTGCAGATCTGGGCCGCGACCCGCAGGTCATGGGTGATGAACAGGATCGAAATGCCGGTGCGGGCGCGAATTTCTTCGAACAGCTGCAACACCTGCGCCTGCACGGTCACATCCAGCGCCGAGACCGCCTCGTCGGCGATCAGCAGATCCGGCTCCATCACCACGGCACGGGCAATGGCGATGCGTTGCCGTTGCCCGCCCGAGAATTGATGCGGATAGCGGTTCATCACCTCGGCGGGCAGGTTCACCAGTTCCAGCGTCGCGGCGGCCTTGCGCGCGGCCTCGGTTTCGCGGAGGCCATAATTCAGCAGCCCTTCCATCAGCGACTGGCCGATGGTGCGGCGGGGGTTGAGCGAGCGGTAAGGGTCCTGAAAAATATACTGCACATGCTGCCGCATCGGGCGCAGGTTGCGCAGCGGCACGATATCGTGACCGTTCAGCACGATCGCCCCGCCGCTCGGGTCGGTCAGCCGCATCACGCAGCGCGCCACCGTCGATTTGCCCGACCCGGATTCGCCGATGATCCCGGTAATTTCGCCCTTGCGCACAGTGAAGGAAATATTCTGCGCGGCCAGCACTGAACGGTCCCGATACAGCCCCTTTTTGCCATAGCGTTTTTCCAGCGCCACGACCTCCAGCACCTTGGGGTTGGCGGGGACCGGCACGCAGCGCGGGATCAGGCTGGGCACCGACGCCACCAGCATCCTTGTATAGTCCTGCCGCGGGTTGGACAGGATTTCCGCACAGGTGCCGGTCTCGACCAGATCGCCGCGGTTCATCACCACGATCCGATCGGCGATTTCCGAGACAACGCCGAAGTCATGGGTGACAAAGACGACGGCGGTCTTTTCTTCCTCCTGCAATTCCTTGATCAGACGCAGGATCTGCTTTTGCGTGGTGACATCCAGCGCGGTGGTCGGTTCGTCCGCCAGCAGCAGCCGCGGGCGCAGGATCAGCGCCATCGCGATGACGATGCGCTGGCGTTGCCCGCCCGACAGCTGATGCGGATAGGATTTGTAGATCCGTTCGACATCGGGCAGATGCACGCGTTCCAGCATGTGCAGCACCTTCTGCCGCCGTTCGGCCGCCGACAGGTTGGTGTGCAGGCGCAGCACCTCGTCGATCTGCGCGCCGGCGGTTTTTACCGGGTTCAGCGCGGTCATCGGTTCCTGAAACACCATCGCGACCTTCTGCGCGCGCAATTCGCGAATCCGGGCGGGGGTGGCCTGCAGAACGTCTTCGCCATCCAGCAGTATGCGCCCGCCGGTGACCTGCAGCGCGTCTTTCGGCAACAGGCCCATCACCGCCATCGAGGTGACCGATTTGCCCGAACCGGATTCGCCGACGATGCACAGGGTTTCGCCTTCGCGCACGTCGAAGCTGATGTTGCGCACGATCGGCTTGCGACCGGCGGGGCGGGTGTCGATCGTCACATCCTCGACCGAAAGAACGACCTGAGAGGGGGGCGTGGTCATGTCGCTGTCTCCTTAAAGCCGTTTCGCCATGCGCGGGTCCAGCCGGTCGCGCAGCACATCGCCCAGCATGTTCACGCTCAGCACCGTCAGCGACACCATCGCGCCGGGATAGAGGATGAGTTCGGGCTTGAGCAGGAAGAAGGTGCGCCCGTCGGCCATCATGTTGCCCCAGGAGGGGGTTTCGGGCGGGATGCCCGCGCCCAGGAAGCTGAGGATCGATTCCGTCATGATCGCCGAGGCGAAGATATAGGTGCCCTGCACCAGCAGCGGCGCCACGGTATTGGGCAGCATGTGACGCCAAACCATCTTCCACACGCCGGTGCCCAGAACCGAGGCGGCCTCGACATAGGGTTCGTTCTTCACGCCCAGGATGACCGAGCGCACCATCCGCGCGATCCGCGGGATTTCCGGCACCGAAATCGCGATCAGAACGGTGGTCAGGGTCGCGCCCGAAATCGCCACCAGCGCAATCGCCAGCAGGATGCCCGGGATCGCCATCAGCCCGTCCATGAAGCGCATCACGATGATGTCGGCCCATTTGAAATAGCCGGTGATGACCCCGAAGAAGACGCCGAACAGCAGCGACACCAGCACCGTGCCCGCGCCCACCGCCAGCGAGATCCGCGCGCCATAGACGATGCGGGAATAGACATCGCGCCCGAAACTGTCGGTGCCCAGCCAATGCTCGGGCCCGCTGCCCTGCAGGCGCAACGCGGGATTGATCGCGACCGGATCGGTGGTGCCCAGGAACGGCGCCAGCACCGCCATCAGGATGATCGCCCCCAGCACCAGCGCCGAGATCCGCGACGGCCAGCTGGACAGAACGCCGCGCACCAGCGCGCCAAATCCGCCGTCCGGTGCCGCCGAGTCCATCTCCGGCAGGTCGCGGGCGGGGGGTATGGGGGTGTCCGGTGCGGGGGTCTGGGTCATCGAAAGGTCCACTTGTTATGGGGCGGAAGGGGCGGGCCGGGTGGCCCGCCGTCAGTAGCGGATGCGCGGGTCGAGCAGGCCGTAAAGCAGGTCGACCCCAAGGTTGATGAAGACGTAGATCGTCGAGAACAGCAGGATCACCGTCTGGATCACCGTGTAATCGCGCGCCAGCACCGCCTCGAGCACCAGTCGGCCGAGGCCGGGGATGTTGAACACGGATTCGGTAACGACGACGCCGCCGATCAGCATCGCGATCGACACGCCGATGATCGTCACGATCGGCACGGCGGCATTGCCAAGCGCGTGGTGCATCAGCACGCCGCCCTCGGTCATGCCCTTGGCGCGGGCGGTGCGGATGTAATCCTCGTTCATCACCTCGATCACATTGGTGCGCACGATCCGCGCGATCAGGGCGATATAGGGGAAGCTGAGCGTGACCGAGGGCAGCACAAGCCGGATGGCGAAGTCATGGAACCCCGCCGACAGCGGCTTGTAGCCCTGCACCGGGAACCAGCCCAGCGTGCGTGCAAAGATCAGGATCAGCACATAGCCGATGATGAACACCGGCACCGAGAAGCCCAGCACCGAGCCGGTCATCACCAGACGGTCCAGCCATTTGCCCTGCTGCCAGGCGGCGATGACGCCCAGCGGGATCGCCACCGCGACCGCCAGCACCACGGTCGACAGGCTGAGCGCCAGCGTCGGGCCGAAACGGTCCATGACCAGCGCCGCCACCGGCTTGCCCGACACCAGCGAAACACCGAAATCGCCCTGCGCGATGGCGCCGAGCCAGATGAACAGCTGCTCGAGCAGGGGCTTGTTCAGCCCCATGCTCTCGCGCAGCGCGGCCAGTTGATCGGGCGTGGCATTCGGCCCGCCGATCATCACGGCCGGGTCGCCCGGCGATAGGCGCAGCACCATGAAGACGATGATCGCCACCATGAACAGCACCGGCACCGCCGAGAGAACCCGCTTGACGACAAAGCCCAGCATCAGGGCCTCACTCCGCCTTCTCGATGTTCCAGAACACCGGGGCTTCGGCGTCCAGCTGGCCGGTCAGCTTGGCCGACTTGACGGTGACGTTGTAGAATTCGCCCATCGGCACCATCACGCCGTTGTCGATCACCAGCTTGTCGATCTCTTGCCCGATCTGCTTTTGCTCTGCGGGGTCGGAACTGCGGGCGAGCTTGCCGCGCAGGGCTTCGATCTCGGGCACGTTGGGCCAGCCGAACCAGGCGGACTCGCCGCCCGCGGCCACGCCGATGAAGCCGATCGGATCGCCCACATCGGGCAGCACGTTGGTGGTCGAGAACATGTTCCAGCCGCCGTCGGCCACCGCCGCCTTGGAGGCACGGCGCGCCACGACGCTGGCCCAGTCCATCGACACCATGTCGACGTTGAAGCCCGCATCGCGCAGCTGCTGCGCGATCACCGGCCCCTGCGGCGCCAGGTTGTTCAGGTCGGTCGCGTGCATCAGCATGATCGGCGTGCCGTCATAGCCGACCTCGTCCAGGATCGCCTTGGCCTCGGCGGGGTGCGGCTGGATGATGTCCTCTGCCCGGTAGTCCGAGGCATAGAGGCTGTCGCAGCCGAACACAGCGGCGCAGATCGTGCCGTAATCCGAGGCCGCGCCGACCTGCGCATCCAGCATCGGCTGCTGCCCGAGCGCCAGCAGAACCGCCTCGCGCATCTTCGGATTGTCGAAGGGCGGCAGGGTGTGGTTCATCCGGGCCAGGTTCTGGCTGCCCTGCTTGCGATAGACATCGGCGGTGAAGTCGGGGTTGCCCTCGACCAGCGGCAGCAGGTCATGCGGGATCTGTTCGTAAAAGTCGATCTCGCCCGCCAGAAGCGCGCTGACCGCGGTCATCGAGTCGGGCATCGTCGTCCAGACCACCTTGTCGATCTTGACCACCTTGCCGCCAGCCAGACCGTCCGCCGGCTCGTCGCGCGGCACATAATCTTCGTTCTTGATGAAGGTCGCGCCGACGCCGGGCTGATACTCGGCTTCCACGAACTTGAACGGGCCCGACCCGATGGTCGAGGTGATCGGCTCGCTGATCGGGGTTTCGGCGGCGGCCTTGGGCAGGATGAAGGGCGCCAGGCCCGACGGCTTGCTGAGCGCGATCAGCGCAATCCCGGTCGGTTCCGAGAAGGTCATGGTGAAGGTTTTCTCATCCACGACCGACATGTCGCTGAGCAGCGAGGCCATCACCTGCCCGGTCTTGTCGACCTGGCTCCAGCGTTTCAGGCTCGCCACCGCATCCTCGGCGGTGACCGGGGCGCCATCGTGGAATTTCAGCCCGTCGCGCAGGGTGAAGGTATAGGTCGTGTTGTCGTCGGACACGGTCCAGCTGGCCATCTGCGGCTGCGGCTGGCCCTTGGAATCGCGCGCCAGCAGCGTGTCGTAAACCATGTAGCCGTAGTTGCGCAGGATATAGGCGGTGCTGATCACCGGATCGACGGCGCGCAGCGGCGCGTGCATCACCGCGGTGACGGTGGTTTCTGCCTGAACGGCAAGGCCGGCCGTACTCAGGCACAGCGACAGCAGGGCGGTCTTGAAGATACCGGGACGGATACTTTTCGGGGGCATTCGATTTCTCCTAGGGCTGAAGCGGACATAAGAATGACGATTGTCGCCAATTGTGAATCGAGGGTAGTTCAGTTTTTTTCGCGCTGGCAACTGTCAATGCGGCACGGGGGCCAGTTTTCTGTCGCTGCGTGAGGTGGAGCCTTTTCCTGTGTTGAAAAACTGATATTTATCAGGTTATTGGCGCATTTTTCCGAGTGCCGGATATATATGCACCTTGCGTTTTTCAGGGCAGCAGGGGCGGCGGGTCTATTGCGCGGCGATCTGTAACGGCTCGGTTCCGCACCATTCGGCGATGAACAGCGCCATCGCCTGGGTGACGTGCTTGACGGAACTGAGGCTGACCGCCTCGTCAAAACCGTGGATACCCCTGGATTTCGGGCCGTAGCACAGCGTCGGAATCCGGTTGTAAAGCGCATAGACCCGGGCATCGAGATAGGCGGGCGTCATCATCGTTTCGAGCGGCGCATCGAAGGCGGCCTGATGCGCGCGGCCCAGCACCGCCTCGGCTTCGGAGCCGGGATCGAGGATGTAGCCCTCGGCGTTGAAGCCGTTCTGCGTCAGCTTCGGCGGGTTCTGCGCCAGGTAGCGGTCGGTGCGCGCGAAGGCTGCGACGTGATCGGCGATTTCCTGAAACTTCGCCTTTGCCCGCTGCCCCGGATAGATCGACACGCGGACCTGAAAGCGGCACCAGGCGGGCACAGAAGAGCCCCAGTCGCCGCCCTCGATCATGCCGATGTTCAGGTTGATCGGATGCGGGTCTTCGGCGCATTCGGGGTGCGCGTCGCGTTCGGCGTTCCATTTCGCCTCGATCTCGCGCAGCGCGCCGATCAGCCGATAGGCGGCGTCGATGGCATTGGCGCCTTCGCCCATTTCGCGCACATGGACCGGCGTGCCGCGCACTTCGACGCTGAACCACAAAACGCCCAGTCCGGCACGCACCAGTTTCTCATCCTCGGGTTCGGGGATCAGGGCGGCATCGGCGGTATAGCCGCGCAGGAAGGTCTGCATCGCGCCATTGCCGGTGGATTCCTCTTCCACCACCGATTGCAGATAGACGGTCGCCGCCGGTTGCAGGCCGATCCGTTTGAGCGCTTCGAGCGCAAAGACATTGGCGGCGGCCCCGGCCTTCATGTCGGCGGCACCCCGGCCATACATCCAGTCGCCCTCGATCGCGCCGCCGTAGGGGTCGTGTTCCCACATGTCGCGGGGGCCGACCGGGACCACATCCAGATGGTGCTGCAAGATCAGCGAACGGCCGGTTTCCTTGCGCGGGTGGTGGATGCCGACGACGATTGGCGCGCGGGAATGGGTGTCGGAAAACGGCGCGCCGCCCTCGTGTGCGGTCAGCGCGGCCTCGTCCATCTCGAAGCGGTCCATGGTCATGCCGCGGGCGCGCAGGTCGTTGTGGATGAAGTCCTGGACGGTGAATTCCGCACCGCGTTGCGAGGCGAAAGAGACAAGCTTTTGCGTATACGCGATCTGGTCGTCGAAGCCATCTTCGACGGACCGAACGATCGCGGCACGCAGGTCCGCGGTGATCGTCATGTGTTTCCCTGTTTTCTTCTGGTGTTTTGGAAAGCTTTGTGAAATCGCGTTGCAATGTCAACAAATGATTTTATAGTATCATTTAGTGATACTTGGAGCCGAAATGACCGACGTCACCTCTCCGTCTCAATCCATGCGCGCCGTCAGCCGCATCGCCGCCATTCTGGGCAGTTTCCGCCCTTCGCAGCCCGAACTGACCCTGACGCAGGTCGCGCAGGCCAGCGGGCTGGACAAAAATACCGTGCGAAGACTGCTGCTTGCGCTGTGCGAGACCGGCATGGTCGAGCACCGCGGCGATCTGTACACGCTTGGCGTGGCGGTGCTGAAACTGCAGCCCGCCGTGGCGCGGGTGATGCCGCTGCGCGAGGCGGCGGCGCCGTTCCTGCATGTGCTGACCCATGGCACGCAGATGTCGTCTTTCGCCTGGATGCCGGACGAGACCAGTGCGGTCTGTGTCGAACGGGCGCGAATCGATACCGTCCAGATCGAGGCGGCCTGGTCATCGACGGGGCGGTCGATTCCGCTGCACCTGGCCTCGGGGCCACGGGCGATCCTGGCGCATCTGGGCCCGGCGCAGCGGCAGGCCTATCTGGCGCGGCCCTTGTTGGCGCGGACCCCGTTTTCGCTGACCGACCCCGCCGCGCTGGAGGCCGAGGCCGCAAAGATCCGCGCCGAGGGGCATGCCTTCGTCGCGGATGATTTCGTGGTCGGGCTGGCCGGGCTGGCGGTGCCCGTCTTCGACCGGCGCGGCGGGCTGGCCGGTTCTGTCTCGGTCACGGCGCGCAGCGATACGCTGGCCGAGCCCGAGGTTTTCACCCAGGCGCTCGGCGCGCTGAAAGAGGCCGCGGCGGCGATCGGGATCAGGTTGCAGGCTCAGCCGTAAAGGCCGCGCAGCACGGCCTCGGTCTCGGTCAGCAGGCGGTCGGCGTCGTCGGCGGAAAACACCAGCGGCGGGCGGATCTTGAGCACATTGGCGTCGGGCCCGGTGGCCGAGATCAGCACGCGCCGTTCGCGCAGCTGGTTCACGATCTGCGTGGCCGCCTGCGCGTCCGGCACCTTGCCCGCACGGTCGCTGACCATCTCGACCCCGACATAAAGCCCCGCGCCGCGCACATCGCCGATTGCCTCGAACCGGCGGGCCAGCGCGGTGAACCCGTCCTGAATCATCTGGCCGATCCGCGCGGAATTGGCCTGCAGGTTTTCGCCGCGTATTACGTCAAGCGTCGCTTGTGCTGCGGCAATCGCCACGCTGTTGCCGCCGAAGGTGTTGAAATAGCGGGTGTCGCGGCCGAATTGCGCCACCACCTCGGGGACCACGGCGATGCCCGCGACCGGGTAGCCATTGCCCATCGGCTTGCCCATGGTGACGATGTCAGGGTCCAATCCGTGCCGCTGGAACCCCCAGAAACGCTCGCCGGAACGGGCAAAGCCCGATTGCACCTCATCCGCGACGAACAGACCGCCCGCCGCGCGCACGGCCGCCGCCACCGGGCCCAGCACCTCGGGCGTGGCAAAGATGCCGTCGGACGAAAACAGCGAATCCGCGATGAAGGCGGCCAGCCCGTCGCCATGGCGGCGCAGCAGATGCGCCTGTTCGGTGACCGCCGCGGCCATCATCTGCCCCAGCGTCGCCGGATCATGGCGATAGCTGTCGGGCGCCGGGATGCGGCGCACCCAGGTGCCAAGCGGCGACTGATCGCCCAGCGAGGGCGAGAAGCTGGCCGTCAGGTCGGAATTGCCGTGATAGGCCTCGGCGGTGACAATGATGCCGTTGCGCCCGGTGTGATGCCGCGCGATCCGCATCGCCAGATCGTTTGCCTCCGATCCGGTGCAGGTGAACATCATGTGCCCGGCCTCGGCGATCCGCCCGCCAAAGCTCGGCAGCAGGGTTTCGGCGTAATTCAGGATGCCGTCCTGCACATAGCGGGTGTGGGTGCACAGCGTCTGCATCTGTTCATGCACCGTCGCGACGACATGCGGGTGGCAATGGCCGACCGAGACCACGTTGTTATAGGCATCCAGATATTCGGCGCCGTCGCGGTCGAACAGCCGCGTGCCGCGCCCGGTCGAGACCTGCACGGGCGTCTGATAGAACAGCCGGTAGGCGGGCCCCAGCAGGCGCATCCGCCGCGCGATGGCGGCGCCGGTGGCCGGGTCCAGATCGGACAACGTATCGGGGTTGAAGGCGTTGACCATCTTGCCGTGGCCGGGGGTGGGCGAGGACATCGGATTCCCTTTCGAATGCATGGGCAAAGAAGCGGCGGGGGGCGTCACAGAAGCAATGCGGACATATCATCCGGGCTGCGGGCAAGAAACCAGTCGAGTTGTGCCCAGCCCTGTTCGGTGTTGCGCAGGATATAGCGGCGATTGTCGGGAAACAGCCGTGCGCGCCACAGCGACAGCAGGGCGCGGGCCACGACACGACCCATGATAAGATGCGGCACCAGCGCCAGCTCCTCGTCGGTCAGATCCGCAATCTCGCGATAGCCCGCCAACAGGCGCTTGGGCGATTCCAGAAGATCGGGCACCGGGTTTTGCGCCGCGTCGCGCGGCAACTGGTTCAGCATCGCGGTGGCCAGGTCGATCGCGACGGCGGTTTCTACGGTATCGCCGAAGTCGATGATGCCGCAAACCCGCGCCGGGCCGCTGCGATCGACCAGCAGGTTAGAGCGGTTGAAATCATTGTGCAGCACCTGCCGGCGCAGGGCGGCGATCCGTGGCATCAGGGCGTCGAACCGTGCCAGCCCCTGTTCCAGCGCCCGGCGTTGCGCGGGATTGTCGACATGGGCCAACAGCGGTTCCAGACCGGGCAGATGACGGACATCCCAGGCCAGCGCGCGCGTCGCGGCGGGATGGGAAAACGAGGCGAGCGCATGGCGCATCCGGGCCAGATACTGCCCGATCTGAAACACCTCGGCGGGGCTGGGGGTCAGCGTGTCCAGAACCGTTCCCGGCAGGAAGCTCAGCAGCCGGACGCGCCGACCGCTGCCCAGCTCAGGCAGGGCGTTGCCGTCCTTGTCTACAAAGACGCGCGGCACCGGCAGATCGGGGGCCACCTGTTCCAGATGCTGCAAAACTCGGACCTGAAGATCCAGCTCTGCCACCGACTCGCCCGGGTTGGCGATTTTCAGGATGAACTGCCGCCCGTCGGGGGTGCGCAGCCGGAAGGTGTCATCCTTTTCGGTTTCGAGCCGTTTGAGCGTGCCGCCCAGCCGGTAATGCACCTGCGCGATCCGCTCCGCGAGGGCGTCGGGGATCGGGTCGAATGTCGTCCCCAGCGAGCCGAAGTCGAAGGCCCGCGGGGGGGAAGAGGGAAGTGTCATTGCATGTTCCGTTCAGCACCCTGCCGGGCGCGTTCGTTGAATAAGGCCCGTCGCCGGTCAGGCCCCCAGGGTCAGGAACAGACCGGCCATCAGCCGGGCCCGGGGCGCGAGGCTGCTGGCAAGGATGTGTTCGTTCAGCGTGTGCAGCCCGTCGCCGGTAGCCCCCAGCGAGCACAGCGATGCCACCCGCAGCGCGCCCGAGAAATTGGCGTCCGATCCGCCCCCCGAAGAGGCGCAGGGCAGATCCATCCCCATCTCGGCCGACAGCGCGCGGGCGATATCATAAAGCGCCATCGTCTCGGGTTGGTCGTTTTCCCAGACCGGGCGGGTCACGGTTTGCGTCACGCTGAACGTCACCCCGTTGCGCGTGCCCGCAAGCGCCAGCATCCGCGCGGCGCCCCGGTCCAGATCGGCCTGTTCCTTGGCCATCGACAGCACCTGCGCGCGCGCGAAACTTGGCACGCAGTTCACCCAGGGGCCGGAGGTCACATCATTGACCGAGAAGGTGCAGCTTTCGGTGGTCATCGCCTCGATCTCGATGATCCTGTGGGCCAGCTCGCGCACGGCCGAGGTGCCATCGGACAGTTTCGCGCCGGCATGGCTGGGAACGCCCGTGCAGGTGATCTCGAACCGGGCGATGGCGTAGCGCCCCGTCGTTACCCCGTTATCGGGCAGGGCGGGTTCGGGGCACAGGAAATAGCGATTGGCCAGGGCCTCGGCCTCGATCAGGCTGCGGGTGGCGGGGGTGCCGATTTCCTCGTCGGGGGTAAACAGGAAGGTGACGGGCAGCGGCGTCTGCATCCCGGCGCGCACGATCTGGCGCATCGCTTCAAGCGCGATGTAATTGCCCGACTTCATGTCCTGGATGCCGGGGCCGAATACCTTGTCGCCCTCGATGCGGAAGGGGTTTTTCGCCAGCGTGCCGACCGGATGGACCGTGTCGAAATGCCCCGAGACCAGAATGCCGGGGCTGCCCTGATCGGGATGCGGCATTCGCGCCCGGACCGAGGGGCCACAGCCCATCCGTCCCGGGATGATTTCGACGGCGGCGCCAAGCGCGGCGCAGTCATAGGCGACCAGATCCATCATCCGCGCGACGGCGGCGGCGTCGAATGTGGGGCTTTCGCATTCGACCCAGGGCTTCAGCCCGGCGATCATCGCGGCGGTGTCGAAGGGCAGATCGGGCAGGGTCATTGTGCGGCCCCCCGGGTCTCGACAAGGCGCGCGAACAGGCTGGCGCCCACCGGCAGGATCGCATCGTCAAAGATGAACCCCGGGTTGTGCAGCGGCACAGTGCCACCATGGCCAAGGGTGCAATAGGCCCCCGGAACGAGTCTGAGCATGTCTGCCATATCTTCTGATCCCATCTGCAGGTCGGTTTTCTCGAAGGTGTTTTCGGCGCCCACGACCCCGGCCGCGCAGGCCAGCATGTCGGAGGTGCGCACGGGGTCGTTCATCAGCACGTCGAAGACGTTCCAGATCTTGAGGCCGATCTCGCAGGCATGCGCGGTGGCAAATCCGGCGCAGATCTGTGTCATGCGCTCCGCGATCAGGCGGCCGGTGGCATCATCGAAATAGCGCACGGTTCCCGACAGGCCGGCGCTGTCGGGGATCACGTTATAGGCCGAGCCCGCGTTGAATTTGGTGACCGACAATACCGCAGGCCGGGTCGGCGCGACATTGCGTGCAACGATGCCCTGCAGCTCCTTGATCAACCCGGCGCCGATCACGATCGGGTCCGTGCTGTCCTGCGGGTTGGCGCCGTGACTGCCGCGCCCGGCAATCGTGATGTCAAAGAAATCGGCCCCCGCCATCGCGGCCCCCGGTTTCACCCCGATCGTACCGGGGCGCTGACCGGGGGCGTTGTGCAGCCCATACAGCTCGTCGCAGGGGAAGCGCTCGAACAGCCCGTCACGGATCATTGCGCGGGCGCCGCCCAGCCCCTCTTCCGCGGGCTGGAAGATGAAGACGGCCCGCCCTGCGAAATCCCGCGTCTCGGCCAGATAACGCGCGGCCCCCAACAAGATCGTCGTGTGCCCGTCATGCCCGCAGCCGTGAAACACCCCCGGTGTCTGCGAAGCATAGGGAAGGTTGGTCATCTCCTCCATCGGCAGCGCATCCATATCCGCGCGCAGCCCGATACTGCGCCCGGGGCGGTTGCCCTCCAGCACCCCGACCACGCCGGTACCGCCCAATCCGCGCGTCACCGTGATCCCCCAGCTTTCCAGAAGCTCCGCGACCCGCGCCGAGGTGCGGTGTTCGGCAAAGCCGATTTCGGGGTGTCGGTGAAAGTCGCGACGCAGGGCGGTCAGGTCGTCGGCGAAGGCCGCGATGCGGGGGAGCGTGGGCACGAGCGTCTCCGGTTTAAAGGTCGATTGTCGACAATAGGTCAACTGGCGACCTCCCCGTCAATCCCCATGTGACCGGAAGTGGGCCTGTGCCGGCGTGTTGCCCAAGAACCGGGCAGTTCACATCAGCCTGACCCTTCATCGCGTGATCGAGGCGGGCATTGCCAGCTCGGGCGCGGAGGGTTCCGAGGGAGGCGGCCCGCGCTACGCGAGTCACCCGACACCGGGCGACTCGCGAGACGACAGGGCGAGTCGCGCCACGGCAGGGTGTGATTCCCCAGGGGAGGGCCCCTGACCGACACGCTGACACCCGCAAGGCCGTGGGTCCCGGGCTCTCTGCCCGCCGAGTCGCGCCCCTCTCGTCACGGTGTGACCTGCGTGCAAAACCTCTGTGTTTTATGGCCTGATCGGCCGTGATGCCGGGTGCATGATGGCGGCGACGGGCCTTGCCTGCGCGGCAGCTATTGGCCCGAAAACGAATTTTTTCATTTTTCCCAAAAAATGGGCTTGCGGAGTTTGGTGAGTCTCCGTAGAACGCCCCTCACCGAAGCGGGACACACCG